>NZ_BMNB01000016.1 GCF_014646235.1 Micromonospora sonchi | reverse complement strand
AAAATCCCAGCAACAAAAATGCTGCCAAAAACACCCACAACCAACCCCGAAAGGCCAGCCACGAGCAATAACTTGGCACTGGCTTATCAAGCACCCTGTTGAGTTCTCAAAGAACAACCACACACCACACGCCGATCCCTTTTACTGGAATCGTGTCTGGGGCAACCGCTCCAAACTATCCGAGCCGCTCTTCGGGGTCAACCTGATGCCTCAGGTTTATTCCGTAGCTTTGCTCAAGACCCACGATGACGCACGCCTTGCGGCGGTCGTTTCTGTCGTGGAAAGCCGCAGACCGGCCGATCGCTTGCGGCGACCCGCCCGGCTCCTGCCGGCTCCCGAACTCTACCCGGTCGGCTTCGCGATCGCAACTCCATCTCATGAAGTCGCCGCACCGCCCGGTCTCAGTCTCACGTCGACATCGTCACCGCGATCCTGGCGCCCGCTCTCGGCCGGTTTGCCCCGGCCTCCTTCGTGCAGAGAGGAAGTTACGCGTCCGGCCAGGAGAAGGCAAATCATAGCCTGTCGATCTCTTCGTCGACGCGCTCCACGTCTGCTCCCGGGAGCCGCGGGCCGACCGAGGCGGAGCTGTCCCGGCCGGCTGGCAGGTTCCCGCCCCCGATATCCAGTCCTCCTGGTGGGGACCGTGGCAGGCCCGAGCGTGCCAGAGTGTCTGGCATGGATGACGTGTCCCGGCCCCCGGTCCTCGCCGAGGACGCTCTGCTCGGCCTCCTGCTGCCCTTCTGGCAGCTGATCATCGGAGCGCTCGTGCTCTTCGCCGTCGTGGTCTCGATCGGACGCCTGGCGCGGCGCGGCCCGTCGCGGATGAGCACGGCATTGCTGGTCACCGCCGCCGTGATCGTCGGATTCGCGCTGCTGGGTGTCCTGTTGCAGGGGTAGCTTTGCGCTCAGAGCCGGCGGTTGGCCAGGCTCGGCAGCTCGGCACGGATGCGCGCCAGGGAGTCCAGGTCGATGTCGGCGACCGCGAACCCCGGGCCGTCGGGCACCTGCGACAGCACCGTTCCCCACGGGTCGATCACCATGCTGCGCCCGTAACAGGTACGACCCGGCTCGTGATCACCAGTCTGGCCGGCCGCGGCGACGAAGCACTGGTTCTCGATCGCCCGGGCCCGCAGCAGCACCTCCCAGTGGTCCCGCCCGGTGTGCATCATGAACGCCGCCGGCACCACCAGCAGGTGAGCACCACCCTCGGTGGCGAGTTCGCGGTACAGCTCAGGAAAGCGCAGGTCGTAGCAGATCGACAGGCCCACCCGGAGCCCTTCGACGTCGACCACCGCCGTCCGGTCACCCGGCGCCACCGTCGCCGACTCCCGGTACGAGACCCGGCCGGGAATCTCCACGTCGTACAGATGGATCTTGCGATAGCTGGCGGCGAGCGTGCCGGAGCGGTCGAAGACCAGTGTGGTGTTCCAGGTGCGCTCGGGATCGGGACCGGCCTCGTGGAAGGAACCGGCGATCAGCCAGACGCCGCGACGCTGCGCGACGGCGGCGAAGAAACTCCCGACCTCACCGCCGGCCGACTCTGGTGCGGGCATCCTGGCACCCGGCCCGAGGTAGTCGACGTACTCGGGGAGAAGCACCAGGTCCGCACCGGCGTCGGCCGCGCGGTCGATCAGGGCTTCGGCGGCGGTGAGGTTGGCCTTCCGGTCGTCCCGGGAGTTCAGCTGGCAGACGGCGACGCGCATGGCTGCCAGCGTACGGGCGGAGGAGCGCCAAGTGCAGTGCGAGTCGGCGGCCGGCGACTCAGGCCGACTTCTCCTCGCGCTCGCGCCGGGCCCGGCGGCCGGTGAACTCGCGCGGAACGATGGTGGGGTTCACGTTCTCCAGCACCGCCTCGCGGCTGATGAGCACCCGGGCGGCGTCGGGGTTGCTGGGCACCTCGTACATCACGGAGAGCAGGACCTCCTCCATGATGGCGCGCAGGCCGCGGGCCCCGGTGCCGCGCAACATCGCCTGGTCGGCGATCGCCTCCAGTGCCGGCCGCTCGAATTCCAGCTCGACGCCGTCCAGCTCGAAGAGGCGTTGGTACTGCCGGACCAGGGCGTTGCGGGGCTCGGTGAGGATCCGGACCAGGGCCGCGCGGTCGAGGCTGCGGACGCTGGTGATCACCGGCAGCCGGCCGATGAACTCCGGGATCAGCCCGAACTTGAGCATGTCCTCCGGCATCACCTGGCTGAAGATGTCGTCGGTGGAGCGCTCGGAGACGGCACGGAGGCGGGCACCGAAGCCGGTGCCGCCGTGGCCCGTACGGGCCTCGATGATCTGATCCAGACCGGCGAAGGCACCACCGCAGATGAACAGCACGTTGGTGGTGTCGATCTGGATGAACTCCTGGTGCGGGTGTTTCCGGCCACCCTGCGGCGGCACGTTCGCCACGGTGCCTTCGAGCATCTTCAGCAGCGCCTGCTGGACGCCCTCGCCGGAGACGTCGCGGGTGATCGAAGGATTCTCCGACTTGCGGGCGATCTTGTCGACCTCGTCGATGTAGATGATGCCGGTCTCGGCGCGCTTGATGTCGTAGTCAGCGGCCTGGATCAGCTTGAGGAGGATGTTCTCCACGTCCTCGCCGACGTAGCCCGCCTCGGTCAGGGCGGTCGCGTCGGCGATGGCGAACGGCACGTTGAGCATCCGCGCGAGGGTCTGCGCCAGGTGCGTCTTGCCGCACCCGGTCGGGCCGAGCAGCAGGATGTTCGACTTGGCCAACTCCACGCCGTCGCCGCCGGCGCCCGGCGCGCCGGCCGCCTCGGCCTGGATCCGCTTGTAGTGGTTGTAGACCGCGACGGCGAGCGCCTTCTTGGCGTGCTCCTGCCCCACGACGTAGGTGTCGAGGAACTGGCAGATTTCCATCGGCTTGGGAAGCTCTTCCCACTTCACCTCGCCGGACTCGGCCAACTCCTCTTCGATGATCTCATTACAGAGATCGATGCACTCGTCGCAGATGTAGACCCCGGGGCCCGCGATGAGCTTCTTGACCTGCTTCTGCGACTTGCCGCAGAAGGAGCACTTGAGTAGGTCGCCGCCGTCACCGATCCGTGCCACCTAGTCTCCCTGCGCACTCATCGGCCGGAGCCCCGGCCACGACCTGCGGACACTGGTTCCGCCCGTCTTCTTCCCACTCTGTCGATCGCCCGACCAAGTGGTACGGACCCGACGTTACCCGCTGGCGGAGGTTTCTCCGACCCCCAAAACGGGTGTGTCAGAGGTCGGCCGGCGGCAGACCCGGCCGACCTCTGATCTGGTACCGGTCAGCTGGCGGCGTTCGCGGCCAGCAGCCCCTTCTTACGGCTGGTGAGGATCGTGTCGACCAGCCCGTACTCGCGGGATTCCTCGGCCGTCATGATCTTGTCACGGTCGATGTCCTTGCGGACCTTCTCGACCGGCTGGTTGCAGTGCCGGGAGAGCATCTCCTCCAGCTGGGTACGCATCCGCAGGATCTCCCGGGCCTGGATCTCGATGTCCGAGCCCTGCCCGTAGCCGCCCTCGGTGGCCGGCTGGTGGATGATTATCCGCGAGTTCGGCAGCGCCATCCGCTTGCCCGGGGTGCCCGCCGACAGCAGCACCGCCGCGGCGGAGGCAGCCTGGCCGAGGCAGACCGTCTGGATGTCCGGCCGGACGTACTGCATGGTGTCGTAGATCGCCGTCATCGCGGTGAACGAGCCGCCCGGCGAGTTGATGTACATGATGATGTCCCGGTCGGGGTCCGTCCCCTCCAGGGTGAGCAGCTGGGCCATCACGTCGTTGGCCGACGCGTCGTCCACCTGGACCCCGAGGAAGATGATCCGGTCCTCGAAGAGCTTGTTGTACGGGTTGGACTCCTTGACCCCGTACGACGTGCGCTCGACGAAGGACGGCAGGACGTAGCGGTTGTGCACCGCCGCGAACTGCGGCGGCAGGCTCAGGTCGGTCATCGTCTGCTCCTCGATCAGCTCAGGGTCCCGGCGCCCTCGGGAACCTGGGCGGCCCCCGTGATCACCTTGTCGATGAAGCCGTAGTCCACGGCCTCCTGGGCGGTGAACCAGCGGTCCCGGTCCGAGTCCGCCTCGATCTGCGCCGGGGACTGGCCGGTGTGGAAGGCGACCCGCTCCTGGAACATCCGCTTGGTGTAGAGCATCTGCTCGGCCTGGATGGCGATGTCGGCGGCGGTGCCGCCCACGCCACCGGAGGGCTGGTGCATCATGATCCGGGCGTGCGGCAGGGCGTAGCGCTTGCCCCGGGTGCCCGCACAGAGCAGCAGCTGACCCATGGACGCCGCCATGCCCATCGCCACGGTCGACACGTCGTTGTCGATGTATTGCATGGTGTCGTAGATCGCCATGCCCGAGTAGACCGAGCCACCCGGCGAGTTGATCCAGAGGAAGATGTCCCGGTCCGGGTCCTCCGCGGCGAGCAGCAGCAACTGCGCGCAGATGCGGTTGGCCACCTGGTCGTTCACCTCGCTGCCCAGGAAGATGATCCGTTCCTTGAGCAACCGGTTGTAGACCGAGTCGTCGAGGTTGCCAATGTTGTCGCCACCACGGGCCTCGATCGCCCGGAGCGGCTTCGCTGGGATGTGCATGTCGGTCATGGCAGCCCTTCGCTCTCCGTACCGTCGTGTCCGACACTAACCGCTGAGTCCGGGGCCGGACGCCCGCTCCGGGCACTGTTCGCTCTCAGCGCAGCCTTCGGAAGGCGTACCCGGAAAAGGGATCGGGCCACCACCCACCGCGACCGGCGGACGGTGGCCCCACCCGGCGATCAGTGCTCGTGGCCGTGCTCCGCCTCGCTCGCCTCACGCAGCGCGTCCAGGCTGACCACGTTGCCGGCCGCGTCCTTGATCGTGATGCGCTCCATGATCGCGGCGAGCGCCTTGCCGCGGCGGACGTCGCCGTAGACCGCGCCGGCCGCACCCGAGCGGACCAGCTGGTCGTAGTACTGCTGCGGCGCCATGCCGGCACGCTGCGCGCGGTGGACGATCTCGTGACCGAACTCGTCGTCGGAGACCTGCACGTCCTCGGCGTCGGCGAGGGTGTCGAGCAGCAGCTGGACCTTGACGCCCTGGGTGGCGGCCTCGGTCAGCTCGACGTCGATCTGCTCCTCGGTCTTCTCCTCGGCGGCGAGGTAGTCCTCCAGCGAGGCGCCGATGCGCTCCAGCTGGTCGGTCATCGCCTCCTTGCGGCTCTCCACCTCGTCGCGGATCACGCCCTCCGGCGCCGGCACGTCAGCGGCCTCGACGAGCTGCTCCAGGGCCTTGTCCCGGGCGGCGTAGATCTGCTCGACCCGCTTGCCCCGGGTGACCCGCTCGCGCAGGTCGTTGCGCAGCTCCTCGATGGTGTCGAACTCGCTGGCCATCTCGGCGAAGCTGTCGTCCAGCTCGGGCAGCTCCTTCTCCTTGACCGTACGCACGGTCACCGCCACGTCGGCGTCCCGGCCGGCGAAGTCGCCGCCCACGAGCTGGGTGACGAAGGTGGTTTCCTCGCCCGCGGCGAGGCCGACGAGGGCCTCGTCCAGGCCGGGCAGCAGCTGCTTGCTGCCCACCTCGTGGGAGATGTTGGTGGCCGAGCCGCCCGGCACCTCCTCGCCGTCGACGGTCGCCCGCAGGTCGATCTGGACGTAGTCGCCCTCGACGGCGGCCCGCTCGACGGTCTTGAGGGTGGCGAACCGCTCGCGCAGGCCGTTCACCTGCTCGTCGATCTCACTCTCGTCGATCTGCAGCTCGTCGACGGTGACCTCGATGCCGGCCAGGTCGGGCAGGGTGATCTCCGGCCGGACGTCGACCTCGGCGGTGAAGTTCAGCGAGTCGCCGTCGTTGAACTCGGTGATCTCGACCTCGGGGCGGCCCAGGGTCTTCAGGTCGTGCTCGCGGACCGCGGAGAGGATGTTCTGCGGGATCGCCTCCTGCACCGCCTCGTTGAGCACGGTGCCCCGGCCCACCCGCTGATCGATGATCGCCGGCGGCACCTTCCCCTTACGGAAGCCGGGAATCTGGATCTGCTGGCCGATCTCCCGGTACGCCTTCTTGAGGCTCGGCTCGAGCTCGACGAACGGCACCTCGATGGCGAGCCGCACGCGCGTCGGGCTCAGAGTCTCGACGGTGCTCTTCACAGGCGTACTCCTTGACGGATCTCGGTTGAATCTGGGCGCTCTTTTCGGCCCATCGAGTGTAGGCGAGCCGGCGCGGCCGGCCGGCAGCGCCCGGGGGCCCACGGCGAGGCTGCCCCGCACGCCGGCGGTCCCGGGTGCCGACACCCTGATCTTGCGGCAGTCGGGGTGGCGGGATTTGAACCCACGGCCCCTCGCTCCCAAAGCGAGTGCGCTACCAAGCTGCGCCACACCCCGTGGCGACGAGCAGTCTATGCCGTCCCCCCGGCACCCGGGTGCCGGGGCATCACCCAACCCGCCGAACGAGGACGAACCGGTCAGTGCGGCCTCGGCGGGCGGGCTGGGCTGGCTGGCTGGCTGGCTGGCTGGCTGGCTGGGCGCAACTTCGGCGATGTTGCGGTATCCCGCCGCTGTGGATACCGCAACATCGCCGAAGTTGTGTGGATCATGATGGCGTGGCGCAGGGGATGCGGCCGCGCGGGCGCCGCCGGCATTCGGTAGGCTGTCGGGCGCGTCCGGCTTTCCGGGCGTACGCGGGCGTAGCTCAATGGCAGAGCTTCAGTCTTCCAAACTGACGGTGCGGGTTCGATTCCCGTCGCCCGCTCCACCCCTTCCAGCCCAGGTCAGCGGCGTGATCGCCAAACCTGGGCCGTTTCTCGTCTCAGGCACCTTTGATCTTGCGTGCCATTGGATACGGGTCAGGAGCCCGCAGTGAGAGCTGCTGTGCCCCTGACCCGTAGTGGGGTCCGACCTCGACCTCGGGGAGTTACGCCGCTGCGCTTGAGCTCAGCGTTCTGCGGGGTCTTGGCGGGGTCCTCGGCGAGGTAGCGCTCGATCGAGTCGTCGAGCTCTTCGAGCCACGGTGTGTGGTGCTCGGCGGCCAGGGTTCCCGTCATGACCGAGCGGTAGACACGGTCGCGGTAGCCCATGATGTCGGCCTTCTTGTCGCGCATCCACGCGAGGAAGATCTCGACGACCCGGTCGAGGTCGAACTCGGGGTAGTCCGTCTGCCGCAGCAGATCACGCACGTAGTCGGCCTGGAAGCGGATCTCTTCGTCGGCCGAGGAAAGCTTTTCGAAACGTTCCCGCCACTCGGCGATGGACGCCGAGCGTTCGGCCTCCGACGGCAGCTCGGCGCGGCCCAGGATGAGGTCGCGTACGTACCAGGCCTGCGCGTCGAACATGTTGAAGGTGAACCACTGGTCCTGCGCGCCGAGGTAGGCCAGACGCGGGTTGTCCTGCCACACGACACCGCGGTAAAGGCCGTCCGGGTACACGTTGTTCGGGGATGCCAGCGCGAGCTCGTCGGGCAGGAACGGGTACTTGTGCAGGTAGCCGGTGCACAGGATGATCGCGTCGATGTGCTTCGAGGAGTCGTCTGCGAAGTGGACCCTGTTGCCCTCGATGCGCCTGATGGCGGGGCGTTCCTCGAAGCCCTCGGGCCAGTCGTGGCCCATCGGCGCGGAACGATAGCTCGCCGTCACCGAGCGTGCGCCCATCTTGAACGCCTGGCTGCCGATGTCCTCGGCCGAGTAGCTGGAGCCGACGACGAGGACGTCCTGCCCCTTGAAGGCTTCCGCGCCGCGGAAGTCGTGCGCGTGGGCGATGTACCCGGGAAAGGTTTCGATGCCAGGGAATTGCGGCACGTGAGGGAAAGAGAAGTGGCCGCTGGCGACGACCACATGGTCGAACTCCTCGGTCGTCGTTTCTCCGGTGGGGAGATTCTCGGCCGTGAGCGTGAAGACCTCACGCTCGGCGTCGTATTCCGTCCAGCGCACGACGGTCTGGAAACGGATGAAATCGCGCACGTTCGTCTTCTTCAGCCGGCCGGCGATGTAGTCCCACAGAACCGTGCGCGGCGGGTATGAGGAGATGGCGCGACCGAAGTGCTCGTCGAAGGTGTAATCAGCGAACTCCAGTGCTTCCTTCGGTCCATTCGACCACAGGTTGCGGTACATGCTCGTGTGCACGGGCTCGCCGTACTCGTCGAGTCCGGTGCGCCAGGTGAAGTTCCACTGGCCACCCCAGTCAGCCTGTTTCTCAAAACAGACAATCTCGGGGATGTCCACCCCCGCACGCGCTGCGGTCTCAAAGGCCCGCAACTGGGCCATGCCCGAGGGGCCGGCACCGACAATCGCTACTCTTTTTCCGTTCGTCACGTATGTTCCTCTATTCTCGCCATGCGGACCCGCACCCACCCTCACGGGCAGGACGGAGCCATCCGGTCGCCAGAATCCGCACGTATCGACCAGTTCAGAGACAGACAGATGTTCTTATGACCGTAGCAGACTTGTCCCAGCTTCGCTAATTTGCTGTCGCAATCAACGGCGTCAACCTGTCGGAGGTGCGGGCCGCGACAGCCGGTTCGGCCGTGCGGCTACAGGTCGACATCAAGCCCCACTCTCGGCGGACGAACTGCAGCTTCGTCACCTCATCGGGTGCAACGGGGAATCGTCCCCCGGGCTGGCCACGAAGGTCGTCGCCCTGCATGTCTTCACCCTTTGAACTTCACATCGGCAATGCAGCAGAAAGGGTGGATGGCGCCCTCGCGGAAATGCGCCCGACCGCAGCTCCTTCCCCGTCTGCGCAATCTCATTCCTCATGGTCGAGCATCCCGCCATACGCACCGGAATTCTGGCGCGTGAAAAAGCGGCGCCCTACCATTGGTTCATGTTTACCTGGTACGAAGCTGCGCGTATCGCTGAGGAGCGCGGTGACTGGAACCGAGCTGTCTCAGAGGTCAGTGCCGTAGCGGAGTGTTACAGCTCCGACCACGTCCGGCACAACGCTCACCTGTGGCACATGGACCTACTCGTCCGGGCCGGGCGGCACGATGAACTTGCTGCCCTCAGTGAGAACGACGTGCACGCACGACGGCGGCTGAACCGACTGCCGCAGAAACTGTCTGAGTGACCAACTGGGTGACGACGGATGCGGGCCCACCCTTGACGCCGCCGGTTCGGTGGTCAAGCCCGAGGTTCGCTGATCGCGGCTTCGATGCGCAACCCGATCCCCACGGCGACGAGGAAGCCCGCCAGGATGTGCGGCTCAATCCACCCGGTGTCGCTCGACAGCGTGATGATCGAGACCAGCAGTCCGGCGACCAGGGCCAAGTTGCCGATGATGCGGATGGTGGAGGCACGCCTCGACGCAGGGTTCATCCGGCGGAACGTACCGGAGACTCGGGACCGGCGCTGTCCTGAGTCGTACTCGCTGGCGCGGGGGAAGGATCGCGGGGTGGTCGGCCACCGCCGAGGCCTGGGCCGATGGGCTTCGCGCCGCGCACCCCGACCGGACCCGCGCCGTACGCGCGGGCACCGACACTTTCCACCAGCTTTCTCCGCTTATCACGAGCCGCCGAGGGCGCCTTGCCGGCCAGGAGCGGGAAAGTACGCGTCGAGTTTGCGGCGAAGATGTCCCGCATAGACAAAACCGAGGGCCGGGGTACGGCGGTAGCACCCAACGGTGCCGGCAGTCACATCCACGACGACCGGGCGCGCCATGCTGGCGAAGTGCAGCAGTTGCTGCTTCTGCGCCCAGGCCATCGCGGCCGGGTCGACGTGCGTGCCGACGAGGCCGGGAAAGACGGCGACACCGGACTGAAAGCCGCGCCACTGTCCCTTACGCGTTTCCGCGTACGCGAATGCCGCTTTCGTGAAGGACTCCGCGTCTGCCATGGTGACGTCGGATGCGGGGGCCACGATCGTGAGCAAATGCAACTTCGTCGCCATCCACTGGACGCGGAAATCCGAGCGGTAGCCGACCAGAACGGCAGTGCCGTGCCAGTCTTCCGTGTGCACGTCGCAGCCGTCTGCGGTCAGCCGCGCCGCGGTCGCCGTGATGTACGCCTGCACCGCGTTGTCCACCATGACGGAGTCCTCCTCCTCCGGATGCCTCCACTCAGGATCGACCCGGGCGTCAAGTGGTCGGCAACCGAGTCTAGGACCGGCTCGGCACGGATGGGGGGCGTCGCTCGGGGGCGGTCAGGGCAGCAGGTGCCAGCAGAGCGCGACGAGTCCGGCCGCCGCCAGCCCGGAGAACACCGCCCACCCGGGCTGGTCCAGGGTCAGAGCGGCGGCGAGCGCGGCGACACCTGGATCACTCCGTCAGCGAACGTCATCAGATCACCACCCCTCGGTCGCCGTCAGTGCTGTTGTCGCTGCAATCATGCCGATGGCTGATCGATCCTCATGGACGTCATCGAAGCAGCCGACGGCAACGGGCGGGGTCGAGACGCGTGCCGGCACCGGCGGTCAGGCTCGGAGCAGACCGGCAAGGGTGCGCCCACACTCTGCTGTCCGCAGACCACGCCACCTGTCCCGTTTCGGATGGTGAGGAGGACGGACATTTCCAGCGAGCCACAGCCCGGTGTGGTGCCCGAGCATCTGCGGCCCACACCCGGCGACGGTGACTCGCTCCTGCTGACGATCGACGGGCAGGACTTCCGCGTCTGGTCACCGGCGCCCGGCACGTACAACTTCGACTGGCTCAGCGGGCCGCACGACTACGGCTTCGGGCTCTCCCGGTCGGATGGTTGGGCGATGAGCCGGCCGGAGATGGAGCAGGCCATCCGCGACTTCCTCGCCGAGATCGATCCCGCCACCGGCTATCTCGCGGAATGACCGCGTTCGGGGCTACAGCAGGTTCCGGAGGAGACCGAGGTTCTTCCGCATCAGCCGGATACACGCCAGACGCTCCGCCCGGTCGTCGAACAGGTAGATGTATCCCGCCTCGATGTCAACGGCGATCGTCGGATCGATCGTCATGGCGGTCATTGAAACAGGATCCGGCAACGCGACGGGTCCGGCCACGTACCGTCACCAGCGCCGGTGACGCGGTCAGTGCTGGCTCCGTCGTTCCCCGTCCCGGCTACCCGGTGGAACTGCGCCGGCGGACGCGTTCCCGGTCCTCCTCGGGCAGGGCGTCGGCGACCAGCAGCTGCGGCAACAGCTCCGGTTCGAGGGTCATCGCGCGGAAGGCAAGTTCGACGGTCACCTGGTGGTCGGGCCGGTGCACGACCTCGATCTGATCGCTGGCGCGAACCTGGCCGGGCTCGATCACCCGCAGGTACGGGCCGGGCACGGCGGCCTGCGTGAACCGCTTGATCCAACCACGCTCGTCCAGCCAGCCCTGGAACGTCCCGCACGGGATCCGCGGGCCGGAGACCTCCAGGACGACGTCCGGCCCGATCCGCCAGCGCTCGCCGATCAGAGCGCGGTTGACGTCGATGCCCGCGGTGGTCAGGTTCTCCCCGAAGGAGCCGTTGTCGAGGGTCCGGCCCAACTCGCCCGCCCAGCGGTCGAGATCCTCCCGCGCGTACGCGTAGACGGCCTGGTCGGTGCCGCCGTGGTGGGCCACGTCGTAGACGCGGTCGCCGGCCAGACCGACCTCGCCGGTGCCCTTGGGGCCGGGCGCGACCACGGCCACCGGGCCCTCGACCGGTCGCTTGTCGATGCCGGTCAGCCCCAACCCCTCCTTCCACGGGTTGCGTCGCGGCCTGCCCACGTTCACGGAGATCACCTGCATGAGACGACGGTACGGCGGAAACCGGTGACAGGCATGCCCGGGTCCCGGCCCGGAAGTCGTCAGGCCGCGATCTGCGCGCGTACCGAGGCGGCGAGCAGGGCGGGGTCGCCGCAACGGGCGTACGCCTCGACGGCGGCGTCGGCGAACTTGATCGCGTGGGCGTCGCCGGAGTCCACCGCCCGCCTCATCACCTCGGCGGCGTCCAGCTCTGGCCGGGGCGGCGGGACGGGACGCCCCATCGCCGGGGCGTACGCCGAGGTGATCGCCGCCGTTGCCGCCCAGGCGGCGGCGAGGCTCGGCGCCCAGAGCGTCCGCGGCAGGGCGGGCAGGGTACGCAGCACCGCGTTCGGCGCGGTGGCGGCGTGGACGAGCATGACCGGGTTGGCGTACCCATGGGTGCCGTGCCGGGCCACGGCGGCGGCCACGATGCCGGCCAGCCGCTCGGGTACGGCCTCCGGGCCCCGGCTGGCCCGAGCCGCTCCCTCGTCCCCGTTCCCGCTGGCCCACGACGCGCGAGCCACCGCCGCGTCGGGCACCGCACCGATCATGCTGGGGGCCGCGGTGCCGGGAACCGCGGTGTCGGGGACCGCGCCGGCGGCGTCCGGCCAGTATGGAAGCTCGGCCAACTGGGCAAGGCGGGCCCGGATGCCGGCGCGCTGGTCGGGCACCCGGGGCACCGCGTCGAGCGCGGTACGCGGATCGGTGACCGGGTACGGTCCGACGCCGGGCGGTGCAAGGGGCTGCCATCGGGCCGCCCAGTAGGCCAGCCCCTGGCCGAGTTCGGTGACGCGTGGGGCGGTCTCCTGGTCGAGCAGTGCGCGCACGGCGTGGCCGACCCGGATCACGCCGTGGGTGGCGCCGGCCGCGATGCCGGGCAGCAGGCGCGGCCACCAGCGGGCGAGCACCTCCCGCCACGGTGCGTCGGCCAGCTCCCGGTCGAAGTGGTCGAGCCAGTCGCCGGTACGCACCGGGTCGCCGAGCGGGTCGCGCCACTCGTCGGCGACGATCGGCGCGATGCCGCGTGGGCGCTCCTCCAAGCGGTCGGCGTACCCGTCGAGCCAGCGCGGCACCTCCGCCTCGTGGCCGTGCCGCACCAGCGCCTCCACCGCCATCGGTGCGTGGTTGGACAGCCAGCCGTCACGCTCCGGACCGGAGTGCCGGAGTTGCTGGTACGCCTCGTCGAGCAAGCTCATCCGCCGACGCTAGAACCTGAAGTTCGGTTCAGGTCAACTCGCTCGGCGTCCCGGTTCCGCCCCGAGGGTGGATCCGGAGCCGGCCACGGATGAACCGGCGGCGGCCGGGTATGCAGGCGCGTCCTGGTGGAGTGACGACCTTCCGGTCGCGGTGCCGCGGCCGGCCCGGCCGGGCGGGTTGGCGTGGCGCCACCCGCCCGGCGGCGGGCTCAGCCGGTCACCCAGTTCCAGGCGTCCACGATCCACTGCGTCTGTTGCAGGTAGGCGATGCCCAGGCCGGTCAGGAAGATCGCGGTGACCAGGTGGGCGCCGCGGGCACTGCGCCGTATCCGACCGAGTTGCCGTTCCAGCACCAACCGGCCCAGCAGCCGGGCCAACGCGAAGAGCCCGACCGCCACCAGCAGGCTCAGGACGAAGATCAGGAACTGCCCGGCCAGGTCGCCGCCGCCGGAGATCGCCCAGATGCCCCAGCACACGAAGGCGAACAATCCACCCGCCACGCTCCACTCGCCGCCCCGCTTCAGCTGCGCCACGTGCCAACTGAGTGGCCGACGCGGGGCGGGCTCGCCCGGCCAACCGGTGCCGGTCGGCTCGTGTTCCACCGTCGCGAACGGCTCGGTGGGCGTCCGGGGCCCGACCGATGCCACACCGCGCCGATACGGGTCGCGCTGCGGCGGCACTGCGGCACCGGGCGGCACCTCGACGGTCCGTTCCGCCCACGGCTGCGTCTGGTCGGCCATCTAGTCCCCTCCCCTTGACCGGCGGCGACCACCGGTCACCGCTGGAGACTTCGAGGGTAGCCAGCCGGCAAATGGGTCGCGTTCGCCGCACCCATCGGTTAGACACAACCAAGTGACGACGTCTTCCCTGCCCATCGAGACCGCCCGTGCCGAAGACTTCGGCGAGATGAACGGCTTCCTCAACTCCCTGTTCCACCACGGGGTCGAGCCCGAGGCACACGAGGCCGAACGCGCGATCTTCGAACCGGAGCGGGCTCTCGTCGTACGCGACGGAGCGGATGTGGTGGCCACCACCGCGACCTTCACCCGGGAG
Organism: Micromonospora sonchi; assembly: GCF_014646235.1. Lineage (GTDB taxonomy): Bacteria > Actinomycetota > Actinomycetes > Mycobacteriales > Micromonosporaceae > Micromonospora > Micromonospora sonchi. The sequence continues at coordinate 147,522 of NZ_BMNB01000016.1, read as the reverse complement.
CTGACCGTGCCCGGCGGCGGGATGCCGGCGGCGCACGTCAGCATGGTCGGGGTCGCACCCACCCATCGCCGCCGGGGCCTGCTCACCGCGATGATGCGCCGGCAGCTGCGGGAGATCCACGACGCCGGCCGGGAGCCGGTCGCGGTGCTCTGGGCCAGCGAAGGCCGGATCTACCCCCGCTTCGGTTACGGGTTGGCGTCGCAGCGGGTCCTGATCACCGCTGAGACCGCCGAACTGCGGATGCCCGCCCCGGCCCCCGACGAGGGCCGGCTGCGACTGGACCGGCCCGCCGACCGCCAGCCCGACCTCGCCCGGGTGTACGACCGCGCCCGCGCCGGCCGGCCCGGCTGGTCCGCTCGTGACGACCGGTGGTGGCGGTACGTGCTGGTCGACCCGGAATCGCAGCGCGGCGGCGCCACCGAACGGCGAGTGGTGCTGCACGAGGGACCGGACGGCATCGACGGGTACGGGCTCTTCCGCACCAAGGCCGAGTGGGGCAGCACCGGCCCGAAGTCCACCACCACCGTCGACGAGGTGGTGACGACCAGCCCGGTGGCGTACCAGGCGATCTGGCGGATGCTGCTGTCGATCGACCTGACCCGGCAGCTGTCCTGGGGGCGGGCGGCCGAGGACGAACCACTGCTGCGGCTGGTCGACGAACCGCGTCGGCTCGGCCCCCAGCTGATCGACGCACTGTGGGTACGCGTGGTCGACGTGCCGGCCGCGCTGGCCGCCCGACGCTACGCCACCGACGTCGACGTGGTCATCGAGGTGACCGACGAACTGCTGCCGGAGAACACGGGACGGTGGCGGCTGCGCGGCGGCCCGAAGACCGCCGTCTGCACCCCGGCGAGCGGCCCGGCTGATCTGGCCTGCGACGTACGCTGCCTCGGCGAACTGTTCCTCGGCGGCGCCAAACTCACCGCGCTGGCCGACGCCGGTCGGGTACGCGAACTGCACCCCGGCGCCCTGGCCTCGGCCGGGCCCGCCTTCGCCTGGCACCGCGCCGCCTCCGCCATGGAGGTCTTCTGACCGACCCCATGCCACCCCGCCCCGGCGGTGCCCGCCCCGCCATCGGCGGCCGGGGTGATGCCGCTGCCGGCGCCCCGCCATGCCCCGCCACCCCACGTCCCGCGACCAGACCGGCGGCCTGCGGTACTGACCTGGATGGTGCGCAGGCGTGACCGGCCCGGACGCCACGCCACGACGATCTGATCGCCCCGCCCCGCCCCGTTCTGCCACGCCCCGGCCCGTTCTGCCCCGCCCCGCCCCGTTCTGCCACGCCCCGGCCCGCCCCGACGACCTGATCCGTAGACCAGACCACCTTGCCCCGCCATGCCCCCGAGCCGGCCACCCCGGTCACCCCGGTCACCACCGGGTTGCGGCATGTCGGGGTGTTGGGGCCGCCCAGGGCGGGCGCGGGTTGCGGCATGTCGGAGTGTTGGGGCGCCCAGGGCGGGCGCGGGTTGCGGCATGTCGGGGTGTCCGGCCCCGTGGGCGGCATGAGTTGCGGCATGTCGGGGTTTCCGGGCCGATTGAGACCGCGAGTTGCGGAGTCCGGTGCACAGTGCCACGAGTTGCGGAGTCCTGTGCAAGGGGCCACGGGTTGGGGGTGTCCTACAGGCTGCGCCGGTTGCGGACGTGATTGACCCTCATGTCCTACCCCCGGGCCGCTTTCGACCACAACCCCGCCTCGCCGCCACCGCCCTATTACCGGTGGCGCTAGATCGGACCGCATCGCACCGATGACGGCCTTCACCCCGCCCCGGCGATCATGCACTTTTGGTCGGGATTTTGCGGTATTTTGCCAGCTTTTGCGCTGATCAAAAGTGCATGATCGGCGTGGCTTGGTGGGGCGTGGGGCGTGGGGTGCGGGGTGCGGGTGCGGGGTGGCGTGGGGCAGTGGGGCGGGGGCGGTGGGGCGGTGGGGCGGTGGGGCGGGGGCGAGGGGGCGGGCGAGGGCGGTGGGACGGGTAATGTCGGGGAGGTGGGGGATGAGGGGCGACGGCGGCGACGGCACCGGCACCACGGCGGGCAGGACGGTGCTGGGGAGGCGGGTACGGCCGCTACCACCGCAGGGGTGCACGACGGCGGTGACGCGCCGCGCGGGCGGCGCAACGGCGCCGAGGAGGGCGAGCGGGGACTCCGCGGGCTGGTCGGCTCCGGCTCGTCGCAGGTGAGCGTGACAGCGGCGATGCGGGCTCGGGACGCTGCCCGGCCCACCGACGAGGATCTCGCCGAGGCGGCGGCACGGATCGTCATCGTGCGCCGCAACTGGACACCCCGCGAAGAACTGCCCCGCCGCTGACCGGCCCGAGCCATCAGCCGGGGAGCCGTTCGTCGTCCGATCTGCCCGCGAAGACGGGACACGCCGGAGACCGGCCGGCGAGGCAGGGCCGGCCAACGTGACCCGGACCGGGCGGAATGAGCGGGGCCGGCCAACGTGACCCGGACCGGGCGGAAGGGTCGGGGGCGGAAGGGTCAGGGCAGGTCGGGCAGCTCCCGGGTCTTCTCGTACTCCGCCACCTGACCGATGCGGCGAGCGTGCCGGTCGCTGCCGGAGAACCCGGTGGTCAGGAACGCCTCGACGATGGCGGTGGCCTCGTCGAGGGTGTGCTGGCGGGCCCCGACGGCGACCACGTTCGCGTCGTTGTGCTGCCGGGCGAGCTGCGCGGTCTCCACGCTCCAGGCCAGCGCCGCCCGGACCCCGGCGACCTTGTTGGCGGCGATCTGCTCGCCGTTGCCCGAGCCGCCGATGACCACACCCAGGCTGCCCGCGTCCGCCACCACCTGCGTACCGGCGTGCAGGCAGAAGGCCGGGTAGTCGTCGTCGGGGTCGTAGGCGTGCGGGCCGACGTCGACCACCTCGTAGCCCTGCTTGGCCAGATGGTTGGCCAGGTGCACCTTCAGCTCGAAACCGGCGTGATCGGATCCCAGGTAGACGCGCATACCGGGCAGTCTGTCAGGCCCGCCGAACCGGGCACCGCCGGGGCGGCGCCGGAGGAAGGGAGGGACGCCGGGTCACGCCCGCTCCGGCAACTCGGCGACCACCAGGCCGCCCCGCGCCTTCGGGGTGAACCAGGTGCTCTTGCGGGGCATCTTCTCCCGGGCCAGGTTCACCGCGACGAAGTCGTCGACGGTCACCGGCGCGATGAGGATGGCCAGCTCGGCCCGCCCGGCCTCGACCTCACCGGTCAGCCAGCTCGCCGGGTAGTCGCCGCCGACGTAGGTGATCCGCTTGTCGCCCGGATCCAGCCCGAGGGCGTCGCGCAGCAGCAGCCGTTCGACCAGGGCGTGGTCGAGGTTCTCCAGCCGGCTCGCGCCGGTGTGCGGCAGGGTCACCGCGTACGCCTGACCGGGAAGCTGAAGCACGACGGTGCCGCCGGCCGCCGGGACCTCGACCGGGCCGTCGACCGGGGTGATCTGCGCGCCGGCGGCGCGCAGCCGGTCGAGCAGCTCCTGCGGCGCGGCCGGCAGCTCGCTGACCAGGCGGTTGTACGGCTGGATGGCCACCGAGGCGGGCGTGGTGACCACGGCCAGGAAGCGGGGCAGGCCACCGGTCTGCGCCGCCAGGCTGCGGTGGTTGCCGTCGGCGACGACCAGCTCGCCGCCGCTCGCGAGGGCGGTCAGCTCGTCCTGCGCCGGGCCCGGGCCGATCGGCCAGATGGCGTGCGTACGCCCGGCCTGGTCGGTGTCGGTGGCGGCGGGCGCGCCGGCCGCGTCGGTGGCCTTCGCGAGCGCGGCGTGCAGTTCGTCGCCCCGCCCGGTCTGCAGCAGGAGTACGGGCGAGAGCAGGTGCCCCAGCGCCTCGGCCAGGGCGACCCGCTCGCGCACCTTGGCGATGAAGACGTCCTCGTTGCGGATGACCAGGCCCGGCTCGTCGGCCCGGGTGGAGATCTGGTCGGTGTCGACCATGGCGAACAGGCCGTAGGCCGACGCCTCACCCGGGGCGCTGATCCGGTACAGCACCACCACCTGCTCGGCCGGCGTGTAGCTGCCGTCGGCCTTCGCCTCGGTGAGCCGGCTCACCGCGTCCGGGAGGGCGTCGGCGAAGGACTTGCCGAGGCTCTCCGGGGCCCGGTGCGGCATCTCGATGCCGAGGGCACTGTGCGGGTTCGACTCGATGATCGCGGTGATCTCCGCGTCGTCGGCGAACTCGTCGTAGTTCTGGGCACCGGTGCCGCCAGTGGTGATCCAGGCCCGGGTGATCGGATGCACGACCTTCATGACCGGTCACGCTACCGTCGCCCGCCACGGTTCCGCCGCCGGACCCTCACCCCGTCCAGTGGGTGGGTGGAGGAAACACCTCAGGTGAAGATGGGGTCGACGTTGCGGCTGCGCTTGAGTTCGAAGAAGCCGGGAGTGCCGGCGACCAGCAGTACGCCGTCCCAGAGCCGGCCTGCGGCCTCCCCCTTCGGTGCCGGGGTGACCACCGGGCCGAAGAAGGCCACCGGTCGGCCGTCCGGGCCGGGGGCGTGGATCACCGGGGTGCCGACCTCGGTGCCGACCGGACGCATCCCGGCCTCGTGGCTCTCCCGCAGCGCCGGGTCGAGCCCGGTGTCCTCGGCGGCGGCGGCCAGTTCCGGGTCCAGTCCGGCGTCGGTGAGGGCCGCGGCGAACAGCTCCGGCCCGAGCTGCTCCTTGCCGAGGTGGATCCGGGTACCGAGGGCGGTGTACAGCTTGCCGACGGCGTCCGAGCCGTACCGCTGCTGCGCGGCGACGCAGACGCGTACCGGGCCCCACCCCGTGCGCATCAGCTCCTGGTACTGCTCGGGCAGTTCCCGACCCTCGTTGAGCACCGACAGGCTCATCACGTGGAAGCGGACCTCGACCTCGCGGACCCGCTCCACCTCCAGCAGCCAGCGGGACGTGATCCACGCCCACGGGCAGATCGGATCGAACCACATGTCGACAGCGACTCGCTCGTTCACGGTGCTCTCCCTTCATAGCGACGACACCGACCCGGTCGGCGTACCCTTGATCATTGCTCCGTAGCGGCCCCTAAGGGCGGAAAGTGGGAGCGTGACCTCGCCCACCGTCGGCTGGTCATACATGGAAGACTCAGGCGCGACCGGCCGTCACGAGCGGTCGACGAACGACGCGACCGTGACGCACGGCGAGAGCGGGATGGAGACGAACAGTGCCGGGAGTGCGCAACCTGACGCAGGATGAGGCGATCGAGCGGGCCCGACTGCTCGACGTGACCGGGTACGACATCAGTCTGGACCTGTCCAGCGCCGTCCACGCGGCCGGAGGCCGCACCTTCCGATCGACCACCCAGGTGCGCTTTCGCTGTGCGGAACCGGGTGCCAGCACCTTCATCGAGGTGGCGGCGGACTCGGTGCGCTCGGCGACGCTCAACGGCGCCCCGGTCGACCTGTCCGACTGGTCGGCCGAGAAAGGACTGACGCTGACCGGGCTGGCCAGCGAGAACACCCTGGTCGTCGACGCGGACTTCGCATACTCCAACTCGGGGCAGGGCCTGCACCGCACGGTCGACCCCGTCGACGGTGAGACGTACCTCTACAGCCAGTTCGAGACCGCGGACGCGCAGCGGGTCTACGCCTGCTTCGACCAGCCGGACCTGAAGAGCGTCTACACCTGGCACGCCACCGTTCCGGAGCACTGGAAGGTGGTCTCCAACATGCCGGTGGAGCGGGAGGAGGCGGCCGGCGAGGGGTGCAGGACCGTCCACTTCGCCGAGTCGGTCCGGATGAGCACCTACATCACCGCGCTCTGCGCCGGCCCCTACCACGAGGTCCGGTACGCCCACGACGGGATCGACCTGGGCTACTTCTGCCGCGCGAGCATGGCGCAGTACCTCGACGCCGAGGATCTGCACCTGGTCACCACGCAGGGCTTCGACTTCTTCCACGAGAAGTTCGGGGTGCGCTACCCGCTGCCCAAGTACGACCAGCTCTGGGTGCCCGACTTCAACGCCGGCGCGATGGAGAACTTCGGCTGCGTCACGCACGCCGAGTCGCACTACATCTTCCGCTCGCAGGTCACCGACTTCGAGTACGAGCAGCGCGCCAACACGATCCTGCACGAGATGGCCCACATGTGGTTCGGCGACCTGGTCACCATGCGTTGGTGGAACGACCTGTGGCTGAACGAGTCGTTCGCCGAGTGGGCCAGCCACTGGTGCAACACCCACGCCACCCGGTTCCACGACGCCTGGACGACCTTCCTGTCCATCCGCAAGAACTGGGGCTACCGGCAGGACCAGCTCTCCTCCACCCACCCGGTCTACTGCGAGATGCCGGACCTGGAGGCGGTCGAGGTCAACTTCGACGGCATCACGTACGCCAAGGGCGCCAGCGTGCTCAAGCAGCTCGTCGCGTACGTGGGCGAGGAGCCGTTCCTGGCGGGCCTGCGGTCGTACTTCGCCAAGCACGCCTGGGGCAACGCCACCTTCGACGATCTGCTCACCGAGTTGGAGGCCGCCTCCGGCCGCGAGCTGCGCCAGTTCGCCACGCAGTGGCTGGAGACCGCGCAGGTCAACACCCTGCGGCCGGAGCTGAGCATCGGCCCGGACGGCACGTACCAGCGGGTGTCGATCCGCCAGGAGGCGCCGGCGGAACACCCGACGCTGCGGACCCATCGCATCGGCGTGGGCCTGTACGACCTCACCGACGGCCGGTTGGTGCGCCGCGAGCGGTACGAGGTCGACATCGACGGTGCGCTGACCGAGCTGACCGACCTCGCCGGTGTACGCGCCGCCGACGTGCTGCTGCTCAACGACGACGACCTCACGTACGCCAAGCTGCGATTGGACGAGCGGTCGATGGCGACGGTGGTGCAGCACATCGCCGGCTTCGAGTCGTCGCTCGCGCGGGCGCTGTGTTGGACCGCCGCCTGGGACATGACCCGCGATGCGGAGCTGGCCACCCGCGACTACGTGGCGCTGGTGCTGGCCGGCCTGCCCGCCGAGACGGACATCAACCTGGTCACCGCGACCCTGCGCCAGGCCAGCAGCGCGCTCACCTTCTACGCCGATCCGGCCTGGGCGCCGACCGGCTGGGCCGAGCTGGCCCGCACCGCGCGGATTGCCCTCGCCGCGGCCGAGCCGGGCAGCGGTTTCCAGCTGGCCTGGGCCCGGGCCTTCGTCTCGGCCGCCCGCGCGCCGGAGGATCTGGCGATCCTGCGCGGCTGGCTGGAGGGGACGGAGGTCACGGCCGGGCTGACCATCGACACCGAGCTGCGCTGGAGCGTGGTTCAGGCGCTGACGGCCAACGGCGCGGCCGGGGGGCCGGAGATCGAGGCCGAGCTGGCCGACGACAAGACCTCCAGCGGTGAGCGGGAGGCCGCGTACGCGCACGCGCTGGTGCCGACCGAGGCGAACAAGGCAGCGGTCTGGGCGCAGCTGACCGGCTCCGAGTCGCTGCCGAACTGGCGGAACCGGGCGCTGTTGCAGGGCTTCACCCATCCGGCGCAGGTCGAGCTGATCACGCCGTACCGCCAGCGGTACTTCGCTGCGGTGGGACAGGTCTGGGCCAGCCGGGACAGCGAGCCGGCGCAGGAGTTCGCCATGCTGGCGTACCCGGCGTACCTGGTCGACGACGAGACGATCGAGGCCACCGACGACTGGTTGGCGCAGGAGGGCCACCCGGCCCCGCTGCGCCGGCTGGTCGCCGAGGGCCGCGACGGCGTGCTCCGCGCGGTGAAGGCCCGCGCCCGGGACGCCCGCAGCGCCTGACGGACGAACCTCGCGGCCGGCGTGGGCGACAGCTCACGCCGGCCGCGGTTGTCGTGCGTCGGGTGCGTCAGCCCTTGCCGGCGTAGCGGGAGAGCTGGTCGAGCCCCTGGATGATGCCGCCGGCCAGGTCACCGCCGCCGAACGCGGACACCATCGACAGCGCGGCGAGCTTGGCGTACGTGTCCGGGATCCGCTTGCGGGCATACCGCCCGGTGACGATCTCCAGCTGCCGCTGGTTGGGCGAGAGCGCGATCAGCACCGACCGGTCGGGCTCGGCGAGCTGCTGGTGCAGCCGCTCGGCGTGCTCCCGGACCGGCTCGTCGAGACCGCCGACGAAGACCGAGAAGACCAGGCCGGACGACCGGTCGGCCAACCGGAGCGCCTCGTCGATGCGTAGCAGTTGGCGGGTCGAGAACGGCCCGTCGAGCACGGCGGGCGGAGTACCCGTCCCGGCCTCGGCCTGCTTCTCACCAACGGTCACTTGCGCCTCCGGTTCCACCGGCCGGCGCCTCGACGCCGGCCTGCTGCTGCTTCCGACTGGTCAGCGCCGGCGCCTGCGCCCCCGCTGCCAGCGCGGTGCCGGCCGAGTCGGCCAGCTCCTCCGGCCGGGCGAGGAACCAGACCGGCGTGAAGTTGAACGGCCGGCCCGGGCGGTAGCGTTTGGCACCGCCGCCACCGCTGCCGCTACCCGCGTAGACGAGGCCGGTGATCACCAGCACGATGGCTGCCGGGATGCCGACGAAGACCAGCAACGTGTCGGTTACAGACAATCCCAACGCCCCCAGGCGGAAAGAGAGACCTTCGACCGGATCGGGTGACTGGTCACCGCGGTGACCTCCCGACTCCGCTGCCATTCACGTTAGCGGAGCCGATGCCCCGCCAGACTGCGGGGTGGCGATCCCATCCGCCACTGGACCTCTCAAGTTGCGCAGCGGTCGCGATCAGTCTCGCGTCGTCGCCGTACCGCCCGGTGAGCAGCACCCCGACGGGCAGTCCCTCGGCGGCCACCCCGACCGGGAGCGAAACGGACGGCGCCCCCGTGACGTTGAACACCGCGCAGTACGGCGAGAACCGCCGTTGCAGGTCGAAGTCCTCCTCCGGGGTACGCCCCTCGGTGAACCAGCCGATCGGCGCCTGCGGGGTCGCCAGCGTCGGACAGAGCAGCAGGTCGCAGTCGGCGGTGCGGCGGGCGCCGAGGCGTACCTGCGCCTGGATCTCGCCCAGGGTGGCGGTGAGGGTGCCGGCGGAGATCCCGGCCGCCCGGGACCGCAGGAAGCGGGTCAACGGCAGCAGCTCGCGCTCCCGCTCGGGCGGCACCGGGGCGAGCGCGAGGACGTACCAGACGACCTCGAACAGCGGCCAGACCTGGGGCCCGAGCGGCGGTGACACCTCGACCACCTCGTGACCGGCGGCGGCGAGCAACGCGGCGGCCCGGTCCACGGCGGCGAGGCAGTCGGGGTGGACCGGTTCGTCGGCGAGCATCGGGGCGGTGAACCGGCCGACCCGCAGCCGACCGGGCGCGGCGGCGCGGGCGGCGGCCAGGTAGCCACCGGCGGTTGGCGCGGGCGGCAGGTACGGCTCGCCGGGTACCGGCTCGGCCAGGACGTCGAGCAGCGCGGCGACGTCGGCGACGGTCCGACCGATCGGGCCGTTGGTCGGCAGGCCGAAGGCACCGAAGCCGAGCGGGCCACCGGAGACCAGGCCACGGCTGGGCTTGTAGCCGATCAGGCCGCACAGCGACGCGGGGATGCGCAGCGAGCCACCACCGTCGGAGCCCTGGGCCACCGGCACCAGGCCCGCGGCCACCGCCGCCGCCGCGCCACCGCTGGAACCACCGGCGGTGTACGCCAGATCCCACGGGTTCCGGGCCGGCGGGGCCACCAGCCCTTCCGAGTAGAGCGAGCAGCCCAGCTCGGAGGTGGTGGTCTTGCCGAGGCTGACCAGGCCGGCCGCGCGCAGGAAACGCACCACGTCGGCGTCGACCGGCGGCACGAAATCGGCGAACGCGGCCGAGCCGAAGGTGGTGCGGACGCCGGCGGTCAACGTCAGGTCCTTGATCGCGGTCGGTACGCCGTGCAGCGGGCCACGCTCGTCGACCGGCGCCGCGTCGGCGACCCGCGCGGCGGCGCGGGCCAGCTCAGCGGTGACCGTGACGAACGCGCCGACGGTGTCGCCGAGGGCGTCGACGCGGTGCAGGTGGTGCTCGGTCAGCTCCAGGCTGGACAGCTCACCCCGGGCGATCGCCGCAGCCTGCTCCAACGCGGTCAGGTCGTGCGGCTCGGCCATACCGCCATCCTGCCCGCTCGTCGGCGGCAGCCGCGCCGCGACACGGCGGCGCGTCAGGAGAGAGTGCCGGGGGGTGACACCCACTCCGATCGAGGACCGCCCACGTCTGTCAGCAGGTCGAAGTCCCGGTCGTAATGCAGAACGGTCGACGAGTACTCCGCAGCGGCTGCCGCCACCATGACATCCACCGGAATCGCTGCCCGGTGGTGACCCCGAGCCGTCAACGCCAACTGCAGATCCCGGGCCCGGGTAGCCACGGCGGAGGTGATCGGAAGGTCGACCATCAGTTCCGCGCGGCGGGCCCGTACCGCCATCGCGTCGCGGAAGTCCCGGGCGCTCCGGCCATCCTCCAAGTCAAGCGGAAGGCAGGTCGCGGCGAGCCGTTCCTCGAGGATCGCCATGATGCGTTTGCGTACGACCGGATGGCGGAGGCGCCCCCAGGCGGAGGTGTCGATGAGATACAGACCGACCGGAGGTGTCACGCGGCGTCCTGCTCGCCGCGAGGCGCCTTGTCGTCCTCAAGCAGGCCGGTCCAGTCGCGGTCGATCGAGAGCAGTTCCCGGATCGCCTCCATGCGCTCGCCGCGCTCCGCGACAATCCGGAGCGCGGCGTGGATCGTGTCCTTCTTACTCTTGGTGCCCAGCTCGCGACGCGCCCGCTCCAGCAGCTCGTCGTCAAGATCGATAACGGTTTTCACGGGTGAAGTATATACGTTCGGGTCGCTGTTATATACCGATCTCGCCGAGGAAGCGCAGAGCGTTGCGGGAAAGCAGCTTGTCGCGCTCCTCGGCGGTGAGGAAGTCGGCGTCGTGGATCACCCGGCCGACCGGGCGTTCGCCCAGCGGGTACGGGTAATCGCTGCCGAGCAGCACCCGGTCGGCGCCCATGGTGTCGACCAGCAGCCGCAGGGCGGGCGGCGAGAAGACCACCGAGTCGACGTAGAACCGGTCGACGTAGGAGCTGGGCGGGGCGGCGGAGGCTCCGCGGACCAGGTCGCCGCGGCGGTGCCAGGCGTTGTCGGCGCGGCCCAGCCAGAACGGGAAGCTGCCGCCGCCGTGGGCGAAGCAGATCCGCAGGCTCGGCGGCACCTTGTCGAAGACCCCGCCGAGGATCATCGACAGCACCGACAGGTGGGTCTCGGCCGGCATCCCGGTGAGCCACCGGGCCATCCACCGGTCGAGTCGCGGGCCTGCGGGCATGTCCCACGGGTGGACGAAGACCGGCGCGCCCACCTCGGCACAGTGGGTCAGGAACGTCACGATCCCGGCGTCGTCCAGGTCCCGGTCGCCGACGTGGTTGCCGATCTCCACGCCGACGTGCCCGGCCGCCAGGCAGCGGTCCAGTTCGGCGCAGGCCGCGTCCGGGTCCTGCAACGGCACCTGACAGAACGGCAGCAGCCGGTCGCCGCCAGCCGCGGTGACCTCCAGGGTCAGGTCGTTGAAGATCCGGGCCACCCGCACCGCCTGCTCGGCCGGACGGTCGTAGCCGAAGAAGACCGGGGTGGGCGAGACCACCTGCACGTCCACGCCGTCGGCGGCCATGTCGGCCAGCCGGGTCGGCGCGTCCCAGCACTCGGCGCCGATCGGCCGGAACTCGGTCTCCCCCACCATGATCATGGCGGCGCGCTCCGAGTCGACCCGCAGCCAGGGCCAGTCGGACCCACCGCACGCCGCGGCCAGGTCCGGCCAGCCCTTCGGTACGACGTGCGTGTGCACGTCCACCACCGGCGACACCGAGGATGCCGGCAGCCCGGCGACGGGATCCGCCATCAGCCCCTGCCCGGGTGCAACGTGCCGCAGTTGTCGCAGGTGCGGGCCGACTCGTCGGCGTAGAAGGCGCCGAAGACCGGGGGCAGATCGGCGGCGATGTCGCGCACCTGCAACTCGACCTCGTGCACCTTGTGCCCGCACGCGGGGCAGTACCACTGGAACTTCTCCAGTGTCCCCTCCGGACGGACCCGCTCGACCACCACGCCGATCGAGCCGGGCTCCGGCCGCTGCGGCGAGTGCGGCACTTTGCGCGGCAGCATCCACATCTGCCCCTCGCGCACGTGCACCGTACGCGGCCCCTCGGGCGTCATCAGGTTGATGTGCATGTTGCCCTTGACCTGGTAGAAGAACTCCTCGTACGGGTCCACGTGGAAGTCGGTGCGCTGGTTGGGCCCGCCCACCACCATCACGATGAAGTCGTCGGAGCCGGGGAACATCTCCTTGTTGCCCACCGGCGGCTTGAGCAGGTGCTGATTCTCGGCGATCCAGCCGGGAAAGCTGAACGGCTCGGCGATCTCACTCACGGCTGCCTCCTGTCGGTAGCAGGGCCACGGCCTGCATCTCGATCAACAGGTGCGGATGCGGCAACTGGTGCACGGCCACGGTGGTCCGGGTCGGCCCGGTGGCGTCGAAGAACTCCGCCCACACCTCGTTGTACCCACCAAAGTCGTTCATGTTGACCAGGTACGACGTCACCTGCACCAGGTCGGGCAACTCGGCACCCACGGACGCCAGCAGACCTCGGATGTTCTCGATCACCGCCCGGGTCTGTGCCCGGATGTCGAGGTCCGTCGTGCCGAACTCGTCCACCGACACCCCGGCGAACGTGTTGTCGGGCCGCCGCGACGACGTACCGGAAACAAAGACGAGTCCTCCCGCCACCTTGACGTGCGGAAAGGCACCGCGAGGAACGGCCTTCCCCGCCACCACCCGAGCCCCGTCAGTCATGACGAAGCCCGAAGGGAGGCGGTGCCGAGCTTCTCGACAACGACCCGGACATGAGCACCGGGCCGCAGCGGAACAGCAGCCGTCGCGGCACCGGCCAGGAACACCCAGCCTTCCCGCATCCGGGCCCCGTACCGCCCGGCCAGTCGGATTCCCTCGTCCAGCGCCCGGCGCGGGTCGCCGAGGATGGCCGCGGTCGAGCCGACCTGCGCCACCCGCCCGTCGACCTCCAGCAGCACGCCGAGGTTCTCCAGCCCGTCCGGCACCGGCGACCACGGTCCGATCACGAACGCGGCAGCCGAGGTGTTGTCGGCGATCACGTCCGGCAGGGAGAAGGTGAAGTTGGCGTACCGGGAGTCGATCAGCTCGATCGCCGGGGCGACGGCGCGTACCGCGTCGGTGAAGTCGCCGACCGGTTCGCCGGGCTCCGGGAGCCGGTCCAGCAGGAACGCCACCTCCGGCTCGGCCCGGGGGTGGATGAACTCGGCCACGTCGACGCTGCCACCGTCGGGCACCCGCATCGCGTCGGTGAGCCGCCCCCAGATCACCTCGTCCACCCCGACCTGGGCCATCTTCGCCTTGCTGGTCAGCCCCATCTTGAGGCCGACCAGCCGCTCCCCCCGGTCGAGCCGGCGTTGCAGCAGGGCGGCCTGCACCGCGTACGCGGCGTCGACGCCGAGGCCGGCCTCGGCGGCCAGTTGCGGGATCGCCGAGGCGTTGTCGGCCGCCGCACCCAGCGTCTGCGCGATCCCGGCGATGTCCGGCCCGATCATGATTCCCCCTTGCCGGTGGCGAGGCCCAGCGCCACGTCCACGATCATGTCCTCCTGGCCGCCGACCATCCGGCGCCGGCCCAGCTCGACCAGGATCGAGCGGACGTCCACGCCGTACCTCGCCGAGGCCCGTTCGGCGTGCCGCAGGAAGCTGGAGTAGACCCCCGCGTACCCCAGCGAGAGGGTCTCGCGGTCGACCTGGACCGGCCGGTCCTGCATCGGTCGGACGACGTCGTCGGCGGCGTCCATCAGCGCGAAGACGTCGCAGCCGTGCTTCCAGCCGTGCAGTTCGGCGACCGCGACGAAGACCTCCAGCGGCGCGTTGCCGGCTCCGGCGCCCATCCCGGCCAGGGAGGCGTCCACCCGGACGGTCCGGCCGGCCGCCGACCCGACCGGGCCGTCGCCGGCGACCCGGCCGTGCTCGACGGCCACCACGCTGTTGGCCACGCCGAGCGAGAGGTTGTGGTGGGCGTGGATGCCGATCTGCGTGGTCGGTTCCAGCACCTGCCGGTACGCGTCGACCCGCTGCGCCACGTCGGACATCAGCAGCCGGCCGCCGGAGTCGGTGACGTAGACGCAGTGCGCCCCGTACGACTCCATCAGTTTGGCCTGTGCGGCCAGCCCGGCCGGATCGTTCATGTGCGACATCATCAGGAAGCCGGCCACGTCCATGCCGTTCTCCCTGGCCCAGGAGATGTGCTGGGCCGAGATGTCCGCCTCGGTGCAGTGGGTGGCGATGCGGACGCTGGTCACGCCGAGCGCCTTGGCCGCCTTCAGGTCGGCGATGGTGCCGATGCCCGGCAGCAGCAGGGTGGTCAGCTTCGCGTTCGGCATCACCTCGGCCGCCGCCGAGATCCACTCGGCGTCGCTCGCCGCGCCGTGGCCGTAGTTGACGCTCGACCCGGCCAGACCGTCGCCGTGCGCCACCTCGATCGCGGCCACCCCCGCGGCGTCCAGCGCGGCGGCGATGGTGCGGACCTGGTCGACGGTGTAGCGGTGGGCGATCGCGTGCATGCCGTCACGCAGCGTCACGTCCTGAATGTACAGGTCGGTCACCGGAGCCTCCTTCCGTTCGCGGCTGCGGGGCTCCGCTGGGCTGCACTCCTCGCGCTCACCCTGCTGCCCCCTCCGCCCGCAGGGCCACCAGCCGTGCCGCGGTACGCAGCGCGGCCGAGGTCATGATGTCCAGGTTCCCGGCGTACGCGGGCAGGTAGTGCCCGGCGCCGGAGACCTCCAGGAAGACCGAGACCTGCAATCCGGTGAGGTGCCGCCCGAGCGCCGGCACGTAGGTGTCCACCCGGTCGAACTGCACGTCCTGCTTGAGGCGGTACCCCGGGACGTACTCCTGCACGTCGGCCACCATCGCGGCGACCGAGTCGGCGATGGCGGCCCGGTCGGCGTCGGCGTCCGGGCAGAGGCAGTAGACGGTGTCGCGCATCAGCAGCGGCGGCTCGGCCGGGTTGAGCACGATGATCGCCTTGCCCCGCTCGGCGCCACCGACCACCTCGATCGCCCGGGCCGTGGTCTCGGTGAACTCGTCGATGTTGGCCCGGGTGCCCGGGCCGGCCGAGCGGGAGGCGATAGAGGCGACGATCTCGCCGTACGCCACCGGGGTGACCCGGCGCACCGCGGCGACGATCGGCACCGTCGCCTGGCCGCCGCAGGTGACCATGTTGACGTTCGTCTGGTGCAGGTGCTCGTCCAGGTTGACCGGCGGCACCACGTACGGGCCGATCGCGGCCGGGGTGAGGTCCACCACCGTGCGACCGTGCGCCCGCAGCACCGCGTCGTGGTGCCGGTGCGCGCCGGCCGAGGTGGCGTCGAAGACCAGCTCGACGTCGGCGAACTCGGGCATCGCCAGCAGACCGTCCACGCCCGCCGCGGTGGTGGCCACGCCGAGCCGGCGGGCGCGGGCGAGCCCGTCGGAGGCCGGGTCGATGCCGGCCATGGCCACCATCCGCAGGTTGTCACCGCTCAGCCGGAGCACCTTGATCATCAGGTCGGTGCCGATGTTGCCCGACCCGAGCACCGCCACACCCGTCACGCGGCGACCTCCCTGAAGAAGCAGGTCCGCACCGAGCCCAGGCCGGAGATCCGGGCCTCGTACGCCGCGCCGGGCGTCACCGGCACCATCGGGCCGAGCGCGCCGGAGAGCACCACGTCGCCGGCGCGCAGCGGGTCACCGGCGCGGGCCATGGTGCCGGCCAGCCAGGCCAGCGCGTGCAGCGGGTTGCCGAGGCAGGCCGCGCCGGCGCCGACCGACACCGGCTCACCGGCGTGCTCCAGCACCATTCCGCACAGCCGCAGGTCCACGTCGCCGGGACGACGCGGGGTGGTACCGAGCACGAACAGTCCGCTGGAGGCGTTGTCGGCCACGGTGTCCACGATGGAGATGTCCCAGCCGGCGACGCGCGAGTCGACGATCTCGATGGCCGGCAGCAGGTGGTCCACGGCGCGCAGCAGGTCGGCGGTGGTGACCCGGTCGTCGGGCAGGTCGGTGCCGAGCACGAACGCCACCTCCGCCTCGACCCGGGGCTGAAGCAGCCGACCGAGGCCGATCTCGGCACCGTCGGGCACCGCCATGGTGTCGGTGAGCACGCCGAAGTCCGGCTCGTACACGCCGAGGTTCTCCTGCACCGCCCGGGAGGTCAACCCGACCTTCGCGCCCACCCGGCGCTGCCCGGCGGCCAGCCACTCGCGTACCTGGAGCTGCTGCACCCGATACGCGGACTCGACGTCCCCCTCCGGGATCAGGCGCCCGCGCAGGGGCGGGCAGGGCTTGCCGCTGCGCCGGGCCTCGGTCAGTTCGCGGCTGGCCGCGTCGAAATCAACGGTCATGACATGTCCACACAGACGTTGGTGAGTTCGGAGTAGAAGTCGAGCGAGTGCACGCCGCCCTCGCGGCCGATGCCGGAGGTTTTCATCCCGCCGAACGGGGTGCGCAGGTCGCGCAGGAACCAGGTGTTGACCCAGACGATCCCGGCGTCCAGGCGCGCGCCGGCCCGGTGCGCCCGGCCCACGTCCCGGGTCCAGACCGTCGCCGCCAGGCCGTAGTCGGTGCCGTTGGCGAGCGCGTACGCCTCGTCCTCGGTGTCGAAGGGCGCCACGTGCACCACCGGGCCGAAGATCTCCTCGGTGTTCGTCCGGGCGTTCGGGCCGAGCCCGGTCAGCACGGTCGGCTGCACGTACGCGCCGCCGTCGCGGGCGTCGCCGAAGCGCGGCACCCCGCCGCCGGCGAGCACCTGCGCGCCCTCGGCGCGGGCCAGGTCGTAGTGACCGAGCACCTTGTCCCGGTGGGCGTGCGAGATCAGCGGCATGTTCACCGTCGCCTCGTCGGCCGGCCAGCCGTACGCCAGTTCCCCGGCGCGCTCGACCAGCCGGGCGGTGAATTCCTCGAACACCGGCCGCTGCACGTAGATCCGTTCGGTGCAGAGACACACCTGCCCGCCGTTGGTGAAGCTGGAACGCACCGAGCCGGCGACCGCCGCGTCCAGGTCGGCGTCGGCGAAGACCAGGCCGGCGTTCTTGCCGCCCAACTCGAAGCTGACCGCCTTCACCCCGTCGGCGGCGGTCCGCATGATGGCGCCGCCGGTGGCCGACTCGCCGGTGAAGGTGATCGCGTCGACGCCCGGGTGCCGGGTGAGGAACTCCCCGGCGGAGTCCGGGCCGAAGCCGTGCACCAGGTTGAACACCCCCTCCGGTACGCCGGCCGCGGCCATCACCTCGGCGAGCAGCGTCGCCGAGGCCGGGGTCTCCTCGCTGGGCTTGACCACCACCGCGTTGCCGCAGGCCAGGGCCGGGGCGACCTTCCAGGTGAGCAGGAGCAGCGGCAGGTTCCACGGCACGATCACGGCCACCACCCCGACCGGCTTGCGGACCGCGTAGTTCAGTGCCCGGCCGCCGGTCGGGGTGACGGTGGTGAACGACTCGGTCGGCGTGGTCGCCACGATCTCGGCGAAGGCCCGGAAGTTGGCCGCGCCGCGCGGGATGTCGAGCGTACGGGCCTGCGAGATGGCCTTGCCGGTGTCGGCGACCTCGGCGGCGACCAGATCCTCGAAGCGGCGTTCCAGCTCGTCGGCGACCCGACGCAGCACCTCGGCGCGCTCCCGCTCCCCCATCCGGCCCCACGGGCCGCGCAACGCCGCGCGGGCGGCGGCCACCGCGTCGTCCACCACGGACTCCGCCGCCTCGACCACCTCGAAGACCGGTTCGCCGGTCACCGGGGAGCGTTTGGTGAAGCGGGTGCCGGTGTCGACGAACTCGCCGCCGACGAAGTTGCGCAGCAGGCCGGGCCCGTCCGGTGCCCGTCCGCCCATCAGCCGGGGATCCCATAGCGTCATCGGCGCCTCCCGCGACCGAGGGCCACCGCCGCACCGGCCAGCGCCGCCAGCACACCGGCCGCCACCGCGCCGACCACCTGGTACTGCCGGCGGACCCGGCGCTGCACCTGCGCGTACGGGAGGGTGGCGAAGGAGATCAGCTCGTACTCGGAGACGTACCGGCCGGGCAGCGCCCGCTCCAGGGCGTGCTCGAGCTTCTTGCGGGTCTGGTACACCGGTGAGGCGACCTTGTCCCGCATCTCCACGAAGTTGGTCAGCGCCATCTGGGCGATCGCCTCGGCGTTGTCCTGCCGACGGTGCTGGTAGAGCGGCAGCGCGGCCGACCAGTCGTCGGCGCACTCGTCGAGGCAGCGGTCCAGCTCCACCACGTCCTCGAAGGCGCAGTTCGCGCCCTGACCGTAGAACGGCACGATGGCGTGCGCCGCGTCGCCGAGCAGGCCGACCCGCCCACCGGCCTGCCACGGGTCGCAGCGCACCGTGCCGAGCAGGCCGATCGGGTTGTGCTGGTAGTCGTCGACCAGGTTCGGGGCGAGCGGCGGCACGTCCGGGTAGTGCTGCGCGAAGTACCGCTCGATGGCTGCCCTGCTGCCCAGTGAGGCGAAGCTGGCGGTGCCGTGGGTGGGCCAGAACAGCGTGCAGGTGAAGGAGCGGTCCGGGTTCGGCAGCGCGATCATCATCGAGGTGCCGCGCGGCCAGATGTGCAGGGCGCCGGGGTCGAGCGCGAAGTCGCCGCCGAGCGGCGGGATGGTGAGTTCCTTGTAGCCGTAGTCGAGGAAGTCGGCGCTCTCGGTGAGCAGGTCGTGTTCGAGCAGCTGCCCGCGTACCGCCGAACCGGCGCCGTCGGCGCCGAGCACGACCTCGGCGTTCGCGGTGACCGGGCCCTGCGGGGTTTCGAAGGCCATCTCGCCGGTGGCCGGGTCGAGTCCGACCAGCCGGTGGTCGAAGACCACCCGCACCCCGGGCAGCTTGGCCGCGGCCGCCAGCAGGGCGTTGTTCAACGCGCCCCGGCCGATCGAGTTGATCGCCAGGTCGCCGCCCGCGCTGTAGGGCTGGAGCTGCGGCGCACCCACCACCGGGTGGATCATGCGGCCGCGCATCGGCAGGGCTTCGGCCAGCACCTCGTCGTGCAGCCCGATCCGGCGCAGCGCGTCCAGGCCCCGCTCGGAGAGCGCCAGGTTGATCGATCGCCCCCGCTCCGGCGTCCCGATGCGCGGGTCCGGCCGCCGCTCGTAGAGCGCCACCGGATAGCCCCGACGAGCCAGGAAGCAGGCCAGCAGGCAGCCGGCCAGCCCGGCCCCCACCACGGCGATCTCGTCGCGTCCCGCGCTGAGTTGATGATTCGCTCGCTGGCGCTCGCTCATGCCCCAGCCTCCACGGTCGCGGCCAGCGCGTCGGCGACCCGCCAGCAGTCGTGGTACGTCGAGTAGAGCGGCACCGGGGCGAACCGGACGACGTCCGGCTCCCGGGCGTCGGCGATCACGCCGTGCTCGTGCCGCAGCCGCTTGGTCAGCTCGTTGGCGCTACCTTCGGCGATGCGTACGGAGAGCTGGCAGCCGCGCCGACTCGGGTCGCGGGGGGTGATCACGGTCAGCGGCCGGTCGGCGATCACCTCGTCCAACAGCCGCTCCAGGTAGCCGGTGAGCCGCAGGCTGCGTTCCCGCAGCGCGGGCATGCCGACCGAGTCGAACAGCTCCAGCGAGGTGCGGACCGGGCCCATCGCGAAGATCGGTGGGTTGGAGATCTGCCACGCCTCGACGGTGGCCGGCGGCCGGGACACCGGGGTCATCTCGAAGCGGGTGTCCGCGGCCGTGCTCCACCATCCCTCGAAGCGGGGCAGGGCGGGGTCACCGTGGTGCCGCTCGTGCACGAAGACCCCGGCCAGCGCGCCGGGACCGGAGTTGAGGTACTTGTACGAGCACCAGGCGGCGAAGTCGACGTCCCAGTCGTGCAGGGCCAGTGGCACGTTGCCCGCCACGTGCGCCAGGTCCCAGCCGACGACCGCACCAGCGGCCCGGCCGGCGGCGGTGATCGCGGGAATGTCCATCAGCTCGCCGGTGAGGTAGTTGACCCCGCCGAGCAGGACCAACGCGACGGTGTGCCCCTCGGCCGCCAGGAACCCGGTGACGTCCTCGGTGCGCAGGTTCTCCTCACCGGGGCGCGGCCGGAGCCGGACCACGGTGCTGTCCGGGTCGAGCCCGTGATACCGGGCCTGGCTGCGCACCGCGTAGCTGTCGGACGGGAAGGCGGTGTCCTCGATGACGATCCTGGTCCGTTCGCCGGCGGGCCGGTAGAAGCTGACCATCAGCAGGTGCAGGTCGACCGTCAGCGAGTTCATCACCACGGTCTCCGTGGGCCGGGCACCGACCAGTCGCGCGGCGGGTGCCGTCAGGAACTCGTGGTACGGCAGCCAGGGCCGTTCCCCCTCCAGGTGGCCCTCGACACCGAGCCGGCGCCAGGCGTCCAGGTCGGCCAGCAACTCCGCGCGGGTGGCCTTCGGTTGCAGGCCGAGCGAGTTACCGGCCAGGTACGCGGCATCGGGGTAGCGCCCGCCGCCGGCCGGGGGCACGTGGAACAGGTGCCGGTGCCCCGGATCGGTGTCGTCGAGGTGGTGGGCTTCGGCCTCGCCGAGGCGTGGCGACTCGGTCCCGGTCCTGCTCGTTGTCATCTCTGCTCGCCTCACATCGCCGTCCGGGCCGACCACAGCTCGGGGAAGACCACCCGGGCCATGCTGCGCTGCAACCACGCCAGCCCGGCCGAGCCGCCGCTGCCGACCTTGGCACCCATGGTGCGCTGCACCGCCTTGATGTGGTGGTGCCGCCAGTCGCCGAACTGCTCGGCCACCTCGGTCAACGCCTCGCCGAGCAGCCGCAGGTGGTTGTCCGGGCCGGCGTCGGCGTAGACCCGCACCCAGGCCGCCTCGACGGCGGGGTGCACCTCGTGCTCGGTGGCCACGTCCCGCTCCAGCAGTTCGGCGGGCAGGTCGTGACCGTGTCGGGCGAGCAGGGCGATCACCTCGTCCCAGACGCTCGGCGTGGCCAGCGCGCCGGTCAGCTCGGCGTACACCTCGGTCTGCCGGCGGAACGGCCGGATCAGCGCGGGGTCGCGCAGCCCGAGCAGGAACTCCAGGTGGCGGTACATGGCCGACTGGAAGCCCGAACCCTCACCGAGCAGGTTGCGGAAGCGGTTGAAGTCGGCCGGGGTCATCCAGCGCAGGCCCCGCCAGGCGGCGTTGAGCGCCTCCAGGTGCAGCGCGGCCCGCCGCAGCGGGGCCAGCGCCTCCCATACCCGGTCGGCGCGCAGCAGCCGGGACGTGTCCCGCAGTTCGTGGCAGGTCAGGCCGAAGTACAGCTCCATGATCTGGCTGACCATCAGGAAGGACATCTCGCCCGGGTCGTCGCTCAGCGGCTGTTGCAGCCGGTGCAGCGTACTGGCGTGCACGTACGCGTCGTACGGCACCCGGTCGACGAACTCCAGGGTCGGCTCGCCACCGTTGCGGGCGGCACGGGCCGCGCGCTGCCGTGGCGTGACCGGACGCACCGCCGCCCGGGGGCGCAGCTCGGTCTGCTCCATACGTCCGCTCCTTCCGGCCACCCGTTCCGTCATGATCTCCCGTCCGCTACGCCGGATGGAATGCCTCTTCAACGGCACTCCCGGCGATCGGCCTGCCGAATGAAAGGCGCTGGCCCGGCTCGACCTGTCGCGCGTAAGGTCGAGCGATGGACGAGATGGACTGGGCCCTGCTGCGCGAGTTGCAGGCCGACGCGCGGTTGTCGTTCAGCGAGCTGTCCCGGCGGGTGCACCTCTCGCCGCCGGCCGTGGCCGAGCGGGTACGCCGGCTGGAGGAAACCGGCGTGATCACGGGCTACCACGCCCACGTCGACCTGGCCCGGGCCGGGCGCACGGTGGTCGCGCTGATCCGGATGTCCTGCTACGGCGCGCGGTGCATCCTGCACAACCCGGACGTCGCCGGCTGGCCGGAGATCCTGGAGATCCACCGGATCACCGGCGACGCGTGCAGCGTGCTGAAGGTCGCGGCCGGTTCGATCGGCGAGTTCGAGGCGGTCATCGACCGGCTCGCCCCGTACGGCCAGCCGTCCAGCACCATGGTGCTCTCCACCCCCCTCGGCTGGCGCCCGCTGACGCGGGAGAAGGAAGGGCCCCCTTTTAACGCCTCCGGTAGAGGAAGGGCCCCTTCTTAACACCCGACACCCGCCCCTCCGTCGGGGGTGCCGGGTTAGCCGCGTGGACAGGGGGAAAGCGCCCCGGGTCGCCCCAGCAGGACCGGTACGCCGGTGCCGGAAAGGGAGGATCATGCGGGATCTGCGACCGTACGGAGGCGTGCTCCACGCCTCGTCCGCCATCGTCCGACTGTTCGGGGCGTTCGTCCTGCTCGGGGCCTTCGTCCTGCTCGGGGCGCCACCCGCCCGCGCGGGTGACAACACCTTCATCGAGGTGACGCCGAACAGCGTGCAGGCCGGCGCCCGGGTGCACATCCGGGCCAGCTGCGACAACGCCAACAACCGGCAGGCCGAGGTGACTTCGGACGCCTTCAACCGGGTCTTCCTCCGGCCGGACAACGGCTTCCTCACCGGCGACGTCACCGTCCCGGGCAACAAGGCGGCCGGGGATTATCCGGTGCATCTGCGCTGCAACAACGGCCAGACGGCCAGCA
Source organism: Micromonospora sonchi (assembly GCF_014646235.1). GTDB lineage: Bacteria > Actinomycetota > Actinomycetes > Mycobacteriales > Micromonosporaceae > Micromonospora > Micromonospora sonchi. The sequence continues at coordinate 125,039 of NZ_BMNB01000016.1, read as the reverse complement.
CCAGTCTGCAGGTGCTGAACATGGAACAGCCGACCAAGGGCCCGGCGACCGGTGGCGGCGGCACCGCCGGCCGGAGCATGGGCTCGATGCTGCTGCTCGGCGGGGCCACGGCAGTGGCCGCAGCGGTGGTGTTCGGGCTCGTCAGCAGCCGACGCCGGACCGGCTCCTGACCCACCATCGCCATGATCGGCTCCCGCGTACCCGCGCCGGAACCGGGTCCGGGCTCGCCCCGGGCCACCGTCCGCCGCAGGCGCCGCGCCTGGCCGCGGCGGGTGGCCACGGCAGCGGGCCGACTGCGCCGGCTCGCCGCGCAGGTGGGTTCGGCCGGCGTCGCCACACCCGACCCGTCGGCCCCGCCGCTGCCGCCGCGACCGCGCCACACCGGGTCGCCGGGGTTTCGGCGGCGGATCCGCTCCGGCCCGGGGTTGCCCGTGCTGGTGATCGGCGTACTGATGCTGTTGATCATCACGATGCTCGGCGTCGAGCGGCTGACCGGCGTGAGCGTTCTGCCGGACCGCTTCATCGCCGGGCTGGCGCCACCGCCGAAGAAGTTCCCGCTGATGGCGGCGAGCCAGCCGCTCGGCATCGAGATCGGCTCGATCGAACTCGACGCACCGGTGCACAGCGTGGGCATCGCCCCGGACGGCAGCATCGCCGCGCCGACGGCGGCCCGGGCCCAGGAGGCAGGTTGGTACGACCAGGGCCCGACACCCGGCCAGTACGGTCCCGCCGTGATCGTCGGACACGTCGACACCGACACCGGCCCGGCGGTCTTTGCGCACCTGCGGGAGCTGCGCCCCGGGGACCGGGTCGAGGTCGCCCGCTCGGACGGCTCGGTGGCGGTCTTCGAGGTCGACCGGGTCGGCCGGTACGACAAGGAGAAGCTGCCGGCGGACGAGATCTTCGGCGACTTCAGCCGGCCCCAGCTGCGGCTGATGACCTGTGGTGGCCGTTGGGTGGGCGGGGCGACCGGCTACGCGGACAACGTGGTCGTGTTCGCCTCGTTGGTCGAGGCACGGTGAACTCCCGGCGGGGCCGTCAGGCGGCTTCGGCTTCGCGCAGGTCCAGCCAGTCGGCCCAGCGCGGATCGGGAGCGCGGTGGCCGAGTACGCGCCACGCGATCCCCTTCGGCGCGGCCGGCGGTGCGGGCAGCCGCCAACCCAGCTCGGCCGGGGTCTTGTCGCCCTTGGTGTGGTTGCACCGGGCACAGGCGGCCACCACGTTCTCCCAGGCGTGCCGACCGCCCCGACTGCGCGGGAAGACGTGGTCGATCGTCTCGGCCGGGCCTCGGCAGTAGGCGCACCGCCAGCCGTCCCGGGCGAAGATCGCCCGGCGGGACAGACCCACGTGCGTGCGGTACGGCACCCGGACGAACCGGGTGAGCCGGACGACCGAGGGCACCGGCAGCGCGCTGCGGGCGCTGTGCAGGATGCCGTCGCCGTCGGCGACACAGACCGCCTTGGCGGAGAGCACGAGGATCGCGGCCCGACGTACCGATACGACACACAGCGGCTCGTAGGTGGCGTTGAGAACCAGCGCGCCGGAGCCCACCGTGGGTCGTATGTCAGGCATCGCGTCACCCTCCCGGTCAAGCGGCTGTCAACTCGCCACCGCCGACCGGTGTCGGACACAGCCCACACCGCGCCGACGCCGGCCGAATAACCGACGTCCGTTGCGCCAATCGTCCCTGATCGGACCCGCGATTGCACGCACTAATCCGGGGTACCTGGCGGAGCTTTCGACGTTGGCGCCGGCCGCGCGGCCCGCGTCACCCGCTCGGTGGGTCGATGGCGGGTCCGCCGGACGGTTGCGGTACGAACACAGGCGTGACCCTCAGCATGCCCAGCGGCGTACCAGTCACGCCGAGCCCGTCCCCGACCTCGCCCCCGACCGAGACCGTCGACGTCCCCAGCCCGGAGTGCCTCACCGAGAGCCTGAGCCTGTGCAAGTGGGCCTGGGAACTGACCGGCTCGGTGTGGTTCGCCGAGGGCAGCTACTGGATCCTGATCAAACCGCTGCGGATCATCCTGATCCTGCTGCTGGCGGTGGCCGCCCGGTGGCTGGTGCACCGAACGATCCGGCGGCTGGTGCGGACCACCAGCGACTCCGGGGTACCCACCATGCTCCGCCCGCTGCGCGAGCGCATCCCGTCCGCCGCCGTCGAGCCCGGCGAGTTCGTCCCCGAGCGTCGCCGGCAGCGCGCCGAGGCGATCGGTTCGGTGCTGCACAGCATGAGCACCGCCTTCATCTTCGGCATCGCCCTGCTGATGGTGCTCAAGGAGTTCAGCTTCGACCTGGCGCCGCTGCTGGCCAGCGCGGGCATCGCCGGTGTCGCCCTCGGATTCGGCGCGCAGAGCCTGGTGAAGGACCTGATCGCGGGGCTGTTCATGCTGATCGAGGACCAGTACGGCGTCGGCGACACCGTCGACCTCGGCGAGGCGACCGGCGTGGTCGAGGCGGTCGGGCTGCGGGTCACCACCGTACGTGACGGACGGGGCGTGCTCTGGTACATCCGCAACGGTGAGGTCGTCCGGGTGGGCAACAAGAGCCAGGGCTGGGCGCTGGTGGTGGTCGACCTGCCGATCGGCTTCGCCGGCACCGAGGAGGCCAACGCGGTGCTGCGTACCGCCGCCGCCTCGATCGCGGCGGATCCGGAACTCGCGCCGTCGATCGTCGAGCCGCCGCAGGTGCTGGGCGTCGAACAGATCACGGTGGAGGGAACGGTGATCCGGACGGTGGTCAAGACCACCGCCGACGGGCAGGGCGCCGTGGCCCGGGAACTGCGCCGCCGGCTCGCCGAGGCGCTGGAGAACTCGGGCATCACGGCGCGGATCGCGGCCGGGCGTGGTTTTCCCGGCGCGACTACCCACGGAGACTCCGAAACCGATCGGGGCGAGGCTCGGTAACCCGACCGACGGCGGGGTCGCGGCCGAGCGGCCCCTCAGGTATCGTCCGTTCGGTTCAGTCGGAGATGCGACGATCTAGCCGTTCGCCCTAGCCAGCTGTCAGACAATCGGGCAGAATCCGGTGCACGCGCTCCCCAGAGCGTGGTCACGTCCTCGCTGATCGGTTGATCTGACGATGGCACCGGGGCAGCCATCACGAGTGGCACGCTGCCGGGGCGATGGAGGCGATGGTGTCGGACGAGCAACCTCCTCAAGAAGGGCCAGCCACCTTCCGGGAGGTTTTCGCCCAGGGTGAGTACCGTGCCGTTTTCACGGCCGCAATGCTGACCTGGATCGGCGATTACGTCGCCAAGGCGGCGGTCACCCTCCTCGTCTACCGGGAGACCGAGTCCGTCGCCCTCTCCGCCGCCGCCTTCGCGGTCAGTTTCCTGCCCTGGCTGATCGGCGGGCCACTGCTCGCCGCCGTCGCCGAGCGGCACAGCTACCGGCAGGTCATGGTGGTCTGTGACCTCTTCCGCGTGGCGTTGATGCTGCTCATCGCCATCCCGGGCATGTCGGTGCCGGCGATCCTGGTGCTGATCTTCCTCGCCACCCTGGCCCATCCGCCGAGTCAGGCCTCGCGCTCCGCGCTGACGCCGCTGATCCTGTCGAAGGAGCGGCTCGTCCTCGGGCTCTCGCTCATCACCAGCGGAGGGCAGGCCGCCCAGGTCGTCGGCTATCTGCTCGGCGCCGCCGTGGCGGCGTTCAGCCCCTCCGGGGCGCTGCTGCTCAACGCGTGCGCCTTCGCCGCGTCGGCCCTGATCATCCGGTTCGGCGTCAACGACCGTCCGCCGGCGATGACCAGCAAGCACCGCAGCCATCTGCTGCGGGAAACCGCCGACGGGTTCAATCTGATCTTCCGCACTCCGGTGCTACGGGCGATCGCCGTGCTCGTCTTCAGTGCCGTGCTCTTCTCCATCGTGCCCGAGGGGCTGGCGGCGGCCTGGGCCAACGAGCACGCCGACCGGATGAACGCGGGAGCGGCCCAGGCCCTGATCATGGCAGCCAGCCCGGTGGGCTTCATCCTCGGCGGCCTGGTGGTCGGGCGGGCCCTCACGCCGGCCCGCCAGCAGGCACTGCTGCGGCCACTGGCCGTCCTGGCCCCGCTGGCCCTGGTGCCCGCGCTGCTCGATCCACCGCCGGTGGTGGTGGCACTGCTCGCTGCCGTCTGCGGGTTCGCGGTCGCGGGCATCCTCCCGGTGTCCAACGGCCTCTTCGTCCAGGCCCTCCCCAACGGCTTCCGCGCCCGGGCGTTCGGGGTGATGGCCACGGGCCTCCAGGTGATCCAGGGTGCGGCGGTGCTGGTGACCGGGCTGCTCGCCGAGCGGTTCCCGATCCCGGTCGTGGTCGGCGTGTGGAGCACCGTCGGCGTGGTGCTGATGGCGTTCGTCGCCCGGAGCTTTCCGGACCAACAGACCGTGGCGGCTGCCATCGATGCCGCCGGACAGGGCCCGACCGGCGCCGCCGGGGCGCAGCCGCCCTCCGGTGACCCGGGCCCCGAACGCGTGGGACCGGACCGACCTCGGCACGCGGTGACCTGAACCACCGTCCGCAGGACCGTCCCGGCCCGGCCGTCCACCGGCGAAGCCTGGCAGGATGGAATGGTGAATCCCGCAGCTGAGTCCGAACCCCGCGGCGAGGCGGTCACGCTGTTCGACGCCGTCGGCGGCGAGCCCACGTTCCGCAAGCTGGTCGACGAGTTCTACGCCGGCATCGCCACCGACCCGCTGCTGCGCCCGTTGTATCCGGAGGAGGATCTGGGCCCGGCCAACGAGCGGATGCGGCTCTTCCTCATGCAGTACTGGGGTGGCCCAAACACATACTCCGCCCAGCGGGGTCATCCCCGGCTGCGGATGCGGCACGCGCCGTTCCGGATCGGCCCCGCCGAACGCGACGCCTGGCTGCGCCACATGCGTCGCGCCGTCGACAGCCTCGATCTGCCGCCGGCGATCGCCAGCGAACTCTGGAACTACCTGGAGCGCGCGGCGTACTTCATGGTCAACGTGATGGAGGACCCGGCCGGACCCGCGTGACCCGGCCGGACCCGCGTGACCCGGCCGGACCCGCGTGACCCGGCCGGACCCGCGTGACCCGGCCGGACCCGCGTGACCCGGCCGGACCCGCGTGACCCGGCCGGACCATCGGCGTCAGAGCAGGGCGCCCTCGTCGTGCAACCAGTCGACGAAACTCGTCGCCACGGCGGCCCCGCAATCGAGCAACTCGACCAGGAGCGCGTCGTGGGTACCTGCGGCGAGCGGCACCTGCAACTCGGCGTAGATCGGCAGTTGGCCCCGCTCGGTGGCGTCACCCACGTACGCCTTGCAGAAGCGTCGGGTGTGGTTCCACTCGTTGACCACCCGGTATGCCCGGTCCGCCCAGTCGGGCGGCACGGTGGCGTGCGGTCGGGCCCGTAGCACGAGGATCTCGTCCTCCGGGCCCTCCAGTGCGACCAGCACGGCGTGCCGCTCCCACATGGCCAGCAGATTGCCGTCACCGTCGGCGAGATAGCGCACGTCGAGCAGGTCGAGTGCGTCGCAGATCCGGCGCAGGGTGACCGGTTCGACGGTGGCCGGCATGTCGGCGATCAAGTGATGCTCACCGCCCGGACAGTCGTCCCCTGGCTTACGGGGCGTTGGCGGTCCGACTCGGACAGCCTCCTCCACCGTGATCCTGCTTCGAATTTCCGCGTCGCCGCCACTGGCGGGACCAGGGCGCCATGACCACCACGGCATCGCTCGCGCACCTCACTCCCCAGCGGATCCAGTCGCCTACGGTGGGTTGGATCCGAGGATGGACGGTACCCGGACAGCCGGTGCGAAGCATCCCCCCAACGCCAGCCCCAGGCCGGAATGACGATAGGCGGTCATCCGTTCGGATGAGCCCCGGCGGGTCGTACGACAAGATCAGCGGCCTTCTGCGACCAGACGGCTCCGTACGGTCCCACCAGGCCGACCCATCGGCCAGTCGCGCGGACGTGGACCTCGTCCGGGCCGGGGGAACCCCCGGGACCGAGAAACCCCATCCGGATCAGACCCTGCACCGTCCGCTGGGTCACCGGCACCGGGTGCTCCGGTTCGTCGTTGGGAGTAACCACCACCGCGACGTGGTCCAGCAGGGCGTCGCGCAGCGCCCGCTGCCCGACCGCCCGGCCGGCGATCCCGTGCGTGCCCGCCGTGCGCAGGGTGTCGGCCGCCGCCTCGGCGAGCCGGCGCAGCTCCGCGCCGGGCAGCGTCTCGATCCGCCGACTGGCCGGCGGCGGGAGCGGCCACCGCCACCGGGCGTCGTGGCGGGCCGGCAGTGCGCTGCGTCCGGCCGCCAGCTCGGCGAGCAGCTGCCCGGCCTCGACGGTGACGTCGCCGGCGCCCGCGCCGGCCACCGTGCGGACCGCCAGCACCCCCCAGGGCAGTCGGGCCCAGAGGGCGGTATGTGCCGGCGTACCGGCCGGACGCAGCCGGACCAGCGCGGCGCGCTCCAGCCGGACGAGCCGGGCCAGGAACGTCTCGGCGTCGGCGACGCTCTCGATTCCGTGCCGCGCACCGGCACCGATGCCGCTCACGCGGCGTACCCGAGCAGGAAGGTGCGCTCCTCATCGCTGAGCCGCCGGGGCAGCTGCCGGGCCAGGTCGAACGGAACCAGCACCGAACTCGCCCGGCTGACCAGCAGCTCGCCGTCGTACATCTCGTAGCCCAGGGTGAAGGAGCCGGTCCGGACCTGCTCCACCCACATTTCGATCCGTACGGTGGGAGCCGCCTCGTCGGTGGCCCGGCTCAGGGCGTAACCGACCGGGCGCAGGTAGTCGATCTCGTGTCGGCGGATCACCACGCCGTCGGCGAACGAGTCGACGCCCTGCGCCCGGGCACCGACGAACATCAACGCCACCCGGGCCTCCTCGTAGAGGGTGAGGAAACGGGCGTTGTTGAGGTGGCCGTAGGCGTCAAGGTCGGACCACCGCAGGGTGCACTCGAAGACGAACCGGTCAGCCACGGGTATCGGCCCCGGTCAGTCGCGGGTCAGCTTGCGGTACGTCACCCGGTGCGGCCGGGCCGCTTCGGCGCCGAGCCGCTCGATCTTGTTCTTCTCGTACGCCTCGAAGTTGCCCTCGAACCAGAACCACTTGGCCGGGTTCTCGTCGTCGCCCTCCCAGGCCAGGATGTGCGTGGCGACCCGGTCCAGGAACATCCGGTCGTGGGAGATCACCACGGCGCAGCCGGGGAACTCCAGCAGCGCATTCTCCAGGCTGGACAGCGTCTCCACGTCCAGGTCGTTGGTCGGCTCGTCGAGCAGGATCACGTTCCCGCCGATCTTGAGCGTGAGGGCCAGGTTGAGCCGGTTGCGCTCGCCACCGGAGAGCACCTTGGTCGGCTTCTGCTGGTCCGGCCCCTTGAACCCGAAGGCGGCGATGTACGCCCGGGACGGCATCTCGACCTTGCCCACCATGAGGTGGTCCAGCCCGTCCGAGACGACCTCCCAGACGGTCTTGTCGCCGGCCAGGCCCTGCCGGTTCTGGTCGACGTACGACAGCGAGACCGTCTCACCGACCTTGACCGAGCCGTCGGTCGGCTGCTCCAACCCGACGATGGTCTTGAACAGGGTGGTCTTGCCGACGCCGTTCGGGCCGATGATGCCGACGATGCCGTTGCGGGGCAGCGAGAACGACAGGTTGTCGATCAGCACCCGGTCGCCGAAGCCCTTGGTCAGGTTGTGCGCCTCGATGACCGTGTTGCCCAGGCGCGGGCCCGGCGGGATCTGGATCTCCTCGAAGTCCAGCTTCCGGGTCTTCTCCGCCTCGGCGGCCATCTCGTCGTACCGCTCGAGACGGGCCTTGGACTTGGTCTGGCGGGCCTTGGCGTTGGAGCGGACCCACTCCAGCTCGTCGGAGAGCCGCTTCTTCATCTTGGCGTCGCGGCGCCCCTCGACGGAGAGCCGGGCCGCCTTCTTCTCCAGGTAGACGGAGTAGTTGCCCTCATAGCCGATGGCCCGGCCGCGGTCGAGCTCCAGGATCCAGTTGGCCACGTTGTCCAGGAAGTACCGGTCGTGGGTGATCGCCAGCACGGTGCCGGGGTACTTGGCCAGGTGCTGCTCCAGCCACTGCACGCTCTCCGCGTCCAGGTGGTTGGTCGGCTCGTCGAGCAGCAGCAGGTCGGGCGCCTCCAGCAGCAGCTTGCAGAGCGCCACCCGGCGCCGCTCACCACCGGAGAGCTCAGTGACGTCGGCGTCCGGCGGCGGGCAGCGCAGCGCGTCCATCGCCAGCTCGAGCTTGGAGTCGATGTCCCAGGCGTCGGCGTGGTCCAGTTCCTCCTGGAGCTTGCCCATCTCCTCCATCAACTCGTCGGAGTAGTCGGTCGCCATCTGCTCGGCGATCTTGTTGAACCGCTCCAGCTTGGCCTTGGTCTCCGCGACCGCCTCCTCGATGTTGCCGAGGACGGTCTTGCTGTCGTTGAGCGGCGGCTCCTGGGCCAGCATGCCGACCGTGTAGCCGGGCATCAGCCGGGCCTCACCGTTGCTCGGCTGGTCCCAGCCTGCCATGATCTTGAGGAGGCTGGACTTACCGGCGCCGTTCGGACCGACCACCCCGATCTTGGCGCCCGGCAGGAAGCTCAGCGTCACATTGTCGAGCACGACCTTGTCGCCGTGCGCCTTGCGCGCCTTTTCCAGGACGTAGATGTACTGGGCCACGGTGCGGGCTACCTCCGTCGGTTGCGATCGCCGAATTGCGTGGTGCGGGGCGCGGGCCGCGCCGCCACCCGCCGCCGCCGGCCGGGAGCCGGCCGCGCGCACGCCATCCTCAATCCTGACAGGTACGCGGCCTCGCGCCCACATCGCCCCGCCCGGACCGCCGTGGCGGCGGGGTGGCGGGGTGGCGGAGACCACTGACGAGGCACCTGTCACCATGATCACGCCGGCGCTTCGGCCAGTCTGGGACGGGTACGTGACTCCGGCACGGGGGATCAGACACCGCGGCTACGCTCAGTACGCTCATCGCGGTGGACCCGTCAGCACCCGGAGGTGGCCGATCGTGACCGTCCGTAGCTCCTTTGTCGTAGTGGCGAACCGCCTGCCGGTCGACGAGGTGAGCACACCCGAGGGACGGCAGTGGCGGCGCAGCCCGGGCGGGCTGGTCACCGCGCTGCACCCCGTCCTCGCCGAGCATCACGGCACCTGGGTCGGCTGGGCCGGCGGCACCGGCGCCGCGCCCGAACCGTTCGATCTGGAGGGGATCCGGCTGCATCCGGTGCCGCTGAGCGCCGAGGAGTTGGAGCGTTACTACGAGGGCCAGTCCAACGCGACGATCTGGCCGCTCTACCACGACGCCGTCGAGACGCCCGCCTTCAAGCGCCGCTGGCGGGAGGCGTACCGCCTGGTCAACGCCCGGTTCGCGGAGGCCGCGGCGGATGTCGCGGCCGAGGGCGCCACGGTGTGGGTGCAGGACTACCAACTTCAACTGGTGCCGGCGATGCTCCGGGAGTTGCGCCCCGACCTGCGGATCGGCTTCTTTCTGCACATCCCCTTCCCGCCCATCGAGTTGTTCATGCAGATGCCTTTCCGGAGTGAGATCCTGCGCGGGCTGCTCGGCGCCGACCTGGTCGGCTTCCAGCAGCGGCTCGCCGCGCAGAACTTCGTCCGGTTGGCCCGGCATCTGCTCGGCCTGCGCTACGAGGGCCAGATGATCCAGGTGGACGGTCGCCAGGTGAAGGCCGGCGCGTTCCCCATCTCCATCGACACGCAGGAGATGGAGCGGCTGGCGGCGGACCCGGCGATCCAGGCCCGGGCCAAGGAGATCCGCGAGGAGCTGGGCAACCCCCGGACGATCGTCCTGGGGGTGGACCGCCTCGACTACACCAAGGGCATCGAGCTGCGACTCAAGGCGTTCCGCGAACTGCTGGCTGACGGAAAGTTGACAGTGCCGGACGCCGTCATGGTGCAGGTCGCCACACCGAGCCGGGAGCGGGTCGAGCACTACCAGGCACTTCGGGTCAAAGTCGAGCGCGAGGTGGGCCGGATCAACGGCGAATTCGGCCGGGTCGGCGTGCCTGCGGTGCACTATCTGCATCAGTCGTACAGTCGCACCGAGCTGGCTGCGATGTACGCCGCCGCCGACGTGATGATGGTGACCCCGCTACGAGACGGTATGAATCTGGTGGCCAAGGAGTACGTCGCATCCAGGGCGGACCACGGGGGCGCACTCGTACTCAGTGAGTTCGCCGGCGCGGCCACCGAGCTGCGTCAGGCGTTCCTGTGCAACCCGCACGACCCGGACGCGGTCAAAGACGCCCTGCTCCGGGCCGTACATGTGGAGAAGCCGGAGGCTCGTCGCCGTATGCGGACCATGCAACGCCATTTGCGCACCCACGATGTGGGGCACTGGGCGAAGTCCTTCCTCACCGAACTCGGTGTGCCCGACATGGAGGCGCCGTGAACGCCGTCTCGAACGAGATCATCACGCCGGCGGCCGGCAGCATGGATCCGGAGTTGCGGGCCGCCATCGGGCGGATCGCCCGGGTGCCGCAACTCCTGGTCGCCTGCGACTACGACGGCACGCTCGCGCCGATCGTGGCGGACCCGAGCAAGGCCGTACCCCTGCCGGAGTCGGTCGCGGCGGTGCGCGCCCTGGCCGCGCTGCCGCAGACCACGGTGGCCGTGGTCTCCGGGCGCGCGCTGCGTGACCTGGCCGCGCTCTCCCGGCTGCCCAGCGAGGTCCACCTGGTCGGCAGCCACGGCTCCGAGTTCGACATCGGCTTCGTCGAGCGACTCTCCCCCGAGCTGATCGCCGTGCGCACCCGGCTCCGGGAGGCGCTGCGCGAGATCGCCGCAGCCCACCCGGGCGTACGACTCGAACGCAAGCCGGCCAGCGTCGCCGTACACACCCGGGGGATGGACCCCCAGATCGCCGCCACGGCCATCGAGGCGGTCCGCAACGGCCCCGCCACCTGGCCGGACGTCACGGTCACCCAGGGCAAGGAAGTCATCGAGCTCTCCGTGGTGGCCACCCACAAGGGCACCGCGGTCGACCAGTTGCGCACCCAGCTCTCGGCCAGCGGGGTGCTCTTCATCGGCGACGACGTCACGGACGAGAACGCCTTCGGCAACCTCACCGGCCCCGATGTCGGCATCAAGATCGGGCCGGGCGAGACCAAGGCCGGCTACCGGGTAGCCGAGCCGATCGAGGCGGCCCGGGCGCTCGGGCTGCTCCTGGAGACCCGCCGGCACTGGCTCTTCGGCGAACGCGCGGTGCCGATCGAGCGGCACTCGATGCTGGCCAACGGGCGTACGGTGGCGCTGCTCACGCCCGACGCGAAGGTGACCTGGCTCTGCAACCCCAAGCCCGACTCGGCGGCGATCTTCGCCGACCTGGTCGGCGGCAGCCCGGCCGGGCACTTCAGCGTCGCCCCGGAGCGCGGCGGCATCCCGCTGGGCCAGCGCTACCGCTCCGGCACGATGACCGTGGAGACCCGCTGGTCGGGGCTGACCGTCACCGACTGGCTGGACAAGCCCGACCCCAAGGCCACGCCGGACGGTCCGGCGATCATCTCCGGGGACTCCACCCTGATCCGGGTGCTCACCGGCACCGGCCGGGTCCGGGTGGAGTTCGCCCCCCGGCCGGAGTTCGCGCAGGTCGCGGTGCAGCTGCAACCGCTCGGCGACGGTCTGCTGGTGCTCGGCTCCAACGAGCCGGCCGCGCTCTACGCCCCCGGTGTGCAGTGGGAGGTGAGCAACGACGGCGGGTACGCGAGCGCCAAGGCGGTGGTGGACCTCACCGCGCTCGGCGGGCAGGTGGTGCTGGAGCTGCGCTTCGGCACGCACAGCCTGGAGCACCACCGGCTGCCGATCCACGAGCGCCAGGCCGCGGCGGAGCGACCCTGGAAGGAGTGGGTGTCCACGCTACGGCTGCCCACCACCGCGCGGGATCTGGTCGCCCGCAGCGCGCTGACGCTGCGGGGGCTCTGCCACGAGGCGACCGGTTCGATCCTGGCCGCGGCGACCACCTCGCTCCCCGAGGAACTGGGTGGCGTCCGTAACTGGGACTACCGCTACTGCTGGCTGCGCGACGCCGCGATGACCGCCCGGGCGCTGGTCGACCTGGGCTCGATCACCGAGGCCGAGGCGTTCCTGCGCTGGGTCGACGGCTGCGTGGAGCGCACCGGAGGGCACCCCGAGCGGCTGCACCCGCTCTACACGGTGGACGGCTACGAGCTGGGCGCCGAGGCCGTCATCGACACCCTGCCCGGCTACGCCGGCTCCCGGCCGGTACGCGTCGGCAACCTCGCCAACCACCAACTCCAGTTGGACGTCTTCGGCCCGATCGCCGACCTGATCGCCGCCACCGCCGACGTGCGCGGCTCGGTCCGGTCCGAGGAGTGGCGGGTGCTGGAGAACATGGTCGAGGCGGTCCGCCGCCGCTGGCACGAGCCGGACCACGGCATCTGGGAGGCCCGGCTGCCACCCCGGCACCACATCTTCTCGAAGGTGATGTGCTGGATGACCGTCGACCGGGCGCTGCACGTCGCGCGCCAGCACGGCGGCGGGGACCGGTCGGAGTGGGTGGAGCTGCGCGACCGGATCGCCGCCAACGTGCTCGAGTACGGCTGGCACGAGCACGCCGAGGCGTACAGCGTCGCCTACGGCGACGAGGAGATGGACGCCTCGTCGTTGTGGATCGGCCTGTCCGGCCTCCTGCCCGGTGACGATCCGCGCTTCCTCTCCACCGTGCTGAAGATCGAGGCGGATCTGCGCAGCGGCCCGGTCGTCTACCGCTACCACTGGGACGACGGCCTGCCCGGCCGCGAGGGTGGCTTCCACATCTGCACGTCGTGGCTGATCGAGGCGTACCTGCGCACCGGCCGGCGCACCGACGCTGAGGAGCTGTTCCTCCAGATGATCGACACCGCGGGTCCGACCGGGCTGCTGCCCGAGCAGTACGACCCGCTCGCCGAGCGTGGGCTGGGCAACCACCCGCAGGCGTACAGCCACCTCGGGGTCATCCGGTGCGCCCTGCTGCTGGACGACATGCTCAAGGCCTGACCCTAGGTCGCGCTGGGTTTCGCCGGAATGGCGGTATCCGCACCGTTGGGATACCGCCATTCCGGCGAAACGGAGCCGGCTCGGTCAGGCCGGGGCGAGTGCGGCCACCACGTCGCCCACCACGACGACCGCCGGTGGGCGCAGCCCCGCGGCGGCCACGTCGGCGGCGACCCGACCCAGCGTCGAGCGGACGACCCGTTGGGCACCGGTGGTGGCCTCCTGGATCACGGCCGCCGGGGTGTCCGCCGGCCGGCCGTGTTCGAGCAGCGTGCCCGTGATCACCGGCAGGTTCTTCATCCCCATCAGGATCACCAGCGTGCCGCGCAGCCGGGCCAGCGCATCCCAGCGCACCAGCGAGGCCGGCGAGTCGGGCGCGACGTGCCCGGACACCACGGTGAACTCGTGCGCCACCGCCCGGTGGGTGACCGGGATGCCCGCCGCGGCGGGGGCGGCGACCGAGCTGGTCACGCCCGGCACCACGGTCACCGGTATCCCGGCCGCCGCGCAGGCCAGCAACTCCTCACCGCCGCGACCGAAGACGTACGGGTCGCCCCCCTTGAGTCGCACCACCAGGGCGCCGGCCCGCGCACGGTCGACCAGAATCGAGTTGATCTCTTCCTGAGCGCGGGACGGGCCGTACGGGATCTTGGAGGCGTCCACCAACTCCACGCCGGACCGCAACTCGTCCAGCAGCAGGCCCGGCACGAGCCGGTCGGCCACCACGACGTCGGCCTCGGTGATCAGCCGCCAGCCCTTCACGGTGATCAGTTCCGGATCGCCGGGGCCGGCACCGACCAGGGCGACCCGCCCCGCGCCCGCGCCACCCGCGCCGCCGGAAGTGTTAAGAGGGGGCCCCTCCTCTACCGAATCCGTTAAAAAGGGGCCCTTCCTTGCATCCAGGAGGGTGCGGATGGCGTCGCGGACGGTCATCGCGCGGCGTGGGTCGCCACCGCCGAGGACCGCCACGGTGACCGGGCCGTGCCGGGTCACCGCCGGAGTCCAGGCGCTCGCCGCCTGCCGATCGTCAGCGCGTACGCAGAAGATGCGGCGGGCGTCGGCGGCGGTGCTGACCGTGGCCGCGGCGGCCGGGTCGTCGACGGCGACGTGCACCAGCCAGGCGCCGTCCAGATCGTCGGGGGTGAACCGGCGCGGCAGCCAGCGCAGTCGCCCGGCGTCGGCGTGGGCGCGCAGCGCCGGACTGATCTCCGGCGCCACCAGAAGCACGTCCGCGCCCGCGTCGAGCAGTGCCGGCACCCGTCGGGTGGCAACCGCCCCCCCGCCCACCACGACCACCCGCCGGCCGGTCAGCCGGAGCCCGAGCGGATAGGGATTCGCCGTCACTTCTCGACCACCCCGGCGGAGTCGAAGGTGGCCACCTCGTGCAGCACCCGGACCGCGCCGGTGACCACCGGCAGGGCGAGCAGCGCACCGGTGCCCTCGCCCAACCGCAGCCCGAGGTCGATGAGCGGGGTGAGGTCGAGCCGCCGCAGCGCGACGGTGGCACCCGGCTCGGCGGACCGGTGACCGGCGATCATCGCGCCGACCGCGTCGGGGGCGAAGGCCACCGCGGCGAGTGCGGCGGCGACCGCGATCACCCCGTCCAGCAGCACCGGAACGCGACGCGCGGCGGCCCCGAGGAGCAGCCCGGTCAGCGCGGCGTGCTCCAGGCCGCCGACGGCGGCCAGCACGCCCAGCGGGTCCGCCGGGTCGGGGTGGTGCCGGCGCAGCGCGGCCCGCACCACCTCGATCTTGTGCTGGTACGTCGGGTCGTCGACCCCGGTGCCCCGACCGGTCGCCTCGGCGGCGTCGACCCCGGTGAACGCGGCGATCAGCGCGGCGGCCGGAGTGGTGTTGGCGATCCCCATGTCGCCGGTGAGCAGGATGCCCGCCCCGGCGTCGACCAGTTCCCCGGCGGTCCGGATGCCGACCTCGACCGCCGCCCGCGCCTCGTCACGGGTCAGCGCGGCGGCGACGGTCATGTCGCGGGTGCCCCGGCGGACGACGGCGCTGACCAGCCGGGGCACATCGCCCGGACCGCCCGGACCGGCCACGCCGCCGGCACCGCCCGCACCGGCCGCACCGCCTGGACCGGCCGGGCCGTCTTCCGGGGTGGGCAGCGGGTTGGCCACCCCGACGTCGACCACGGTCACCGAGGCACCGGCCTGCCGGGCGAACGCGTTGACCACCGCGCCGCCGGCCAGGAAGTTGCCGACCATCTGAGCGGTGACCTCCTGCGGCCAGGGGGTGACCCGCTGGGCGTGCACGCCGTGGTCCCCGGCGAAGATCGCCACGGCGGCCGGGGTGGGCAGCGGCGGCGGGCACGCCCCGGCCAGGCCGGCGAGGCGTACGGAGAGCTCCTCCAGTGCACCGAGCGAGCCGGCTGGCTTGGTCAACCGGGCCTGCAACTGCCGGGCCGCGGTCATCGCCGGCTCGTCGAGCGGAGCGATCTCCGCGATCGTGGTTTCCAACATCATGTCTCCAGGATCTCTGCCAGCACGGTGGTGAACGCGTCGGTGGTCGACCGGTCCCGCACCGCGATCCGCAGCCAGTCCGGGCCGAGCCCCGGGAACGTGTCGCCCCGGCGTACCGCCCAGCCGCGTCGGCGCAGCTCGACCCGTACCTGATCGGCACCGGGCCGGTGGATCAGCACGAACGCGCTGGCCGGGCGGCCGGCGACGCGTACCCCGGGCAGGGCGGACAGCCGGGCCACCAGGTGGTCGCGGTCGGCCGCGAGTCGCGCGGCGATGGCGCGCTCGGCCCGGACCGCCTCGGGGCTGGCGCAGGCGGTCGCGGCGGCCAGGGCCGGTGTGCCGACCGCCCAGAGTGGCTGTACGGCGGCCAGTCGCTCCAGCAGCGCGGCCTCGCCGAGCAGGTAGCCGATCCGCAGCCCGGCCAGGCCCCAGGTCTTGGTGAGGCTGCGCACGACCAGCAGTCCGGGCAGGTCCCGTCGGGCCGCCAGCGACTCGGGCTCGCCGGGTACGCCGGGCGCGCAGGTGGTGTCGGCGAACGCCTCGTCGACCACCAGCACGCGGCCCGGCCGGGCCAGGGCGGCCAGGTCGGCGGCGGGGTGCAGCACCGAGGTGGGATTGGTCGGGTTGCCGATCATGACCAGGTCGGCGTCGGCGGGGATGCGGTCCGGGCGCAGCCGGAACCCGTCCGCCGGGTCGAGCAGCACCCGCTCGACGGGGTGGCCCGCAGCCCGCAACGCCGCCTCCGGTTCGGTGAACTGCGGGTGCACCACCACCGGCCGGCGTGCCCCGCGCAGCGCCTGGGCGAGCAGCACGAAGCCCTCGGCGGCACCGGCGGTCAGCAGCACCTCGGCCGGTGGCCGGCCGTGCCGGGCGGCGACGGCGGCCCGCGCCGGCCGGGGGTCCGGGTACGCCGCGAGGTCGGCGAGCGATGCCGTGATCGGCCCGGCCAGCCAGCTCGGCTGCGGGGCTTGCCGCACGTTGACGGCGAGGTCGACCAGGCCCTCGCCCACCTCCGCGTCGCCGTGGTGGGCGAGATCGACCAGGTCCTGGCCCGCCCGCGCGTCGCCGGGGGGATCCGGCTCGGCCGGCGACGCGGCGGAGGCTCCGGTCAGCTGAGCGTGCATGACCGCGATCCTGCCGGGAAGCCGGCGCGGGGGACAGCCGCCCCGGGGGTGGGCCGCATCACCACCGATCACTTCATGAGTATTTCTCATAAAAGAATCGGAAATGTCATAACTTTGTGGTGTGAGCAATCGACCCCTTGCTGCCGCTGGTCGTCTCGTTCCTCTCCTCCGTGCCGGGCTCATCGCCGGCGTCGTGGTCGCCGCCGTGGCGTACCCCGTGGTCGCCCTCACCGGCATCGGCGCGAAGGCCACCGCACACGCCGTGGAGAGCAAGACCAGACTGCTGGCCAACGCCATGCCCGCCGAGACCTCCTACCTGTACGCACCCGACGGCCGGACCGTGCTGACCATGTTCTACGAGGAGTATCGGCAGTACACCGAGCTGGCCGACATCTCGCCGCACATGCAGCAGGCCATCGTCGCCGCCGAGGACAACCGCTTCTACCAGCACCACGGCGTCGACCCGAAGGGCGTCGCCCGCGCCTTCGTGGCCAACGCCCGCTCCAGCGGCGTCTCCCAGGGCGCCTCCACACTGACCATGCAGTACGTCCGGATGGCGTTGCGGGACAGCGCCACCAGCCCGCGGGAGGTGCAGGAGGCCACCGCGCAGACCCCGGTCCGCAAGATCAAGGAAATGCGCATGGCGGTCGACCTGGAGAAGGAGTTGAGCAAGGAGGAGGTCCTGGAGCGCTACCTCAACTCGGCGTACTTCGGGCACCGGGCGTACGGCATCTACGCCGCCAGCGAGATCTTCTTCTCCAAGACCCCGAAGGAACTCACCCCGGTCGAGGCGGCCACCCTCGCCGGGCTGGTGAAGTCGCCGTCGCAGTACGACCCGGCCAGCTCCGACCAGAAGGAGGCCACCGCACGCCGCAACTACGTGCTGGACAACATGACGAGACTCGGCTACCTGTCGCCGGACTCGGCGGCGGCGGCGAAGACCGAGCCGATCCGACTCAAGCTGAGCTACCCGCCCAACGACTGCGCCGCAGTGCCGGAGAAGTGGAACAGCTGGGGTTTCCTCTGCGACTACCTGAAGAACTGGTGGAGCGCGCAGCCCGCGTTCGGGGGGAACCGGCTGGAACGGATGGACAAGCTGCGCCGCGGCGGCTACCGCATCGTGCTCAGCATGGACCCGAAGATCCAGAAGGTGGCGGAGCAGAACGTCGGCACCGAGGGCAACACCGGCAGCCCCTTCGCCAACGGCATCGTGGTCTCCGAACCGGGCACCGGGCGGGTGAAGGCGATGGCGGTGAACCGCACCTACTCCCTGGAGGTGGACGAGAACCCGCTCAGCTCCAACCCGGAGGCCGGACCCAACGTGCGGGCCAACTACCCGAACACGGTGGCGCCCCTGATGGGCGGCGGCGACCTGCCGGGCTACCAGGCCGGGTCGACGTTCAAGATGTTCCCGATGCTGGCCGCGCTGGACGCCGGGATGACCCTGAGCACCACCTTCAACGCGCCGCACCGGTACCAGTCGGAGATCTACGACGGCTGGGCGCCGACCAACGCCAGCGGCGCGATGAGCGGCGAGCAGACCATGTGGTCCGGCTTCGGCAAGTCCGTCAACACCTACTTCGTCTGGCTGGAGGAGCAGGTCGGGGCGGAGAAGGCCGTACGGCTCGCCGAGCAGTTGGGGCTGCGCTGGCGTACCGACGTGGACCGGGAACACGCCTCCCCGTCGAAGGCCAACAAGTGGGGCGCGTTCACGCTCGGCGTCTCCGACGCCACCCCGCTGGAGATGGCCAACGCGTACGCCGCCGTCGCCGCCGAGGGACGGTACTGCGAGGCGATGCCGGTGTCCGCGATCTACACCCGGGACGGCACGCCGGCCATGTTCACCACCGCCGGGGGCATCCAGCGGGAGGTCGCCAAGCCCCGCTGCCGCCAGGTGGTCAGCGCCGACGCCGCGCGGGCCGCGACCGACGCCGCGCGCTGCCCCACCGGCGACAGCCCGGCCAAGGGCGGCTGCGGCGGCTGGTCGACGGCGGACAGCGTTCGCGGCACGGTGGGCCGCCCGGTGGCCGGCAAGACGGGTACCACGGACAGCACCCGGTCGGCCTGGTTCGTCGGCTACACGCCGGAACTGGCGGCGGCGAGCTTCATCTCCGACCCGGACAACCCGTTCAACGCGGTCGGTGACGGCC
The DNA here is from genome assembly GCF_014646235.1 of Micromonospora sonchi. Lineage (GTDB taxonomy): Bacteria > Actinomycetota > Actinomycetes > Mycobacteriales > Micromonosporaceae > Micromonospora > Micromonospora sonchi. The sequence continues at coordinate 106,329 of NZ_BMNB01000016.1, read as the reverse complement.
AGTCGGAGGTTCCGATCGCGGCGGTCGCGAACACCCTCCGCGACGCGCTCAAGGGCAGACCGCTCCGCGACTTCACCCCGCCGTCGGACCGGATAGTCGGCTGACCCGCTCGCCGCACCGCGCCTCGTGAGCTCACGCCGGCGGCCCAGCCGACCCCACTTCGGCCGGGCCGGTCGGCGTCGGCGTGGCAGCGACCGCCTGGTCCGCACCGGTCGGGCCGGTCGGGATCGGCACCGGCTCGGCCGCCGCCGCGGCCACCAGCCGCGCCGCGAACCGCGGGTACGCGGCCCAGTGCGGTACGAGCTGCGAGGCGTGCACCCCCCGCCAGACGAACCCCTCCGGCGCCCCGCCCGGCCAGCTCCACGCCGGCCGCTGCCCGCCCCGAGGGCTGAGCACCGCCCGGTGCTCCTTGTGCCCGGTGACCACCTCGCCCCGGCTGACGATCACGCTGTCGCTCTGGGCGGTCGCCTCCCGGTACCCGACGACCAGGCCGTCGCGGACGCTGCCGATCGCGTCGAGCACGCCGCACATGGGCAGCCCGTCCACCTCCCGGGCCAGCCAGAGCAGACCGGCGCCCTCGGCGACCACCGGCCGGCCGGTCCGCGCCAGCTCGGCGACGGCGATGCAGAGCCGGCGGTTGGCGGAGAGCTGCTCGGCGTACGACTCCGGCAGGGCACCGCCGACCACCAGCGCCCGGGTCCCGGCCGGCAGCACCTCGTCGGTCAACGGGTCGAGGGTCACCACCTGCGCACCGGCGGCCCGCAGCAACTCGGTCGCCTCGACGTGGCCGAAACTGCCACCCGGTCCGCCGGCCACCGCCACGATCGGCGGGGCAGCTCCGGCAGGGAGGCCCGACGGCATCCCGTCGGCGCCCGTCGGCGGCTCCGGCGACCACGGCTGTGCGCTCAGCGGCGGGGCGGAGTTGGCCAACCCGAGCAGCCGGTCCAGGTCCACGGTGGCGGTCACCGCCTCGCCCAGGCGGCGTACCGCCCGGGTGGCCTCGCCGGCCCCGGTGAGCACGGGCATCACCCCGTGCCGGCGGGCCGGCAGCACCGCGGGCAGATCCTGGCGACGCAGCGCGCCGTAGACCGGCACACCGATGTCGTCGAGCACCTCGCGCAGCAGCGCCTCGTGCCGGGCGGAGGCGACCCGGTTGAGGATCACCCCGCCGAGCCACAGCTGCTCGTCGTACGCCCGGAAGCCGTGCACCAGGGCGGCCACCGACTGACCCATCGCGGCGACGTCGACCACCAGCACGACCGGGCTGCGCAACGCGGTGGCCACCGCGGCGGTCGACTCGGTCTCGCAGCGGCCGGTGAGGCTGTCGTACAGGCCCATGCTGCCCTGCACCACCGCCAGGCCGGTCCCGGCCGCGCCGTGCAACAGCAGTGGGGCGAGTCGTTCGGTGCCCACCAGCCGCGGATCCAGGGTGCGCCCGGGTCGGCCGGCGGCGAGCCCGAGATAGGCCGCATCGACCTGATCCGGCCCGACCTTGAACCCGGCCACCTCCAGCCCCCGGTCGGCGAGCGCGGCGAGCAGGCCGATCGCCAAGGCGTTCTTGCCGTGTCCGGAGGAGGGAGCGCTGAGCACCAGACGCGGCACGACGGTCATCATCGACTCCTCGCGAGCGGACGGCGTGCCGACCGTCGGCGCGCTCCGCCCGCGTGACGATAGCCGACCCCCGCGACGCGTCCACGCCGCCCGGTACCCCTCCCATACCCGACGCGCGACCGCCCGGCCCGGTGGCGACGGCCATAGCGGTAGCCTCGGGGTGTGTACCGGTTCCTGCTGACGCCGCGCTGGCTGGGCATCCTCGCGCTGACCCTGGTCGCCGCCACGGTGATGGTGCTGCTCGGCAACTGGCAGCTGGACCGCTACCACGGCCGTACGGCGGTCAACGAACGCATCGACGCCGGCCTGCGGATGGCGCCGGTGCCGCTGCGCGACGCGTTGCCCGCCCCGACCGGCGGGCCCGGCACGGTCGGCGCGGCGCCGGCCGAGGAGCGGACCTTCACCCGGGTCACCGTGACCGGCCGGTACGACACCGACCACGTCGTCCTGGTCCGGGGCCGCACGGTCGACACCAGGGTCGGCTTCGAGGTGGTCACCCCGCTGGTGCTGGCCGACGGCACCGCCGTGCTGGTGAACCGGGGCTGGATCCCGCCTGCACCCGGTGGGGCGACGGCGCGGCCGGAGGTGCCGGCGGCACCGGCCGGCGAGGTGGCCGTCGAGGGGCGGGTGCGCGTGAGCGAGAGCGGCGCCGGCACGGTGACCCGGCGCGACGGCCGCTTGGAGACCCGTCGGATCGCCCTGCCCCACCTCGCCCGGGAACTGCCGTACCCGGTGCACGGGGCCTACCTGCTGCTCGACGAGCAGACCCCGGCCGCCGACCCGGTGTTCAAGGCGGTGCCGATCGGGCACGCCAACAACTGGCAGAACCTCGGCTACGTCGTCCAGTGGTGGATCTTCGCCGCGATGACCCTCTTCGGCTACGGCTGGGTCGCCCGCCGCGAAGCCCGCCGCCTGGCCGGCGTGACCGACGACCGCCCCCGCGACCGCGCCGCCGACCCGGTGTAAGGAAGGGCCCCCTCTTAACGCCTCGTGTATAGGAGGGGCCCCCTTTTAACCCGCGGGCCGGGCCGGGGGGTCAGACCGGCACCGGTTCTTCGACGCGCAGGCCACGGGCACGGACCCCCTCGGCGATGCGGGACAGCGACGTGTCCAGGGCGACCAGGGCGGCGGACAGCTCACCGAGCCGTTCCTTGAGCGTGTCCTCGGGCCACGCGGAGACATCGACGTCCCCCAGTGCGTTGACGGCGGCCTCCAGACGGGCCATCACCTCATTCGTACGCATGTTCGAAAGGCTACAACAGCCCCCCGCCCGACACGCCGAAAACCCCCAGCTCAGCCGCGCCCCGCCGCGGCCACCTTCGCCAGCAGCAACGCCTCGGCCAGGCAGACCTTGGCGAACTCGCCCAGGTGCAGGCTCTCGTTCGGCCCGTGCGCCCGGGCGTGCGGGTCCTCCACCCCGGTCACCAGGATCGCCGCCCGGGGGAACATCTCCTGGAACGTGGCGATGAACGGGATGGAACCACCGACACCGATGTCCACCGGGTCGGTGCCCTCCCAGGCGGTGCGGAAGGCCGACCGGGCCGCGTCGAACATCGGTCCGGTCGCGTCGATGACGCACGGAGCGCCGTCATGCTCGAAGGTGACGGTCACCTCCGCGCCCCACGGGGCGTGCCGCTCCAGGTGCTCGCGCAGCGCCGCGTACGCCCGGGTCGGGTCGTCACCCGGCGCCAGCCGTACGCTCAGCTTGGCCTTGGCCGCCGGGACCAGGGCGTTCGCTGCCTCGGCGGTGGCCGGGGCATCGAGGCCGAGCACGGCCAGCGCCGGCTTGGTCCAGAGCCGGTCGGTGATCCGACCGGTGCCGATCAGCTGTACGCCCGCGGCCAGCCCGGCCTCGGCGCGGAACCGGGACTCGGGGTAATCGACGCTGGCGGTCTCTTGGCTGACCAGTCCCGCCACCGCGACGTTCCCGGCGTCGTCGTGCAGCGTGGCGAGCAGCCGGACCAGGGTGGTGAGCGCGTCGGGCACCGGGCCGCCGAACATGCCGCTGTGCACCGCGTGGTCCAGGGTGCGCACCTCGACGAAGCAGTTGACGATGCCGCGCAGCGAGGTGGTCAGGGCCGGTACGCCGACGTCCCAGTTGGTCGAGTCGGCGATCACGATGACGTCCGAGGCGATCGCCTCCCGGTGCTCGGCCAGCAGCTGCTCCAGCGAGTCGGAGCCGTACTCCTCCTCGCCCTCGACGAACACCACCACGCCGACGGGCAGCTGGTCGCCGAACGCGCGCAGCGCCGCGACGTGCGCCATGATGCCGGCCTTGTCGTCGGCGGCGCCCCGCCCGTAGAGCCGGCCGTCCCGCTCGACCGGCTCGAAGGGGTCGGACTCCCACAGCGTCCGGTCCCCGACCGGCTGCACGTCATGGTGGGCGTAGAGCATGACCGTGGGCGCCCCGGGCGGCGCCGCCTTCCGGCCGATCACCGCCGGCTGGCCACCGGCCCGCGCGATCTGCACGTCGAGCCCGCAGCCGCGCAGCAGCTCGGCCACCGCCTCGGCGGACCGTTCCACGTGCGCGTGGTCGAAGCCGTCGAAGGCGATGCCGGGAATACGGACGAGCCGCTCCAGGTCGGCCCGGACGCCGGGCAACTCCCGCGCGACGGCGGCCCGCAGCTCGGCCTCGGTCATGATCGGTGTGGTCATGCCCGGCATCGTATGCCGGCCGTAGCGGGTGGTATCGCCGGGATGGCAGCCCGGCCGCCGGGCTCTCAAGCCGGCCGTGGATGGCGGGCGATCCGCTGGTAGTAGCGGTCGGGGTCGTGGGGCAGTGTGGGTGCGCCGTCGACCAGCAGGTCGGCGCGGGCCTCGGTGTCGTCGGCGGCGAAGTGGGCCCGTTCGCCGTCGTGCCAGCGGCGCAGCTCCGGCAGGATCGACGGGCCGTCGCGCGCCACCGCCCGGGTCAGCCGCAGCGCTGCCGGGGCGGTGACGAAGACCGCCAGGGACAGCTCGGGGCCGACAGCGGCGCGGGCCACGCTGACCCCCTCCAGGATCAGCACCGGCGCGGCCGGCACCGGCACCGGGCGGGGCAGGAAGCGGCGACGTACCCAGCTGTACCGGTGGTAGGCCCCGGCCCGCCCCGCGCGTAGCGGCGTCAGCACCGATTCCTCCAGCCGGGGCCAGAAGGTGAGCTGATCGTCCCACCCGTCGAGCAGGTCGTCGGTGTTCACCACCGGCGGCCGGCCACTGCCAAGGCGGGCAAGGGCGTCGGCCAGCCGCGCGGCGAAGACCGTCTTGCCCGCGCCGCTGGGCCCGTCGACCGCCACCAACCGGGTACGCCCCAGCCACGCCGGCCGGGCCAGCACCCGACGCGCCAATCCGGCGTACGCCTCAAAGACCGTCACCACCACGGGCACCGACGTTACCGATCGGGTTGTCCCGCGCCGCTTCGGAGCGCAAGTCCGAGGGCGGGCGGGCATGATCGTGTCGTGTCCCATTCCGTGATGAGTCCCGGCGTCGAGGCGTTGCTGGAACAGGCCCGTGCGGGCATGACCCGGTTGACCCCGCAGGAGACGGTGCAGGCCGCCGGTCGGGGTGCACTGGTGATCGACACCCGCACCGACGCGCAGCGCCGGGAGCAGGGTGACCTGCCCGGCGTCATCGTGATCGACCGGACCGTGCTGGAGTGGCGGCTCGACCCGGCCAGCGACTGGCGCATCCCCGAGGCCACCGGGTACGACATCGAGATCGTGGTGGTGTGCCGCCAGGGCTACAGCTCCAGCCTCGCCGCGGCGAGCCTGCGCGCCCTCGGCCTGCACCGCGCCACCGACATGATCGGCGGAGTGGACGCCTGGCGCTCGGCCGGCCTGCCCTTCACCGACCAGCCGGCGGACGTCCGCTACTGACCGGGCGGCAGGGGTCAGCGCGGCGGGGCGCCGGGTGGGACGAACGGCAGGTCGGCGGGGGGTCCGGACTCGATCAGCCGCCACAGCGCCGTCGTGTCCAGGTGTTCCTCGACCAGATCACCGAGCAGGTCGAGGGCGCGTTCGCGGGCGGCAGCGAACGAGTTGGCCGGCGCGACCCGGAATCCGGTACGCCCGGCGAGGCGGGCCACCCGGGTCAGGAACCAGCGGCGGAACTCGTCGGACTCGAAGGTGCCGTGCCAGTGCGTGCCGTGCACCACGCCGTGGACGGCTCCCTCTCCGCCACCACGGTGATCCCGCAGCAGCGGGGACAGCTCCGGGTCGGCGGCCGAGACGTACCCGTGGTGGATCTCGTAACCGCGGACCGGGAGATCGGCGGCGACGCTGCCCACCGCCGGCCGGACGGTCTTGCGCGGCTCGAAGGTGATCTCGATGGGGAGCAGGCCGAGGCCGGGAACGCTGCCCCGGCGGCTCTCCACCTCGTCGTGGATGGCGCGGGCCAGCATCTGGAAGCCGCCGCAGATGCCCAGCAGCGGCCGACCCGCCGCCACGTGCGCGGCGACCGCGTCGGCCAGGCCGGTCTCGCGCAGCCAGGCCAGGTCGGCCACGGTCGACTTGGAGCCGGGCAGTACGACCAGGTCGGCGGCGGCCAACTCGGCCGGCTCGACGGTGAGCCGCACCCGCACCCCGGGCTCGGTGGCCAGCGCCTCGACGTCGGTGGCGTTGCTGATCCGGGGCAACCGGACCACCGCCACGTCCAGCCACTCGGTGCCGTGCGGGCCGGCCGGGCGGCCGAGCACCCGCCCGTAGGCGAGCGAGTCCTCCGCGTCCAGCCACAGGTCCAGCGCCCAGGGCAGCACCCCGTACGTCGGCCGCCCGGTGAGCCGGCGCAGCATCTCCAGCCCGGGGGCGAGCAGGCCACGGTCGCCCCGGAACTTGTTGACCACGAAGCCGGCGAGCAGCGCCTGGTCGGCCGGGTCCAGCAGGGCCAGGGTGCCGAACATGGCGGCGAAAACGCCGCCCCGGTCGATGTCGCCCACCACGATGGTGGGCAACCGGGCCTGCCGGGCCAGGCCCATGTTCACGTAGTCGCCGTCGCGCAGGTTGATCTCCGCGGGGCTGCCGGCACCCTCACAGATCACCACGTCGTACGCCTCCCGCAGCTCCGCCAGCGCGGCGTACGCCGTCTCGGCGAGCCGGGGTCGCAGCGACCGGAACGTGTCGGCGGTGATGGTGTCGACCGCCTCGCCCAGCAGCACGACCTGGCTGGACAGGTCGCTGCCCGGCTTCAGCAGCACCGGATTGAACCGCAGGTCCGGGGCGATTCCGCAGGCCGCCGCCTGCATCGCCTGGGCCCGGCCGAACTCGCCGCCCCGGCCGTCCGGCCCGATGACGACGGCGGAGTTGTTGGACATGTTCTGTGCCTTGAACGGCGCCACTTTCACGCCCTGCCGGTGCAGCCAGCGGCAGATGCCGGCGGTGAGCACGCTCTTGCCGGCGTCGGAGGTGGTCCCGGCGACCAGCAGTCCTCCGGTCACCGTCAGCGCCCCGCCCGCTCGGCACCGGCCCCCGGCCGGCTCGCCGCACCGGCGGCACCGGCGCGGGTGGCGCGGCGGGTGAGGGCTCCGGCCAGGCGGCCGACGGTCAGGGGGTACGTCGCGGCGAGCCCGAGCGCCGCCAGCCCGACCGCACCGGAGAGCCGAGCCGCCCGTTTCAGGTGGCGCGCCTCGGGACGAGGGCCGTCGCCGAGGAACGGGCGCACCTCGGAGCGGCCGAAGTAGACGTTGCGCCCGCCCAGCCGTACGCCCAGTGCCCCGGCCATCGCCGATTCGCACTGCCCGGCGTTGGGGCTGGGATGGTCGGCCCGGTCCCGCCGCCACACCCGCCGGGCCCGCTCCCGGTCGCCGTGCGCGACCGGTGCCAGGGCGACGGTGAGCAGGCCGGTCAGTCGCGCCGGCACCAGATTGAGCAGGTCGTCCAGGCGGGCGGCCGGGGTGCCGAAGCGCGCGTAGCGGGCCGACCGGTGACCGACCATCGCGTCGAGCGTGTTCGCCGCGCGGTAGCCGAGCAGACCCGGCAGCCCGGCGACCGCACCCCAGAACAGCGGGGCGACCACGGCATCGGAGGTGTTCTCCGCGACCGACTCGACGGTCGCTCGGGCCAGTTCGGGCTCGTCCAGGGCCGACGGGTCCCGCCCGCAGAGATTTCCGAGCCGCTGCCGGGCGGCCGGCACGTCGCCGGCACGCAGTGCCCGGCCCATAGCACCCGCTTCGTGCCGCAGGCTGCGTCCACCGAGTACCGCCCAGGTGCCGGCCGCGACCAGCACCGCCCGGGCCACCGGCCGACGCCGGGTGCCGACCGCGGCGGCCGCCCCGACCAGCACCGGCCCGCCGACGGCGAGTGCGGTGAAGGCGGCCCCGGAGAGCCGATCGGGCCGGTAGAGACGGTGTTCCAGGGCGGCAGCAGCCCGCCCGAAGCCGGCAACCGGATGCCCGCGACGCGGGTCACCGAGCACCGCGTCCAGCGCGTACCCGGCCACCAGTCCCGCCGCATTGGCCGCCGCACCCGAGTACCGCACCCGCACCACCCCCGACCCGCCAGCCTACTGCCGCCCCCGGCACCCAGCCCCTCCCCCGCTCGCCGCCCCCTCTGCGAGCAGGGATCTTGGTCCGAGAACGCCCCCAGGAGGGCGCTAACGCACCAAGATCCAAACGGAAACGGACCCGAGATAAACAGGAGCGCCCGCCCCGGCATGGGGACGGGCGCTCTCGCGCGTCTCGGTCAGGCCCGCTCGGCCACCTGGGCGACGAACGCCTTCCATGCCATCGGACCGAAGGTCAGGGTTCCGCCATCGCGGTCCTTCGTGTCCCGGACGAGGACCACGCCGGGAAGGTTGTCGGCAACCTCGACACAGTTACCACCGCTGGTACCGCTACGGGTGGCCTTTCGCCACTGCGCGCCGTTCAAGTCCATTGGTTCGCCACTTCCTTGATCAGGTCTAGAGACTGCTTCCGGGGCAGGGCCTCGGTCCGGACGCTCTCCCATCGCTCGAAGAGCGTATCCAGGTCAGCTGGCCGCTCCACGACATCGCCGCCTAGCTGGCTTTCAAGGTGTCCTATCCAGCTCCCATCTGGCATGTGCGCCAACGACAGCGGGCCGGACAGCCCGGCATGGAGGCCAGCGTCCGCCGGGATGACGTGAATGCTGATGTTGGGTCGCTCTGCGCATGCTAAAACGTGGCACAGCTGCTCGGCCATCAGCTTCTCGGCCTCGTCACCAACTCGACGAATCGCGCCTTCGTCAACGACAACCACAAGTCGAGGCGGGGACTCACGCGTGAGGACGGCTTGCCGTTCAAGTCGACTGGCGACCCGGCGGTCTACTTCTTCATCGGTGAGGCAGGGGTCAAGCCGTAGTACGGCGCGAGCGTACGCCTCACTCTGCAACAGACCCGGGATCAGGTTCGGCTCGAAATAGCGAAGCTGTGTCGCTCCGCGTTCAGCGTCGAGCCAGGGCAGAAACCAGGATGGGGTGCCTAGTTCTCCTGCTAGGCGCTCGAACAGTCCACCGCTGTTCAGCGCGCGGTCGGCTCCTCGGATGAAGTCCGCCGTCAGTGCCCTAGTGCCGCCTTCGACGGCGCTGACATGGGACGCGCTAAAGCCCGCGCCACGACCAAACGCCTCCTGCGTCATGCCTGCTGCCCCTCGGCCCCGACGGATCTCGCGAACGATGAAGGCCGCCACGGGGTTCGGCACATCAGGCATTCAGGACTCCTCAAACTGAAGATCGGCTACCCACGCTGCCGCAGAACTCCGGGCAGCTCCGCCAGCGCAGCCCGAACACCGCAGGCACCTTCCGAGAGTAACGACCTCCACACCAGAGTGTCATCAGGCGGCATTCGCGGGCCGGACCGGCAACCCCCGTGAGTGTTCGCAGGGGCCGCCCCCACCGGGCGAGCACCTTCGCGGGGCGGCCCCTTCCCAATATCGCGCGTAGACGGAGGTTGACCCGTGCCTGTGCAGAGGCCCACGAACGCTGCCCCTGACGCCCGATGGGTACCGCGTACCCCCGGGCGGGCCTACGGCCCGCGCGAGGACGGGACACCCCGGATCGCTCCCGGCGTGTATCTGCTGACCCGTGCGGCGTCGGTGCAGTTCCGCCAGCCGATCCTGGTCCGCGTGATCCGTGAACTGACCGCACGACGCACGTACCACGGATGGGCATGGGTCGACTGTTACGTGCTCGACCGGTACGGCGACGCGGTCGACAAGCGACAGTTGTTCGTGATGCCGGCGGGACTGCGCCCGGTTCAGGTGCCACCGGTTCCGTACGCCGAGCGTCGGCGTGGCCGCGCCAACGCATCGAGGGCGGACCGGTGAAGCCCCGGCCGCACGTACGGGATCACGTCGTGGCCCGCCCGACGTGGCGCTGCCGGGCGTGCGGTGCCGGGTGGCCCTGCTCTCCGGCGAAGTTGCTGCTGCTGGCGCAATACAGGGGCAACATGCCGGGGCTCATGGTCTACCTGGTGGCCCTGCGCGAGGAGGCCGCCACGCAACTCGCCGAGCTGAACTCCGGCGAACTCCCGACGAACCTGCACACGCGCTTCACGGACTGGGTTCCGGTCCGCTCCGAGTAGACGCCCGCCCCGCGGATCGAGCGGAGCAGGGCCCGCCAGCCAGCCGGCGAACGGCCCGGAGACCGACGACTTCGACGGATGGCTGGCGAACCACGCCCAATGGTCAGACCGGCTGTGGCTGCCGGCCGCGGCCCCGCCGCCCGCGACCGGTGCCGACGACGCCCGTTCCCGATTCCTCCGGGCGTCCCGCCGATCCGCCGCCGGTCACGCTGGTCTCGGAGTCCACCGACGCCGGCTCGTCGGGGGACACCGCCCGGATGTCGGCGCCCACCGCAGCCAACTCATCGGCGGACGCATCCTGCTGGTCCTCGGCATCGATCGCGGCCAGCTCGTCCGAGAACGTCCGCCGGGATTCGGCATCGACCGGGGCCAACTCGTCGGCGCGGGCCTGCCCGCGGCTGATCAGGTCGTCGAACGGATCGTCCGGGAAGATGCCGTCGCGGGCGGGACTGCGCCGCGCCGCGTCGACCCGCGACGGCATGGCGGCGGCCAGCTCGAAATCGTCGTCGATCGGCTGGTCGTCGAACCGGGCGGGCGCCTCGTCGTCCGGTACCGACTCGGTGGCCTCGCCGTGCACCCGCTGCTCGGCCTCGGCGTCGGAGACGACACTCGTGCTCAGGGTGGGCCGGTTGCGCAGGAACCGCCCGCGCCCCCGGGACAGGTCGTGACCGACCGCGACCGCCTCCAGCTCGTAGAGCGTGCGGTGGTTGCCGGCGTCGTCGGTCCAGTCCCGGGTGTATAGCCGCCCGCAGACCACCACCGGGTCGCCGAGCATCACCGAGGCGGCCACCCCCTCGGCGAGCTTGCGCCAGCAGTTCACGCGTACCCGCAGGCTGTTGCCGTCTACCCAGCGCCCGCTGTCGCGGTCGAGACGGCGGGCGGTCGAGGCGACCTTGAAGTTGGCCACCAGGGTGTTGCTCTGGGTAGTGCGACGCCACTCCGGCGCCGTCAGCACATTTCCGACGATCGTTACATGGGTATCGAACATCGTCCCTCCAGCGGGATCGGGGTTCTGTCTTCGCGAGCCGGCTCGGGACCGAGCGTGCACCGCCGCACGACCCGGCGGCAGCCCCACACCCCGCACCTGTGGACAACCGGACCGCTTGTGGACAAACGCCTGATCAAGGCCCCGATGTGCTAGGGCTGCGGCTCGGCGGGCACCGGCCGCACCCTGCCCGCCGGGCGGCGAGCGCCCACCCGCCCGCAGGGCCACTTCGGCGTTGATCATGAGGTTAGCGGCAGTGGTTGATCTCCAAACTGCCGCTAACCTCATGATCAACGAGATGTAGGGGTCGTCGGCCGGATCGACGGGGATGGATGGGGTGCTGATCCAAGGTCCCGGTGGGGTGGGGCTTGTGGCCCTGGGGTGCCGGTGGGCGGTGGGTGATGATCAAAGAGAGACAGCGTTCCGGACGCACCCGACCTGGGTAGGGATCTTTCAACCGCACCTGTGAACACGACGTCGAACGAAAGGTCAACGATCATGAAGATGACCGCCATCCGTTCCGCCCACGTCCCCGGTCAGGTGCGGCGATGAGCGCCAACCCGGCCACCGTGGCGAAGTGCCTCCGGTTCAACGCCGGCTTCACGCAGGCCGACCGGGACTGGATCGTCACTCAGTTCGCCACGCTCGACGCCCGCCTGGCCACCTTCGACGCCGACGCCACCGACCTCGAACTCTCGGTCAAGGACCGCGAGGCGAAGGGTCAGCGGATCACCCTGGAGTGCCGGATCGCCGGCTGGCCGAAGATCGTCACCACGTCGGGCGAGGAGGATCTACGGGCCGCGCTCAACGACGTCCGCGACGACCTGCGCCGCAAGCTCAACGACGCGAAGACCCGGCAGGAGCCGCGCAACAACAAGCACCTGCGGGTCAACACCCCACCCGGTCAGGCCCAGGCACCGACCGACGCCCTGGCCGGTGCCGGAACGACAACCGAGGAGAGGTAACGACGTACGCCCCCGCCCGCTGTGATGCGGCGGGCGGGGGCTACCCCTCGGTAGCGTGCCGGCGTACCGTCGGCGAGATGGAACCGGACCTGCTGGGCCCGCCCTACGAGCGGCACACCATCGACCTGGGCAGCGACGACGAAGGTCCGGTGGTCGCCACCCTGGTCCGCCGCCGGGCCGAGCGCCCCACCGGCCGGGCCGTGCTCCACGTGCACGGCTTCGTCGACTACTTCTTCCAGACCCACGTGGCCGACTTCTTCGCCGCCCGGGGCTGGGACTTCTACGCCCTCGACCTGCGCAAGTACGGCCGCAGCCTGCTGCCGCACCAGACCGCCAACTTCTGCCGCGACCTCGGCGACTACTTCCCCGAGCTGGACGCCGCCGCGCGGATCGTCCGCACCGAGGACGGCCACGACACCCTGCTGGCCATGGGCCACTCCACCGGCGGCCTGATCATCTCGCTCTGGGCACACGCCCGCCGGGACGCCGGCCTGATCGACGGCCTCTTCCTCAACAGCCCCTTCTTCGATCTCAACGCCCCCTGGTTCGTGCGTCGACCCCTCGCGGCCGCCGTCGCGCGCCTGGGCCGCAGGGCGCCGCACCGGGTCCTGCCGCTCGCGCTCCCCACGGTGTACGGCGAGAGCCTCCACGCCGACCATCGCGGCGAATGGACGTACGACCTGGCCTGGAAGCCGCTCGCCGGCTTCCCCGTCCGGGCCGGCTGGCTGGACGCCGTCCGCACCGGTCAGCGGCGGCTGCGCGCCGGGCTGGACATCCCGGTGCCGGTGCTGCTCGCCTGCTCGACCCGCTCGTTCCGGGGCCGCAAGTGGCACGAGTCGGCGACCCTCGCCGACGCCGTCCTCGACGTCGAGCACATGGTCCGCTGGGCGCCCCGCCTCGGCCAGCACATCACGCTGGCCCGCTTCGACGGCGGCCTGCACGACCTGACACTCTCCGGCCCCGCCGTACGCGAGAAGGTCTTCGCCGAGGTCGGACGCTGGGCCGAGGCGTTCCTCGCCGCCGGCCCGACAGCCATCCACCCCGACATCCCCCGCCCGCGGCACTGACCCGGCCACCCGTTTCAGCACGCCGACCCGATGCGGCGGTACCCTTCTCGCGCGGTACCACGCGCCCGTAGCTCAGCGGATAGAGCAGGGGACTTCTAATCCCAAGGCCGCAGGTTCGAATCCTGCCGGGCGCACCACCCTCACCCGGGGTCAACGGCTTGTCGTTCCCGGTCCAGTAGGTCGCCACGGCCCCCGTACAGCCAAGTGGGGGTGTCGACGAGGAGATCCACTTCAGCGCTAGCCGCCACGCTTCTCCATCTCGCGGTAGTGCGCGCACGGCTGCTCAGTCTTAACGTGCCAGATGCTCCCCACCAGGGCGATGGGGTAGCTGACCTCTCTGATCTGTCGATCGGCGGTCTCGACCGAGAGTCGTATCGACATCGGCTCACTCCCGAACGCGGTCGTGCATTCGAGGCGCAGCTTGACATCGATCCAGCCGGTACCGCCGGGGCGTAGCACCTGAGACTTGCCGGTGTCACGGACCAGGGCACCCGGTCCTTCCCCAGTCGCTGCACGAACCGTGATCGGCGCAGGGCCAGCGTTGATCAATGCCAGTTGCCCGTCCATCTGGAGAACGCCCGGGACGTCCGAACCCCCGCTACCGATGGATGCAGGAAAGGCCACGAGTGCGACCGAAGCATTCCGCTCCCGCTCCTCCCGCGAGCCCCACAGCTCGCTGACACCGAACCCACCAAGCACCACGCCGAGCAGAAAGGCAGCGACGAGCCGGACACTCATCCTCCGCCTGGAGATGAGGCGGTCAGGAACGCTGCCCACCTCCACCGACTGTTGGTCGTCCTCATCCAGGTCAATCGCTTCATGCTCCGCCGACATGGCGTCAGCCTAGGGCGATCCCTGACCGCCCGTCGGCCCGTCGTACCGCCAGCTCTCGCCACCGCTGACGGGCTGTCTTCGTCATCGAGGTCAGGCAGGGCAAGCCGCGCGCGAGCGCCATCCAGGTTTCGCTGGTGCCTCGACGGTCCGGGTGCCGTGCCGGCGTCGTTGTGCGGGTTGACAATCGGGGGCGTCGATCAGGGTGCAGGTTTGTGATCGATCACGATGACGCTGGCGTACCGCCCACTGAATAGTTTCCTCACCGTGCTTCCGAGGAACGATTGCAGGAGGGGAAATGCTCAGACGTCGTATGCTCGGCACCGGGCTTGCCGCGCTTCTGGCGGTGTGCGTGGCCGCCGTCCCGTCTCCAGCCAGCGCAGCAGAGTCTGCCAGCACTGCCGGGAGGATCCCCCAGGCCGTGCTGGATGCGGCGGATGCCCTGGCCGGAGCGCAGGCCGCAGCGGTGGCCCCCACGTTCAGCCGGAAACCGACCGCCCGTGGACCGGCCGCCATTGCGGCAGAACATGTGATCAACTGCTTCGGCCAGGCCCAGAATCCACACGCCTCCACCGGTGGCAACGGCATCCCGGGCAGCCTCAACGGCAAGGCGGATTCCTGGTGTGACGCCGCTGTTCCCTACGTCGGCGCCCAGGCCGAGCTGTACCAGTACGTCCCGGGCGGCGGCTTCTTCCTCGTGGGGGTGGGAAGCCTCAACTACGGCTCCGGAACGAAGACCTACACCAGCGTCGCCTGGACAATCTGTCAGGGTGTGCCGAACTACTACATCCTGAGGGGCATTCACACATTCACCGCCCCCGGTGGGTACTACCCGCCGTCATTGAGGTTGGTGTCGCAGTCGCCCATCACCGAGGTGAGCTGCTGAAACGCATGGCACGGACAAGCCGGGTCGACCACCGCCAGCAGGCGCTGGTCGACCCGCACCCGTCCCGTCACGCTTCCCACCCTCGCTCGGCGAACACCCGGGCCACGGCCGCGGTCAGGATCCGGACGCCGCGGGTGGAGGCGGGACGCAGCCCGGTCAGCTCGTGTACCCGCCGAAGGCGATAGTCGAGCGTACGCGGGTGGATGGTCAACGCGTGCGCCGTTGCAGGTCGAGACATGTCGTGCCGGTAGTACGTGTCGAGAGTGCGCACCAGATCCGGGCCGGCTTCGAGCAGGGTGATGAAATCTCGCAGCCAACTGTCCATCTGTGGTGAGTGGGCGACACCGAGCTCGACGAACCTGTCCGCGACCGTGTGGAGGCGCTCCGGTTTGGGCTCCGGCGGTGTCAGCCGACTGATCTGTCGAGCCTGGTCCAGCGCGGCAGCCAGGTGACCCACCGGTCCGACGACCGCGCCGGCGGCGCACCGCCGACCCGAGTCGACGGCGATGCCACGGACCAGGTCCAGGGTGCGGTCCCCAACCGGACCGTGCACGCCACCGTCGATGAACAGCGCCGACGCGGTGACGTCGACTGATGTCGGTGGGAGCAGGGCGAGTTCCGTCGGCCCGAGCCAGGACATCGGAATCCGCCACGACGACAGCGCCGCCTCGGCGATGCGTCTGCGCTCCGGGGCGGTCAGGTCCGGCGGGTCGCACCGGACGACCGTCACCAGGCACTGATGCCCGAGGCGTACGCCGACCGCTCGCGCGATGCCGGTCGGCGGTGGTTCGTCGGCCAGCAGCGACTGGGCGAGCATCTGGACCTGAGCCGACACCGACCAGGTCTGGGCGACGCCGGCGAGGTACCCGCCGAGGTAGGCGGAGCGGGCCCGGGAGCCCTCCCGTCCGAGCCAGGTCGCCATGTGCAGGACGTCCTCGGTGTTCGCCGGGCCGGCGGCCTCCACCACATCGCCCAGCATCAGTGCGGTGTGCGTGCTGAGCGCCTGCCGTTGCGACGCCAGCGACAGCCGGTCCTCACCCCGCCGCCGGCCAACGTCGCCGATGGCCGCCAGGTCGTCCTCCTTGAGGGGAGTGTCGTCTCGGGCGCGGTTCAGACTCACCCGCCTGATGAAGCGTGCGAAGTCGAGCATGTGCGCGAGCTGACCCGGTGACGGCATCGCGTACTCGGGTACGTCGCGCTGATAAGCGTCCACCGCACGCTGGGCATTAACGTCGATCCGCCGCTGCAGCATCACGATCAGGTCCGGCACGAAACCTCCTGAAGGAAACGCGCACCTATTCCATTTCAGCGTTGACCATGAGGTTAGCGGCAATGTGGAGATCAACCACTGCCGCTAACCTCATGATCAACCAAGAGAAACCGGAAAGTGAGGGTCGGTCAGGCGGTTTGGCAGGGGGTGTTGTTTAGGCGGAAGTCGGTGGGGCGGGTGTTGGTGCCGGAGTAGGTGGCCTGGAAGCCGAAGCTGGCCGTGCCGTTGGTCGGCAGGTTGCCGTTCCAGGCCACGTTGCGCGCGGTCACGTTCCGCCCGGACTGGGTGACCTGGGCGTTCCACGCGTTGGTGACCTGCTGGTTGCCGGTGAACGACCAGGTCAGGGTCCAGCTTGTCAGGGCGGGCCCGCGGTTGGTGACGCGGACCTCGGCGGTGAAGCCGTTGTTCCACTGGTTGACTGTCCAGTCGACCACACAGGACGCCGGCCCGGTGGTGGGCGGCGAAGTGGTGGTCGGCGGCGGCGTGGTGGGGGTCCGCGTCGGCGTGGGCGTTGACGTCGGAGGCTGGGTGGTCACCGGCGGCGTGGGCGTCGGCGGCGGCGTGGAAAGGTCGCGGGGTGGGAAGCGCAGGACGCGGTCGTCGTTCGCCGCCGGGGTGCCCCGGCCGTCGCGGTTGCTCGTGGTCACCCAGAGCCAGCCGTCCGGGCCGTACTCCACCGTGCGCAGCCGCCCGTGCGTGCCGAGCAGTTCGGCGGTCGGGGTGCCGACGCCGCCGGAGCCGTTCAGCGGTACGTTCCACAGCCGGGTGCCCCGCAGGGCGGCCACGAAGAGCCGGTTGCCGGCGATGGTCGCGCCGCTCGGCGACGCCTCGGCCGTGGTCCAGGTGAGCAGCGGGTCACGGAACCGGGGGTCGCCCGCCCGCCCCTCGACCGTGGGCCAGCCGTAGTTGCCGCCCGCGACGATCAGGTTGACCTCGTCCCAGGCGTTCTGGCCGAACTCGGTGGCGTACAGCCGGCCCTGGGCGTCCCAGGCCAGGCCCTGCACGTTGCGGTGGCCGAGGCTGTAGACCGGCGAGCCGGCGATCGGGTTGCCCGGCGGGACCGAGCCGTCCGGCCGGATTCGCAGGATCTTGCCGTTGCGGCTCTGCGGGTCCTGCGCGGAGGACGTCTGTCCGGCGTCACCGACGCCGACGTAGAGCAGCCCGTCCGGGCCGAAGGCGATCCGGCCACCGTCGTGGAACGACGCCCGGGCCAGCCCGGTGAGGATGGGCTCCTGGTTCTGCGGTGCGGTGAGCCGGAAGCGGGCGATCCGGTTGTCGGTCGCGGTGGTGAAGTAGACGTAGATCCAGCCGTCCTGCGCGTAGCTCGGTGAGACGGCGAGGCCGAGCAGGCCACCCTCGCCGGTGGCGGTCACACCGGAGATCTGGGCCACCGGCTCGGGTGGCTGGCCCGGGCGTACCCGCACCACCTGGCCGGTGGGGCGTTGGGCGACCAGGGCGCTGCCGTCGGGCAGGAAGTCCATTCCCCACGGCACCTGGAGCCCGGTGGCGGCCGTCTCCGGCCGGGTGAAGTCGAAGTCGCCGACGGCGAGCGCCCCGGGCGGCTGACCGGCCGCGACGCCGGGCACCGGGACGCCGCCGGCGGGCATCGGGGCGCCGACGGCGGCGGGCTGGGCTTCGGCGGTCGGTGCCGCGCCGGCGAGACCGCCGGCACCGACGCCGGCGACCAGCACGGCGGCGAGTGCGGCACCGACCGCGAGTCGGATCTTCATGCCACCCCCCTCATTCATAGACATTCACAAATACCATACAGCTCGGGCGGAAAGAGCACCGACTCCACGACGCGTGGCGGGCGGACGCATCGCCGACACGATCATCACCAAGCGTCGCCGGCGCCCCTGCCCCGTGCTATTCTCCGGCGTCGATCTCCGCAGCGCGGACCCGGATCGGGTCAATTGTCGCAAAGGACGCCTACCCCGATGCCGGCCTTGCCCCACTTGAGCGCGCCGCCGCCGGTCGGACCGATGCCGCCGGCCCGGTCAGCACCCGACACGGTGGAGCGTCCGGCCGCCGGCGCGTTCGCGTTCGCGTTCACCCGGTTGCCGGCGCTGTTGCGGCTCTCCTGCGGCCTGGTCGGCGCGGCGGTGGCGCTCGCCGTGCGCACCCCGCCGGTGCGGACCGAGTTGCTGCTGCCGGCGACGGTGGCGCTGACGGCATGGTCGATCTGGTACGCGCTGCGCGCCCGGCGGCACGGGTTCGGCCCGACCCTGGTCGCCGGGGACGTGGCGCTGACCAGTGCCGCCTGCCTGGCGATCCCGGTCCTGGTCGCACCGGAGGTGCTGCCCGGCGAGGTCAGCTGGATCGCGGTGCTGGCCAGCGCCACCGTGATCAACGCGCAGGCGGCCGCACCGGCACGCTGGTCGATCCCGGCGGGGCTGCTGGTCATCGTCGCGTACGTGATCGGCGCTCGCACGGCCGGTGCCGACGCCGAGGCCAGCGCCCACGCGGCGACCCTGCTGACGCAGATCGGCTGCGCGGCGATGTTGACCGCGGTGTTGCGGCGACGCATCGCCCGGGCCGATGCCGCCTTCCTGACCAACCAGCGAGCCACCCGGGAGGCGCTGATCGAGCGCACCGCGCGGGAGGCGGAGCGGCAGCAGAACCGCGACCTGCACGACACCGTCCTGGCCACGCTCACCATGGTCGGGCAGGGTGCGGTCGCCGGCCCCACCGTGGCACTGCGCCAGCGGTGCGCGGCCGACCTGCGTACCCTCGCCGCCCTGGCCGAGGCGCGATCGATGCCGGGTACGGCCCGAGTGGACGAACGGCTGCGGGCGGTGCTGAAGCGCCTGCCCAACCTGCCTGTCAACGCCGACCTTCCGCCGTGCACGGTGCCGCCGCCGGTCGCCGAGGCGATCGCGGAGAGCGCCCACGCCGCGCTCGCCAACGTGGCCCGCCACGCACCGGGCGCCTCGACCCTGCTGCGGCTGCGGCGCCTCGCCGGCACCGTCGCGGTCGAGGTGATCGACGACGGTCCCGGCTTCGATCCGGCCGCGGTTCCCGCGCATCGGTACGGCCTACGGGAGGCGGTACGCGGCCGGATGGCGACGGTCGGCGGCCGGGCCGACATCGAATCCGCGCCCGGTCGCGGTACCCGGATCCGGCTGGAGTGGTCCGATGTCGGCTGAACCGGGCACCACCGGCATGGCACAGACCGAGCGCATTCCGGTGCCGCGTACCCCCGAACTGGTCATGGCGACCCGGGCCGGACGGGCGGCGGCCGCGGTGGTGCGGATCTCCGACCGGGGCGCCCGGATCGGGGTGGTGACCATCGCGCTGGTCTGGCACCTGGCGATCGGGCTGCCCGCGGTGCTGGCGGCCCGGTCGGAGCTGGCGGCGCCGCAGGTGGTGGTCGGCGGCTGGCTGCTGGTGGCGGTGCTCGGCGGGCTCGCCGGGGTGTGGCTGCTGCGCGACGCTGCGCTGCCCGCACCCCCGTTGGCCGTGCTGCTGCTCGCCGTGGACGTGGCGGTCTTCGCCGCGGTGGGCCGCTCGCAGCTGTTCGGCCCGGCCAACTGGGTCTGGGGCGGGCTCGCCTGGTTCTTCGTGGTGGCCCTCTGGCAACGGCCGGTGCGTTGGCTGTTCGCCCTGCTGGCCGCCCATGCGTGCACCGGGCTGACGGCCGTCGTGCTGTACGGCGCCACCGAGGCCGCGGATCTGGCCCGCGCCACCATGGCCCTCTACGGCACGTCCTCGTTGCCCGCGGCCGTCTTCGCCGGCGGTGCCACGCTCACCGCGCTCTCCCGGGACCGCGCCGCCACCGCCGCCACCACCAACACGATGGTGGCCGAACGCGAGGCCGCCGAGCAGGCGCGGCGGGACCGGCGCGAACGGCTGGCACTGGTCAGCGCCGCCGCCGGGGAGGTGCTGACCGAGTTGGCGCAGGGCCGGGCCGATCCGGCCGACCCGCAGGTGCAGCGGCGCTGCACCCACGCCGCCGCCCGGCTACGCCGGCTGATCGCCGAATCCGACGACGTACCCCATCCACTGCTACACGAGCTGCGAGCCGCGGCCGACCTGGCCGAACGCAACGGCCTGCCGATCGAGCTGGTCACGATCGGCACACCGCCGCCGCTGCCGGTGCAGGTCCGCCGGAGCCTGACCGACCCGCTCATCGCCGTTCTCGCGGACGCGCGGGACTGGGCCCGGCTGACCGTCGTCTCCAGCTCGGACGAGGTGGTGGTCGCGCTGGTCACCCCCGATGCGGCGGGTCCCGATGCCCACGGGCCCCCGCCGGAGGATGGTGATGGACAGGTCGAGCACCGCTACGAACGGGACGGGAAGATCAGATGGACGCAGACACGCTGGCACCGGTGAAGCCGGGGCGACCCGTCGGTGTGGCGATCGTGGACGACCACCCGGTGGTCATCGACGGGGTACGCGCCTGGCTGGCCACCGAGCCACGGCTGGCCGTACTGGCCACCGGTGACGATCCCGACGAGGTGCTGCGGGCCGCCCCCACCGCCGACGTCATCCTGCTCGACCTCCGGCTGCACGGCCGGATCGTGTTGGACAAGCTGGCCGAACTGAGCACCGCCGGCCGACGGGTGGTGGTCTACTCCGAGCACTCCGACCCGCAGACGATGCTGGCCGCCCTCGATGCCGGGGCGGTGGCCTTCCTCGCCAAGCACGAGGGACGGGAACACTGTGTGGCGACCGTCCTGGACGCGGCGGCCGACCGCCCGTACGTGGCACCCGCGCTGGCCGGAGCGATGGTCGGCGATTCGCGGCCGGACCGGCCGGTGCTCTCCGACAAGGAACGCGAAGCCCTGCTGCTGTGGTTCCAGTCCATGTCGAAGGCGTCGGTGGCCCGGCGGATGCGGATCAGCGAGCACACCGTGAAGCAGTACGTGGACCGGGCGAGGATCAAATACAGCCGGGTGGGCAGGCCGGCGGCGACGAAGGCGGCACTGCTCGCGCGGGCGATCGAGGACGGGCTCATCCGACCGGAGGAGATCGGCATCTACCGGTCACACGCGGCGACCGATTGGCCGACCCCCTAACGGGCGTCATGACACGGATGTCGGGTTGGGCGAAGCTCGTCCGTAGCTGCCGTCCGAACCGGAGGTCCGTGACGATGCACCATGACGCGTCCCCCTTTTTCATCGCGCCGCATCGCTTCGACGCGGCGGACGACGGCACCGGCCCGCTGCTGGACCGGCGGCACGAGTTGGTGCCGGAGGACGGTGAGCGGGTGCTCGGGCGCCACCGGCTGCACGTGGCGGGTCACCTGCTCGGCCCGAGCCAGACCTGGCTGCGATGGGCGCTGCCCGCCCCGGTCGCCCTCACCGTCACCGACCGCCGGATGGCGTACGCCAGCACCGGCTCGCAGCTGGGTCTCGTCGGTGCCCGACATCGCCGCGGACGCCGGATGCCGGCGCTGGTGAGCGGACAGGTCCGCTGGCAGTGGCCGTCCCGGCTGGAGTCGGTGCCGGCCACCGAGGACGCTCCCGCCCGGGTGCTGGTGGTCTGCGACGCGCTGCGCACCATCCAGCAGCCCGCGCTCGCGCTGATCGGGCCGAGCCCGCAGGTCGACGAGCTGAGCCAGCAGATCCGCCGGGCGGTGGCCGCGTTCCGGCTGGCCCGGCCCGAGCTGGTGGATCTGTCCCCGCCGGAGCGCGACGCGTTGTCGCGGCTCACCTTCGTCGCGCCGCGCCCCAACCAGGCGCGGGTGGTCCTGCCCGGCTCGCTGCCGGTGGAGTTCCACTCCCGCGACGACTACTACCGCCCACGACACGCCGACCACCTGTCGTACAGCGCGGCGTCGGGCCAGCAGTAACCCCCGCCGATCATGGAGTTTCGGTCGCCGCTTTGGGGCCTTTTGCCAGTTATGCGGCGACACAAAGTCCAAGATCGGCGGGGCGGAGGGCGGGGGCGGGGGTGGGGTGGGGTGGTCAGGCGGGGTGGGGGCGGTGGGCGGAGGCGTCGAGGGCGGCGGCCTGCTCCGGCGTGGGTGCGGTGCCGCCCAGGTGCGCCGGCAGCCACCAGCGCTCCGTCGGCCCGGTCGGCTGGTCCGGGTACTCCCGCTGGGCCCGTTCGACCAACGCGTGCAGCCGCTCACCCAACTCCACGCTCATCGCGGCGGCGTCCGGATAGGCGGCGGGATCCATTGACTCGCCGACCAACACGGTGATCGGCGTGTGCCGGCGGGTGAGCGTGCGCGGGCGGCCCTTGGTCCACAACCGCTGGGTGCCCCAGAGCGCCACCGGCAGCACCGGGACGGCGGCCTCGCGGGCCATCCGGGTGGCACCGCTCTTGAGTTCCTTGACCGTGAAGGAGCGACTGATCGTCGCCTCCGGGAAGACCCCGACCACCTCGCCGGCCCGCAGCGCGGCCACCGCGGCGGCGTACGACTCGGCGCCCGCGCGCCGATCCACCGGGATGTGTCGCATCCCGCGCATCAGCGGCCCGGACACCCGGTGCCGGAACACCGAGTCCTTCGCCATGAACCGGACCCGCCGCCCCGACTCCAGCGCACCCAGGCCGCAGAAGATGAAGTCCAGGTAGCTCACGTGGTTGCTGGCCAGCACCGCCCCGCCGGCGCGCGGCACATGATGCGAGCCCTCAACGGTGAGCTTCAGGTCGAGAACCCGGAACATCGTCTTGGCGGCGGCGATCACGGGCGGATACACGAGTTCCGGCATGCCGGAACATTATCCCGGGTAAGTTACGCGCCGGTAGGGACGTGAACCCCGGGCCGGATCGGTCACTCGGCGAGCCGGTGCAGGTCCAGTCGGCCCCGGGCGAAGGCGTCCATCCGGCCCCAGCGGCCCGGGATGTCCAACAGCTCGATCCGGCCCATGCCCGCCGGCAGCCGGGGCTCGACCGCCAGGTGCCCCTCGTGCGGCTCCAAGCCGAGCATGGTACGCAGCAGCAGCAGCGGCGCACCGGTCGACCACGCCTGCGGGCTGCACGCCGTCGGGTACTCCACCGGGAACTTCGTCTGCTCACGCGGGTAGCCGCCGAACGCCTCCGGCAACCGGCCGTCGAAGTACCGGGCAGCGCCGAGGATCCCGTTGGCGATGATGGCCGCCTCCTCCGCGAAGCCGTACCGACGTAGCCCCCAGGCGCAGAAGGAGGTGTCGAAGGGCCAGACCGTGCCGTTGTGGTACCCGATGGGGTTGTAGCGGACCTCCCCCTCGGCCAGCGTCCGCACCCCCCAACCGGAGAAGAGCCGCTCACCGATCAGGTGCTGGGCGACCTGCTCGGCCCGGTCCTCATCGACGATCCCGCTCCACAGCAGGTGGCCGATGTTGGAGCTGAGCACGTCGCACTGCCGTCCGTCCGGGTCGAGCGCGAGCGCGTAGTAGCCGCCGTCGGCGACCCACCAGTCCCGGTTGAACCGTTCCTTCAGCGCCGCCGCCTCCCGCTCCAACTGTTCGGCGTACGCCGGGTCGTCCCAGAACTCACGGGCCAACCGCGCCCCGCGCACCTTCGCGTCGTACGCGTACCCCTGCACCTCGCAAGTGGCCCGGGGGAACGGCGGCAGCGTGCCGTCGGCGTACGAGATCGAGTCCCACGAGTCCTTCCAGCACTGGTTGTCCAGCCCGGTCTCGGTGTTGCGCCGCTGGTACCAGACGTAGCCGGTGCCCACCAGGTCGGCGTACTCGTCGATCCACCGCAACGCCCGGCGGCACTCCTGCTCCAACTCCTTGACCAGCGCGACGTCGCCGCTCCACCGCTCGTACTCGTCGAGCAGCACCACGAACAGCGGCGTGGCGTCCACCGAACCGTAGTACGGCGAGTGCGGCTGCTCCTCGAACGCGACGGTTTCGCCGTAGCGCATCTCATGCAGGATCCGGCCCGGGTCCTCCTCCCGGAAGTCGTCGAACCGGCTGCCCTGGAGCGCGGCCAGGATCCGCAGCGTGGTGCGGCTCAGGTCGGGCGTGAACGGCAGGGTTTGCAGGCAGGTCAGGATGCTGTCCCGGCCGAACATGGTCATGAACCAGGGCAGGCCGGCAGCCGGCAGCGTCTGGCCACCGAGCGACAGCGGCGAGAAGCGCAGCGCGGCCAGGTCGATCAGGCACCGCCGGTACGTGTCACAGATCTCCCCGTGCTCGCTGTTCACCTTCGGCGCGTTGGCGATCCACTCCGCCAGGTCCTGCTGGAGGGCGAGCCGTTCGGCGCCGTGCACCTGCAACCCCATCCGCAGGTCCCGGCCGCCCGGACCGAGCGCCCGAGTCTGTACGTCGATGGAGGTGTGCCACTCTTCGTTCGGTTCCAGGTGGATGGAGTACGCGAACCCGTCGCGGTCGAACCGCGCCGCAACGGAGGAGGAGATGATGGTTTCCCGGTTGAAGTTCCCGCGTCGGTAGCCCAGGCGTAGCCGGTCCGGCGCCGCCTCGGTGTAGATCTCGCCCTTCTTGTTCAGGATCTCGTCCTTGACCTCGAACAGATCCGCGAAGTCGGCGCCGGCGTCGACCCTGATCTCCAGGTCGACCGCCTTCTCGTCGTGGTTGAGGATGGTGATGCTCTCCCGGAAGCTGCCACCCACGCTCCGTTCCCGGATGATCGACAGTTTCGCGTCGATGTAATGCGTGGCCACTCCGGGCACCAGGAAGAAACGGGCCTCGTAGTACTGGAGATCGTCGTAGGAGAGGGCGTGGAGCCGTTCGCCGTTGACCGTGAGGATCCACTTCGACAGGAACCGGGTGTCGATGGAGAACAGCCCGGTGGGCTCCGTCGGCGTGGCCTCGATGTCTCCGGTGGACTCGGAGACGACGAAGGTGTTGCCGTCCAGGATCCGGACGGTGTCGGACGCCGCCATCAGCGCACCCCCTTCCCGTACCAGCGCGGCCCCTGGGCGTGCGGCGGCCCGGGGAAGATCCGTTCCAGTTCCACCATCAGGCGAGCGTCACCGCTCACCGTCATGTCCCCGCGCAGCAGCGCCGCCAGCCCGTTCTCCCGGCCGGTGACCATGCCCTCCATCATCGCGGGGCTGGCACCGATCACCGTGTCCGCTTCCATGTCCTGCCGGCTGACCTGGATCCTGCCCCGGTCGATGCGCACCAGCCAGTGCGTGGTCTGTGGCCCTTCATGCAGGTCGAAGCGCAGGGTCCCGGAGATCTTCGCCAGCAGCGGGTCGTACCCCCGCTGGTCGAGGTCCTCGAAGAACCGCATGGTCGCGTCCGCCATCGGCTCCTGTCCTCCCCGTCGGTTCCGGCCGGCCGCGGGCGTCTGCTGCGCCGACCGGCTTCCTCGCGTCCGACGACGGGTGCCCGCCCGGCGGGGGATCAATCTCGCCCGGATCGGGTGAGCCCACTTCCCCGGCGGGTTGGAAGTGGCGAGAGCCGGCCCCCCGGGATCGGGAAGCCGGCTCGCCTACGGGACGGATCAGTTGTTGGGATCGTCGGCGCTGACGTCGGCCAGCACGGACTGCGGCTCGCGCTCGACCGCCAGGTCGCCCATTGACACGAGGCCGATCAGCCGGCCGTCCTCGGTCACCGGCAGCCGCCGTACGGCGTACGTCCGCATCAGGTCGGCGGCGGCGACGGCGTCGTCGTACCGACTCACCGTCACCACCTCCTTGGTGGTGATCTGGTTCAGCCGGGTGGTGTCCGGGTCCATGTTCTCCGCCACGCCCCGGACCGTGATGTCGCGGTCTGTGACGATGCCGGCAACCTTGTCGCCGTCGGTCACCACCACGTCGCCGATTGCGGAGTCACGCATCTCCTGGGCCGCCGCGACCAGCGTGTCGTTGCCGTCCATGGTCACCAACCGGGTCGTCATGAACTCTCCGACCGTTGTCATGGTGCCTCCCTCTCGGTGTAGGGCAGCCATGCGTCTACCCGACGGCCCCGACCAGTAACGCCCGTGGCGGGAGGCCGTGGCGGCGCCCTCGCTAGCGCTCGGCGGCGACCAGCTCGGCCAGCTGCACGGCGTTGAGTGCGGCGCCCTTGCGCAGGTTGTCGTTGGAGCAGAACAGCGCGAGCCCGTGCTCGACGGTCTCGTCGGCGCGGATCCGGCCGACGAAGGTCGGGTCCTGCCCGGCCGCCTGCAACGGCGTCGGCACCTCCGACAGCGCCACCCCGGGCGCGTCGGCGAGCAGCTCGTGGGCCCGCTGCGGGCTGATCGGCCGGGCGAACCGGGCGTTGATCTGGAGCGAGTGCCCGGTGAAGACCGGCACCCGGACGCAGGTGCCGGAGACCTTCAGCTCGGGGATCTCGAGGATCTTGCGGCTCTCGTGGCGCAGCTTCTGCTCCTCGTCGGTCTCCTCCGACCCGTCGTCGACGATCGACCCGGCGAGCGGGAGCACGTTGAACGCGATCGGCCGGGCGAACGAGCGGGGGGCGGGGAAGTCCACCGCGGCGCCGTCGAAGGCCAGCCCGGAGGCGCTCTCGGCGACCTTGCGGACCTGCTCGTCCAGCTCGGCGACGCCGGACAGCCCGGCACCGGAAACCGCCTGGTACGTCGAGACGACCAGACTGATCAGCCCCGCCTCGGCGTGCAACGGGCGCAGCACCGGCATCGCGGCCATCGTGGTGCAGTTCGGGTTGGCGATGATCCCCTTCGGCCGGCGTGCGGCGGCCTGCGGGTTGACCTCGGCGACGACCAGCGGCACGTCCGGGTCCATCCGGAAAGCCGACGAGTTGTCGATGACCACCGCCCCGGCGGCGGCCACCCGCGCCGACAGCTCCTTCGCGGTGCTCTTGCCGGCGGAGAAGAGCACGATGTCCAGCCCCGAGTAGTCGGCGGTGGTCGCGTCCTCGACGGTGACCTCCTCGCCGCGCCACGGCAGCGTACGCCCCGCCGAACGGGCCGACGCGAACAGCCGCAGTTGCTCCGCCGGGAACTCCCGATCCGCCAACACCTGCCGAATGACGCCACCGACCTGGCCGGTGGCCCCCACAATGCCGATCCTCATGCCCGCGAGGCTACCCAGCCCGGCACGTCCACCGGGAACGGTTTCCCACCGCCCGGGCCCGACACCGACCGGCTCGGGCCGCCGCCCGGCGAACAGCCGGCCCGCGATCGGTCGGATCCGGCGGAAGAACCGGCCTCGTCACCCTCCCCCGCCGCAACTTCTCAGTCCCACCCCACCACCACCGCGACCAACATCACACTTCCGACACGGCGGGTCAGGCCGTCGGGGCGTGGTCGATCAGGTCGCCGAGGCCGGTGGCGGCCAACTCGTCGCGGATCAGCGCGGCGTCTCCCTCCAGGACCAGGGTCAGCGACTCCGGGTGCAGGTGGGCGGCGGCCGCCGCCGACACCTGCGCCACGTCGGCGGCGAGCAGGGACTCGCGCAACCGGGCGTGGTAGTCGTCGGGCAGGTCGTGCACCACCAGGGTGGTCAGCGCCCCGGCGATCGCCCGCGGGCTCTGCAACTCGACCGAGAGCTGCCCCGCCCGCCAGGACCGGGCCACCGCCAGCTCGTCCTCGGTCACCCCGCCGGCCTGGGTACGGGCGATCTCCCCGACCGCCTCCACCAGGGCCGGTGCGGTGACGGCGGTCTGCACGCCGGAGCTGACCGCGAACCGGCCGAACCGGCGGGACGAGGCGAAGTCACCCCGGATGCCGTACGTGTAGCCGCGTACCTCCCGGATGAGGTGATTCAGCCGGGACGTGAACGCGCCGCCGAGCACCGTGCCGGCCAGGGCGATCGGCACGTAGTCCGGGTGGGCGCGGTGCGGTGCGGGGTGACCGAGGCGCAGCGTGGACTGCACCGAGCCGGGCCGGTCGACCAGGATGATCCGGCGGTTGGCGTGCAACGGCACCTCGATCGGCGCGCCCCGGTCCACCGGCCCGCCGACGGTGCCGGCGAACGCCGACGCGGCTAGCGCGTCCAGGTCGATCCGGTCCAGGTCACCGACGACCACCAGGGTCCCGGGCCGGATGAACCACTCGGAGTGGAAGACGGTGACGTCCTCCACGTCCAGGGCGGCCACCGAGTCCGGGGTGCCGTACATCGGGCGGCCCCACCGGTTGTCGACGCCGAACAGGTCGGCGCGCAGCACCGCGTCGGCGCGGGGGCCGGGGTTGGCCCAGTCCATCCGCAGCGCGGTCGCCTCGTCGTCGCGGACCCGCCGTACGTCCTCCGGGTCCAGCTTCGGGGTGCGCACCGCCTCGGCGAGCAGTTCCACGGCCGCGCCCAGCCGGTCCACCGGCACCTGGACGCTGGCCTGGAAGGTGTCCCAGTCGAGCCCGGTCACCAGTTCGGTGCCGAGCGCCTCGATGGCGAGCGCGTACGCGGTCGCGTCCCGCTGGGCGGTGCCCTCCTCCAATGCCTTGGCCAGCACCCCGCCGAGCCCCTCGGAGCCCACCGGCTCCCGGCCGGCCCCCGCGTCGAGCAGCAGCAACGCCACGGCGAGGTTCTGCCCGGGCAGGTGCGCGGCGACGACCTGGCCGCCGGCGACGTCCCGGCGGACCACCTGCGGGAAACGGTACGGGCGGGCCGCACCCGGACCGGGACGATCGGCGATCAGAGTCACGACTTCTCCTCGGCGTGGTAGATCAGGGTCACCCGGTCGTCGGCGGCGAGCACCTCGGCGGCCGCCTCGGCGATCTGGTCGGCGGTCACCGCCAGCCAGGCCGGCAGGCGGTCGGCGACGGTGGCCGGGTCGCCGAACTGCGTGGCGTACCTGCCCAACGCGTCCGCCCGACCGTCCACGGTGGACATCTGCCGCCACCAGGCGGTGGTCAACAGCGCCTTCGCGCGGTCCAGCTCGGCGGCGGTCACCGGCACGGTGGCCAGTTCGTCGACCACCTCGGCCAGCCCGGCGGCCAGCCGCTCGGCGCCGACCCCGGTACGGGCGGTGGCGGTGGCGATCAGCGGCGCCGGCGCGTGCGCCAGATCCACCCCGTACGCCCCGACCAGATCCGGCTGGGCGATCCGCTCCCCGTCGGCGAGCCGCTGGTAGAGCCGGCTGCCCCGGCCACTGCCGAGCACGGTGGCGAGCACGGTCACCACGTCGTAACCCGAGCTGCCGAACGGGTGGGTCCGGTGCGCGACGTACACCCGCGGCGCCGGCACGTCGGTGACCACCGTCTCGGTGGCCGGCACACCGGTGGCGGGCACCACCCGGCCGTCGGGTGCGGGCGGGATCTCCGCCCGGGCCGGGAGGGCGCCGAAGTACTTCTCGGCCAGCGCGACGACCTCGTCGACGCCGGTGTCGCCGACCACGGTCAGCACGGCGTTGTTCGGCGCGTAGTAGGTCTGGTGGAACGCCTGGAAGGTGGCCAGGTCGGCGGCGTTCAGATCGGCCATCGAACCGATGGTGGCGTGGTGGTACGGGTGGCCCGGCGGATAGAGCAGGGGCAGCAACCGCAACCAGGCGTCGCCGTACGGCACGTTCTCGTAGCGCTGGCGACGCTCGTTCTTGACCACGTCCCGCTGGTTGTCCAGCGTCTCCTGGGTCAGCGCCGGCACCAGCCCGCCCATCCGGTCGGCTTCCAGCCAGAGCGCCAGCTCGAGATGCTCGGCGGGGACGGTCTCGAAGTAGTTGGTGCGATCCGGGTTGGTGGTGGCGTTCAGCGACCCACCCGCCCCCTGCACCAGTTTCATGTGCTCGGTCTTCGCCACATGCATCGAGCCCTCGAACATCAGGTGCTCGAAGAGGTGCGCGAAGCCGGTCTGTCCGGCCGGCTCGTGCCGCGAGCCGACGTCGTACCAGAGGTTGACCGCCACCGCCGGGGCGGTGCGATCCTCGCTGACCACCACACGCAGGCCGTTGTCCAGTCGAGTCATCGAGATGGGCCAGGGGTAACCGCTGTCGGGCATGGCCCCGACGCTATCCGATCTCCCACCCGCCGAGCCGCACCCCACCCCGTTGATCATGAGGTTGGCGGCGATGTTGATCGCAGTCACTGCCGCCAACCTCATGATCAACGCCGGTGGGCGTGGGGGCATCAGTCGGGGGGTTCCACCGGCGTCACCGTCTGATCCGAGGTGCGCCGCTCCAGGACGGTGTCCGGGGCGGCGTTGCGATCGGCCTCCCGGACGTCGGACTCGGTGAGGATCGCGTCGGCCTGCGCCTGCGCGTCGTCGCTGCCGGCGGCAGCCTCCTCCGGCAACAGGTGGGCGCGGGACTCCACCCGCTCCTGGTCGCTCAGTTCATCACTCATACCGTTCCCATACCCCACCCCAACCGCCGGCACGCGAGGAAGGAAGGGCCCCTTCTTAACGCGTCGCGTTAAGACGTCGGGCGTGATCACGCAGATCTCCATGTCGCCGCCGTCCTCCGCGACGTAGAGGTCGCCGGAGCGGGCACCGGTGATGTTGTCCACCCCGGTCAGCGGCGCGGTGCCGGAGACCAGCGAATCGTCGTACGCCAGGGAGATGCGCTGGTCGACGGCGTCGTACGCCCAGACCCGGTTGTCGCCCTTCGTGGTGAACCAGCAGGTGCCGCCGGCGTACCAGCAGCCCTCGCCACCGTTGAAGCGCTTGGCGCCGGAGATCTGGTTACGGGTCGACGTGCTCGCTGCCGAGGGATCGGGCACCGGGGCCCAGGTCACCGGACCGCTGGTGGCGGCGCCCACAACCAGCACCTCCAGCGTGCCGGCGGAGAGGTTGCCCCAGTTCCTCGGCCGGAACCGGTAGAAGCAGCCGTTGCTCTCGTCCTCGGTCAGGTGGATCACCTTGCGGTCGGGGTCGCACGCCGCCGGCGCAGTTCTGGTTGGTGCCGGAGAGGATCCGGTACGCCGAGGCGATGCTGCCGTCCGCGTTGAAGGTGTACGACGTGCCGGCCACCGCCTGGCGGGAGCTGCGACGACCCGGCTGGTGAATCCGGCGGGCAGTCGGATTCCGCACCTCCGGTCGATGACGTTCGATGGGAACTGCCCGCAGCCTCATCGACGGGGGTGAACACCGAACGAGGCGGCGCCGACGAGGGGGTGAGGGTTCGGCCACCGTCGGGTACGCTTACCGGCGTGACACGGTCGTATCGATGGTTTAGGCAGCCGGCTCGCAGGCCGGTGACCTCACCATGATCTGACGTCACCGTTTTCGAGCCGGCCGGGCAGGAGCTTTCGTTCCTGCCCTTTCGCGTACGAGCAGCCGGCTCGACCCGGGCACCGGCCCCGGGTGCGGTCGGCGAAAGGATGCCCACCGTGACGACCCCGGACAACCACCGGGTCATCGACCAGCGGATCGACCGTGTCGTACCGCTGACCACCCCGGCCCTGCTGCACCACGAACTGCCCCTCGACGACAGCCTGACCTCGGCCGTACTGGCCGGCCGGCGTGCCGTCGGTCGGGTGCTCGACCGGGACGACGACCGGTTGCTGGTGGTGGTCGGCCCCTGCTCGGTGCACGACCCGGCCGCCGCCCTGGAGTACGCCCACCGGCTGCGCGAGGCGGCCGCGCGGGTCGCCGAGGACCTGCTGGTGGTGATGCGGGTCTACTTCGAGAAGCCGCGTTCCACGGTGGGTTGGAAGGGCCTGATCAACGACCCCGGGCTGGACGGCTCCGGTGACGTCAACAACGGCCTGCGGATGGCCCGGACGCTGCTGCTCGACGTGCTGCGCCTCGGCCTGCCGGTGGGCTGCGAGTTCCTCGACCCGATCACCCCGCAGTACATCGCGGACACCGTGGCGTGGGGCGCGATCGGGGCCCGCACCGTGGAGAGCCAGGTACACCGCCAGCTCGCCTCCGGCCTGTCCATGCCGATCGGCATGAAGAACCGCCCCGACGGCAGCATCGCCACGGCGGTGGACGCGATCCGGGCCGCCGGCGTGCCGCATGTCTTCCCCGGCATCGACGTCTCCGGCACCCCGGCGATCATGCACACCCGGGGTAACGCGGACGGCCACCTGGTACTGCGCGGCGGTGGCGGGCAGCCGAACTACGACGCGGCGTCGGTGGCGGGGGCGCTCGACCTGCTGCGCGCCGCCGGGCTGCCGGAGCGGTTGGTGGTGGACGTCAGCCACGGCAACAGCGGCAAGGACCACCGCAACCAGCCCACGGTGGCCGCCGACGTGGCCGCGCAGATCGCCGCCGGGCAGTCCGGCATCGTCGGGATCATGCTGGAGAGTTTCCTCGCACCCGGCCGGCAGGATCTCGACCCGACCCGGGAGCTGACGTACGGCCAGTCGATCACCGACGCCTGCATCGGCTGGGACACCACCGAGGAGGTCCTCACTCACCTCGCCGCCGCCGTGCGCACCCGCCGAACCCACTCCGCCCACCTGGACCCCACACCCGCCTGACCCCCTCCCCTTCCTCCCCCTCCCCTCCCTTCCCTGCCCCCGTCGCGTTGATCATGAGGTTGTTGTCACGGGAACACGCTTTCCAGCACAACAACTTCATGATCGACGGGGTCAAGGGTGGACCGAAGGCGGGAGAGGTGGGGAGGGGAGGGGGGTGGGTTTGGGGGGTGGGGGTGCGGGTAGCCGACGGGGGTGAGCGACGACGTACCCGTGACCGAGGCACCCACGGCAAAGACGGCGGCCACGCGCGACGTGCGACTGCCGGACGCCATTCTGTCCGACGTGCCCGTGGTCGACACCGCCGCGATCGATCCGCCCCTCACCGACCTGCCCGGTACGGCTGCCGCCGTGCCGGACGAGGTAGGGACCGAGGAGGTGGACACCCGGCCGCTCGACGAACTGCTGGACGAGCTCTACCACGGTCAGGAGCGGATCAGTCAGGTCGACATCTACCGCCGCGCGGTCGCCGCGGAGTTGCCGGCACAGCTGCTCTCCCGGTTGAACGCGCTGCCGCAGGGCGAGTACGCGGTGGACGAGTTGGCCGACCTGCTGGGCGGCTCGGCAGGCTGACCAGGCGCTCGCATCCCACGCGCCGCCGAGGCCACCGGCCGCCAGGTATGGCCCGGCGAGGAGAAGAGGAGCAGCATGTCGCAGCCCGAGGAACAGCGCCACGAGCGGATGCCGGCGCTCGGCCAGCCACCGGAAGGTACGGACACGCTCCCCGAACCGGACTTCGCCAACGAACACGACCGCACCGCCGTCGACCGGGACATCATCACCGGCGCGGACGAGGACGAGCGCGAGCCGGAGTCGCCGCGCGGCTGGTCCGGCATGCAACGTTGAGCCGGGGCCCGGCGCGAGGACACTTCGACGCCTGACCCGACGTCACGATGCCGCCGGTCGGGGAGAAACCCGAGCCGGCGGCATCGATGTCGCCGCGCGCGATCCGGACCAGGAGCTCAGTCCTTGTGGCCCTCGGCGCTCTGCTGCGCGATCGCGTACGCCATCTGGAGGAAGTCCGACGCGGCCACCGCGGTCAGCGCGGTGGCGACCAGCCGGGTCAGTCTCGGCGCGAGCACGAGGCCGCCGGTCAATCCGGTGGACACCCAGACCGCCAGGCAGAACGGGCAGCTGAGCAGCTCGCCGATGGCGTGTCGGGTCGGACTGCCCGAGTCGCGGACCTGCTCCAGCACCTCGCCGCTGCCGATCGGTCGGTCGTAACGGGTGAAGGGTGCACGCAGCGGGCTGGTCACGGCGTCCTTGGCCAGCAGCCGGCTGAGCTTGTGGGTGGCGATGGAGAGCAGCACCACGTCGGAGGCGGCGGGCCGCTCCGGCACCGTACGACCGGCCGCCTTGACCAGCGTTGCGATGGCAGCGGTCACCCCGGCGAAAGTGCCCATCGACGCCAGGTAGCCGCCGAGCGGCCGGTGCTCGTGCGGAGCGTATGCCTGGCGTAACCGTGTCACCTTCTGCTTGAGTTCGCCCACCCGGCCTCCTTCGGGTCACGTTGTGATCGGTCGTCCTGAAACCGGGACCGGCTCGGCCGGGGTCAACCGGCCTGCAGGTTGTCGGCCACCGCCCGGACCAGGTTGGTGAGAGCCTCCTCGGCCAGCCGGCCGGCCTCCTGGCCGCCGCCGGCCAGATCGAGCCGGAGCCGGGCGCCGCCGGCGTCGACCGGCTGCACGGTCAGCTCCGCCGCCCAGTCCGTGTCCGGCGCGTCCCAGCGGGCCCGCAGCTGCGCGGTGTCGCCGTTGCGGAACGCGGACAGCAGCGGCTCGGGCAGCCAGGCGGCGGCCCGAGCCGGGTCGATCGCCGTGTTGAACACGACCTCGGGCGGGGCGGACATCCCCCGCTCGGCGTACGCCATCACGCGTCCCGCAGCCGGCTCGGGTCGACCTCCCGCCCGGGGTGCCGGGCGAGGTACTCGGTCTCCAGGTCGGCGGTACGTCGCAGGTGGTTGGCCAGCGCGGAGTCGGTGGCGTGCCGCAGCGTGTCCAGCCGGGTGCGGTGCAGGCTCTGCATCTCGCGGATGAGATCCGCGTCGGTCAGCTCGACCGGGTCGATGCCGAGCAGGTCTCCGTCGAGCGTCGGGGTCGCCACCCGGTCGTCGCCCCATTCGGGGATCCGCTGCTCGGGGCTCACCTCGGTGCCGCCGGCGGGAAATCCGTCCTGTCGTCCCGATGCCGTCATCTCGCGCCCCCTCGTGCGTCATGGGTTGGCATCTGTACGGTTGCCCACGCCGGCTGCGGCCAAACCATCGCCGCGACTACGACACGTCGTCGGAGAGTGGCGGTCGTGGCGGTACCCTCGTCGCATGAAGCGGCTCTGGACCCCGTCGTGGATAGCTCGCCACGTGGCCATGGTCGTGCTGGTGACGTCCTTCCTCGGACTCGGCTGGTGGCAGGTCAGCCGGGCCGCCGCGGGGAACGCCATCAGCTGGGGCTACGCCGTGGAGTGGCCCGTCTTCGCGGGATTCGTGGTGTTCGTCTGGTGGCGTGAGGTCAAGCACGCGCTGCGCGGGGCGCCCACCACCGGTGAGTCCCAAGCTCCGGCCCCGGGCACCGGCCCGGTGGCCACCGAGCAGGCCACCGCCGGTGCCGACCGGCCACGGCCCGCGGTCCGTCGGCCGGTACGTGTCACCCGGGTCGCCGTCGACGACGGCGGGGAGGACGCCGACCTGGCTGCCTACAACCGTTACCTGTCATGGTTGAACGCCAACCCGGGCGCGAAGCCCGAGGACTACCCCGGCTGAGCCGGCCCGGAAGGACGGACGACAAGTGCGCGCTGCCCTCACCCGCTACCGAGTGATCGCCTGGATCGTCGGTGTGGTGCTGATCCTGCTGGTCGTGATCGGCATGCCGCTGAAGTACGGCTTCGGCAACCCGGTCGTGGTGGAGACCGTGGGCCAGGCGCACGGCTTCCTGTACATGGTCTATCTGGTCGCCGCCTTCGATCTGTCCCGGCGGGCCAACTGGCCGCTCAAGCGCATGGTGCTGGTGATGCTGGCCGGCACCGTGCCGTTCCTCTCGTTCTGGGCCGAGCGCCGGGTGAGCTCCCTGGTCGTCGCCGAGCAGCGGGAGCGCGAGCAGGCCCCGGAACCGGTGGCCGGCTAGTCGGCACGCCGAGCGAGCGCCTGGCCGGCGAACGACCGACGCCGCCAGCCCGGGTCAGCGCTGCGGTCGCCACGGTTGCATGGTGGCGAACGGGTCGTCCCAGCCGCCGTAGCTGTTCATCTCCCGCGCCCGGCGCAACGCCCGGGTCACCTGGCCGAACTGCTGCTCGTCGTCGCTGCTGAACAGCAGTTCCTCCGCGTCTCCGCGTCGGCCCCACAGCTCGTGGGGCGGCGGACGCCACCGGTCGCCGGCGACGGCGAGCAGCACCGGCACCAGGAACACGGCGCCGAGCAGGAGGTACGCCCCGGCGGTGAGCCGTTGCAGCCCCCCGGTGAAGCCGAGCACCAGGCCGGCACCGACGATCATCGCTGTCGAGACCAGGACGGCGCGGACCGCGACCCGGTCGTGTGGTCCCCGGGTGGTGTGCAGGTGGGTCAGTTCGGCGATCCGCCAACTGGTGCTGCCGACGGTGAACCGGTCCGCCGTGACGATGATGCCTGGTCGGGCGTAGAGCAGCGCCGGTCCTCGGCCGGCGGCGTCGCGGGGTGAGCGAGACGTTCGCGTCGTCGTACCGTCAGGATCCACGGCCCCTCCCTTCACGCTCGGTGAGGCCGGGCCGGTCCCGTCCGCCTGCCCAATCGGATGCCGGCGGGGCGGGAATGTGCGGCCGTGCGATTCATTGTGTGCGTCATTCGCCACCTCCACCCGGCATGACGGTCAGCCGACCGGCGTCATGCGTCGAGAGCGACTCTTCCGGCATCGGATTAGATAACGGGACATATCGCTGCGAACGGAATGAGTTTCGCCTCAGCGTTCCCACCGGTCACGCCTTTCCCTGCGGATGACACCTGCCCCGTACTACCTTGGGCGGGTCGGCCCGGTCGGCCGCCGTCCATCCGGACGGCACCGGGTCGATGCCGCCGCCGGGCCTCAGCAGCCCGCCACGGCCTGGGAGAGGAGCAACCCGCTCTTGTCGCCCCTGATACACACGCTGCGCGCCCTGACGGTCGCCGCTTTCACGCTGGCGCTGGTGGCGCCCGCCACGGTGGCCCGGGCCGAGCCTTCGCCCGCCGAGCTGACCCGGCGGATCGAGAAGTCCTCCGCCGAGTTGGAACGGGTGGTGGAGGCCCACAACGAGCTACGCGAAAAGATCAAGGAGAACCGGGCCGCCGTGGATCGGCTGCGGGAGCGGATCGGCCCGCTCGAGCGGCAGGCCGCGCAGAGCCGGGCGGACGTCGGCGAAATGGCCGCCACCGCGTACCGGACCAGCAACCTCGGCACCGTTGACGCGCTGCTGCACGGCGGCGACCCGGTGTCGGTGCTCGACCGGCTCGGCACGCTGGACCACCTCACCCGGCAGCGCCAGGCGAGCATCGCCAGTTACACCACCGACCAGCAGCGGCTGCTCGGCGAGAAGACCCGGCTCGACGTGACGCTCGGCCAGCAGGCGGCGCGGTCCAAGGAACTGAGCGCGACGAAGCGACGGATCGAACGCGACCTGTCCAGGCTGTACGAGCTGCGCCGGCAGGCGTACGGCCGGGCCACCGAGCGTCCGGCCAACCGGTCGAACAGCGCCAAGGACGCGCCAGCCGTCTCCGGCCTGGCCGGCACCGCCGTCCGGTACGCCTACGGCGCGCTGGGCAAGCCGTACGCCTGGGGGCAGGACGGGCCGAACGGCTACGACTGCTCCGGGCTGACCTCGGCCGCCTGGCGGGCCGCGGGCAAGCAGCTGCCGCACAACACCCGGATGCAGTGGGGCGTGGTGGCACACATCAGCCGCAGCGAGCTACGCCCCGGTGACCTCGTCTTCTACCGCAGTCTCGGGCACGTGGCGATCTACGTGGGCGACGGGCAGGTCATTCACGCGCCGACCTTCGGGCGCAACGTGGAGAAGCGGAACGTGGATCTGCTGACGCCGTACGGCTACGGCCGGGTCCGCTGAGCCCTCCGGGCAGAGCGGCGAACGGTCGGCGTCCGATAGCGGGACGCCGGCCGTTCGCCGTCACTCAAATACCAGGTCAGGCCGCCTGTAGGCCCTCCGCACGGGCCAGCTCCCGGAGCCGGCCGAGCGCCTGGATCTCCAACTGCCGGATCCGCTCCCGGGACAGCGAGAACCGCGAAGCCACCTCGGTCAGCGAGTGCTCCCGGCCGTCCTCGAGCCCGTAGCGGGCCCGCATGATGCCGGCGGAGCGGTCGTCCAGGTGGTTGAGCAGCCCTTCGATCCGCTGCCGCTCCAGCCCGGTGAGAACGATGTCCTCCGGCGAGGGGGCGTCGCTGTCGGCGACCAGGTCGCCGAGCTTGGTGTCGCCGTCGTCGCCGACCGGCGTGTCCAGCGACACGGTGTCCTGCGACCAGCGGACCAGTTCCCTGACCCGCTCGACGGTCACCCCGAGGGCCGCCGCGATCTGCTCCGGCTCCGGGTCGCCGCCCAGCTCGCGGGTGAGCTGGCGGGTCACGTTGCGCATCCGGTTGACGTCCTCGACCAGGTGCACCGGCAGTCGTACGGTGCGCTCCTGCTGGGCGATGGCCCGGCTGATCGCCTGCCGGATCCACCAGGTCGCGTAGGTGGAGAACTTGTAGCCACGCTCGTAGTCGAACTTCTCCACCGCCCGGACCAGACCGGTGTTGCCCTCCTGGATCAGGTCCAGCATGGGCATGCCCGACCGGACGTAGCGCCGGGCGATCGACACGACCAGCCGTAGGTTGGCCCGGATGAACAGATCCTTGGCCTGCTCACCCTCGGCCACCAGCTGGGCCAGTTCCTGCGGGGTGGCGCCGTCGGGGACGCGATCCGCGCCGAGCAGGTGCTCGGCGTAGAGGCCCGCCTCGATGGCCTTGGAGAGGTCGACCTCCTTGGCGGCGTCCAGCAGTGGCGTCCGGGAGATCTCGTGCAGGTAGACTCCGACCAGGTCGCGCTCCTCGGCGACCTCATCAGTTCGCATACCGATGTTCTTGTCCACGTTGCCCACGGTCCCCTCGCTCGCGCCGGTTGCCCGGTTCCTAGCCGTCTCCACGCTCATCAGCCCTCCCCCGTAACCTCCGCTGTGCCCACCAGTGCTGGCACCTACACAACAGCTGAGACGTGTCGGGGATTCCATGTCATGGGTCGAAAGTGTCACGAATGCCTGATAATCAGCTGAGAGTGCGGTCCATGTTTGCTGTCAGCACCCTGCTCGCCCCGCGCTGACAGCCACCTCGTGAGGTCGACGGGTCGACGGATCGCCGGCCGTCCCATTTCCATGGCAACACTGCCTGGGCACGGGCACAGCGACCCGGGTCACCCACCGTGCTGCGATCCTGGTCACTGCCAGATACGCGTACGCGGACCGGATGGTTCATCCACGCCGGTGGTAATACCCCACGCCCAGATGAACAATCGACGGCCCGCTCCTATGCCCGCTCCGGGCAGGATGTGCCGCCGTCGCCGTACTAACGTGTCTTCATGGCAGATCGCAGTGTGCTGATAACCGGGGGCACGGGCGGGCTCGGCGCGGCGGTCAGCGCCGTGTTCGTCGAAGCGGGCTGGCGGGTGGTCGCACCACAGCGCCAACCGCCGACGGTGACCACCGACCCGGGCGCCAACGCGCCGGTCCGGCTCGTCGCGGACCTCACCGATCCGACCGACGCGGCGCGGGCGGCCGAGGTGGCCGCCGGCGACCCGGAGGCGCCGCTGCGCGCCGTGATCAACCTGGTCGGCGGGTACGCCAGCAGCGGCCTGGTGCACGAGACCCCGGTCGACGAGTTCGACCGGATGCTCACCCTCAACCTGCGCCCGACCCATCTGGTCACCCGGGCGGCGCTGCCGCACCTGGTCGCCGCCGGCGGGGGCGCGGTGGTCTGCGTGGCGGCCCGCGCCGCGCTCAACCCCTTTCCGGGCGTCGCCGGCTACGTCACCGCGAAGGCGGCGGTGCTCGCCTTCGCTTCCGCCGTGGCGGTGGAGTACAAGGCGACCGGCATACGCTGCAACACGGTCCTGCCCAGCGTCGTCGACACGCCGGCGAACCGGGCCGCCATGCCCGACGCCGACCACTCCCGGTGGGTCGATCCGGCCGAGATCGCGGCGGTGATCCGCTTTCTGGCCTCGGACGAGTCCGCGCCGACCAGCGGTGCCGCCGTGCCGGTCTACGGCCGGGCCTGAGCCGGGATCAGACCCGGCGACGCCGGGGCGGCGACCCGCGACCTGTCGCACCCCGGACGCCGGGCGGTCGATCCGTCGCCGGCCGCCAGCCAGCCGGCCAGATGCCCCTGGATCTCCCGGGCCACCTCCTGCACCGGCCGGGCGGCGTCGATCACCACGAAGGTGGGGTACTCGGGCAGGGTGCGGTAGGCGAGGTCGGCGGCCGTCAGGTAACCCAGGCTCTCGTGGTCGGTGCCGCGCCGCTCGATCCGTCGGTACGCCTCCGCCGGGTCCACCGCGAGCAGGAACGTCACCTGCGGTCGCGGAAAGAGGCGGTACGCGGCGCGGACCAGCCGTTCCCAGCGCTGTGCCCCGCCGTG
This sequence comes from Micromonospora sonchi, assembly GCF_014646235.1. Lineage (GTDB taxonomy): Bacteria > Actinomycetota > Actinomycetes > Mycobacteriales > Micromonosporaceae > Micromonospora > Micromonospora sonchi. The sequence goes on along the minus strand of NZ_BMNB01000016.1, from coordinate 66,435 downwards.
TGCCCGCAGGCTGGCGTACTGGCAGGCGGCGTAGCGGTCCATCACCGCCACCCGACCGGTCAGCAGGCCGCCGAGCAACGCCATCGCGATGGCCAGCCAGCGCAGCACGGACTCCACCACGAGCATCCCGGTCCGCCCGAGCAGCGCCTGGGCGTCCGGCCGCCCCAGCCGGTACGCCGCCCGGCCCAACCAGCGCCGGCCGCCCGCGTTGCGATGGTAGGTGGCGGGATGCCCGGCCACGGTGAGCGCCTGGGCGAGTTGATGCGCCTGGGTGGTCTTGCCCGAACCGTCGATGCCGATCAGAGCCACCGTGCGGAGTCGGGGTCTGCTGCCTGCCGCGGCTGCCCGTACCGGCCGCCTGACTCGCGTTGATCTGGCCACTCCCGACAGGTTATCCGGCCCAGGCACGCGGACCGCGTGGTTGGTCCCGTTTGATGCCGTTCGCACCCTTGCGCGAGCGGCTCAGGTGTGGACGACCGGAATGCCGGGTACGGATCGGTCATCCACCCGGTGCCGAGTCGACGGGAGAGGCGAGATGGCCGAGCGGGACGACGAGACTCTCCTGCACACCCTGAAGAAGGTCGCCGCGGTGCTCAAGCAGGCCGACATCCCGTTCGCGCTCGGCGGCAGCTTCGCCGTCTACGCCCATGGCGGGCATTCCAGCGAACACGACGTCGACTTCCTGATCCGCGAGCCGGACGTGACGGCCGCGCTGGAGGCGCTGGTGGCGGCCGGTTTCACCGCCGAGCGGCCGCCGGAGGACTGGCTCGTCAAGGTCTACGACGGCGGCCGGATGGTGGACCTGATCCACCGACCGATCGAGACGCCGGTGACCGAGGAGACCTTCGCCGACACGGTGGTCCGCTCGGTCGACGCCATCCACATGCCGGTGCTGTCGGCAACCCAGCTGATGGTGCACAAGCTGCTCAGCTTCTCCCAGCACTACTGCGACTTCGCACGCGGGCTGCCGCTCGCCCGATCGTTGCGGGAGCAGATCGACTGGGAACGGGTACGCAAGGAAACGCAGCGCTCGCCGTATGCCGAGGCGTTCCTGGTGCTGCTGGACAGGCTGGACGTCGTGCCGCAACCGGGCATGGCCGACGGGAGGGGATTACCGTGACCAGGCACCGCGGCCTCGGCGCCGGGCCACCCGACGAGTACGTCGAGGCGGAGATTCACCGGCTGCTCACCGAAGATCCGGCCGTCGCCGAACAGGGCATCAGCGTGGTCCGCACCGAACGCGCCCTCGTGCTGTACGGCGAGGTCGAGAGCGCCCAGCGGCGGGACGAGATCCTGCGCCGGGTGTCCGAACGTTTCCCGGACGTGCCGATCACCAGCGATATCGGGGTGATCCGTAAACAGGCGCCCACGGAGATCGAGCAACTGCCCTGAGGGAGGTTCGATGGTTATCCGGATCGCCGCCGTGGGCGACGTGCATCTGGACGAGGACGTGGTCGGCCGGTTCCGGCCGGCATTGGAGGAAATGCCCGGCAATGCCGACGTACTGCTGCTCGCCGGCGACCTGACCCGGCACGGAACCGAGGTCGAGGCGCGCTGTGTGGCGCGGGAGTTCGGTGGGCTGGGCGTGCCGGTGGTCGCCGTCCTGGGCAACCACGATCACCAGTGCGACCAGGTGCCGCAGGTGGTCGGGGCGTTGGAGGAGGCCGGCATCGTCGTGCTGGAGGGCAACGGCGTGGTGCTGGACTCCCCCGGCGGCCGGCTCGGTGTGGCCGGGGTCAAGGGCTTCGGCGGCGGCTTCGCCGGCCGTTGCGCCAGCGACTTCGGTGAGCCGGAGATGAAGGCGTTCGTCCGCACCACGACCGAGAGCGCCGACCGGCTGGCCGAGGCGCTGCATTCGCTGGACTGCGACCTGCTGGTGGCGCTGACCCACTACTCGCCCGTGCCGGACACGCTCGCCGGCGAGCCGTTGGAGATCTACCCGTTCCTGGGCAGCTACCAGCTCGGCCAGGCGATCGACTCGGCGCCGACCGCGCTGGCCCTGCACGGACACGCACATCACGGCTCGGAACGGGGCACCACGCCCGGCGGAGTACGGGTTCGCAACGTGGCCCACCCGGTGATCAAGCAGGCGTACAGCATCTTCCATCTGGGCGATCACCTTGATCAGGCCCAGGTTTCCGGAATCGGGGCCGGGGGTATTCAGCAATCATGGAGCTGATTCTCTGGATTCTCGCAGTGGTACTGGTGGTCGCCGGCGTGCTCGCGCTGTTCCGCCGGCAGATTCTCTGGGGCATCGTCCTCATCGTGGTCGGGCTGTTGGTCGGCCCGGGTGGCGTCAGCATCTTCAATTGACGCGGCGGCGCAGGGCGCCGCAGCGCACCGGACCGCCGAGGTCGTCGTGACCGGAACTCCGTCCTCCCGACCGGAGTCACCGGACGCGGCGACCTCGGCGTGTCTGTCGGTCTCGCCGGAGCAGCCCACCCGCGAGGGCAGGTTTATCGTCCCCGCCCGCGGCGAACCCTGATCCCGTGCGGACAACCACGGAACACTCGCGACGGCGTACCGGCACGGCCCGACGGTGGTGGGGGCTGGCCGGATTCGTCGCGGCCGTGTTCGCCGCCGCCGCTGTCGGCAGCCTGGCCGCCTCGAACGCTGCGGCCAGGTACGCCAGCATCGAGCAGCCCACCTGGGCCCCGCCGCCCTGGCTGTTCGGGCCGGTCTGGACCGTGCTCTACGTGACGATCGCGCTGGCCGGCTGGCTGGCCTGGCGCCGGGTGGGGTTCAGCCCCGCGCTGGTCGCCTGGGTGGTGCAACTGGTGCTCAACGCCGCCTGGACCCCGCTCTTCTTCGCCGCCGGACGGTACGGGCTGGCCTTCGCCGAGGTCGTCCTGCTCTGGCTCGCGATCGGCGCGACCGTGCTGTTCTTCCGGCGCGTGAGCCGCCCCGCGGCGGCCCTCATGCTGCCCTACTGGGCCTGGGTCACCTTCGCCGCCGCGCTGAACTACTCCGTCTGGCAGCTGAACGGCTGACCGCGGATTCATCGCGGCCACCCGCGGCGGTGCTCAGCCGCAGCCAGCGGGTTTTCGGATTGTTACTCGGTCGTGTCCGTTCCGGGCTGGACCGCGCCGGATGCAAGCGCTTACATGTGGAAACGCCCATCGGACCGGCGCGCGGTCAACCGGATGCAACCCTGGCCAGCGCCGGCTAGGAAGGAGGACGGCATGGCGTTCCACGCCAGGCCACGCCAGGCCCTCGCGATCGCTGGCGCGATCGGGCTGGCGCTCGGCGCCACCGCGTGCGGCACCGGAAGCAACGACAACAGTGGCAAGAACAACGCCGGTGCCGCCGAGTGCGCTCCCTATGAGAAGTACCAGGGCCACGACGGCAAGAAGGTCACCATCTACTCGTCGATCCGGGAGATCGAGGCCGACCGGCTCGACCAGTCCTGGAAGCAGTTCGAGGAGTGCACCGGGATCGATATCAACCACGAAGGCAGTGGCGAGTTCGAGGCCCAGTTGCCCGTACGCGCCGACGGCGGCAACGCCCCGGACATCGCCTTCATCCCGCAGCCGGGTCTGCTCCAGCGGTTCGCCGAGCGCGGCCAGATCAAGGCGGCCAGCGCCGAGACCAAGGCGATGGCCGAGGAGAACTACCCGGCCGACTGGCTGAAGTACAGCACCGTCGGCGGCACCTTCTACGGTGCGCCGCTCGGGTCGAACGTGAAGTCGTTCGTCTGGTACTCGCCGAAGATGTTCCAGGAGAAGGGCTGGACCGTCCCGACCACCTGGGACGATATGATCAAGCTCAGTGACACGATCGCGGACAGCGGCGTCAAGCCGTGGTGCGCCGGCATCGAGTCCCAGGAGGCCACCGGCTGGCCGGCCACGGACTGGATCGAGGACGTGCTGCTGCGCACGCAGGGCCCCGAGGTCTACGACCAGTGGACCACCCACGAGATCCCGTTCAACGACCCGCGGGTCGTTGAGGCGGTGGACCGCGCCGGCACCATCCTGAAGAACGAGAAGTACGTCAACGGCGGCTTCGGCGGGGTACGCAGCATCGCCACCACCGCGTTCCAGGAGGCCGGCGTACCGATCACGCAGGGCAAGTGCGCGCTGCACCGGCAGGCGTCGTTCTACGCCAACCAGTGGCCGTCGGGCACCAGGGTGGCCGAGGACGGCGACGTCTTCGCGTTCTACTTCCCGGCCATCGACCCGGCCAAGGGCAAGCCGGTGCTCGGCGGCGGCGAGTTCGTGGTCGCCTTCAGCGACCGCCCGGAGGTGCAGGCGGTGCAGACCTACCTCGCCTCGGGTGAGCACGCCAACAGCCGCGCGAAGATCGGCGACTGGGTCTCGGCGAACAAGAAGCTCGACCTGGCCAACGTCGCCAACCCGATCGACAAGCTCTCCGTGCAGACCCTGCAGGACGAGAAGTCGGTCTTCCGGTTCGACGGTTCCGACCTGATGCCCGCCGCCGTCGGCGCCGGGACCTTCTGGAAGGGCATGGTCGACTGGATCAACGGCAAGGACACCGCCACCGTGCTCAAGGGCATCGAGGGCAGCTGGAAGTGAGTCCAGTGGTGGGCCGGTCCGCGCGCGCGGACCGGCCCACCGGCTCCGTTCCCTGGGAGGGTTGATGAATTTCGACTTCGCCGACCAGGCCCCGAAGCTCATGATGCTGCTGTGGGGGCTGGTCGCCTTCGCGGTGGTGGTCGGCGGTCTGATCGTCCTGCTCGACGCGGTACCGGCCTTCTTCGCCCGGCATCGCGAGGCGCAACTCGTCGCGGCGTCCGTCAGCGGCTCTCCGCCGCCTCGCCGAACCAAGCCCCGGGAGGGGCTGTTCGCGCTCTTCTTCCTGCTACCGACGGTGCTGCTGCTCCTGATCGGCCTGGTCGTCCCGGCGGTCCGGACCACCCTGCTGTCGTTCATGGACAGCGGCAGCCAGAACTGGGTCGGCCTGGACAACTACCGCTGGATGTTCGCCGAGGACGCGATCGTCCGGGTGCTGCTGAACACGCTGGTCTGGGTGACCCTGGTCCCGCTGGTGGCCACCGCCATGGGCCTGCTCTACGCCGTACTGGTCGACAAGGCCCGGCTGGAGTCGCTGGCGAAGTCGCTGATCTTCATGCCGTTGGCGATCTCGTTCGTCGGCGCCAGCATCATCTGGCGGTTCGTGTACGCCTACCGGGACGAGGACCAGGAACAGATCGGCCTGCTCAACCAGATCGTGGTCAGCCTCGGCGGCGCACCCCGGCAGTGGCTGCTCGACTCACCGCTGAACACGCTGCTGCTCATCGTGATCATGGTGTGGATCCAGGCCGGTTTCGCCATGGTGGTGCTCTCCGCCGCCATCAAGGCCATCCCGGCCGACATCGTCGAGGCGGCCCGCCTCGACGGAGTCAACCCGTGGCAGATGTTCCGGCAGATCACTCTGCCCAGCATCCGACCCGCGCTGATCGTGGTGGTGGTCACCATCTCGATCGCCACGCTGAAGGTCTTCGACATCGTCCGCACCGCGACCAACGGCAACTACGACACCAGCGTGATCGCCAACGAAATGTACAACCAGGCGTTCCGGTACGGCGAGAACGGGCAGGGCTCCGCGCTCGCGGTCTTCCTCTTCGTCCTGGTGGTACCGATCGTGATCTTCCAGATCCGCAACCTGCGTCGACAGCGCCGGGAGGGCTGAGATGACCACCACCACTCCCCCGGCTGCCATCGGCACCCAGGCCACCGAGCCGCGGTCCACCCGGGCCGCCCGGGTGGGCAGGCGACTGAACAGTCGCATCGCCACCCTGGTCGCGATCGTGATCGCGATCGTCTGGACCATCCCGACCTTCGGTCTGTTCGTCTCCTCCCTCCGACCGGAGGCGGAGATCAAGACCACCGGCTGGTGGAACTTCTTCAGCAACCCGGAATTCACCCTCGAGAACTACCAGGACGTGCTGTTCGGGCAGTCCTCCTCCTCCGGGCAGCTCGCCAACTACTTCATCAACTCGCTGGTGATCACCCTGCCGTCGGTGTTGTTCCCGCTCGCCTTCGCGTCCCTGGCCGCGTACGCGCTGGCGTGGATGAACTTCCGCGGCCGGGACTGGGTGTACATCGGCATCTTCGCGCTACAGATCGTGCCGCTGCAGATGGCCCTGGTGCCGCTGCTGAGCTTCTTCTCACGCGGACTCAGCCTGGGCGGCGTCACCCTGATGCCCGCCTGGAACCTCGACGGCGCGCAGAACTTCGCCCAGGTGTGGTTCGCGCACACCTGCTTCGCACTGCCGTTCGCCGTGTTCCTGCTGCACAACTTCATGTCGCAACTACCGAAGGACCTGATGGAGGCGGCCCGGGTCGACGGGGCCAGCCACCCCAGGATCTTCCGCACCATCGTTCTTCCCCTGATCGCGCCGGCCCTGGCCGCGTTCGGCATCTTCCAGTTCCTCTGGGTCTGGAACGACCTGCTGGTCGCGCTCATCTTCGCCGGTGGCAGCGAGGTCACCGCGCCACTCACCGTCCGCCTGGCCGAACTGGCCGGCACCCGGGGCAACGAGTGGCAACGGCTGACCGCCGGGGCGTTCGTCTCGATCGTCGTACCACTGCTCGTGTTCCTGTCCTTGCAGCGCTACTTCGTTCGGGGGCTGCTCACCGGCAGCGTCAAGGGTTGATCCCTCGTGGTGCCGCCGCCTGGGCGGCCCCCCCACGACGGGCGTGATCGGGGTTAGCGTGACGAAGATCGACGACGTCGCCCGGCTGGCCGGAGTCTCCACGGCCACCGTCTCCCGGGCGCTACGCGGACTGCCGACGGTGTCGGCAGCCACCCGCCGCCGGGTGCTGGCCGCGGCCGAGCAGTTGCAGTACGCCGTATCGCCGAGCGCGTCACGGCTGGCCGGCGGCCGGACCGGCAGTGTCGCCGTGGTGGTCCCCCGGATCACCCGATGGTTCTTCGGTGTGGTCGTCGAGGCGGTCGAGGACTTCCTCCACGAGGCCGGCTACGACCTGCTGCTGCACAACCTCGGCGGGCGGGAGCGGAACCGGCAGCGACTGGTGCGCACCGCCGCCCTGCAGAAGCGGGTGGACGCGATCATGCTGGTCGCCACCCCGCTGCGCGACGCGGAGATGAGCGCCCTGGCCGCGCTCGACCTGCCCGGGGTCACCATCAGCTCCGGGGCCGCGGTGCCGAGCTGGCCCTGCGTACGCATCGACGACGTCGCCGCGGCGCGGACCGCGACCCGGCATCTGCTGGACCTGGGCCACCGGCGGATCGCGCACATCTCCGGCGACCCCGACGACGAGCTCGCCTTCACCGCGCACCTGGACCGGCGGCGGGGCTATCAGGAGGCGCTGCGCGCGGCCGGACTGCGGCCGGACCCGGCTCTTGACGTGGAATCCGGCTTCGACATCGACGGCGGCACCCGGGCCACCGAGGAACTGCTGCGCCGCGGCGACCCGCCGACGGCCATCTTCGCCGCCTGCGACGAGATGGCGATGGGGGCGCTGACCGCGCTGCGCGACGCCGGCCTGCGGGTCCCGCAGGACGTCAGCGTGATCGGCATCGACGACCACGCGCTCTCCGGCGTGCTCGGCCTGAGCACCATCGCCCAGCCGGCGGCGGAGCAGGGCCGGCTCGCGGCGAAGATGCTGCTGGACCCGCTCGCCGGGCGGGGCGGCGGGACCGACATGGGCACGGTGATCCTGCCCACTCGGCTCGTTGTGCGTGAGTCGACCGCACCGGCGCGGGCACACTGAACGACAGCCACACCGTCGCCCGGCGGAGCTGCCGGCACGACCATGGGAGTACGCCCTGAACACCATCGCGACGCACCAGGAACAGGCCGCCGTCCCCGCCACCGGCTGGTGGACCGAGGCGGTGATCTACCAGATCTACCCGCGCTCGTTCGCCGACTCCGGCGGCGACGGCATCGGTGACCTGCCGGGCATCACCGCCCGCCTCGACCACCTGGTCGAGTTGGGCGTCGACGCGATCTGGCTCTCCCCGTTCTACCCCTCACCGCAGGCCGACGCCGGCTACGACGTGGCCGACTACCGCGACGTCGACCCCCTCTTCGGCACGCTCGCCGACGCCGACAACCTCATCGCCCAGGCTCGGGCCCGTAATCTGCGGGTCATCGTCGACCTGGTGCCCAACCACACCTCCAGCGCCCACCGGTGGTTCCAGGCCGCCCTGGCCGCCGGGCCGGGCAGCGCCGAACGGCAGCGCTACGTCTTCCGCGACGGTCGCGGGGCGGACGGCGCCGAGCCGCCCAACGACTGGCAGAGCGTCTTCGGCGGGCCGGCCTGGACCCGGGTCGCCGACGGGCAGTGGTACCTGCACCTGTTCGACCCCGGCCAGCCCGACCTGAACTGGGACGACCCCGAGGTGCGGGCGGAGTTCCTGGACGTGCTGCGGTTCTGGCTGGACCGCGGGGTGGACGGCTTCCGGGTCGACGTGGCACACGGCCTGATCAAGCAGGCCGACCTGGCCGACTGGCGGGAGCCGCAGGAGATCCTGTCCGGGCAGGAGGCGGAGAAACCCCGCCCGCCGATGTGGGACCAGGACGGCGTACACGAGATCTACCGGGAGTGGCGGCGGCTGCTGGACGGCTACCCCGGCGAGCGGATCCTGGTGGCCGAGGCCTGGGTGGAGCCGGCCGAGCGGCTGGCCCGGTACGTCCGCCCGGACGAGATGCACCAGGCGTTCAACTTCGAATACCTGCTCGCCTCCTGGACGGCCCCGGCCCAGTACGCCGTGATCACCCGGTCGTTGGAGGCCACCGATGCCGTCGGCGCCCCCACCACCTGGGTGCTGTCCAACCACGACGTGGTGCGGCACGCCTCCCGGCTCGGGCTGCCGATCGGCACCGCCCCCCGCCCCAACGGCATCGGCGTCGACGACGAGCAGCCGGACGCGGCCACCGGTCTGCGCCGCGCCCGGGCGGCCACCCTGCTGATGCTCGCCCTGCCCGGCTCGGCCTACCTCTACCAGGGTGAGGAGCTCGGCCTGCCGGAGCACACCACGCTGCCCGACGAGGCCCGCCAGGACCCCACCTGGGAGCGCAGCGGGCACACCCAGCGGGGCCGGGACGGCTGCCGGGTACCGATCCCGTGGGAGGCCGACGCCCCGTCGTACGGCTTCGGGCCGACCGACGCGAGCTGGCTGCCGCAGCCACCGATCTGGGCCGAGTACGCGCTGGACCGCCAGCGCGGGACGCCCGGCTCGACGTACGAGATGTACCGGACCGCGCTTCACCTGCGGCGTGAGCGCGGGCTGGGGCGGGGCACCCTGGAGTGGCTCGCCTCCGGCGACGAGGTGCTGGCGTTCCGCAACGGCAATCTGGTCGTACTGACCAACTTCGGTGCCGCCGCCGTACCGCCACCCGCCGGGAAACTGCTGCACAGCAGCGGCCCGCTCGACGAGTCCGGTCACGTCCCCACCGACACCACCGTCTGGGTCGAGGTGTAAGGAAGGGCCCCCTTTTAACGCCTGGTGTATAGCAGGGGCCCCTTATTAACATTCGGCCGGCACGACGGGGCGTCGGGCGGCACGTTGTTAAAAGGGGGCCCTTCCTCTACCGGAGGCGTTAATAGGGGGCCCTTCCTTACACTCCCTACAGCTTTTCGGCGCGGGTGTGCAGGAGGTGGCGCACCTCGGCGAGGTCCTTGGGCGAGCTGCGGGCGGCCAGCCAGTACATGATGCCGGTGGGGATGAAGAAGAGCTGGAACGCGGCCAGCCCGACCGCGTAGTTCAACGGCGGTGGGAACGCCGCCCGCAGGGCGTGGAAGGCCACCCCGACCAGGCCGTTGCCGGCGGCCCGGCCGACCCCGTTGACCAGGTTGCCCAGGCTGTAGACCGTGCCCCGATGCTCGGGCGGGTTCGCGTCGGCGATCAACGCGAACCAGTTCGGCGAATTGGCCGAGGTCAGCGCCAGCGCGAGCAGCGCGGTGAGCAGGCTCAGCCCGACCGTGGGCTCGCTGACCACGCTGCCCAGCACCGCCCGCACCACCGCGCCGGTGCCGGCACCGTCCGGCACGTCGATCCGGATCGGCACGAAGAACAGCACCAGGTAGAACGGGACCGCGGCGAGGATGCCGACCGCCGCGACCAGGGCCCGACCCGACGGCGTACGCCGTTGCAGCGCGTCGCCGACCAGGCCGCCGACGATGGAGAGCACCCCTCCGAGCTGGAACAGGGTGGCGAAGACGCTGCCCACCACGATCGCCGTGGCCGACGAGTACCCCTGGTCGCGGGCCCGCTCGGCGAAGAGCACCGGTAGCCAGACCAACGAACCGAAGGCGGCCTGCGCGGTGAGGCCCTGCAGGATCAGCCAGCGATTGGTCCGGCGGCGCAGGACGGCGGGCAGGTCGGCGCGGCTGATCCGGTAGTCGTACTCCGCGCCGGCCGCCATCGCGTCGGCCAGTTCCGGTTCGCTCTGGCCCCGCCGGATGTCGTACGTGAACAGGTACGCCGCCGTGGCTGCCAGGCCGACGACGGTGAGCAGCAGGAACGGCCGACGCCAGTCAACCGCCCCGAGCAGCCCGCCGACCAGGGTGCCGGCCAGCGTGCCGGCGCCCTGGGAGAGGCCCCAGAAACTCATCACCAGACCCCGCCGCCGGGGCGAGATCAGGTCGGTGACCACCGAGAAACCGACCGAGCCGACCGCGCCGAGCCCGATCGCGGCCAGCAACTGGGCGACCAGGAAGGTCGGATAGTTGCCGGCCAGCGCGCTGCCGCCGGTGCCGGCCGCCCAGATCAGCGTACCGATCATGAGCAGCGGCTTGCGGTTGGTGCGGTCCCCGATGTACGCCCAGCCGACCGCCGCCACGGCGCTGACCAGGAAGCTGACCGCGGTGACCAGCCCGAGCAGGCGCTGCGGCACCGCGAAGGACTCCGCGATCGCGCCGTACAGCGGTGGCACCAGACCGATCGCCACGTTGTCCAGCGAGGCGAGCAGCACGAAGACCACGACGCTGTAGAACCGGTGCCCGGCGCCCCCACCCCACACCCGCGCGGGTCTGCCCCTGGTCCTGGTCATGCGGGCAGCCAACCAGGACCGGACAACGAGCCGGTCACCGGGTCGGGCCGCGCGCGGTGCCGACGCCGGTCACCGGGCCGGGCCGCGCGCGGTGTCGACGCCGGTCACCGAGGGCTGGTGCGCCGATCGTGCGCGTCCCGGATCGAGCGGCCACCGCACCACGTCGAGGCCACTCGATCCGGGATCGGACGGGTTCACCCCTGGGCCGGTCGGTCCAGGTGGCGTTCCCGGGCCTGCGCGTAGCGCTCCCGGATGGCGGGGACCGGTACGGCGGCGTACTCCTCGGTGCCGGCCGGGGTCCAGGACGGCGGCTCCGACCCGCCGAGGGCGAGCCAGGCGGCCTGGCGGGCGGCGCCGTCGGCGACGTACTCGCCGGGCGGCGGAACGACCACCGGGTAGCCGAAGACCTGCGGGGCGATCCGGCGTACCGCGGCGGAGCGGGCGCCGCCGCCGACCAGGATCACCCGGCGGACCACCGCACCCTGGGCGGCCAGCGCGTCGAGCCCGTCGGCGAGCGCGCAGAGCATCCCCTCCACGGCCGCCCGGGCCAGGTGGGCCGGGGTCGACGTGCGCAGGGTCAGCCCGTGCACCGACCCGGTCGCATCCGGCCGGTTCGGCGTACGCTCGCCCTCCAGGTACGGCACCATGACCAGACCGTCCGCACCGGGCGACGCGGACAGCGCCAGCTCCGCCAGCTCGTCCAGACCGACCCGGAGCAGGCCGGCGGCGGCATCCAGCACCCGCGCGGCGTTGAGCGTGGCGACCAGCGGCAGGAACCGGCCGGTCGCGTCGGCGAAGCCGGCGACGATGCCGCTCGGATCGGCCGCCGGGCTGTCCGCGACGCTGAAGACGGTGCCGGAGGTGCCGATCGACACCACCACGTCGCCGAGGCGCGCACCGACGCCGAAGCCGGCGGCGGCGTTGTCACCGGCGCCCGGCCCGAGCAGCGCCCCGCCGGCGCCGGACAACGCCGCGCCCGACGCAGCCGTCCCAGGGCCCGCGGCGGATGTGCCGGCACCCGCGAGGGCCGCCGGGTCGAGGTGGCCGGCGGCCTCGGCCGGGCCGAGTACGGTCGGCACCCGCAGTCGCCGGCCGAAGGCCTGCTCCAGCAGGTCGAAGCGGTACTCGCCGGTGGCCGGCGACCAGTAGCCGGTGCCGCTGGCGTCGCTGCGGTCGGTACGCAGCGTGTCCAGCCCGGGTGCACCGGCCAGTCGCCAGGTGAGCCAGTCGTGCGGTAGGCAGACGGCGGCCACCCGCTCGGCGTTCGCCGGCTCGTTCCGGGCCAGCCAGCGCAGTTTGGTCGCCGTGAAGCTGGCCACCGGCACGCTGCCCACCGCGTCGGCCCAGAACCGGCGTCCGGCCTCGCCGGCACCGGCCTCCTCGATCAGTTCCGCCGCGGCGCCGGCCGAGCGGGTGTCGTTCCACAGCAGGGCCGGGCGGACCACCTCCCCCGCCTCGTCCAGGCAGACCATGCCGTGCTGCTGGCCGGCGACGGAGACCGCGGCGACGTCGGCCAGCCCGCCGGCGGCGTCGACCGCCGTCCGGAGGGCGGACCACCAGGCCGTGGGGTCGACCTCGGTGCCGTCCGGGTGCGCGGCCCGCCCCTGCCGGACCAGGGTGCCGGTCTCCGCGTCCCGGACGACCACCTTGCAGGACTGGGTGGAGGAGTCCACCCCGGCGACGAGCGGCATGCCGACCGCCTCAGCGCGCGCCGAGCACGTGCTCGACGGCGAGCTGGTTGAGCCGGACGAAGCCGAAGCCCCGGGCGGCCGTCGCGTCGACGTCGAAGTCCTCGAACGCGGCGGTGTCGGCGAGCAGCTCGGGGTAGCCCTCACCGTCGCCCAGGGTCGGCACGCCCAGTTCGGCGACCTTGCTGGCGGCCAGCGCCTCGGCCACCTCCGGGTCGGCCCGGAACGCCGCGGCGCGCTCCTTCAGCAGCAGGTAGGTGCGCATGTTCGCCGCCGCCGAGACCCAGACCCCGTCGATGTCCTCGGTGCGGGAGGGCTTGTAGTCGAAGTGCCGCGGCCCCTCGTACGCCGGGCCGCCGCCGGGTGCGCCGTGCTCGAGCAGGTCGACCAGGGCGAACGCGTTGATCAGGTCACCGTGGCCGAAGACCAGGTCCTGGTCGTACTTGACGCCGCGCTGGCCGTTGAGGTCGATGTGGAACAGCTTGCCCTGCCAGAGCGCCTGGGCGATGCCGTGGGCGAAGTTCAGCCCGGCCATCTGCTCGTGGCCGACCTCCGGGTTGACGCCGACCCGCTCGGGGTGGGCGAGGGTGGAGATGAACGCCAGGGCGTGCCCGACGGTGGGCAGCAGGATGTCGCCGCGCGGCTCGTTGGGCTTGGGCTCCAGCGCGAAGCGCAGGTCGTAGCCGCGGTCGATGACGTACTGGCAGAGCAGGTCGACCGCCTCACGGTAGCGCTCGAGCGCGGCCTGCACGTCCTTGGCCAGGTCGTACTCGCTGCCCTCCCGGCCACCCCACATGACGAAGGTCTTGGCGCCCAACTCGGCCGCGAGGTCGACGTTGCGCAGCACCTTGCGCAGCGCGTACCGCCGGACGTCGCGGTCGTTGCTGGTGAAGCCGCCGTCCTTGAAGACGGGCTGCTGGAAGAGGTCCGTGGTGACCATCGGCACCACCAGGCCGGTCTCGTCCAGCGCCTTGCGGAACCGGGCGATCTGGCCGTCGCGGGTGGCGGCGTCGGAGCCGAAGGGGATCAGGTCGTCGTCGTGGAAGGTGACGCCGTACGCGCCCAGTTCGGCGAGCCGGTGCACCGACTCAACCGGGTCCAGCGGGGCTCGGCTGGCGTGGCCGAACGGGTCTCGGCCCTGCCAGCCGACCGTCCAGAGCCCGAAGGAGAACTTGTCGGCAGGGGTGGGACGGGGTGCCATGGCAGACCTCCGGTGATGTCGTCCGCTATTTGTTCAGTGGTTGAATTAAATGGCCGCGATGTGGCACTGTCAAGGGGTGAACCGAACCGCGCCCCCGGCCGGTGCGGTGCGACAGGGCAGCCTGCGCGAGCTGAATCTCGCCCTCGTGCTCGGCCGGATCGCCGCCGCGCCGAGCCCGCCGTCCCGGGCCGCGCTGGCCGCCGAAACCGGCCTGACCCGGGCCACGGTCTCGGCCGTGGTGGAGGATCTCGTCGCCGGCCGGCTGGTCACCGAGGCGGAGCCGACCCCCCGTGCCGGTGCCGGCCGGCCCGCCCGCGGGCTGGTGCTCGCCGGTGACGGCCCGGCCGGGCTCGGCCTGGAGATCAACGTCGACTACCTGGCGGCCTGCGTCGTCGATCTGGCCGGCGCGGTGCGGCACCATGTCGTGCACCGCGCCGACCTGCGGCCCGTCAGCGCGGACGACGCGCTCGGCCGGCTGGCCCGGCTCGCCGCCGGTGCCCGCGCCATCGCCGACGAGCAGGGCCTCACCCTGGCCGGCGCCGCGCTCGGGGTGCCCGGGCTGGTCGACGCGGCCGGCCAGGTCCGGCTCGCGCCGAACCTGGGCTGGCGGGACGTACCGGTGCCGGAGCTGTTGGCCGGCCATCCGCCGCTGACCGCGGCCGTCGACGGCGTGCCCGCGCTGGTGGTGGAGAACGAGGCCAACCTGGCCGCGTTGGCCGAACTGCACGCCGGCGCCGGGCCGGACAATTTCCTGCACGTCTCCGGAGAGGTCGGCATCGGGGCGGGGATCGTGCTCGACGGCGCCCTCTACCGGGGCAGTCGCGGCTGGAGCGGCGAGATCGGCCACATTCCGGTCCGCCCGGACGGTCCCGCCTGCCGGTGCGGCGGCCGTGGTTGTCTGGAACGCTACGCCGGGCAGGAGGCCATCCTCTCGGCGGCCGGTCTGGCCGGCGCCGACCTGCCGGCCGACACCGCGCCGACCCGGCTGGCCCAGCTCGCCGAGGCCGGAGAGGTCACCGTGCTGAACGCCCTGCACGAGGCCGGCACGGCACTCGGCGTCACCGCGGCCAGCGTGGTCAACCTGCTGGACCTCGACACCGTGGTGCTCGGCGGCGGCTACGCCCCGCTCACCCCATGGCTGCGGCCGCCGATGCTCGCCGAGATCGATCGCCGGGTGCTGACGGCGGCCTGGTCGCCGGTCACCGTCCGGCCGGCCACCCTCGGCGCGACGGCCGCCGCGGTGGGCGCGGCCGGGTCGGTGGTACGCCGCATCATCGCGCGTCCCGCCGGCTGGCTGGCCCGGGTCGGGTCCTGACACGACCCGGGGACCCTCGTGCCCGGTTCCGCCGCGGCCGGGGCTGCTGCTGCCGGGTCAGGCCGTCCGGGAAACGGCACTCTCCCCCGCCGACCAGGTGCGCAGCGCCTGGTCGGCGCCGCCGCGGGTCTCCGGCAACTGCGGCCTGCGGGGTTGCTCCTCCGGCTGCGGCACCAGCGGTGACACCGACCGGACGACCCGTGCGCGAGCCACCTCGTCGAACTCCCGCAACCCGCGCAGCAGCGCCTCGCGCCCCTCGGGCGTCATGTCGGCCAGGATCGTCGCCAGGTGCTGCCGGCGGTCGTCGCGCAGCTCGGCGAGGAGCCGACGGGCCTCGGCGGTCAGGTGCAGCGAGATCTCCCGCCGGTCCGCCCGGCCGGGCTCCCGCTCCAACATCCCGGCGGCGACCAACCGGTCACACAGCCGACTGGCCGAGGAGAGCAGCATGTCCAGCCCGGCGGCCAACCGGCGCAGGTTGATCCCGTCCTGCCGCTCGACGAGCATGACGGCACGAAGCTGGGCGGTGGAGATCCGGTTCGCCGTCCGCTCCCGAGCACCGTCCCAGACGGTCAGCAGCGCACCCGCCACGGTGTCCAGCTCGGCAGCCATACTCATCTCGGGTCCTGGTGGACCATGCAGTTCCGCCATGGTGGGCCTGAGCGTACTCCGATTTTGTCGGCGAATGGGCTTGTGATCAAGGAGAAGCCATGAGCGAGCCGGTCGACCGGGCCCGTGCCGCCCTTGTCGCCGCCCCCGTAGATCTCCTGGTCGGGCGCGTCGCGACGCTGCTGGAGCGGGAGTACGGCAGCACCGACATCGAGCTCTTCCAGGTGGACTACCGGCTGGCGGCCCTGATCCCGCTCGGCGGCGGGGAGGAGGTGCGGGCACCGGGCCACCCCGCCTGGCGCTGCTTCGACCACCAGAGTCCGGTGTACGCCGACGGCACCGGCTACCTGCCGGTGAGCATGCGCGGGGAACGGCGCGGCGTGCTCAGGGTGGCCCGGGTCGCCGACGAGGGCCAACTGGCCGGGTTGTCGGAGATCGCCACCGCGCTGGCGCACGAACTCGCGGCCGTCGACCCCGGCACCGATGTGTACCGGGTCGCCCGGCGCAGCCGGCGCCTCACCCTCGCCGCCGAGGTGCAGTGGGAGCTGTTACCCGGGCGCAGCCGGAGCCGGCCCTCGTTCAGCCTGGCCGGCCAGTTGGAACCGGCCTACGCGGTACGCGGCGACAGCTTCGACTGGTCCGACGACGGGGATCGGGTCTGGGCCGCCACGATCAACGGCATGGGCGAGGGCGTCACGGCGTCGATGCTCACCACCCTCGCCACCTGCGCATTGCGCAACGCCCGCCGGGCCGGCATCTCGCTGGCCGACCAGGCCGCGCTGGCGGATCAGGCGATCTACGACCTGCACGGGGGCGAACAGTACGTCGCCACGCTGCTGCTGGAACTCAACCTGCGCAGCGGGCTGCTGACCGCCGTCGACGCCGGCTCGCCCCGACTCGTCCTGCTCCGTCGGGGCGAGGTCAGTGTGCAGCGGCTTGAGGAGCAGTTCCCGCTCGGGATGTTCGAGGGGACGCACTACCGTGAGCAGCACATCCGGCTGGAACCCCACGATCGACTCTTCATGATCAGCGACGGGGTGCTCGAGGCGACCGGGCAGAACGTGCGGTACGGCGAGACCGCGCTGGACCGGATGCTTCGCCGTACCACTCCGATGAGCCCGTTGGACGCGGTGCGTTCCATCCTCGGCGACCTGCGGGCGTTCGTGGCCGGCGACCTGACCGACGACGCCGTGGTGGTCTGCCTGGACTGGTTCGGGCCGCAGGCCGACCAGAAGCTCCGACCAGCCTGATCAGTACGCCCCCCGACCGTTGGCCACCGCGCCGATGGTCTTCCAGAGGATGCTCAGGTCGGCCGCCAGCGACCAGTTCTCCACGTAGTAGAGGTCCAGCCGGATGCCGTCCTCCCAGCTCAGGTCGGACCGGCCGCTGACCTGCCAGAGCCCGGTCATGCCGGGCTTGACCAGCAGCCGGCGGGCCACGTCGCCGTCGTAGCGGGCGACCTCGGAGGGCAGCGGCGGCCGGGGACCGACCAGGCTCATCTGGCCGCGTACGACGTTGAGCAGTTGCGGAAGCTCGTCCAGTGACCACTTGCGCAGCAGCCGGCCGACCCGGGTCACCCGCGGATCGTCCCGCATCTTGAACATCAGGCCGTCGGTCTCGTTGCGGGAGGTCAACTCCGCCAACAGCGCGTCCGCGTTCATCACCATGGTCCGGAACTTGAAGACCCCGAACTCCCGGCCGCCCAGCCCGACCCGGGTCTGCCGGAACAGCACCGGACCCCGGCTGTCCAGCTTCACGGCCAGCGCGATGACCACCAGCACCGGCAGCAGCAGGATCAGCGCCACCAGCGACACCGACCGGTCGACGAAGCCCTTGACGAGTTGGCGCGCCCCACGGAACTCCGGCGCCTCCACGTGGATCAGGGGCAGGCCGGCGACCGGGCGGGTATGGATGCGCGGACCCGCGACGTCGGTCAGCGCCGGGGCCAGCACCAGGTCGATGCCGGTGCCTTCCAACTGCCAACCGAGGCGGCGCAGCCGGGTGGCGGTGAGCTCGCCGGAGGCGGTGACGGCCACGGTGTCCGCGCCGATCGCGTCGGCCGCCTCGGGGATGCCCCGGAAGGAGCCGACCACCGGTACGTCGCCGAGCCGCTGGGCCACCGGGGCCAGCAGGGCGTCCGGAATACACGCACCCACCACCTGGTAGCCCGCGTACGGCTCGCGGCGCAGGGTGTGCACCAGATCGAGCACGTGGGTGGTGTCGCCGACCACCAGCACCCGCCGCGACCAGCCCGTGCCCCGCGACCGGGCCCGGTGCAGGCGCTTGCGGGCGGCGAACCGGGCCACCTCGAGGCCGATCGTGCCGACGGCGAACGAGATCGCCAGGAAGCCTCGGGAGACGCCGACGTCGGCCACGTAGCCGGCGATGGCGACGGCGCCGGCCAGCCGGAGACTGGCCATGCTGACCCGGCGGTACTCGTCCGCGCCGTAGCCGATCACCCGGTTGTCGTAACAGCGCATGACCTTGAGGCTGACCAGCCAGGCCAACAGCAGCCCCGGGGCGACCAGGACGTACGGCACGTTACCTGGCGTGGAGTCGCCGAACCTGGCCGCGTAGCCGACGAGCACCGCGCCGGTGAGCACGACGGTGTCCAGCACGACCAGGCTCCGCAGGTAGCTTCGCTGATCGCCGCGCACGGAAGCGCCTGACGAGGCGCCCGCCGGGTGCGGTGACGATCTGGCGGGGGTCAATAGCGTCGTCGAGGTCACCAGGCCTCCCACATCGCTCGCCGACGGCATGGACCCACCCCTGACCGAGGCCGGATCCACCGGTGCACGACGACATCCTGCCCTGACAACTATGGCGACCGATTGCGTCGGACTTATTGCCGTCACTTTCCGAGGCGGCGGACGAGCGAAAAAGGGCCGGTGGTACCGGTTTATCCGGTACCACCGGCCCCTTGCCGGACGATCAGGTTTCAGGCTTGCCGGGCGATCAGGTCAGGCAGGTGCCTTCCGCAGCGCGATGGCCCGCAGGAAGATGTCGCCGATCTTGGTGGGGTCCTGGGCGATGAAGGCGTGGCCACCCGCACCCTCCTCGGCGACGGTGTCCAGCTCCGACTTGCTGACCTCGTCGCCGATCCCGATGATGATCACCTGAATCGGCTGCTCCGGGTCCCGGAGCTTCTTCAGCTCGGAGAGCAGCTGCCGCTGGGAGATGCCGTCGTCGTCCTCGTTCTTGCCGTCGGTGAAGAGCACGATCGAGTTGACCTTGCCCGGCTCCCACTTCTGCTGGACGTCCTTGTACGCGGCCAGCATCGTGTCGTACAGGCCGGTGTCACCGCTCGACGAGACGACCGTGTCCAGGGACCGCTCCAGGGTGCCGCGCTGCCGCGACAGCGGACCGATGGGCACCACCTCGCGGTAGTCGCGGGAGCCCTCGAGCCTGGTCGAGAACACCCAGAGGCCGATCGACCAGGAGTCGTCGAACAGGTTCAGGCCGCGCCGGGCCGCCTCCACGGTGACCTGCTGCCGGGTCGCGCCATTGGCGGTCGGCACCGGCTTCTTCATCGAACCGGAGACGTCGATGATGCAGAGCATCCGGCCGGAGAGGGTGGCGATGGACCAGCTGGAGACGGCACGTTCCACCGCGTCCGGCGCCAGCCCGCCGGCGGCGATCCCGCCCTGCGCTGGCGGGGCGGCGGAGGCATCCCCGCCGGCCGGGCTCGGTGCGCCCTGCGGCGGTTCGAAGCCGTCGCCCCAGCTACCGTCCGGCGCCCGCAGCGCCTGCGCGGCCAGCCGGTTCTTGAACGACGCCGTGGTGAGCACCTCGAACAGCACCCGCGCGGCGGAGGCCTTGGCCGGCTCGATGCCCGGCAGCACCGCGTACGGGTAGTCCAGCGGCAACGGTGCCGGCTTCAGGTAGAGCGCCGCCAACGGCACGGGAGGCTTGCGAGCGTTGTACTGGATGACATCCTCCTCGGACAGCGCCGCCGCGCCGAGGGCGCTGGCCAGCGTGGTGCCGTCCGAGGAGGTCGGGAACTTGGCGAGCAGATCCTGCCGCAGCGCCGAGGCCCCCGAGGCCAGGGCCCGCAGCGCGCCGACGCGGTCCTGCTCGGCGGTGGCGCCACCGGAGGAGGAGGCGGCTGTCATCAGCGAGAGCAGGCCGGACAGGCCGGCGGCGTCCCGGGTCGGCTCGACGATGCCGGTCTTCAGCGGGCGATCGCTGTTGACCCGGGTCAACAGGTCGGTCCAGCCCAACTCCTTCTGCGGCCAGCCCAGCCGGGTGGCGATCGGCTCCGGCATGGCGACCACCACCGGGCTGCTCGCGACGGACGCGCCGTTGCCCGGTTCGAAGGCTGCGGCGCCACCGGTCTTGAGCCGCAGCAACCAGGTCGAGGAATCCGGGATCCAGACGTCCGGGCTCACCGCGGTGCCGCTCGCCTGACCCACTCCGGCCAGGGTCGCGCCGTGCTTGGCCGCCACCACCGCGGCCACCTCGACCGGGTCGGAGGCCGCCACGGTCACGTCGATGCAGGTCCCGTCGACGGCCGCGCCCTTCTCCTCCCACTCGGTGGCCGCCTCGTCGACCGCCGGCGCGAGCTCGCTCGCCACCGCCACCGCCAGCTCGATCTTGCCAGAGCAGTCGGGACCGGTGAGTTGGCGGTAGCCCACCCAACCCCCGGCGGTGACGACGAGAACACCGACCGCGGCTGCGGCGGCGGCACCGTGGAAACCTGAACGCATGCGATGGCGGCCTGCTGACACGCAGACCATCTTGCGTACCCGGCCGGGCGACTGCCATGGCCGTTCGGACGAAAGTTACCGAGGAGAAACAGTTTACCTGGAATTAGTAACTCTGAGTGACGATTCGGCGGCGTAATGTGGATGCACCAATGCCCAACGCCCCGATCAGGGCAGAACGCATGTAGGACTCGGAACGACCATCGGCTCGCCGATCGCCACCGGCACACCGGTCGCCCGGTCCACCCGGAAGGTACGGACCATGTCCGCCCGCTCGTCGGCGACGTAGAGGTGCTCCCCGACCAGCACGAAGTGCCGAGGCCATTCACCGCCGGTCGCCACCTCGTCGACCAGTTCCGGCAGGCCCGATCCGAGCGCGAAGACAGCCAGCGTGCCCACCCCCCGGTTGGCCACGTAGAGGAAGCGGCCGTCCGCGCCCACGGCGAGCTCCGACGGCTGGACGTGCCCGGCCCGGCCGCTGGCGTCGACGTGGCCCCGCTGGTGCAGGGCACCGTCGTCGGTCAGCTCGCACGCCAGGACCGACCCGTCCAGCTCACCCGAGACGTAGCAGCGCCGCCCGTCCGGATGCCGGACGAGGTGCCGTGGCCCGGTGCCGGGCGGCGTACGCACCCGTGGCGCTCGGGGCACCAGCCGCCCGGAGGCGACGTCCAGGTCGTACCGGTAGATCGAGTCGGTGCCCAGGTCGACCGCGAGCAGCGGCTGGCGCCCGGCCCCGGGCGAGACCATGTGCGTGTGCGCCCGTTCCTGACGCTCCGGATCGACCCCGTGCCCCTGGTGCTCCACCAGATCGGTGCGCTCGCCGGGCACCCCGTCGGCGTCCAGCGGGAAGACCGACACGCTGCCGCCACCGTAGTTGGCCACGAACAGGTGCCCGCCGTCCGCGGCGACCGCCAGGTGGCACGGCTCCGCCCCGCCCGTCGGCCACGAGCCGATCGGCCCCAGACCGCCGTCCTCGGCCACCCGCCACGCACTGATCTCGCCGGTGGGCAGCTCGTTGACCGCGTACAGCACCGGCCGGCTCGGATGACGGGCGAGGAACGACGGCGACGCGGTGGCCGCGACGGTGCCCAGCGAGGTCAGCTCGCCGGTGGCCGGGTCACGCCGGGCCGCGACGATGCCGGTGGCGCGACCCCCGCTCTGCTCGGTGTACCCGCCGATGAGCACGACCTCGTCCCGACCCGCCATTGCCTCCGCCCTTCCGTCGATTCCACCAGTTGCCCCACAGCGGCGGGTTAGGCATCCCGTCCTCGGGGCCTGCCGCGACGCGCCGCCGGTCAGATCGCCGAGACCGGTTCGCCCCGCTGCCGGGCCACGTGCTCCACCAGGGAGATCAACACCGTCTTACCGGACTGCCGGTCGCGGGCGTCACAGAGCACCATCGGCACCTCGGGGTCGAGATCCAACGCCCGGCGCACGGAATCCAGGCTGAACCGGCGGGAACCATCGAAGCAGTTGACTCCGACCACGAACGGGATGCCCCGCTGCTCGAAGTAGTCGATCGAGGGGAAACAGTCGGCGAGCCGGCGGGTGTCGGCGAGCACCACCGCGCCGAGGGCGCCGAAGGCCAACTCGTCCCACAGGAACCAGAACCGGTCCTGTCCCGGCGTACCGAAGAGGTACAGCTGCAGATCGTCGTTGATGGTGATCCGCCCGAAGTCCATCGCCACCGTGGTGGTCGACTTGGTCTCCACGCCGGAGAGGTCGTCGGTCTCGACGCCGGCACCGGTCAGGATCTCCTCGGTCTGCAACGGCCGGACCTCGCTCAACGCACTGACCAGCGTCGTCTTGCCGGCGCCGAAGCCACCGGCGATGAGTATCTTCAGCGCGATCGGGACGTGGCCCCGCCGCTCGGCGTCATAACGCACGGAGTCCATCGACTACCGCCTTGAGGATGTCGTTGTCGGGCAGGTATGTGGCACGCGGTGGCTGATGCACGGACACCAGTCCCCGGGACAGCAGATCACCGAGTAGCACCCGGACCACACCGACGGCGAGATCCAGATCGGCGGCGAGTTCCACCAGCGGGGTTCCCCGGCCGGCCAACTCCACCAGCAGCCGGTGTTCCGGGTGCAACTCCGGGTAGGCGGCAAGGTCCGGATCCGGCCGTGCCAGCACGTACGCCACCAGGTCGAAGCCGTTTCCGTCAGGCCACACCCGGCCGCCGGTCAGGGTGTACGGCCGCACCACCGGGCCAGCGTCGTCGTCGAGCCATTCGTGCTGGTGCCCGGGTAATTCAGTCCGCATCGGCGGCACCCACCGACGCGCGGGCCGGCACTTGCAGGTTCTCACCCACCCGGGTCACCAACATCGCCATCTCGTACGCCACCAGGCCGATGTCCGCGTCGGTGTCGCTGTCCACCGCCAGACACGTCCCCTGTCCCGCCGCGGTGACGAAGAGGTACGCGGATTCCATCTCCACCACCGTCTGGCGGACCGGCCCGCCGTCGAGATGTCGGCTGGCGCCCCGGGCCAGGCTGGCGAGGCCGGCGGCCAGGGCGCACAGATGCTCGGCGTCGGCCCGGTCCAGCCCCGCGGAGGAGCCGAGCATCAGGCCGTCCGCCGAGAGCACCACGGCTCGCCGCGCGGTCGGCACCCGCTCCACCAGATCGTCGAGCAACCAGTCGAGATCGGCATTCTGCTTCATCGATCGCATCAGGTTTCCCTCTCAGTCGTGGTCGGGGATACCGCGGTCACCGGACCGCCGGTCGGCGGATCCGTCCGCTCGGTGCTCCGGTCCTGGTGCACGCCGTCGGTCACGTGCTCGGCGATCACCCCCGCGCGGACGGGCGCGGTCACGTGCTCGGCGGCTGTCCCGTCGGCGCGGGCGGCGGCGCTGCTCTTCCCGGCTGCGGTCACCTCCCGGCCGGCGGCGGCCAGCCGGCCGCGCGCCGTCCCGCTCTGGAGGGCCGACATGACCCGGCGCGCCTCCTCCGGGCTGCGCGGTGACGGGTCGCCGACCGGCTCCGTCCGAGGCACCACCACGGGCTGCTGCACGGTCGGTTCGTCCAGGGCCGCCCTACGCGCCGGTCGCGCGGTCACCGCCGGCAGCCGGACCGTCGGCGCGTCCACCCCGACCCGCTCGGTCACCGGCGCCACCAACCGCTCCGTGGGCGCACTCCGCACGGCCGACTCCGCCGAGGACCCCGAGCCCGCCGGGGCGACCGACTCCGCCGGGGCGACCGACGCGCCGGCGACGGTAGCCGGGCGATGCCGCCGGATCCGGCGGGGCAGCCCGTCGGCTTCGCCCTCCCCCACCGTCGAATGCTGGTCCGGGCCACCGAGGTGCGCCGCGAGTGGGCCGGGCGACCGCTCCCGGCCACCGGAGGACGCCGGTTCGGAGCGGGTCGCCGACCTGCTCCGCTGCCGGGGCACCGTGATCAGCCGCGTGGCCCGAGTCAGCCGCCGGTGTTGTTGGGTGACGGCGGTGTCCTCCACCGGCGACGCGTCCGGCTCGGGCAGTGGCGAGGGCTCGACGGTGATCAGGTCGGTGGGGATCAGCACCACCGCGGTCAGGCCGGTGCCGTCCGACGGGCGCAGCCGCACCCGGACGTTGTGCCGGGCGGCCAGCCGCGCCACCACGAACAGTCCGAACCGGGCGGTCTCCGCCGGATCGAACTCCGGTGACCGGGCCAGCTTCCGGTTGGCCTCCTCGACGGCGGCAGGACTCATGCCGAGGCCCTGATCGGAGACCGACAGGGCGTACCCGTGCGCGACGTGCTCGCCGGAAACCTCCACCCGGGAGTCGGGCGGCGAGAACGTGGTGGCGTTCTCCATCAACTCGGCGAGCAGATGGATGATGTCGCCCACCACCCGACCGAGCGTGCCGGCGGGCTGCACGGTGGTGATGTCGATCCGGTCGTACGACTCGACCTCGGAGATCGCCCCCCGGATCAGGTCGACCATCGCGACCGGGCTACGCCAGCCCCGGCCGGGTGCGGCATCGGCGAGGATCACCAGGTCCTCCGCATGCCGCCGCAGCCGGGTGGCGAGGTGGTCGACCCGGAACAGCTCGGCCAGGTGGTCCGGGTCCTCTGCGTCGCGTTCCAGCCGGTCGAGCAGGGCGAGCTGGCGGTGCACCAGGCTCTGGCTGCGGCGGGCGATGTTCAGGAAGACCTCGTTGAGCCCGCGGCGCAGCGAGACCTCGACCATGGCGGCCTGGATCGCGACCTTCTGCACCTCCGTGAACGCCTGTGCCACCTGGCCGATCTCGTCGGCGCCCCGGTCCGCCACCAGCGTCTCCCGGGCGACGTCGACCTGCTCGCCGCGGCGCAACCGCTCCACCACGTCCGGCAGCCGCCGCTCGGCGGTCTCCTTGAGCGTCCCGCGTACCAGGGTGAGCCGCTGCGCGAGGGATCGACCGACCCGCAGCGCCACCACCAGCGAGACCACGACGGCGATCAGCCCGAGCAGCCCGGCGGCGGCCAGCCGCGCCAGGGTCTGTACCGCCATCGGCACCGACCGGTCGGCCAACCCGTCGGCCTGGGTCAGTTCGAAGTCCCGCAGCGACCGCTGGACGGTGTCGTAGCTGGCCTGCCACGCCTGCGGGTCGACGGTGGGCGGCGCCGAAGGGCCGGCGGCGATCAGCTCGTCCTGCATCGTCCGCAGCCGGCCGAATGCCTCCTGCTCGGCCAACCGCTGGTACGCCGCCTGGTCCGGCTCGGGCAGGTCGGCCACTGCGGACTCGACCAGGAACCACTGGTTGCCGATGCTCCGGACGAGCATGGCGTGCTCCCGCTTGGCGAAGGCACCGCTGGTGAGCGCCCCGGCCAGCAGAGCGTCCGTCTGCCCGAGCAACTCGCGCGAGCGTCCGAGGTCCGTCAGGGCCAGCGCCTCCCGGTTGACATCCTGGTCCGGCAGGTTCGCCAGTGCTTCGAACGTCTGGAACGCCGCCGCGACCATTCCGCTGTAGAGGTCGATCGCGCCGACCCGGTCCAGCTCCCGGCGATCGATGGAGTCGCGCCCCGCCGGCAGCGTCTCAAGCCGCTCCAACAGTCGGTCCAGCCGGGCCTCGAGCAGTTCGCCGGCGGCATCGCGCAGCTTCTCTCCACCTGCCCGGCGGCGCAGCTCGGCCACCGCCGAGTCGGTACGGGTCCGCTGTTCCGTCAGCGCGGGCAGCACACACCCCGCCAGCGACCGCTCGCAGGTGGAGCGAGCCGTGGCGAGGTGCACCATCGAGAGTCGCCGCTCCCGTTGCAGCTCGGCCACCACGGTCTCGCCCGGTCGGCCCAGGTCGTAGAGGAGGGTGCGGGCGGCGAGCAGGTCGAGCGCCGGTCCGAAGGTGAGGGTGGTGGCGAATATCCACAGTGCCAGCAACGCGGTCACCGGCACCACGACCAGCGCGGTCAGCTTGGAGCGAATCGGCCAGTCGCGGGTGTTCAATCGGACCTCGCCCGGAAGGGGTGGCTGGAAGGGCTCCGGCACGGCCGGGCAGCGCCGTCGCCGGTACGCGCCCCGGTTGCCCCACCGGGACGCCGGCTCGGGCGCCTTGGGCAGGATACGTAATCCGCGCCGGGCGCACTACCGTCCGTCGAGACTACCGGTACGGTGACGGCCTCCGGAGTGCCGCCGCCCGGCCGGATTCCGCCACGCGACACGCCGATCCGGCCGCCCTTCATTCCGGTTGTCGCCGCCACGATCTTCGTCCGTGCGGCCGACGCGTCACGCCTTTCGGCCCGATTCACGTGGTAAAGCGGGTGCCCCGTTGTCCGGCATCCGCCCGCCGCCGCCCAAGCCGGGCGAGGAAAGTGCTCCGGAACGGGATTGGCGATCAGTGGACGGAGGGAATACCTGCAGGCGAAGGAGGAACCATGTCGCCCACGCAGATAGTCGTCACCGTCCTCGTCATCCTGCTCGTCGCCGTCGTCGTCACGGCCGCCGTCGTCGCGGGCCGCCGCCGGGCGCTGAGGCAGCGCTTCGGCCCCGAGTACGACCACGTCGTGGCCGAGCGGGACAGCCGCAGCGAGGCCGAGCGGGAACTGCGTGACCGGGAACGCCGGCACGCCGAACTCCAACTGGTCCCACTCACCCCGGACGTGCGCGCCCGGTACGCCGAGGCCTGGGAGGAACTCCAGGTCCGGTTCGTCGACTCCCCCGCCGAGACCGTCGGCCAGGCCGACGAACTGGTCACCCGACTCATCGCCGACCGGGGATACCCCACTGGTGACTTCTCCGACCAGATCGCCCATCTGTCCGTCGAACACGCCCGCACGCTCAGCCACTACCGGGACGCCCACGAGATCCACCTGCGCAACTCCCAGGGAGAGGCCAGCACCGAGGACCTTCGCCAAGCCATCGTCCACTACCGCGCCCTCTTCGCCGACCTGCTGGGTGACGAGCCGACCGCGACCCGGACGCCCGACGAGCCGGTCGCGCCCCGGACGCCGGAGCAGCGCCGTGCCGACGCCACCCAGGACGCCACCAACCGCTGAGGAGACCACCATGCGGCAGGAAGAGCAACAGCTCAACAACGATCACCCCGAGGCCGTCCGGTCCGCCCCCGTGGCGGTGCCACCGGTCGACGACCACGACGTGGCCGACGACGTCTACGAGCCGGCGGACCGCGACCGGCCCGACGCCGACCGTGCCCGTCCCTCAGATGGCCGTTCCGACGCCGACGGCGAGCGCGTCGAATTCCACCAGCCCGCCCCCGTGCCCACCGCCTTCGGCGCGACCACCGTCGGCGGCGCGGTAGCCGCGTCGGCGCTGGCCAGCCCGCGTCCCGAGGACGAGCGGGACCCCCGCGAGGAGGGCACCGCCCGGCCCGGCGACGGCGCGATCGACGGCGAACGCGAGGGATGGCGAGCCGACCCCGAGGCCGAGTTCGATCGGACGCACGACCACGACGTCGAGGCGGCGGCGGCCGGCGGCGCCGGCTACGGCAGCGCCGCCCCGACGATGGTGGATCCGGACACCCGGTCCCCGAACGACAGTGGGCCGGGCACGGAAGCGGCGACCCTGCCGGCGGGTGCGGCGAGCCTGTTCGACGAGTCGACCGCGCAGGGCTTCCGGAACCGCTGGCGCGACGTCCAGCTGCGTTTCGTGGACGACCCGCAGGCCGCGGCCGGCGAGGCGCAGTCGCTGGTCGACGAGGCCATGCAGGCCCTGTCCGCCGCGCTGGCGGAGCACAAGAACAAGCTCGGTGGCTGGCAGGAGGCGGGCTCGACCGACACCGAGCAGCTGCGCGTGGCCGTACGCGAGTACCGCGACTTCCTCGACCGGGTGCTCGGGCGCTGATCGCGGACATCGGGCGGGCGTTCCGAGCGGACGCCCGCCCTCGGCGTGCCGGCGGCAGGCATGGCCACCGGTCAGCTGGGTACGCGGAAGCAGCCGTGGAGGACCGGCCGCGGACAGGAGGGCAGCAACGATGACAGATCGCGACCCGCGACGGCCACTGGAGGAGCGCCCCGAGGTGGCCGCGGCGGTGGACGACGACACCGGTGTTCCTGAGCTGATGACCCAGGGCGGGCCCGGCCGGGACAACCCGGCCTTCGCCGAGCCCGGCGAACAATCCGATCGGGGCGGGCCGACCGAGGACATCATCGCCGACCCCTACGCCGCGGGTACCGGGGCGACGGGGACCGGCACCGGCGCCAGCACCATCCGTACCGGCGCGGAGCAGCCCTGGGACCCGGAGGACCTGGTGATGGCCCGGGGCCAGGACCCGACCCCGGAGAACATCGACCGCGCCCGACGGGACCTGACCGAGATCGGCCAGGCCGCCATCGAGAAAACCGTCCCGTAAGGAGGTAAGGAAGGGCCCCTTCTTAACGCCTGGTGTATAGGAAGGGTCCCCTCCTAACATCCGCCGGGCCGCGCGCCCGCCATCCGACGGGCCGCGCGGTGAGGGGCCCCTGGCCCGACCGGTGCGGTCGGACCAGGGGCCCGGGGAACCTGCCGCCGCAGTGCCTCACCTACTGCTGGCGGCGGGTGTGCCTGGCCGTCAGGAGAGCGGCGGGTAGGCGTTGCGCATCAGCTCGGCGAACTGCGCCGGGAACCAGGCGCCCGAGATCGGGGCGTCGGCCAGGGCGCCGCTGCGGTTGTTGCCGTTGCGGGCGTTGCCGGTGTAGGTCGGGTCGCACATCCGGTCGAAGCCCTTGCCGTCGTTGTTGGGGATCTCCCGGCTGGAGCCGTCCGACTCACCCGGGGGCTTGATCCAGACGTACGCGTCGATGCCCGCCTCCGGCGCGGCCTTCGGCCGCTCGCCCAGACCGGCACCGGCCTGGTTGCACCAGTTGCCCTTGTGGATGCGGCGGTCGACCCGGCCACCGTCGATGTAGGCGTCCACGCTGGTCGTCGGACCGGCTGCGGTGGGCCGGGCGCTACCGCCCCAACCGTTGCGGGAGGTGTCGATCAGCATGCCGATGTTGCGGTCGAAGCCCCTGTTGATCAGCTCCTGGCGGAACGCCTGGGCGAAGGACAGCTCGTCGTTGTAGTAGTTCCAGTCGATCCACTTGGACTGCCGCACCGTCTGCCCGTTGACCGAGTCGGTGACCTTCGCGTACGGCTCACGCAGCGCCGAGTAGTTGGCGGTGTTCACGATGAAGCCGTGCACGTTGGCGACCGTGGAGCCGGAGGCACCCGCGGCCTCGCGCAGAACGCCGGCCGACGGGCCGAAGTTGGTGTCCCAGCCGAGCCAGCCGTGGTGGCCGGCGTCGATGTAGTTGTAGACGTTCGAGATCGCGCCCAGCTTGGCCAGGGCGTAGCCGACACCCTGGACGTACGCACCGTTGGCCTTGACCGTGTCGCACATCACGGTGCCGCCCGCGTTGCCCGTGGTGTTGGTCACCAGGTTGGGCAGCGAGTCGATCTCGATGATGTTGATGATCCGGAGGTTGCGGTACTTCGCGTCAGCCTGGATAGCCGCGATCGGGTCGATGTACTCCGCCTTGTACCTCGGCAGCTCGTCCGCCTTCAGCTCACCGTTCGAGGCGAGCGCCGAGCAGTCGCGGCCGGGCAGGTTGTAGATGACGACCTGGATGTACTGCGCGTTCTGCCGCAGCGCCTCGTCCAGGTGGTCACGCAGGCCCATCGGGCCGTTGGACTGGCTGTCCGCGGTTCCGTTGATCGCCGCGATCCGGTCCAGCCACACGCCGGTCGGGGTGTTCGACACCCGGTTGCCGCCGCTGACCGACTCGGCCTTGACCTTCCACTCCGGGTTCACGTAGCCCCGGGCGTTCAGGTAGGGGTTGTCCACCTTCGCACCGGCGGGCGGCGGCGTGGTGGTCGGCGGCGGAGCCGTGGTGGGCGGCGGAGCCGTGGTGGGCGGAGTCGAGGTCGGCGGGGAGGTCGTCGGCGGGGCCGTGGTCGGCGGGGTGCCGCCATTGCAGGTGACCCCGTTGATCGTGAAGGAGGTGGGCCGCGGGTTGCTGCCGCTCCAGCTGCCGTTGAACCCGATGGTCGTGCTCGCGCCCCGGGCGAGCGAGCCGTTGTAGGACTCGTTCTGCGCGGTGACGTTACGGCCCGACTGGCTCCACCGGGCCGACCAGCCCTGGGTGACGCGCTGGTTGGCGTCGGGGAACGTGAAGCCGAGGCTCCAGCTGGTCAGCGGGTCGCCGATGTTCCTGATGGTGATGTTGGCGGTGAAGCCACCCTGCCAGTCGTTGGTCGTGTAGGACACGTCGCACTGCGTAGCCGCGTGCGCCGCGGTGACCGGAATCGTCACCAGACCGCCCGCGACCAGCGCGCTCGCGCCGGCCAGCGCGACGGCCCGGCGAGGGCCGGACAGTTTTCTCCACACATTCATGCCACTGATCTCCTTGGGCGAGACCGGATCCGCGTACGGCCCGGCACGTGGCGCCAAGGCGTCCTGGGAGGACCGCCTCCGGCACCAACGGGAATTTCGGGGTGCCCGACCCGGACGGGCGTTGGTGGTGGTGCGACGACCGGTGCGTCACCGGTCGGGCGGCGGGTGATCGTCCGGTTCAGCCCCGGTTGCCCTCGACACCCTGCCTACGCGGTGTGGGCTCCCCTAACCGCGTGCAGCGATTCTTGCATGGGAGCGCTTCCATGGCAATGGTTCGATATTTTCGAAACCGTACCGGGGCAAAATACCGCAACTCGCCCCCTCGCGGCCTTCCACCCCGGCCAGCGGGTCGACGGGTCGAACGCCCAGCCCGCAGGCGAACCGGATCGCCGACGCCGGGCAGCGCCTCCGGCAAGGCCATACGCCGCATCATTGCTCATCCCGGACCGAAACTGCCAGGTGCTGACCAAGAGGTCTTCTACCTACAGAAGCGATCTAGCGCCAAAACGCGAGTCTTAGCCCTCATAAGTCGTGAAACGGTCTAACGTCGGTTCTGGCTCGGTTGTTGCCGGCCGCAGGACAACCAGGGATGGGAGTGACGCAGGTCATGGCTAAGAAGGTGCTTGGAAAAATGGTGGCGGGGGCGGCCCTCGGCGGTGCCTCCCTGCTGGTGTTCGCGCCCGGGGTCGCGTTCGCCGACGGCCAGCATCATGAGGACGAGGGCAAGGTCCACGCCAAGCCGCACGCCGTCAAGCCCGGCGAAAAGGTCAAGCTGGTCGAAATCTGCAAGAAGCCGCAGGAGCACGCCTTCGTCTGGTCCAAGGTGACCGGCAAGGTCAAGCTCGAGCCGGCCCGCGAGGGCCACGAGCGGGGCGAGGACGACTACTCCGAGCGCGGCGAGCACCGCGACCAGTGGCGGGACGACTCAGGCCGGGAACACGACAAGGACTGGAAGGGCGACGAGGACAGGAAGGACGACAAGGACTGGAAGGGCGGCGAGGAGCACGGGGAGTGGAAGTCCGGCGAGGGCCGCGAGGAGGACAAGGGCCACGAAGAAGGCAAGGGCCGCGAGGAAGACAAGGGCCACGAGGAAGACAAGGGCCACGAAGGAGACAAGGGCCACGAAGAAGGCAAGGGCGGCGAAGAAGGGCACAAGCCAGACGCGGAGGGTGGCGCTGGTGGCGGTGCCGCCGACGACCGCGGCTGGAAGGGCGAGGAGCACGGCCAGGATGCGGAGGGCCGCGAGCGGACCGAGCACGAAGGCGAGAAGCGCGACGGGTACGACAAGCGCGAGAAGCGCGACGAGTACCGCGAGCACGACAAGGACGGCGAGTACCGCGAGCACGACAAGGACGGCGAGTACCGCGAGCACGACAAGGACGGCGAGCACGGCGAGTACCGCGAGCACCGCGAGTACGACGAGTACAACAAGTACGGCGAGTACGGCGAGTACGGCGAGCACGGCAAGCACGGCGAGCACGGCAAGCACGGCGAGCACGGCAAGCACGGCAAGCACGGCGAGCACGGCAAGCACGGCAAGCGCGGCGAGCACGGCGAGCACGGCGAGTACGGCGAGCACGGCGAGGCCGACCGCTGGGAGCACAAGAAGGACTTCGTCTACTACGGCGAAGCCTGGGTCGACAAGCACGCCGAGCCCGGGAAGTACAAGCTGGAGGGCTCCTGCGGCGAGGGCGAGCTGGTCGTCCTGCCACACGGCGGCGTGAAGGCTGGCGACGGCGGCACCGCCACCGGAGCCGACCGGGGTATGGCTGCCGGCGGGGCGAGCCTGATCGGCGCGGCCGCTCTCGGTGGCCTCGTGCTGCTGCGTCGGCGCCGGGCCGATGAGTTCGCGGCCTGACCCGACGGCGAGAGGGGCCGGCGGCCGCCACGGTGGACCGTGGCGCGCCGCCGGCGCCGCCGTCGTCCTCCTGCTCGCCATGGTGGGCTCGGGGCTGATCGGCGCCTCGCTGAACGGCGACACCGTCCGCCCGCCTCAGCCCGTGGCACGGGCCGGAACCGGGCCCGCGACCCCGGCGGCGGAGGTCGGAACCGGTGACGTCGACCGGGAGCCGGCCGGCCTGCCCCGCTCCGCCCCCACCACGATCAGCATCCCCCGGATCGGCGTCGACGCGGACATCATGGCGCTCGGCACCAACCCGGACGGCAGCGTTCAGGTGCCCCCGCTGGACCAGGCCCTGCTCGCTGGCTGGTACGAACCAGGACCGAGTCCGGGCGAAGTGGGCAACGCGGTCATCGTCGGGCACGTCGACTCGGCCGCGATCGGTCCCGCGGTTTTCTTCTCCCTTGGCGCCCTGCAACCCGGCGACATCATCACGGTCCGCCGGCTGGACGGCCGCTCGGCCGACTTTCGGGTCGACTCGGTGTCGTCCCACTCGAAGAATGCCTTCCCCACCGAGCAGGTGTATGGCCCGAACGACCAGCCCGGGTTGCGGGTGATCACCTGCGGTGGCCAGTTCGACGAGGCGACCGGCGACTACCTCGACAACGTGATCGTCTTCGCCTCGCTGGTGCGGTGAGCGAGCCACGAACGGTGGGTGGCCCGGCGGCGTCTGCCGCCGGGCCACCGCTCGCGTTGACGTGGGTGGGTTGGGGTCAGGTGGCGGATGAGGTGCGGACCAGGGTACGGATCTGGCGTAGCAGGACCGACAGGGCGGCCAGGTCGGCGCGGGACTCGTCGAACTCCTCCATCGCCCGTTCGGAGCGGTGGATCGAGGTCGCGTTCGCCTGCTCCCACTGCTGCACCCGCTCCTGCGGCGGCAGGTCCGCCGGCGTGGAGCAGAGCACCTCCACGGTGAGCGCGGCCAGCGCGGCGTACAGGTCGTAGCGCAGCGCCATTCTCGCCAGGGTCTGCCACCGGTCCTCGCGCGGCAGCAGCGAGATCTTCGACAGCAACGCGTCCACCCGGAACCGGTCGGAGAGCACGAAGTAGACCAACGCCACCTCGCTCACGTCGCGCCCGGTGTCGGCGGCGGTCTCCACCACGTCGAGCAGGCCGAAGCCGTACATCAGCCGGGTGCTCTGTTCGGCCAGTTCGCGGGGCAGACCACGCTCGGTCATCGAGTCGATGTGCGCCGCGATCGCCTCCCGCTCGCTGCCGTAGAACAGCGTCTCCAGTTGCGGGAGCAGCCGGGCCACCCCGTCGCGCAGCCGGTCGATCTCCGCCCGCACGTTGATCGGCGAGCGCCGGTTGGTCACCAGCCAGCGCACCGCCCGGTCGAGCAGCCGGCGGGTGTCCAGGTAGACGTCGGTCTGCAACTGCGGGTCGACCCGGTTGTCCAGCGCCTCGACCGCATCCCAGAGCTCGCGCAGCCCGAACACCTCGCGGACCACCACGTACGCCCGGATCACGTCGACCGCCGACGCGGCCGTCTCCTCCACGACGCGGAAGACGAACGTGATGCCGCCCCGGTTGATCGCCTCGTTGACCAGCAACGTGGTGACGATGTCGCGGCGCAGCCGGTGCCGGCCCATCCGCTCGGCGAAGCGCTCGCGCATCGGCGTCGGGAAGTAGTTGATCAGGACATGGTTGGTCCACTCCTCGTCGGCCAGGCCGTCGGCGAGGATCTCCTTCTCCAACGCGATCTTCACGTACGCCAGCAGTACCGCGGACTCCGGCGCGGTCAGCCCGTACTCCGTTCGCCCCGCCAGTTCCTCGTCCGTCGGCAGCGCCTCCAGCGACCGGTTCAGCACACCGGAACGCTCCAGATCACTGATCATCCGGCGGTGCACCGGCAGCAGCGAGGCGGCCTGGGCCTGCGAGTTGTTGATCGCCCGGGCCTGGTCGTAGTTGTCCCGCAGCACCAGTTCGGCGACCTCGTCGGTCATCTCGGCGAGCAGTTCGTCCCGTTCGGGGAGGGTCAGCTCTCCTTCGGCGACCGCCGTGTTCAACAGGATCTTGATGTTCACCTCGTGGTCGGAGCAGTTCACCCCGGCCGCGTTGTCGATGAAGTCGGTGTAGTTCCGGCCGCCGCCCATCGCGTACTCGATCCGGCCAAGCTGGGTCCAGCCCAGGTTGCCGCCCTCGCCGGCCACCCGGCAGCGCAGATCCTTGCCGTTGACCCGGATCGCGTCGTTGGACTTGTCGCCGACCTCGGCGTTGGTCTCGCTGGCCGACTTCACGTAGGTGCCGATGCCGCCGTTCCAGAACAGGTCGACCGGCGCGGTGAGGATCGCCTTCATCAGCTCCTGCGGGCTGATCTGATCGACGTCGCCGGCCAGCCCGAGCACCGCGCGGACCTGCGGCGACACCGGCACCGACTTCGCCGTACGCGGATAGACGCCGCCGCCGGCGGAAATCAGCTCGGGGTTGTAGTCCTCCCACGTCGAGCGGGACAGCTCGAACAGCCGCTTGCGCTCCTCCCACGACCGAGCCGCGTCCGGATCCGGGTCCAGGAAGATGTGCCGGTGGTCGAAGGCGGCCACCAGCCGGATGTGCTCCGACAGCAGCATGCCGTTGCCGAACACGTCACCGGACATGTCGCCGACGCCGACCACGGTGAAGTCCTGGCTCTGGGTGTCGTGACCCAGCTCGCGGAAGTGCCGCTTGACCGACTCCCACGCGCCCCGCGCGGTGATGCCCATCTTCTTGTGGTCGTAGCCGGCCGACCCACCGGAGGCGAACGCGTCGCCCAACCAGAAGTCGTGCCCGGCGGAGACCTCGTTGGCGATGTCGGAGAAGCTCGCCGTGCCCTTGTCGGCCGCCACCACCATGTACGGATCGTCGCCGTCGTGCCGGACCACGTCCTCCGGCGGCACGATCTCACCGGACACGATGTTGTCGGTGACGTCCAGCAGGGCGCCGACGAACTGCTGGTAGCAGGCGACGGCCTCGTCCCGGTCGCCGGGCTTCTGCTTGAGCACGAAACCGCCCTTGGCACCCACCGGCACGATCACGGCGTTCTTCACCATCTGCGCCTTGACCAGGCCGAGCACCTCGGTGCGGAAGTCCTCCCGGCGGTCCGACCAGCGCAGGCCGCCGCGGGCCACCGGACCATACCGCAGGTGTACGCCCTCGAACCGGGGCGAGTACACGAAGACCTCGAACCTCGGGCGTGGCGCGGGCAGTTCCGGGATCGCCTGCGGGTCCAGCTTGAACGCCACGTACGACTTGGGTCGCCCGTCGCCCGGCTTCTGATAGAAGCTGGTGCGCAGGGTGGCCTGGATCAGCGACAGGTACGACCGCAGGATG
This sequence comes from Micromonospora sonchi, assembly GCF_014646235.1. Taxonomy (GTDB): domain Bacteria; phylum Actinomycetota; class Actinomycetes; order Mycobacteriales; family Micromonosporaceae; genus Micromonospora; species Micromonospora sonchi. The sequence goes on along the minus strand of NZ_BMNB01000016.1, from coordinate 30,969 downwards.
CGGTCCTGGTCGAGGCTGGCCACGTCGTCGAGGGCCGTCCCGATCTCGGCGACCAGTTCGGCGCTGCGCTGCTCGCGCTGCTCGGCGTCGAGCGTGCCCGGCTTGAAGCGCGTCTCGAAGAGCTGCACCAGCAGCGTGGCGACCCGCGGGTACGCGATGAAGGTCGACTCCATGTAGTCCTGCGAGAAGACGGTGCCGGTCTGGCGCAGATACTTCGCGTACGCCCGCAGCACCACCACCTGACGCCAGGTGAGCCCGGCGCGCAGCACCAGCTCGTTGAAGCCGTCCACCTCGGCCTCGCCGCGCCACGCCGCCGCGAAGGCGTTCTCCACGTGCGGGCGCACCTCGGCCAGTTCCTGGTGTCCTTCGGGCAGTTGCAGCCCGAAGTCGTACAGCCAGATCCGCCCGTCGACGCGTTCCACCTCGTACGGGTGCTCGTCGACCACGCGTACGCCGAGCGAGTGCAGCACCGGCAGCACCGCCGACAGCATCATCGGCTCGCCGTACCGGTAGACCTTGAACCGGGCGTCCATCGCATCGTCGACGTCCGGCCCCCGACCGCTGGCGCGCGGCGGCATCAGCTGCTTGCGGAACAGGTGCATCTCCAGCTGACCGGACTCCTCCAGCAGCTCCAGCTTGGCCAGGTCCTTCATCGCCTCGTACGGCGTGTGGGTGTCCTTGTAGCCCTCCGGGAACGCGTCGGCGTACCGGCCGAACAGGTGCTTGGCCTGCTCGTCGCCGAGCTTGCGCTCAAGCACCAGCCGGTAGTCGTCGTCCCAGAGCCGGGTGGCGTCGGCCAACTCCTCGGCGAGCAGGTCGGCGTCGATCTCCCCAGGCGGGTTGGTCGGGTCGGTGCGGACGGTGAAGTGCACCTGGGCCAGCATCGACTCGGTGACCCGGGTGGTGTGGTCGACCCCCACGCCATTCAGCTCACGCAGCAGGATGTCCTGCATGCGCAGCCGGTTCTGGGTGGTGAACCGATCCCGAGGCAGGTAGATCAGGCAGGAGATGAACCTCCCGTACGCGTCCCGGCGCAGGAAGACCCGCAGCTGCCGACGCCCGGCCATCCGCAGCACGCCGACTGTCGCGTGGTAGAGGTCGTCGGTCTTGATCTGGAACAACTCGTCGCGCGGGTAGGTCTCCAGGATCTGCAGCAGGCCCTTGCCGGAGTGGCTGCGCAGGCTCAGCCCGGAGCGGTCCAGCACCTCGGCGACCTTGCGCCGGACCACCGGCAGCTCCTGCACGCTGGTGCGGTACGCGGCGGTCGAGAGGAGACCGAGGAAGCGGCGCTCCCCCACCACCTCGCCCCGCTCGTCGAAGATCTTGAAGCCGACGTAGTCCAGATAGGCCGAGCGGTGCACAGTGGCCCGCGAGTTCGCCTTGGTGATGATCAGCAGGCGCTTCTCGGTGACCTTCTCGTGTGCCTCGGGCGTCATCGAGGACAGCGCGCGGGTCTCCGGCGCGTCCTGCCGCAGGATGCCCAACCCGGTGCCGGGCACCGCCTCCAACGCCGGCCCGCCCTGGCCCGAGTCCGGCACCAGCCGATATTCCCGGTAGCCGAGGAAGGTGAAGTGGTCGTGGGCGAGCCAGCGCAACAGCTCGACCGAGTCGGTGATGTCCTTCTCCGGCACCGGGGGCCGGGTGTCACTGGTCCGCGTGGCGGCCAGCTCGTCGGCGAACGCGAGGGCCCGCTGGCGCATCTTCGGCCAGTCCTCCACGGCCTCGCGCACGTCGGTGAGCACCCGCTGCAACTCCCGGCACAGCTTGTCCCGCTCCTCCGCGTCGCGGACCGGGTCGATCTCGATGTGCATCCAGCTCTCGACCAGGTCGCCGGAGATCGCGTCGTCCGGCTCGACGTCGGCGGCCACCTCGATCAGCCGACCCAACGGCTCCCGGCGCACCACGACCAACGGGTGGGCCAGCAGGTGCACGTCCAGGTGCTGGGTGTTGAGCAGGGCGGTCACCGAGTCCACCAGGAACGGCATGTCGTCGGTGACGATCTCGATGACACTGTGGTGCTGCTCCGCGTCGGGCGGATGGATCCGCACCTTCAACTCGCCCGGCACCCGCTGCTCGGCCAGCTCCCGATGGTCGCGGGCGGCCTCGATCATCTCCTCGGCGGTGAACCCGATCAGCTCCTCGTCCGGCGCGAACCGCCAGAACCGGCCCACCAGGGTCGCCGCGTCGTGGTCGTCGCCGGCCAGCGCGACCGCCTGTGCCACCAGTCGCTCGGCGTTCGGTACCGGCTCGTCGAGTTCGGCGTGCTCCACGTCGTCGCCCAGCGCGTCCGGCGGCAGGCCCAGGTCGTAGAGGGTGTCGATGCTCGAGCCGGTCATCCCGGTCACTCCTGAGTCGAGCCGGCCGAAGCCGTCCCCGTCGGTTGCCGTGTCGAAACTGTCGTCCCGGCCGGCATCAGCCGGCCGAAGATCAGGTTCCGATTTGATCGCCGGACGCCGGTCCATCGGTCGCACTCCCCTCGACCCACCACGTCGTGGGTCACTTTGTCGCCAAGCCTAGGCCGACCGACCGGTTCGCACGTCGGCGGACCCCGGCCGGGACTTCCGGATTGGGGCGGTCGTCCTTTCACCCGTTGCGGTACGAGGTTCGGCCGGCTTCGGAGTACCCGCCTGATGTTGTTCATCACGCCCTCGCTGGCTCGTCTTTTCCGCGCTCGACGAGACCGGGGCGGCGGCGGGTGGCGTCGGCGTAATAGCGTGCGGGGCAACCCGACCAGGAGGAAACCCAGCCGATGCACCGGTCGCAACGTTTTCGTCACCGCTCGTCCCGCTCAGTCGCCGTTGCCGCCTGTCTGCTCGCCTCGGCCACCCTCGTCGCCTGCTCCGGCGAGGACGGCCCGCAGCACAGCGTGGACGCCTTCCTGGACGGCTGGCGTTCCGGCGACCTGAACGCGGTCGGCTTCGTCGACCCGACCGGGACGAAAATCGCGGCGGCGGATGTCGCGAAGGAGATCAAGTCGCTTTCCGGCGAACTGGCCGAGGCACCGCTCAAGCTGAGCCGCAAGGGCGACCCCGAGATCGTCCGGAACACCGCCACCGCCACCATCAAGGTGGAGTGGACGCTGCCGGGCGAGACCAGTTGGGCGTACGACCGCCCGCTGCGCCTCACCCAGGGCCGCGACGATCGGTGGCAGGTGATCTGGGAGCCACCGGTCGTGCAGGAGCAGCTCACCAGCGGCGACCGGCTCGGCCTGCGACGGGCCCCCGCGCCCCGGGCCGGTGTGCTCGACGGCGCCGGCGAGCCGCTGGTGGCGCCGCGCCCGGTGGTCCGGGTCGGCGTGCAGCCCAGCAAGGTCACCGACGTGAAGGCACTGGCCCGCGATCTGGACGCCGCGTTCCGCGCGATCAAGCCGGCGATCACCCCGCCGGTCGACCTGTCCAGCCTGGCCAAGCGGATCGACGAGGCGAAGCCGGACGCGTTCGTCGAGGTGGTCACCCTGCGCGACGAGGCGTACCGGCAGATCAGGTCACGGATCCGCGACCTGCCGGGGACGAAGTTCCAGACCGACGAGTTGGATCTCGCCCCGACCCGCGAGTTCGCCCGGGCGGTGCTGGGCACCGTCGACCCCGCACAGGCCGACGACCTGGAAAAGTTCCCCGACCGCTACTCCCCTGGCGATCTGGTGGGGCACGGCGGATTGCAGGGCCGGTGGGACGAGCGGCTACGGGGCGTACCGGGACTGAGCGTGATCATCAAGCGGCCGAAGCCGGACGGGACGGTGGAGTCCACCGACACCGTGGTGTTCCGGCACGAGCCGGAGCCCGGCCAGCCGGTACGGACCACCCTCGACGTGACCACTCAGAACGCCGCGGACGCGGCGCTGCGCGGGCAGCGGCGACGCTCGGCCCTGGTGGCCGTACGCATCAGCGACGGCGCGGTGCTCGCCGCCGCGAACGGCCCCGGCGCCGCCGGGGAGAACCTGGCCTTCACCGCGCAGGTGCCGCCGGGCTCCACGTTCAAGATGGTCAGCGCGCTCGGTCTGGTGGAGCGTGGCGCGATCACCCCGGACACCACTGTCGACTGTCCCAAGACGGTCACCGTCGACGGCCGCTCGTTCAAGAACTCCAACGACTTCGCCCTCGGCAAGGTGCCGTTCCACACCGTCTTCGCCAAGTCCTGCAACACGGCCTTCGCGGCCCTCGCGCCGCAACTCGGCGCCGACGGGCTCGCCGCCACCGGCCGCGCCCTCGGCCTGGAGGGCAAGTGGGAGGTGGGCCTCGACGCGTACACCGGGAAAATCTCCGCGAACGGCGGGGCCACCGAGCAGGCCGCTGCCTCGATCGGGCAGGGTACGACCCTGGTCAGCCCGCTGGCCATGGCCGCAGCGACCGCAGCGGTGGCCAAGGGTGAGTTCATCCCGCCGAAGCTGCTCCTCGACCCGGCCCCCGAGCCGGCGGCCGAGCCGGGCCCGGAACTGAAGCCCGAGGCGGTGACGGCGGTGCGGACGATGATGCGCGAGGTGATCAGCACCGGCACCGGCACCGCGTTGCGGGACGTGCCGGGCGAGCCGGTGCACGGCAAGACCGGCACCGCCGAGTACGACGACAATCCAAAGAACACCCACGCCTGGTTCGTCGGCTGGCAGGGCGACGTGGCGTTCGCGGTCTTCGTCGAGCAGGGCGGCTCCGGCAGCGGCACCGCCGTCCCGATCGCCGAACGCTTCCTCCGCGCCCTGCCCCGTTCCTGACTCCTCCGGGGATCGCCGGCAGTAGGTGGTTGCAGGCGAGGCGGGTCCTGAGGCGGTGGCGCAGGACCTGCCGGGCGTGGCGAGGCGAGTTTTGGGCTCGTGGCGCGACGCCCTGCTCCTGGCGCGACGCCCTGTTCCTGGCACGGCAGTTCCTGGCACGGCACCCTGTTCCTGGCACGGCAGTTCCTGGCACGGCACCCTGTTCCTGGCACGGCGCCTTGGTCTTGCGCGGTGCCTTGGTGGTCGTGGCGCGGCGCCTGGGGTGGTGGGCGGCGCGGGTTGCGGCATGTGGTGGTGATCAGGCCGAAAGGCGGGCGCGGGTTGCGGCATCTCGGCGCATCCGGACCGGTGGGCGAGGCGGGTTGCGGCATGTCGGGGTATCCCGGCCGATTGAGACCGCCAGTTGCGGCATCTCGTGCGCAGGCCCACCAGTTGCGGCATCTCGTGCGCACGCGGACGGTTGCGGCATCTCGTGCGCAGGCCCGCCGGTTGCGGCATCTCGTGCGCACGCCCGCCAGTTGCGACATCTCGCGCGCACGGCGGACGGTTGCGACATCTCGTGCGGCGGGATGACCGAGGCCGCAGCGATGTCCGGGGCGGCCGTGGCCGTGGCGGTTTGCCGAGGCCTGCTTCTTCGGATCTGACCAGCCGGCCACCCCCACGGACGACCTCTGCCCGATCGGGGCCAAGTCGTCGGCCGGTGACCCGGCCCCAGCCACTGATCGACTCCGTTCCGGCGGTACGGCGGTATCCGGTTGACCGGGACACCGCCGTTACGACGAGACGGTGATGATCAACCCTGAGTCAGGCGGTTAGGCGATCAGGCCGCCGGGTGTGGGCGCCGAACGGACGACTCCTCGGCCGGGTCACCGGTGTCGCCCAGGCCCGACTCGTCGGCAATCGGATCGTGGCCGTCCTGCGCCGGGTTCCAGTCGTTCGAGCCGGCCTGCTCCGGGTGGCCCTGATCGTCGAGCGTCGACTGCGGCAGCAGTTCCCCCGGGATCCCGGCGGTTTCCGCCCCAGGCGCGAGCGAACCCGAGGCGAGCGAACCCGACGCCAGCGAAGAAGGCGCCAGCGAACCGGGTGCGGGCGGGCCAGGTGTGACTGGCGTGCCGGGATGAGTGGTGGGGCGGCGGGGCTCCGGGGCGGCCCGCCCGGTCTTCTCGGCGCGCAGCCGGGGCGGCACCGAGCCGGGGGCGGTGACCGGGCGCAGGCCGGCGACCACGGTGTTGACGATCTCGGCGGCGTACGCGCCGTCCGGGTCGTAGTCGGGGTCGAAGACGGTCAGCTCGACGCCGAGACAGTGCGGGGTGTCCACCAGGCCGGCGAGCAGGATCTCCAGTTCGGCGAAGGCGATGCCGCCGGGTTCGGGGGCGTCGACCGCCGGCATCACGGCCGGGTCGAGCACGTCCACGTCGACGTGCACCCAGTAGCCGGCGCAATCGGCGAGCTGCTCGTGTGCCCACTGCGCGCTGCGCGCCGCCCCCTCGGACCGTAACGTCGGCACGGGCCTGGTGATGATTCCGGCGGCCTGGAGGTCGAGCCGGTACTCGTCCTGTGCCCGGATGCCGAACACCACCACGTCGATGTCCCGGAAGTAGGGTCGCCGGCCTTCGATGGCCGCCAGGTCGGCCTGGCCGCGCCCGGTGACCAGCGCGAGGGCCTCGCCCGCCGCCGCGCCCACGTACGAGGCGTTGCCCGGGTGCCGGAAGTCGGAGTGGCCGTCGACGAAGACCAGCCCGATCCGGCCACCGACCGCCTCGCCGAGCCGATGCATGGCCAGCGCCGAGCCGAGCAGGATCGAGCAGTCGCCACCGAGCACCACGGGAAACTCGCTCCGGTCGATGATGGCCCCGATCCGGTCGGCCAGCGCCGCCGAGTAGTCGGCGATCTCGTGCGCGTGGCACACCCCGTCGCCCGGCCGCCAGTGACCGGCGTCGTAGCGGGGCGACGTGAGGCAGCCGGCGTCGCGGGCCCGCAGCCGGGGCAGCAGGCCCTGGTCGCGTAGTGCGCCGGGCGCCTTCCCGCAGCCCGGCACCGAGGTGGACGTGGGTGGGCGCAGGCCAAGGTTGCTCGGTGCGTCGAGGACGGCGATCCGGCGCATCATGGGCTCCCGTCCTCCGGTGTCTCCGGCGGGCCGGCGGCGCTACGCCGGCCCGCACTGGCGTTCAGTGGCTCAGGACCGAGCGCTGGCCAGGGCCCGCGCTCAGAACAGGGCGCTGGCCAGGGCCCGGCGGGCCGAGGCGACCACGGGGTCCTCCGGCCCGGCGATGGCGAACAGGCCGACGAGGTGCTGGCGTACCTTCTCGCGGTCGTCGCCGGCGGTGCGCCGGACCACCCCGACGAGCCGCTGGTACGCCTGCTCGGCCAGGCCGCTGAGCACCTCGATGTCGGCGGCCAACAGTTGGGCGTCGACGTCGGCCGGATCGGCCGCCGCGGCGGCGAGCGCCGCCTGCGGGTCGACGCCGGCCACCCGACGGGCGAGCCCGACCTGGGCCAGCCCGGCCTCTGCCGCGGCGTCCGTCGGGGCCTCGGCCAGGATCTTCCGGTACGCCTGCTCGGCGGCGTCCAGGTCGCCGCTCATCAGGGCGTCGTCCGCCTCGTCGAGGCGGGGGTCCTCCGGGTCGGCCACCTCGACCCCGCCGGCTTTGAGCACAGCCTGGATCCACTGGCGCAGTTGCGGCTCGGGCACCACCCCGGAGAAGGCGTCGACCGGCTGCCCGCCGACCACCGCGTACACCATCGGGATGCCCTGCACCCGGAACATCTGCGCCAGCCGCGGGTTGGCGTCCACGTCGACCTTCGCGAGCACCCAGGCGCCGCCGCCCTCCACCGCCAACCGCTCCAGCACCGGCGAGAGCTGCTTGCAGGGCTGGCACCACTCCGCCCAGAAGTCCACCACCACGGGTGTGGTCAGCGAGCGCTCCAGGACCTCGGACTGGAAGGTCGCCTCGGTCACGTCGATGACGGTGACGCCGCCGACGGCGCCGCCGGGCGCACCGGCGGGGGGACCCGCCTGCGCCGGTGCCGGGGCAGGACCGGGGGCGGGACTGGGGGCAGGACTGCGCAGCGCGCTGAGGTCGACCGCGCCGCGGGTGAAGATCGACGAGGTGATCCGTGGGTCGCTCATGGTTATCTAGTCTCGCACGCGATCTGCCGAACTCAGATCAACCGCGGCCCGCCCAGTTGCGACTGTCACCCCTGCCCAGCCGCCCCGGCCGAGCAGCGCCCTGCGGGGTCCGTGGCCGCCCGGTGACCGGGCGGCTCGGGGTGTTCAGGTGGCCGTCCCTCCGATGGCCACATCGTCGACCCGGATGTTGATCTCGTCGACCCGCAGCCCGTACGCCTCGACCGCCTGGGTCACCTCGGCCCGCACCGCCGTGGTCACCTCGGGCACCGGATGTCCGGCGTCGGTCACGATGACCAGGTTGATCACCGCGCCGCCGTTGACGACGTGAGCGGAGCAGCCACGTCGGGCGTCGCCCAGCTGGTCCAGCCCGACCCGGTCGAGCACCGCGTTGAAGAACCGCGCGATGTCCCCGCCGAGTTCGACCACGCCGGGCACGGCCTTCGCCGCGGCCACCGCGAGCTTCTCCACCACCTCGTCCGAGATGTGCGTACGACCACCCGCCACCGCGTCCGGCGTCATCGGCAACTCCTGCGTCATCTCGTGGTCCATGCTCTCTCCCCCAGTGGCCCGCTACCCCGCCCCACGTGCGTCGCGGGGCGGTGCGAGCCTAACCGTCCGGCTTCCTCCGTAGTGGACGCCGGCGGGTCGAGGCAAGGAAGCCGTTGACCGGGCCAGGGCCAGGGCCAGGGGCGGGGGCGGGGGCGGGGTCGGTGACGCGGGCCGCCCGCCCACGGCCTACCCGGACAGCTGGGCGAGCAGCGCGTCGGCGGCGCGGTACGGATCAGTCGTACCGGCGGCGACCTCGGCGGCGAGCGCGGGCAGCTGCGTACCGTCGCGCAGTGAACCGATCCGGGCCCGCAGCGTGCCAAGCGCGATCGCCTCGATCTCGGCGGCGGCCCGCGCCTCGCGGCGGCGGCGCAGCTCGTCGTGCTCGACCAGCCAGCCACGGTGCTTGTCGATCGCGGCGGCGATGTCGTCGATCCCCTCGCTGCGCACGGCAACGGCCCGCACCACCTGCGGCCGCCACTGGCCCGACCCGCGTTCGCCGAGCGCGATCATGCCCTGGATGTCCCGGACGGTCGCGTCGGCGCCGTCGCGGTCGGCCTTGTTGACCACGAAGACGTCGGCGATCTCCAGGATGCCGGCCTTCACCGCCTGGATCGCGTCGCCCATACCGGGCGCGAGCAGCACCAGAGTGGTGTCGGCCAGCGAGGCGACGTCGACCTCGGCCTGCCCGACACCGACCGTCTCCACCAGCACCACGTCGCAGCCTGCACCCTCCAGCACCCGCACCGCCTGCGGGGTGGCCGCCGACAGTCCGCCGAGGTGGCCCCGGTTGGACATCGAGCGGATGTAGACGCCCGGATCGGTGGCGTGGTCCTGCATCCGGACCCGGTCACCGAGGATCGCCCCGCCGCTGAACGGGCTGGACGGGTCGATGGCCAGTACGCCGACCCGGTGGCCCCGGGCCCGTAGGGCACGCACCAACTCGTTGGTGGTGGTCGACTTGCCCACTCCGGGAGAGCCGGTCAGGCCGACCACCTGGGCCTGACCGGTGTAGGGAGCGAGCGCGGCGGCGATGGCCGGCAGCGCCTCGTCGCCGGCCTCGACCAGGCTGATCAGCCGGGCCACCGCGCGGGCGTCACCGTCGCGGGCCCGCCCGACCAGCATCGGTACGTCCCGACTGCGGCGCACCGGACCGGTGGCCACGACCGGAACACCACCGTTCGACCGGCTCACCGCGCCGGCCTCTCGCTGACCCGGCTCGCTCCGCGCCTTCATCACGCCGCCTCTCGCGGACCCGGCTCGCTCGGCACCCTCACTGCACGCTCTCAGCGTTGGCGGGCACGTGAATGATCAGGGCGTCGCCCTGGCCGCCGCCACCGCAGAGCGCCGCCGCCCCGGTGCCGCCGCCACGCCGCTTGAGTTCCATCGCGAGGGTGAGCACCAGCCGGGCGCCGGACATCCCGATCGGGTGGCCCAGCGCAATCGCGCCGCCGTTCACGTTGACCTTGTCCGGGCTGACCCCGAGGTCACGGATGGATTGGATGCCGACCTGGGCGAACGCCTCGTTGATCTCGATCAGATCGAGGTCGGAGACGCTCAGCCCGCCCTTGCGCAGGGCGTGCTGGATGGCGTTGGACGGCTGCGAGTGCAGCGAGTTGTCCGGACCGGCGACGTTGCCGTGCGCCCCCACCTCGGCCAGCCAGGCCAGGCCGAGTTCCTTGGCCTTCGCCTTGCTCATCACGACCACCGCCGCGGCACCGTCGGAGATCGGCGAGGAGCTGCCGGCGGTGATGGTGCCGTCGGAGGCGAAGGCGGGCCGGAGCTTGGCCAGGGATTCGGCGGTGGCGTCCGGCCGGATGCCCTCGTCCTCGCTGATCACCAACGGGTCGCCCTTGCGCTGCGGGATGACCACCGGGGTGATCTCGTCGGCGAAGTGTCCGTTCTTCTGCGCGGCGGCGGCCCGCTGGTGGCTGGCGGCGGCGAACTCGTCCTGCTCCTGGCGGGTGATGCCGCGGGTGCTGCCGTGCCGCTCGGTGGACTCGCCCATCGAGCAGCAGTCCCAGGCGTCGCTCAACCCGTCGAGCGCCATGTGGTCCTTGAGGGTCACGTCGCCGTACTTGTGGCCGGCGCGCTGACCGAGCAGCAGGTGCGGGGCGTTGGTCATCGACTCCATGCCGCCGGCCACCACGATGTCGAACTCGCCGGCCCGGATCAGCTGGTCGGCCAGGGCGATCGCGTCCAGGCCGGAGAGGCAGACCTTGTTGATCGTCAGGGCCGGCACCGACATCGGGATGCCCGCCGCCACGGCCGCCTGGCGGGCCGGGATCTGCCCGGTACCGGCCTGGAGCACCTGCCCCATGATCACGTACTGCACCTGATCCGGGGCGACCCCGGAGCGCTCCAGCGCCGCGGAGATGGCGATGCCGCCGAGCTTGGTCGCCGGTAGGTCCTTGAGGTTGCCCAACAGGCGCCCCATCGGGGTCCGCGCGCCGCTGATGATCACCGAAGCCATACCTGCCTCCGAGGGGTGCCGACCTGTACGCCTTAACGATTGTTCGGCCAGACTAACGTCATGCCTGAGAACTCCCCCGTCGAGCCCGCTGCCGACTATGTCACAGACATCGGCCTGCGCCGCATCGACCATGTCGGGATCGCGGTCCCGGACCTCGACGCCGCGATCGACTTCTACCAGCGGACGTTCGGGATGCGCTGCGTGCACACCGAGACCAACACCGAGCAGGGCGTACGCGAGGCGATGATGTCGGTCGGGCCGACCGCCGAGGGCGGCTGCGTGCAACTGCTCGCCCCGCTGACCCCGAAATCGACCATCGCGAAGTTCCTCGATCGCAACGGCCCGGGCGTGCAGCAGGTGGCGTACACCGTGGCGGACATCGACGCCGCCTGTGCCGCGCTGCGTGAACGCGGCCTTCGCCTGCTCTACGACACCCCGCGGCGCGGCACCGCCGGCTCGCGGATCAACTTCGTCCACCCCAAGGACGCCCACGGCGTCCTGATCGAACTGGTCGAGGTGTAAGGAAGGGTGTAAGGAAGGGCCCCTTCTTAACGCCTCGTGCATAGGAAGGGGCCCCTATTAACAAGCCCTCGCCGAGGAACCGGCGAACCCGCGGAGGAGCCGAGGGACGAGGCGGCCGCGAGGCGTACGTCGGCTGGCGGCGGAGCCGCCCGAGCGTCCGGCGGACGCTGACCTGACGGACGAGCCACGGGATGGCCATTCGGTGAACGCGCTTGGCTCTTCACCCACCCGCTTTCACCCACCCGCGCGGACGGCCCCTTCGTGAGATCGAGCCGGGTGGAAACAATGGGCCGAGCGGTCGCGCCTGGCGGCCCTATTCCACGTCACGCTCCGTACCCCGGGCTCCGCCCGGAGCTGGCAAGATCGCCCCTCGGCACGGCTGCGTGGCGGCTCGTCCAGTTGACCATGTAATGAGGACGGCACGCCCTTGGAAGCACCCCGGGGAGTCTGCCAGTATGTCCCAATGCCCCAGCAACAGTCCTCCCCTCTCGCGTTCTTCGATAACGCGAACTCGCAGCCCGATTTCACGGTTGGCCTGCGCGGATACAACACCGGTCAGGTCGACGACTTCATCGGCCGGCTGAACGCCGCACTGAGCCAGGCCAACAAGGACCGCGCCGACGCCGAGCAGGCGCTCAACGACGCGCAGCGCCGGCTCCGGCAGTCCGAGCAGCGGCTCACCGCCCTGGAGCAGAAGCTCACCGACACCAGCAAGCAGCTGGAGGAGAACAGCCGGCCCACGCTCTCCGGGCTCGGCACCCGGGTGGAGCAGATCCTCCGGCTCGCCGAGGAGCAGGCCAACGACCACCGCAACGAGGCCAAGCGCGAGTCGGAGGGCATCCTCTCCGCAGCCCGTCTCGAGGCCCGGGAGATCACCGACAAGGCGCGGGCCGAGGCGGCCGCGATGAAGGCCACCGCCGAGCGGGAGGCGGGCAACGTCCGCACCGCCGCCGAGCGCGAGGCGGCCGAGGTACGCGTCCAGGCCCGCCGGGAGGCCGACACGCTGCGCGCCGACGCGGAGCGGGAGACCAAGCAGCTACGCACGGTGACCGCCCACGAGGTCGCCGAGCTGAAGTCCACGGTCGAGCGGGAGGTGGCCACCCTGCGGGCGACCGCCGAGCGTGAGATCACCCAGCAGCGGGCCAAGGCTGCCCGGGAGGCCGAGGAGAAGCGCGCGGAGGCGACGAAGCTGCTCACCGACGCGCGGGACAAGCGCGACAAGGACATCCAGGCCCTGGAGCTCCAGCTCGCCGAGCGGCGGGAGAAGGCCGAGCGCGAGGAGTCGGAGCGGCACGCCGCCCAGGTCGCGCAGACCCAGAAGCTGGTCAACGAGGCCGAGCAGCGGGCCCGGGCCGCGCAGGAGCGGGCCAAGGAGATCGAGCAGCGCGCCGAGGCCCGCCGGGTCGAGTCCGAGCGCAGCGCCACCGAGACGATCGAGAAGGCCAAGGCCCTGTCGGAGCGTACGCTGAGCGAGGCGCGCGCCGAGTCGCAGCGGCTGCTCAGCGAGGCCCGCACGGAGGCCGAGATCACCACGCAGGCGGCCCGCCGCGAGGTCGAGGACCTCACCCGGCAGAAGGACGCCGTCACCTCCCAGCTCGGGCAGATGCTCTCCGGCCTGGCCGGCATCGTGCCGGGCGTCCCCAGCTCGAACGCCGCCGCGTCGGACAAGGCAGCGGCCAAGAAGGCGGACGACGACGACGAGAAGGTGACCGCGGAAACCTCCAGCTGAGCAACCACCGGGGCATGATCCACGGCGCGGGGTGACACCGGGTTGACGGTGACACCCCGCGCCGCCCTGCGTCTGGCGAAAGCGCCGCCGAGGGGGTGTCTCGGTGCGTGAGCCAGCTCCCAATCCTGGGCGTCCGTATCGCCCCAGCGGGCCCCGATGCGTGTGAGGATGGGTGTATGTCGCACGGCGAGGAACTGTTCGCCCTCGGCGGGGATGTGACCACGGAGCCCTACTTCGAGTCCGCCCTGCGGGGGTTCGACAAACGACAGGTCGAAAAGTACGTCGCTCGGGCCGAGCACGAAATCGAGACGCTGGCGGCCGAGCGGGAGCAGGCGTACACCCAGATCCACAAGCTGGCCGGCCAGGTCGAGGTGCTGCAACGTGACCTGGCTCAGGTGCGCAAGCAGATCGGGGTGGTCGACCGGGCCGCGTTCCGGCATCTCGGCCCCCGGGTGGAGCAGATTCTCGCGCTGGCCGAGGAGCAGGCCGAAGACATTCTCGCCGCCGCCAACGAGGAGATCGAGGCCCGCCGGGCCGCCGCCGAGCACATCATCGAGGAGGCCCGGGACGAGGCCGCGACGGCGCTCAAGGACTTCGAGATCGCCCTGGCTGCCCGCCGGGCCGAGGAGGAGCGGCAGGCCGCGGCGCGACGGGCGGAGTCCGAGGCCGCCAGCAAGGCGGCCAAGGAGGAGGCCGCCCGGCTGCGCAAGACCGCCCAGGATGCGCTGGCCCGGGCCGAGCAGGAGGCCACGCAGCTTCGGGACACCGCCAAGGAGATCCACGCCCGGGCCCAGCAGGAGGCCACCAAGCTGCGCGAGGCTGCACGCGAGGCACATGCCACCGCCCAGCAGGAGGCGACCCAGCTGCGCGAGGCCGCCAAGGAGGTGCACGCCAAGGCCCAGCAGGAGGCCAAACGCCTGATCGACCAGGCCACCGAGGCCGGGCGGGCCACCCACGCCAAGGCAAGCCAGGAGGCCAAGCAGATCATCGACGACGCCGCCGAGGCCGGGCGGGCAGCCCGCAACAAGGCCCGCCAGGAGGCGGAGCGGCTGACCCTCCAGGCCACCGAGGCGGCCAAGCGGACCCGCTCCGAAACCGAGGCGTACGCCCAGCGCATGCGCAGCGAGACCGAGGCGTACGTGCAGCACGCGCGCTCACAGGCGCAGCAGGAGTTGGGCGCCTGGCGGGCCGGGGTGGAGATGGAGGTCAACGGCCGACGCGAAGCGGCGGACCGGGAGCTCGCCGAGCGTAAGGCGACCGCCGAACGCGGGTTCACCAGCCGCCGGGACGAGTTGGAGAAGCAGTACAAGGCCCGCAACACCGAGCTGAATCAGCGGATCGCCATCCGCACCGCCGAGCTCGACGAGCAGATCCGCTCCCGCACCACCGAGCTGGAGTCCGGTTTCGAGGCGCGCCGGGCGGAGCTGGAGTCGGATTACACCGCGCGAAAGAACGAGATCGAGCAGGGCGCCGACCAGGTCCGCCAGGCCGCCGAGCGGGAGGCCGCCACGCTCCGCGCACAGGCCGAGGAGCAGGCCGGCGAGCTGCTGCGTCAGACCGAGACCGAGACGGCCACCAAGCGCCGCGAGGCCGAGGAGTACGCGACGAACCTCCGCCGCGAAGCCGAGGAGTACGCGACGTCCACCCGCAGCGAAGCGGACGAGCACGCCACCAGCACCCGGCGAGAGGCGGAGGAGTACGTCGCCTCCTCGCGCCGCCAGTTCGAGGAGTACGCGGCCACCACGCAGCAGCACCTCGCCACCACTCAGCAGCACCTGGCGGCGACGCAGCAGGAGGCGGCGGCCAGCCGCCAGCAGCTCGCCCAGGTGATGCTGGAGATCGCCAAGGCCCAGCAGCAGCTCGCCGACCTGCGCCAGGAGACCTGGAAGTCCCGGCAGGAGTCCGACGAGTTGCAGCGCAAGCTGCTCGACCTGCGCCTACAGGCGGCCTCGACGCCGGACGGACCGACCTCGCCCGCCCCCGCCGGCTCGGGCACGCCGGTGTCCGCCGCTCTGGCCGCGTCGACGGCCGCCGCCTCGATCGCCAGCGGCGCCCCGCCCGGCACGGACGACGGCGTACCGGCGACGAGGCCGGTCGCGGAGCCGGTCACCACTGTCGAGGATCCACCGGCGACGAAAGCGAACACCGATCCGACCACCATCGACGGCGGTGCCGCGAGCGCGGGGGTGGACGGCGAGCCGACGGTGGCGGCCGTGCCGGGCGAGGGCGGCCGGGGGGCCACCCCGACGAAGATCACCAGCACCGGCGAGAACGGCAAGCGCCCGACCAAGCCGACCACCGACGAGCGCAGCGCCAAGCCGAGCAAGGTCACCTCGGACTGAGCCCAGCGTGATCTCGTCGAGCCCGAGTCGGTCGACCGCCCGACGCGATCGCTGAGAGCGGCCCTCCGACCGGGTCACGGCGGGTCGGGGCGGTGAACAGCCGATCGGCGGCGGGAGGTGCCCCAGGTGACGAACCGGTCGAACAATGCGCTGGGCTCCGGGCCGTCGTGCGGGTTGAGGTGATAGAGGTCGCGCATCGCCTCGTACATCATGCCGGCGAGGTAGATGGTCAGACCGACGGTGTTGCCGTCGTACTCCAGCCGCAGCAGCAGCCGCGCCTCGCCGCACGGCCAGGGCTGCCCGTCCGAGCGGCAGCACCAGGTCGGCCGGAGCGGAGTGTGCGGCGGACGGCCGTCGGCGGCGCGCGGGCGCTCGGGATGGGGGCCACGGCCCGGGGCCGGCAACCTGCTGCTGATCATGTCCGGTAACCACTGGCCGGCCCCCGCTGACGTCCACTGAACCCGTCCGCGCCCTCCCCGGCGGCGGACCGGCCCGGCATGGCTGACAGTCTGGTGACCACACCACTACTCTCGGAAGGCATCGAGGCTGGCCGTAGCGCCGCTGCGCAACCGAGGCACCGCCGGGGAATGCCGAGTGATTCTCGGCCGACAACTGTGGAGGCACTGTGCAGGAATCGACGGCGGATCTGATCCGGGCACAGTTGCGCCGGCGACGCGTGGCCGCCGGGCTCAGTCAGGAGGAGTTCGGCAAGCTGGTGCACTACTCGGCGTCGATGGTCTCCGCCGTGGAGACCGGCAGCCGGCCGTACGACCGGCCGTTCCTGGCTCGCACCGACGAGGCGCTGGGCTCCGGTGGTCTGCTGGTGGCGCTGCTACGCATCGCCGAGCGCGAGGGCCAGCCCGCATCGGTCCTGCCCTGGTTGGATATCCAACGCATGGCCCGGCAGCTCCGGGTGTTCGAGCCGACACTCATCCCGGGTTTGCTGCAGAGCGAGGGGTACGCCCGCGCGGTGATCCGCTGCGACGACCTGCTCAGCGACGAGGAGGTGGAGCAACGCGTCGCAGCCCGGCTGGACCGGCAGGCCATTCTCACTCAGCCCGACCCGCCACAGCTCATCGCGGTCATCGACGAAGCCATCCTGCATCGGCATGCCGAAAGCTTTCGGGCAATCATGATCCATCAGGCCAAGCACCTGATCGCCGGCGCCGAGCGCCCAAACGTCAGCGTGCACGTCATTCCGCTCAGTGCCGGGCTGCACATCGGCCTTTTCGGACCGTTCTCGCTGGCCCGGGGAGTCGACGGTGGCTGGGTGGCAACGATGGAGACCCAACTGACCGCCACGCCGGTCGATGGGGAGACCGAACTGGCTACCCTGCTGGCACGGTGGGAGACGGTGCGCAACGAGGCCCTCTCCCGCCAGCAGTCGATCGAACTCCTCGAGGAAGTGGTGAAGTCATGGAGTTGAGCGGCGCGAGGTGGCGCACCACCATCCGCAGCGCGCACACCAACTGCGTTGAGGTGGCCGATAATCTGCCCGGCGTGGTCGCGGTCCGCGACAGCAAGGATCGGCAGGGTCCAGTGCTCACCTTCACCCCGCAGAGCTGGCGCTGCTTCGTCATCAGGGTCAAGCGACACTGAACCCCCGACGCGAGCGGAGAGGCCGAATGCGGCAGGACGACGCGGAGCAGCCCAAGGCCGGACAGCCCAGAGCCGGACAGCCCAAGGCCGGACAGTCCACAGCCAGACAGTCCACGACGGAGGCAGCGGGATCCGCCGATGCGCCGATGACGGCGATCGAATCCGACCAACCCCCGGCATCCGCGCCATTGCACCCGATGTCCGTGCCGGGTCAGCGGGCGGTGGGTGGGGACGCCGGACGGTTCGGTACGCCGGGGCGGCCGTTGCGGCGCAACAGTTTTCTGGTCGGGTTCACCGGGGCGCTCGGCGTACTGTCCGCGTACGCCGTCTATCTGGGCCTGCGGGACGCGGCCGGGATCCTGGTCCTGGTGGTCATCGCGCTGTTCCTCGCGGTGGGCCTGCACCCGGCGGTGGTCCGGCTACGGTCCCTGGGGCTGCCGCGCGGGCTGGCCGTCGCGGTCGTCGCGCTGACCGTGCTGGCGCTGCTCGGCGCCGGCGTGCTGGCCCTGGTGCCGCCGATCGTGACCCAGACCGGGCAGTTCATCGAGCAGTTGCCGAGCTACCTGGAGGCGCTGCAGCGCAACGAGACCGTCAACGACCTGGTCGTACGCTTCGATTTGATGCGCCGCGCCCAGGAAGCGGCCAGCGCGGACGTGGTCGGCCGGGCGCTGGGCGGCGTGCTCGGCGGCGCGCAGTTGCTGTTCGGCACGGTGTTCCGGGTGCTGACCGTACTGGTGCTGACCATCTATTTTCTGGTCTATTTTGACCGGATGCGCGACCTCGGGTACGCGCTGGTGCCGCGCTCACGGCGGGAGCGGGTGCAGTTGATCGGCGACGAGATACTCACCAAGGTCGGGGCGTACATGGTGGGGGCGCTGACCATCGCGGTGCTGGCCGGCGCGGTCGCGTTCGTGTTCGCGCTGGCCGTCGGGCTGCCGTACCCGTTCGCGCTGGCCATCGTCGTCGCGGTGACCGACCTCATCCCGCAGATCGGCGCGACGATCGGCGCGGTGATCGTCAGCCTGGTCGGCTTCGCCACCAGCCCGTCGGTCGGCATCGCCTGCATGGTCTTCTTCCTGGTCTACCAGCAGATCGAGAACTACCTCGTCTACCCCAAGATCATGCGCCGGTCGGTGCAGGTCAACGAGGTGGCCGCGTTGGTCGCCGCGTTGCTCGGCGTCTCCCTGCTGGGGGTGATCGGCGCGCTGATCGCCATCCCGACCGTGGCCGCCGTCCAGCTCATCCTGCGTGAGGTGGTGATCCCCCGCCAGGACGCCCGCTGAGGCAACGGTGGCTACTCGGCCCGGCGCTGCTGTGGGCCCGACACCGGGACGTCGGCGAAGGCGGCCACCGTGCGGTCGGCGTACGCGCTGGCGTCACCGGTCTCCATCGGGCCGTCCCAGGTGGTGGGCAGCGGCACCGGCACTGCCGGGTTGACCCGTCGGACCACCTCGTCCAGCACGGTCTCGGCGTCGCCGACCCAGAGGTGCTTCGCGCCCGCCACCCCGACCACCTCGGCCTGCGGTATCGCGGCGAACCGCTCGCGGGCCTGCTCCGGGCGCAGGTAGTCGTCGAACTCCGGCACCAGCGCGGTCAGCGGCTTGCCCGACTCGGCCCAGTTGGCCAGGTCGGCCGGCTCGGCGAAGCGCAACGGCGGGGAGAGCAGGATCGCACCGGCCACCGCCGGATCGCAGCCGTACCTGAGCACCAGGTCGGTGCCGAACGACCAGCCGAGCAGCCAGATGTCGGGCAGCTCGTGGAATTCGGCGTACTCGATGGCGGCGGCCACGTCGAAGCGCTCGCCGACGGCCGAGTCGAAGGCCCCCTCGCTGGTGCCCCGCACGCTGCTGGTGCCCCGCGTGTTGAACCGGAGCACGGCCACGTCGGCCAGGGCGGGCAGCCGCCAGGCCGCCTTGCGGAACACGTGGCTGTCCATCATCCCGCCGTGGGTGGGCAGCGGGTGCAGGCAGACCAGGGTGGCCGCCGGCTCCCGGTCGACCGGTCGGGCCAGCTCGCCGACGAGGCGCAGACCGTCCGCGGTGTGCAACTCGATGTCCTCCCGGTGGCCGGGCAGGATCGAGGACGCGCGGATGCTCTTGCTCACCCCGCCAGTTTCCCCCACCCCGAGCCGCGCCGCCCACCGAGCCGCCGAGGTGTAAGGAAGGGCACCTTATTAACGCCTGCGGTAGAGGAAGGGCCCCCTTTTAACGCCGCGACACCGCCGCGTACGGCCCGCAGCGGTCAGCTGTGGCGCGGGCCGCGACCGCGCTGGATGATCGGGCCACGCCGCTCGCGGGCCCGCCAGCACCCGCTGTGCCAGTGCCGCCGATCGGTGAGGTCGCCCCGGCCGTCCGCGGGCCACGCCACCACGTGCGCCACACCGGGGCGGATCTCCTGGTCACACCCCGGGCAGCGGTACGTCTTGGCCGACGCGCCGCCGCTGATCCCGCGTACCTGCCAGTCGCCGTCCCGCCATCGCTGCACCGCGGCGACGCCGTGCCGGAGCCGTTCGACATCCAGGCGTTCGGCGTCCTCGCGACGGGGGCGGTTACGACGGGGGCTCACGTCATCCAGCGTACGACCGACGCGACGGGCGACCCCGCACGGGCTCCGGCGTGATCGCCGCCGCCACCGAACTCGGGCCCGGTGTTAATAGGGGGCCCCTCCTCTACCGCAGGCGTTAATAGGGGGCCCCTCCTTACATCCGTCAGCGAAAGCCGCGGGCGGTTTTGTGGCCGAGGTGGCCGGCGGTGACCATCTGTTCGAGCAGCGGCACGGGGGCGAGGCCGGGTTCGCGCAGCTGGCGGTAGAGGCTCCGCTGGACGGCCAGCGCCACGTCCAGGCCGACCGTGTCGAGCAGCTCGAACGGGCCCGTCGGGTAGCCGCAGCCGAGCTTCATCGCATGGTCGATGTCGTCGACGGTGGAGTAGTTGGCCTCCAGCATCCGCACCGCGTCGTTGAGGTACGGGAACAACAGCGCGTTGACGATGAAGCCGGCCCGGTCTCCGCAGACCACGCCGGTCTTGCCGAGCGTGGCACAGACGGCCCGAGCGGCGGCGGTGGTCTGCGCCGAGGTGCGGATGGTCCGGACGATCTCCACCAGCGGCACGGCGACCGGGTCGAAGAAGTGCAGGCCTACCACGTCGGCCGGGCGCTGGGTGGCCATCGCCACCTCGATCACCGGCAGCGACGAGGTGGTGGTGACCAGCACCACGCCGGGCTTGCAGATCTCGTCCAGGCTGGCGAAGAGCGCCTTCTTGACGTCCAGTTCCTCGACCACCGCCTCGACCACCAGGTCGACGTCGGCCAGTTGTTCGAGTGCTTCGGGGGTGGCTGACACGACCTCGTACCCGGCCCTGGCGAAGACCTCGATCAGGCCACTGGCCGTCGCGCCGGCGCCGACCACGCCCACCTTCGCGATCCCGTGCGCCCCGTCGGCCGCCGCCGACTCCGCCGGGCCCGGCGTGTACTCATCCGGTACGACCCTCGACGAACCGGGCCGCTCGTAGGTGTAGAAGCCCCGGCCCGACTTTCGACCGAGCAGTCCCGCGGTCACCATCTGCCGGAGCAGCGGCACCGGGGCGTGGCGGCGGTCCCGCCCACCGTGCCGGTACATGGTGTTCAGGATCTCGTACGCGGTGTCCAGGCCGATGAGGTCCAGCAGGGCGAGGGGGCCCATCGGCAGCCCGCAGCCGAGCTTCATCGCCGCGTCGATGTCCTCGCGGCTGGCGTACCCGGTCTCGAACATGTCGACCGCCTGGTTGAGGTAGCCGAACAGCAGGGCGTTGGCGATGAACCCGGCCCGGTCGCTGATGGTCACGTCGACCTTGCCGAGGCGTCCGCAGAGGGCTTCCAGATCGGCCACCACGTCGGGGGAGGTGACCACCGTACGCACGACCTCGACCAGCTTCATCACCGGTGCGGGATTGAAGAAGTGCAGCCCGACGACCTGCTCGGGCCGGGCGGTGGCCACGGCGATCTCGGTGACGCTCAGCGACGAGGTGTTGGTGGCGAGAATGGCCTCCGGCTGGCAGACCCGGTCCAGCTCGGCGAAGATCCGCTGCTTGAGGTCGAGGCGCTCGGGCACCGCCTCGATCACCAGGTCCGCCGAGCGCAGCGCGTCCATCCCGACGGCGAAGGTGACCCGGCCCAGTAGCGCGTCCCGGTCCGCCTCGGCGAGCTTGCCCCTGGCCACCGCCCGGTCCGTGGAGCCGGTCAGGTGGGCCCGCCCGCGTTCCAGGGCAGCCTCGGAAATCTCCACGGCGACCACGTCGATGCCGTTGCGGGCGAAGACCTCGACGATTCCGGCACCCATGGTGCCCAGCCCCACCACGCCCACGCTGGTGAACTCACGCGCCACGACCGGCCTCCCTGCTCACTCCGTACCGGCCGAGATTGAACGGCCGCTAAGGTCATGCGCGGGAGTCTGCCACGTGCCCGGTTGTCGAGGCGCGGTGGGCTGTGTCACCGGCCGCCGCGAGCGCCAGGGGCAGCATCAGGGTCTGCCGTCGGTCCTGCCGTGCCGCCCCGAAACTCAACCCCACCGGATCGGTACGCGCCACCCCTGGATCATGGAAACGCAACTCGGTGCGGCCGAGCCGGATCACGTCGCCGTCGGTGAGTCGGGTCAGCCCGCTGGTCCTGCCGCCGTTCACCCAGGTGCCGTTCGTGGAGTCGAGGTCCGCCAGGGCCACCCCTTCGTCGGCGAGCCGGATCTCGGCGTGCCGCCGGCTCAGGTGCGGGTCGTACACGACGATGTCGACCGCCGGGTCCCGGCCGATCACCTGCGGCTGCCGGCGCAGCCGGAACCCGACCCCGCGCATCGGACCACTCGCCACCGTCAGCAGCGGCAACAGTTGGCATTCATTCATCATGGACAGTCAGCCCCCACCCCAGAGATCACCCTGCGTCAGGGTGCCATCACCAGATGGCCACCCACACCACCGCCCGGTCAACCATCAGTGACCGGGTGGGCACTTTGCGCTCGAACCTTGCGTCGGCCAGACCCCGTCCGGCATCCCTACCGACCGGTAGGAACCGGGTCTAAACTTCCGCCATGAATGCTGTGCGGATCCCCGGCACCGCGGTGATCGAGGGCGACCAGCTGGTTTCGACCAGCCCGGCGACGGGCGGCGAGGCGGGGCGGGTCCCGGTGGCCGGCACGGCGGATGTCGTACGCGCCGTGGAGCAGGCCCGCGTCGCGGGTAACTGGTGGGCGGGGCTCGGCTTCACCGGGCGACGCGAACGGCTGCTGCGCTGGCGACGGCTGCTCGCCCAGCGGATGGAGCAGCTCGCGGAGCTGGTGCACGCGGAGGGCGGCAAGCCGATCCCCGACGCGCTGGTCGAGATCGTGATCGCCGTGGAGCACATCGACTGGGCCGCCCGCAACGCACGTCGGGTGCTCGGTGCCCGGCGGGTCCGCTCCCGGCTCGTCCTGGCCGAGTTCTCGGCCCACCTGGAGTACCAGCCGTACGGGGTGGTCGGCGTCATCGGTCCGTGGAACTACCCCGTCTTCACTCCCATCGGCTCCCTCGCGTACGCGCTGGCCGCCGGCAACGCCGTGGTCTTCAAGCCCAGCGAGTACACCCCGGTCGTCGGGCAGTGGCTGGTCGACACCTTCGCCGAGGTCGTGCCCGAGCAGCCCGTGTTCACCGCGGTACACGGGCTCGGTGACGTCGGGGCGGCACTGTGCCGGGCCGGCGTCGACAAGCTCGCCTTCACCGGTTCGGCGGCGACCGCACGGAAGGTGATGGCGGCCTGTGCCGAGTCGCTGACCCCGGTGCTCCTCGAGGCCGGCGGCAAGGACGCGATGATCGTCGACGCCGACGCCGACCTGGACGCCGCCGCCGAGGCGTGCGTCTGGGGCGCGATGACCAACGCCGGGCAGACCTGCATCGGCATCGAGCGGGTCTACGCCGTGGAACCGGTGTTCGACGCCTTCGTCGACAAGGTCGTCGAGCGCGCCGGGCGGCTCACCGTGGGCCCGGACGACGCGGACATCGGCCCGATCACCATGCCGAGCCAACTCGACGTCATCCGCCAGCACATCTCCGACGCCCTGGCCCGGGGTGGTCGGGCGGCGCTCGGCGGGCCGGACGCCGTGCAGCCGCCGTACGCGCATCCCACCGTGCTGGTGGACGTGCCCGAGGATTCCGTCGCGGTCCGCGAGGAGACCTTCGGTCCCACCCTGACGATCAACCGGGTCCGCGACGCGGACGAGGCCGTCGCCCGTGCCAACGCCCTGCCGTACGGCCTGGGTGGCTCGGTCTTCGGCCGGCGCCGGGCGGCGTCCGTCGCCCGGCGACTGCGCTCCGGGATGGCCTCGGTCAACTCGACCCTCACCTTCGCCGGGATGTCCACCCTCCCGTTCGGCGGGGTCGGCGAGTCGGGCTTCGGCCGGATCCACGGCGCGGACGGGCTACGCGAGTTCGCCCGCGCCAAGGCGGTGACCCGCCGCCGGGCCCGCTCGCTGCTGCCCTCGACCACGTTCGAACGCACCCCGGCCGACGTCGCCCGCCTGGTGAAGGCGGTCAAGATGCTGTACGGCAGGTGACCCTAGAACAGCGTCAGTTCGTCGCGCTCGATGCCGCGTAGCCGGTCGTAGTCCACCACCACACAGCGGATGCCGCGGTCCGTGGCGAGCACCCGGGCCTGTGGCTTGATCTCCTGCGCGGCGAAGACCCCGGCGACCGGGGCGAGCAGCGGATCGCGGTTGAGCAGTTCGAGGTAGCGGGTGAGCTGCTCCACGCCGTCGATCTCGCCACGGCGCTTCACCTCGACCGCGACCGTGCCCTGGTTGGCGTCCCGGCAGAGCAGGTCGACCGGGCCGATGGCGGTCATGTACTCGCGCCGGATGAGGGTGAACCCCTCGCCCAGCGCCTCCGGACTGGCCGCCAGCAGTTCCTGGAGGTGCGCCTCCACGCCGTCCTTGCGCAGCCCGGGATCGACACCCAGATCGTACGAGGTGTCCTGGAAGATCTCCTCCAGGGTGATCCGCAGTTCCTCGCCGGCCTTGTTGACCACCCGCCAGACGCCGGGCGCCTCCTCCAGCCGACAGGGAGGGCTCATCCAGTTCAACGGCTTGTACGCCCGGTCGTCGGCGTGGATCGACACCGACCCGTCCGCCTTCACCATCAGCAGCCGGGTAGCCGGCGGCAGGTGGGCCGAGAGCCGTCCGACATAGTCCACCGAGCACTTCGCAATCACCAACCGCACCCGACGAGGGTAGCCGAGGCCGTCGGGAAACGCCGCCGAGCGCCACTGGCGTGCCGGTGCGATGCTGAAATGGTGCTCGAATTGCTCACCGGTACCGGTCTCGCCGCCTCGGCGGGGCTGAACGCGTACATCCCGTTGCTGGTGACCGGCCTGCTGGCCCGCTACACCAGCGTGATCGACCTGCCCGGCGGCTGGCAGTGGCTCGGCAACGAGTGGGTGCTGGGCATCCTCGCCGTGCTGCTCGCCGTCGAGGTCGTCGCCGACAAGGTGCCGGTGGTCGACCACGTCAACGACGTGGTGCAGACGGTGGTCCGCCCGACCGCAGGCGGCCTGGCATTCGGTGCGGGTTCGGCCGCCGACACGGTGACGGTGAGCGACCCGGACAGCTTCTTCGCCAGCACCGGCCAGTGGCTTCCGGTGCTGGTCGGGGTGCTCATCGCGCTCGGCGTACACCTTCTCAAGTCCGCCGCCCGGCCGGTGATCAACGCGACCACGGCCGGGTTCGGGGCCCCGGTGGCGAGTACCGCCGAGGACGCCACCAGCGTGCTGATGTCGCTCGTCGCGATCATCCTGCCGGTGCTGGTGCTGGCGTTCCTGGTCGGTTTCGTCCTTTTCCTGCCCTGGTTCCTCAGGCGTCGCGCGGACCGCCGCCGGGAGCGCCGAGCCGCCCGGGAGGCCGGCTTCCGGGTCTGATCCACATACGTGGATCGGGCACCCGCACCATTTGGCGGGCGGAGTTGAGATGATCCCGCGGTGTCCGTGAAAATCTCCCGCGTTCCGCTTCTCGCCACCCTCGCCGCCGTGCTCAGTGCGGTGGTCCTGCTGGCCGTCGCGAATCCACTCCGGCAGCCCGACGGCGTCGGCGCCTTCGTCGAACCATCCACCACCGGCCGGGACGCGGCGGCGATCGCCGACGGGACAGCGGACCAGGGACCGGGCGACCCC
This sequence comes from Micromonospora sonchi, assembly GCF_014646235.1. GTDB lineage: Bacteria > Actinomycetota > Actinomycetes > Mycobacteriales > Micromonosporaceae > Micromonospora > Micromonospora sonchi. The sequence goes on along the minus strand of NZ_BMNB01000016.1, from coordinate 5,763 downwards.
GCGTCGACGGGCAGTCCGACGCCGGCCGAGATCCTGCCCGGCGCGACCTCTCCGGGAACCCTGCCGCCGGTGGTCGACCACGGTCCACGCACCGGCAACAAGGTCGCGCTCACCTTCGACGCGGACATGACCGACGCCATGCGGTACCAACTGCGCAGCGGCGCCGTGCGGTCGTACGCCAACCTCAAGATCATCGACCTGCTGGAGCAGGAAGGGGTACCAGCGACCTTCTTCCTGACCGGCAAGTGGGTCGAGCAGTACCCGGACGTGACCCGCCGACTCGCCGCCAATCCCCGCTTCGAGTTGGCCAACCACACCTACGGGCACCTGGCCTTCACCGCGGACTGCTACGGCCTGCCCCGCATCGAGCGGCGGAAGATGACCGCCGACGTGGCCGGCACCTTCGACATCGTGAGCGCGTACGGCGGACGGCAGACCCGGTACTTCCGCTTCCCGGGTCTCTGCCACGATCGGGCCGCGCTGACCGAACTGGCCCCGCTCGGTCTCACGGTCGTCGACGGCGACGTGGTCAGCGGCGACCCGTTCGCGACCGCCTGGCGACCGATCGTGCGGGCCGTACTGGACAAGGTACGCCCCGGCTCGGTGGTCGTCCTCCACGTGACGGAGGCCAACGCGCCGATGACCGACGAGGCACTGCCGCACATCCTGGCCGGCTTGGCCGAGCGCGGTCTCGAGCCGGCCCTGCTCTCCGAGGTCCTCAACGGCTGAGCAGCGCGGCCCGGGCAAGGGCCCCGCGTAGCCGTGCGGCTCCCCCGGCAGGCGGCCCCGCCCATGACCGGAATCAGGTCCCGCAAATCCTCTAAATGCCTAAAATCGGGCAAGAGCCTAGAGGAGGTCGCCATGACCGCAGCGATCGAGATGCCCCGGGTCCAGGAGTGTGTGGTGGCCGCCTGCGCGTACAACCACACCGGCGACTGCCACGCCTTCGCCATCACGATCGGCAGCCTGGATCACGCGCACTGCCACACCTTCATCGAGATGCCCTCGGTGCGGGCCGGGGTGGACGGGCAGGTCGCCCAGGTGGGCGCGTGCCAGCGCGCCGATTGCCGGCACAACGCGCAGTTGGAGTGCCGCGCCCCGTCGATCCGGGTCGGCCCGGACGCGGACATGGCGGACTGCATGACGTACGCCAGCCGCTGAGGCGCCCTGGGCGCGCTGTTAAGAAGGGGCCCTTCCTCTACACGAGGCGTTAATAAGGTGCCCTTCCTTACACCCCCTCGGATGGGTGTTGCTGGTGGGGCGCACACTTGGGGGCATGAGTGACGAGGTCGCGATCCGGGTCCGTGGGCTGCGCAAGGCGTACGGCGACAATGTCGCGGTGGCCGGCCTGGACCTGGACGTCCACCGGGGCGAAGTATTCGCCCTGCTCGGGCCAAACGGCGCGGGCAAGAGCACCACGGTGGAGATCCTGGAGGGCTACCGCCGGCGCGACGCCGGCGAGGTGCAGGTCCTGGGCATCGACCCCGAGTCGGTCCTCGGCACCCGGCGAGCGCGCTCCTCGGAGGGCCTCGCTGCGGACTGGCGCAGCCGGGTCGGCATCGTGCTCCAGGGGACCGGTGAGTTCGACGAGTTGACCGTCGCCGAGGTGGTGAGCCATTTCGCCGGCTTCTACCCGTCCGGGGACGACCCGGACAAGGTGATCGAGCGGGTCGGCCTGGCCGGCAAGGCCCGCGCCCGTACGCACACCCTCTCCGGCGGGCAGAAGCGGCGCCTCGACGTGGCGCTGGGCATCATCGGCCGCCCCGCGCTGCTCTTTCTCGACGAGCCGACCACCGGCTTCGACCCGGAGGCCCGGCGTGAGTTCTGGGAGCTGATCCGGGATCTCTCCGCCGCCGGCACCACCATCGTGCTCACCACTCACTACCTGGACGAGGCCGAGGCGCTCGCCGACCGGGTCGGCGTGATCGCCGGTGGCCGACTGATCGAGGTCGCCGCGCCGGACAGCCTGGGCAGGCGGCGGGAGGCGCTGGCCACGGTCTCCTGGCGTACGCCCGACGGTCAGGTCGAGAGCGCGGAGAGCGCGACGCCGACGGCGCTGGTGACGGAGCTGGCCGCGCGCTTCGGCGGGGAGGTGCCGGGCCTGACCGTCACCCGGCCCACCCTGGAAGACATCTACCTGCGGATGATCGGACAACGATGACCACCACGACGAAGCCGGCCGCCCCGGTCGCCGCACCCGCAACCCGTCGGCTCGGCCCGGCCCGGCTCGCCCTGCGGCAGGGACGGCTGGAGATCCGGCAGTTCCTGCGCAGCCGGGAGTCCGTGGTGTTCACCCTGGGCTTCCCGGTCATCATGGTGCTGATCTTCGCGTCGATCTTCAAGGACGAGATCGCGCCGGGGGTGAGCTACACGCAGTACTTCGTCACCGGCATGATCGCGACCGGTCTGATGACCGTCAGCTTCCAGAACCTCGGCATCTGGATCCCGATCGAGCGGGACCGCGGCGTGCTCAAGCGCTACCGGGGCACACCAATGCCGAAGTGGGTGTGGTTCGCCGGCAAGGTGATCATGGTGCTGGTGACCGGCGTGGTGATGACCGCCCTCCTGCTCGCCGTTTCGGTCACCCTGTTCGACCTGGACCTGCCGGGCACCGCGACCGCCTGGCTGACCTTCGGCTGGGTCAGCACGCTGGGCATCACCGCCTGCACCCTCTGCGGGATCGCCATCTCGTCGTTGGCCCGTACCGCCCGCAGCGGTTCGGCGGTGGTCACCCCGGTGGCGCTGGTGCTCCAGTTCATCTCCGGGGTCTTCTTCGTCTTCACCAACCTGCCGGACTGGATGCAGCAGGTGGCGGCGATCTTCCCGCTGAAGTGGATGTGCCAGGGGCTGCGCGCGGTCTTCCTGCCGGAGAGCTTCGGCGCCCAGGAGCCCGGCGGCTCGTTCGAGCTGACCCGGGTCGCCCTGGTCCTCGCCGCGTGGTGCGTGATCGGCCTGGTGCTCTGCCTCACCACCTTCCGCTGGACCACCCGCCGCGACGGCTGACGCGGCTCAGAACGACAGGTCGGGTCCCTCGGGCGTGGTGGCCCGTTCGACCTCGATGCCGAGCGCCCGCAGGTCAGCCACGAAGTCGGGATAGCCCCGGTCGACGTGGTGCACGTGGGACACCTCGGTGACCCCGTCGGCGCAGAGCCCGGCGATGATCAGCCCGGCGCCGGCTCTGATGTCGGTGGCACGTACCGGTGCGCCGGAGAGGCGGTCCCGGCCGCGTACCACCGCGTGATGCCCGTCGGTCTTGATGTCCGCGCCCAGCCGCATCATCTCGTTGGCGAACATGAACCGGCCGTCGAAGATGTTCTCGGTGATCAGTGACGCGCCGTCACTGAGCGCGGCGAGCCCGATCGCCATCGGCAGCAGGTCGGTGGCGAAGCCCGGGTAGGGCAGCGTCACCACGTCGACCGAGCGCGGGCGGTCGTCCATGCGTACCCGGAAGGCGTCCGCCCGGGTCTCCACCAACCCACCGGCCGCGACCACCTTGTCGAGCGCGACCTCCAGGAACGCCGGGTCCACGCCGGTCACGGTGACGTCGCCACGGGTCATCGCCGCGCCGAAGGCCCAGGTCCCGGCGACGATCCGGTCCCCCACGGTGGCGTGCCGGACCGGCTCCAGTCGGGGTACGCCGACAATCCTGATGGTGGACGTGCCCTCGCCCTCGATCAACGCACCCATCCGCTGGAGCATGGTGCAGATGTCCACGATCTCCGGCTCCCGGGCGGCGTTGTCGATCACGGTGGTGCCGTTGGCCAGCACCGCCGCCATGACCAGGTTCTCGGTTGCCCCGACGCTGGGAAAATCCAACGTGATCTCCGCGCCGTGCAGGCCGTCGGGCGCGGAAGCGATCACGAAGCCGTGCTCGCCCGAGATGTCGGCGCCCATCCGGGTCAGCCCGGAGACGTGCATGTCCAGCCCGCGCGAGCCGATCGCGTCGCCGCCCGGGTGGGCCACCCGCACGTATCCGCGCCGGGCCAGCAGCGGGCCGAGCACACAGATGGACGCGCGCAGCCGGCGGACCAGGTCGTAGTCGGCCTCGACGCCCGGCTGCTCCGGTACGTCGATGGCAACCGACCGGGAGCGGGGCACGCCGCCGCCCGCGACCATCGGATCGACCGGGTCGTCCGCGTCGAACCGTACGTCGCAGCCGAGCCGGCGCAACACCTCGCCCATGATCGCGATGTCGGTGATCCGCGGCACGTTGGTGATCACGGTCCGGCCGGGGGCCAGCAACGCGGCGGCCATCAGCTTCAGCGCCGAGTTCTTCGCGCCAACCACGTGCACGGTGCCGGCGAGCCGGGCCGCGCCGGACACCCGGATGACATCGACGTCGGCGATCCCGGGATCACCAGCGTCACCCGGCCCCACCCCGACGGACCGGCCCGGCCCCGCCTCCGGTCGCGTCGGGATGGTCAGGTCCGGGATCCGTAGGCTGTGCGTCATGGCCGTCCACCTCACGCGCATCTACACCAAGGCCGGCGACGCCGGCATGACCAGGCTGAGCAACAACGAACAGGTCCCGAAGACCGACCCACGGATCGCCGCGTACGCCGACGTCGACGAGTGCAACGCCGCGCTCGGCGTGGCGCTCGCCCTGGGCCAGCTCGGCGACGACCTGCGGGCGGTGCTCGGGCAGATCCAGAACGACCTGTTCGACGTGGGGGCCGACCTGTCCACCCCCGTCGAACCGGACCCGAAGTACCCACCGCTGCGGGTCACCGAGGAGTACGTCGAGCGTCTCGAGGGCTGGTGCGACGAGTACAACGGGCGCCTGAGCAAGCTCGACTCCTTCATTCTCCCGGGCGGCACCACGGGCGCGGCACTACTGCACGTGGCGCGGACGATCGCCCGGCGCGCCGAGCGGGCGGCGTGGGCCCTCGTCGCACACGACCCCGACCGGACCAGCCCTCTCCCGGCAAAGTATCTCAACCGGCTTTCGGATCTGCTCTTTATCCTGTCAAGAACGGCGAATCCGGACGGAGATGTGCTATGGGTGCCGGGCGGAGGCCGGTGACGGTCGGTGCGCTGCACCACGTGGAACTCTGGGTACCCGACCTGGGCGCGGCAATGCACAGTTGGGGCTGGCTGCTCGGTGAATTGAGCTGGACGCCGTTCCAGGAGTGGCCGGCCGGCCGTTCCTGGCGGCTCGGCCCGACATATCTGGTACTGGAGGAGTCGCCCGCGCTCTCCGGCCGGCGGCACGACCGGCTCGCCCCCGGCCTCAACCACCTGGCCTTCCACGCCGGCTCGCCCGCCGCCGTGGACCGGCTGGTCGAACAGGCCCCGGCGTACGGCTGGAAGTTGCTCTTCCCTGACCGCCACCCGTACGCCGGCGGGCCCGACACCTACGCCGGTTACCTGGCCGACGGGCAGGGGTACGAGGTCGAACTGGTGGCGTCTTCCTGAGCGGAGACGTCCACGGGCCTTTCGGGGCTGGGCACCCGGTGGTGGCGCTGGGGTCAGGGCGAAATGCCAACTGGCCGGCACCCCGGGTGGGGTGCCGGCCAGTCTGCTCCGTCACATCGTGGGTCAGCTGTTCCAGTGCTGGGCGACCAGGTCAGCGGCCTGCTGCTCCCACTGGGCGTAGTGGTCCGGGTACGCCGACACCTGCACCGTCTGCGCGGCCTTGGTCAGCGGCATGTCCTGCCAGCCGTTGACCTGCTTGAGGCCCTTCAGGAAGGCGGTGGTGGAGTACTCGGGGTCGGTGATCTGCTCGACCGTGCCCCACCCGCTGGACGGGCGCTGCTGGAACAG
>NZ_BMNB01000015.1 GCF_014646235.1 Micromonospora sonchi | reverse complement strand
ACAGCCCCGGACGCGGAGAACCGGCGCACCCGCAGCGACACGCGACCAACCCACACCCACCACAGGCAGACAAAACGGTCAAGCCGAAACCGTCAAGCAGGGATCAAAACTCTCTGACGAATCGAGGTCAGCCGAAGGACACGATGTCGAGACCGCGCGCGCCAAATGCGGGTTCATCGACTTCGCCAGCCCTGCCATACCTGGGATGCACACAATGCTCCCGTTGGGACTATCCGTCGCCGGAAACGACTACTTTGGCACGGTCACCTGTGGATCGAACGTCGGCGACCCCCGCATCGCCGGCGGCCACGGCGGTCACTACACCTATGGCCAGGGCGGCTACTACGACCGGAACGAGGCACCGGGGCGCGATGCGGCCCGCGAGGGTGACGCGAGGTATCGGGATCTCGCCGATAAGGCCGATCAAAAGTGGAAGGAGTACGTCGACGCCATCGAGGAGGGAGCGAGAAACCACACGTTCGGCGACGACCCGGAGAAAGACGCGGAGTTGGACCGGAACTGGAAGAGAAAAGAGTTTGAGGCGAACGACGCGATCAAGGAGCGGGACGCTGAGGGTCCCCCGTTGGTGGCCGATGGCGGCGGCGGTGGTGATGCTGGTACCGCCCGGCCCAGCGGCGAGGACGCGTGCGCCGAGGCCATGGCGCTTGTGGCGCAGTGCAACGCGATCAACTGGCTGGCGCCGAACTGCCAGGAGGTGCTGGCCAAGATGAGGAACTGTGACGCCTCCATCATCACGCCGCACCCCGACGACAACGAGCCCTGCGCGAAATCCGAGGAGCCCAACCTCGAGACGGTGAAGAAGATCCAGACGCTGGTCTGCAGCATGCGGATCAAGCCTGCGCCCGACCAGGACCCGTGCGCCGGGGCCACTGTGGAAGCCCACCAGTTCCGCGGCTACGTGCCGACCAACAAGGGCGGCCCGGCCTGCGGCAGCGAAATTGCGCTGACCACGCCCGACGCTTGCCAGCCTACGATCACCGTGCTCAGCCCGCAGCAGCAGTGGCTCAATTCCGTCGCCGAAAAGTCCAAGCGCGTCGGGAACAGGGTATTCATCATTCCCTTGCCCGAGCCGTTCCCTAACGACCCGAACGGTCCCCGGACCTGCCACCCGCACTGCTGATCGTGTGCAGAAGGCCACCCGCGATCGGGTGGCCTTCTGCGTAAAGCGAATACGCCCTGGTCAACTAGTTTTTTGTCTCGCAAATAGGTCAGCGTCGCTACCCCTCGGACCTGACCGATGCCCAGTGGGCGCTGGTCGAGCCGCTGCTGCCACCGCTGAGGACCGGCGGCAGGCCGGAGAAGCATCCACGCCGTGACGTGGTGGACGCGATCTTGTACGTGGTGCGGACCGGTTGCTCGTGGCGGCAACTGCCGGTCGACTTCCCGCCGTGGCAGACGGTGTACTGGTACTTCATCCGCTGGGAGGAAGACCAGGTCACCGAGCGGATCCTCGTCGTGTTGCGCCGCAGGGTCCGCGCCGCCCAGGGCCGCGCCGCGGAGCCCACAGCCGGGATCATCGACTCCCAGAGCGTCAAGGGCGCTGAGACGGTCGGTCAGGACGGCCGAGGGTGGTCGGCACGTGTCAACTCTGGGCTGATGTCTTCGGCTTTCCCGTCCCCTACGGTTGACCCCCATGGACGTGTGGTGGCGCCGGACCGTTGATGCCGGCCTGTGTCTGGCCGTGCTGGTCACGGGCCTCGCCGAGGTGTGATCGTCGACGACCAGGCGCTGCTGCGGGAGGGCTTCCGCCTCATCCTCGAGCGGGCCGGCATGGAGGTGGTCGCCGAGGCCAGAGACGGGATCGAAGCCGTCGCCGTCTGCGCTGAGCACCGGCCCGACGTCGTCCTCATGGACGTACGGATGCCTCGGCTGGACGGCATCGAAGCGACCCGTCGGATCGTGGTGCAGCAGCCCGGCGTCCGCGTGATGGCGCTGACCACCTTCGATCTCGACGAGTATGTGTACGGCGCGGTGCTGGCTGGCGCCAGCGGCTTCCTCCTCAAAGACGCTCCTCCCGATGACCTGGTGCACGCGGTGCGCGTCGTGGCCCGGGGCGAGGCGATGCTCGCTCCCGAACTCACCCGCCGGCTACTCGACCGGTTCGCCACCGCGCCTTCCACCAGCCCAGCTCCGCTGCCCAACGTGACCGAACGAGAAGCGGCCGTGCTGCGACAGGTCGCACGAGGCCGATCGAACACCGAGATCGCCAGCGCACTGTTCCTCAGCGAGGCCACGGTCAAGACCTGTGTCTCCCGTCTGCTCACCAAGCTGAACCTCCGCGACCGGGTGCAACTCGCGGTCCTCGCCTACGAGTCAGGCCTCGTCCAAGCCGGCGATGAGGCCTGGGGGCATAATCCGCCGGAATGGACCACTCATCCGGGACCCCGCCTGTCGAGCTGAACCGTTGGTGCTATCACGCCGTTGGGGCCTCGCTTCCACGAAGAGCTGCCAGTCGCCCGATTCGTTTGTGCTGTCAGATCGACAGGACCAGCGCGCCTTCGGCGGCAGCGGTCACCGGCGTACCGCTGTTCCTCGGCCGGGTCCACGACCCGCTGGTCACCGGGCCGTAGCAGTTCCTGGCTGCCACCGGCTCGGTACGGTCGCCGGATGAGCGACGACGACTTCGCCCGGCGGATCGAGCAGCACCGGCGTGAGCTGCGCGTCCACTGCTACCGGATGCTCGGCTCCTATGACGAGGCGGAAGACCTCGTGCAGGAGGTCTTCCTGAAAGCATGGCGGGCGCGGGCCGGGTTCGAGGGTCGGTCGTCCCTGCGCAGCTGGCTCTACCGCATCGCCACCAACGTCTGCCTCGACGCGCTCGACGGGCGCAAGCGGCGGCTGCTGCCCGATCAGGCCAACCCGAACTACGTACCCGGGCAGTCGGCGACGGCGCTGTACACCGGCCCGTGGCTGCAGCCGTTCCCCGACGTGCTGCGGGAGCCGGTCGCGCCGCGCACGGACGAGCCGGAGGCGGCGGTCGTGGCGCGGGAAACCCTGGAACTGGCGTTCCTGGCGGCGATGCAGCACCTGCCGCCCCGGCAGCGCGCCGCGGTGATCCTGTGCGACGTGCTCGGCTGGCCGGCACGGCAGACGGCCGAAGTGCTCGACGGCAGCGTCGCGTCCGTCAACAGCGCCCTGCAGCGGGCCCGCGCGACGTTGCGGGAGCACCTCCCGCCGGGCCGGTCGGACTGGGCGCCGGCCGCGCCGCCGACCGAGGAGGACCGGAAGGTGCTGCGGCTCTACCTGGACGCGGTGGAGCGCGGCGACCTCGACGCGGTGGCCAGACTGCTGGCGAAGGACGTGCGGTCGACGATGCCGCCGTTCCCGGAGTGGTTCGCCGACCGCGAGTCGGTCCTCGCGGCGCTGGCGGCGACCTGGGACGCGAGCTCCCCCGAGTACATCGGCGCGTTGCGCATGATTCCCACGAGCGCCAACGGGCAGCTCGCCGCGGCGAGCTACCGGCGGCCGCCGGGGCAGCAGATCTTCGAGCCGTTCGGGATCGGGGTGCTTCGGGTGCGCGACGGCCTGATCATCGAGGTCGTCGCGTTCCACGAGCCGGCGCTCTTTCCGGCGTTCGGGCTCCCGCCGATCCTCGACCGATGAGTTTTCGTCGCGGTCGCCGTCTTTTCTTCGGTACGAGCAAATCAGCGCACCGGGAGGACGGCATGAGCGACATCGAACCACACACCGCGAACGGGAAGGTCCTGTGGCACTTCACCATGTCACTGGACGGGTTCGTGGCGGGGCCGGACCACGACATGGCGTGGATGGAGACCGGCATCTCCGAGCGTCCCGGCTTCATCCAGCAGTACGTCGAGACGACCGGTGCCATCCTCGGCGGCCGGCGCGGCTGGGACCAGTTCCCCGACGCCGGCAATATCTACGGCGGCGCCTGGACCGGGCCGGTCTTCGTGCTGACCCACCACCCCGAGGACGCGAAGCCCGCCGATCGGGTGACATTCCTCGACTGCGACGTGGCGGAGGCGGTGCGGATCGCGCTGGCGGCAGCCGACGGCAAGAACGTGGAGGTGCTGTCGGCGGACATTGGCCGTCAACTTCTCGAACGTGGTCTGATCGACGAGATCGACCTGCACATCGCGCCGGTGTTGCTGGGTGACGGCATCCGGCTCTACGAGCACCTCGGCGGCCGCCCGATCTACCTCCACCGCGTCGGCGCCGACGATCCGACGGCCGAGTTGGACGTACGCTACCGACCTGCGGCCGCGTAGGGCAGCGTTCTCCGGTCTGAACCGGACGGTCGCGGACCGTCCGGTTCAGCCGGCCCAGATCCGCAGGCAGGCGGCCATGATGCGGAACGGCAGGCTCCGAGCCTCGGTCTGGTCGACGGTGCCGGTCAGGTGCAGGTCGAGTTCCGGGCAGGTGAACAGCCAGGTGCCGGTCGACCCCGAGTGCCCCACCAGGGTTACCGGCCCGCGCAGTGGCGACATCAGCCGGTTGACCTTGAAGAACATGGTGCCGAGGCCGTAGCTGAGGACCGGGGCGTTGCGCAGCCGGTTGCGGCGCTCGGTCAGCAGGTGCCGGGTGTTCGGGTCCTCGAAGGGCTGACCGGCCACGAGCGCCCGCTCGAAAGCGAGGAGATCATCGGTGGTGCTGAACAGGTCGTTGGTCGATGCGATGACCCGGCCAACGTCCACGCGCCGCCGCCGGGCGTGCAGGGGTAGGGGTGCGGGCAGATCAGGCTCGGCGGGCTCGGCGGCGGGGTGCCAGGTGTGGGTGAGGCCGAGCGGGCCGGTGATGCGTCCGGTGAGGAGCTCGGGGAACGTACTGGAGGTGGCGTTCTCCAGGATCCGGATCAGCAACTGGAACCCGGTGTCGGAGTAGCGTGCCCGCTGCGTCGCGGCGGTGAGGTCCTGCGGGGCGAAGTGGGGGCGTTGCTGCTCGCGGGTGATGGTGAGGACGTCCTCGAAGGTCCAGGATGTGTCGTGCCCGGCACGCAACTGCCGGTACAGGCTGGCGGCGCCGCGGCGTCGTTCGAAGAAGTCCGGCAGGCCGGAGGTGTGGCTGGCCAGGTGGCGTACGGTGATCTGCGGTGTCCGGTCCAGCCCGCGCCGCACGTGCAGCCCGGTGGTGACGGACGCGGGCAGGTAGGTGGAGATCGGGGCGTCGAGGTCGAGTTCGCCGCGCTCATGGGCCTGCAGGACGAGCGTGATGATGAACCGCTTCGTGATCGAGGCGATGAAGAAGGGTGCTTCGGGGCGTACCTCCGGCTCGTCGGTGCCCTCCGGCCCGGACCCGCCCGCCCAGTGGCGCTGCCCGTCGGCGCTGGACAGGGCGAGGCTGACGTGGTGCAGACCGGGTTTGGCGCTCAAGCTCTGCACGAGTTTGCTCAGGCCGGCGTTGACCTCGTCGGTCACGCGATTGCCGGGTGTCGCGAACGTACGCACGGGTCTTTCTCGCATGACAACATACCTACTAGACATGTCTAAGAGAGTCAACCGAGTAGGATCAAGATGTGGCACACGTGATCCTGGGCCTGCTGCTGCTCGCCCCGCAGAGCCTGTACGGCCTGATCAAAAGCTTCGAGGCGGGCGTCGCGCTGTTCTACAGCGCCAGCTCAGGCAGCATCAAACGAGCCCTCGACACGCTGCTCGACAAGAATCTGATCGAGGTGGCGAGCACCGAACCGGGCGGACGCGGCAAGAAGGTCTACCGCACCACGGAGGCGGGCCGACAGGAGTTCCACCGTTGGATGACGGGCGAACTCAGCGGGGCGGACCTGGAGACAGCGGCGCTTGCCCGACTGTTCTTCCTGGGCCTGCTCGACCCCGCGGATCGCCCACCGGTGCTGCGACGAATCCAGGAGCGGGCCGCAGCCGACCTCGCCCAGCTCACCGCCCTCAAGAAGCACCTCGACACGATGGAGGTGCCGGCCGAGTTCCGCGATGTGGCCGCGTACCAGCGAGCGACTCTGGACTACGGCATCGCCTCCGGACGGCACGCCCTCACCTGGTTCGGCAACCTCGCCGATCGCGGTGGACCGCAGACCGGGTGACGCCTGCGGCCGCGAGGCCGAGCCAGCCAGGCACCTCCGCAGAGGAGTTCGGAGAGAGACCGACAACAGGGCAGTGGCGGGGAGGCGGGCCCTGGCCCGTGCTGCATGTCGAAGTCGGGCGGCTGGCTCCGTCCTAGCCGGTGACAGAGCTGCTCCGCCCTGCAGGTGGAGCGGCGGACGACGACCGGTAGGAGGCTGCGGGTGCGGAAGGTGATCGCAAACGAGTTCGTGACCCTGGACGGGGTGGTGCAGGCGCCGAGTTATGCCGATGAGGATTCATCCGGTGGCTTCCGGCACGGTGGTTGGCATACCGGCTACCTCGATGACCTGTCAACACGTTGCCCAAGTTTGTCGCCTCGGCGACCCTCGCCGAGCCGCTGGGCTGGCCGAACTCGACGCTGCTGGCAGGCGACATCGGTGCGGCGGTGCGCAGGCTGAAGGCGGAGCCGGGGCGGGACCTGCATGTCATTGGCAGCCCCGGGCTCGTCCAGACCCTGCTGGGTCTGGATCTGGTGGACGAGCTCCGGCTGATGATCGACCCGGTGCTGGTGGGAGGCGGCAAGCGCCTCTTCCGCGAGGACAACGCACACCGACCGCTGCGGCTGGTCGACAGCAAGGTGACCAGCACGGGCGCGATCATTGCGACGTACGCCGCCGATGGGGCATTGAAGTCGGCCTGACCGCCGTTTGTCGGGAAGCCGACACGCGGTCAGGTCGACATCTTACCGTTTACCCCTTTCGTGGGTTGCCCTGCCCGCTGTTGCTCTGGTTGTCTTGCCGGACTCAAGGTCAGATCACAGCGAGGAGTCGACTGCATGGTTGCGGCGCGCGAGACGATTCTGCGGGAGCTGCTGGAAGGCGCGAAGCAGTATCAGGTGCCGCTCTACCAGCGCACGTACTCGTGGTCGAAGACCCAGCTCACGCGGCTGTGGGACGACATCCGCAAGCTTGCCGACGACCAGATCGAGGATCCGACGGCGACGCACTTCATCGGCTCGCTCGTGCTGGCGCCCAGCCCGAACATCGGACCCGCCGGGGTCGCGGAGTACCTGGTGGTGGACGGGCAGCAGCGGCTCACCACCCTGACCATCCTGCTCTGCGCGATCCGCGATCACCGTGCCAGGCACGAGGGCCCCGAGCACCACCAGCGCATCCACATGCAGTATCTGGTCAACCCGTTCAAGGCGGAGCCGCAGCGGCTGAAGCTCGTCCCGACCCAGGCCAACCGGGCCGCCTATCTGGCGTGTGTGGACTCGACGCCGCAGGCCGGCGGCGCCGACCCGATCGGCGAGGCGTACCGCTTCTTCGGCGCGCAACTGGCCGCCGCCGATGACCCCGACGACCCGCTCGACATCGAGCGCATCGAGAACGCCGTCATCTCCGGCCTGGCACTGGTGTCGGTCACCGCGCAGGCCGGCGACAACGTCTACCGGATCTTCGAGTCGCTCAACAACACCGGCCTGCGCCTGTCCCAGGCCGACCTGCTGCGCAACTACCTCTTCATGCGCCTGCCGACCCGGGGCGAGGCCGTCTACCAGACCCTCTGGCTGCCATTGCAGGAGCATCTGGCGCCCGACGACCTGGTGCTGCTGTTCTGGCTCGATCTGGTACACCGTGACCCGCGTGTCAAGCAGACCGACGTCTACGCCGCCCAGCAAACCCGGCTGAACCGGCTGCGCTCCGAAGAGGAGATCGAGGCGGAGGTCCGACGGTTCAGCCAGCTCGGTGCGCTACTACGGATCATCCTCAACCCCGCCGAGGAGAAGGACGCGGGTGTACGGCAGCGGCTGGAGCGGCTGCGCGCCTGGGGCACGACCACCGTCTACCCGCTGCTGCTGCACCTGCTCGACCGCCGTGAGCAGGGCACGGCGACCTCGGAGCAGGTCGCCTCGGCCATGCGGTATGTGGAGAGCTTCTTCGTCCGGCGCCTGCTGATCGGCCGCGCCACCGCCAACATCAACCGGATTCTGCTCAGCATCGTCACCGAGATGAGCCCCGAGGTGCCGGTGGACGAGGCGGTTCGGGCGTACCTGTCGACCGGCCGCAAGCACTATGCCAGCGACGCCAGTGTTGGGGCTGCGGTGCGATCGATTCCGTTCTACCTCAACGGACGGGCGCACCAGCGCAAGCTGATCCTCCAGTGGCTGGAGGAGTCGTTTGGCAGCAAGGAGCCGGTGCAGCCGGATGCCCTGGCCATCGAGCATGTCCTGCCGCAAACCCCGACGGCCGAGTGGCGGCAGATGCTGGCCGCCGACCTCGGCCCGGACGAGAACTTCGCCGAGGCGCACGAAGCCCTGGTGCACACGCTGGGGAATCTGACCCTCACCGGCTACAACTCGGAACTCGGCAACAAGTCGTTCGCGCTCAAGCAGGCGGACCTGGCGAGGAGCGGCATCAAGCTGAACCAGAAGATCGCCCGACAGGAAAACTGGGGTCGTACCGAGATCCACGCCAGGGCCGACGCCCTCGCCGCACGCATCGTCACCCTCTGGCCTGGCCCCACCGAGCAGGCGGCCGAGCAGTCGGATGCCCTGTGGGGCCTGATGAACAAGGCGCTTGCCGAGCTGCCCGCCGGGTCCTGGACGACGTACGGCGACATCGCCGCACTCATCGGCACGGCACCGCTACCGGTGGGCACCCGGCTGGCCAAACACCCGGCCCCGAACGCTCACCGGGTTCTGCAGGCCGATGGCCTCGTGGCGGCCAACTTCCGTTGGCCTGATCCGGGCCGTACCGACGACCCGCGTGAGCTGCTGGGCGCGGAGGGCGTCAAGTTCGACGAACATGGCCGGGCCGACCAGTCCCAGCGCATCGGCACCGAGGAACTGGCGCAACTGGCTGGCGTGACGCCGGACGACCTGCCCGAGCGGCTGCCGCGACAGCGGCCGGTCGGAAACGTCGACTACCCAGCCCGGTTCATCGAGCAGTTGACCAGCCTGCAAGGCCCCTCGGTCGCCACCGCCATCCACGTCGTACTCGACGCATGGACCACGCTGGGCGGCACCCTGCTCTACGGCAGCGGCGGGGAAACGTCCTGCTTCCTCATGGCGCGCGGCAAGGAACACGAACTCGGCAACATCTGGCCGGCGACGATCTACCCGAGCGGCAAGTTCGAGATCGTGTTTCAGCACTTGAACGTGCGTACGCCGTTCGACGACATCACCCTGCGGGAAGAGCTGCGCCAGCGGCTGAACGACCTACCGGGTGTGGACATCCCCGCCGCGAAGATCGCTCTGCGCCCGGGCTTTCCCCTCACCGTCCTCACCGACGCCGGTGCCCGCGAGGCGCTGCTCGATCACCTGAGCTGGTTCTACGACCAGGCGCAAACGCCCACCCCGGCCTCGCTCTTCACCGAGTAGGTTCCCACCACCCGGAGGGTTCGCCCGTGCCGCAGCTCGCCTTCGCCAACAGTTTCTGGCAGAGCTATGACGTGCTGGAGAAGCCGGTCAAGGCCGGCGTACGCAAGGCGATGGAGAAGTTCCAACGGCTCACCGTCGCCGAGCTGCACGCCGACAAGGGACTGCACCTGGAGTCGGTGAACAACGCGCGGGACCCGCGGATGCGGACCATCCGGATCACCGACTTCTGGCGTGGCGTGGTGCTCGCGCCCGACGACGGCAGCGACACGTTCCTGCTGCTCAACGTGGTGCCGCACGATGACGCGTACGGGTGGGCCGCGAAGCGGCTCTACACGGTGAACAGCGCGACCCGGGCCCTGGAGGTCCGCAACGTCGTCGCCATCGAGCAGCTCACCCCGGCGCTGGAGAAGGCCGCCGCGCAGGCGCCGCGCCTGCTGTTCGCCAAACACTCCGACACCGTGCTGCGCGACCTCGGCATCGACGACCAGGTGCTGCGGGCGGTACGCACGATCGTCGACAAACCACAGCTGGAGGCGTTCGGCACGCTGCTGCCGGAGGACCAGTTCGAGGTGTTGCAGTACCTCGCCGAGGGCTTCACCCCGGACGAGGTCCACCGCGACGTGGTGACCGTGCGTCGGCCGGCCGCCGCGACGCCGGAGGCGAGCGACAGCCTGGAGATCGCGATCGCGAACACAACCAGCCGGATCACCCTGGTCACCAGCCCAGACGAACTGGCCGAGGTCCTCGACAAACCGTTCGCCGCCTGGCGGGTGTTCCTGCACCCGTCGCAGCGGCGGGTCGCGTACCGGATCTCGTACCACGGTCCGGCGCAGGTGACCGGCGGGCCGGGCACCGGGAAGACGGTGGCGGCGCTGCACCGGGTCAAGCACCTGCTTTCCCGTACGCCGAACAGTCGGGTGCTGCTCACCACGTACACCAACGCCCTGGCCGCCAGCCTGCAGGAGAACCTGGCGCTGCTGCTCGCCGACGAGAAACAGTTGGCGCGGGTGGAGGTGACCACGGTGAACGCCTTCGCCAACCGCACCATGCGGGCCCTCGCCGGCCGGGTGCCGAGCCCGATCGGGGACGTCGACGAGCGGCAGGTCTGGCGCCGGGTGTGCCGCAGGCTAACGCTGCCCTGGACCGAGCAGTTCCTGGCCCAGGAGTTCCGGCACGTCATCCTCGGCCACGACGTACGCGACCGCGAGGCGTACCGTGCCGCGAGTCGGCGTGGCCGCGGCTCCGCGCTGGGCCCCCGGCAGCGCGACCGGGTGTGGGAGGCCGTGGAGATGTTCACCGCCGAGCTGTCGGCCGCCGGCACCGCCACCCACCTCCAGATCTGCGCGCGGGCGGCGGACCTGCTCGGCGACGCCGACCTCACCGAGCACGGGTACGACCACGTGGTGGTCGACGAGGCGCAGGACCTGCATCCGGCACAGTGGCGGGTGCTGCGCGCCGCTGTGCCACCCGGCCCCGACGACCTGTTCATCACCGGCGACCCGCACCAGCGAATCTACGACTCCCGGGTTTCGCTGGCCGCGCTCGGCATCTCGGTCACCGGGCGCAGCAGCCGGCTGCGCGTCAACTACCGCAGCACCGAGGAGATCCTCTCCTGGTCCACCAGGGTGCTCGTCGGATCGCGGGTCGAGGAACTCGGCGGCGAGGGCGAGGACAGCCTCACCGGCTACCGGTCGCTGCTGCACGGCAAGCAACCCCATGCCGCCGGGTATCCGACGAGCCAGGCCGAGATCGTCGCGCTGGTGGACCGGGTGGGGGAGTGGCTCAAGCAGGGTGTGGCGGCGAGCGAGATCGCGGTGTGCGCCCGGTTCAACACCACGCTGAGCAGCGTGCAGGAGGAGTTGGCCGCCGCCGGGATCCCGGCGATCCGGGTTCGGGACCAGCCTGGAACGGATGTCGACGGGGTCCGGCTGGCCACCATGCACGCGATGAAAGGGCTGGAGTTCCGCTGTGTGGCGGTCGTCGGCGTGACGGCGCGGGCGGTGCCGTTCGCCAAGGAGGTCACGCCGGCCGACGTGGACCCGATGCAGCACGCGAGCGACCTGCTTCGGGAGCGGTGCCTGCTGTTCGTGGCGAGCACCCGGGCGCGGGAGGCGCTGCACGTGTCCTGGAGCGGGCAGCCCAGCCCGTTCCTGGCGTTCGCCGCCGCGCGTTGACGCAGGTGCCCTCAGGGCACAGTTCGCGCTCCTTCTGCCACAGCACCTCGTCGTGGAAGAGCCCGTCTCGCAGGTGCTCGCGTTGCCGACGGTCAAACGGTCCGATCTGGCCGGAAACGTCCCGGCCGATGCAGCCAGGGCGAAGCCCTCGGCGCCGCCGCGATAAGGGCGACCGCGAGAGCCGTGATGATCGCTTGCCCGATCCGGCCGAGCGTGACCCCCGGAGCGCTGTCCAGCACGTAGTTGGCATACCCGTTCGCCACCGCGTCGCTGGCGAGCACGACACAGCCGAGCAGCAGCCCTTCGATCCGACGCAGCGCCAGCAACAGCGCCGCGAGCGGATCGAAGACGGTCAGCGAGGCGAAATACCACATCAGCCAGATGGGCATGGACAGGTTAGGACCACCCGGCCGGACCCCGAGCAGGTCGCCCAGGTGAACGATCCCGCCGTACGCGAAGACACCGACAGCGGCGAACACCACAACCCGAACCCATCTGGGCACGCCGGCCCACCGCCGGAGCGATATCCGTGTCGCCGCCACTGGCCTCCCCTTCAGGCGGGCAGTGGCCCGCTCGCGCCGCATCGATGCTAACGCGGCGTCCAAGGAAGTTTGCCTCGCCGGGTGGCCACGAGCCGGATGAGCAGAGCGCTGAAAATGGACTCACGGTTGAGGTCCATCGCAGCGCTCTGGAACGGGTCGGTCTCGGTGTCCTGCCTACACCGGCCCCGGTCCAGCGTGACTCTTCCGCTTCGCCTCTTGACGAGGGACTTGACGACTCCGAGGACTGACCCTCGATGAGGTGGCTTCCGGTCAGTCGAGGTTCTGCTCCGTTGGGCTGGTGTTGAGGAGCCAGGCGAGCGGCATGGTCGCGCGGGCGGTGCACCCCGGCAACGGCAGCATCGAGGGCGCCCGCTCCGCTTTGTGCGCTACGCCAGCGTCTTGACGGCTGAGCCCGCCGCAGCCCGTTTCTGCATAATGTGGCGGCGCCGGGTCGGCAGCCCGACCGTCGGGTGGGCGACTGCCCAGGCGGCGCCCTTGCAGACCAGTTCCTTGTAGATGGCGGCGAGGCGTCCGGTCAGGACCGACCGCACGGCGCGATCGTCGGCGGTGACGTACTGGATCAGACCTTCCTTGCGGCCCAGTGAGATGCACTGATTGAAGTAGCGGATCGGCACGTTCGGGAGCTTCCCGCCGGTCAGGCGCGCTGCGATTCCGTCGGCGGCCTGCCACGCGGTCGGACCTCCTGAGGCACACGCCATCCGCAGCGGCTTGTCCCCGGGGCCCATCACCATGGCGGCGTCGCCGACGGCGTACACCTCCGGGTGGGAGACCGAGCGCATGGTCCCGTCGACGACGATCTGGCCGTTGTCGCTGACCTCCAGGGCGGTCGCCTTCGCGATCGGGTGGACCGCGAAGCCGGTGGTCCACACGGTGACCGCGGCCGGGATGGCCTTGCCGTCGGCGGTGGTGACGCGATCGGCCTCGACACCGGTGACGGCGGCCCGCTCGTGCACGGTGATCCCGAGCTTGTCGAAGACCTTCCGCAGGTGCTCGCGGCCCTTGGGCGAGAGCCAATCGCCGAGGCCGCCGCGGGCGGCGAGGGCGACGTCGAGGTCCGGGCGGGCCTCGGCGATCTCGGTCGCGGCCTCCAGGCCGGTGAGACCGCCGCCGACGACGAGCACGGTCTGCCCGGCGTCGAGGCGGGCCAGGCGTTCCTGCAGCCGGAGTGCTCCGGGACGGCTGGCGATCTCGTAGGCGTGCTCGGCGGCCCCGGGGACGCCTCTGGTGTTCCAACCACTGCCGAGGGCGTAGACGAGCGTGTCATAGGCGAGTTCTCGGGCACCGATCGCGTCGATGATGGCGACGGTCTTGCGGTCGACGTCAACGCCGGTGGCCTTTGCGAGCCTCAGTTCGACGCCGGTGCCCGCGAACATTTCGCTGAGTGGCCGGGCCTCGAGGTCCTGGCCGGCCGCCAGCTGGTGCATGCGGACGCGTTCGACGAAGTCGGGCTCGGCGTTGACGAGGGTGATGGCGACGTCCTTGCGGTGGAGCCGCTTGGCGAGGCGACCGGCGGCGATGGCTCCGGCGTATCCGGCTCCGAGGACGATGATGCGGTGCTGCATTTCTTTGCTCCTGTCATGCCGCGGGTTTGCCACCTGAACCGGACGGCCCGCCGTTTCCTGACAGGAACGCGATATGAAGCACCTCACATAGCGATCAGAAGGCGTTGATCAGGGGCTTTCCGTGGTCGGCGGCCGCCCAGCGCGCGGTCGCGCGTTCGAGTTTGTCGGGGTTGACCTGGTTGCGGATCGCGGCGATGCCCTCGGCGGTGACCTGCAGGCACATGACGCTGATGACCCGGCCGCCCACGACGGCCACGACAGCGGGTTCCCCGTTGGCGGTCCAGGCGTAGACCTCGACCGCGCCGCCGAGGAGGGCGCGCTTGGCCTCGCTCGGATTGAACAGCCCTCGCAGGAACTTCGCGACCGCGACGGCGCCCTCGAACGCCTTGGCGCGGGCCGGGACCTTCCCGCCGCCGTCGCCGACCGAGATGGCGTCCTCGGTGAGCAGACGCACGAGCCGCTCGATCTTGCCGCCGGTGGCGGCCGCCAGGAACTCCTCGACGATCCGCCGGGCGGCCGTTTCGTCGATTTCGGTACGGGCCTTGCCGTCTGCGACGTGCTTCTTGGCGCGGTGGAAGATCTGCTGGCTGGCGGACTCGGTGATGTCGAGGATCTCGGCGATCTCGCGGTGCTGGTAGTCGAAGGCCTCCCGCAACACGTACACCGCCCGCTCGTTGGGAGACAGGCGCTCCAGGAGGGTGAGGACCGCGTACGAGACCGATTCGCGCTGCTCGGCGGTGTCCGCCGGGTCGAGCATCGGGTCCCCGGAGAGCAGCGGCTCGGGAAGCCATTGGCCCACATAGGTCTCGCGGCGGGCCCGCGCGGAGGTGAGCTGGTTGAGGCACAGATTGGTGAGGACCTTCGTCAGCCAGGCCTCGGGGACTTCGATCCGGTCGACGTCGGCGGCCTGCCAGCGCAGGAACGTTTCCTGCACGGCATCCTCGGCCTCGCCGGCGGAACCGAGGAGGCGGTAGGCGATGGCCTCCAGGCGCGGTCTGGAGGCCTCGAATCGGTCGAGGTCGCTCGCGGTCCAGGGCATGGCCCGATCCTAGGCCGCGCGGCGTTCTTCGATGCCTTTCTCACCACGCCGGGGAGTTCGGCGATCTCGCCGATCGCGGCGGCCCGCAGACCGGGTGAGGCCTGCGGGCCGCGAGGTCACGGACGCGATGGTTCCTTCCGGGCGCCCTGCCTACGTGGGGGTTCAGGGGGCGACCAGCACCGCGTTCGCCCTGTCCAGGACGATGCCCAGGACACGGCCCGCAGTGGCCAGATCCTCGGCCGGCAGGTCGCCCCACAGCCGCTGGGTGATCGGGCGGATCGCGGTGCGGACGTGCGTCCAGCGCTCCTGCCCTTCGTCGGTGACCTGGACGCGGCCGTCGCCTCCGTCGCGCAGGAACCCTGCGGCGGTCAACTCGGTGATGCGTTCGGCCACCGCCGCCGGGCTGAACTGGGTGGCAGCGCCGACGCGGCGGATGAGCTCGGCCCGGTCGATGTTTTCGCCGCTGACCACGGTCAGCGTGAGGGTCACCCACTGGGGTTCGGTGAGGCCGGTCCCGGCGAGCTGCCGGTCCAGGATCGCGTTGAGCGCCTTCTCGGTCTGGCCGATGAGGGCGGCACCGAAGGCAGGGGTCGCGGTCGTCACGATGATCTCCAAATCCGTTCACTAGCCTAACGTTCGTGCCTCTAACGTTTATGGCAAGAACGAACGTATGTCGTTAGTCCGACTAACGCAACGGGGGTATGATCAGCGTCATGACCGGCAGGGACGAAGCCGCGCACATGCCCGACCATGGCGGGATGAAGACGCCGGACAGGCTGCGTCGACGCGCCAGCCGCCTGCTGTCACATTTGACGGCCCAGTCGGACCGGCTGGTGACCGAAGGGCTGGCCAAGGCCGACGCCCGCAGGTGGCACTACGCCGTGCTCGCCTCGTTGCAGGCGTACGGCCCGGGCAGCCAGGCGACGTTGAGCCGACGCGCCGGCATCTACCGCAGCGACATGGTCGGCGTCCTCAACGAACTGGCGGAGCGCGGCCTCGTCGAGCGGGCGCCGGATCCCGGCGACCGCCGCCGCAACGTCATCACGATCACCACCCAGGGCCGCCGGCATCTGCGCCGCCTCGACAAGGTCCTGGACGACCTCCACGAAGAGCTGCTCGCCCCGCTGCTCCCCGCCGAACGCGACCAGTTCGTGCAACTACTCACCCGCCTGCTGGACCACCACTCGCAGCAGGCACGCCAGCCGCCGGCCCCCTGACCCGGCACCACGCGGGCCATCGGTCACTGGGTCAGACGTCGCGCCGGATCACCAGAATCCAGGCGGCCGCCACGGACCCGGCCGCCCACGCCGCGAGGACCAGCAGGCCAGCGCCCGGGCTGAGCGTGGTGGCCGGGTCCGCCGGCATGCCCAGCAGGCTCAGCGCCGCCTCGTGTGGCAGCAGCCGGACGGCCTCCGGCCAGAGACCGCCCAGGGTGGTCGAGATCAGGATCGGAAAGGCGGAGAGGACCGCGATCGGAGTGACCACTGTGCGGACGGTGAACGCGAGGCCGTACCCGATCAGCGCCAGCAGCAGGTACGCCACCAGGTAGCGACCCAGGTCGCCGAGCGCTTCCCGCAGCACCAGGCTCGGAAGCACCACCAGAACCGCCGCGACCAGGCTCGCCGCCAGGGTGGCCAGCAGTTTCGCGGTGAGGAAGCGGCCGCGGCCGGGTACGGCGGCGAGGCTCAGGCGCAACTGCCCGCCCCGGTACTCGGTGCCGGCCGCGAACACCGCGATCGCCAGGAACGCGTAGACCGGCGCCAGCATCAGGGTGCCGATCTGGGCGATGCTGGTCGGGCCGCTGTCACCGGCGAGACGGACAACGTCGGTGGCCGCGATGAAGCCGAGCGCGCCGTTGGCGACCACCGCGACGGCCAGGGCGATCCACGTCGCTGGCAGACTGCGGATCTTGGTGAGTTCCGCCGCCACGAGATCGGTCATCCGGATCGCCGGCCGGGCGGTGTCCGCGGCGGTCATCGGGCGTCCCGGCGGCTGAGGAGGAGACCGGCGGCCAGGGTGGACAGCAGCGCCCACGCCACCAGGACGATGGCGGCGTACCCCGCGCTCGACGACAGGTCGGCATCGGCGGGTTCGAGCAGCAGGTTGCGCCCGGCGCTGACCGGCAGCAGGGCGTCCACCGCCGGAACCGTCCGCGCCAGCACCTGTGTCATCGCCAGTGCCATCAGCAGCACCGATACCACGATTCCGATCAGGGTGCTGCGCGCCAGCGTGGTGATCGCGAAGCTGACCAGCGAGACCAGCACCGCGAGGGCGAGCAGCTTGCCGTGATCGGCGAGAGTGTCAGTGCCGAGCAGCAGACCAGGATCCCAGTCCTTGACGGCCAGGAACATGTAAGCGTTGCTGATCAGCTCGACCAGGATCGCGACCCCCGCCATGAACACCACCAGCGCGATCGCCTTCGCGGCCATCAGCAGGCCCCGCCGCGGCACCGCAAGGACGGACTGGGCCAGGTGCCCTTCCCGGAACTCCTGGCCGGCGATCACCGCCGCGATGATCGGCAGGAACATCACCACGATCTGCAGCGAGAAGGAGACGAGCAGGTCGATCAGCGCCTCTCCGGCGGGCTGGTGTTCACCGGCGAAGATCTCGATCAGACCGTCCGGGGTGATGCCCTCGACAGCGGTCGAGGTGTTGCGCAGGTTCGCCAGGCCGATCAGCAGGTGCAGCGCGATGACCGCGCCGGTGATCAGCCAGACGATCCGCGATGATCTGATTTTGGAGAGCTCCGCCCCGGCGGCGGCGAACAGCACGCTCATGCCCACACCTGCTTCTGCTCGCCGGTGAGGGCGAAGAACGCCGCCTCCAGGGACGCATGGCCCCGGGTGATCTCCGGCAGCGAGCCGTCCGCGACGATCCGGCCGTTCGCGATCACCACCACGTCGTCGGCGGTGCCGGCCATCTCGGTCATCAGGTGGCTGGAGAGCAGCACGGTCCGGCCCTGGGTGGCGTAATCGCGCAGGAAGTTGCGGATCCAGCGGATGCCGTCCGGGTCCAGGCCGTTCACCGGTTCGTCGAGGATCAGCACGGCAGGGTCACCGAGCAGGGCGGCGGCGATGCCGAGCCGCTGCCGCATACCCAGCGAGTACTTGCTCACTCGCTGCTTGGCGGCGTCGGTGAGACCGACCGCGTCGAGAACCTCCCCGACCCGGGAGCGCGGGATCCGGTTGGACCGGGCGATCCAGATCAGGTGATCGACGCCACGGCGGTCCGGGGCCGGCTGGGCGCCGTCGAGCAGCGCCCCAACCGTACGCAGCGGGTATCGCAGATCCCGGTAGCGTTTGCCGTCGATCAGTGCGGTGCCGGACGTCGCGTGGTCCAGGCCCAGCAACACGCGCAGTGAGGTGGATTTGCCGGCGCCGTTGGGCCCGAGGAACCCGGTGACCTTACCGGGCCGCACCGAGAAGGTGACCTCGGCGACGGCGACCTTCCTCCCGTACCGCTTGGTTACGCCTTTGAATTCGATCACGACGAAAGCATGCGACATCGCGGCCGCCGCCCGCGTCACCCGGAAGTAGACACCTACCGCGGATCGCGCAGCAGGCCCGCCTCATAGGCGAGCACGGCCAGGTGGGTCCGGTCGTTGACGCCCAGCTTGGCGAACATCCGCCGCAGGTAGGTCCGCACCGTCTCCAGGCTCAGGAACAGCTCGTCAGCGATCTGCTGATTGGAGTAGCCTCGCGCCACGCAACGGACCACCTGCAGTTCACGTTCGGAAAGCACCTGCCCAGCGAAGGCGTGGGCGCGTTCCGGCGGGGGCGGGGCCAGTCGTTCCAGCAGCCGTCCGGTCACCTCCGGCGCGAGCATGGCGTGACCGGCGTGCACCGTACGCACCGCCTGCAACATTTCCTGCGGCGCCGCGTTCTTCAGCAGGAATCCAGAGACACCCAGCGACAGCGCCGTGTGCACGTACTCATCCAGGTCGAAGGTGGTCAGCATGATCACCTTCGTGGACGTGGTAGCCAGGACGTCCCGCGCCACCTCGAGACCGTCCATTCCCGGCATCTGTACGTCGAGCAGCGCCACGGCCGGCCGCCGGGCCGCGATCAGCCGGGCCGCCTCGGCACCGTCGGCGGCCTCCCCGGCGACCCGGAAGCCGTCGGTCCGGTCGAACAGCCTCCGGTACGCCTGCCGGAACCCCGCGTCGTCGTCGGCGAGGAAGACGGTGACCTCGGTCGTCATCGTCGCCCCGCCACCGGCAGCCGGGCGCTGACCTCGAAGCCGCCGCCCGGCGGCCGCCGCCAGGACGCGGTCCCACCCGCCAGCGCCGCACGCTCACGCATACCCTGCAGCCCGAGCCCGGACCCGGTGCCCGCGCCGGGGACGGACGAGCCGTGGTCGCGGACCCACACCTGGATCTCCTCGTCGGCGTGGCTGACCCGGACCGAGCATCGGGCACCGGGGGCATGACGGATAACGTTGTTCAGAGCCTCCTGGACGATGCGGAACACCACCAACCGGGTGCCGTCGCCCGCGTCCGGGACGGCGTCGAGGTGGGCGTCGATGGTGAGCCCGGCCGCACGGGCGTCGTCGATCATCGGCGAGAGTTCGGCGATGCTCGGGACGCGACCGGTCGGGCCGGGCCCGCCCTGGGTGGTCCCGGAATTCCGCAGGCCCCGCACCAGGGCCTGTATCTCGTGCAGTGCCTCCCGGGCGTGGGTCTCGATGTCCCCCAGCGTGCCGCGCAGTTCCCGTTCGTCGGCGTCGGGCAGGCTGCGGGTGACACTGGCCTGCGCGGAGATCACCCCGAGGGCGTGGCCGACCACGTCGTGCACCTCCCGCGCCACGTCCAGCTGTACCCGGGCGCGCTCGGCCTCCCGCGCGGACTCCATCTCTCGGCCGACCGCCGTGCCGAGCAGCCAGGCGGCGGTCAGCGCGGCGGCGGCGAGCACCACCCGGCTGCCGGGGTGGTCCGGACTGCCGGTGTCCACCCCGGTCACCGCCAGCAGCAGTGCGAACAGACAGACCAGGGCGACGACGCTGTTTCGGATTCGCGCGGACCGCTTGCGCGCCAGGGCGTAGAGGCACCAGGCGGTGGCGAGCATCGGATCCGCACAGACGCCGAGCAGGCCGGCGGCGACGGTGGCGGCTCCCGCTCCCGCGGTCGCCGCCGCAGGGGACCGGTGCCGGAGCATCACGCACGCGGCGGTGACCAGCGCCAGTGCGGCGCCGAGGGCGGCTCGCCACCAGGTGTCCGCCGCGAACAGCGGGGACAGCCAGAACACCGCGATCACCACCAGGGCTGCCGCACCGTCAGCCAGCGGCCATCGGGGCCCTGCACGGCCGGGTGGGAAGCGCCGTTGCATCACCACACCGTACTCGGCGGACTGTGGCGTCAGGAGTGCAGACTCACCAGGCTGGACCGAATCGCGAACGCGACCAGGGCGTCCCGGTTGGCGCCCCTGGGGAGGCGCAGCTTGTCGCTCACATATTTGATGTGCGCGTCGACGGCCCGGCTGGTCATGCTGCCGTGGGTGGGGCTGAGTCGTTCGGCGATCTCGGCGGACGTGGGCAGGCTGGTCTCCATGATGCCGTTCAGCCGGTCCTTGCTGAGCTCCTTGAGCACGGTGTAGTAAGTGGCCTCCCGGTCCAGCAGCGGGCGCCGGGTCGTGGTCGCGCAGGTGGTCGGCGGGCGGACCTGGGCCGCGTAGTACTGCGGTTCGTGACCGAAGACGGCCAGTTTCGGCCCGTCGGGCAGCGCCGTCAGCTCGATCTGCGCCACCTCGAACGGCACCGGCATGGACATCCGCCGCGGCTCGACCAGCACGTACTGATACCAGTCGTCCATGTTCATGACGGTGATCGATGCGGCGGAGCTGAGATTGCTCAGCGTCCAAAAATCCGGGTTCGCGGAGATCCGTGCGTTGAAAGAGGTTGCCCCGCCGATTTTGATACGAAGGTCTACTTCGCAACGACCGCAGTCGCACGCGCCGATGGTCGCCGATTGTCCGGATTCGACGGTGAGTTGCCGCGGCGTCTCGCCGACGGTGGCTGGAGCCTGGATGATGATTGAATTGTTCACACTTCCCCCGTTGTCACTGTCCGTTTCGTGTTGCACGAGCAGTGCCCGGCCCGGGGTGCACCCGCGGGTCGGACGGCCCCACCATAATGAGGTACCGAGGTCAATATAGCGCTAGATGATTGCCGCGGGAGCCTCGCGGTTGATTTCGGGCATATTTCCGGGCCGTCCAGGACTCGCCGATCGGGCGCAGAATTGTCGTGCTTGACCGTCGCCCGCCAATGAAGTATGTCCCACGTGGAGAGAAGCTCTGCGAGTGCGGTGTCCACGCGTCCAGGCCCGCAGGGCCCTCGTGTTGCCGGTAGTCGCTGGTCATCGCGGCGATCAGATGGTGGCTGCCGCGCCACGGAACCCCCGACCGGATCACCCGCGGCCATCGATCTCTCGGATCGGCTCCCACGCCCAGCGGGAAACGCAATATGCGTACCAATGGTAGTCCGACATTTCGGATGTGGCTGCGGTACTGTGTCGGCGCAAGCCGGTCCGGGGGTGATTGCGGTCGTGAATGAATCTGTGCCCGTGGCGCCGCAGGACCCGTGAGTAGAAGGAGATCGCGGGCATGGCATCTGGCTTCGTGGCGGCGGTGGGAAGTTGGTGTTTCCGGCATCGCTGGCTGGTGGTGAGCCTGTGGCTCGTGGCGGTGCTGGGCGGCGCCCTGGCTTCCGGGCCGGTGTTCAGCCGGCTCGCGGACGCCACCGCCTCCGGCTCGACCGAATCGGCCGAGGGGTTGCGGCGGATCGCCGCCGGCACGGCTGATGGTGGCCAGATCCTCGCCCTGGTCGACGGTGTCGACGTCCCGTCCAGCGGGGTGCGCGACGTGGTGAACCGGCTGGTGGACGACCTCGGGCAGAACCCGGCGGTGCTGCGGGTGGACCCGCCGTACGCCCAGACGCCGCAGGCCGCCCGCCAGATCGCCGCCGACCGGCGGGCGCTGATCGTGACGATCGTCCTGAAATCCGCCGATCCGGCGGCGAAGAGCGCCGTGATCGACGACCTGACTGTGCAATTGCACAGTGTCGAGCAGAAGTTGCGCGCTGCCGGTCAGCAGTCGGCCGTCGTCAAGGTAGGTGGCAACGCCGCGCTCAACCGGGAGACGAACCGGGCCGTCCAGTCCGACGTGCAGCGGGCTGAGCTCATCTCGCTGCCGATCACCCTGCTGGTGCTGATCGTGGTCTTCGGCGGCATCGTCGCCGCGTCAATGCCGGTGCTCGCGGCAGTGGTCTCGATGGCCGGGTCGATGCTGCTCCTGCTCGGGTTCAGCACTTTCGTCGACCTCGACCAGAACGTGGTCACGGTGACCACCCTGCTCGGCCTGGGCCTCTCCATCGACTACGGGCTGCTGCTGGTGGCGCGAGTCCGCGAGGAACTGTTGTCCGGGGTGCCGGTGGAGAGTGCGGTCTCGCGCGCCTGGGCCACCGCCGGGCGGACCATCATGTTCAGTGCGCTGACCGTCGCCGGAGCGCTGACCGGGCTGCTCGCGTTCGAGGTGACCCAGTTGCGGGCGCTCGCCGCCGCCGGCATCTCGATCGCGGTCGTCGCCATGCTGACGGCGCTGACGTTCACCGCCGCCTTGCTGGGGCTGGTCGGCCGGTGGATCAAGCCGTCGCGCCACAGGCAGCGCCGGGTTGCGGCCGGTGCGGCGTCCGACGAACGCGGGTTCTTCGCCGCGCTGTCCCGGTTGGTACAGCGGCGTGCCGGTGTGGTGGCGGCGCTGACCGTTGCGTTGCTGCTGCTCGCCGGCTCGCCCCTGCTCGGTGCGGTGATCAAGTTCCCGCAGCTCGAGAACCTGCCGGACAGCATCGAGGCCAAGCAGGTCGCCACCGCGCTGCAGGACCGCTTCAACGTCGCGCAGCGGCCCGCCGTGCGGGTAGTGGCCACGGGTGATGCCGCCGGCCTGCAGCGATGGGCGACCGGCTGGGCCGCGGATCCGGCCGTCGCCGCGGTCGGCGTCGCCCAGCCCATCAGCGACACGCTGGCCAGCGTCCAGTTCGAGGTTAAGGGCGAGCCGCAGGGGGCCGAGGCGCAGGGCCTGGTGCACCGGCTGCGGTCCGACCGGCCGGACAGCGGCCAGTCCTGGGTCATCGGGGATACCGCGGTGCTGGTCGACACGCTGTCGGTGATCCGCAAGGCGCTCCCGCTCGGCATCGCCATCACGGTGCTGGCCATGCTCGTCCTGCTGTTCGCGATGACCGGCTCGGTGATCGTGCCGATCAAGGCGGTGCTCGCAAACGCGGTCTCGCTGGGCGCCACCTTCGGCGTCATGGTGGCGGTATTCGAGCACGGATACCTGGCCGGACCGTTGAACATGCTGGTGGTAGGCGGTCTCGACCCGTTCGTCATCGTCATCGTGGTGGCGTTCGCCTTCGGCCTGTCGATGGACTACGAGGTGTTTCTGCTCGGCCGAATCAAGGAGTACGTGGAAGCTGGGCATGACAGTGACACCGCCGTGCGCCGTGGGCTACAGCAGACCGGCCGGATCATCACCTCGGCCGCGCTGCTGATGGTCATCGTGTTCGTGTGCTTCGCGAGTGGGCGGACCGGCAGTGTGCAGCAACTCGGCCTGGGCCTGACCCTGTCGGTGCTGGTCGACGCCACGATCGTGCGTTGCCTGCTGGTCCCCGCGACGATGACGCTGCTGGGCGGCGCCAACTGGTGGGCGCCGCAGCCGCTGCGCCGGCTGCACGAGCGGTTCGGCCTGCGCGAGCGCACCCTGCCGCCAGTGTCGCCGGCGGCGTCGCAGACCATTGAGAATCGGGCGCCCGCGGACGCGGTGCGCCGCCACGGGGACGGCTGACCCCGGGCTCCGGACCCTGGGGAGCCCCCCTTGTCGACGCCGGGATTCTGTGTCTATGGTTGGCCCCGAAGGCGAGAAAGGTCAATGTGATATCGCGGGTTTGACATTCCGGTGATTGGCGACTGATCGGGCCGTTCGCCGCGTTTCAACATGGGGTGCGCTCACGCGATTTATGAGGTGCCTTGTATTGGCGCGGCACATTTTTCAGAACATGCCTGGGCGTGGGGAAGTCGGCGCTGAACAGCCGCATTTCCATTCCTCCGCGGTCCGGCAACCGAATTCGTAATGCCCAGTGTGTCGACAGCCGTTCAGCGTGGCGCGGCGGGTCAGCCACGTATCGATTCACCGGCCGTGTCCGGCCGTCTCCGGCTGAGGAGGAGATCCGACCATGAGCTCGTTCCAAAACCTCACTGTCGATCATGTCCGGTTCTACACTCCGGACATAGACTCGATGATCAACGAGTTCCGTGGTTACGGGTTCGGCGTGTCCGCCGAATACGACTGCCCGGGGACGGAGTACTCGATCCTGCTCGGGTCCGGCACGGTCCGGCTCGTGCTGACCCGGCCCGACGCCAGCGACCACCCCGGCAGCATGTACGTCAGCCAGCACGGGTTCGGTGTCGCCGACATCGCGCTGGAAACGCCGGACGCGGCGGCCGCCTTTTTCGAGGCTGTGCGTCGGGGCGCGCGGCCGGTGGTCGAGCCGGTGGCCACCCACGGCGTGGTCACCGCCTCGATCGCGGCCTTCGGCGACGTGCTGCACACGTTCGTCCAGCGTGTAGCAGGCGCGGACGAGTTCCTGCCCGGTTTCACGCCTGCGGTCGGCGAGGCGGCCGGCGGTATCGGGCTGCGCTCAGTGGACCACTTCGCGATCTGCGTCGAGCCCGACGAGTTCGACCATGTCATCGAGTTCTACGAGCGGGTGCTCGACTTCGAGACGATCTTCACGGAGCGGATCGTCGTCGGTAACCAGGCGATGAACTCCCGGGTCGTGCAGAGCCGGTCCGGTGCGGTCACCTTCACCGTGATCACGCCGGACACCAGCAGGGACCCGGGCCAGATCGACACGTTCCTGAAGAGCCACGGCGGCGCGGGCGTGCAGCACGTTGCGTTCGACACCGATGACGTGGTCCGCTCGGTCGGCGGGATGCAGGCGGCGGGTGTCGAGTTCCTGCGCGCGCCCGGCGCCTACTACACGCTGATGCGTAAGCGGCTGGAGCCGGCCGGTTACTCGGTCGCTGACCTGCGCGCCCTGAACGTGCTCGCCGACGAGGATCACGACGGCCAGCTCTACCAGATCTTCACGAGGTCCACCCACCCGCGTGGCACGCTCTTCTTCGAGGTGATCGAACGGGTCGGGGCGACGACGTTCGGCAGCGGCAACATCAAATCACTCTACGAGGCCGTCGAGGTCGAGCAGAAGACGTCCGGGCTCGCCTAGTGTCCGGCGTGCTGAGCACGGTGGCGGAGGCGCACTCGGTCGACGATCTCCGCCGGTGGGCCGAGACCGTGCTGCCGTCGGAGTTGAGTGACTTCATCGCCGGCGGCAGCGGCACCGAGTCCACGATGGCGGCGAATCGGGCGGCGCTGGATCGCCTGACGGTCGTCCCGCGGGTGCTGCGCGGTGGGCCGGACGCCGACCCGGCAACGACGCTGTTCGGCTCACGGTCACGGCTGCCGTTCGCCGTGGCGCCGATGGCCTACCAGCGGCTGTTCCATCCCGACGGGGAACTGGCGACAGCCCGTGCCGCCGCGGCCGCTGGCGTCCCGTTCGTCATCAGCACGCTGAGCAGCGTCACTCTGGAGGAACTGGCGGAGATCGGCGGCGAGCGGTGGTTCCAACTCTACTGGCTGCGCGACGACGCCGAGACGCTGGACCTGGTCCGCCGGGCCGAGCAGTCCGGCTGCAGGGCGCTGATGGTGACGGCCGACGTGCCGGTGATGGGGCGGCGGCTGCGGGACGTACGCAACGGATTCGCACTTCCGCCGCACGTCCGGGCGGCCAACCTGCGTTTCGGGGCGCGTAGCTCGGCCCATGAGACGACCGGGGCCGGCTCGGCGGTGGCGGCGCACACTCGGGCCGAGTTCCACCCGGCGCTCACCTGGGACCACCTGGACCGGCTGCGCTCGTGTACCGGCCTGCCGATCGTCGTGAAGGGTGTCCTGGACCCGGCCGACGCCCAGGAGGCGGCTGCCCGCGGCATGGACGGCGTGGTGGTCTCCAACCATGGCGGTCGGCAACTGGACGGCGCGGTTGCGAGCCTGACCGTCCTGCCGCAGATCGTGGAAGCGGTCGGGGGTCGCTGCCGGGTGTTGATGGACAGCGGCATCCGCAGCGGCGCCGACGTGCTGCGGGCGGTCGCCGTGGGCGCGGCCGGTGTCCTGGTGGGCCGCCCGATGCTCTGGGGCCTCGCGGCGGATGGTGAGGCGGGCGCGGCGCTGGTGCTGTCGCTGCTCGGCGACGAGTTGCGGGAGGCGATGCGCCTCTCGGGCTGCGCGGACCTCGCCGCAGTGCGGGACCTGACCACGAGGGTGGTGTGCTGACATGCCAGACAGCAGTGCGCCGATGATCGAACTGGACCCGGCGTCGCTGCATCCGGCGCTGACCGATCCGGCCCTGACCGCGATGAACTTCCTGAACGAGGTGGCGTCGTGTTACCCGGACGCGGTCTCGTTCGCGCCGGGCCGACCCTTCGAGGAGTTCTGGGACGTCGCGCAGATCCCACGCTACCTGGAGCGGTTCTGCGAACACCTGCGCAAGGACCGGGGGATGGACGAGGCCGCGGTCGTGCGGACCCTGCATCAGTACGGCCGGACCAAGGGCGTGATCGCTGACATCGTGGCCCGGCATCTGGGCGCCGACGAGGGCATCACCGCCGCCCCGGACGCCGTCGTCGTCACCGTCGGCTGCCAGGAGGCGATGGTGCTGGTGCTGCGGGCGCTGCGGGCGACCGACCGGGACGTGGTGCTGGCGGTGGATCCGACGTACGTCGGCCTGACCGGCGCGGCGCGGCTGGTGGACATGCCGGTGTTGCCGGTCGCGAGCGGCGCGGAAGGGGTGGACCGGGAAGACCTGGCCAGGTGCGTCGCCGAGGCGCGCGCGGCCGGCCTGCGACCCCGCGCGCTCTACGTGATGCCGGACTTCGCCAACCCGACCGGCCTGAGCATGCCGGAGGAGGGCCGGCGCGCCCTGCTGGAGACGGCCGAGCGGGAGGACATCCTGTTGCTGGAGGACAACCCGTACGGGCTGTTCTGCGGTGCCGCGGAGCGGCCGCCGACGCTGAAGGCGCTGGACACCACCGGTCGGGTCGTCTACCTCGGATCGTTCGCCAAGACCGTCCTGCCGGGCGCCCGGGTCGGCTACGTCGTGGCAGACCAGCGGGTACGCGGATCGGCCGGCATCTTCGCCGACGAGCTCGCGAAGATCAAGAGCATGATAACGGTGAACACGTCACCGATCTCCCAAGCGATCGTGGCCGGCCGGCTGCTCGAGAACGACGGCAGCCTGGATCTGGCCAACACCGCGGAGCGCCACCAGTACCAGCGCAATCTGAGCCAGCTCATCGATGGCCTTGGGCGCAGGCTGGGGTCGGTGCCGGGCGTGAGCTGGAACCAGCCTCGGGGCGGATTCTTCGTCGTGGTCACGGTTCCGGTCGCTGTCGGGGACGCCGAGCTCGAGTACTCTGGGCGGGCGCACGGCGTCTTGTGGACACCCATGCGGCACTTCTACGGTGGGGCGGGCGGCGAGCATCAGCTTCGGCTGTCGTGCAGTTCGCTGGACGGTGACCGGATCGAGCAGGGTCTCGACCGGCTCGCGGCGTTCCTGATCGAGGCGATCACTTCGGCGGGCGGCATATGCGAGCGGTAGCGGTATGGGGTATTTTATGGTGATCGCTGTCCTCGTGGAGTGGTTTTGCTTCGGTTAGCAGACGTCAGCAAGCGATACGGGCCCGGTCACTGGGTGCTCGACCGTGTCGACATGCAGATCCCGCCCGCCCAGTCGGTCGCCGTCCTGGGCACCAACGGGTCGGGCAAATCCACACTGCTCAGGATTCTCGCCGGAGTCACCCGACCAACCCGGGGTCGAGTCAGCGGCGCACCACCGGTCATCGGGTACGTGCCGGACCGGTTTCCCGCCTTCGACGCGATGGGCTCGCTGGCCTACCTCGTCCACATCGGCCGGATGCGTGGCCTCCGCACCGCCGAGGCCCGGCGGCGCGGCCAGCAGTTGCTGGAGCGACTGCAATTGGTCGGCGGGATCCGCACCCCGATCCGGGCGCTCTCCAAAGGGAACGCGCAGAAGGTCGCCCTTTCCCAGGCGATCATGGTGCTGCCGCAGTTGCTGATTCTGGACGAGCCGTGGTCCGGCTTGGACGCCAATGCCCACGACGTGCTGGCCGAGATCCTGGACGAGGTGGTCCGCGTCGGCGGCAGCGTGGTCTTCACCGATCACCGCGAGTCGATCAGCGGCGCCTACTCCACCCTGGCCTACCGAATCGAGGAGGGTCGAGTCCTAGCAGTGGAACGGGTGGCGCCCCGGCCCCGGGGGGTGCCGATGGCGCACGTGGTGCTGGCCGACCCCGGTGCCGAGTGCCCCCCTCCGAGCCGCATCGACTGGCGGGAGGTGGCCGGGGTGGCCGGGGTTCGGAGCATCGACGAGGCCATTCACGTACAGGTGCATCCGGCGGCGTGCGACGGCCTGCTCATGACCGCTCTGCGCGGCGGCTGGTCGGTCGCCGAAGTCCGCCGTGACCGGGAGGCCGGCCGGCTCGGGGGAGGAGACTCATGGGCGCACTGATCAGGTACAATCTCGCCGCCGTCGTGCACGGCCAGCGGTATGTGGCACCCCTGCTGTTCTTCGGCATCGTGCTCACCGTCTTCACCGTCAACGACAGCGGCCCGCTTGCCAACATCTATGTGGTGTCGGCGAGCACCCTGCTCGTCTCGATGTGCTGGCTCACCGTGACGATCCTGAACCACGAGGACCCGGTCCGCCGGTCGATCCAGAGCGTGACCGCCGGCGGTTCAAGCCGGGTGCTGGTCGCCGAGGTGGTGCTCGCGCTGCTGATCGGCGTGGGCCTCACCGTGGTGGGCCTGATCTTCCCGATCCTGTCCGGCAGTCACCATTGGGACGGCTCCGGCCTCGCGGCCGGCGTACTGGCTCTGGCGACCTGCCTCTTCACCGGCATCGCGATCGGGGTCCTCTGCTCCCGGCTGGTGGTGCCGCGCACCGGGTACAGCCTCCTGCTGGCACTCGTGGTGGTCATCGCCGTGCCGCTCACGCCGGGGCTGCCGCCCGTCAACCCGGCTCTGAGGTTGATGTCCGGCAACCGGCCGGCCGGGGAGCTGCTCTATCCGCTGAGCGGCTACCTCGTCGTGTCGATCGTCGTGGCCGCCGGCTGTATCGCGCTGACCAGGTACATCTCCGTTCGCCGCGAGTGATGCCGGGCACCTGCGGCGCTCATCCAAGCTGGTCGCGGGTGCGTGGCGGCCAGGCGCCGGACACCAGGATGCCGGCGGCGTAGGTCGACGCCACCAAGCCGGTGAGCGTGAGTGACGACTCGCCGAGGTTGCGGCGCAGGCGGGCGACCCGATGGTCGAGACCCCGCCGTGTCAGTCGCAGCGAACTGGCAATGCTCAACTGGGTCTTGCCCGCCGCGAGTTCGGTGAGGACCTCGCGGTCGCCATCGTCGAGGTGGGCGCCACGGTCGCGGACCGGCCCGTGGCCACTGTCGGCGGTGGAATCCTCGTGCACCATGACGAGTAGGTGTGTCGCCGTGCTGCCGGTGACGGACATCGGCTCGGCCATGCAACGCACCCGACGGCCGTTCAACACGGTGCTGAAGGTGACCCGGATGCCGCGCAGCGCCTTGCCGATCTCGCGCCGCCGATGCTGTGCGTCCGGCCCGCTCGCGTTGACGAGCCGCTCCGCGGTGTCGCGGTCGTGGGCGGGCTCCGGCATTTGATCCGGCCGGCCCACCGCCGCGACGACTTTCAGATGCTCGTCGAGCACGACCGCCAGGACTGCGGGCGCGCGCGTTTCCGCGTGACCAAACATAGTCATCCCCCGATTTCCGACCGTTGATCCGCCTTATCGTTGCCGACCCCGCGACGGGCTCGCAAGGCTCAGGATCTCTAGGGAGCCACGGTTGACAACGTGATCGATAGGTGGGTGACCGTGGTGGTCTCAGTCGGTGGCCGGGACCACCACGCCGGGACGGTCCGGCATCAGCCGCAACGTGCGGACCGGCGACGCGGCCACCACAGCAGCGGCGGCCAGGGCCACCGCGCCGCCGGTGCAGAGGGCGACGGTCAGCCCGAGATCGGTGCCCAGTGCCCGGGTCAGTGCCTCCGAGCCGGTGCCACCGACGAGAGCGCCGAGCGGAACGGCGGAGAAGGTGAAGGTACGCGCTGTCGCGTGCACCCGGCCCAACAGCGCCTCCGGTGTGACGGCCTGGCGCAGGGAGGTGATCGCGGTGTTCCAGACCGGGACGAAGGCCGAGACCGTGAGGGCCACGGCGAGATACACCGGGATCGCGGGGAGCCGGAGGGCCAACGGCAGCAGGGCCCACACCACCCCGGAGAGGCAGCAGGCGATGACCGTACGCCCGACGCCGTAGCGAACGGTGAGCCGGGGAGCGAACCAGGCCCCCAGCACGCCCGCCGCCCCGCCGAGGGTGGTGAGCAGTCCGACGGTCGCGGCGTCGAGTCGCAGCGCCCGCAGCGCGAAGACCAGCGCGATCGTCGCGGTGGCCGCGCTGGCGAAGCTCCGCAGCGTGCCGGCGATCAGGGTGGGCCGCAGCAGTGGATGCCGCAACAGCGTGCGGACGCCCTCCCGGATCTCCGCGCCGACACCAGCCGGCCGCAGCCGTTCGCCGGTCCGCCGCGGCGCACCGTGGGGGATGCGCAGGACCGCCAGCACCGACGCGGCGAGCAGGGCGGCGGCGACGCCCGGAGCCTCGTCACCGCCGAGCCATGCGATGAGCACCCCGCCGATGGCCGGTCCGGCCAGGGCGGCCAACGCCGTGGATGTCTCCAACCGCCCGTTCGCCACCGGTAACCGGTCGGGCGACGCCACCAGGGCCGGCAGGTGAGACTGCGCGGCCACGTCGAAGACCAGCCCGGCCGCCCCGACCACGAGGGCCACCCCGATCAGGTCGGCGATGTCGAGCACACCGAGCCAGGCGGCGACCGGCAGCCAGGCGAATGCCGCAGCCCGGACCGCCTCGCCGAACAGCATCAGGTGGCGACGCGGAACCCGATCGGCGAGCACCCCGGCGAAGAGGCCGAGCGCCGGGTACGCGGCGGTGGCCGCCGCGTTCACCGCGCCGACCTGCCCGGC
This sequence comes from Micromonospora sonchi, assembly GCF_014646235.1. Classification (GTDB taxonomy): domain Bacteria; phylum Actinomycetota; class Actinomycetes; order Mycobacteriales; family Micromonosporaceae; genus Micromonospora; species Micromonospora sonchi. Next base: position 138,491 of record NZ_BMNB01000015.1, on the reverse strand, counting down.
CGAGGCCCCGAACAGCAGGACCGCCGCGGTGGGCAGGACGAAGGCGCCGATCTGTGCGGCCACCGAGCCGGCGGTCAGGCTGATCCAGAGCCATCCGAAGCCACGGTCGCGGCCCGCCCCGCGCGGCGTCACGCCCCCGCGGTGGCCAGGGCGGGAAGTGGAACGCGCGGAGTCCCGTCCTCCGGCAGCCGTCCCCGGGCGGCATCGGTGGTCAGGATCATCACCGGCCGGCCGTCAGCCAGCAGATAGCCGAGCCGATCCTCCGGATACCTGGGGTCCAGCGGCAGATACGCGGCCCCCACCTGGAGAACGGCCAGCATCGCCGCCACCACCTCCGGCCCGCGTTCGGCGCAGATCGCCACCAGGTCCTCCGGGCCCACGCCGTGCTCCCGCAGCGTGCCGGCCACCTCGTCGACGAGCGACCCGAACTCGGCGTAGGTGAGGTGGACGTCGCCGCTGACCACGGCGATCTCGCCGGGCCGGATCGCGACCTGGTGAGCGAACGCCTCCGGGACCGGCCGGGACCCGGCGGTGACCACCTGGCCCGAGGCCACGGCGAGGGCCCGGTCGCGTTCCTCCGGGCCGAGTAGATCGAGGCGTCCGAGCGGGGCTGCGGGGTTCGCCCCGGCGAGGACGCTGAGCAGGTGGGTCAGGCGGTCGGCAAGCCGTGTCACCCGCTCCTGCCCGAACAGGCCGGGCCGGTAACCGAGCCGTAGCGTGAGTTCCCGGCCGGGTTCGGCGATGAGGCTGAGTGGATAGTGCATCGGACTGCGACCGGAAACGTCCGCGACGCGCAGGCCGTCCGGCAGGTCCAGCGTGGCCGCGTCGACCGGGTAGTTCTCGAACACCACGACGGTGTCGAAGAGGTCACCGTCGACCCGGGCCAGCTGGCGGATGTCGGTCAGTCCGAGGTGTTGGTGCGCAGTGAGCCGGGACTGTCGTTCCTGTAGGCCGGCGAGCAGGTCACCGACCGTCTGGGCCGGGGGCAGAGTGAGGCGTACGGGCAACGTGTTCACGAACAACCCGAGCTGGGCGCCGATGCCGGGAACCTCCGGCGGGCGGCCCGCGACGACGGCGCCGAACACCACGTCGTCCCGTCCGGTCCACTCCGCCAGCAGCAGCGCCCAAGCGGCCTGCACCGCGGTGTTCAAGGTCACGCCAAGCTGCCGGCAGCCGGCCGCGAGCGCCGCGGTCGCGGGCTCCGGCAGCCGGGTGACCACCTCGCCCGGCACGCCACCGTGTTCCAGCCTGGCGTGCTCGGCCACCATGGTCCCGCTCTCCAGGCCGGCCAGCTCGTCCCGCCAGGCGGCCCTGGCCTGGTCCCCGTCGCGGGACGCCAGCCAGGCGAAATAGTTCTTCGGGGACGTGCCCGGTGGCAGCGACACACCGTCCGCGGCGTAGTGCCGGAACAGCTCGTGCATCAACAGCGGCATGGACCAGCCGTCGAGCAGGATGTGATGGTGGATGACCAGCAGGCGCCAGCGTGCCTCGGCGAGCCGCAGCAGCGTGAACCGGATCAGCGGCGCCCGGTCGAGCGCGAACCGCCGGGCTCGTTCGGCGGTGGCCACCTCCGTGGCCGCCACGCTGACCCGGTCCGGCGGCTCGGCGGTCAGGTCCACCTCCTGCCATGGGGTGCGGACCGCGGACTGGACGACCTGGACCGCGCCGCGCCGTTCCAGGACACGGAAACTCGCCCGCAGGGCCGGCTGCCCGGCGAGCAGGCGCGCGACGGCGTCGCGCAGCCGCTCCGGGCGTACCGGGCCCTCCAGATCGACCGTGGTCTGCACGACGTAGACGTCCGGTCCGTCGTCGTAGTTCGCGTGGAAGAGCAGACCCTCCTGCAAGGGGGTCATCGGCAGGATGTCCTCGACGGTCGGCCGCTCTTTCATTACGCCTCCCACTCCATGGCGAGCTCGTCCTGGAGAAGGTCCAGGTCCTCCTGGAACAACCCGGCGATCGACAGGTCGGAGAGCCGGGCCTGGGCCGCGCTCGGGCCGGAACCGTGCTGCCCGAGCGCCTCCAGCGCGGCCGTCCACCGTCCGGCCAGATCGCGCACCTCGTGTTCGCCGAGTACGCCCGCGGCCCACGACCAGCGGGCCACCAGAGACGGGCCGTCGGTGCCGTCGCTCACGTACACGTCGAGTTCGAGCGCGTGGATCAGGGGTAGCTCGGGGTCCGCGCCACCGTCGATGCCGCCGGTCAGAGTCCAGTCGCCGGTACCGTCCGCGGCGAACCGGCCCAGATAGTTCAGGCCGACCGCCGGCCGGTGCGCGGGCGCGGGCAGCGGCCGGCCAGGGTCGAGGAAGTGCAGCACGCCGTGGCCCGACCCGTCGCCGGGTACTGCCGCGAGCTGGTCGCGGATCCGGTCGAGGGCCGTGCCAGCGGCCGGGCCGCCCTCCCACAGGTCCGCCCAGTCAGCGACAGCGGGGTCGAGCAGCACCGGGTGGATGCTGGTGAACCAGCCGACCGTACGGGACGTGTCGAGGTCGTCCACCGCGTCCCGGCCCTGCGACTCGACGTCGATGGCGACCGGCGCGACCACGCCGTGCCGATCCCGGTGCCGGTCCTGGACGGCGAGCGCCAGCGCGGTGAGCAGCACGTCCTCGACCGGCGCGCGGAGACCGCGGGTGATCGCGCTGAGCAGCGGCTCCGCCCGCTCCGGCTCGAGCCGGGTGGTGACGGTGCGCCGGCTCTCCACCCGGTCCCGTTCCGGATCGAGCGGGCGGCTGCCGACCGGGAGGCCGGCGGTGGCGTCCACCGCGGACCAGTGCGCGGTCTCTCCGGCGTGCGCGGTCGCGGTCGCCGCGAGCCTCGCCGACCAGGTGCGGAACGAGGTGCGGACCGGCGCAAGCGGCGCGTTGGTCCCGCGCAGGGCCGCCGCGCAGGCGATCGCCAGGTCCGGGACCAGGATCCGCCACGAGACACCGTCCACCGCGAGATGGTGGACGACCAGGCTGAGCAGCCCTTGACCGGGCGGACTGGCCTCGAACCAGACGGCCTGGACGACCTCGCCGGACACTGGGTCCAGCCGGTCCCGGGCGGCGCCGGTGTGCTCGGCGACGCTCGCGTCGTCGCCAAGGGGGACCCGGCGCACCAGATCGGCGGCCCGCACCGAGCCCACCGCCCGGGTGTACGGGTTTCCCGACCCGTCGAGCTGCAGGCGCAGCACGTCGTGGTGGTCGATGACCGCCTGCACCCCGTGGACCAGCGCGTCCAGCGTGAGCGACGCCGGCACCCGGACCAGGATCGACTGATGGAACCGCCGGACCGGACCGCCCAGCTCGCGAAGCCGGTGCATGACGGGGGTGGGCACGATCTCGCCGACCCCGGCGCCGTCCGGCTCAGCTGCGGTCTCCCGCGCGGCTCGGGCGACCATCGCCAGCCGGGCCGGAGTTCGGTGCTGGAAGACGTCGCGCGGGGAGAGCTCCCACCCGTGCGCCCGGACAAGGGCGGCGAGCTGCATCGAGGAGATGCTGTCGCCGCCGAGCTGGAAGAAGTCGTCGTCCGCGCCGGCCGGCTCCGGCAGCCCGACGATGGTGGCGAACAGCTCGGCCAGCGTGTGTTCGATCGAGTCCGCCGCAGGCCGGTGGCCGGGAGGCGCCGCCTGCGGGGGAGGCGGCAGGGCGGCCCGGTCGAGTTTGCCGTTGGCGGTCACCGGCAGCCGGTCCAGCAGCACCAGCACGGCGGGGACCATGTGCTCCGGAAGCCGGCCGCCGAGGTGCGCCCGCAGTTCGTCGATGTCCGGGCGGGCATCCGGGCCGGCCGGCACCACGTAACCCACGAGCCGCCGGGTGCCGGCGGGGCCGGCGGCGTCGACGACCACCGCCTCGTCCACCAGCGGATGCTCCGTGAGCACGCAGGCGATCTCGCCCGGTTCGATCCGCAGGCCACGGATCTTGATCTGGTCGTCGCCGCGGCCGAGGTAGACGACGCCGCCCACGTCCTCGCGGACCACGTCGCCGGTCCGGTACATCCGGGCGCCTGGCGGGGCGAACGGGTCCGCCACGAACCGGGCCGCGGACAGCCCCGGCTGGTTCAGGTAGCCGCGGGTGAGACCGTCACCGGACAGGTAGAGCTCCCCGGCCGAACCCGGCGGCACCGGTCGCAGCCGGTGGTCGAGCACGTACACGTCGGTGTGTTCCAGCGGGCGGCCGATCGGCGGGACGGCGGGCAGCGGGGCGCCGTCGTCGTACCAGCCGGTGGCGTAGACGGTGGCCTCGGTCGGCCCGTAGAGGTTGGCGAGCCGGGCGGCTGGCAGCGCCGCCCGCAGCCGTTCGGCCAGGTGACGCGGGAGCGCCTCGCCGGCCGACAGGACCCAGCGGGTGTCCAGCCGCAGTCCAGGGGCGGTGACCAGCGCCGACAACACCGACGGCACGCCGGAGACGAGAGTACCGGCGAAGGGGCGGTCGAGCAGGTCGAGCAGGTTCGGCACCAGCTCCACATGACCGCCCGTGACCAGGGCGGGGAAGAGCTCGACGACCGACACGTCGAACGACAGCGACGTCGACGCCAGCACGTGCGCGAGACCGTCGGCGCCGAACGTCCGGACCGCCCAGCAGACGAAGGTGGCGAGATTGCCGCGGGAGACGACGACGCCCTTGGGGCGTCCCGTCGATCCGGATGTGTAGATGACGTAGGCGGCCGTCTCCGTGGCGACCGGGACGACGTCGGGCTCGGCGTCGCCAGCCGGGTCATCGACGCAGGTCAGCACCGTTGTGCCGGGCAGCGGGCCCAGGGCGGACGTCTCGCCGGCAACGACGACCACCGGCCGGGCGTCGGCGATGGTGTAGGCGATCCGGTCGGCCGGATGAGCGGGGTCGAGCGGCAGGTACGCCGCGCCCGTGCGCAGCACCGCGAGCAAGGTCACCAGCAGTTCCGTGGATCGCGGCACGGCGACGCCGACGATCCGCTCCGGGCCGGCCCCGTGGCGGGCGAGCCGGGCGGCCAGGCGGGCCGAGCGCAACTCCAGTTCCCGGTAGGTGAGCCGCTGGTCACCGGCGCTGACGGCGATCGCGTCCGGCGTACGCCAGACTTGGCTTTGAAAGGCGCTGAGCAGGTCGCCGGCCGTCGCGCCGCGCCCACCGCCGCGCCCGCGCCGCACCGCCTCCTCACGCTGGGCCGCGGACAGCAGCTCGATGTCGCCGACCCGGCTCTTCAGGGCCGCATCGGCGGCCATGGCCCGGAGCACGTGGAGGAACGCCTGCCCGGCGGCCCGGACCGTGGCGGCCCGCAGAGCGTCCGGACGGTACCCGAGCTCGACGGCGAGCGTGTCCCCGGGAACCACGATCAGTGCGAGCGGGTAGTGCACGTCGTTCAGCGCCCGATACCCGCTGACCCGCAGCCCGTCGCCGGCCGACCGCTCGCCGAGCGGATAGTTCTCGAAGACGAGCAGCGTGTCGAACAGGTCGGTCTCGAATCCGGCCGCCTCCTGCACGGCGGCCATACAGAGGTGGTGATGGCCGGTCAGCGAGGTCTGGGCGGCCTGCAGCCCACGCAGCAGGTCGGCCAGGACCAGTCGGTCGTCGACGGTGACCCGGACCGGCACGGTGTTGACGAACATGCCGAGCATCCGGTCGGCCTCCGGTAGATCGGCCGGGCGTCCCGAGACGGTCGTGCCGAAGACGACGTCGTGGTGGCCGGTGAACCGGGACAGCACGATGCCCCAGGCCGCCTGGACGATCGTGTTGAGAGTGACACCGGCCCGGCGGGCCTGGGCGCGCAGCGCGCGGAGCGCCTCGAAGGGCAGCTCGGCCCGCTCGTGTTCGGGTCGGACCGACCGGTGCAGGTCAACGTCGGCGGCGGTGATCCGGGACGGCCCCGGCAGGCCGGCGAGGGCGTCACCCCACGCCTGCCGGGCCGCGGCCCGGTCCTGGCGGGCCAGCCACGCCGCGTAGTCGACCGGGCCGGTGACCGGCGCCGGCGAGGCCGCCGCGGCGCCGTGCCGGTAGAGGTCGAAGAGGTCGTTGAGCAGCAGCGGCGCCGACCAGCCGTCCAGCACCAGGTGATGGTGGGTGACCAGCAGCCGGTACCGGTCGCCGCCGAGCCTGAGCAGGGTCATCCGCAGCAGCGGAGCGTCACCCAGGCTGAAGCGGCGCCAGCGGTCGTCCGTTGCCAGGGCCCCGGCGCGATCGTTCTGTTCGGATCCGGCGAGCCCGCGCAGGTCGATCTCCTGCCACGCGGCCTCCGCGCTGCGCCGCACCACCTGCACCGGGGCGCCGGAGGAACGGGCCGGGAACTCGGTCCGCAGGCTCGGATGGCGGTCCAGCAGGGCCCGGGCGGCGGACCGCAGCCGGGTGCCGTCGAGATGACCTTCGAGGTCGACCTGGATCTGCACGGTGTAGACGTCGGAGGCGGTGCCGTCGTAGCTGGCGTGGAACAGCAGCCCACCCTGCAGGGGGGTGACCGGGAGCAGGGCGTCGATCGCCGGGCGGTCCCGCTCGAACTCGTCGATCTCGACCTGCGCGATCTCGACCAGCGGAAAGTCGGAGGGTGTGTGCCCGCCGGCGATCGGATCGCGGCCCACAGCGGCGATGGCCGAGAGCACGTCGCCCACCGCGTCGGCGACGGTGCGGACCTCCTCGGCGCTCAGTAGGCGGCCCGCCCACGACCAGCGCATGACCAGCCGTGGGCCACCGTCGCCGGGCTCCACCGCGGCGTCGATCTGCAGAGCGTGCGTGAGCGGCTGACCCGGCCCGGCGTGGTCGGTCAGCGCGCCGGGGCTCAGCCGCCAGCCCTCCACCTCGGCGGCGGCGAACCGGCCCAGGTAGTTGACGAGAATCGACGGCGCGGCCACCGGTCCGAGCACGTCCGGGGCCAGCTGGCGCAGTACCCCGTACCCCGCTCCGTTCCCGGGGATCGCGGCGAGCCGCTCCTTCACCTGTTTGACCGCGGTGGCGACCTCGTCGTGCAGCCGGTGGCGGGGGATTGGGGTGGGGTCGAGCCGCACCGGGAAGAGACTGGTGAACCAGCCGACCGTACGGGACAGGTCCAGGTCCTCGCCGGTGTCGCGGCCGTGCCGTTCCACATCGATCAGCGCCTCTCCAGGCGGCAGGGCGAGTGCGACGGCGGTGAGCAGCAACACCTCCGGCCCAGTGTGGAACGCGGCGGCGGCCTGCTCGACCAGGGCGGCGGTGGTCTCGGGGGGCAGGCCGGTGCGGAGTTCGGCGCGGGTGGCGTGGACGTCGAGGGCAGGATCGAGCTGGTACCGGCCGGTGCGGGAATCCGGACCGCCGATCAGGCTCTGCCAGGCGGGCGCTTCCGCACGCCGCAGGTCCACCGCGGCCTGGCCGGTGACGGCCTCGGCCCAGGTGCGGTAGCTGTCGCCAACCGATCCGAGCCGGTGTTCGCTTCCGGCGGCGAGGGCGGCGTACGCCCGGGGCAGGTCCTCGGCCAGGATCCGCCACGACACCCCGTCGACGGCGAGGTGATGCACGATCAGGACGAGCCGCCCGTTGCGTCCCGGTCCGGCGTCGACGTGCAGGACGCGCAGCACACCGCCGGAGGGATCGAGTTCGCTGGCCGCCTCTCCGGTCACGCGGCCGAGGTCGGTGGGCGCCTCGATCCGCCGTACCTCGGCCTGGACGGCACCGCGCGGCGCCACGTGCAGCGACCAGCCGGCACGGTCGCGGCGCACTCGCAACCGCAGCGCGTCGTGGTGGTCGACAACCGCCTGGACCGCCGCCGTGAGCAGGTCGCCGTCGAGGTCGGCGGGGGTGTCGAGGACCAACGACTGAGCGTGCCCGGCCGGCGGCCCGGCCGGACCGGCGAAGTGGTGGACGATCGGCGTGGGCGGGACCTCCCCGATACCGGCGTCCGGGTCGCGGCCCGGCGCGGTGGCGGCCGCTCCGGCGACCAGCGCGAGCTGGGCCGGGGTGCGGCGGTCGAACACCTCCCGGGGGGTGAACACCAGACCGGTCGCCCGGGCCCGGCCGGCGAGCTGGATGGCGGTGATGCTGTCGCCACCCAGATCGAGGAAGCTGTCGTCCGGGCCGGCGGCCGGGACGCCCAGCACCTCGATGAAGAGCGCGCACAGCAGTTCCTCGCGCTTCGACGCGGGGGCCCGGCCGTGGCTCAGGGGCCCGCGGACCGGGGCGGGCAGCGCGGCGCGGTCCAGTTTGCCGTTGGCCGTGACCGGGAGCTCGCCGATCACCACGAAGGCGGTCGGGACAAGGTATTCGGGAAGGCGTTCGCGCAGGTAGGAGCGTACTTCCCGGATCAGTTCGCCGGACCGCGCGGTCAGCAGCGGGTCGGATGCCGTCCGACCGGGACGGGGTTGCTCACCGGGGTGGCGCAGTACACCGGTGAGCCGTTCGTCGCCCGGCGCCAGGAACAGTGCGTCGATCTCGCCCCGGTCGCCGCCGCTCCAGGTGACGACGGCCCCGTGCTCGGCCAGGTCGGTCGGATCGGCGGCTGCGGTCGCCGACCTCGGGGTCCGCAGGCCGGCCGCCTCGGCCAGCGCCACGTCGGTGAGTAGCCGCGCGTGCGGGATGCCGGTGACCCGCAGCTCGGTCCCCGGCTTCGTCAACAACGCGGCTACACCATCCATGCCGCCAGCGTCCGCCCAGCTCATGGCGGGTAGCTCAGCGACCAGCCGGATCGGAGGGCCACCCGCGGCATGCAGCACCACGTCGTAGCGGTAGCGGCTCAGCTCGTTGTCGTAGCGGGCGGTCCGGATGCGGATGTCGGCGCCCACGAACGACGGTTCCGCCGCGGCGAAGTCATCGAACCAGAGCGGGTCGAGGAGCAGCTCGTTCTGCTGGGAGGCGGACAGTTCGACGAGGCGGCGTACGTTCTCGGGTGTGACGCCCGTCCTCCGGCCGTGCGCGCCCGCGTCCAGGATCTCCTGAATGCGCAGGTTGCGTACGTCGCCGAGGAAGACTGCGCCGCCCGGTGCCAGCAGCTCGGCGGCTCCCCGCAGAACCGCGGCCAGATAGTCGGCGTCGGGGAAATACTGCACCACCGAGTTGATGACGATCACGTCGAAGAACGCCTCGGGCAGCCCGGAGACGTCGTCGGCGGCCTGCTGGCGCACGTGCACCCGGTCGGCGAGACCGGCGTCCGCGGCGTGCAGGCGGAGGGCTTCGACAGCGGCGGCAGAGATGTCGGTGGCCCAGTAAGTCTCGGACTCCGGAGCGAGGCGGGCGAGGATCAGGCCGGTGCCGGCGCCGATCTCCAGCACCCGGCGTGGGCGCAGCGCCCGGATCCGGTCGACCGTGGCCGACCGCCACTGCTCCATCTCGTCGTGCGGCAGTGGCTCCCCGTCGTAGCTGGAGGACCAGCCGCTGAAGTCGTCGCCGAAGGGCCGATCCGCGGTGCCGGTGTAGAGGTCCTCGTACAGTTCCTGCCATTGTTCGGTATGAATCTGTGGGTTCACCGCGGACCGGGCGTTGAGCGCCTCCCGGTCCGGCACCAGGTAACCGACCAGGCGACGGGGTCCCGGACCGTCCGCGTGGGGGACGACCTCGGCCTGGGCGACCGCCGGATGGCTGCGCAGCGTCGCCACGATCTCCGCCGGCTCCACCCGGACCCCGTTCACCTTGACCTGCTCGTCGTCTCGGCCCAGGTACTCCAGCTCCCCGTCGGAGCGGCGCCGGCCGAGGTCGCCGGTCCGGTACATCCGGGTGCCGGGCGGACCATACGGGCAGGCGACGAACCGGACGGCGGTGAGATCCGGACGGCGTAGGTAGCCGCGGGCCAGCCCGGTGCCGGCCAGGTACAGCTCACCGGCGACACCGGTGGGAACCGGCTGCAGCGCCCGGTTCAGCACGTGTACCCGGACGTTGCTGATCGGGGCGCCGATCGGCGGTGTCCGAGCCGGGTCACCGTCGGGATCACTGGTCCACGCGGTGACGTCGATGGCGGCCTCGGTCGGCCCGAAGAGGTTGTGCAGGTCGCAGCCCGGCAGTGTGGTGTGGAGCCGGACCCGCTGATCAGCGGTGAGTGCCTCGCCGCTGGCGACGACACGGCGCAACGAGTCGCAGCCGCTCGCACCCGGCGCGGCCAGGAACGCGGTGAGCATGGTCGGCACGAAGTGCACGGTGGTGATCCGGTGCTCGCGGATCGTCGCGATCAACCGTTGCGGGTCCTTGTGGGCGCCGGGCGCGGCCAGGACCAGGCCAGCTCCGCTGATCAGCGGCCAGAAGAACTCCCAGCCGGCGACGTCGAAGCCGCACGAGGTCTTCTGCAGCACCCGGTCGTGTGCGCCGAGACGGTACGCCTCCTGCATCCACAGCAGCCGGTTGACGATGCCCTCATGCGTGTTGATGACGCCCTTGGGCATACCGGTCGAGCCGGAGGTGTAGACCACCGACAGTGGATGGTGCGGCCGCAGCGGCGCGGTCCGGTCCGCATCGCTGAGCGGCTGCTCCGGCAACTTCCGCAGCAGTGCGGCGACCCGCGGATCGCCGAGGTCCAGGACCGGGGCGGGGCCGCCCGGCGGCGAGCCGCCGCCGGTGATCACGAGCTTCGGGCGGGCGTCGCCGAGCAGCCTGCGGACACCGGAGGGCGGCAGGTCCGGATCGATCGGGAGGTACGCCGCGCCGGCGGTGACGACCCCGACGAGCGCGACCATCAGGTCGAGTCCGCGCGGCACCGATACGGCCACCACGTCCTCCGGGCCGATGCCCTGGGCAGCGAGGTGCCGGGCGAGACGGTTGCCGCGGCGGGCGAGTTCGGCATGGCTGATGGTCGCGCCGCCGGCCGCTGCGACCACGGGCGCGTCCTCGTTGCCGGTGGCCGCCTCGTGGACGAGGTCGGTGAGCGTGGCGGACGGCCGGGGGACCGCCGTGTCGTGATGGCGGTCGAGCGCCGCCCGCTGGACCCGGCCGAGGATGTCCAGCCTGCGCATCGGCGTGGCCGGCCCCCCGGCGGCCAGGCCGTCCAGGACCCGTAGCATGACCTGCCGGTGTACGCCGACGTCCTCGTGGTCGTAGCGGCTGTCGTCGGCGTCGACATCCAGCCGCCAGCCCCGGTGGCCGGTGCCGCCGGAGACGGCGAACGCCAGGTCGTCGACCGGGCCGTTGGTCACGTTGCGCTGAACCGCGGTGGCCTCGCCGAAGATCAGGTCCTCGTCGAAGAGCATCAGATTGACGTGCGGGCCGGTCAGCGGCCTTTCCTGGTCGTCTCCGCGCACGTCACGGCGCAGGTCCTCAATGCGGTAGCGCTGGCGGCGCAGCGCTCCCTGCAACTGCCCGGCCACCACGGTCAACACCTCGCCGACGGAGGCGTCCGGTGCCAGGCGGATCCGCAGCGGGACGACGTTGGAGAGCATCCCGGGCACGTTGCGGACGCCGGTGCCGAGCCGGGCGGTCACCGGCAGGCCGAGCACCAGGTCGTGGTCGCCGGTCAGCCGGGCCACATGCAGCGCCGCTGCGGCGACGAAGACGGCGGGGAGCGTGACGCCCGCCGCGCTGGCGAGGCCGGCGAGCCCTCCGACCAGGGCCTCGCTGAGGTCGGCGCCAGTGCGGAGCCGGCAGTCCGCGCGTGCGCTCGCCCGGGGACCGGGGCGGGCCCGGCCGAAACTCACCGGCGCGGGCGCTCCGGCGAGCTGGTCGGCCCAGTACTCCCGGTCGCGGGCGAGTGCGCCCGAGTCGCGGTAGGCCCGGTCGGCGTCGAGCAGCGCCGTCAGCCGCCCGAACGGAGTGGCCGCGGGTGCGCCGGGGACGGTCAGGTGGCGGTACTCGGCGGCGACCCGGCGGGCCCAGAGGGCGGCGGAGAACCCGTCCACGAAGGCGTGGTGGCAACGGATGAAGATGCGGTGCAGACGGGGGGCGAGTCGCAGGATCATGATCTCGCTGACCGGCCCGAGCGCGAGGTCGGAGTGGCGGCGCAGGCAGTCGTCGATCCAGGTGTCTGCGGCCGCCGCCGCGTCGGGCCGATCGCTCAGGTCGATCATGGCCGGGGCGCCCATCGGCTCGGGGTCGAGGTGCTGCACCGGGCCGCTGCGGGTCCGGAGGATGCGTCCCCGGCCGGTGTCGCTGTCGTCGACGGCCCGGCGAATCGCCTCGGTCAACGCCGCGAGGTCGACCGGCCCGTCGATCTCCACGTACTGCGCCAGCGTGTAGTCGGCCCGGTCCTCGGCGAAACCCTGGGCCAACCACATGCCCGCCTGGGCCGCGGTCAAGGGCAGTCCCGCGGCCGGTGACTGGTACATCACGCGTGCTCCTTAACGCCGGCAATGCATTCCGGCCCATTTCCGTCGGCTGATTCCGCACCCGTTGCCGAACCCTAGCGGCGGTGACGCCGGGCGGCACGGTGCAAGTGCACGGTGCGTTCCGGTTGATCGGCGGACGACGAAGTCAATATCTTTAATTGGGCGGGTGGGCAAACCCGATCCGGGAGAATTCTGTCCACCGGAAGCGGAGAGAACGTGGAACTCGAATCGTTCAGCACCATGCCGTACGACAAACGCGTCGTCGCCTTCTACGACTACCTCCGCCGCCGACGGGCCGAGGGTGCGGCCGGGCCGAGCTCGCGGCCCGCGGCGTTCGAGGTGTTCCGGTACGCCGAAGGGGTGCAGGTCCTCACCGACCACGCCACCTTCTCCAGCGACATGACCGGCGCGATCTCTGCCGACCAGGAGCAGCTTGCCCAGGCCGCCTCCGGTCACCTGGCCGGGGTGGACCCGCCGCGGCACACCCTGCTGCGGTCGATGGTCAGCTCGGTCTTCACCCCGCGCGTCATCGCCGACATGGAGCCCCGGATCACCCTGCTCGCTGAGCAGTTGCTCGACCGCGCCGCGGCAGGGGCGCCGGACGGTCGGATCGACATCGTGCACGACTACGCCGCACCGCTGACCGCCACGGTGATCGCCGAGCTGTTCGGTATCCCCGACGCCGACCACGAGAAGTTCGCCGGCTGGGCGGACATGCTGCTCGGCGCCAAGCCACCGGAGGAGGTGGTGGCGGACGCGGCGGCGCAGGAGCGGATCGGGGAGCTGCTGAACCAGGTCCTCGGCTACTTCCTCGCGCTGATCGACGACCGCCGCCGCAACCCGGGAGACGACCTCATCACCGGCCTGACCAGGGCGGAGATCGACGACCGGCCGCTCAGCGCGGAGGAGATCATCGGTGTGGTGTCCATGTTCCTGCTGGCAGGTTACCTACCGTCGTCGGTACTGATCGGCAATGTACTGATGGCCCTGGACGGGCATCCTGCCGCGTTCGCCGCGCTGCGTGAGCGCCCGGAGCGGTTGCCCGCGGTGGTGGAGGAGGTGCTGCGCTGGCGGCCCCCGCTGGCGCGTGACGTGCGGGTGGCCACCCGTGACGTCGAGCTGGACGGCGTGTTGATCCCGGCCGGCTCGACCGTGTGCGTGTGGCTGGCCTCGGTCAACCGGGACGAGCGGCGCTGGCCCGACCCGGAGACCTTCGACATCGACCGTCCGCACGCCTCCAACCTGGCCTGGGGCCGGGGCATCCACCACTGCCTCGGCTCGGCGCTGGCCCGGCTGGAGGTGACCGTCGCGCTGCAGACGCTGCTCCGGCGGTACCCCGATCTGCGCGTGGACCGGGAGCGCGAGGTGCGGTTCCACCCATCGCTGGGGATCCTCGGCCCGGCCCGGCTGCCGATCCTCACCTCCCGGGCCACGCAGTGAACGAAAAGAACGCCGCATATGTCATTCACACGTCGGGATCGTCCGGGAAGCCGAAAGGAATCGTAATCTCCCGGGCGGCACTCGGTAACCTCCTCGACGATTTTCGGGATCGCCTTTCATTTGATTCGACAGGTGTTTTCGCGGCGGTCACCACGGTGGCGTTCGACATTTCCGGCCTGGAATTGCTGCTGCCGCTGACCAGCGGCGGGCGGCTGGTGATCGCCACCGAGGAGGAACGCGTCGATCCGCGTCTTCTCGGCGATCTGCTGATCTCGTCCGGGGCCACCGTGGCGCAGGCGACGCCGGTGACCTGGGAGGCGCTGATCTCGGCCGGCGGCCACGGGCTGGACGGTCTGGAGGTCATGGTCGGCGGCGAGGCTCTACCGGCGGCGACGGCGGCGGCCCTGCACGGCCGCGCCCGGCGGGTGACCAACGTCTATGGGCCGACCGAGACGACGATCTGGTCCACCGCGGCGACGGTGGACGACGTCCCGGGCGCGCCGCCGATCGGCCGCCCGCTGCGCAACACCCGCATCTACGTGCTCGACGGCGCGCTACGGCTGGTGCCCACCGGCGCGCCCGGCGAGCTCTACATCGCCGGGGACGGTCTGGCCCGCGGCTACCACGGCCGCCCGGGGCTGACTTCCGGCCGTTTCGTCGCCGACCCGTACGGCCCGGCCGGCAGCCGGATGTACCGCACCGGTGACTTGGTACGCCTAGGTGGCGACGGCTCCCTGGAATATCTGGGCCGCAACGACGCGCAGGTCAAGATCCGCGGATTCCGGATCGAGCCGGGTGAGGTCGAGGCGGTGCTGGCCGGGCATCCCGGCGTGCAGCAGGCGGTCGTGACCGTCGCCATGGACGACCGTGGTGAGCGGCGCCTGGTGGCCCATGTCGTGCCACGTCCGGGGACAACGGTGGAAACCGCCGACTTGATCGAGTACGCGGCACGCGTGCTGCCCGGACACATGGTCCCCGCCGCGATCGGGGTGCTGGAGCGGTTGCCGTACACCCCCAACGGCAAGATCGACCGCGCCGCCCTGCCCGCGCCCGGTTTCGCCACGGCCGCCACCGGCCGCGGTCCGCGAAACCCACGCGAGGAGATCCTCTGCGAACTGGTCGGTGACGTCCTGGGCCTGCCCGGTGTCGGTATCGACGACAACTTCTTCCAGCTCGGCGGGCATTCGCTGCTGGCCACCCGGCTGGTCAACCGGATCCGGACCCGGTTCGGCGTCGACCTGCCGGTGCGGGCGGTCTTCGACGGGCCCACCGTCGCCGAGTTGGCCGGCCGCCTCGACCAGCACCGCCCAGCCCGTACGCCGCTGCGTCGCGCGGTGCGTCCGGAACGCCCGCCGATGTCGTTCGGCCAGCGTCGGATGTGGTTCCTCGACCGGCTCGGGGCGCGTGGCGCCTACAACATCCCGCTGACCCTGCGGCTCACCGGGGCCCTCGACGCGCGGCTGCTGGAGGCCGCGATCAACGACGTGGTGGCCCGACACGAGACGCTGCGGACGGTCTTCCCGCAGGACGGCGGCGAGCCGTGGCAGCGGGTCCTCGAAACGGCCACCTGCGGGCTGCCGGTGACCGCCACCGGACCATCCGACCTGGCCGGGCTGCTCGAGGCGGCCGCGGCCCGCCCGTTCGACCTGGAGCGGGAGATCCCGCTGCGGGCACACCTCTACCGGCTCTCGCCGGACGAGCACGTCCTGCTCATGGTGGTTCACCACATCGCCGGCGACGGCGGCTCGATGGCGCCGCTGGTGCGCGACCTCGCGGCGGCGTACGTCGCCCGGCGCGACGGGCGGAACCCGGGCCGCCCGGCCCTGCCGGTGCAGTACGCGGACGTCGCGATCTGGCAGCGTGACGTACTCGGCGACGAGGCCGACCCGGACAGCGCCATCGCGGCACAGTCGCGGTACTGGCAGCGGGAACTCGCCGGGTCGCCGCCAGAGCTGCCGTTGCCCGCTGACCGGGCCCGCCCGGAGGTCGCCCGTTTCGAGGGCGGCGCCGTCACCATCGACATGGACGCCCGCACACACGCCCGGCTGCTGGCTGTCGCCAGGGCCCACGGTGCCAGCCTGTTCATGGTGCTGCACGCGGCGCTGGCGGCGCTGCTGACCCGGCTCGGCGCCGGTCACGACATCCCGGTCGGCAGCCCGGTCTCCGGCCGCAACGACGAGGCGGTCGACGACCTGGTCGGCTTCTTCGTCAACACCCTGGTGCTGCGGACCGACACCAGCGGCGACCCCGTCTTCACCGACCTACTCGCCCGGGTCCGGAAGAAGACGCTCGCCGCCTTCGCCAACCAGGACGTCCCGCTGGAGCACCTCGTCGAACTGCTGAGCCCGGAGCGGTCCCTGGCCCGGCACCCGATCTTCCAGGTCTTCCTGGCCCTGCAGGACAGCGCCGTTCCGACCGTCGAGGTGCCCGGTATCCGGATCGTGCCGGAGCCGCCGCCGCTGCGTACGGCCAAGTTCGATCTCGCCCTTGACCTCCGGGAACGCTTCGGCGACGGCCGGGTCCCGGCCGGTCTCGGCGGAGCGCTGGAGTTCTCTGCCGACCTGTTCGAGCCGGCGACGGCGGCGGCGATCGCCCGACGGTTCGAGACGGTGCTGCGGGCGGTGGCCGCCAATCCCGGCTTGCGGGTCGGAGCGATCGACCTGTTCAGTGACGACGAGCGCGGCGCGATGCGCGGCCTTGCCGCGACACCGGCCGGGCCGAGCACCCCGCAGACGGTGCACGCCCGTTTCGCCGTGATCGCCGCCGCGGCACCGGACGCGATCGCGGTGCGGACCGAGCGGGGTGGGCTGACCCGCGGTGAGCTGGACGAGCGGGCCGGGCGGCTCGCCGGCCGGCTGGTCCGGGCCGGTGTCGGCCCGGAGACCAGGGTCGGGGTCTTCCTGGAACGCAACGCGGATCTGGCAGTCGCGCTGCTCGCGGTGCTGCGGGCCGGTGGCTGCTACGTGCCGCTGCACGAGTCGCATCCACCGCACCGCCTCGAGGAGGTCCTCGCCGACGCGGACGCGAGCGTGCTGCTGGTCGACCCGGTTACCGCGGCCGTGCCGCTGCGCACCGCGGCGACCGTCCTGGTCGTTGACGGCGACCACCCAGATTCCGGTCCGGTGGCGCCCGTGCAGCTACCGGGAACTGCGCTGGCCTGCGTCATGTTCACCTCCGGCTCGACCGGCCGGGCCAAGGGCGTCCAGGTGTCCCACGAGGACCTGCTGGCACTGGTCGACGACCCGTGCTGGAACGGCGAGGCGCACTCCCGGGTCCTGCTGCACGCCCCGTACGCGTTCGACATCTCCCACTACGAGCTGTGGGTGCCGCTGCTGCGCGGCGGTGAGGTGGTGATCGCGCCGCCCGGACGACTCGACCCGCGCACCATCGGCGACCTGGTGGAACGGTACGACGTCACGGCCGTGCACCTGACGGCCGGCCTGCTGCGGGTGGCCGCGGACGAGATCGGTGCCCGGCTGTCCGGCGTTCGTGAACTGCTCACCGGCGGCGACGTGGTGTCACCGGCCGCCGTGGCGCGGGTGCTCGCTGACGCCCCGCATCTGCGGGTCCGGCAGCTTTACGGTCCGACCGAGACGACGCTGTGCGTCACGTCCCACGAGATCTCCGCGCCGTTCACCGCCGGCGAGCGCCTGCCGTTGGGCCGCCCGCTCGCCGGGACCAGCACCCATGTCCTCAACGCGGCTCTGCAGCCGGTGCCGCCCGGCGTGCCCGGCGAGCTGTATGTCGGTGGCGCCGGCGTCACCCGCGGCTATCTCGGCCAGCCGGCCGGCACGGCGGAGCGATACGTCCCCGACCCGTGGGGGCCGCCGGGCAGCCGGATGTACCGCACGGGCGACATCGCCCGGTGGAACGACGACCTGCGGCTGGAATTCCTCGGCCGGGCCGACGACCAGGTGAAGGTGCGCGGCTTCCGGGTCGAGCTCGGTGAGGTCACGGAGCACGTCAGCCGCCATCCGCGGGTTCGTGAGGCCGAGGTCCTGGCCCGCCGCGACCACGACGGCGAGCAGCGGCTCGTCGCCTACGTCGTCCCGGAGCCCGGCGCGGACGACGAACCGGCGGCCTCGGCGCACGTCGACGAGTGGCGGCAGATCTACGAGGGCATGTACGGCGACCGGCACGAGGTTCCGTTCGGGTCGGACTTCTCGGGCTGGCAGAGCAGCTACGACGGCTGCCCCATCCCGGTCGACCAGATGCGGCGCTGGCAGCGCGAGACCGTCGAACGGATCGCGGCACTCGGCCCCGGGCGGGTGCTGGAGATCGGTGCTGGCAACGGCCTGATCCTGGCCGGCCTCGCCCCGCGCTCCACCGAGTACTGGGCCACTGACTTCTCCGCCGAGGCGATCGCACTGCTCCAGGCCGGGCTGGCGGCCCACTCCGGGCCGATGCCGCCGGTGCACCTGTCGGTGCGTCCGGCCGACGAGCTTGACGGCCTGCCCACCGGTCACTTCGACACGATCGTCCTCAACTCGGTCGTCCAGTACTTCCCGGCCGAGGACTACCTGCGGCGGGTGCTCGATGGCGTGCTCGGCCTGCTCGCACCCGGCGGAGCGGTCTTCGTCGGCGACGTGCGGAACCTGCACTTGCACCAGGCATTCCGTGCGGGCGTCGCGCTGGCTGCCGCCGAGCCGGGCGCCGACCCGGCCGGCCTGCGCACCACGGTGGACCGGGCCGTGCTGCGGGAGAAGGAACTGCTGGTGGCGCCGGAGTTCTTCGACGCACTCACCGGGGTGAGCGCCCAGGTCGCGCTCAAACAGACGGCTGCGGACAACGAGCTGAGCCGCTATCGCTACGACGTGGTGCTGCGTTCTGGCGAACCGGCGCACACCAGCGGCGATGGGGTGCGGTGGGTGTGGGGCCGCGACGCCGTCGACGCCGCTGACCTGCGCCGCCGCCTCGAGCGGGAACGGCCGGTGGCGTGCCGCCTGACTGGCGTGCCCAACGTCCGGGTCGCCGGCGACGTCAACGCGCTCCGGGTGATCCGGTCGTCCGCCCCGGCCGGTGGGGCGCCGCGAGGTGTGGAGCTCTCGGAGCTGCTCGAGGCGGGCGCCGCAGTCGGCTACCAGGGCCTTGCCACCTGGGCCGGCCATGGCGCCGCGGACGAGGTGGACGTCCTGCTGGCACTGCCGGAGCAAGGGCTTCCGGCCCGCACCGCGGACGGGCCACCGGCACCGGGCGAGTACACCAACAACCCGGTCCGGCTGCGGGAGTCGAGCCAGCTGCCCGGCGAGATCCGCGCCGCGCTGGCCGAACAGCTGCCGGTCTACATGGTCCCCGCCGTGGTGGTGGCGGTGGACCGGCTGCCGCTCACCGCGAACGGCAAGGTCGACCGCGACGCCCTACCGACGCCCGACCTGGCCGTGGCCGTGCGCGGCCGGGCGCCGTCCACCGACCGCGAGCGGCTTCTGTGCGAGCTCTTCGCCGAGGTGCTCGGCCTCGACGAGGTCGGCGTGGACGACAACTTCTTCGAGCTCGGCGGCCACTCCCTGCTCGCGGTCCGGCTGGTCAACGCGGTGCGGGTACGCACCGGCGTGGAACTGGGCGTCCGCGCCGTGTTCGAGGCGCAGACGGTGCTGGAACTGGTTCGGGCACTGGACTCCGGCGACCACGCCACCCCCGCCCTGCGCCCGGTCACCCGCCCGGACGTGCTGCCGCTGTCAGCGGCCCAGCGCCGGCTGTGGTTCCTCAACCGTCTCGGCGCCGGCGCCGGGAGCTATCTCATCCCGACGGTGGTGCGGCTGACCGGGCCGGTCGACGCGGCGGCGCTGGGCCGGGCTCTCGACGACGTGACCGACCGGCACGAGGTGCTCCGGACCACCTACCCGGAAGCCGGTCACGTGCCCCGCCAGGGGATCCTCCCCGAGGGCGCACTGCACGGCCTGCTGCGGGTGCGCGACGTGCCCCCCGGCGGGACCGACGCGGCACTGGCCGAGATCTGCGACCTGGACTTCGACCTCACCGTCGAGCCACCCCTGCGCGCCGTCCTGCTCCGCGAGGGCCCGCAGCGGCATGTGCTCGCGGTCATCCTGCACCACATTGCCGGCGACGGCTGGTCG
The DNA here is from genome assembly GCF_014646235.1 of Micromonospora sonchi. GTDB lineage: Bacteria > Actinomycetota > Actinomycetes > Mycobacteriales > Micromonosporaceae > Micromonospora > Micromonospora sonchi. Next base: position 118,826 of record NZ_BMNB01000015.1, on the reverse strand, counting down.
ATGGCCCCGCTGGCCCGTGACCTCGGGGTGGCCTACCGGGCCAGGGCGGTAGGGCAGGCTCCGGTCTTCACGCCACTGCCGGTGCAGTACGCCGACTACACGCTCTGGCAGCGCACCGTGCTCGGTGACGAGGACGACCCGGACAGCCGGTTCGCGCGGCAGCTGTCGTACTGGCGTACCGCCCTGGACGGCGTGCCGCACGAGCTCGCCCTGCCGGCCGACCGCCGCCGCTCGGAGGAGAGCGCGCCGGGCGGCCAGGTCCGCGTCGACCTGGGCCGGGACGTGCACGCGGCGGCGGTGCGGTTCGCCCACCGCTTCGGTGGCACGGTCTTCATGGTGCTGCACGCGGCGTTCGCGGCGCTGCTGACCAGGCTGGGCGCCGGCTCCGACATCCCGGTCGGCACCCCGGTGGCGGGGCGGTCCGACACCGCCCTGGACGACCTCGTCGGTTTCTTCGTCAACACCCTGGTGCTGCGGATCGACACCGGCGGCGACCCGTCGCTGGAGGAGCTCACGCAACGGGTCGCCCGAGTGGCGCTCGGCGCGTACGAGCATGCCGATGTGCCATTCGAGGCCGTCGTTGACGCCATGAACCCGGAGCGTTCCCTGGGCCGCCATCCGTTGTTTCAGGTGATGCTGGCGCTGCAGAACACCGCCGCACCAGCGGTCGCCATCGACGGCGTAGCGGCCGAGCCGGTCGACGCGCCGGTCACGGCTGCCAAGTTCGACCTGGACCTGCAGCTGAGCGAGCGGTTCGGGGACGGCTCTCCGGCCGGGATCAGCGGTTCTCTGAGCTACCGCGCCGACATGTTCGACGCGGAGACGGCGACGGCGATCGCGGAGCGGTTCGGGCGCCTGCTCGGCGCCGCGCTGGCAGACCCCACCACTCCGATCGGTGACCTCGACATCCTCACCGGGGACGAGCGGCGGGAGCTGGTCACCGGGCGGCGGGAGGCCGCCCGTACTCATGAACCGGCGGACTTCCCGGCCCGCTTCGCCGACGCCGCCCGGCGCTTCGCCGCAAGAACCGCGGTCAGCGACGGCGAACGGACCCTGACCTACGCCGAGCTGGACGAGCGTTCCACCCGGCTCGCCGCCGTGCTGGCCGGACAGGGCGCCCGGCCGGGGTCCGTGGTGGCGCTCCACCTGCCTCGCACAAACGGCCTCGTGGTAGCCGCGGTCGCGGTGCTCAAAGCCGGCGCCGCCTACCTTCCGCTGAATCCGCAGCAGCCGGCGCGGCGCACCGCTGGGCTGATCGCCGACGCCCGGGCCGCACTCGTGGTGACGACCGCGGACCGCCCCGTGGACGGGCCGCCGCCCGTGGTGATTGACGCGGGCGGGGAGACACGGTCCGAACCGGCCGGTGTGGTGGCGGCCGTGGTGCCGCCCGGGGCGCCCGCCTACGTGATCTACACGTCTGGGTCGACCGGCACGCCGAAGGGCGTCGTGGTCACCCGCCGCACCATGGCCGGTCTGTTGGACTGGGCCGTCGAGCGGTTCGGCCCGGACGGGCTGCGGCACGTGCTCGCCTCCACCTCGATGACCTTCGACGTGTCGGTGTTCGAGGTCTTCCCGCCGCTGCTGACCGGCGGTCACGTCGAGCTCGTCGCCGACCTGCTGGACCTGGCCGAACGGCCGTTCCGGGGCAGCCTGGTCAGCGGTGTCCCGTCGGTGTTCTCGGCACTGCTGGCCGACGGCGGGACAACCCTGGACGTGCAGCACGTGGTACTCGCCGGTGAGGGGCTGACCGGGCGAGTGCTGGGCCTGGTCCGCTCGGCGGTGCCGGGCGCAGAGATCCTCAACGCATACGGTCCGACCGAGGCCACCGTCTACGCCACCGAGTGGACCGCCGCCGGCGACGACATCGACCCGGCCCCGATCGGCCGGTCCCTGCCGGGTGGCCGCACCTACGTCCTCGACGCCCGGCTCCACCCGGTCCCGGACGGGGTCACCGGTGAGCTCTATCTCGGCGGCGACGGTGTCGCGCTGGGCTATCTGCGGCGGTCCGGGCTGACTGCGGAGCGTTTCGTCGCGGACCCGTACGTGCCCGGTGCGCGGATGTACCGGACCGGCGACCTGGTCCGCTGGAACCGTGCCGGACAGCTCATCTATCTGGGCCGCTCCGACGATCAGATCAAGCTGCGCGGTTTCCGCATCGAACCGGGCGAGGTGGAGGGCCATCTCGCCCGGCTGCCCGGCGTGCGGGAGGCGGTGGTGGCGGTTCGGCCGCTGGGCGGCGACACTCCGACGTTGGTGGGGTACGTGGTGCCCACCGCCGGGACGGTGCTCGACGGCGACGCGCTGATCCGCGACCTGGCCAGCTCCCTGCCGGGTCACCTGGTGCCGGCCGCGGTGGTGGTGCTCGACGCGCTGCCGCGCAATGCCAACGGCAAACTCGACCGGCGTGCGCTGCCGCAGCCGTCGCGCGGGCGCACGGGTCCGGCGCGGACGCCGGCCAGCCCGGCCGAGCAGGGGCTGTGCGCGGCATTCGCCACCGTGCTGGGGGTCGAGTCGGTCGGCGTCGACGACGGCTTCTTCGAGCTGGGCGGGCACAGTCTGCTCGCGGTGGAACTGGTTGCCGAGGTCCGGTCCACGATGGGTGTCGACCTGCCGTTGCGCGCGGTGTTCGCGACGCCGACCCCGGCGGGTCTGGCCGGCCGGCTGCGCAGCCCGGAGGACGGCCTGGCGGGACTGGGCCGACTGCGGCTGCCGGAGCGACGCCCGCTGTCGCCGGCTCAGCAGCGGCTGTGGCTGCTCGACCGGCTGGAGGGGCCGTCGGCGACCTACAACGTGCCGTGGGCGGTGCGGTTCACCGGCCCGGTGGACCGGGCCGCGCTCGCCGCCGCCCTCAGAGACGTGACCGAGCGGCACGAACCGTTGCGGACGCTCATCGCGGAGGACGGCGACGGCCCGTACCGGGTGATCGCCGAGGCCGGCCTCGAGGTGCCGGTGACCCAGGTGACGGAGTCCGGCTGGGAGGCCGTCCTGCACACGCTGGCAGGGGAGCCGTTCCTTCTCGCCGAGCAGCCGCCCATGCGGGCCGGGCTGCTCGCCGTCGGTCCGGACGAGCACATCCTCGTCTTGGTGTTTCACCACGTCGCCGTGGACGGGCTGTCGATGGGGCCGCTACTGCGGGACCTCGCGGTGGCGTACCGGGCCCGGGCGGCCGGTGCGGAACCGGAGTTCAGCCCGTTGTCGGTCACCTACTCCGACTACGTCGCCTGGCAGCAGGGCGCACTCGGCGCCTCCGAGGACCCACGCTCCCCGCTGGCGAAGGCCCTGGCCTACTGGGCGGACCGGCTGAACGGGCTGCAGCAGGAGACGCCGCTGCCGGCCGATCGGCCCCGCCCGGCGGTCCCGCGCCACCGCGGCGGCAACGTCGGCATCGGCCTCGACGCCGGCAGCCACCAGCGGCTCGCCGAGGTGGCCCGGGAGCACGGCGTCACCGTCTTCATGGTCTTGCAGGCGATGGTGTCCGGACTGCTCACCCGGCTCGGCGGTGGCACCGACATCGCGCTCGGCACTCCCGTCGCGGGACGGCCCGACCGCCGCCTCGAGCCGCTCGTCGGCTTCTTCGCCAACACGCTGGTGGTGCGCACCGACACGTCCGGCGACCCGGCCCTGCGGGATCTGCTCGCCCGGGTGCGGCAGACGGCGCCCGGCGACTACGCGCACGCGACCGTGCCGTTCGAACGGGTCGTGGAGACCCTCGCCCCGGTGCGTTCGGTCGCCCGGCACCGGTTGTTCCAGGTCATGCTTGCGTTGCGGCCCGAGCACCCGGCACTGGACCTGCCCGGTCTGCACGTCACCGCGGTGGAACCGGCTGTATCGGTGGCACGTTTCGACCTCGAGTTCGACCTGTGGGAAACCCGGGAGTCGTCCGGGCGGGAGGCCGGCATCGGGGGCCGGCTCCGCTACGACGTCGATCTCTTCGACGAAGCGACGGCGGCCGGCATCGCGGAACGGTTCCGGCTGCTGGTAACCGGTCTGATCAGCGATCCGGGTACGCGACTGAGCTCCCCGGACCTGCTGCTGGACGCCGAGCGGGCGGTGCTCGCGCGCTGGGCGGCCGGCCAGTGCGCACCCGAGCCCCGGACACTGCCGGAGTTGTTCCGGAGCCGGGCCGGGCTCGTACCCGATCGGATTGCCGTCCGCCAAGGGGAGCGCCGGCTGACCTACCGCCAGCTCGACCAGCGGTCGGACGCGTGGGCGAGCGTCCTCGCGGGCCGGTACGGCGTGGGCCCGGAGACCGTCGTGGCGGTGGCGCTGCCGCAGGGACCCGACCAGGCCGTCGCGCTGCTGGCGGTGACGAAGGCTGGTGGTGCTCACCTTCCGATCGATCTGGAACAGCCGGCGGATCGGGCACGGCGGATGCTGGACGATGCCGTACCGGTGCTGATTCTCACCGACCACCCGGATGCCGGAAGGTTCCCGCCCGGCGTGCCCGTCCTGCTGAGCGGCGATCTGCCGGAGGCGCTGCCGGCCGGCGTCGCCGCCTGGCCGGAGCCGCTGCCCGACCACCCCGCTTACGTGATCTTCACGTCCGGGTCGACCGGGCGCCCCCGCGGTGTGGTGGTGTCGCACCGAGGCATCGCGAACCTGGTGGAGGGCCAGCGGGAACGCTTCCGGATCGGGCCGGAGGACCGGCTGCTGCGGTTCGCGTCGCCGGGCTTCGACGCGTCGTTCGCCGAGACGGCGGTCGCCCTGCTCAGCGGCGCCGAGATCTTCTACGCCGACCCGGCCGGCCTGCTGCCCGGCCCGGCACTGGAACGCCTGGTCGCCGACGCCGGGATCACCCAGCTCACACTCCCGCCGGCGGCGCTGCCGCTGCTGTCGCCCGATCGGCTCGCGTCGGTGCGCACACTGGTCCTCGCCGGTGAGGCGGTGCCGGTCGAGGCGGTACGGCAGTGGGCGGGTGGTCGCCGTCTGATCAACGCCTACGGCCCGACGGAGGTCACCGTCTGCGCCACGATGAGTGAGCCGCTGACACCCGGCGACCCGCCGGCCATCGGCGGCCCGTTCGGCGGGGTCCGCGCCAAGGTGCTGGACGAACGGCTGCGCCCGGTGCCGCCGGGGGTGCCGGGTGAACTCTACGTCGGCGGCCCCGGTCTGGCCCGCGGCTATCTCGGCGACCCGGCCCAGACCGCGAGCCGTTTCGTCGCCGACCCGGACGGCTCCGGTGATCGGCTCTACCGCACCGGCGACGTGGTTCGCTGGGACGGCGCGGGGTCGATGCACTTCCTCGGTCGCGCCGACGACCAGCTGTCGGTGCGCGGGTTCCGGGTGGAGCCGAGGGAGGTCGAGAACGCCTTGCTCGGCGAGCCTTCCGTCGCCCAGGCCACGGTGATCGGGGTGCCCGGGGTGGACGGTGCGCTCGCCCTGGCCGCCTACGTCACGTTGGCCGCGGGAACCCGCGCCGACGCTGCCCAGCTGCGACGTGACCTTGGCGCCCGGCTGCCCGCCTACCTGGTCCCCGCGACGGTGACGGTGCTGGACCGGCTGCCGACGACCGCCAGCGGCAAATTGGACCGGCGGGCCCTGCCCGCGCCCCGAGCCACCGTCACCGGGGCGGCCGCGCCGGGCGATCCGCGTGAGCAGATCCTGGTCGGGCTCTTCGCTGAGGTGCTGGGCCGGCCGGTCGGTGTGCATGACGACTTCTTCGACCTGGGCGGACACTCGCTGGCGGCGGCCCGACTGGTGGCGCGCATCCACGCGGTGTTGGGCATCGACGTACCGCTGCGGGCGCTGTTCACCGCGCCGACGGTGGCCTCGCTGTCCTGCGCGCTGCACGACGGAACGGAGGGGGAGGATCTTCAGCCCCTGCTGCCGCTGCGGCCGGCCGGCAGCGGCGTGCCGATGTTCTGCGTGTCTCCGGCCGGTGGGCTGGCCTGGTCCTACGTGGGACTCGCCCGGCATCTGCCCGCCGACGTCCCGCTCTTCGGGTTGCAGGATCCGGGCCTGACCGGGGCGGACGCCCTGGCCGGACTGGACGTCCCGGCGCTCGCCGCGCATCACCTGGAACTGCTGCGCCGAGTCCGCCCGGGCGGGCCTTACCACCTGCTCGGTTGGTCGGTCGGCGGCCTGGTCGCGCACGAGATGGCGGTGCGGTTGCAGGAGCTCGGGGAGCCCTGCGGCGTCCTCGCCGTGCTGGACGCCTATCCGCTGACCGACCCGGCCGTCCCGCTGCCCCGCGACGAGCAGGTGCGGGCCGCGGTCCGGGCACAGACCGCCGCGTTCGCGTTGCCGCCAGAGTTGACCGGACGGATGGCGGAGATCTACGCGCGGTCCGCGCGTGCCGCCGTCGGCTTCACCCCGGGCCGTTTCCACGGCGACCTGTTGCATTTCCGGGCCGCCGGCGAACCCGAGTCCCGCGGCCTGCACGCTGCGGCGTGGCGCGAGCACGTCAGCGGCACGGTCCACGAACACGCCCTCCCCGGCACCCATGACGCGATGACCGCACCCGCGGCGCTGGCGGAGATCGGCCGCGTCGTGGCCGGCGCCCTCGCCCCGGACGACAGGAAGGACACCCGGTGACCAACCCCTTCGACGACGAGAACGGCGTATTCCTAGTTCTGCGCAACGACGAGGGTCAGCACTCGCTCTGGCCGGAGTTCGCCCCGGTGCCCCAGGGCTGGCAGACAGTGTTCGGCCCAGACAGCCGGCCGGCCGCCCTCGACTACGTGGAGCGAACCTGGACCGACATGCGCCCGGCGAGCCTGGCAGCCGTCATGGACGGTGCGAGCACCGCTTCATGAAGGTTCTCATGATCGGCGTACCCGGGTCGGGCCTGTTCCTCCCCACGATCCCGCTCGGGTGGGCGCTGCGCACAGCGGGCCACGAGGTGGTGGTGGCCAACAACGGTGCCGCGGCCGCGGCGGTCACCCGGGCCGGGCTCTGCGCCGTCGACCCGTGCCCGGACGTCGACGTGTTCGCCGAGTTCATGGCGGCCAGCTACCTGATCAACACGACTGCGGCGGGGCAGCCTCGCCCGCGCCGGGGTGGCCTCGGCCTGTTCGGCGAGGAGATGGCCGAGGGGCTGCTGGCGGTCGGCCGGGACTACCGACCCGACCTGGTCGTGTCGACCCTCGAACAGGGGGCCGGTCCGTTGGTCGCAGCCGCGCTCGGGGTACCGCACGTCGAACAGAGCGTCCGGCTTGCCTGGGCCGGTGACGACGAGGTGGCCGAGGGGCACCGGCGCCGGATCGCGGACTATCTGGAACCGACCCGGCAACGCCTCGGCATCCCGGAGCCGCCCGCCCGCGGCGCTACGATCGACCCGCGGCCGCCGTCACTGGGCGGGGGTGAACGGCCGGGGCGGTGGCCGGCGCGGTATGTGCCGTACAACGAGGCGCGGACGCTGCCGGACTGGCTGCTGCGGCCGTGCGAGAAGCCGCGGGTGTGCGTCACGCTGGGCACGGTGCTGTCATCTGGCAGCGTTGACGGCGTCGGCGCGCTGCTGGCGGCGCTGGCGCGGACCGGGGCGGAGATCGTCGTGACCCTGGAACCGGGGCTGCTCGATCCGCAGGAACTGCCCGGCAATGTGCGCCTGGCCGGGTGGGTGCCGCTGCACGCCCTGCTGCCCTCCTGCACCGCGATCGTGCACCACGGCGGGGCCGGCACTGCGCTGACCGCGCTCGCGGCCGGTGTGCCGCACCTGGTGCTGCCGCACAACGCCGACCAGCCGGCGAACGCCGAGGTCCTGGTCCGGCGTGGGGTGGGGGTGTCCCTCGACCCGGCCGCGGCGCGCCCGGACGAGGCCGAGGGCGCTCTGGTGCGGTTGCTGACCGACGGGGCGATTCGCGCTGCGGCGGAGGAGGTACGGGCGGAGGTCGCCGCTCAGCCGCCCCTGCATACGGTGGTGGACCGTCTGGAAGCGTTCGCCGCGCGATAAGAGCCAACGTCGCCCCGGCCGTATTCGTGCGGCCGGGGCGACGTCGGTTGCAGCGGTCAGTCCAGCAGTTGGTTGTGGGCCAGTTCCCGGTAGAGCGGTGACGCGGTCAGCAATTCGGTGTGGGTGCCCTGGGCCACCACCCGGCCGCCGTCCAGCACGACGATCGAATCGGCGGCGACCACCGTGGAGAGCCGGTGGGCGATCACGATGATCGACTGGGCGCCGCTCTTGGCGTGGATGATGTCCTGCACGACCTTCTCGTTGTTGCTGTCCAGGTTCGAGGTGACCTCGTCGAGCAGCAGGACCGGTGACTCGGCGAGCAGTGCCCGGGCGATCGCGAGGCGCTGTCGTTCCCCGCCGCTGAGCAGGGTGCCGTCCTCGCCGACCTGGGTGTCGAGGAACATTTCCGCCGCAGCGGCGGTGGGCGCCAGGTTGACCCGCAGCAGGGCAGCAGCGCACTCCTGGTCCGAGGCGGCCCGCGCGCCGAGCAGCAGATTGTCGCGGATCGTGCCAGGAAGGGCCGGCGCGTCCTGCTCGACGTAGGCGATCTGCCCCCGCAGGTAGTCGCGCGGCAGCCGGCGTACGTCGTCACCGCGGAAACGGATGGTCCCGCTGGTCGGCTCGTAGAAGCGTTCCAGCAGCCCGAACAGCGTCGACTTGCCCGCGCCGGACGGGCCCACGACAGCTGTCGTCCGGCCCTCGGCAAAGGCGACGGTGACGTCCCGCAGGGCCGGCGCGCCCTCTGCCGGGTCGGCGTCGGTACGCCCGGGATAGCGGAACGACACCTCGTCCAGGGCAAAGGTCGGCGTGCCCGGGATGCCCGATGTCACGGCCACGTCCGCGTCGTCGGTCTCGGCGGGCATGTTCTCGACCGCGAGGATGCGGGTGAGCGACCCGAAGGCGGTGGCCATCATCGACAGCAGGCTGCCGAACTGGGCGATCGGCGCGGCTATCAGGAGCAGGTACATGAGAAAGGCGCTGAGCTGCCCGACGGTGAGCGACCCGGCGGCCACCCGGATCGCGCCGACCGCGACGACCGAGATGAGCAGCAGTTGCAGCGCGACCCCGGTGAAGGTCTGCAGCACGGCGCGCAGCCCGGCGATGGCGTAACCCGCCTCCAGCACGGTGGCGGCCTTGCCGGTCGCCCGGTCCGCCTCGTGGGCGGTGGACACCGTGGCGCGGATGGTCCGCATCGAGCCGAGGGCCTTGGTGAAGGTGCCGCCCAGGTCACCGAGCGCGTTCTGGGAGCGCAGCCCGGCCGGCCGGGTCCGCCGCCCGATCGCGTAAAGGGCCGCCACGACCACGCAGATCACCGAGACGGCGAGCGCGAGCAGCACCCCGTCGATGAGCGCCATCAGGACCACCGAGGCGACCACCATGACCAGGCTGGTTGCCAGTTCCACCAGGCCCGAGCTGAGGATCGACTGGGTGTGCGAGACGTCGCCGGTGAGACGGGCGGCGAGGTCACCGCGGTCGTTGCGGTCCAGCACGCCGATCCGTACCCGATAGATGTGCCGGATCAGGCGTGCGCGGGTGTCGAAGGCGAACCGTTCGCCGGTGCGCTGCAGAACGAGTTGTTGCAGAGCGGTGAGTACCGCGCCGCCGATCAGCAGGGCCAGTAGCGCGGTGACCGAGGCGGCTGAGACGCTGCCGGCGAAGGAGTCGACGGCGTTCGCCACGATCAGCGGCTGGACGGCGGTGAGCGCGGTCGCCGTGAGGCCGAGGGCCCCGGCAAGCAACATGCGTGACCGGTAGGGCCGCAGCAGCCGGAAGGCATCCGGGAAACCGGCGGGCGGGGGCGGCGGGGCGGGTTCTACGGCCGGTGCCGGCGGGGCGGCGGCAGGCTGCACAGCGGTGGTGGTCAAGAGCCGGACCTCGATTCCGTCATGGGGTGGGCGCCACTTCGAGGACGATGTGGAAGTGCGTCACCACGGGCGGCTCGTCGACCGGCGCTCCGTCGGCCTCCACCCAGGCGTGGGCGACGAACGGGTCGGGCCGGAAGCCGGTCCGCCAGGTGGGTGCCGTGCCGAAGACACGGCAGGCCAGTACCACCGCGACGGACCGTTGCAGGCAGCCGTTGCCGGCGCAGCGGACGCTGACCGTGTTGGCCGCGCCGCGCCAGTAGGACACCTGTTGCGGGTCGGCCGCCTTGGCGCCCTTGACCACGACGGTCAGCACCCGGCAGATGGCCGTCGGTGGCAGCCGGGTCAGGAACCAGGCGGTACTCGTGGCCATCCGGGCCAGCAGCCCGTGTCGGAGGCCGAGCCTCAGCCCGGACTGGGCGATGATGGGCGCGCTCACGGCCGGATCCGGTCGACGATCTTCGCCTCGCGCAGTTCCTCGATCAGGGCAAGGTGGTCGTTCCTGATCTGCTGCTCGTCTACTCCGACGGTGGTGGCGATCTCCTTCATCAGGTCGTCGAAGTCCCGCCCGCGCTCCAGTTCCTCGAGCATGGTGATCGCCGTGCCGTTGAGATGCCAGTAGACGCCCCGCCTGGTGTCGAGAAGCACCTTGCCGTCCTCGACCTCGACTATCGAGAGTCCCTGCTTGAGCCTGATCACAGCGTTGCCTCCTTGTCGGTCACGTTCCGTGCACCGACCGGAGCCAGCGCTCGGCGAAGACGATGTTGTCCAGGTCGGCGTAGCTGGTGCCGCTCACGGTGAACTCGCTGGCGGCGCGCACGATGCGCTCGGCCGAGACCAGACCCATCTCCTCCAAGGCGGAGCCGTTGGCGAACAGGTCGTGCAGCAGTGGCTTCAGCGCCTTGTGCTGGTGGAAGGTCTCGGCGGTGTAGTCGCCCTTGTCCGTGCGGGTGAAGTAATCCAGCGACATCGCGGCCGGCCGGGCCGCTGCCAGCAACGGCTTCGGCGGGCGCTGGTGCGCCCGGTCGCCGATGCGCAGGGCGAGGCTGGTCTCGACGATGCGCCGGTCGAGGTACGGGCTGTCGAAGAGCACTCCCGCGCCCGGCGTGGCGGCCTGGTTCATCCGACGGACGGCGTTGCCGTGCGCGACCAGGTACTGAAGGATCTGATGGCTGGTCCGGTCGGCGGCGAGCGGGGCTGGCTCGTCCCGGGCGGCGTCGGCGGCCGCCCGGCGCAGGTGTTCCCGTGCGGTCTCGGTCAGCGCGGGGTGCGCGTTTGGCAGGGTGACCCATCGGGCCCAACTGGTGATGTCTTCGTCGCGCCCGTCGAAGGTGTGCCCGGCGATCCGGAGTAGGTCCTCGCGGTAGGAGTTGTTGCTCGCCAGCATCCGCACGGTCGTCCCGAGCCGGTACCGGTTGAGCAGCCGCAGCCGCCAGGTGCGGCGCAGCCGTCCCCTTTCCCCGGAGCGCATCAGCGACCACAGCATGGTCGACACCGGCCCGAAGAGCGCGTCGCCGGCGTGCCCGTTGAGGTGCAGGCTGGTGTCGGTGTCGGCCATCGCCCGGAGCACCAGGGGGACCGCCCCGACCGCGGTGTTGGCCATGCTCGGCCCCTCGGGACAGGTCTCGACCGTGCAGGTGCGTTCGTCGAGCAGGTAGGGCACGAGGTCGGCATAGGGTACGACGCGATGCTCGGTGTCCAGCTCGGAGGCGGCCCGCCCGGCCCAGATGTGATCGTTGTTGGCCATGTCAGCGGTCTCGAGGAAGAGCGTGTGCGCCTTGCGGCCGATGCCGGCCAGGAAGAAGTTGAGCGTCGTGGAGTCGAGCCCACCGGACAGGTCCGCGCTGACGGTCTGGTGTGCCCAGGTGCGCAGGCGCAGCGCGGCCGCGATGTCGTCGTGCAGCCGGCCGACGAGATCTTCCAGCGAGCCGTCCGGCTCCGGTGGCCGCCACCACGTCACCGGGACGGGCGGCCGGTCCTGTCGGGAGTCGAGCCACTGGCCGGGGCCTGCGGGCCGCACACCGGCCCAGATGCTGTTCAGGCCGAACGGATGGGAGATTTCGGCGTTGGTCAGCCGGCTCGCGACGACCGCGGGGTCAGGTCGCAGCCCGGCCAGGTCGCGCAGCGTCGCCTGCTCGTCGGCGACGAGGTGCACCCCGTCGACGACAGCCCAGCACAGCGACTTGGTGAGCAGCGGCGGGGCCTGCGAGCGCAGCCGCCCATGCTGGCGGGCGAAGACGAGCACGTCGCCCTCGGCCAGGCCGGCGGCGAGTGTGTCGAGTTCCACGACCGAGCTGTGCCCAGCGGCGAGCCGGGCGAGATCATCGTCGTCGACCGTCATAGTGGTGCCGATGGCGACGATGTCGAGGTCGCCGGTGCGCGCGCTCACGACTCGGCGGCCGTCCGCGGTGCCGGCGATCCAGGGACGGCCGGACGGGTGGCGGAAGAGGACCGTGCCAACCAGCTGGGCGATCCGGGCGGTGAGCGCCGGCGGCACCGGGACGTCTGGCAGTACGACCACTGGCATGCTGGCTCCCGATCAATGGACGGTGGAGTCGCGTTTGGTGCCGGGCGGGCACGGACCGGAGGACCCGGTCCGTGCCCGCCCGCGGTGTATTACCAGTGGATGACGATCAGGGCCGGCGAGTTGAAGATGTCCCGCTCACGGGCGCTGCCCAGGCTCTTGGTGACGGTCTCGAACTTGCCGACGAGGGTGAGCTTCGGGGCGGTGTACATGCTGTACTCCGATCTGTTAGAGCGGTTCCCAGTGAGCGCTGATCTGCGCCACGGGTGAAAGTTACGGCGATCGAACTGCATCTCGGTAGCTGGGTTAGCCGAGAATCGGGTTGGTTGACGTGGCGCCGGAGGGGCTGATATTTCGCGCGCCCGGACGTGGACACCCTCTGCTCCGTGAGATTCCCACGGGTTCGCAGCGCCGCCGGGAAGCAAGCCGTCGCCCGCGCCGGCAAGCTGACGCGGCCTGTCCCGAGGCTGCCTGTGCACGGCTCGGCATGCCTTGGGGTTCGCGCCATTCATATTTATGTCCTTGATTGCCAAAGTGGTAACGAAACGGTCCGCACAACCCTACGGCGAAGTTCGACTCTCCGTCCGGCCTCAACAGTTTCCACGGGCGTGGAAAAGTCGGACAGTGTTTGTGCGGGGCCTGTGCGTGATGGTCCGTGTGGATTTTACGAGACGGGCACGGTTGGGGTGATCAAGAGATTCGTGACGCCTTCAGATCACACGGTGGAGTACCGTGCTCGCGCTGTAACGGGCAGGAAGGTCTGCTCACCGTGTTGGCATAGGTGCCCGATCCGCGAGACGCCCGGGCAACTATTCAGGTCGCTTGAGTTCGGTGTGAGCCTCCGGGTTCGGGGCGTGACTGAAGTAATCTCAGCGACTTCGCGGTAGGTGCTTGTACTCGAAATGGCGCGTGCCACGGGCACGACGCTCGGCGGCGAGCAGCCGACCGAGATGCTGCACGAGTTCCCTGGGGCTGGTCGGAGGTGCTTGTCTGGCTGAGCGTGATGTCACCGTGTTCGCCTGCAGGCCAACACGCCTTCCGAGCGGGCCGTAGCCGATGAGGCCCTCTGCGACGGCAACCCCGTAGAGGATGTCGGCGATCCGGTCGACGCGATCCATCTGAAAGATCTCAGGCATGGGCGAAGGCTAGTGATGACGGTCCGGTGCGGGCAATGGGTCAGGGCTGGGCATCCTGCCAAGAATGCTGTCCGTGACGCTGTGGATAGCGACAGGGCTGCCGGACCCGGTCCTCACCTGCGTTGTGGCCCATTTGCTCTGCTTCAACCTATGCAACGGTCTGCCGCCGAACCCGTTGCCTAGGTTGAAGCAGAGCAAAGGACGCACTGGGGGGTGAGGGCGGGCCGACCCATCCACTCCATTGCGGGTTGCGGCGTGTCGGGGTCTGGTGCTTGCCCTCGCGAAGGTCTCTCACCCACGGCCGCCAGATCGGCGCAGGGTCACCGTAGAGATCCTGCGCGACGGCCCACTTCGACTCCGGAAATCCGATAGCCACGACCCGGGCCGACCGGCCAGGAAGCGGACGCCTCGGTCCCGCGAGTGGTGCACCCTGGTGCGGTGGGCGACGTGGCAGAGCTGTTGGACCGGATCTGGCGGACGGACGCGGCCGGCATGCTCGGCGCGCTCAGCCGGCGCCTCGGCGACCTCGACCGGGCCGAAGAGGCGTTGTCGGACGCGCTGGCCGAGGCGCTCAAGCGCTGGCCGGACGAGGGTGTGCCGGAGCGGCCCACGGGCTGGCTGGTCACCACGGGCTGGCGCAAGGCGCTGGACCGGCTGCGCCGCGACGCCGTCGGCCGCGAGAAGGTGGCGCAGGTGGCCGCGGAACCGCCGCCGGAACCGGGCGTGGACGATCGGCTGGCCATGATCTTCGGGTGCTGCCATCCGGACCTCGCCGAGCCGGCCCGGGTCGCGCTGACGCTGTACGCCGCCAGCGGCCTGAGCACCGCCGAGATCGCCAACGCATTCCTGGTGCCGGTGCCGACCATGGCGCAGCGGCTGTCCCGGGCCAAGCGTCAGTTGCGGGAGCGCGGTGTCCGGTTCGAGGTGCCGCAGACGCACGAGTACGCCGACCGGCTACCGACCGTGCTCGCGGTGATCTACCTCGTGTTCAACGAGGGATATCTGTCCAGTGGCCGGTCCGCCCAGCGGCGCGAGTTGGCCCGCGAGGGGGTCGACCTGGCGCGCCAACTCGCCGAGCTGCTGCCCCGTGAACCGGAGGCCGCCGGCCTGGCCGCGTTGCTGGAACTGCATCATGCCCGCGCCGACGCGCGGTTCGACTCGTGGGGCCGTATCGTGCTGCTCGACCAGCAGGACCGGCGGCTGTGGGACGGGCCGGCGATCGAACGGGCGGCGCTGCGGCTACGCGCGGCGGTGCGCCAGGGCCGACCCGGGCCGTACCAGCTACAGGCCGGCATCGCCGCGCTACACGCCCTGGCCGCCTCGTGGGAGGCCACCGACTGGGCCGCCGTGCGGGCACTGTACGACCGGCTGTACGCGTTGGACCCGTCGCCGATCGTGCTGCTGAACCGGGCAGTGGCCACGCGGTTCGTGGTGGGCCTGGCGCCGGCGCTGGACGAGGTCGACGCGCTCGGGGACCGCCTTGCCGACTACCATCTGTGGCACGCCGCCCGGGCCGACCTGCTGGCCACGCTCGAGCGTACGGCCGAGGCGCTGACAGCGGCGGAGCGCGCCCTGGAGTTGGCGACGAACCCGGCCGAACGGGAGCTGATGGCGCGCCGGGTGGGTGAGCTGAGGCGCCGGCGGTGAGACCGGCGCCCCCACGTCACCGCTACTCGCGGCTCATCACCGGACGGACCTCCAGCGCGCTCATCCCGGCAGCGAGTGGCCAGGTGGCCGCGATCCGCGCGGCCTCGTCGATGTCGTCGCACTCCAGCATGACCACCCCGCCGATGACCTCCTTGAGTTCCAGGTACGGCCCGTCGGTGATCATCGGCTGGCCGGTCGCACCGGCACGTACCGTCTTCGCCGTCTCCCGGGGCTGGAGCTCGACGCTGCCGGCGACGATCTTGCCGGTCGGCTGCCACCGTTCGAACCACCCGTAGACCTGCTTCATCACGTCCTGCTCGTCGGCCGGGGACAGCGTGCTCCACTCGCGGTCGTCGCCGAAGATCAGCATTGCGTACTTCACGGTTGCTCCTCGTGGTGGGAAAGCCTTGTCGTCCGTGTGACGAACGGCCGGCACCGCTCCTCGACACGTTCCGCCGAAATTTTTCTGCCGGGACAACATCCCGGGCAGCCGGGACAGCCGTCCCTGGTGCCCGGGTCCGCCGCCCGAACAGACTTCCGAGGCGAAACGGCCGCTGCCGGCCCGCCGGCGCACGGCACGCCTTTCGACGAAGCGCGACGAAGAATCGAGGTTCGATGCGAGTACGAAGAAGTGCGGCGCTCCTGAGCGCCGTCGTGACCGGATGGGCCCTGGCCCTGGTGATGGCGCAGCCGGCGTCGTCCGCGGCAATCAACTGTCACGTGCCGGTTCCGCCGCCGAAGTGCGATTTCGAGCCGCCGGAGGATCCGCTGCCGGTGACGTACGCTCCGGTTCTCGCCTTCGACGGCGCACGGCAGACGGTGTCCCCCTCCGGGGTGCACGTCTGGGGCTGGACGGCGGACGACGACGCGCCGACCACGCCGCTGACCGTGAACATCACCATCGACGGCGTTCTGGCCCGGTCCATGGTCGCCAACCTGCACCGGGCTGACGTCGCCGCCGCCTATCCGAAGTACGGTGCGGCGCACGGCTTCGACGTGGTGCTGCCCGCATCGGCCGCCGCACACAACGTCTGCGTGACGGCGATCAGTGTCGGCGGTGGACCGAACAAGTCGAGCTGCCGTCAGATGGACGACATCGTCGAGTTCGTGGCGTACCACGTCAGCTACGACCTGGCGCGGGCGGAGCTGGTCGGGACGACGCTGCAGCAACTGGACAAGGTGACGAACAAGAACGACACGGCGGTGACGCAGACGACCGAGATCAGCGGTACGAAGACGGTGACGGACACCGAGGGATGGTCGGACACCACCGGCGTCCGGGTCTCGGTGTCGACCAGCATCAGGGCCGGAGTTCCGATCTTCGCCGACGGCAAGGTGACGGTCTCGGCCGAGGGGTCGTTCAGCTGGACGCAGAACGGTTCCACCTCCCGCAGCCGCACGGTCTCCTGGCGGCAGCCTGTGGTGGTGCCCTCACGGTCGATCGTGGAGGCGACGGTCACGGTCACGCACGCGACCATCAGGGTGCCGTACTCGCTGAGCGGCGAGTTCGTCTACCGCAGCGGCGCCCGGCTCTGGGGAACGGTCGGTGGCTCGTTCGCCGGCGGCAACAGTGAGAACGTCCAGGTCAACCTGAAGCAGTACAACCTGGACGGTACGCCGGCCGCCGCACCGGTGGTGCAACCGCAGGCCAAGCTGCTCAAGATCACGCAACCGCAGTAGGAGAGCAGTAGCCGGCTGCCGTGGCATCGAATCCACCGCCACGGCAGCCGGACGGCGGCGGATCGGGGCGACCGGGGGGCCTCCCGAGCCGCCCCGACCAACGTTTGGACTGGTGCCCTACGGTCGGTCCGATTCATCGAAAGGAGAGCGAGATGAGCCTGGTCCCGGCGGAAACGGACGACCGTGTTTTGCTGATCGCCAACGACGACACCTTCGCGCACACCTACCTGGACTTCCACCAGATGCTGGCGGAGCAGTCCGAGGGCGACGAGTTGCGCGGCGCGGTGGAGTTCTTCGACACCGCGGGGCGGCGGCTGGTGCCCAAGTTCGACCCGCAGTGGCGCCTGACCGACCTGCGGCCGAGCAGCGAACCCGCCGATCCGGCGGCGGTGCGGCGCCGGCTGGAGGCGGTGCGTGACCACCTCGAACGGTTCCTGCGGGCAAACCCGGAGCTGCTGGCTTCCTACCGGCTCGACGTCGCCGAGGCGGTGGGCGCCCTGCCGGTGCTGGACGGCACGCTGACCGACGCCATCAACGAGATGCCGTGGCACGAGCGCTCGCACCGGGGAAACTTCCTGCACAACGCCATGCACGCCGCCGGTTGGGCCTGACCGGCATCAGCGACCAGGAGGCCCACCGTGGCGCCGGGTGAGGGATTCACATCGAGTCGGCGTGGCATGCTGGCCGGCGCGGCGGTGGCGGTGGCGCTACTCGTCCTGGCCGGCCAGCTCCACCAGCGGGACCCGCTGCTGTTCGGTCCCAGTACGCTGACCGCGGTCTTCGCCGCCGCGTTCACCGCGCTCGGTGCCCTGGTACTCGCCGGGGTGCCCGCCCACCCGGTGGGTCGGCTGATGCTCGCCGCCGGCCTGGTCGCAGGAGTCGCGGTGCTCGCGCTGAGCTGGTCGTCGTGGCTGCCGCTGGCCTGGCTGGGTCAGTGGCTGTGGTGGCCGCCGTACACCCTGGTCTTCCTGGCGCTGTTGGTCTTCCCGGACGGGAAGCTACCCGGCCCGCGGTGGCGCGTCGTCGCCGCCGGCCTCGTCGGCTGCGCCGGGCTGACCACGGGCGCCTTCGCCGTCGCCGCGCTCGACGACCCGCGCGGTCTGCTCTTCTCCGGCGAGCTCGCGGCGACCGGGCGGGCGCAGGTGCTGGTACGCATCGCCCTGTTGGCGATCGCCGCGCAGGCGCTGCTGGTGGTGGCGGTCCTGGTGTCGCTGGCGCGACGGTGGCACCGGGCGGCGGGCCAGACCCGCCAGCAGTTGGCCTGCCTGCTGGTGGCGGGTGCCCTGTTCCTGCTCGGTGGCGTGCTCGACATGCTCAACCTGGCCGGGGCGTGGGTGCTGATGGTGGTCGCCATCCCGGGCGCGCTCACCCTCGCCGTGCTGCGTTACCGGCTCTACCAGCTGGAACAGGTGATCAATCGGACGCTGGTCTGGTTGGTGATGAGCCTGCTGGTGATCGCCGGCTTCGTGGCCATCGTCGCGCTGCTGCGGGACCTGGTCGTCGGCGCGGACACTTCGAACGTCTCCCTGGCCGCCACCGGCCTGATCGCGATCACCTTCGAGCCACTGCGCGGCCGGGTGCAGCGGGGCGTCAACCGGTTGCTCTACGGATACCGGGACGATCCGTACGGAATGTTGACCCGGCTCGGCGGCCTGCTGGAACGGACCGGGCAGCCGCACGCGGTGCCGGCGCTCCTGACCGACACCATCGCCCGGTCCCTGCGGGTGCCGTACGTGGCGGTCGAGGTGGACGACCCCGAGGCAGGCGAGCCGCCCGACGGCGGCGTCGCGCCCCGCCCGCAGGCGGTGCACGGCACGCCGACCGCCTCGATGGAGCGGTTCGACATGCTCATCCACGGTGAGCGGGTCGGCCGGTTGGTGGTGGCCCACCGGCGTACCGGTGACCGGTTCACCCCGAGAGAGCGCCGGATCCTCACCGACGTGGCCCGGCAGGCCACGGTCGCGGTGGCGACCGCCCGGCTGATCCGCCAGCTGCGCGAGTCGCGGGAGGCACTGGTGCTGGCCCGGGAGGAGGAGCGCCGCCGGCTGCGCCGGGACCTGCACGACGGGCTGGGGCCGACGTTCGCCGGGATGTCGATGCAGGTCCGCGCGGCGAGCAAACTTCCCGCCGGGTCGCCACGGCTCGGGCTGATCCTCGACGGGCTCGCGGACGACCTGCGCACCTGCACCGCCGAGGTGCGCCGGCTGGTGGACCAGTTGCGGCCGGCCGCGCTGGACCAGGGTCTGGAGTCGGCGCTGCGGGCGGAATGTCAACGCTTCGACGGCCCGCAGCTGGCAATGGACCTACGGGTCGACGGTGACCTGCGGACGCTGCCCGCCGCAGTGGAGGTGGCGGCGTACCGGATCGTGGCCGAGGCGCTGTCCAACGTGGCGCGCCACGCTCGCGCCAGCCGATGTGAGGTCCGGGTTCGCCGCGACGGCGGGCTGCTGGTGGAGGTGGCCGACGACGGGATCGGAGTGGCCGGCCCGCGACCCGGCGGGGTGGGTCTGGACTCGATCCGGCACCGGGCGGCCGAACTCGGCGGCAGTTGCGAGATCACCGCCGGGGTGTGGGGTGGGACCCTGGTGCGGGTCCGGCTGCCCTGGGTCGAGGATGCGTAGCCGGCGACGGCGGGGACGACCGTGAGGGGACGAGCATGTCGGAACGGGCCCGGGTGCTGATCGTGGACGACCATCCGGTGGTGCGCCGGGGCCTGCGCACCATGCTGGAGGGTGAGTCGTGGGTGGCGGAGGTGACGGAGGCGGCCTCCTGCGCCGAGGCGGTCGCCGCGGTCGCGCACGGCCAGGTCACCGTCGTGGCGATGGACATCGCGCTGCCGGACGGCGACGGGGTGCAGGCGACCGGCCAGATCCTGCGGCACCGGCCGGAGATCAGGGTGTTGATGCTGACCATGGCCGACGAGGAGGAACTGGTCGCCCGTGCCCTGCGGGTCGGTGCCCGGGGCTATCTGCTCAAGGACACCGACCCCGACCTGGTGGTGGATGCGCTGCGGACGGTGGCCGGCGGGGGTCTGGTGCTGGGGCCGGGGATCGCCGTCGCCGGGCTGGGCTCGGCGCAGCCGGCGGCGGCCGCCAGCCTGCCGCCGCCGTTCGACCGGCTCACCCCGCGCGAGCGGGACATCCTGGGGCACCTGGCCGCCGGTGAGGACAATGCACAGATCGCCCGCCGGTTCGGCCTGAGCACGAAGACCATCCGCAATCAGGTCTCGGCGATCCTCGGGAAGCTGGGGGTCTCCGACCGGGTGCAGGCGGCGCTGCTCGCCCGGAACGCCGGCATCTGTGCCGAGACAAAGACGTCATACCAATGACGTTTAAGTTGCTCTATGCTTTCTCTGGGCCGCGAGCAGGCCGGTCGCTCACGCAGCTGACCCAGCCCTTTACCTTCACCCCGAGGAAGCATCATGCTCGTTGCGAAACTTCGACGCCATCGCTCCCGGCGGCTGGCGATGATCGGCGCGTCAGTGCTCGTGCTGGTCGGCAGCGCAATCCTGGTTCCCCAGCTCCAGGTCGCGATGGCCGCACCCGCAGCCGCCGCGGCCATCGTTCCGGGTCAGCGCACCGTGATCACCGGTGTGGCGTCCGGGCGGTGCCTGGAGGTGCCGAACTCGAGCACCACCAACGGCACCCAGACCCAGTTGTGGGACTGCACCGGCGGCGCCAACCAGACCTGGACCTACACCGCCGGTAGACAACTTCAGGTGTACGGCAACAAGTGCCTGGACGCCAACGGCGCCGGCACCAGCAACGGCACCCAGGTCATCATCTGGGACTGCCACGGCAACACCAACCAGCAGTGGAACGTCAACGCCAACGGCACCATCAGCGGCGTGCAGTCCGGGCTCTGCCTGGACGCCAACGGCGCCGGCACCGGCAACGGCACGAAGATCATCCTCTGGTCCTGCCACGGCAACACCAACCAGCAGTGGACCTCGCCGGCACCCCCGCCGACGAGCCCACCACCGACGAGCCCGCCGCCCTCGCCGCCGGCCGGGTCCCTGCCGTGTGACATCTACGCGGCCGGCGGGACGCCGTGCGTGGCGGCGCACAGCACGACCCGAGCGCTGTACGCCGCCTACCGCGGCAACCTGTACCAGGTCCGCCGCTCGTCGGACAACACGACCCGCGACGTCGGCCTGTTGACCACCGGCGGTACGTCCAACGCGGCGACGCAGGACTCGTTCTGTGCCGGCACGCAGTGTGTGATCACCGTGATCTACGACCAGTCCGGCCGCGGCAACGACCTGTGGTACCAGGGCTCCAGCGTCGTCCCCGGCTCACCGCAGAGCCGGCCGGCGATCGCCACGTCCGAGTCCCTGACCGTCGGAGGCGGCAAGGCGTACTCGCTCTACATCAACCCGGGCAACAGCTACTGGCGCGACGGTCACCTCACCGGCGTGCCGACCGGCAGCGCCCCCGAGGGCATGTACATGGTGACCAGTGGCACGCACGTCAACAACGGCTGCTGCTTCGACTACGGAAACAGCGAGACGACCCGCAAAGCCGACGCGGCCGGCGCGATGGACGCGATCAACTTCAGCACCCAGTGCTGGTTCGGCGGCTGCTCCGGTTCGGGTCCCTGGGTGCAGGCGGACCTGGAATGGGGCCTCTACCCCGGCGGCAGCCAGTCCTGGAACCCGAACCAGCGGGCCTTCCCCCACAAGTTCGTCACCGCCACCCTGAAGAACAACGGCACCACCCGCTTCGCCATCAAGGGCAGCAACGCCCAGTCCGGCAGCCTCTACACGCTCTACGAAGGACCACTGCCACCCGGATACAGCCCGATGAAGAAGCAGGGCGCGATCATCCTGGGCAGCGGTGGGGACTGCTGCAAACCCGACGGCGGGGCCAACCTCAGCGCCGGCACCTTCTACGAGGGCGCCATGGTCGCCGGCTACCCCTCCGACGCCACCGAGAACGCCGTGCACGCCAACATCATCGCCGCCGGCTACCGCTAGCGGTCTTGTTCCGACGCCTGTGGGCGCCCTATGGCACACCCATGCCGTAGGGCGCCCTGGTCGGAGGTGCTTGTCTGGTTGAGCGAACGGCAGCTCGCTCACTATGACTTCCGGTTCCCGCGAGCGAGCTGACCAGCGGGCAGCGCCGCCGTCACTGCCATGCGCCGGCCGTGGCGGCCCGGGCGACATAGGTGTCGAAGTCGATCGGGTCGCGTCCGAGGATCCGCCGCACCGCGTCGGTCGGCTGGGCGAGATACCCGGCCCGCATCCCGGCGAACATGGCGTTGAGCGCGGTCGCGTCGTCGGCAGAGTAACCCTCGGCGAGCAACTCGGTCCGGTACTGCTCCGGCGTCAACTCGACGTACTGGACGGATCGGCCGGCCGCCTTGGCGATCGTCGTCACCGCCTCGGCGAAGGTGAGCGCGTGGGGGCCCGACAGGTCGTACACCTGCCCGTGATGGCCGTTCTCGGTCAGCAGGGCCGCGGCGACGTCGGCGATGTCCTGGGCGTCGACGAAGGGCTCCGGCGTGGCACCCATCGGCAGGGCCAGGCGGCCGTCGATCAGCGGTTGGTGCCACAGATCCTCGTCGAAGTTCTGGTTGAAGTTGTTCGCGCGGATGATCGTCCACTCCACGCCGGAGTCCCGCACGGCCTGCTCCGCGCCGACCATGCTCGGCGAGAAATCCTGGTCGATCTTGTCGATTCCGCGCCCGGAGAGCGCAACGAATCGGCCGACGCCCGACTGCACCGCCTGCGACACGAAGTCGTTGGCGGCTGCGGGGTCCGCCGGAGCGATGAGATAGACCGCGGATGCGCCCGCTACGGCCCGTAGCCAGGTGGTCGGTTGCGTCCAGTCGAATCGCACCTCGCCGGAGCGGGACGCCGCCCGTACGCGCTCGCCCGCCCCCCGCAGCCTGCGTACGAGCCGGCGTCCGGTCTTTCCGCTTGCGCCGATGACGAGGATCTCCTTCGTTTCGTTCAGCATGGACACGAGTCAACCGGCCCGACCGCCACCAGGACATGGCTGGTAGTACGCCGGGCATGTGTGATCGTCCGCGCCCTATGGTGCAGCGATGGATCCGTTCGACAGTCTGCTGCGCGACGTACGCGCTGAAGGTGCCGCTTTCGGCCGGTCGGTGCTGGCGCCGTCGTGGGCGCTGCGGTTCCCCGACGGCGCACCCCTGACACTCTGCGTGCCGCTGCGCGGCGAGGGTTGGATCGTCCACCCCGAGAACGACAAGCCACTTCTGGTACGGGTCGGCGAGGCCGTCGTGGTGCGGGGACCGGAACCGTTCGTCTTCTCCGCGGAGCCACGGTCGAGCTTCTCGCCCGACGAGGTGCGCGACGTCACCTTCGGCCGGTCGCTGGTGGCGCCGCCACCGGAGCCGGGCCCGGCCGAGCAGATGGTGCTGCTGGCTGGGGCGTACCACGTCCAGGGCCAGGCGCCGCAGCGGCTGCTCGGAGCACTCCCACCGGTGCTGGTCGTACCCGACGAGCACGACTGTTCGTCGCTTCGCGACTACCTGGACTTCCAGCTCGGCGGGTGCCGCCCCGGTCGGCAGATCGTGTTGGATCGTCTGCTGGACTGGCTGCTGGTCTGCACGATCCGGGACTGGTTCGACCAGCCGGGTGCCCAGGCTCCCCGCTGGTACCGGGCGCTGAGCGACGGCACGGTGGGCCCGGCGCTGCGCGCCATGCACGACGCCCCGGGTGAGCCGTGGACCCTTGCCTCCCTGGCCGCCCGCGCCGGAGTGTCCCGCACAACGCTGGCCAAACGGTTCACCGAACTGATGGGTGAGCCACCGCTGACCTACCTGACCGACTGGCGGATGGCGCTCGCCGTCGACATGCTGGCCGAGACCACCGCGACGGTCGCCGCCGTGGCGCGCCGACTCGGGTACGCGGACGCCTTCGGCTTCAGCACGGCGTTCAAACGGGTCCACGGGGTGAGCCCCAGCGAACACCGCAAGCTGGCACGATCCCCAGAACAGACGCGGTCGTGATCGTTGGCAGCTGAGCGGTTCGACACGCCGGGGCGGTGACCGCTGAGCCGCCAACGATCACGGGCTGGATGAGGGCTTGACAGTTGTCTTGTTACGCAAGGTATCTTGCTTGCATGGACGGTACGCGTGAGCGGATCACCACCAACATTCGCAAGGGCGTACTCGAGTTCTGCGTCCTCGCGCTGCTCTCCCGGCGCGACATGTACGGCCTGGAGTTGGCCGACAGCCTCGTCGCTCGCGGTCTGACCGCGAGCGAGGGCAGCCTCTACCCGCTGCTTGCCCGCATGCGGCAGGCGGGCAGCGTCGAGACCCGCTGGCTGACCCCGGAGCAGGGGCATGCCCGGCGGTACTACGCGATCACGGACCAGGGGCGGGCGCAGTTGCGCGTGTTCGCGGCGGTGTGGCGCGACATCCAGCCGCACGTGGACGAACTGA
The DNA here is from genome assembly GCF_014646235.1 of Micromonospora sonchi. Classification (GTDB taxonomy): domain Bacteria; phylum Actinomycetota; class Actinomycetes; order Mycobacteriales; family Micromonosporaceae; genus Micromonospora; species Micromonospora sonchi. The sequence goes on along the minus strand of NZ_BMNB01000015.1, from coordinate 94,673 downwards.
TGACGGAGGAAACATGACCAGCCACGCCCTACCCGAGGCGGCGGAGACCTACCTGCGGGCGCTCGGCGCCGAGCTGTCGGACGCGCCACCGGACACCGTGCGGGAGATCGTCGAGGACGTCCGCGCGCACATCACCGACGCGCTGGGCAGCGGGCGGACCATGGACCAGGCGCTGGCCGGTCTCGGCAGCCCGCAGGCGGTGGCGGGGCAGGCGCGCGACGAACTCGCACTCGCGGACCGGGCCCCTGACCACGCCGAGCGGGCCGGCCGGACCCTGCGCGCGGTCGCCGTGGCGGTTGGCGTGCTGACCGCCGTGTGCGTGAGCTTCCTGCTGCCGTTCGCGGCACTGCCACTCGGCCTAGGGCAGGCCGGTCCCGACGGGCAGAGCATCGTGCAGCGCTACGGCGCCGGGTTCGCGATGCTCACCCTGCTGCCGGCGCTCATCGCGGTCGCGCCGTTCGTGCTGCCCGCCCGGACGCGGCGGGTGGCCGGGGTGGTCGGCGCGCTGGTTCTCACCGCGTTCACGGTCGTCTCCGGCGAGATCGGTCTGTACTACTTCCCGCTCGTGCTCCTGCTCTGGGCGGCGGTGATCGTGCCGTCGGCGATGCGGCGCGGGATCGGCCGGGTCGCCGTCCGCGTGTGGCGCCTCGTCGCCGCGGCGTTCGTGGCCCTGCCCGCGATCCTGATCGCGTCCTCGGTCGCCACCGGAACGGTCGGTGTCGACTGGCTCGGCGTGGCGCTGTGGGGCGTCGGGCCGCTGGTCCTCGGCGCGCTGTGCGGGTTCGGAATCCGGGCCGGGTACGCGGTCACCGCGCTGGCCGGTGCGCTGGTCATGATCCTCGCGATGGTCCAGCCCGGCCTCCTCTTCGCGGCCTTCTGGCTGTTCGGAGGGGTGTACCTGATGATCGGCGCCAGCGGGTTCGCTGCGATGCGGGCGCGTCACCGGACGCCGCTTCAGACGATGAAGCCGGTCCAGTAGGCGAGCCAGACGACGAACAGGGCACCCTGCAGCAGCGCGAGCGCGGCAGCCAACCAGAGGTCGACCGCCGGCCGCCGCGCCCAGCGGGCCAGCACGAGCGCAACCGGAAACACGGCGAGCAGGTAGCGCAGCAGGCTCCGGTAGACGGGCGGACCCATCGACAGCGGCACCAGCACCATCATCACCCCGTACACCAGGTAGGGCGGGCCCAGGCGGCGGGCGCCGGCGACGAGGACGGCCAGGACCCCGACGGCGATCCAGACCCTGATCGCGTCCGGCGCCGCCCCGGTCAGCCCGCCCCAGAGCACGCCGAGCGGATTCTGCACGCGGACGCCCCAGCCCTGCTCCTGGGCGTGCTTGTAGGCGAACCAGTCCCCGCCCCGCCAACGGCAGAACGCCATGAAGGTGAGCCAGCCGGCGGGCAGCAGCAGCAGCGGCCAGCCCGTGCGCAGATACCCCCACAGGGCGCGCGGGGCCAACCGGTAGCCGCCCTGTCCGAGTAACACCAGGGCCAGCGGAACGGCCACGAAGAACCCGACCGACCGGCTCAGCGCGAGAAAGAAGCCGACCACGCCGACCAGCAGCCATCGCCGCTTCTCCGCGTAGTAGAAGGTCGCCAGCGTCAGGCAGAGGAAGAGCGACTCGGTGAGCGCCGCGTGGAACAGGAAGGCGGTGGGCAGCAGCACCAGGTACCGCACGAACCGCCGAGCCGCCCGGTCGAGACCGGTGGTGTCCCGGCCGGCGGGGGTGCCGCGATCGGTGGCGGTGGTCAGCAGGCGCTCGCCGAGCCGGTAGGCGTAGTAGAGCACGCCGATGAAGGCCGCGTTGGCGACGACCAGCAGCGCCAGCGCGGTGTCGCCGCCCAGCAGCGGGGCGAGCAGCCGGGCGAGGAACGGGTACAGCAGGGGAAAGCCGAAATCCCGCCACGGCTCGTCGAGCGGCAGCCGGGCCAGGCGGTCGTAGAGGAACGAGTCCCAGACGAACCAGAGCGAGAGCCACCGGTGCGGCGAGACGTCCCGCTGCTGCTGGCGCATCAGCACGTCGTCCGGCGACGCCCAGTAGCTCGCGTCGAGGGCGGCGAGCGCGAGCACCCCGACCAGACTGAGGACGATCTTCGTCCCGACGAAAACGGTGAGCAGGTACGGCCAGGGCGCGGGCACCCGCGCGAACAGTCGGCGCACCCGGCCCGTCCCGACCATCCGTCCCCCGAACCGTGCCGCCGGCCGAATCGGCGCCGCGTACCCGCTGCCGCGCCGACCATGCCCACCTTCGCCGGGTGACATCTCCGGCACGTGGGGTAAACGGTCGGCCGTCTGGAGCGGTTTGGGCGTACGGAGGCGGCGGGGGCATGGGCGACGAGCACGGCACCGTGGTGATCGGTGCGGGTCCGGCGGGACTGACCGCGGCGTACGAACTGCTCCGCCGCGGCGCCCCGGTGCGGGTCTTCGAGGCCGACGAGGTGGTCGGCGGCATCAGCCGGACCGTGGAGCGCGACGGGTGGCGCTTCGACATCGGCGGGCACCGGTTCTTCACGAAGGTGTCCCGGGTCGAGGACTTCTGGCACGAGATCCTGCCCGACGAGGACTTCCTGCTCCGGCCCAGGATGAGTCGGATCTACTACCGGGGGGCGCTCTACGACTACCCGCTCAACGCCGGCAACGCGTTGCGCAACCTGGGGCTCTGGGAGGCCGCCCGGTGCATGGGCTCGTACGCGCGGGCCCGGCTGCGGCCACCGGCGGACCAGTCGCACTTCGAGGGGTGGGTCTCCGCCCGGTTCGGTTGGCGGCTGTACTCGATCTTCTTCAAGACGTACACGGAGAAGGTGTGGGGCATCCCGGCCGACCAACTACAGGCGGACTGGGCGGCGCAGCGGATCAAGAACCTGTCGCTGGCCAAGGCGGTCCGCAACGCGGTGCTGCCGAAACGTAACCGCAAGGACGTGGCGAGCCTGATCCAGGAGTTCCAGTACCCCAAGCTGGGACCCGGGATGATGTGGGAACGCTGCGCCGAACAGGTGCGCCGGGGTGGCGGGGCGGTGCAGACCGGCACCTGGGTGACCGCCGTGCACCACGACCCGGAGCGGCGTCGCGCGATCGCCGTCAGCGTCGACGGCGCCAGCGGGCCGCGCACCGAGCCGGCCGACCACGTCGTCTCCTCGATGCCCATCTCCGAACTGGTGGCGGCGCTGCGTCCGGCCCCGCCGCCGCAGGTCCGGGCCGCCGCCGAGGACCTGCGCTACCGGGACTTCCTCACCGTGGCGCTGGTGGTGCCCGCCGAGTTCTCCTTCCCCGACAACTGGATCTACGTCCACGACCCCGGCGTACGGGTGGGCCGCATCCAGAACTTCGGTTCCTGGTCGCCGTACCTGGTCAAGGACGGCCGCACCTGCCTCGGTCTGGAGTACTTCGTGTCGGTGGGCGACGAGACCTGGCGGACGCCCGACGCCGACCTGATCGCCGCCGCGACCACCGAGCTGGAGCAACTGGGGTTGATCCGGCCCGGCGCCGTCGAGGCCGGCTACGTGGTGCGGATGCCGAAGGCGTACCCGGTCTACGACGAGCGTTACCAGCACAACGTCGACGTGATCCGGGACTGGCTGGCGCGCGAGGTGCCGAACGTGCACCCGGTCGGGCGCAACGGCATGCACCGCTACAACAACCAGGACCACTCGATGCTGACGGCGATGCTGACCGCCGAGAACATCGCCGAGGGCACCGGCCACGACGTCTGGTCGGTCAACGTGGAGCAGGACTACCACGAGGAGACGGCCCGCCGCGACGGGCGCCGCGGCACCGGCCGCGACGCCCCGCTGATGCCGGCCCCGCCGCCGTCCGCGACCACCGTGTCAGCCGCCCGCGGCCGACCGTGACCGGCGTGGTGTTGCCGCATCGGACCGGGCCTCTAGGGTGGTGGGCATGGCGAGGTACCACGACGTACATCCGGACAATCCCCAGCCCCGGATCATCCGGCAGGTCGTCGACCTCGTTCGGGACGGCGGCCTGATCGCCTATCCCACGGATTCCTGCTTCGCCCTGGGCTGTCGACTGGACAACCCGGACGGGCTGAACCGCATCCGCGAGATCCGGCAACTGGACGACCGGCACCACTTCACGCTGGTGTGCCGGGACTTCGCCCAGCTCGGCCAGTTCGTGCAGGTCAGCAACGCGATCTTCCGCCTGGTGAAGGCATGCACCCCGGGCAGCTACACGTTCATCCTGCCCGCCACCCGGGATGTGCCGCGCCGGATGCTGCACCCGCGCAAGCGCACCGTCGGCGTCCGCGTACCCGCGCACACCGTCACCCAGGCGCTGCTGGCCGAGTTGGGTGAGCCGCTGGTGTCGAGCACGCTGATCCTGCCCGGGGAGGAGGAGCCGCTGATCCAGGGCTGGGAGATCAAGGAACGGCTGGACCACCAGCTCGACGCGGTGGTCGACGCGGGGGAGTGCGGCAAGGAGCCGACCACCGTGGTGGACCTCTCCGCAGACGAGCCGGAGATCCTGCGCCGGGGCGCCGGCGACCCGTCCCGGTTCGAGTGACCGGCTGCCCGGCCAGCCGAGCCGGCGTGCGGCCCGGGCCGCACGCCACGGCGACACGCCTGGCGGGTGCGGCGGGCGGGCGCTGGAGCTCTCGGTAGGCTGTGCCGCCGGAAGGACCGCCGCCGAAAGGACGACGATGACCGGACAACCGTCGAGACCCACCTTCGGGCTGGACGAGTTCGGGCTGGACGACCGGATGCGGCTGTTCGGCTACGTCACGGCCGAGCACCGGTTCACCTACCGCTGGCTGCTGCGCGCCTTCGAGGCGGCGCGCTCCAGCTACCACGTCATGCTGCACACCGCCGACGTGGCCGCGACGCTGGGGGCGCTGCACGAGGCGAACCCGGACTGCCCCGACCCCGCCGAGCTGGAACTGCCCCGGCTGCTCGACGCGCTGGTCGAGTGGGGGGTGCTCGACCGGGGCCAGGACGGCACCCGGGCCAACACCCTCGCCGAGTACCGCAACCGGCACTCGGTCTACCAGTTCACCGAGGCCGGTTACCGGGCCCACCGGGCGGTGGAGGCGGTGCTCACCGCGACGATGGACGACAGCACGCTGTCCCGGCTGGTCTTCGCCGACCTGCTCGCCGACCTGGCCGCGCTCGCCGCCGCCAACGAGACCGGCGACGCCGAGGAGGTCTACCGCAAGCTAAACCGCCTGGACCGGGCGCTGGCCGACATCGCCGAGCGGGCGGCCCGCTTCTACCACATGCTGGGTGACCTGAGCCGCACCAACGACGTACGCCCGGAGGCGTTCCTCGCCCACAAGGATGCCCTGCTGGCCCACCTGCGCGACTTCCACGACGAGTTGCAGCGCTACACGCCGCGGCTGCGCGCGGCGGTGCACGAGGTGGAGGCGACCGGCCTGGACCGCCTGATCGAGGCGGCGGCCGAGGCGGACGAGCGGCTCTTCCAGACCCCGGCGCAGCGACTGGAGGACTGGCGGCGCCGGTGGCAGGGGCTGCGCTCCTGGCTGGCCCCGCCGGGCGCCGAGGAGACCAGCGAGGCCGACCGGCTCGCCGACGCCACCGTCGCGGCGATCGGCGACGTGCTGGCCCTGCTCCGCCGGGTCACCGAGGCCCGGCGCGGCGGGGTCAGCCGCGAGTCGCAACTGCGTCACCTCGCCGCGTGGTTCACCCGGGTGCCCTCGCAGGACGCCGCCGACGCGCTCTTCGACGCCGCGTTCGGGTTGGGCGCGCCCCGGCACGTGGCGGTGACCCACGCCGACCCGGAAGCGATCCCGACCCGGCTGTCCTGGTGGGACGCGCCAGCGGTGGAGCTGTCCCGGACCCTGGTCGCGACCGGCCGGGAGCCCGGGCAGGGGCGGGGCCGACCGGCCCGGATCGACCGGAGCGACGACCGCCGGCACCGGCTGCGCGCCGACCAGTTGGCCCGCGAGCGCCGGCTCGCCGACGCGGCGGCGGTGCTGGCCGAGGAGGATCTCGACGTACATCGGCTGGACGCGGAGCAGACCGCGGTGCTGCTGCGGCTGCTCGACCTCGCCCTCGCCGCGCGGACCGGAGCCGCCGCGGCGGTGCCGCTCGCCGCGGCGGCGCACGGTGTGCGGCTCACCCTCACGCCCGCACCGGGCCGCTTCAGCACCGTGCGCACCGCCGCCGGTCGGCTGCATCTCGACGGGTACGCGCTGGCCGTGACCGCCGCGAGCCACACCGCGGTGCAACGCCGGGAGCTGGTCGCGGTATGACCGAGCCGATCCGGCACCGGTTCGCCGCCGACGTCACCGACCTGGAACTCGCCGACTACCAGCGCGCCGTCCGCCTGGTGCTGCGCCATCCGCTGATCACCGCGACCTGGCCGGACGAGCGGGCGCTGCCCCGGGTGCGGCGGTTCGCCACGACCCTGCGGCGGGACCTCTCCGAGGCGTTCGGCTACCGGCTGGAGCTGCACGGCGGGACGGCCCGGCTGGTCCGGGCGAAGGACCGGTTGGACCCCACCCAGCCGGCCCGGTCGCGGACCGGCCGACCGTTCGACCGCCGACGCTACGCGTACCTCGCGCTCTGCCTGGCGGTGCTGGGCAGAGCCGGCGTACAGATCACACTGAGCGAGCTGGCGGACTCGGTGGCCGCCGACGCGAGCCGGATCAGCGGGCTCGGCCTGGATCCGGATCAGGGTGCCGACCGCCGGGCGTTCGTGGACGCGGTGGGCTGGCTCGAGGAGCGGGGCGCGCTCCGCCTGGCCGACGGCTCCACCTCCGCCTGGGCCAGCGACCCGGGCGCCGGCGAGGCGCTGTACGACGTGGCCCGCGACGTGGTCGTCGCACTGTTCCGCCCGACCCGGGTGCTGCAACACGTCGGCTCGGTGGAGGCGCTGCTGGACCGGTCGTTGGCCAGCAGCGGCAACGCCGAGCGCCGACGCAGCGCCCAGGTGGCCCGCCGTACGGTGGTGGAGTCGCCGGTCGTCTACCTCGGCGACGTCGATCCCCCGGTCGCCAACCACCTGCGCGGTACCGCCCTCGCCGCCGACCTGGCCCGGCTGACCGGGCTGCGCCTGGAACGACGGGCCGAGGGGGTGCTGCTGGTGGACACCGCCGGCTTCACCGTGGAGCGCTTCCCCGGCACCGGTTCGGTGGCGCAGGCCGCCGTCCTGCTCGCCGTCGAGCTGGCCGACCGTGCCCTCGATCCGGACGGTCGCCGGGTCCGGCGGCTGGCCCCGCCCGACGAGTCGGCCCGGCAGCGCGCCCTGGTCGAGCAGGTCGACGCGGGCCTGCCGACCGCCACGCTGGTCGAACTCAACGACGAGACACCGCCGCCGGTCGCCCCCGAGCCGGACGCGCCGCAGGGCCCGCCCGACGAGACCCGGCTGCCCCTGGTCACCGACAGCTTTCTGCGCGAGGCGGTGGCGGAGATCCTGCGCCGGTACGCCTCCGCGTTCGGCGCCCAGTGGCACGCCGACCCGCACCGGCTGGCCGGCGAGGCGATCGCGCTGCTGGAACGCTTCGGCGCGGTCATCCGTGTGCCCGGCGGCGTGCTGGTCCGACCGCTGGTCGGCCGCTACCGCCACACCGTGGCGGCGCTCCGGCAACGGGCCGCCGCCGAAACCCTCTTCTGACCCCTGGATACCGCCGTGATCGAACAACGTGCCGTCCGCCGCTTCGCGCCCACCCGGGCGGGCATCATCAACCTCTGGGACTACCGCGACGAGGAGTTCCTCTTCGTCGACGGGTGGCTGGTGCTGCGCGGGCCGAACGGCTCCGGCAAAACCAAGGCCCTGGAGGTCCTCTTCCCGTACGTGCTGGACGGGCGGATCGAGCCGCGCCGGCTCAACCCGTTCGCCAGCGAGGACCGGACCATGAAGTCGAACCTGCTCTACCGGGGGCAGGAGGTCGCCCACTCCTACGTGTGGCTGGAGTTCGGCGACGGCGAGACGTACGTGACGGTCGGGATCGGGTTGCGCGCGCACCGGCACGTCGACCGGGTGACCCGCTGGCACTTCGTCACCGACGGTCGGGTCGGAATCGACTTCTCGCTGCTGGACGCCGACGACCGGCCGCTGACCCGGCGCGACCTGATCGACGCACTCGGCGCCGAGGCGGTGCGCGACTCGCCGGAGGAGCACAGGCACCTGATCGACGCCCGGCTGTTCGGTCTCGGCCCGGCCCGCTACGAGCAACTGCTCGACCTGGTGCTGACGCTGCGCAAGCCGCAACTGGCCAAGGACCTCAACCCGATCGAGCTGTCCCGGACCCTGCAACGGGGACTGCGTCCCATCGAGGACCACCTGCTCGTCGAGGCGGCCCGTTCCTTCGACGACATGGAGGCGGTCGCCCGTACGCTGGAGGGGCTGGCGGCGGCGGACGGCGCGACCGCCGCCTTCCTCACCGTCTACTCCACCTACCTGCGGACCCACGCGCGGGCCGTGGCCGACCAGCTGGCCGCCCGCCGGGAGGCGATCGCCGACCACGCCCGGGCGTTGGCCGAGGCACGCCGGGAGGCCACGGCAGCGGGCGAGGCGGAGACGGCGGCCGGCACCGCCCTGCGGACCGTCGAGGGGGAGCCCGGCCGCCTGCGGGCGCATCTGGACCGGCTGCGCAGTTCCGCGGCGTACCAGTCCCACGAGCAGCTCGCCGACCTGGAACGGCACGTGCACGACCTGGCCGAGGCGGCGCAGCGCGCCGGGCACGCGGTCGGCACCGAGCAGACCGCCACCACCCGGCGGCGCGGCGAGTGGGAGCAGGCGTCGCGGGCGGCCCGCGACGCCCGCTCGACGGCCGACCGGCTCGCCGCCGAACTGCTGCTCGACGCCGAGGCGGCCGGGATCCCCTGGACCGCCGAGGACAACACGGCCGAGGGCCTGACCACCCGCCTCGCCGCGCGGGCCGGCGCCCGGCGCGACGACGTGCGCGCCGTCCGGGAACAGGCGTCCCGACACGCCCAGGCCGAGCGTGACCAGATCCGGGCCGCCGCCGACGCGACCGCCGCGACCGACGCGCTCACCGAGGCCGAACAGGCCGAGCAGCACGCGGAGCGGGCCGCCGCGGACGCCCGCGACCAGGTACGCGCCGACCTCGAAGGCTGGGCACGCCAGCACGACGACCTGCTGCCCGACCTGGACCAACCGGACCTCGCGGTGATGCTCGCCGCCGCCGTCGACGCCGCCGGCGAACCCGGCGCGCCGACCCTGCGCGAGCTCTACGCGGACGCGACCGCGCCGGCGGTCCACCGGCACCGCGACCGGCTCGCCGAACTGAACGCCCAGCGGACGGCGCTGACCGGCCGCCGGGCCGAGCTGGTGGCCGAGCGGGACCGGATCGGCGCCGAACAGGACGACGCCCCACCGGCCCCGGCGACCCGCACCGCCGCGCGCACCGACCGGGCGGGTGCCCCGCTGTGGCGGCTGGTCCGGTACCGCGACCCGGTGCCCGCCGCCGAGGCCGCCGCGGTCGAGGCGGCCCTGCACGCCGCCGGACTGCTGGACGCCTGGGTGCACCCGGACGCGGGCACCGCCGCGCACGCGGTGGCCGGCGACGACCTGGACGGCTACCTGCTGCCGCTGCCGCCGCACCACCGTCCGGCCGGTGCCACCCTCGCCGACGTGCTGGTCGCCGAGGAACAGGACGAGGTGCCCGCCGAGCGGATCCACGACGTGCTCGCCTCGGTGGCGCTGGCCGACGTGGTCGACGCGCCGCACGCCGCCCCGGTGACCATCGGCGTCGACGGCCGCTACGCCCAGGGCGTCACCGCCGGGCGGTTCGCCAAGCAGCGGTGCGAGTTCATCGGGGCCACCGCCCGCGCGGCCCGACGCGCCGCCCGGCTGGCCGAGTGCGACCGGCAGCTCGCCGCGCTCGACACCGGGATGCGCACCCTCGACGAGGCTCGGGCGGCGATCGACCGGCTGTTGGTCGCCGTGGCCGGCGCCGCCGGCGAGCTGCCGCCGCTGGCCCCGATCCACAGCGCGCTGCGGAACCTGGAGCGGGCGGCGACCACGCTGCGCGGCCGGCAGGAGGCGGCGGCCGCGGCCAACGCCCGCCTGGACCGGGCGCTGGCCGAGCGGGCGAGCACGGACGCGGCGCTGCGCCGGGTCACGGCCCAGCGGTCGCTGCCGCCCGAGCGCCTGGACGCCACCGCCGACGCGGTGGACCGGTTCGAACGCCGTGGCGTACGCCTCGACAGCGCCTACCCGGCCGTCGGCCGCGCCGCCGAGCAGGAGGAACAGGCGCAGCACCGCCACGACGAGGCCGTCGACCGGCTGCTCGCCGCCGAACAGGCGGCCCACGTCGCCGCCGAGCGGCACCGGGAGAAGGCCGAGGCGCACCGTACGCTGCGGGCCAGCATCGGCGCCGAGGCGGAGCGGGTACTCGCCGACGTGGCCCGGACCACCGACGAGATCGAACGGGCCGAGGCCGCCGTCGACCGGGTCCGGGCCGACCTGAGCGTCGCCCAGCAGCGGCGGGCCGCCGCGGCGACCCGGGTCGAGCTGGGGGAGCAGGCGGTCGCCGCAGCGGTGACCGAGGCGCACCAGGACGCGCTGCGGCTGCGCCCGTACGCCCGGCCCGACCTGCTGGGGCTGCTCCGCTGCCCGACCGAGCTGCGGTGGCCGGCGCGGGTGACCGACGAGACGCCCGGCGGCCAGTTGGCGCCGGAGGTGGTCGCCCTGCACGAGGCGATCCTCGCCGCGACCCGGGAGCTGAGCCCGACCGAGACGTCGCTCAAGCAGAGCGCCACCCGGCTGACCACCGCCCTGACCGAGTTGCAGGCGCAGCTGCCGGCGGCCGGTCTGGACCAGCGTCCGGAGTGGGACACCGACGACGGGGTGATCCTCGTCCGGGTCGCCGACGAGCAGGGGCTCACCCCGGTCGCGCACTTCGCCGAGCGGATCGCCCGCGAGCGTCGGGACCAGGAGCAGCTGCTCACCGACGCCGAGCAGCGGGTCCTGGAGGACGCGCTGCTCGGTCAACTGGCCCGGCAGATCCACCACCGCACCATCGAGGCCCGCGACCTGGTGGCGGCGATGGACACCCAGATGCGGGCCCGCCGGATGTCCAGCGGGCTCACCGTCGGCGTGGGTTGGCGGCTCGCCGACGACCTCGACGACGAGCAGCGCGAGGTCTGCAAGCTGTTGGAGCGGGACCCGGCCCGGTTGGGGCCGGCTCCGCTGACCACCATGCGCCGGCACTTCGCCGCCCGGATCAAGGCGGCGCGGGCGCTGCATCCCGAGCGGCCGTACCGGGAACTGCTCGGCGAGGTGCTCGACTATCGGCAGTGGCGGACGTTCGCGTTCACCCTGCACCGACCGGGCGGGGGCACCGAGGCCCTGACCCGGGCCCGGCACAGCCAGCTCTCCGGCGGTGAGCAGTCGGTCTCCCTGCACCTGCCGCTCTTCGCCGCCGCCAACGCGCTCTTCGGCTCGGCCCGCCCGGACGCGCCCCGGCTGCTCGGCCTGGACGAGGCGTTCGCCGGGGTGGACGACACCGGCCGGGGCGAGCTGATGGCGCTGGCGAAGCAGTTCGACCTGGACCTGTTCATGACCGGGTACGACCTGTGGGCCACCCATCCCAGCGTCAGCGGCGCGGCCCATTACGACCTGTCCCACTCGGCCACCGAGCACACCGTCTCCAGCCTGCTGCTGGTCTGGGACGGATCGGTCAACATCGCCGACTTCGACGGGACGCTGGCCCGCGCGCTCGGCTCGCCGGAGACCCGCCGGGCACCGGCCGCCACTCGCCCCGACGGCGATGCCGATGCGCCGCTCGTCCTCGACCTCGCCCCCGGCCAGTGACTAGCGGGCCGCAGCCGGGCGGCGACGCCCCCACACCGCCGCCCTTTGCGGATCCGGGCTGGCGGCGGCTGCTGGCCGCGGCCCGGCGCAGCCTCGAACGCAGCGGTGGACGACTCGACGGCACGGTGAGCCTCCAGTCGCCCAGCGACGACGAGCGGATCGCCATCATCGGGATCACCGGTGCCCACCGGTCCGCCGGGTCGACCCGACTCACCGTGCGGCTGGCCGACGTGGACGACCAGCTTCGCGCGGTCCACGGGGTCGGGCTGCGCGATCTGCTTACCGCCTCGGCGCCGTTGCGCAGCCGGGCGGCCGAGGCGAAGCGGGAAGCGGTGGCCCGGGACGTCCTGCTGGACCTGGCCAGCGCGGGCCGACACGCCGCCGCCGGCTGGTACGAGCAGTGGCTCGACGGGCTGCGCCGTGACGGCACTCTGACCCGGGTCGTGCGTGCCGGGCTGCCCTTCGGTGACGTGGTGCGGGTATTGGACGCCCTGCCGGCGGCGGACGAGCCGATCCCGGTCTTCGCCGACCGGCTGCTCGACGACACCAAGGCGCTCAGCGAGGGACCCCTGCGCGGCCTGGTGCTCCGGGCCCTCGCCGCCTGGCAGGAGGTGCCGGTGCCGAGCGGCGGCGAGCCCGAACGGGCGCTGTGGGAATCCGTCGGGCTCGTTCCGGACGATCTCGCCAGCCAGGTGCTGGTGCTCAACCTACCGGCCGGCGGCGGCCCGCTCGGCCGGTGGCTGACCGAGGCCGCCGCCGTGGGTGAGCCGCTCCGGGTCACGTTGCACCAGCTGCGCCGCTTCCCGCCGGCGGTGACCGCCGACGAGATCTTCGTCTGCGAGAATCCGGCCGTGCTCCGGGCGGCGGCCGCCGCGCTCGGGGCGCAGTCGCCGCCACTGGTCTGCACCGAGGGGGTGCCCTCGGTGGCGGTGCACACCCTGCTGCGCGCCGCCGGACGCGCGGTGCTCAGGTGGCGCAACGACTTCGACTGGACGGGCGTACGGCTCACCGCCGCCGCCCTCGACCGCTACCCGACGGCGGTGCCGTGGCGGATGAGCACCGCCGAGTACGCCTCGGCGGCCGGCTCGGGCCCGGCGCTGCTCGGTGTGCCCACCGACACCGGTTGGGACCCGACGCTGTCGCCGGCCATGCGGCAGGCGGGTCGGGCCGTGATGGAGGAGCGCCTGATCACCCTTCTCCTCGACGATCTGCGCGACGCCGCCCGGCCCTAGACGTCACGCCGGTGGCTGGTCGTTGGCCGGGCCCGTCGCCTCGGGCCCGGCAACCTGGATCAGATGCGCCACCCAGCGTTCGAACTTGCTGCTGCCCCCACCGAGCAGCCCGGACAGCTCGTACGCGTTCACCCCGCCCCGGGCCACCAGCGTCTCGACCAGGGTCCGCAACCGCCGGTGGTCGTCCTCGGCCGACCCGTCGCGGTAGCCGCCCGTGCCCAGGTGGCGCTGCACGTCCTGGAGGATGTCCATCATCTGCGGCAGCGTCTCGATGATCTGCGACAGGCCCGCCTCGTGCGGGCTGGAGGACCCGCGCAGGTCCTGGAGGGTGAGGGCGACCGACATCGGGGTGACGATGTCGGCCTCCCGGCCGATCGCGTCGATGGCCCGGCCCAACTGCTTCTTGGCGTCGTGCACGCTGTCGAGATCGGTGTGGTCGACGAGGATGGTGCGCATCCCCTGCACGTCGAAGGGAAGGTGCTGGTCCTTCGCCATCAACTGCACGAACGGCTTGCGGAGCGCGTGGCGGACCGCCAGCTCGTAGAAGACGTTGGCGTTCTGGTCGGTCAGGTCGGCGATGACCAGGTCGTTGCGGATGATGTGGTCCAGCACCTGCGAGGTGATCAGACCGGCGCGTTCGATCTCGTCGCCCCGCACGGCGACGAAACCCCGTTCCTCCACCACCGGGCGGATGACGTGCTTGAGGATCTGGTCGCTGCGTTTGCGTATCTCCGAGCCCTCCGGGCCGATCGGTGCGATCACGAAACATTCACGACGCGCGGACTCACCGTTACCCTCCCCCATGGACACAGCGTAAGGGAGACTGGTCAACCTCGTGTCGGCCCGGTCGGTGCCCGGGTCCGCTCCCAGCGCGCTCGGTGTGCGTCCAGCAACCGGCCGGCCTCGGTCGCCGCCTGTCGCGACACCGGTTCGCCGGCCCACCGGTCGAGCATCCCGGCCATGCCGTGGACCAGTCGTCGACCCACCGGGGTCAACCGGCGCTGCGCGGCCAGCACCCGGACCGTCTCGTCGGCCGCCCGGTGCCAGCGGGCGAACTCGACCTCGGCGTGGTGCCGGGGCGCGCCGGCCCGGGCCACCCGGGTCTGCCGTCGCCAGAAGCCCGCCACGCCCAGATGGGCGTACGCGCCCTGCAGCAGGGCGTCCAGCGGTCGCGGATCGCGGCGCCACGGCGCGTAGAACAGCTCCCGGGGGCCCGGCTCGATCAGCGCGAACATGTCCGTCAACGCGGCCAGCTTGAGATGTTGGATCTCGTGGGCCAGGGTGACGGCCGCCGACCGGGCGTCCGGCGGCATCGACATGGTCACCGAGCCGAAGGCGTGGTGGAAGGTGCCGCTGCGGGTACCGGCGCGGGGCGCGGGTAACGGGGCCAGCACGCGCAGCGCGGCGGAGATCTCCCCGGCGACCGGCCGGTGGTGCTCGACCAGGAGCCGCCACCCCCCGGCCAGGCGGGACCGCCAGGCGCCGGTGACCGTGCCGCCGATCCGGTGGCCGGTGCCGGCGGCCGGGACGTGCCGCCAGGCCGGCGTGTCCAGCAGCAGGGACAGCGGCAACCCGCGGTGCGCGACCTCCAGCCGGGGCACCGGCCGCCATCGCGGGTCGGTCGGCGGGCCGGTGCCGATGTCGATCCGTTCGCCCGCGCCGTACGCTCGCGCCCGCCCGTCGCTGACCCGGACCCGGGCCCGTCTGGTCGACGGGGGCAGCAGCACCGTGCCGAGGCCGGGCAGGTCCAGCCGGCCGGCCGCACCGGGGTCGAGCGGGACGTCGAGGTCGGCGTCGGTGCCGGCGCGCACGGCCGCGGCCGCCGCCACCGCCGCGAGCAACCCCGGATGGGTCGCCCCGGGTTCGCCCCGCCGTAGCAGGGACGCGGTGCCGAACGCCCACGCGGCGACCGGCGGATGCCCGAGCGCGGCCGTGCGCTCCGCCGGCGGCAGTGCCGTCAGCAGACGGTACGCCGAGCAGACCGCCGCCTCGTCCGGATGTCGGGTCTCGCGGACGAGCAGCACGAGCGCGCGTACCGCCAGCAGCGTCTTGCTGCGTTGCGCGGCCCGCAGCCGCTCGACGGCGGCCACCCCGCCCCGGCCGGCGGCGAGTTCGTCCAGCACCCGGGCCGGGAGCCGGTGTTCGGCCAGGATCACCACGCCGCTCCTCGCCATGCCGCCACGTCCCGGTCGACGGTGCGTCGGATGTGGCTGATGAGGGCGTACAGGTCGGGGCAGTAGACCGACGGGTTGTCGAAGCCGTTGCCGGCGCGGTAGCGGTGGGTGCGTAGCCCACCACCACACACCCGGCCCAGGTCACAGGCGCGGCAGGTGGCGTTGAGCGCGGCCGGACCGGCCTGCTGGGCCCGCACCGCCGGCAGTGCGAGCGCGGCGTCGAACGGGTCCCGGGTCACGTGCCGGCCGGTCCGGGCCGCGCCGGCGTACGCGGCGCCGAGCGTGTCGTCCAACTCGATCGCGCCGTCGGTCTGCACCACCACCACCGCGACGGGGCTGGTGCCCACCCCGCTCAGCCGGGAGGCGCCACCGAGCAGCAGCTGGATGATCTCGTCGAAGATCCGGATCCGCACCGGCGGGCCCGGCTCGCGGTACCACCGGTCGAAGACCGCGGCCAGCCATCGCGCGTACGGCACCTGTCGGGTGTCGGGGGGACGGCCCGGCGGCGGCGTGCTCCAGGTGCCGTGCGGCAGCAGGAAGTCGATCGCCGGCGGGCGGTGCGCCAGCAGTGCGTGGTACGTGCTGACCGGGTCGTTGCGCAGGTCGACCGTGCACAGCAGACCGTTGAACAGGTGGCCGGGGCCCGCGACCAACCGCCGCAGGGCCGCCTCGACCCGCTCGTGGCTGCCCTGCCCGTCCGGCCCGCGCCGGTGCCGGTCGTGGGCGGCGCGGTCACCGTCGAGGCTGACGCTGATTCGCACGTCGAGCCGGTCGAACAGGCGCAGGTACGCCTCGTCCAGGCGGATGCCGTTGGTCTGCACCGTCACCCGGACCGGCACCGGTGCCGTCTCCCGGCGCAGCGTGGCCACGGCGTGCTCGATCATCGCCGGCCCGGCCAGCAGCGGCTCGCCGCCGTGCAGGATGACCTCCGCCCGGCGCAGCCCGTGCGCGCGGGCGTGTTCGCCGATCCGCCGGGCGGTCGCGTCGAGCACCGGCCGCGGCATGACCCGGGGCAGGGCCTGCCAGCGCTGGTCGGCCATCGTGTACACGTAGCAGTGGTCGCAGGCCAGGTCGCACCGGCTGTGCAGCTTGAGCACGAACTGCCGGAACGCGACGGGCGGGGTGTGCCGGGCCGCCGAACCGGGACCAGCGGCGCGACGGCGGCGGTCGTCGGATCCGGGCATCAGGGGCTCCGCCCTTCTGGCGGCGGCCGCTTCGGCCACCGTCGAAGATGACCAGCATACATCGACGTGGACCGCTCGACTGGCCGTCCGCGATCGAGCCGGCCGGGCCGGGGATGCCGGGTGCGTCCGTCCGGCGTGTCCTGCGCGCCACGTGGTCGCGCCCGTAAGGTACGGGCGATGGCCGCTGCGGCGCACCGTTATCATGGGCATACGCAGCGGATCTGGCCAACGGTCGATGTCCGGCTTTGTGGCGACGCGATCGGTGCGAGACGCAGACGGGCGGTGATCGCCGGATGGAAACCGGGGAGGACATGGTGCGCTCCGATCTGATCGATCTGACCGAGGTGGATCCGACCGCGCTCGACGCCGTACCGAGCGCGGTCCTGCTGGCCGCGCTGCGCCGGCTGGAGCGACGCAGCGCCGATCCCGGCGACCAGTACGCCGGTTTCCAGAGTGCGCTCGATGGCGAAGACTGAGCCGCGCAGCGGTCCGGCCACCCGGGCCGGCGTACCGCAGCGCCGTCCCGCGCCCGGCCGGGCCGGGCCGGCCGGCGGCGACGAACCAGCGGGCAGCTGCACCATCGTCTCGTTCGTCTCACCGGCCAGCGGCACCGGGCGCAGCAGCGCGCTGGCCAACATCGCCTGGATCCTCGCCTCCAACGGCAAGCGGGTGCTCGCCGTGGACTGGTGCACCCGGACCCCCCGGATCTACGACTACCTCCGTCCGTTCCGGGTGGACGCCGTCTCGGTGGCCGAGGTGCTCGGTGTCGACCTCGGTGCCGTGATCAACCCCAATTCGGACGGCCCGTCGCACCGGAGCGCCCCGGTGATCGCCCCGCCCGCGCCGGAGCAGGGCATCCTCTACCGCTACGCGATCCCCGGGTCGGGCTTCACCTTCGACATGGTCGGTGTCGGCCTGGACAGCGACGGCGTGCCGGCCGGTGACCCGGCGCGGATCCGCCAGCTGTTGCAGCGGTACGCCTCCTACGACTACGTCCTGATCGACACCCCGGTGGACCTCAGCCTGCCGGGCATCACCTACACCGCGTTGCTCAGCGACGTCGCGGTGGTCTGCATGCCGCCCCGACGTCAGGCGATGCTGCAGGCCGCCGAGCTCGCCGGTCAGCTTCAGCGGCAGGCCACCGGCGGCATCCGGGTGCTCGCGGCGCCGACCCTGCGCGACGTGAGCCAACCGTGGTACGGCGAGGTCCGCGACTCGGCCCGCAAGGCGTTCGCCAAGCTGCTCGACGAGGCCGCCCACGGCACGTCGTCCTCGCCCGCCGTGGAGATCGTCGAGGTGCCCGAGCAGGCGTACGACACCTACGACGACGTGCTGGCGGTGCTGGCCGATCCGCCCGGCGCGGAGACCAGCCTGCTGGCGGCCTACGAACAGATGACCTCCTGGATCAGCGGCGGCGCGGTGGCCCGCGCCGCCGCCGTGCCGGAGCGGATCCGCCGCCGCTACCGCCGCGGCGTGCTGCTGGAGCGCGCCGAGAGCGCCGACGAGATCGTGGTGTTGTACGAGCCGGTGGACCGGCCGTGGGCCGACTGGATCGGCGGGCAGCTGCGGCGGGCCAACGTCCGGGTCCACCGCCAGGTCGTCCGGTCCGGCGTCGAGCCGGCATACCCGGCGGACGCCACCGTGCTGGCCATCCTGTCCGAACGCGTGCTCCGGCTGGTCGGCGCCGATCTCTCCGCCGCGCCGGATCCCGACGACGCCGAGTTGCTCGGCGTGCTCACCTCGCGGCACCAGCCGGAGCAGCACCTCGATCCGAGCCGGGTGATCGACCTGCGGCAGGCCGATCCGGGCCGGGCCCAGCCGTTGCTGCTGAGCCGGCTCGGACTCATCGCGCCGGTGCAGCCCGCCGACGACTCGCGGACCGCGCCCCGGTACCCGGCCGAGATGGACCGGCGCCTGCGCAGCAACCTGCCGCCCCGCAACGAGGCGTTCGTCGGGCGCGGCGCGTACCTGGAACGGCTGCGGGACCGGCTCACCGACGGCGGCGGCCCGGTCACCCTCGCCGGCGGTGCGGGCGTCGGCAAGAGCGAGCTCGCCCGCGAGTTCGCCCACCGCTTCGCCTACGACTACGACGTGGTCTGGTGGATCCCGGCGCAGGACCGGGAGACGGTGCAGGCGGCGCTCGGCGAGCTGGCCGAGGAGATCAACGCGGTCGACGGTGCCGGCGCGGCGGAGGCGGCCCTGGCGGCGCTCTCCGCGTCGCGTGGTGCCGTGGCCCGCTGGCTGCTGATCTACGACAACGCCGACGACGCGGACGTGCTGACCGGGCTGCAACCCCGCCCCGGCAGCGGCCACGTGTTGATCACCTCGCGGGACGACGGCTCCTCCAACCTGCCCGCGCCGCTGGAGGTCGCGGCGTTCAGCGGCGACGAGAGCGTCGCCATGCTCCGGCGGGTGCTGGGCATCCGAGCCGACGACGCGCGGGCCATCGCGGGCGCGCTGGAGCACCTGCCGTTGGCCCTACGGCTGGCCACCGCCTGGATGCGCGAGCGCATCCGGTCGCTGGAGCACGACGGCGTACCCAACCTGGAGGCGGTCAACCGGTGCGTGGCGGAGCTGCTGGAGCGACTGCGCGGCGACGCCGACGGTGAACCGGCCGAGCGGATACCGGGTTCGCGGACCACCACCGTCGCCCGGGTCCTGGACATCACCCTGGACACGCTGCGGGACACCGAGTTCGGGCCGCTGGCGATCCGGGTGGCCGAAGTCGGCGCGTTCCTCTCGCCCGAGGGGATCGGGCTGCCCCTGCTGCGGTCGGTGTCGATGCTCACCCAACTCGCCGCCGCGGCCGGCCTGGATGCCGAGGAGCTGCTGCTCACCGCCGGCGAGATCGACCTGGTGCTGACCGTGGGCGCCCGGTTCGCGCTCTTCGACGTCGACTGGGGACGCGGCGCCGCGCTGCGGATGCACCGGGCCGTCCAGGTCCTGCTGCGCGAGACGATCCCGGAACCGCAGCGGCACGAGCGGCACCGGCAGGTGCTGTACGGCCTGGCCGGGTACGCGCCGACCGACCCGGAGGCCGACGACCCCCGCTACGCCGCCGTCTTCGACGAGCTGCAACGGCATCTGGTGCCCTCCGACGCGTTGACGGCCGACGAGCGACCCATCCGGCACTGGGTGGTCAAGCAGATCCGCTACCTCTATCTGCTCAACGACAGCGACGCCTGGCAGTCCGCGGTGCAGTTGGCGCAGCCGGCCTGCGAGCGGTGGACGGCCAACGGTGAGTTCGACCAGCTGACCATGCGGTTGTTCGTCCAGACCGCGAACCTACACCGGGCGCTGGGCCGCTACCAGGAGGCCCTGCGCCTCGACGAGCAGGTGCTCGGCGAGCAGCGCCGCCGTTACGGGCTGCGGCACTTCCGGACGCTGATCGCCGGCCGGGGTCGGGGCGGTGACCTGCGCGGCCTGGGCCGCTTCGAGGACGCCCTCGTCGAGGACCAGGCCACCCTCGTCGGCTTCCAGACAGTGCTCGGCGACGATCACCAGAACACCCGGATGGCGGTCAACAACCTCGCCATCTCGTTCCTGTTGACCGGCGACGCGCGGGAGGCGCTGCGGCTCGCCCACGAGTTGCGGGGCCGGTTGATGGCGCTGTACGGGCCGGAGGATCCGTGGACGTGGCGGGCGTTGTGCCTGGTGGGCACCTTCGAGCGGGAGGCCGGTGAGTACGATCTGTCGCTGGCCACGCTGCGTGAGGCGCTGGAGCGGGTGCACGAGCTGCGTTCCGCCGGCCACCTCGACGAGTTGCACGTCAACCGCAGCCTCGCGGTGACCGAGCGGCGGCTGGGCCACATCATCGCCGCCAAGAAGCGCAGCGCGGAGGCATTCCGCGGCTACCGGGACCAGCTCGGCGAGGACCACCCCCTCACCCGGGCGAGCCTGCTCAGCCTGGCGGTGGACTACTACCGCACGGGCGACGCCGGGGTCGCCGTCCAGCACGCCCTCCGCTGCCTGCGCGGCTACGAGCGGACGCTGGAGTCCGGCCACCCGTTCACCGCGGTCTGCTCGGTCAACCTCGGGCTGTTCCAGCGCGGTGCCGGCGAGTACGACCAGGCGGTGCGCGACGGCGAACGGGGCCTGCGTACGCTGCGCGTCCGGCTGGGTGACGCCCACCCGTGGACGTTGACCGCGACGACGGCCCAGGCCGGCCACCTCGCCGCCCGGGGCGATCTGGACGATGCCGCCCGGATCCAGGACGAGGCGCGGCGGACCTGCCTGCGTTACCTCGGTCGGCAGCATCCGTGCAGCATCGACGCGGTCGCCAACCTCGCCGCCGTCCACGCGCTTCGCGACGGCACCACCGAGGCCGGCCCGGCCGCCCTGACCGACACCGACATCGACGTGCCGAGAAGCTGAGGAGCACGACGTGACCGATCCGCAGCTGCTCGACGCCCTGGCGGAGGAGACGGCCGAACAGGCGATACCCGGCCTCGCCCGGAAGCGGGACCTGTGCCGCCAGCTGCTGCTCAGCGGGTGCGGCGTCTACCACGTCGCGCACTACACCGGCGGGGTGCTCGACTTCGCGTTGGACCTGCTGGCGCACGCCTGCGCGCCGCCCGCCGTCGACGGGGCCGACCCGGCGCAGCGCCGGGACGCCCACCGCCGGGTGGGCGCCCAGCTGGCCTACCGGGCGGCCGAACTCAGCCGACGGGTGTGGGAGCTGCAGTGCGGCGGGTTGGTCCGGTTGGCCGTCCAGACCCGGACGGGCTATGTCTTCTGCAACACCGTGGTCGGTGGCGAATACGTGGTGGGCTTCGCGGCGCTGCCATCGGCTGCCGTCGACGAGGTGGCTGATCCGGCCCGGGCGAGCGAGGTCGACCGGGCCGCGTCCCGACTCGCCACCGACCTGCGTCAGCTGGTCCGGCTGCCCTCGCAGAATCCGGGCGGCTGGTCGACCGCCGACGGCGAACGGATCTCCTCGGCGTCGACCGGCGAGGACGTGGCGCCGTACGTGAACGGGGTCGAGGAGGTGGCCGCGCCGCTCGCCGCGTCGTTGCGACCCGCCGGGCTGCACTACCTGAGCCACCACCGGCTGGGCGAGCAGACGGCGGCGGTCGACATCCTGCACCACCCGGAGCTGGAACCCTTCTTCAGCCGCGGCAGCACCGTGGCCGACCGGCGGGCCGGCTACGAGCGCCTCGGCGAGGACCTGTCGCTGCTGGCGTTGCAGGTCAGTCGGGACCTGCGCCGCGCCGTCCCGGGCGACGTCGAGCGGTTGGTGCTCGATCTGGAGATCGGCGCGCTCTTCTACTACCTGCTCGCCCCGGACAACTATCTCTTCGGGGTGGTCCTCGACCAGGACTGGGTCAGCCAGGCCGATCAGGACATGTCGACCCTGGGGCGCCGGTTGGCCGCTGCGGCGGGCTGAGACCGCGGTCGCTCAGCCGTCCATCATCACCAGTTGCCGCACCCGGCCGCTCAACCCGTTGAACACCGAGCGCGCCTCCGACCAGCTGCGTGATCGGTCCACCGGCTCGGCCGCGCCGTCGTGGCCGGGCACGGCCAGGTCACCCAGCACGTCCAGCTGGAACAGCGGCAGGTATTCGGCGATGCCGTCGTAGGTCTCGCAGAGCCGGTCCAGCCGTTCCAGGTCGCCGGGATGGGGGGTGTGGCGGTGGCTCTCGTGCCACTGTTGGACGCCGTCCCGGAACGCCTCGATCAGCCGGCGCAGCACCAGCGACGTGCCCAACGCCCGCTGCACGTCCCGGGAGCGCAGCCCCGAGCGCAGCGGTGTCCCGCCGCCGGCCCGACCGCCGACCTCGGGCCCCGGTGGCGCGAACGCGTCCCGCAGGTGACGTTCGAAGCCGGTGAGCTGGTCCAGCGCCTGGATGGCCTCGACGAAGACCCGGGCCACCCGGCCCGGTAGCGGGACTGTTGCGCCCGTCGGCACCGGTGGCCGCCGCGCCGCGTCGCCGTCGCGGTGCGCCGAGGCCCGGGGGTCGTGGCGCAGATCGCCCCGGATCTCGTCGAGCTGGTACGACAGTCGTTCGATGGAGCGTTGGGTGTTGGTCTGCTGGCGCTGGATCCGCTCGACCCGTTGCCGTACGGAGGTCAGCGCGTCCGCGCCCAGGGCCTGCTCCAGCCGGCGCATGGAGGCCTTGACGCTGCCCGAGAGATCCTCGGCGAAGGTCTGCGGATCGTAGACGATCGGCTCGACGCTGAACGTCTCGGCGAGGTCCGCGGCGAACTCCGCCGGCAGGTGCCCGACGACGACCAGGATCACCTCGCTGTCCGGCATCGCGGCCCGGATCGTCACCACCCGGCGGTTGAGCTCGTCGACCTCCTCGGATTTGAGCACCGACTCGGAGAGCAGCACGCAGCAGCCGGCGCCCGACTCGTCCAGCGGCACCCAGAAGTCGACCGGCAGGTCGCGCAGCGAACCGAGCAGATGATCCCGCTGGTACGACCAGCCGTCCTGGGTGAGCATCCGCCGGACGTCGGCGGCGACGTCCTGCCGGCTGGCCAGGTCGAACTGGATGCGTACCGCCTCACGCACCATCAGGTGGGTGACCGGCCCGCCGGCCTGCACGGCCCGCTGGTAGAGGTGGTAGCAGAGCCGGATCAACCGGCGTGGCACCCCGTCGGTCAGGTTCGTGAGGTACTCGGTGGTCTCCACCGTGAACGGCGTCAGCCGCGCCTGGCCGAACGCCCGCGCCTGGCTCTGCCGGATGAAGTCCCGCACGTCCGCCGCGGTCAGCGCGGACATCCGCACGATCGGCCCGATCCGCTGGCGCACCTCGGGGCTGAGCAGGTGCAGCATGTCCGGCAGCCCGGCGATCACCAGGAACGCGCCGGCCGAGGCGAAGACGCCGATCATCCGCGAGAACCGGGCCATCGTCTCCTCGGCGGGTCGCCCCGCCGCAGAAAGGATCTTGTCCAGCTCGTCGAGCACCAGCACGAAACGCTCGTGCCGGCGCCCGTACAGCAGGGCGAGGACACCCATCGTCTCCACGGCGGCCGACTCCACGTCCGGTCGGGTGGTGATGCCCCGGGCGGCCAGGGCCGGACCCGGCGGATAGCCCATCAGCCAGTCCCACGCCATCGCCTCGGTGGCGGGATCGACCAGCAACGCCAGCACCGTGCCGACGGACGGGTCGGTGGTGACCTCGGTCAGTTCCCCGCGCAGCCGTTCGGCGAGCAGTTCGGTGGCGGGGCGCCGCTCGTCGGTCGCCGGGGCGGCGGGCGGATCTGTCAGATACTCGTCGAGCAGGGCCCGCACCGCGTCGCGGGACAGCCGGTTCAGGAAGCGGCGGCTCAGCGACAGGAACGTGTCGGCCGGGGCGTCGAGGTAGACGGCCTGGTCGGCCGTGCCCGTGACCCGGCGGGCTTGCGCCAGCAACTCGGCCGCGAGGTGGGTCTTGCCGGTGCCGTAGTCGCCCACCACGGCGACCGCCCCGCCGGCGCCGGTGTGCAGGTAGTTGTCGAGGTGGGCGAGGGCGTCGCGGATGGCCACGGTGACCACCGTGGTCGCCGGCGTGTCACCTTCGGAAATCCGGGCGACCGCTGTGGGGGAGAACGGATTGACCGGGCCGACGGCTGGCGGAACTTCCATTGCGTCCATTGCCCCTGATCCTCCGGTAGCTCTGCTCTGGGCACCAGGCAGTCCCACGTCGCAGGCCGGCCCCTCGTCACCGCCTCCGGAACGTCCTCAAATCGTAGCCTTCGGTAGCCATTTCGGCCTCCCCCGCCGGTGGGCGGCTCGGTCTCACCTGCGAAAAAGGGCGGGATGTCGAAGCTTCTCTTGATCGATTACGTCAAATACCATGGGCCAATGGTCGCGATCCGGTGGCCGCACAGCCGGCGTCGGCCGTCCGACCTGGACGGCCCGTTTTGCCCCGGCCCGTCGGCCGAGGGCGCCGTTCGATGACGCATCCGGCAGCCGGCCTCGCCCGTCCGGCCGTGTGGTGGCTGCGAGTGGCCTTCGCGATCGTCGGACTGGCCGCCCTGGTCCTCGGTCACCTCGGCTTCCAGCGGTTCGGGCAGCTGCGGCCGGACACCATCCACGACCAGTACGACGTCCACTACTACAGCCTCCAGCTCTTCCTCTTCAGCGCCGAACCCTTCGAGGAGCCGGGACCCCTGCCGTGGCAGCTACAGGTGGCCCGGTTCCTCGCCCCGCTGTTCACCCTGCTCGCGGTGGCCGAGGCCGGCCGGCTGCTGCTGGCCGCCGAGATCCGCCGCCTGCGCGCCCGGCGGGCCAGCGGCCACGCGCTGGTCTGCGGCGACTCCCAGTTCGCCCAGATGCTCGCCGACCGGCTCTTCGCCGACGGCGGGCGGGTGGTCGTGGTGCGCTCCGAGCCGTTCGGGCCGCTGGAGTACCGCCGGCGTCGCTACCTCGGTGTGATCGGCGACCCGACCAACGCCGAGGTGCTGCGCGGCGCCGGCCTGCCGCACGCCCACACCATCTACGCCTGCACCCCCGACGACGACCTGAACCACGCGATCGCCAACACCGCCAGCCGGCTGATCGCCGACGGACGCCGATCACCTCGGGTCTACGTCCAGGTCCACGATCCCGAGATGTGCCTGTCGTTGCAGGCCCGGCGGCTGGGCGCCGCCGGGTCCAGCCGGCTGCGGCTGGACTACTTCCACGTCGACGACATCGCCGCCCGGGCCCTGCACCGGCACCACCCGTTGCTGCCCGCCGCCGGCCGGCCGACCCGGGTGCTCATCGCCGGCAGCGGCAGCTTCCGGCGGGCGCTGCTGGTGGAGACGGCCCGGCACTGGCGTGCGCGCCGGACCGGGCCCGCCAGCCCTGCGCCGCCGCTGCGGGTCGAACTCGTGGCTCCGGACGCCAGCGCCGAACTGGCCCTCGCCGCCTCGCGCTACCCGTTCCTGAACACCGTCTGCCAGGTGTCGGCGTACGACCGGGACATCGACGGGCTGACCGGGCTGGACCAGTTCGGCGCGGGTGGCTACGACCGGATCTACGTCTGCGCCCCGAGGGAGAGCAGCGGCCTCCAGTTCGTGCTGGACACCCCCGCGCTGTGGCAGGGAGCGCGCAGCGCGGTGTTCGTACCGGTCTACCGGCAGGCCGCGCTCGCCGCCGCCTTTCACGGCGATCCCCGCCACGACCTGCTCGACGAGGTGCACGGGAAACTGCGTCTGTATCCGGTGCTGACCCACGCCTGCGACGCCCGGCTGATCGCCGAGGACCTCACCGAGCGGCTGGCCGAACAGATCCACGAACGCTACCTGCACGCCAGGCTGCGCTCCGGGGTACGCCTCGGTGCGGCGCCCGCGATGGTCGGCTGGGCCGGGCTGCCCGAGTCGCTGCGGCAGGCCAACCGCAGCTACGTCCAGGACATCGCGGCCAAGCTGCTGGACCTCGGCTGCGTGGTGGCTCCCCGGCACGGCAGCAGCGGCGACGCCTCGGCGGCCGGGCAGGCCATCGCCGACCGGATCGACCAGTTGGCCCGACTCGAACACGAGCGGTGGTGCCGGGAACGGCGTGGCGAGGGCTGGAGCTACGGCGAGCCGCGCGACGACGCCCGGCAGCGGCACCCCGAACTGCGGCCGTGGGACGAGTTGAGCCACGCCGTGCAGGAGCAGAACCGGGAGGAGATCCGTACGCTGCCGGACGTGCTGTCCGACAGCGGGTTCGAGTTGATCCGGCTGACCTCCACCGTGCCCGGGCAGCGGGGAGGATCGGCCGATGGCGAATGATCCCCCGCCGGTGCGCGTCGGCGTCGCCGGGCACATCAACCTGACCCCGGCCACCGAACGGCTCGTGGCCGACGCCCTCCGCGTCGAGCTGCGCCGGATCAGCGTCCGGCCGGTGCACGGCGTCACCTGCCTGGCGGCCGGCACCGACCAGGTCTTCGCGCGGGTGGTCCTGGGCACCGGCGGCAGCTACGAGGTGGTCCTGCCCGCCCTGGACTACCGGGACAGCATCGACCCGGCGCACCGGGCCGCCTTCGACGAGTTGCTGGACCGGGCGACGCTGGTCGTGCACACCGGCCACCGCAGCTCCGGCACCGCCGCCTACGTGGCCGCCAACCGGGAACTGCTCAGCCGGGTGGAGCGGTTGGTGGCGGTCTGGGACGGCGAGCCGGGCTGCCACGCGGCGTCGACGGACCGGACCGTACGGATGGCCCGCCAGCGGGCCATCCCGACCACGATCATCTGGCCCGCCGCCGCCCGCCGGCTGCCCCGCGACCACTGACCGCCTCGATCGTCGATCAACCTGGCTGACGTACCCCGGTAGCGAGGACCGCTCGTTGTCCAGATCGGGGGCGGGAAATCGTCGTACCCGGAGAGTGGGACGAACACGCATGAGCTTCGGCATGCCGGGCGGTCCGCCGGGCGGTCCGCCGGGCAGTTCGCCGAACCGGACGAGAGGACGCACCGAGTGAGCGAGCAGCAGCAAACGATTCCGCCAGGCCGCACGACGACCGGCCGCCGCGACGCCGAGCGACGCGAGGTGGCGACATGAGCGGGGTACGGGTGCTGGTCGGCACCCGCAAGGGCGCGTTCATCCTGACCTCGGACGGCCGGCGCGGCGACTGGACGGTCGACGGCCCACACTTCGGCGGCTGGGAGATCTTCCACCTGACCGGGGCGCCGGCCGACCCCGACCGCCTCTACGTCTCGCAGTCCGGTGGCTGGTTCGGGCAGCTGATCCAGCGCTCGGACGACGGCGGCCGGAGCTGGCGCACGGTCGGCAACGACTTCGCCTACGCCGGTGACGTGGGGGAGCACCTGTGGTACGACGGCACGCCACGTCCGTGGGAGTTCAAGCGCATCTGGCACCTGGAACCGTCGCGCGACGACCCCGACACCGTGTACGCGGGCGCGGAGGACGCGGCCCTCTACCTCTCCAGCGACGGCGGCCAGCAGTGGACCGAGCTGACCGCCCTGCGTACCCACCCGACCGGCCCGTCGTGGCAGCCCGGCGCCGGTGGCCTCTGCCTGCACACGATCATCCTGGACCCGGTGCACCGGGGCCGGATCTACACCGCGATCTCGGCGGCGGGCGCGTTCCGCAGCGACGACGCCGGCGCCAGCTGGGTGCCGATCAACAAGGGGCTGTCGTCGGGGGAGATCCCCGACGACGACGCCGAGGTCGGCCACTGCGTGCACCACATCACCCAGCACCCGTCCCGGCCGGACACGCTGTTCATGCAGAAGCACTGGGACGTGATGCGCAGCGACGACGCCGGGGGGAGCTGGCGCGAGATCAGCGGCAACCTGCCGTCGGACTTCGGGTTCCCCATCGCCGTGGACGCGAACGACCCCGAGACGATCTACGTCGTACCGATCAAGAGCGACTCCGAGCACTACCCGCCGGAGGGCAAGCTGCGCGTCTACCGCAGCCGCACCGGCGGCGACGAGTGGGAGCCGCTGACCGCGGGCCTGCCGCAGTCGCACTGCTACGTCAACGTGCTGCGCGACGCGATGGCGGTCGACACGCTGGACCCGTGCGGGATCTACTTCGGCACCACCGGCGGACAGGTCTACCACTCGGCCGACGGTGGCGACAGCTGGGCGCCGATCGTCCGGGACCTGCCGCCCGTACTCTCCGTCGAAGCCCAGGTGCTGGCGTGATCCGAGTGGTCCTCCCGGCGCACCTGAAGAACCTGGCGAACGTCACCGGCGAGGTACGCGTCGAGGTGGCCGGCCCCGAGCCGGCCACCCAGGGCCGGGTGCTGGACGCCCTGGAGGCGCGCTACCCGATGCTGCTCGGCACCATCCGTGACCGGCACAGCGGCCAGCGCCGCGCGTTCGTCCGCTTCTACGCCTGCGAGGAGGACCTCTCCAACTCCCCACCGGACGCCCCCCTGCCCGAGCGGGTCGTCGCCGGCGAGGAACCGCTGATCATCCTCGGTGCGATGGCCGGGGGATAGGCCGCCGGCGAGGTTGCTCAGACGCCGCGGGCGACCAGGGCCAGGCGTACCCGGTTCGGGCTGCCGGTCTTGCTCATCAGGCTGGTGATGTGGGTCTTCACCGTGGTGACACCGATGTGCAGCCGCTCGGCGATCTCCGCGTTGGAGAGTCCCTCGGCGACCAGGTCCAGCACCTCCTGTTCGCGGGTGGTCAGCCCGTCGACCGGCGGAGGCGCCTCGGCGCGGGCGTGCACCGCGCGCTGCACCAGGCGCCGCAGTACCTCCTGGCTGAACGGGCTGTCGCCGGCGGCGGCACGGCGGATGCCGTCCAGCAGATCGGTGGGCGGTGCGTCCTTGAGCAGGAACCCGCAGGCACCGGCGGTCAGCGCGGGATAGAGGTGGTCGTCGTCGCCGAACGTGGTCAGCACCAGCACGCGGGTGCCGGGTCGGTCGGCGAGGATCCGGCTGGTCGCGGTGATCCCGTCGACGCCCGGCATGCGCAGGTCCATGACCACGACGTCGGGCCGGAGTCGGGCGGCGCGGGCGATCGCCTCGCGGCCGTTGTCGGCCTCGCCGACGACCTCGATGTCCGGCTGGGCGTCGCAGAGCATGCGCAGCCCCGCGCGGATGAGATGCTGGTCGTCGACGAGCAGGACGCGGATCATGCCGGCTCCGTTCGGGCGAGGGAGGGGATCGGTGCGGCGGGCAGGACGGTACGCACCCGCCAGCCCGTACCCGTCGGACCCACCTCGAGCCGGCCGCCGAGGACCTCGACGCGTTCCCGCATGCCGGTGATGCCGTGACCGCCACCGGGCGGCACCGCGGTGGGCACCCGACCCCGCCCGTCGTCCACGACCTCCCAGTGCACGGCCCGCTCGACCAGCTGGACCGACAGCCGCGCCAACGCGGACGTCCCGGCGTGCTTGGCCACGTTGGTCAGCGACTCCTGGGTCAGGCGCAGCACCGCCAGACCCCGTACCGCGTCGATCGAACCGATCGCCGGGTCGATGTCGGCCTCCACGGTGATCCCGGCCTGCCGGGCCCGGTCGACCGCCGCGCCGAGAGCGGCCGGCAGCGCCGACGGCTCGATCGCGGTCAGCGCCGCGTCGCCGCGTACGCCGTCGGGGTCGCGCAGCACCGTGACCAGCCGGCGCAGGTCGGCCAGGGCCGCGCTGCCGGTGCCGTGCACGTCGTCGAAGACCGCACCCACCCTCGGGTCCAGATCGGTCAGCACGTGCCGGGCCACACCGACCCGCAGCACCATCGAGGCCACGTGATGCGCGACCACGTCGTGCAGCTCGCGGGCGATGGCGCTGCGCTCGTCGGCCCGGGCGGCCCGAGCCTCCGACTCGCGCCGGAGCTGCTTCTCCGCCGTCCGCTGCTGCGCCTGCTCCGCCAGTTCCCGGGTGGTCCGGATGACCAGGCCGAGCAGCAGCGGGACACCCACCTCCGCCAGCAGCCCGAACACGCCGGAGAGAAAGCGGGGGAGCGGGTCGCCGATCGAGTCGGTCAGGTCGACCGCGGCCAGCAGGCCGGCGGCCAGCCAGATGATCCGGGTCCGGTCGGCCCGCATGGTCAGTTCCAGCAGCGCCCAGCTGGCGCCGACCTGGTTGATCGTGCAGTCGTCCAACAGGACGATCGCGACGGCCAGCAACGCGGTCTGCCCGAGCAGGTTGACCAGCGGTCGACGGTGCAGCACCAGCCCGGCGGCGAACGCGATCACGGCGAGGATCCACTGGGTGGCCGTCGGCGTGCCCTGGACTCGGACGACCAGATACCCGATGCCGGCGAGAATGAGCAGCACCATCCGCACGAGAGGATCCCGCACGTCGAACAGTCGTCCCGCCCAGCTCACGGTGATCACCCTAGGTCGGGTTCGGCGCGGTGGCGACCACCCGCCGCGGCCATCGCGGCCGGATCGCCAGATACCCGGCCAGACCGAGCGGGCCGAGCAGGATCGTCAGCACCAGCACCGGTGCCATGGCCAGCGACGGTACCGCCCGTTCCCGGCTGTCGAGCCACGCCCAGCGACCGACGAACAGGTCGAAGGCGATCATGTGCGCCCAGGCCGCTGCCGCGCCGTTCGTCGTGCCCAGCAGGTCGCGGACCCCGTCCAGGGTCGGGGCCAGTACGGCCGGCAGCACCTCGCCGAGCGCCGGGATCACCAGGAGCGCGTAGATCACCAGGCCGGGAGCCACGATCAGCGGCGACCTGATGACTCGTGCGGTCACCGCCCATTTCGGCAGCAGGATCATCAGCGCCCAGAAGGGCGCGGCCACCGCGAACGTCAGCGTGAACAACAATCCGTTCATTCCTGCTCCTCTCCTCGCCGCCTGCGCTTGCTCATGCCGCCAGCGCCACTTCGGTTCGGCGGCCACGGGCCAGCACCAGCCCGGTGGCGGCCACCGTGGCGGCCACCAGCGCCGCACCGACGGCCAGGGTGAGCGCGTCCGGCCGCAGCAGCGGCTGCCCGCGCAGCGCCTGCCAGGTCAACAGGATGGTCAGCGCCCCGTACGCGACGCCAGCGACCAGCATCAGCCGTGCTCGGGTACGGCCGTCCAGGCGGTCACCGCGGAACCGCCCCAGCAGGATCGCCAGGATCGGCAGCACCTGCAACGCGTGCATCCCCACGAAGTGACCGATCCGCAGGTCGCCGCCGATGGTGCTCCACCCCACCAGCGGCAGCCCGGGACCGCCGTCGGCCACACCCACGCTGTGCGCCCCGGCGATCCCCTCGACGGCCGAGGCCTGGCCGGGCAGCACCATCGGCATCGCCACCAGCATCCCGAGCGCCGCCAGACCCAGCCCGAGCCCGATCGCGTACCGGCCGGCCCGGTCCGCGACCGGCTGCCGCAGCACCACGACGCCGAGCACGAGGTGCGCCGCGAACAACACCATGATCGCGATGCCCATCAGCAGGAACAGGACGCCGTTCAGCGGACTGGTCGCGTTGTAGTGGCTGGTCGTACCGCGCACCACCTGCCCGACGACGATCACCATCTCCACCACCCCCATCGCCACGATGAGGGTGCCCGCCCACTCGGCGACCCGGCTGCGCCGCCGCAGCAGGGAGAGCAGCCAGGCCAGCGTGATGCCGTACAGCACGAACGACACCGAGAACTTGAACGGCTTGAGCCAGATCGGCACGCCGGTCAGCACCCGATCGTCGGCGACGATACCGACGGCGGAGACGACGGCGAGCCCCGCCATCGCCCAGACGAACACCATCAACGGACGGTGCCAGGCCCCTGCCTGGCGTAGGTAACTACTCATGTCAGTAGATGCTGGTCGGCGCGTACGCCCACCGCGCCCGACCTCAAGCCTCAGATCCGACCAACCGTCCTACGGCGCCTCCTACCCCGGTAGGAGACGAAAGGAAGGGCCCCCTTTCAACGCCGTCCCCATGGCCTCATCGCCGCCGTGACCAGCAGTTATCCCACTACGCAATGACTCTGCGCGGGCGCCGATTGCTCAAATTTTCCTCAAGGTGCCCGTGAATCTGGCGCGCCGATCCACGGGCACGTAGATTCAAACAACTGAGAGTTGCCTGGCCAGCGGCACTCGGAAGGTCCGTGGCATGCGGGGTCGGGCCCACATCGACCATTCAAGAGAGCAAAGAATGGAGCAGGTATGCGCTGGTTGCGGAGATCAAGTGTGTTGATGGCGGCGATCGCGACAATCATCCTCGGGATGGCCACACAAGCGCAGGCGGCAGTGCCGCCTGCGAACGTGGGCTGGCTCTATACCACGAGCGGAAGCGGTGCAGTATTCTTCGACGCCGATTTGTCCGGGTATCCGTCGTACGAAAAAATCACGGTTTGCGACAACCGCTCCGATGGCCGCGGGATCGTGGCGGTCCTGGCCGGTGATTATGGAGGGCAAGGGGTGGTGGTCAAGGATCCATCCAACAATGGCAACTGTGTTTCGGTGCAGGGTAACTATTTCTCGGATGGTTACGGCGTCCACGTCCAGGTTTGCGAATATTGGAGTTCTCCTACCCAGTACGCCAATTGTAACCATGGATGGGGCGTAGCGTAACGCCGCGGTAACTGGTTATTGTGGCGTCCGTCGCGTCGCTCGGGCGGCGCGGAGGGCGTCATTCCAGTTATTCCCTGCAGGGTGCCGAAATTGGATTCCAGCTGCTGACCTGCGGCTTCAAGGATTTGTTCAGGCGCCGGGTGGTATTCGTTTGATGACTCCTCCCAGCCGTTGTCGGCGTTGATCGACAGGGCTATTGCCTGGTCGGCCGCGTTGCCGAGGTCGAGAGGCGGATCGGCCACTACCGCGCGAAGGTGAAGCAAGCGTCCAGTCAGTACACCCGCCACATCGGCCGGCGGGTGAGCCAGCGCACGAGACCATGCTGTGGATGAACAGTACGGCCCGGTCGGTCCGCTGGGCACCTACCAGATCCGGGCCACCGTAACGGGGCACACCTGGGACGCACCACCAACTCGTTCTCCGTCAACGGCTGAGAAGCGCCAGCCGGACCGTCTCACCCGCTCGGCGAGAAATCCTCCCAGGTCAAAGTGCCCGTCGTCGCGCCGTCGCGTGCCAGATTGACGCCGAGGCCGGTACGCGCGGCCTGCCCGGTCGGGCCGTCAGCGCACCGAGGCGTACGCCAGTGGGGCGCTGGTGCCGTCCCAGGTGCCGGTCAGCGTGGCCCCGGCCAGGGCGGCGCCGATGCTGCCGGGACGCCGGACCACGGCCAGCTCGACGGTGTCGGTGACGATCAGCGTCGGGTCGCCCTGCTCCACTCGTCGCACCGCCCCCACGGCCGGGACCTCGGTCTCGCCGGCGGCGTCGGTGGCGATGTCCATGTTGGGCGGGCGTACCTTGCGCTCGCCGTCGACCTCGAAGTACTCCTCCGCCTGGCCGCTACCGGCGAGGACGGCGTTGGCCAGCGCGGCGGCGTAGACCGGGTCGCCGCAGGCGTCATAGATCCAGCGGGTGCCCAGCACCGAGTGCTCCATGGTGCCCACCAGCCACTCCTCGGCACCGGGCAGCGGTGCCCCACGGTAGGTCAGCGGCACCTGGTGGACCGGGCCGGCGCCGGCGCGGACGAGCAGCGTCTCGATGCCGACCTCTCCGGCCGGGTCGTCGAACCGGTACGCGGCCACACGCGCCACCTCGGCGTCGGTGTCGCCCTGGTACCAGTCACGGCCGGGCAGCCAGGTCGCCAACAGTTCCAGTTTGGTGGGACGGATGTCCGCGCGGTGCAGCAAGGCCATGCGCCGCATCGTACGCGGCAAGATCAGGGCGCTGTTGGCCCCGGGATCAGGCCGGGTGCGGGTTGAGGTTCTGCTCCCAGATCGAGGACATCTCGTCGAAGGCGTGTTCCATGATCTGCACCATGGCGCGGCGGGCCCCGTCGCCGTCGCCGCGTTGGATCGCCTGGGCGACGGCGGCGTGCCGCTGGAGTGCTTCCTCGTGCGGATGGCGCGGCATCAGGTGGTAGTGGTGGCGGCCGGTTAGCACCTCGGCGACCAGGTCCTGGAGCTTGACGAACATCTCGTTGCCGGAGGCGCGCAGCACCCCACAGTGGAACTCGATGTCCAGGCTGAGGAAGCGCTGATCATCGCCGGCCTTGCCGGCGGCCCACATCTTGGCGGCGAGGCCGACCAGGTCGCTGGCGTCGTCGTGGCTGATCCGGTGGGCGGCGAGCCAGGCGGCGTGCGGCTCCACTGCGGTACGCAGCTCGGTGATCGAGCGCAGTTGGGCGATGCGCCCGGCCGAGGCCAGCCGCCACCGGATGACCTGGGGATCGAAGACGTTCCAGTCGCGGGCCGGGCGGATCAGGACGCCGACCCGCCGGCGGGTCTCGATGAAGCCCATCGACGCGAGCACCCGCAGCACCTCGCGGATCACCGAGCGGGACACCGCGTAGCGGTCGACCAGTTCGTCGATGTTGAGCACGGCTCCCGCGGCCAGTTCACCACCGCAGATGGCGGTGCCGAGGTGGTCGAGGACGCGTCCGTGCAGCCCGGCCTCGGCAGGGGCGGCCTGGACGGGTGCTGCCACCCCTGGTGAGGTCAGATCCACAGGCTGGATCATATCAGTTGGGTCTACCTCTTGTATAAGTCTGCTTTATCGGCCTAGCATCCGGACGATAAGCGGATGTAACCGGCCGACTTGCGCCCCGTCCCCCCGAGGCGCTGGCCAGAACAGAAGGAGAGACGGACGTGGGACGTCGATCGAAAATTGGGACATCTCTGGCGGTTGTGGCCGCCATGACGCTGTCCGCCTGTGGCGGCGGTGGTGACGACAGCGGTGCCTCGGACACCGTTCGGGTGACGTTGGTGAACCACGTCTGGACCGAGAACATCCGCAAGGCGCTGCCGGAGTTCGAGAAGCAGAGCGGCCTCAAGGTCGAGGTGACCCAGCTCGGCGAGGACCAGCTCTCGGACCAGTACAACGTCAAGCTCAACGCCGGCTCCAGCGACATCGACGTGATGATGTACCGGCCGCTGCAGGAAGGCCGGCTGTTCGCCAAGAACAAGTACCTCGCCGACCTGACCGACAAGGCGAAGGAGAGCGGCGACTTCGACCTCGGGGACTTCCAGGCGGCGCCGCTGGGCTCCACCACCTACGAGGAGAAGGTGGTCGGTATCCCGATCATCACCGAGCAGCAGGTGCTCTACTACCGCAAGGACCTGCTGGAGAAGTCCGGCTTCACCGCCCCGCCGCAGACGCTCGACGAGCTGAAGACCCAGGCCGCGAAGATCCAGGCGGACAACCCGGGCGTGGCTGGCTTCGTCGCCCGCACCGGTAAGGCCGCGGCCGTCACCCAGTTCTCCAGCTTCCTGTTCAGCTTCGGCGGCGACTTCGTCGACGAATCGGGCAAGTCCGCCGTCAACAGCGACGCCGCCAAGCAGGCGTACGCCTACTACGGCGGCATGCTGCGCGAGCACGGGCCGGCCAACATCAGCACCGACATGAGCTGGTCGGAGGCGATGGCGATCTTCACCCAGGGCCAGGCCGCCTTCTACCCGGAGGCCAACTCGCTCTACAAGAACGCCACCGACCCTGCCAAGTCGAAGGTCTCCGAGACCGTCGGGTTCGCGCCGTTCCCGACCGGACCGGCCGGCTCGAAGCCGTACAACGTCCCCTCCTGGGGCCTTGCCGTCAACGACGCCTCGAAGAACCAGACCAACGCCTGGAAGTTCATCGAGTGGGCGGCCGGCAAGGAGCAGACGCTGACGCAGCAGAAGGCCGGCGTGCCCGGTGCGCGTACCTCCGTCTGGGAGAACCCGGAGGGCATCGCCACCTACCCGAAGGACATGGCCGACGCGATCACGGTGAGCCTCGCCAACGGCGTGGGCCACGACCGGCCGCTGGTCGAGCGGGTGGCGCAGGCCCGGGAGATCGTCGGACAGCCGATCGTCGACGCCATCACCGGCAAGGACGCCGCGGCCTCGGCCGACACCGCGCACGAGGCGTTCCAGAAGTTCCTGGACGACGAGGCCCGCTAAACCCGATCGCGGGGGTGGTGCGGGTTGCCGCCCCGCCACCCCCGCCCGGCCTCCCCACCACGGAGATCTGATGCCAGCAGTCACCGCACCCAGCAGGGCCGCCCGCGGCGCCGCCGCCATGCCCGACACGCCCGGTTGGGCGCGTTGGGTCAACCACCATCGCAAGTGGCTCTTCGCGGCCCCGGCCATGGCCTTCGTCGCCGCCCTGATCATCTTTCCGCTCGCCTGGACGCTCTACCTCAGCCTCACCGACTCCTCGGGATCGGTCCGCGCCGAGTCGGAGTTCATCGGCTTCCGCAACTACCTCGACGTGCTCAGCGACACCGCCCGGTTCTGGCCCGCCGTGGGGCGGACCGCCGCGTTCACCGGCGTCGCGCTCTTCTTCGAGGTCGTCCTCGGCATGGCGATCGCCCTGCTGCTGTGGCGACCGTTCCGGGGCGAGAAATGGGTCCGGGTCGCCATCCTGCTGCCGCTGGTCGCCACCCCGGTGGCCGTCGGCATGATGTGGCGGCTCATCTTCGACCCCAACATCGGTATGGCCAACCAGGTGCTGGGTTGGGTCGGTATCGGCCCGCAGCCGTGGCTGGCCGGTCAGCACACCGCGCTGCCCACCACCATCTTCATCGACATCTGGCAGTGGACGCCGATGGTGGTGCTGATCCTGCTCGCCGGGCTGACCTCGCTCTCCGACGAGCCGCAGGAAGCGGCGATGATCGACGGCGCCAGCGCCTGGCAGCGTTTCCGGCACGTCACCCTGCCGCTGCTGATGCCCACGGTGATCGTCGCGGTCCTGCTGCGCGGCATCGACGCGCTGAAGACCTTCGACATCCTCTACGCCACCAAGGGCCGCGGCGGCGGTTCCTTCCACGAGGTGGAGACCCTCAACGTGTACGCCTACGGCCTGAGCTTCGACTACAACGAGTACGGCCTCTCCTCAACGGTGCTGATCCTGTTCTTCCTGATCATCATCGGTTCGATGTGGGCGCTCACCGCCCGACGTAAGGGGGCCGGCCGATGAAGCCACGCACCGGGTTCCGGGTGTTCCGCGCGGTGGCACTGGTGATCGTGGTGCTCTCGCTGGTGGCACCGCTGCTCTGGATGGTCGCCGCGTCGTTCAAGACCAACGTCGACATCTACGACTCCGCCAAGGCGCTGGTCTTCACGCCCACCCTGACCAACTACGAGACGGTCCTGCAACAGGCCAACTACGTCCAGTTCATCGGCAACAGCCTCTGGGTGGCCTTCGCGGCGACCATGCTGTCGCTGCTGCTCGGCGTGCCGGCCGCATACTCGATGAGCCGGTTCAACATGCGCAAGTCGGCGCTGGTGGTGCTGATGGCCCGGGTCATCCCCGGCGTCTCGCTGCTGGTGCCCTGGTACTACGTCTTCTCGAACCTGCGCATGGTCGGCGGCTTCAGCGTGCTGATCCTGAGCCACATGTTCGTCTCGCTGCCGCTGATCGTCTACATCATGATGGGCTACTTCGACGGCCTGCCGGAGGAGTTGGAGGAGGCGGCGCTCGTCGACGGCCTCACCCACATCGGCGCGTTCCGCCGGATCACGTTGCCGCTGTCCCTGCCGGGCATCGCCACCGCCGGCATCCTGTCCTTCATCTTCTCCTGGAACAACTTCATGTTCGCCCTGGTGCTCTCCGGCGCGGACACGAAGACCCTGCCCGTGGCGATCTTCGACTTCGTCGGTTACGCCAGCATCGACTGGGGCGGCCTGATGGCGGCGACCACCGTGGTCACCCTGCCGATCATGCTCATCGCCCTGTTCGTGCAGAAGTACATCGTCTCCGGACTCACCGCGGGCGCGACGAAGGGCTGATCGATCATGACCATCATTTCCCGCGTCGAGACCTTCCTCGTCGCACCCCGCTGGCTCTTCGTCCGGGTGGAGACCACCGACGGGCTGGTCGGCTGGGGCGAGGCGACCTGCGAGGGCCGCTCCGAGACCGTACGCACCGCCGTCGAGCAGCTCAGCGAGCTGCTCGTCGGCCGGGACGCGCTGCGCATCGAGGACCACTGGCAGGTGCTGACCAAGGGCTCCTTCTACCGGGGCGGCCCGATCCTGGCCAGCGCCGTCGCCGGCCTCGACCAGGCGCTGTGGGACATCGCCGGCAAGCGGTACGGCGCCCCGGTGCACCAACTGCTCGGCGGTCCCGTCCGGGACCGGATCCGCGTCTACGGCTGGGTCGGCGGTGACGAGCCCGGCGAGGTGCGCGACCAGATCGCCGCACGGGTGGAGGCGGGGCTGACCGCCGTGAAGATGAACGCCTCCGGCCGGATGA
Organism: Micromonospora sonchi; assembly: GCF_014646235.1. Classification (GTDB taxonomy): domain Bacteria; phylum Actinomycetota; class Actinomycetes; order Mycobacteriales; family Micromonosporaceae; genus Micromonospora; species Micromonospora sonchi. Next base: position 56,727 of record NZ_BMNB01000015.1, on the reverse strand, counting down.
GCCCGCTCGCCTCCGTCGCCGAACTCGACGCGGTGGTGCAGCGGGTCGCTGCCGCCCGCGAGGTGCTCGGCGAGCACCGCGACGTGGCCGTGGACTTCCACGGCCGGTTCACCCTCGCCAACGCCCGCCGGGTGGCGCCGCTGCTGGAGCCGTACCGGCCGCTGTTCCTCGAGGAACCGGTGGTGCCGGAGAACTCCCACCTGATCGGCGAGTTCGTCCGCTCCACCACCATCCCGGTGTCGACGGGGGAGCGGCTCTACAGCCGGCAGGAGTTCCTGCCGGTGCTGCAGGCCGGCATCGCGGTGGCCCAGCCGGACCTCGCGCACGCCGGCGGCATCACCGAGGTACGCAAGATCGCCGCGCTGGCCGAGGTGTACGACGTGCAACTCGCCCCGCACTGCCCGCTCGGCCCGATCGCCCTGGCCGCCTGCCTCCAGGTCGGCTTCGCCACGCCGAACTACCTGATCCAGGAACAGAGCATCGGCATCCACTACAACCTCGGCGCCGAGGTGCTCGACTACTGCGTCGACCAGCAGCCACTGGCCTTCGTCGACGGGTACGTGCAGCGACTCACCGCCCCCGGCCTGGGCATCGAGATCGACGAGCAGGCGGTACGCGCGGCCGACAAGAGGGGTCACGCCTGGCGCAGCCCCACCTTCCGGCACCCCGACGGCTCGTACGCGGAGTGGTGACCATGGCTGTCGACCTCACCGCCGAACTCGCCGCCACCCGGCTGCTGGCGGTCATCCGGGGCAGCGACACCGCCGCCGCGATCGCCACCGGCACCGCCCTGCTCGCCGAGGGCGTGTCGATCGTCGAGGTGGCCCTGACCACCCCCGGGGCGCTCGACGCCATCGCGGCCATCCGGGCGAGCGCCCCGGCCGACACGTTCGTCGGCGCCGGCACGGTGCTCACCGTCGCCGACGTCGCCGACGTGGTGGCGGCCGGCGCGCAGTTCGTGGTCACCCCGGCCGTGGTCGACTCGATCGCCGAAGCGGCCCGTCGGGGCCTGCCGGTCGCGGCCGGCGCCCTCACTCCCACCGAGGCGTACACGGCGGTGCGGCTCGGGGCCAGCGTGGTGAAGCTCTTCCCGGCGTCGGTCGGCGGGCCGGCGTACCTGAAGGCGGTGCGCGACCCGTTCCCGGACATCCCGTTCGTCGCGGTCGGCGGGGTGGGCCTGACCGAGCTGCCCGCCTACCTGTCGGCCGGGGCGATCGCCGTCGGTGTCGGCGGCCCGCTGGTGGGCGACGCCGCCTCCGGCGGCGACCTCGGCGCGTTGCGCGAACGCGCCCGCTCCTACCTCGCAGCCGTCCGCGGAGTGCGGTCATGAGCGACCTGGATTTGCTCACCGTCGGCGAGGCGTTGGTGTCGCTGCGCTCGTCCGGCCCGCTGGCCGTCGGCGGGCCGCTGACCATGCACCTGGCCGGCGCCGAGTCGAACGTGGCCATCGGCCTCGCCCGGCTCGGTCACCGGGCCGCCTGGGTCGGCCGGGTCAGCGACGACGAGCTGGGCGAGTTCGTACTGCGGCAGTTGCGTGCCGAGGGCGTCGACACCGCCGGGGTCCGCCGTGACCCGGACCGGCCGTCGGGGCTGATGTTCCTGGAGCGGCGTACCGCCGACGTGTCCCGGGTGCGCTACCACCGGGCCGGTTCGGCGGGGTCGGCGCTCTGCGTCGACGACCTGCGCGCCCCGCTCGCGGCCGGCCCCCGCCTGCTGCACCTGACCGGGATCACCCCGGCGCTGTCCGACAGTGCCCGCGACGCCGCGACCTGGGCGGTACGGACGGCGGCGGAGTCCGGCATCCCGGTCTGCCTGGACGTCAACTACCGGTCCGGGCTCTGGTCCCGGGAGCAGGCCCGGTCGACCCTGGCTCCACTGGCCGGGTACGCCTCGGTCGTCGTCGCCTCCGCCGACGAGCTGGACCTGGTCGCCGAGCCCGACGCCGACGAGAACGCCGCCGTGGCCGACCTGCTCCGCGGTGGCGTGCGCACGGTGCTGGTCAAGCTCGGCGCCGACGGTGCCCGCGCCCACACCGCCGACGGTGTGCGGCACGTCCCGGCGGTGCCGGTCACCGCCGTGGACACCGTCGGCGCGGGCGACGCCTTCACCGCCGGCTACCTCTCCGGGCACCTCGACGGGTTGGATCTCGTCGACCGGCTCCGGCGCGCGGTGGCGCTCGGGGCCTTCGCGGTCGCCGGTCACGGCGACTGGGAGGGCCTGCCCCGCCGCGACGAGTTGTCCCTGATCACCGGCAGCGCCGCCGGCACCACCCTGCGCTGAGCATCACCTGCTGAGAAAGGCACCCCTCGTGAAGATCGTCGCCGCCGACGTCATCGTCTCCAGTCCGGACCGCAACTTCGTCACCTTGAAGATCACCACCGAGGACGGCATCACCGGGCTGGGCGACGGCACCCTCAACGGGCGTGAACTCTCCGTCGCCTCGTACCTGCGCGACCACGTCGTCCCGCTGCTGCTCGGCCGGGACGCGCACCGGATCGAGGACGCCTGGCAGTTCCTCTACCGCTCGGCGTACTGGCGGCGCGGCCCGGTCACCATGGCGGCCATCGCCGCGGTGGACGTCGCGCTCTGGGACATCAAGGCCAAGGCCGCCGGCATGCCGCTCTACCAGCTGCTCGGCGGCGCGTCGCGCAACGGCATCATGGCGTACGGGCACGCCTCGGGCCGGGACCTGCCGGAGCTGTTCGACTCGATCCGCGCGCACCTGGAACTCGGCTTCCGCTCGATCCGGGTGCAGACCTCGGTGCCCGGCATCAACGCGGTGTACGGGGTCGCCGCCCAGCCGAGCACCGACGGCACCCGGTACGACTACGAGCCGGCCCAGCGCACCCCGCTGCCGGCCGAGGAGGACTGGGACACCCGCGCGTACCTGCGGCACCTGCCCGGCGTCTTCGAGGCGGTCCGCAACGAGTTCGGTCCGGAGCTGCCGCTGCTGCACGACGGCCACCACCGGATGACTCCGATCCAGGCCGCCAAGCTGGGCAAGGCCCTCGAGCCGTACGACCTGTTCTGGCTGGAGGACTGCACCCCGGCGGAGAACCAGGAGGCGCTGCGGCTGGTCCGCCAGCACACCACCACGCCGCTGGCGATCGGCGAGGTCTTCAACACGGTGTGGGACTACCAGACCCTGATCCGGGAACAGCTGATCGACTACGTACGCTCCGCCGTCACCCACACCGGGGGCATCACCGCGATGCGCAAGCTGCTCGACTTCGCCGCCCAGTACCAGATCAAGTCGGGCATCCACGGCCCGACCGACATCTCGCCGGTCGGCATGGCCGCCGCGCTGCACCTGGACCTGGCCATCCACAACTTCGGCATCCAGGAGTACATGCGGCACGGGCCGCTCACCGACGAGGTGTTCCGCCAGTCGTTCACCTTCACCGACGGCTACCTGCACCCCGGCGAGCAGCCCGGCCTGGGTGTGGAACTCGACGAGGAGGCTGCCGCGCGGTTCCCGTACCAGCCGGCGTACCTGCCGTTCAACCGGCTGATGGACGGGACGGTCCATGACTGGTGACCGGTCGACCCGGCACGTCGTGGTGATGGGCGTGTCTGGCGCGGGCAAGACGACCGTGGCCCAGGGCATCGCCAGGCTGACCGGGCTGACCTTCGCCGAGGCGGACGAGTTCCACTCCGAGGCCAGCGTGGCCCGGATGCGCTCCGGCGTACCGCTGGACGACGACGCCCGCTGGCCGTGGCTGCGCGACCTGGCCGGCTGGATGGCGTCCCGCCACCGGGAGGGCGTGTCGACGGTGTTGGCCTGCTCGGCGCTCAAGCGCTCCTACCGCGAGGTGCTGCGTCAGGGCCCGCCGAGCGTGGACTTCGTGCACCTGGCCGGGCCGACCGAGGTCATCCGGGCGCGAATGTCGACCCGGGCCCATCCATACATGCCAGCGAGCCTGCTCGACTCGCAGACCGCGACCCTGGAACCGCTCCGGCCGGACGAGCCCGGTGTCGTGCTCGACCTCCGGCTGTCCACGGACGAGCTCGTCGCCGCGGCGGTCGAGCGGCTCGGCCTGCCGGTGCGTGGGGTGCCGGCGGCGCCCGAGCGGCAGCCGTACCCCCGGTAACCTGCGGGCACGGCAGGCGGCGACCCGGCCGGGGAGGGCCGGGTCGCCGCCGCACAGGGTCAGTTCACCGCTCGGGATGGCGGCGGACGAGGTTTTGTAACGTCTCAGCTGACGTCCCGACGCGCCGCCAGCCAGCTGCCCAGCCCGAACATGAGCAGGGTGTACCCGAGCAGGACGATGACCGGCAGCAGGGCACTGGATGATTCCATCACCCCGGGCGTGCCCCCGTCGAACTGGGAGCGCGCGCCCAAGGCACCGGCCAGCGCCCCGGAACTGGGGGCCAGCAGGACCTTCTGCAGCAGCTGCAGCGGGCTCAGGACGAGGGCGAGCCCGCTGATCGCGTTCTCCAGGACCAGCGTCCAGACCAGACCGACCGCGATCGCGGTCGCGGTGCTCCGGAAGGCGATGGCCAGGAACCAGCCGACACTCGCGTGCGCGGTGCAGATCAGCCAGGCCGCCGCCACCGCTCCGGCCAGGTCCGCAGCGGGTGGCCAGCCGGGCGCGCGCCCCTCCACCATCGCGAGCAGGCCGGTGACCAGGGCCAGCGCGCCGAAGGTGAGCACCGCGATCAGCAGGGTCAGGCCACACAGGACGACGGCGTGCCCGGCTAGCACCTGCCCACGCCGAGGCCGCTGGGTGAAGATCAGGTTCAGCGTTCCCCAGCGGTACTCGTTGCCGACGACCAACGCGCCGAGGATGACCACGATGGCGCCCCCGAAGAGTGGGAACAGCCCGATCCCGGTGGTGACCAGCTGGCCCGGCAGGACGGCGGCGAGCAGGGACTCGGCGGCGTCGGCCTGCTCCGGGTCGCCGGCCAGTCCCAGGTGTACGAGGTACGGGATGCCGATGCCGAACGCGAGGGCGAGGATGGTCCAGGTCGCGGTGACCGTCCACACCGCTGGCCGCCGGCGATCGGCAAACCAGGCTGCCCGCACCGAGGCGATCATCGGCTGGCTCCTGTCGTCACTTCCGGCCCGTCGGTCGGCTCGGCGATCTTCTGCTCGCGGTCGGCGTCGGCGGCGTCGGACCGGTGCGTTGCGGTCAGTTCCAGGAAGGCCTCCTCCAACGAATGGCGCAGCGGGCGCAGTTCCCGCACGTCGATCCCGGCGGTTACCAGCCGCCGGTTGAGCTCGGCGGCCAGGGCTGGATCGGCGGTGACGTGAAGTCGTCCGTCGACCGCTTCCACCGCCCGGACCAGGTCGTGCTCGCGTAGGCAGGCGACCGCCCGGTCGACCGGCTCGGCGTCGATCAGCAGCATCCCGGTGCCCAGCGCCCCCCGCAGCTCGTCGGGCGTGCCTTCGGCGACCAGCCGGCCGCGGTTGATGACCGCGATCCGGTCGCAGACCTGCTCCACCTCGGCGAGGACGTGACTGGACAGCAGTACGGTGTGGCCCCGCTGCCCGAGTGAGCGCAGCAATTCCCGCATCTCCGAGACGCCTGCCGGATCGAGGCCGTTGGTCGGCTCGTCGAGGATCAGCAGGATCGGCTCCTTGAGCAGCGCGGTGGCCACCCCCAGCCGCTGCTTCATGCCCAGCGAGTAGGTCCGGTACGGCGACCCGGCGCGGTCGCTGAGGCCCACCTCGGACAGCACCCGGTCGGCGGCGCTGTCCGGCATGCCGGCGTACCGGGCCGCCAGCCGGAGGTTGTCCCGGCCGGACAGGTGTGGGTAGAAGGCGGGCGACTCGATCAGCGCACCCACCCGGGCCAGTTGGCCCGGCGTGCCCGGCGGCTGCCCCAACACCCGGATGTGCCCGCTGCTCGGCCGGACGAGCCCGACCAGCATGCGCATGGTGGTCGTCTTGCCGGCCCCATTCGGCCCCAGGAAGCCGAGCACCTCGCCCTCGCGCACCCGAAGGTCGAGGCCGTCGACCGCCGTGACCCCGCCCTGATAACGCTTGGTGACGGCCTCCAGTTCGATGGCGAAACGGTCGTCCATCAACGGGACGCCGTAACCGGAAAATCGGGCAATGGGGGCCCGTGACGTAGGTTTCTTCGAATTCTCATGTGAAGTACCTCGAATTCCCGACCGCCACGGTGGGTTGCTTGCATGTCACCAATTAACTGTCCGTAAAGTCGAGCCGGTGTCGGTGGCGGTGGCGCTCCCGGGGTCGGGTGCGCCACTGGTCGGCGTCCGCGCCCCGCGCCAGTGGCCACAAATGGGCGTCTGACCTGGGCCAAGCCAGCGACCGTCCACAGGGTAGCGGAGGCCGATCCGCGCCGGAAGTCCCTACCTGCGCGGCTGAACGAACGTTTTGTCTTAGCCGCAGGTCACGACCGCGATATTCACCGGCAGCATTACCTTTTCAGCGGAGTTTGTTGACTCGCGAGTTGACCTTGGGCAGCATGTAGTCACTTTCATGACTGTCAACGTCGATGCCATAGGAGCCCAGATGAGCGTGCTGCCGGACGCCGGAGAGACTCTTGGAACGCGGCCGAAGCTCCGGCACGACGTGGTCTTCCTGGACGCGCCCACCGGTGCGTACCTGCGCGGACCGGACAGCGCCTTCCTGATCAAGGGCAAGACCGCCTTCCGCTGGCTGACCTCGCTGAGCCCGTACCTCACCGGCGAGCACACGCTGGCGAAGCTCACCGAGGCCCTCGAGCCGGCGCAGCGGCAGACCGTGCTCACCCTGGTCCGCGCGCTGATCGCGCGCGGATTCGCCAAGGACGTCGGTGACCGCACCGAACTGGCCGAGCCGCTGGCCCGCCGGTTCGCCGCCCAGATCGAGTTCGTCGACCACTTCGCCGACGACCCCACCGGCCGGTTCCTGCGGTTCCATCACGCCCGGGTGGCGCTCGGCGGCGGGGGAGCGGCCCTGCTCGCGGCGGCCCGCGGTCTGCTCCGCAACGGGTGCCTGACGCTGGACCTGTACCCGGACGACGATCCGCAACGGTACGCCGAGGCGCTGCGCCCCGACCTGGCGGAGCTACGGGCCGACGGGCTGCCCACCGCGGTCACCGTCCACGCCGGACCGGTGACCGCGGCCGGCGCGGACGCGGTGGTCTACTGCACCGGGCCGAGCGGCCTGGCCCGCCTCGCCGAGCTGTCCCGCGCCTGCCACCGGGACGGTCCACTGCTGGTGCCGGTGATCTGGGACGACGACCGTGCGGTGGTCGGGCCGACCGTCACGGCGGGGCAGACACCCTGCTGGCTCTGCGCCCAGCTCCGGCTCACCGCCGCCGCCGACCCGGCGGCCTCGGCCGAGTTCTGGCGCCACCTCGCAGTCGGCGCCGAGGCCGGCGCACCCGGGAACCTGCCCGAGGTGACCGGGCGGATGTTGGGCAACGCCGCCGCGTTCGAGCTCTTCCGGGTGCTGACCGGCGCCCTCGCGCCGGACACGGCCGCCGGGGTGCTCCTGCTCGACGCGACCACCCTGGAATCCACCCGGGAACGGGTGCTGCCACACCCCGCATGCCCGGTCTGCCGGCACGTCGAGGTGCCCGCGGTCGAGCCGTCCGACGGCTCGGACGACGAGACGTACCAGCGCGCCGAGGTGCTGGTGGCGCCGAACGCCGGAGTGTTCACCCGGTTCGTCGACGACCCGCTGGAGCAGGCGCCGCTCAAGACGGCCCGGCTGCGGCTGCCCGGCCGGCGCGGGCCGCGCGAGGTGAGCGCCTTCGACGTACACACCGTGATGGGTGCCCGGCTCGCCGCGTACCGGGCGGCGGTCCGCGACCATGTGGCCCGGTACGCCGACCCGACCGGCGCGGTGACGGCGGCCGCGGCCGAACTGCGCGAGCGCGGCGAGCACCCGGTGCCGTGGACGCAGCTGGACACGGCGGTCGGTGGGCCGCCCGACGACCCCCGGCGGCGGTGGCTGCCCGCCACGGTGCTGGGCCGCGAGGAGCGGGTCTGGGTGCCCGCCGCACTGGCCCTGCCCACCACCGGCCGGGGCGCCGAGGACTGGGTCGAGCCGACGGTGGCCGGCGCGGCCGTCGCCGCCACCCTCGACGGCGTGATCGACCAGGGCCTGGCCGACGCGCTCGCCTACCATGCGCTGATCAGCGCCATCCGCGGCCGGTCCGGGCTCCGGTCGGTGAGCGAGGAGGACCTGGTCCGCGACGACGACACCGCCTTCGTGGTCAAGGCGGCGCACCGCTTCGGCTGCCGGCTGTCGGTCCTGTCGCTGGCCGGAGCCGAGCCCGCGCACGCGGTGCTCGCCGTCGCCGAGCTGCCCGGCGGGGATCGCCAGTGGGCGCTGGCCGGCGGGTTCGACCCGGTTGCCACCCGGCTGGCCGCCGCACTGGACGCGGTCGGCCGCGTCCAGGTGCGGCACTTCGAGGGGATCGACGCCGACCTCGGCGACCCGGTGCTGCGGGACTTCGATCCGGCGACGCTCATCACCGGCATCACCACGACCGGCGTCACCGGCGCCGGCGCCCCGGCCGGCACCGGCCGGGCTGCGGTGCTGGCGGCGCTGGCCGCGCGGTCGATCGACGCCCTGCTGGTCGAGACGACCACCCGGGACATCCGGGCCAGCGGGGCGTTCCGCAGCGGCGTGGTCCTGCTGCGCCACCACGGCCGCACGGCCGACTGAAGCCACCACAGCAATGTGGTCCGGCGAGGCACGCACCACGGAAAGGAGGTGGAAACATGCCGATCACTCTGAACGACGAGCTCCGCGAGCTGGAGACCGAGACCTTCGAGATCGAGGAGATCGAGGACGGCGCCGACGCGCTCGCGGCGACCAGCTCCAGCTGCTCCTGCTCCAGTTGCTGCAGCTGCAGCACGTCCAGCTGTTGCAGTTGCAGCACCAGCTGCTCCAGCTGCGGCTGATCCGGGTGAGCGGGGTTGACCTCCGACGCCGATGACCTCCGTCCTGGTGGGACCGCAACACGACCCATCCGCCGCCGACTGACCTCGGCGAGCAGCCCCTGCGTGCCTCCGCTGGATCCACCGTGGTGGTGCGGCCACCGACCACAGACGACTGGCGCCGACCCGGCTGAAGGAGACGTCCCGTGCCGATCCAACCCCCGACATCCGCTTCGCTACCCGATTCGGTCCGCAGTGAACTCCGCGATCTGCAGACCGAGACCTTCGAGGTCGAGGACATCGCGGAACTGTCCGCCGACCTGATGGACATCTGCAGCAGCACCAGCTGAGCCACCGTGGCGCCGGACGTTCCGGACGCCCGGCGCTGTCGTGGCCCGTGCCACCGGAGGGGAGGTGAATCGAAGTGCCGGAACTCATTGACGAACTGCGCACGCTGGAGACCGAGACGTTCGAGATCGAGGACGTCGACGCCATCGACGCGATGGTCATGGCCTGGTCCAGCTCCAGCTGCTCGTGCTCCAGCTGCTGCAGCTGCAGCACGTCCAGCTGCTGCAGCAGCAGCACCAGCACCGGATGCGGCGGCGGGTAATCCCGCTGCCGCCGTCCCCGCCGGCGGTCCACGTCGGCGGGGCACCCGGTCCCCGCCCCAGCCGTACGAGCGCAGACAGGTGAACGATGATCGTCGATGTCCAGACCACTTCCACCGGGTGGGACAGCAGCCTCAAACAGCTCGGCGAGGCGCTCCACGAGCGACGCCAGGACCAGGCACACCCGCCCGGCCGGACGCCGCTCGACGGGCTCACCGTACGCATCGCCGCCCTGGGCCTGACCGACGCGTACCGCGACGGTGCCGAAGCTGTCCCCGGCGGCGACGTCCTGCCGATCTGGTTGCACGGCGCGACCGCGCTGGTCGGCCCCCGCTGGTCCCCGCCGCCAGACGACTCGCAGCGGACGGCGGAGCCCGCCCCCGCGCCGCGGCCCTGCCCGCTCTGCGTCCAGCGTCGCTGGCAGGCCATCCGGGTACGCGAGGAGCGGCACGCCCTGGAGCACGGTGCCCGGGTCGGTGCGGTCGCCGCCCTGCCCCACCTGACGCCGTTCGCCGTCGACGCGCTGTGGCAGCTCCTGCTCGACGCCGCCCGACCGAAACCCGAGCGGCCCGGCGTCGGCCGCCTCCGGCAACTGCGGATGGACACCCTGGAGATCACGGTCGTGGCGGTGCTGGCCGATTCCGAGTGCCCGGCCTGCGCCCGCCCCCGCCCGGACACCGCCGAGGCCGCGGTCATCCCGCTGACCAGCCGGCCCAAGCCGGACCCGTCCGGGTACCGGCTACGCTCGGCCGGGGACCTCGACCTCCCGGTCACCGCGCTGGCCAACCCGATCGCCGGCGCGCTGGGCGGCAACGCGCTGCGCGCGTACAACGCCACCGCCACCGCGCCGGTGACCGGCTATTTCCGGGTCCGCAGCCGATACGACCTGCACGAGATGTGGTGGAGCGGGCACGCCAACAGCTACGGCGGCAGCGAGACGTACGCGCTGCTGGAGGGGCTGGAACGGTATGCCGGGCAGTTCCCCCGGGCCAAGACGACCACGGTCTTCGACAGCTACGCCAACCTCGCCCCACACGCCCTCGACCCGGCCGGCCTGGGCTACCACCCGGCGTTTTATCACGGCCACGGTCTCTACTACGCCCCCTACTCGCCGACCGAGCCGATGCACTGGGTGTGGGGGTACTCATTGCGCGACCGCGAGCCCCGGCTCGTGCCCGAGCAGTTGGTGTACTACCTGGACCGGCGCACCGACCAGCGCAAGTTCGTCCAGGAGTGCTCCAACGGCTGTGCCAGCGGCAGCTGCCCGGAGGAGGCGCTGCTGCACGGCATGCTCGAACTGGTCGAGCGGGACGCCTTCCTGCTCGCCTGGTACGGCTCGGCGCGGCAGGCCGAGATCGACCCGGCGACCTGCCGCGACGAGCGGGTGCACTTCATGCTCGACCGGGTGAACCTGCTCGGGTACGACCTGCGCCTCTTCGACACCCGGGCCGACCTGCCCGTCCCGGTGGTCACCGCGGTCGCCGTCAAGCGCGGCGACGGACTCGGCCAGCTCTGCTTCGCCGCCGGTGCCAGCCTCGACCCCGACGACGCGGTCCGGGCGGCGGTCTGCGAGACGGCGTCCTACGTCCCCGGTTTCGACGAGCGCGTCGCCGCCAGCGAGCCGGCGCTGCGGGAGATGACCCGCGACTACACCAAGGTCACCGAGCTGAGCCACCACGCCCTGCTGTACGGGCTGCCGGAGATGGCCCACCACGCCCGGTTCCTCTTCGACGACCCGCCGCTGCGCTCGATGACCGAGCTGTACGGCGACTGGCTGGCCGCCCGGCCGACCCACGACGACCTGCGCGCCGACGCGGAGTACCTGTGCGGGCTGATCGCCGGCCTCGGCGGCGACGTGCTGGCCGTCGACCAGACCTGCCCGGAGCAGGAAATCGCCAGGATGCACACGATGGCGCTGGTGGCCCCCGCCCTGGTCCCGATCGACTTCGGGTGGCAGCGGCAACGGGTGTTCTACAGCGACCGACTGGAGCGCCACCTGGCCCGGGGCGGGTCCGGACCCGACCGGCTGGGACCCACCGGCCGCAACCCCCACCCGCACCCCTTCCCATAGGAGCACCGGCATGCAGCAGGAGGCCCGCGACGTCGTCCGGGACTACACCGAGGCGGTCTTCCGCCGGGCCCGGACCCCGATGGAACCGCTCAACTTCGAGGTGGACTGGGTCGACCAGCCCTCCCGCCACACGGCGTACCCGGGCGCGCCCCGGGTGCCGCTGCCGGCGGACCTGCCCGAGCTGGCCACCCTGCGGGACCTGTTCACCCGGGCAGGACCGCCAGTGGCGGACGGATTCACCCGGGCAGGACCGCCAGTGGCGGACGGGGCCACCGGGGAGGAACCGACGTCGACCGGCTGGTCGTTGGCCCGGCTGGCGACCCTGCTGCGGCTGTCGTACGGTGTGCTCGACAGACGGATGACCGTCAACTGGAACCAGGACGTCGCCAAGCGGGCGCACTTCGAGCACGCCGTCTGGGGACGGGGCACCGCGTCCGGCGGCGGCATGTACCCGGTGGAGCTGTACCTGGTCGCCGGCGCGTCCGCACCGCTGCTACCCGGCGTCTACCACTACGACACCGGCCGGCACGTGCTCCAACGGCTGCTGCTCGGCGACGTCAGCGGCACCGTCCGGGCCGGGCTCGCCGCAACCGAGGACGCCGACAGTTTCCTGCTGGCGAGCATCAAGTTCTGGAAGAACTCGTTCAAGTACAACAGCTTCTGCTACCACGTGGTCACCCAGGACCTCGGCGCCCTGCTCGGCTCGTGGGAACTGCTGGCGTCCGCGCTGGGCGTACCGCTGCGTCGGCTGCTCTGCTTCGACCCGGCGCCGGTGGACCGGCTGCTCGGCTTCGACAGCGACCAGCAGAGCGTCTTCGCGGTGGTGCCGGTGCGGTGGGCCACCGACCCACCGCCCGGCACGCCCGACCCGGCTGCCAACGTCGGCACGGACCCGGTCGCGGCGCCGGCTCCGTCGGCCGTGGACGTCCAGGTCCGGTACGCCGCCCACGAGCGTTCCCGCCGGGTGCGGCAGTTCCCGGCCGTCACCGCGGCGCACCGGGCGGCAGCGGCCCCCGCCGTCATCGCCCCGCAGGCCGTCTCCGACGCTGCCCCCCGGGAGATGCCCGGTGCGGCGGTCACGTTGCCCGCACCCCTGCTCGACCGGCTGGACCGTCCCCTGTCGGCGGTGCTGGCCACCCGGTCCAGCAGTTTCGGCCGGTTCCGCCGGCCACCCGAGCTGACCGCCGCCGAACTCGGCACCACCCTCGCCTTCGCCACCGCCGGCCGGCACCATCCGGCCGATGCCGGACTGCCCGTCAACGCGCCGGCGCTGACCCGGCTCTGGGTCTTCGCCAACCACCTCGACGGGCTGGCTGCCGGCGGCTACGCCTACTGCCCCCGGCGGCACGCGCTGCTGCCGGCCGGGCCGGAGCCCGAAGGTGGGATGTCCGCCTTCCTGCAACAGCAGTACTTCCTCACCAACTACACGATGGGGCAGGTGGGGGCGGTGCTGGCCATCTCCGGCCGGCTCGACGCCGTGCTCGACGCGTACGGCCCCCGGGGCTACCGGATCCTCAACGCCGAGATCGGCGCCGTGGCCCAGCGGGCGTACTGCGCGGCCACCGCCCAGCGCGTCGGCTGCGGCGCGGTGCTGGGCTTCGACAACGTCTCCATGGACACCGCCCTCGGGCTGGACGGCACCGACGAACGGACCGTGCTGTTCCTGCTCCTCGGGCGGCACCCGGACGCCACGGCCGACCTGGCGTACCGGCTGTGACGCCCCCGACCCGCGCCGCGGCGCCGACGAAGGAGAGACCCGTGACGGTGTCCCTGCCCGCACCACCGGCCACCGAGGTGTCCTGGCGGATGCCCGAGGTGTTCATGCTGCGCACCGCTGGCCTGCCCCTCGAGATCGCCGACCAGCTCGTCTTCGACCGCAGCGCGGCCTGGGCCCGCCGCCTGCTCGACCTGGAGGAGCGGCTGCGCGACACCGGCCGGGAACTGGCCGACGCGCTCCAGGCGGCGGTGGCTCGCAACCTGCACGACGACGGCCTGCGACAGCGGCTGATCCGGCTGCGGCGCGACGTGTACAACCTCCGCCAGCCCCGCCCGGCCGACCCGGCGGCCTGGCCGTCCGGGCCGCTCGGCGCGGACACCCACCGGGCGTTGACGCACTGGCTGGAGATTTTCGCGGAGTACCGGCGAGACCGGGCCGGCGGCGAGGCGGTGCTGGCCGAGGAGTGGGCCGAGCGCCGGGCGATGCTGCGCGAGTTGGCCGACGACCCCGACCTGCGCGGCGGGATCCTGCTCGCCTCCCCGTCGCTGGACCAGTACCTGCCGGGTTACCTCGCCGCGCCCGGTAAGCCCGGCAAGCGGGCCCGGCGGGTGGAACGGTCCCTGCTGGAGTACACCCTGCGTACCGCCTGCAAGACCAGCCCGTTCAGCCGGTTGACCACGGTCAACGTCGGGACGTTCGCACCGGGTGGCGGCCGGCTGCTCGACGTCCGGCCGCAAGCCGGTGCGGCCAAGCGCGGCGTGGCCCGGCTCAACCTTGCCGTGCTGGGCCGGTTGTCGGCCATCGTGCTGGCCGACGAGACGCTCCGCGCGGACCTGCCGGTCACCGTCACCACCGGCTGGCGGATCGACCGCGGCCGGCTGCGCTACCTGCGCCGACGGCGGACCAGCTCCGAGGACGGCGACGCCGCGATCACCCTGGAGTCGATCCACGAGTCGCTGTTCGTGCTGCCCACCGGCCAGGTGCTGCACGACATCCTGGCCGCGCTCGACGGCGGCCGGGTGCGCCGGCTGTCCGAGTTGGCCGTCGAGCTGACCACCGACGGCCGGCCGGCGGACGAGGTCGGACAGTACCTGCACCACCTGCTGCGGGTCGGCCTGCTGGTGGTGCCGAACCTGCAACTGGACATCCACGCCGACGACCCGGTCGAGGGCTACCGGGCCGCGCTGCGCGAGATCGACCGGGACTGGGCCGACCGGCTCGCCGACCGGGTCGGCACGGTCAACCATCTCGCCACCGGCTACCCGACCGCCGACGTGGCCGATCGCCGCGCGGTGCTGGCGGACATCCGCCGGGAACTGGTCGCCGCCCACGCCGACCTCGGCCGCGCCGACGTCCCGGCCCCCCGCACCCTGCTGTACGAGGACGCCACGCTGCGCACCGAGGTTCCGGTCACCGCCGACCGAAACCGGTGGCGGCGCGAGGTGCTGCCCGGCCTGCGCGCGCTGGCCCGGATCATGCCGGTGTTCGACGTGAACCTGCCCCGCAGGCTGGCCACCAAGGGCTTCTTCCGGGCCCGCAACGGCGTCGGTGGCCGCTGCGACGACCTGCTCACCTTCGCCCACGAGTTCCAGCAGGACTTCTTCGACCACTACACCGGGCGGATGATGCGCCGCCGGGCGTTCGACGCGGACAACGCGTACGTGCGACAGGAGAACTGGTTCCGGCAGGAGGAAATCAGCGCCCTGGACGACGCGCGCGAGGAGGTGGCCCGACGGGTGAACGAGGCGTACCGCCGGCTGCCGGCCGGTGCCGAGGAGTTGGCGCTGGACGACGCGTTCATGACCGACGTCGCCGCCCTGGTGCCCGACACGCTCGGCACCCTCGACCCGCGGTCGTTCTTTCTCCAGCTCGCCGACCAGGGCGACCGGCACCGGGTGGTGGTCAACCGGATCTACTCCGGGATGACGCTGTTGTTCTCCCGCTTCGCTCACCTCTTCGCCGACGAGGACCTGGCCGCCACGCTCCGTGCCGAGCTGGCCCGGCTCCAGCCGCCCGGCGCGGTGCTGGCCGAGCTGAAGGGCGGGTACGACGCCACCAACCTCAACCTGCACCCGGCCGTCACCCCGTACGAGCTGGTCTGCCCGGGGGAGATCAGCTTCCGGCCGGCGGCCGAGCAGATCCACATGGACGATCTCAGCGTCGAACACGACCCGGCCGCGGACCGGCTGCTGTTGCGCTCGCGCCGGCTCGACGCCGAGGTCATCCCCGTCTACCTGGGATTCCTGCTGCCGATGGCGCTGCCCGAGGTGCAGCAGGTGCTGCTCACCTTCGCCTACCTCGGGATGGCCCAGCCGGATCTGTGGGCCGGCACCACCGTGCCGCTGCCCGACCGGGGTATCGCCGGCTACCCCCGGATCGTGCACGGCGACCTGGTGCTGCAACGGCGGATGTGGAAGCTGCACCCGGACTACCTGCCGCCGGCGCGCACCGGGCAGCTCGGTGACGCCGACTGGTTTCTGTCCTGGCAGCGGTGGCGGCGCGACAACGGCCTGCCCCGCCGGGTGTTCGCCACCCCGGACGGCAACCGGCTCGCCGCGAGCACCGACGACGAGGGTGCGGCGGCGCAGGGCGGCCGACCGGACCACAAGCCGCTCTACGTCGACTTCGACAGCTACCTGTGCCTGCAGCTGCTGGAGGCGATGGGACGTTCGGCGGGCAGCCGGCTGGTGCTCGCCGAGATGCTGCCGGACCGCGACGAGCAGCTGCTGAGCGGCGAGGCCGGAGCGTTCGTCACCGAACTGACCGTCGAACTCAACGGTGTCCGAGGGGGAGCCGAGCATGACTGATTACCCGTCGCCGGTCGACCATGACTGGCTCAGCGTCCACGTCTTCTACGCCAGCAACAGCAACCCGATGCTGGTCGAGGGAATCCGGCCGCTGGTGGACGAGCTGCGGGCCGACGGACTGATCAGCCGGTACTTCTTCATCAAGTACTGGATGGAGGGGCCGCACGTGCGGTTGCGGGTGCTGCCCGCCCCGGGCGTCGACCCGGCGCTGGTGCGGGCGCGGGTGGACGCGGCCCTCAGCGCGTTCCTGCGCCGCCGGCCCGCGCTGTACGAGGTCGACAGCGAGGGGTTGGGTGGCCTGTACAAGCAGATGTTCCTCGCCGAGTACGGCCAGCAGCGGTGGGACGAGGAGTACGGCCCGGACGGTGTGATGCCGATGCGGGCGAACAACAGTTACCACCACATTCCGTACGAGCGCGAGTACGGCCGCTACGGCGGGCCGGCCGGCATCGAGCTGGCCGAGTGGCACTTCGAGCACTCCAGCGACGTGGTGCTGGACCTGCTGGCCACCACCAACGTGCATGTGCGTCCGGTGCTGCTCGGCCTCTCCGCCCAGCTGAGCATGATGATGTGCGCGGCCTTCCTTCCCGACGACCGGCGCATCGCCGAGTTCCTTGAGGAGTACCGCCGGTTCTGGGAGGTTTCCTACTCCGAGCCGAGCGACGACTACCACGCCAGCTTCGACACCAGTTACCGCCGGATGGACGCCGGGCTGCGTGACCGGCTGACCGCCATCCGCGCGGCGGCCCGCGACGACGCCGCTGTGCGGGCCACCGGAGTCGAGGGCCGTTGGGCGGCGCACTGCCGCGAACTGCGGGACCGGGTGGTCGACGCGACCGGCCGGGGCGAGCTGCTGTTCCAGCGCGGCGGCGGCGAGCCGACTCCGGTCGGCGACCTCGACGCCGCCCTGCCCATTCTGCTCAGCTCGTACGTGCACATGACCAACAACCGCCTCGGCGTGAGCATCCTCGACGAGATCTACCTGTCGTACCTGATTCGGGCCGCGCTGCTCGACGACCTCACCCCGGCCGGGCCGCGATGACCACCGTCGACGCCACCTGGACCCGACCCCGACTGCGGGACGGCATTGTCCTCGGCCCCGGCCAGTGGCGGGACGGCAAGCTCGTCCACCACATCAAGGACCCGGAGACCGGCTGGTACTACCGGGTGGGGCCGCGTGAGCATTTCCTGATGTCCCGGATGGACGGCACCCGGAGCCTGGACGAGCTGGCCGGCGAGTACGCCGTCGCCTACCGGCGCCAACTCGGGCCGGAGAACTGGCAGCAGCTGTTCGGCATGCTGCACCAGCGGCAACTGCTGCACGGCGCCACCGACCCCGAGGCCATCGCCCGGCTCACGGCCTCGGCCGCCGCAGGCGTGGCGAAGGCCCGGCGCGGCCCGCTGTCGGCCCGCCTGCCGCTGTTCGATCCGGAACGGCTGTTCACTCGGCTGCTGCCCTGGCTGGCGCCGCTGTTCAGCTGGTGGTTCGTGGTGCCGGCGCTGCTGGCTGTGCTCGCCGTCGCCGGGTACGTGGCGCTGCACCTGCCGGAACTCGCCGACGGGGTCACCAGCGGCAACCGGCCCCTGCCCGCGATTTTGGCCGCAGTGGTCATCACCTGGGCGATCGTCTTCCTGCATGAGTGCGCCCACGGGTTGACCTGCCGGCACTTCGGCGGGCGGGTCACCGAGATCGGGATGATGTGGCGCTTCCCGCTGCTGGCTCCGTACTGCAAGGTCGACGACGTGGTGCTGTTCACCCCGCGCCGGCGGGTGGCGATCTCGTTCGCAGGGGTCTTCGTGAGCATGCTCGCGCTGTTGCCGTTCGCAGCGATCCGGCTGTGGGGTACGCCCGGCAGCCTGCTGTACGAGCTGGCCAGCACGCTGCTGCTCTTCGGAACTGTGGCCGCCGCGCTCAACCTGGTGCCGTTCCTGCGACTCGACGGCTACTACATGCTCAGCCACGCGCTGAACCTCACCGATCTGCGAACCGACAGCTATCGCTTCTGGGGTCGGCTGTTGCGCCGTGGCCCCGGCGCGGTACGCACCCACCGCCCCCGCGACCGGGTCGCCTACGCCCTGTACGGGCTGACGTCGGCGGCCTTCGCCGCGACCGTGCTGACCCTGCTGGTCCGGTACTGGTACGACACCCTGGCCCGCTGGGTCGGCTCCGGCTGGGCCGTCGCCATCCTGCTCACCGAGGCGGCGCTACTGGCCGCCCTCCTCGCCCACCTGGCCCGCCGCCACCGTCCCCCCACCCCAACGCCGGTCCCCTAACCCCGCCACCCTTCGCCGGTCTGACCGGTAAATGACCTGTACCACGCCTGCGAGGCGTCCCGAAGAGACCGGGGTGACTTGCACTTCTTGTCCGGATATAAGCCCTGAAAGTGGGCATATGGGCGACTGGAAGTGCAAGATCGACGTAGTGGGCCGGGCGTGAGGGAGGGGCGGACAGGTTTTCGTGTTCCGGGGGCCGGTTGGTGGGTACGGAGCCACCATCAGCGCGACGGGATACGACGGCAGGTGGGCGGGCGTGTGGGAGACAGCGGTTGAGTCGATCGTCGGCGGCGAGGACGCCAGCCTGGCCGAGCAGGTGTGGCGAAACGCGGCGCAGGACCCGGACGGCGTGCAGTTCGTCCGCCCGGACCCGGACCCCCGCTCATGGCCGGTACGGCGATCAGGTCGACCCGACGCCCTGCCGGTGACCTGCCAGCAGTTCCGCGACGACGTGCTCGCCGTGGCCCGCGGCTTCGTCGCTGCCGGGGTGGCGCACGGCGACCGGGTCGGGCTGCTCAGTCGCACCCGCTACGAGTGGACGCTCGTGGACTACGCACTCTGGTCGATCGGCGCGGTGACCGTGCCAATCTACGACACCTCCAGCATGCAGCAGATTGGCTGGATCCTCGGCGACTCGGGCGCGGTGGCCTGCGTGGTGGAGACCGGTGACCATGCCGCCACGGTGCACGGGCTGCGACCGGACCTGCCTGCGGTGCGGCAGGTCTGGCGGATCGACGCCGGTGGGCTCATCGAGCTGACCGCCCAGGGTGATGCCGTCGACGTCGCCGAGGTCGACGCCCGCCGGGCTGCGGTCACCGGCGAGGACATGGCGACCATCGTCTACACCAGCGGCACCACCGGCCCGCCGAAGGGCTGTGTGCTGACCCATCGCAACATCTCCGCCGACGTCGGCGCCGCCACCGAGGTGCTGCCGCAGCTGCTGCGCCCGGGCGCGGCGACGGTGCTGTTCCTGCCGCTGGCACACGCCTTCGCCCGGCTGATCCAGGTCGGCATGGTGCACAACCGCGCCACGCTGGTACACAGTCCCGATCTCGCCGGGATGCTCGATCAGCTGCGCCGGTTCCGGCCCACCTTCATCCTCGCCGTGCCCCGGGTGTTCGAGAAGATGCGCGACCAGGCCCGGCACGCCGCAGAGGACGCGCGCCGCGGCTGGCTGTTCACCCTCGCCGAGCAGGTGGCCGTGCGGTACAGCCGGGCGCTGGACGGGCCGCGCGGACCGGGCGTACCGCTGCGCCTGGCGCACCTGTTCTTCGACGTCGCCGTGTACCGCAGGCTGCGCGCCGCCCTCGGCGGCCGGTGCCGGACGGCCATCGTGGGCGGGGCGCCGCTGGCGGAGCGACTCGGACACTTCTTCCGGGGCGCGGGCATCCTCCTGTTGGAGGGTTACGGGTTGACCGAGACCTCCCCGGCGCTGGCGGTGAACGTGCCGACGGCCATGCGGATCGGCACGGTGGGCCGCCCGTTGCCGGGGGTGCGGATCCGCACCGCCGACAACGGGGAGGTCCTCGCCCAGAGCCAGGTGGTGTTCGCCGGCTACTGGAACAACCCGGAGGCCACCCGGGAGGCGTTCACCGACGACGGGTGGCTGCGCACCGGCGACCTCGGTCGACTCGACGACGACGGTTTTCTGCACATCACCGGCCGGACCAAGGAGATCATGGTCACGGCGGCGGGCAAGAATCTCGCGCCCGCGCCGATCGAGGAGCGCATCCGAGCGCATCCGCTGGTCAGCCAGTCCATGCTCGTCGCCGACGGCCGGCCGTACGTGGCCGCGCTGGTCACCGTGGACCCGCAGGCCTGGCAGCGCTGGCAGGACGCGCAGGGGCATCCCGGCGGATCGTTGGCGCAGCTGCGCGACGACCCACGGCTGCGCGGCGCGATCCAGGGCGCGATCGACCAGGCCAACCGGACCGTCTCCCGCGCCGAGCAGGTGAAGACCTTCCGGATCCTGCCGCGGGACCTCACCGAGGCCGACGGCGAACTCACGCCCACCCTCAAGATCAAACGCGAGGTGGTGCAGGCCCACTTCGCCGACGAGATCGCGGCGCTCTACCGCGGCCACTGACGCTCCACAATGCACCCGGTCGGCCGGAGACGACAGCTGTGGGGACGATGGCCGCGCGGGCCGTGGGGACGACAATGTTCAGCGTGCTCGATGCCCAGCTGTGCGAAATCCCGGAAGTGGTGGCATGACCGGCTGGCGGGTTTCCGGCTACACCCCGGTCCGCCGGCTCGGCGCCGGCGCGTCCGGCAGCGTCGACCTCGCCGTCCACGCCGCCACCGGCACCCCCGTGGCGATCAAATACCTGACCGGTCGACTCGATGACGTCTCGTTCCGCACCGCCTTCCGCGACGAGGCCCGGCTGCTGGCCGGCATCGACGACCCGTACGTCTGCCGTCTCTACGAGTACGTCGAGGCCCCGGGCGGCTCGGCGATCGTGATGGAGCTGGTCAACGGCGTCTCGCTGCGACAGTTGCTGCGCGCGAAGGGCTCGACCACGCCGGAGTCGGCGTTGTGTGTGCTCAAAGGCTCGCTGGCCGGGCTCGGCGCGGCGCACGCCCGCAGGGTGGTGCACCGGGACTACAAGCCCGAGAACCTACTGGTCACCGCCGAGGGCACGAGCAAACTCGCCGACTTCGGCATCGCCATGCCGGTCGGCGCCAGCTCCGGCAGCAGCGTCACCGGCACGCCGCGCTACATGGCCCCCGAGCAGTGGACCGGGGCCCCCGCCAGCCCGGCGTGCGACATCTACGCCGCCACCGCCACCTTCTTCGAGTGCCTCACCGGCCATCCCCCGTACGGCGGGCGGGACCTGGCCACCCTGCGCCAGCAGCACGCCCGCGCGCCGATCCCCACCGATCCGGCCCCGCGCCCGGTGCACGACCTGCTACGTCTCGGCATGGCCAAGCGTCCCGCCGAGCGACCGCAGTCCGCGCACGTCTTCCTCGCCACGCTGGAGGAAGTGGCGTACGGGGCGTACGGGGCGGATTGGGAGGAACGCGGGCTGCGGGAGCTGGCCCGGCGCGCGGCGCTGCTGGCCGCCCTCTTCCCGTTTCCCGACCGCGCTGGCGGCGGCATCAGCGTGGCCAGCACCGCGCTCGGCGACACCACCGTCGGCCCAGCCGGCGGCGACGGCAGCGGGCGGCCCGCGCTGCGGCGCACCGGCCGCGCCCGGGCGGCGCTCGTCGGCGGTGGCTTGGTGGCGGCCATGCTGGTCGGCGGGGCCGCGCTCAGCTACGTCGCCCGGGATGAGCCGATCGCCCCCTCCGGGGCGGTGCGGCCCGAGGCGACGACGGAGCTGACCGGCGGCGTCGTCCCGACCGGCGGCGCATCCGTCCCGCCCACGCCCGACGGCTCTCTCCCGCCCACGCCCGACGCATCCATCCCGCCCACGCCCGACGCCTTCACCCCGCCCACCTCCGCCGCGCCACCCGCCCCGACCGGCGGCGCCACCGCGGCCGGGCCCACCCCGTCCACGACACCCACCGGTGGCCCTTCGTCCGCCACGCCGATCCCCACCCTGTCGACCAGGGTCAGCCCGCCAACACCGCCGGACAGCACCCCACCCACCATCGCCCGGGTCGCGGCGAACCCGACCGAGCTGGACCCGACCGGCTGCCCCTTCGGGCCCACGGCGAGCACCATCACCGCCCACGTCAACGACGACCGCACGGCTGTGGGTGACCTGCGAGTCCGCATCCGCTACACCCTCGAGAAGCGGTCGTACGAGCAGAGCATGGCCCTGCTCGACGGCGGCCAGTTCCGTGGCGTGCTCGGTGACCTGCCGCGACCCGCATCCACCACCCGGATCCCGGTCACGGTCGTCGCCACCGACGGCACCGGCAACACCACCGTCGGCGACTCGACGGTGTACGTGACGCTCTACTCCTTCTGCACGCCGGGCTGACCGGGCGCGCCCCACCTTCCAGGCGACGACGACCAGGAGATGTAGCCGTGACTCAGCCGGACGACGCGACCGAGGCCCTGCCCACCCACCACCTGCCGGCCGACCCGGCGGCCGTCACCGAACGCCACCGCACGCCTCCGGTGCCGGCGCAGGAGCCCACGGTGCACTTGAGTGGTGCGGAACCGACCGTGTACCTCGGCAGGGGGGAGCCCACGGTGCACTTGAGTGGCGCGGAACCGACCGCACACCTCGCCGGTACCGCGACCGACACGGCGGGCGCGTCCGGAGTGCGTACCAGCCGGGGAACGCTCGCGGCCCCGACCACCGGTCCTGGCGGCGAGCTGCGGTTCGGGCCCGGCGTGCCGGTCGCCCCGCCGCCGGCGCCCGCCTGGCCCACACCCGTGCCGCCGACACGCCGCAGGTCGGCCTGGCGCCGGCTCGTCTCGGTGCTGTCCACCTTGCTCACCCTCGTCCTGCTCGCCGCAGTCGGGCTGTGGATCTGGCAGCGGCTCAGCCCACTGGAGATCACCGAGGTCAGCGTCGCCGTACCCAGCCCGGCCGGGGAGCGGTGCGATGTCAGCGTCGACGTGGTCGCCACGGTACGGACCAACGGCCGCGCGGGCACTGTCGAGTACCAGTGGCTCCGCTCCGGTAGCGCGCCTGGTGCCCTGCTCGACGAGCGGGTCGGTTGGGGCCAGCGCAGCGTCGAGCTGACCCTGCGTTGGTCGTTCAGTGGGATCGGCACCACCACCGAGAGCGCCACCGTGAACATCGTCTCCCCGGCACCGACGCAGGCCAGTACCGAGGTCGTCTACTCCTGCCCGGAATGAGAGACGGCGCTGCGGGCGTTTCCCGCCCGTACCGCCGGGGTAGGTCGGGTCGGACGAACCACCCGCCCCTGTGGAGGACCATCCGATGCGAGACAACTTCGGTGACGCGGTGGGGGACACCCTCCGGTCGATACTGCTCTTCCTACCCAAGGCCGTCGCCTTCGTAGCGATCCTGGTGGCCGGCTGGCTGGTTGCCAAGGCGGTGCTGAAGCTCGTCGACCGGCTGCTCGAACGCGTCGGCTTCGACCGCGCCGTCGAGCGCGGCGGGATCGCACGGGCGCTGGCCCGCTCCCGCTACGACGGCAGCGACATCGTCGCCCGCCTCGCCTACTACGGGGTCCTGCTGCTCACCCTCTACCTGGCGTTCGGCATCTGGGGACCGAACCCGATCTCCGATCTGATCGCCGGTGTCATCGCCTGGCTGCCCCGGGCCTTCGTCGCGATCGTCATCGTGGTCGTCGCCGCCGCCATCGCCGGGGCGGTCAAGGACATCATCTCCGGCGCGCTCGGCGGCCTGTCGTACGGCCGGCTGCTGGCCACCATCGCCTCGGCGTTCCTCCTCGGCCTCGGCATCATCGCCGCGCTGAACCAGATCGGTGTCGCCACCGCGGTGACCACTCCGGTGCTGATCGCCGTGCTGGCCACCATCGGCGGCATCCTCGTGGTCGGCGTCGGCGGCGGACTTGTCCGGCCGATGCAGAAGCGTTGGGAGTCCTGGCTGTCCCGCGCCGAGCAGGAGTCGCGCAGCATCGCCGAGCACGCCCGCGCCTACTCCGCCGCCCGCCGCGACGCCACGCCCCGTACCGCCGAGCCGAGCGCCGCAGACGCCCCGCCGGCAACCGGCGCGCCGACCTCCGCCCCGTTCACCGCGACCGCCGGCGGGCCCGGCGCTGCCACTGTGGCCGGTTCCGCCGGCACGTCCGGCTACGACCCGGAGGCCACGCAGATCGTCACCCCCACCGGAACGGACGTGCCGGCACAGCGCGGCGCCGACGACAGCGAGTCGACCATGATCCTGCCGATCCCCGACGAGCAGCGCTGACTCCCGCGAGGCTTTCCGGCGGCGTCCTGGCACACCGGGGCGCCGCCGGTTAGCATCCCCGCCATGAACTGGCCACGTTGATCCGTCGCTCGAGGCCGTGGGCCGCCAGCGGTCGCCGTAGCACCGGCGTCCGTCACCCGTCCCACCCGGAAAGGCCTCGATGACCCCCACCTCGACGGGTGTCCGCAAACTGGCGGCCACCCTCTACGCGTACGCGTTCCTCACCGACCTGGTCCTGCTCTACCCGGTGTACGCGTTGCTGTTCGCCGACAGCGGCCTGTCGGTCGGGCAGATCTCCTCGCTGTTCGTGATCTGGTCGCTGGCCGGGCTCGCACTGGAGGCGCCCTCCGGCGCGTGGGCGGACGCGATCTCCCGGCGCCGAATGCTCTGCCTCGCACCACTGTGTGCCGCCGCCGGCTTCGCCCTCTGGACGCTCGCACCGTCCTATCCCGCGTTCGCCGCCGGCTTCGTCGCATGGGGAGCCGGTGGCGCGCTCGCCTCCGGCGCCCTGGAGGCCCTCGTCTTCGACGAACTCGACCATCTCGGCGCCGCCGACCGGTACGCCCGCACCATCGGCCGGGCCCGCACCGCCGGCACCGTCGGCGTACTCGTCGCGATCCTGCTGGCCGGGCCGGTGTTCGATGCCGGCGGCTACCTGGCGGTCGGGTCGGCCAGCGTCGCGGCCTGCCTGCTCGCCGCCGCCGTGGCGGCCCGCCTGCCCGAACACCGTAACGTCGCCGCCGTGCCCACCGCGGTCTCGGGCGCCGCGCCGCCCGCTGCGACCGGACCGGATCCGGGTGGCGACGACGAGCCCGGCTGGTGGCAGGGGCTGCGCGCGGGAGTCGCCGAGATGCACCGCAACCATCGGGTACGCGCGGCGGTGTTGCTGGTCGCGGCGGTGACCGCGGTCTGGGGCGCGCTGGAGGAGTACACCCCGCTGCTGGCCCGGGACACCGGCGTCGCCGTGTCGACCGTGCCGCTGCTGCTCCTGCTCGTCGCGCTGGGACAGGTCGCCGGCGGCCTGCTCGCCCCACTCGGCCAGCGACTGGGCGCCGGCGGGTACGCGCTGCTGCTGGCCGGTTCGGCGGTGGCCCTGGCCGGCGGGGCGTTGCTGCGGCAGTGGGCTGGGTTCCTGCTGCTGGCGGCGGCGTTCTGCGGCTTCCAGCTCGGGTCGGTGCTGGCCGATACGCGGCTGCAGGAGCGGATCGACAGCGGCACCCGGGCCACCGTCACCTCGCTGGCCGGGCTGGCGACCGAACTGACCGTCATCGCGGCGTACGCCGGGTACGGCCTGGTCGCCGGGGTGGCCGGCAACCCGGCGGCGTTCGCGGTCGCGGCCGTGCCGTACCTCCTCGTCGCGGTGCTGCTGGCGGCCGGCCGAGGGGGTCGCCGCGACGGCCCGGCCGGGGCCGGCACCCGCCCGGGGCCTGCCGGGGCCGGCCGTCCCAGCCGGGGGCCTGCCGGGGCCGGCCGTCCCAGCCGGGTGTCTGCCGAAGGCGTCGGCCGGAGCGACGCCTAGGTGGACACCGCGTCGAGGTAGACCCAGCGTCCGTCCTCGCGGACGAAGCGGCTGCGCTCGGTCACCGTGCCGGGCCGGCCGGCTTCCCGGTAGTGGGCCCGGAACTCGACCGTGCCCGCGCTGTCGAACAGCCCACCACGCTCGGTGTCGACGACTTCCAGGCCGATCCAGCGTTGACCGGGGTCGAGACGCAGCCGGGCCGGCCGGGTGCTGGTGTGCCAACTGCGTAGCAGGTACTCCGGATCGCCCACGGCGAAGGCGGCGTAGCGGGACCGCATCAGCGCCTCGGCCGTCGGCGCGTCGGCCTCACCGATGTGCAGGCGCCGGCAGCAGTCCGCGTACGGCAGACCCTGCCCGCACGGGCACGCCGTCTGCTCCGCCCGCCGGCTGTCTCGTCTGGCCACCCCGTCATCCTCGCCGCTACGCGAACTATCGGTCACACCGGGGACGGACATCGAACAGGCTGGATGATAGGTTGCGGTGATGGCGCGGGCACCCGCAGTTCCCCTCGCGCCCGGCGTCTGGCGCATCCCCACCGCCGGCCGGGCAATGATCAACTCGTACGCGCTGGTCGGCGACGACGGCGCGGTCACCCTGGTGGACTGCGGGGTGAAGCGGGCGCCGGCCCGGATCGTCCGTGGGCTGGCCGCGATCGGCAAGCATCCCGCCGACGTCACCCGGATCGTGCTCACCCACGCCCACCCCGACCACGTCGGCGGGGCCGCCGAGGTGGCCCGCCGCACCGGCGCGCCGCTGGCCCTGCACGCCGCCGACGTCCCGTACGCCGAAGCCGGGAACTCGCCACCGGGAGATCCGACGGTCGGCGGCGCCCGGTTGTTCGCCCGGCTCTCGTCCGGGCGCTTCCCCGCGTTCGAGGTGGCGCAGCCTCTCGCCGACGGGGACCTGCTCGACGTCGCCGGCGGGCTGCGTGTGGTGCACACGCCGGGCCATTCGCCGGGTCACGTCTCGCTGCTGCACGAGCCGACCCGGGTGCTGATCACCGGCGACGCGCTGTTCAACGTGGCCGGTGTTCGATGGCCGGTGAAGTTGTTCTGCACCGACTTCCAGATGACCCAGCTGACCGCCCACGTGCTCGGCGAGCTGGAGTACGACGTGGCCGCCTTCACCCACGGGCCGGAGATCACCGATCAGGCCCGGGAACGGGTCCGAGGCTTCCTCGCGCGCCTGTCCCGGGAGTAGCCAGCGATCAGCGGGCACCCGTGCGCGCGCTGCGGCGGTTGCCGAACGACTCCATCGTCGTCGCCTTGCGCGCCGGCGTCGTACTGGCCGTGCGGGAGCGGGCGGCCGTCGCCTGCGTGGCGGCCGTCTTCCTGGTCGGCGCCTTCTTCGCCGGAGCCTTCGCGGCCGTGGCCCTCGTTCCGGGCGCCTTCGTAGCGGTGGCTGTTCCGGTCGTCGCCTTCCGGCCGGCCGGCGCCTTCTTCGCGGCGGTTGCCTTCGCCGTGGGCCGTCGGGTCGGCGCGGCCGTCGCGGAGATGGCCTTCTTGCGGGCGGTACGCGGGGACGTCGGCGTGGGCTTCCCACCCGGCGACTTCGCGGCCGTGGCCCCGGTGGCCCGCTTCGTCGCCGTGGCCACCTTCTTCGCCGCCACCTTGGCCGGCGGTGGTGCCTTCCGCGCCCCGACCTGCTTACGGGCCCGTCCTGCGTGCGCCATCCTCGCTCCTCGCATCTACGTGGCGCACGGTCTTCCCGGCACCGGCGGGGTCAAACACCACGACCGACAGTGGGATGTCGGGTGCGGGTCAGCGCACTGCGGCGCTGACCGCGTGTCGGCGGCGCCGGGCCAGGATGACGACGCCGCCGAGCGCGTTGGCGAGCAGGACCGCGCCACCGGCCACGGTCACGGCGTTGTGGCCCTCGCCGCTGTGGCGGTCGTTGTCGCGTCGGTCGCCGCCTCGTCGGTCGTTGTCGCGGCTGTCGCGGCTGCGTCGGTCATCGTCGCGGGAGTCGTCGCGGGAGTCGTCGCTGGCGGCGGTGCTGTTCGTCACCGCGAACACGACGGCTTCCCCGGCCGGTAGGCGTGACGGCGACATTGTGCTGCCAGCCGGGGTGGCACCCGACAGCAGCAGCCCGAGGGCGACACCCGCCACCGGTACGAGGAGCTTGCTCGCTCTCACGCGCCTTTGCCTCCTCTCTCGTCCGCGGTCGCGCGGGACGCCGTGCCGCCCATGGCCTGCCGGTGGCGACGGTGGCCTTCGACGTGCGCTCAGCCCGAGGTGGGTCGCCACCCGAACGCTGCGCTCCGGGAATCCCCGTTACCGCCCGGTGTCCACCCGGCAGACGAAGAATCCGGGCTGATCAGTTGGTCGTGATCACGGATGCACCCTGGGCGTCCCTGACCCGGCCGACCCGGTGATGGGGTTCCCGCGCCGAATTCGCCGGGTGTCCGGTTTCAGCCGGGCCCCACCGTCTCCCGAAACCACGAGCCTGTTGTCCGATTCCGGAGCGGCTCTACGCCGTCGGGGCCGGTGTGACGGCCTTCGGCATCCAACCCGGGGACGCACCCACCACCGCACGCCCCTCGCGGCGTCTGTCAGGCAATGTCCGGCATGTCGGGTGAGCCGACCACGGGCTCGCCGGAATGTCGGGTGGCTCGGCGGCGTTGGATCGGGTGGCTGACCGCACCGGCTCCGCTCACGGCGGCGGCCGATGCCCCCGGAAAACGCGGCCGATGCCAGCCCTCTGGGAATCACCGCCCCCGGTCAGTCGTTACACATGGTCCCGGCGCCGCGAAGAGGCCCTGGCCCCGCGCGCTGGACGACCTTCCCCCCCCTTTTTCTTTGAGCGCCGGACGGTGCTTGCGCATCCACGAGCCGACCCCCATCGGCGGGTGCGCCAACCCCCGAATGGAGCCTCTCTGATGAACACGATGCTGCGTAAGACCGTGCTGGGTATCGCTGGTCTGGCTGTTGCCGGTGGTCTGGCCGCCGGCCCGCTGAACCACGCCACGACCGAGACCACCCCGACCACCACCAACCCGGTCACCGCCGTCGCCCAGGCCGACAAGCCGGACGCCGGCAAGCTGATGCCGCATGGTGTGCAGGGTAAGCAGTCGCGGATCGACCTGAACGACGAGCAGGTCGGTAACGCCAAGGCGATCATCGCCGCGACCAAGAAGACCGGCATGGACGAGCGTGCCGCCGTGGTCGCCATCGCCACCGCGTTCCAGGAGTCGAAGCTGGAGAACCTGGGCCACCTCGGTGCCCGTAACGACCACGACTCGCAGGGCCTGTTCCAGCAGCGCCCGTCCAGCGGGTGGGGCACGGTCGAGCAGATCACCGACCCCGAGTACTCCACCACCGCCTTCCTGAAGGGCCTCAAGCAGGTCAACGGCTGGCAGGACATGCCGCTGACCATGGCCGCCCAGACCGTGCAGGTATCGGCGTACCCCGACCACTACGCCCAGTGGGAGCAGCAGGCCGCTGACCTGGTCGCCCAGCACTGGAACAGCTGACCCGACACGTGACACGCCAACGGCCGGCACCCCACCAAGGGTGCCGGCCGTTTCGGCGTCCCACCCCACCCCCACCCCCACCCCCCACACCCGCCCCCACCCCACCCCGCGCCCGCGATCTTGCAGTTTCTGTCGCCACGAAGGCCCATAAAAAGGGCATATGGGCGACCAGAAGTGCAAGATCGGCGCATCCCCGGCCTGTGGGGGCGATGCCCGTAGAGTGGGTGCGTGGGTGGGGGGCTGGTCGACGTTGACGTTGCCTTGGTGGGTGGGGGCGGTGCGGCCTCGCTCGTGCTGGCGGCGTTGGCCCGGCACGGGGTACGTGACGTTCGGATCGCCGTCGTCGACCCGGTGCACCGGCGGGGCCACGACCGGACCTGGGCATTCTGGGACCAGCCGGGCAACGACCTGGACGACCTGCTCAGCGCGAGCTGGTCGCAGGTCGAGGTGATCACGCCCGGCGCGCACCGCACCCTCGACCTCGCCCCGATGCGGTACGCGATGCTGCGCTCCGGCCCGGTCTACGACCGGGCGGCCGAGGCGGAGCGGCGCCTCGGCGTGACCCGGATCGTCGCCGCTGTCGAGGCGCTCGACGACGACGGGGAGCGGGTGCTGGTGCGTACCGGCGGCGACCGGCCGGTGCTGCGGGCCGGTTGGGTGCTGGACTCCCGGCCCCGACCGCCGCACCGCCCCGGGCGGACGAACTGGTTGCAGCACTTCCGGGGCTGGTGGCTGACGGCTGACCGGCCGATGTTCGAGCCGGGACGGGCCGTGCTGATGGACTTCCGCACCCCGCAGCCCGCCCGGGGTGTCTCGTTCGGGTACGTGCTGCCGGTCGACAGCCGGTACGCGCTCATCGAGTACACCGAGTTCTCGCCGCACCCGCTCAGCGGGGCGGCGTACGACTCGGCGCTGGCCGGCTACCACGAGCTGCTCGGCCTGGACCCGGTCCGGTGCACGGTGCGGGAGGTCGAGAACGGCGTCATCCCGATGACCGACGGCCCGTTCGTCGCCCGCCCGTCGCCCCGGGTGGTCCGCCTGGGCACCGCCGGCGGCGCCACCCGCCCGTCGACCGGCTTCACCTTCACCGCCATGCGCCGGCAGGCCGACCAGATCGCCCGGGCGCTCGCCGCCGGACGGCCACCGGTGCCGGCGCCCGCGTACCCTCGGCGGCACCGGTGGATGGACGCGGTCGCGCTGCGGGCCCTGGACCGCGACCTGGTCGGCGGTCCGGAGTTCTTCGGTCGGCTGTTCGACCGCAATCCGGCGCCGCGGGTGCTGCGCTTCCTCGACGGCGCCACCACCGTGGCCGAGGACCTGGCCGTGATGCGTTCCGCCCGGCTGCTGCCGATGGTCACCGCCACCGTGGGCGACGCCGCCGGCCGCCTTCACCACCGGCTGGCCCCGGCGCGCCGACCGGCCTGGACGATCCCGCCGCCCGTCGTCGGCGACGAGCCACCGGGCAGTGCCCGCTGACCCGACTTGGGCTGTTGATTCGGGGCGGTGGCAGGTGAACGCGTCAGACCGGCTGCTGGATGTCGAACCGGTCGGGTGCCTCGGCCGCCAAGGCGTGCAGGGGTTCCCCGTCCAGCCGCAGCACGTCGATCTCGTCGACGGTGCGGGCCTGCAACCGCCGGTAGAAGCGCAGGGCCGGATCGTTGGTGTGCATCACCCACCACTCGAGCCGGCCACCGCCACGGCGTACGGCCAGCCCCGCCAGGTGGGCCAGCAGGGCTCGGCCGACGCCTGCGCCCCGGTGCTCCGGCCGGACGTACAGATCATCCAGGTGGATGCCGGTCCGACCGACCACCGTGCTGTAGGTCGGGTAGTACAGCGCGAAGCCGATCGGCTCATCGTCGATGGTGGCCACCATGGCCTCGGCGACCGGACGCGACCCGAACAGGGCCGGCATCAGATCGGCCGGCTCGGCGGTCACCTCGCCGGGAAACTCCTCGGCCACGGTCAGCTCCACGATGAACCGGTGCAGGACCTCGATGTCGGCCGGCTCGGCCGGACGGATCACCAACTGCCCGAGGGCGACGGATTCGCTCACCCGGCCGACTTTAACCACCGGCGGGCCCGTACGCGTGCCCGTGCGGGCGGCTTCGGTAGGTTTGCCGCATGACGGACGAGGCCCCCGGCCGGGTGGTGCAGATCTGGACCGACGGTGCGTGCAGCGGAAACCCGGGACCGGGCGGCTGGGGCGCGGTGCTGCGCTACGGCTCGCACGAGCGGGAGCTGTGCGGTGGCGAGGCCACCCCGACCACCAACAACCGGATGGAGCTGACCGCCGCCATCGAGGCCCTGGAGAGCCTCACCCGGCCGGTCACCGTCGAACTGCACACCGACAGCACGTACGTGCGCAACGGCATCACCAGCTGGCTGGCCTCCTGGAAGCGCAACGGCTGGCTGACCGCGGCGAAGCAGCCGGTGAAGAACGCCGACCTGTGGCAGCGGTTGGAGGCGGCCTGCGCCCGGCACCGGATCACCTGGCTCTGGGTGAAGGGGCACAACGGCCACCCCGAGAACGAACGCGCCGACACGTTGGCCAACCGGGGCATGACCGAGGCGCGCGCCGCCACACCGGCCAGCCGCTAGCAGAAGCGCCCGCACGGGTACGGGCGAGTAAGTGTCTGCGCCGGTCAGGCTCGCTCGGCGACGTGGGCGATGAACGCTCGCCAGCGGCCGGGGCGAAGGTCAGCGCCGCGCCGCTCGAGTCCTTGCTGTCCCGGACGCCGACGACACCCGGCAGGTTGGCAGCGACCTCTACGCAGTCGCCGCCGTTGCACCATCGGTTCACCGACTGGGTTCCGGTTGGGGCGACGGCGTGCACCGTGATTCAGCGGCGTCGCGCTCGGAGTGTGGCCGCCGCTGTCCAGTGCGTCGGGCGGCGCAGCGCCGCCGGCAGGCGGGTGGACCGGTCGCCGCGAGCGGCGTCGACCTGCGACTGGTGCAGGAACAGGGCGCCGGACAGGTCGGCCCCGCGCAGGTTCGCCCCGCGGAGGTCGGCGCCGGTGAGGTCGGCCCGGGTCAGGTCCACGCCGCGCAGGTCGGCCCCGACCAGCAGCGCCCCGCGCAGGTTGGCCCCGCGCAGGTCGGCGCGGCGCAGGTCACGGCCGACCAGACTCGCGCCGCGATGGTCGGCGCCGGCGCCGCCCCGGGCGCGGGCCAGATCGCCGGTACGCGACAACAGCGCGTTGACCTCCCGGCGGTGCGCGTCGACGTCGAGCGCGAGCAACTGCTGCGGGCTG
The DNA here is from genome assembly GCF_014646235.1 of Micromonospora sonchi. GTDB lineage: Bacteria > Actinomycetota > Actinomycetes > Mycobacteriales > Micromonosporaceae > Micromonospora > Micromonospora sonchi. Next base: position 24,363 of record NZ_BMNB01000015.1, on the reverse strand, counting down.
CCCGAGGCCAGCCGATCGGTCTCGGCGAGCGCGGTGACCAACTGCTCGCGCAGCGCTGCCGGCGGGCTCAGCGCGACCGCCTCGGTCAGATACCAGAGCAACTCGTGCAGCGGACGCATCACCGCGAACACGTCGAACATCTGCCCGGCGGTCTGCGGCGCGCTCCGCCAGTCCCGCCCGCCGAAGGTCTGCTGGGCGACCCGCTGACCCGCGCCGAAGCAGTCGAAGACGGTGCAGCCGGGGAAGCCACGATCGCGCAGCTCGGCGTGGATGCCGCAGCCGAAGTCGGCGCGCAGGTTGCGGCACGGCTGACCGGCTGGCTTGTCGAGCGCGAAGTCGGCCGACGCGGCGAAGGCGGGCGCGACGCAGCAGAGCCCGAAGCACCTGCCGCAGTCGGCCCGTAGCTCGCTGCTCACCCTGTTCCGTTCCCCCGCCTCGGTCACCCCTGACACGGTACCCACCGTGTCCGACCACGCCCCGCGCACCCGCACGATCGAGGGCCACGATCGCGCCCGTCGTCCGCCACGCCAGACGCCTCAACGACAGGTGTAGCGCCCACGAGGGTGGGTAGCCGCGCGGGATGGAGTTGGTCGAGGAGTCGCCGTACCGGTTCCGGATCGACCGGCGTGACCCGATGCGGGTGCCGGGGGTGATCTTCGCGTCCCGGTCGCTGCTGCCCGACGCCGGGGCGGACCGGTCGCTGGACCAGGTCGCCAACGTCGCCACCCTGCCGGGCATCGTCGACGCCTCGTACGCCATGCCGGACGTGCACTGGGGCTACGGCTTCCCGATCGGCGGGGTGGCCGCCACCGACATCGAGGCCGGCGGGGTCGTCTCGCCGGGCGGCGTCGGCTTCGACATCTCCTGCGGGGTCCGGCTGCTCACCGCCGACCTGGACCGCGACGAACTGCGCCCGCGCCTGGACGCGGTGATGGACGGGCTGAGCGAGGCCACCCCGCGCGGCATGGGCAAGGGCGCGGTGTGGCACCTGACCGGCCGCGACGAACTCGACGCGGTGCTGCGCGGCGGCTCCCGGTACGCCGTGGAGCGCGGCTTCGGCGTCGAGCGGGACCTGCACCGCTGCGAGGACTACGGCGCGGTGGACGACGCCGACCCGGCCCAGGTCAGCGAGCGGGCGATCGAGCGCGGCGCGCGCCAGGTCGGCAGCCTCGGTTCCGGCAACCACTTCCTGGAGGTCCAGGCGGTCGAGCAGGTGTACGACGAACCGGTGGCCGAGGCGTTCGGGCTGCGCCCCGGCCAGGTCTGCGTGATGATCCACTGCGGGTCGCGCGGGCTCGGCCACCAGATCTGCACCGACCATGTGCGGGCCATGGAGAAGGTGATGGGCCGGCACGGCATCCACGTACCGGACCGGCAGCTCGCCTGCGCCCCGGTCAGCTCGCATGAGGGGCGGGCCTACCTGGGCGCGATGGCCGCCGCCGCGAACTACGCGCGGGCCAACCGCCAGCTGCTCGCCCACGCGGCCGGCCAGATCTTCGAGCGGCAGACCGGGCGGCGGCTCGACCTGGTCTACGACATCTCGCACAACCTCGCCAAGATCGAAGACCATGCGGTGGACGGCGGGACGCGCCGACTGTGCGTACACCGCAAGGGCGCCACCCGCGCACTGCCACCCGGCCACCCCGACCTGCCCGAGGAGCTGCGCGCCGCCGGCCAGCCGGTGCTCATTCCGGGCTCGATGGGCACCGGGTCGTACGTGCTGACCGGCGTGGCCGGGGCGCCCGCGTGGGCCTCCACCTGCCACGGCGCGGGCCGGGTGCAGAGCCGTAAGCAGGCCGTCGTGGCCGGGCGCGGCGCGGACCCGCGCGCCCAGTTGGAAGCGCAGGACATCGCGGTACGCGGGGCGTCCCGGCGCGGGCTGGCCGAGGAGATGCCGGCGGCGTACAAGGACATCTCGGCGGTGGTCGAGGCCGCCGAGGGGGCCGGCCTGTGCCGGAAGGTGGCCCGGCTGGTGCCGCTCGGTGTGGTCAAGGGTTGACGGGACGCCTCATACGTCCAGCGTCACCGTGCACGACCAGCCCGTACCGTCGCCGCTGAAGCGCAGCTCGTGCAGGGAGACCGCCTTCGGCACCGCGCCGGTGAGTTCCACCTCGGCGGTGCCCGTGGTGCGCCAGCGCACCAGCAGGCCGCCGGCGCCGTCGTCGGTCACCTCGGTGGTCAGCGGCAGCTCGTCCGCCGTCTCCATTCGGAAGATCACTTCGTCGAGTACGCCCACCAGCAGGTCGTCGTCGGCGGCGGGCGGCGCGTGGAACTCCCGTTCGGCATTCGGCGAGGCGCCGGCCGGGTCGGTGAACGACTCGACCAGCGCCGCGACCGCCTCGGCCACGCAGCCCTCGCGGTCCGGTGCCCACGCCTCGATCCGTACGTCGGCGGTGTGCGGCACGCACCGGTGCCCCCGTTCGACTCGTGGCTCCATTCCTCGATGATGCCTGTCCGCTACCCCGGATCGTCCGCGCTCCCGTGACACGACCGCCTTGATCGTTGGCACCTCAGCGGCACGACACGCCGGTGCTGCGGCAGCTGAGGTGCCAACGATCGCCACGTCGGGCGGCGGTCAGTACATGCCCAGCCGGGCGATCGGCTCGACCAGTTCGCGTTCCTCGTACGCAAGGTGCGACAGCAGCGTGTCGCTGAGCAGGTCGACCGCGGCGCGTAGCTCGGCCATCCCGTCCGGTGTGGCGACGAACGCGACCAGCGCCCGGTCCACGCCCTCCAGCACGTCGTGGATGGCGTGGTGTTCCTCGACCAGCCGGTCGATGACCGGCTTGAGTCGAGGGTCGGAGCGGCGCAGGTGCGGGAAGAGCGAGCGGTCCTCGATGGTGTGGTGGGTGGTCACCACCCGGCAGTACGACTCGCAGTAGGTGCCCAACGTCCACTTGTTCTGCCGCATCGTCATCGTGTTGATGTGCGACCGGGCGGCACCCACGTCGATCAGACCGGCGGCTACCTGTTCGATCAGGTCGTGGATCTGGGCCAGTTCGGCACGTAGCCCGTCGTGCACGTCGATCAGGTGTTGCGCGCCGGCCTGCTCGTGCGCCGTGTAGGTGCGCTCCGGGTCCGGGGCCGGCCCGGCGGGGCGCTCCGACTCGTCCCACACCCGCACCTCGCTGCGGCGGATGCCGTCGTCGGGCGTCGGCACCACTGCGAACGGCGCCGTCCCGCCGCCGGCCCGACGCGCCGCCGGCCGCCCGGCACCCCCCGGCGGCGTTCCCGTCCCGCCGCCCGCCCGAGTCCCCGTCACGCCTCCCGAGGTGGGACCGGCCGCGTCAGCTGAGGCGGGACCGGCCGCGTCAGCTGAGGCGGGATCGGTCGCGCCGGGATCGGTCGAGGCGGGACTGGCCGTGCCGGTCGGGGTGGGAGCGGCCGGGTCGGTGGGGGTGCCGGGCCTGCGCGAGGAGCGCTCGGCGGCGACGAGTTCCCGGGTGGCCGGGGCCACCTCGGCGGCGAAGCGCCGCAGGTCGTCGGGGTTGTCGCTGCCGAGGATGAAGGTGCTGATCCCCTCGGTCAGGGCCAGGTCGGCGAGTTCCTCGGCCCACTGTTCGGCCGGCCCGTCGAGCTGGCCGCGGCCGACCGCCGAGAAGCGTCCGTTGATGTTGAGCAGCCGGCGTACGTCGGCCGGGGAGCGTCCCGCCCCGGTGGCGGCCTCGTCGATGATCACGTTGCCCTTCGCCAGGTCGCCGGGTTTCAGGTAGGCCAGCGAGGGCAGCCAACCGTCGGCCCGGCGCCCGGTCAGCGCGAGCATGCGCGGCTTGTAGGCGCCCAGCCAGATGCCGACGTCGTGGGCGGGGGCCGGGCCGCGCTTGGCGCCGACCGCCCGGTGGAACTCGCCGTCGACCCGGACGCCGCCGTGGGCGTCGGCGTCCCAGATCTGGCGGACGATCTCGATCGCCTCCTCCAGAGCCCGCACCCCCTGACCGGGGGAGAGGCGTCGCCCGCCCATCGCCTCGATGGCGTCCCAGAACGCACCGGCGCCCAGGCCCAGCTCGATCCGGCCGCCGCTGAGCAGGTCGAGGCTGGCGACGCTGCGGGCCAGCACGGCGGGTGGGCGCAGCGGCAGGTTGGTCACGTTCGCGGCCAGGCGTACCCGTTCGGTGCGTGCGGCGACGAAGCTCAACAACGTCCAGGTGTCCAGGAACGCGGACTGGTAGGGGTGGTCCTGAAAGGTGACCAGGTCGAGCCCGACCTGCTCGGAGAGCATGGCGAGGCCGACCGGTCGCGCCGGGTCGGCGTTGCCGGGCGTCAGGAACGATCCGAAGGTCAGGGGGTGCCCGTAGTCGCTCATCTCGGCCTTCCTTCCGGTGGCGCGGCGTCGATCACCACACACCAGAGATGTTATGTCGGGCAGAACATCTTTGCCCAATAAAATCTGTGACCCTGCGCTAATCTTTGGGGATGACCGGCCCCCAGGGCGACGAGCCCCGTCCCGACCCGATCAACGACGACCTCGGGTGGATGCTCGGCGTCGCCTTCCGGGCCTATGTCCGCGCCGCCGAGCACGCCGTCGGGGAGCTGCCCGGCGGGCCGCGCGGCTACCACGTGCTCACCGCCGCCGACCGGGAGCCACCCCGCAACCAGGGCGCGATCGCCGAGGAGTTGGGCATCGACCGCACCGTCCTGACGTACCTGATCGACGACCTGGAGCAGGCCGGGCTGGTAGTGCGCCGACCTGACCCGGCGGACCGGCGCAGCCGCCTGGTCACCCTCACCGGCGCCGGCCGCGACGCCGCGCGTCGTCGCCGCGACACCTTGCGTACGGTCGAATCCCGCTTGCTTCAGCCCCTCACCCCGCAGCAGGACGCGACACTGCGCGACCTGCTGCGGCGGGTGGCCTGCGCGGCGCAGGCGTTCGACCCGCTCACCGACCTGTGCGTGGCGGTGGAGGCTGCGACCGAGCCGCCGCCGGCCGGCCGGGCCGCCCGCACCTGACCAGGCCCAGCGCAACGAGCGCGGTCTGGCCAGCGTCAACGGCTGGTTCACCGAGACGATCCCCGGCTACCGCCACCTCGCTCCCGGCGACGCTGTCTGACCCGCCACCGGGCCCGAGGCCGAACGCCGCGACGGTACGCCGGACACCGCGCGCCGGGTCGTCTACGCTCAGGCCACCCGCCCGGTCAGGAGGCGCACCATGAGCAGCGATGCGACGTCCACGCGGATGCCGGCCGTGTTCTTCGGCCACGGCAGCCCGATGAACGCGCTGGAACTCAACCGGTACACGTCCGCGTGGCGGGCCTTCGGACAGTCGGTCCCGCGGCCCCGGGCGATCCTGGTGGTGTCGGCCCACTGGTACATCGGTGCCACTGCGGTCACCGCCATGCCCCGACCGAAGACCATCCACGACTTCTACGGCTTCCCGCAGGAGTTGTTCGACGTGCGGTACCCGGCGCCGGGCCTGCCCGAGCTGGCCGAGGAGGTCAGCGACGTCGTCCACCCGACCTGGGTGGGCGCGGACATCGACTCCTGGGGCATCGACCACGGCACCTGGTCGGTGCTGGTGCACGCCTTTCCCGAGGCGGACATCCCCGTCGTCCAACTGAGCATCAACGCCTTCAAGGGGCTGGACTACCACCTGGAGCTGGGCGCGAAGCTCGCGCCGCTGCGCGAGCGTGGGGTGCTCGTGGTGGCCAGCGGCAACGTGGTGCACAACCTCGGTGGCGTCAACCCTCGGATGGTCGACCAGGGGTTCGACTGGGCGCAGCGCTTCGACGAGGCGGCGAAGGAGGTCATGCTCGGCGAGCCGACCGAGGCGGCCGCCCTGGACGCCCACCGCGACTTCGGCAGTGCTGTGCCGACGCCGGACCACTTCATCCCGCTGCTCTACCTGGCCGGCCTGGCCGGAGCCGACGGCGGGGGGACGAACGTGCTGGTGGACGGGTACGCCTACGGGTCGGTGTCGATGACCGCCTACACGCTGGGCCGCCCCGGTCACCCCACGGAGCCGCTGGCCGGGGCGCCCACGCTGCCCGACGGTGTACCCGCCGACTCAGCCAACATCTGAGCCGGCGGCGACGTCGACGCGGAAGCCGGGGGCGGCCGGGGTCAGCAGAGTGGTACGCGTCGACGCGCCCCAACCCCGGTCCAGCTCCTCGGCGAGCGTGTCCAGCAGGCGGGGCGCGTCCCGCGCCGCCGAGTCGTGCATCGCCTCCACCACCACCAGGACGGTGGAGGTGTCCTCGCGTACCGCCGACCAGCCGCTCTGCCGGTTGGTCCAGCGCCGGGCATGGGCCCGGCCCAGCGGGTCGGCGAAGATCACCTCTGCCGGGTCGGGCTGCTCCTCGACGCCGCCGAGAGTCAGGTAGCGCTCGTCGCCCTGGGCGTGCCGAACCTCGATGCCGCCGCCGCAGCGGGCCACGTCGAGGATCCCGACCGGGATGGCGTACGCGGCCGAGACCGCGTTGCCGAGATCCACCAGCGGGTGCACCCGGGGCAGGTCACCACTGGTCCGCAGCCGGCGCAGCAGCGATTCCGCCGCTCAGCGGTACTTCGTCGGGGCCAGCCCCATCCGGGTGAACGCCCGCCGCCACGCCTGGATCTCCGGAAAGCCCGCCTCGGTGCCCCCGGCGAGCCGCTGCCGCGCCCGCCCGAGCAGGTCGGCCAATGGCAGTTCGGCCCGTGGCTCGCCGTGGACACCCTCGGCGTACAGCACGCCGGCGACCAGCGTCGGATGCTCCGCCCGAACCTGGGTCGAGTGCTGGAAGTACACGGTTTCTCCCTCATGCTTGGGCGCGGGCCAGCAGCAGGCCGAGCGCCAGGAACGAGCCGGCGAAGCACCGACGCAGCCAGCCGGCCACCCGGGGGCGGTCGAGGACGTGTCGGCGTACGGCGGCGGCGCCGAGGCCGTAGCCGACGAAGACGACCAGTGTGGTCGCCGTGAACACCGCCCCCAGCCCGAGCATCCGGCCCAGGGCGCCCGGGCTGTCCGGCTGGACGAACTGCGGCAGGAACGCGACGAAGAAGATCGTCAACTTCGGGTTGAGCAGGTTCATCAGCACCATCGAGCCTGCCCCCACAATGGTTCGATGAGCAGTGCCAAACCAAGCTCTCCCCACAGGTCCATAGCGGAAAGGAAGGGCCCCCTGTTAACGCCTCGCGTAGTAGAAGGGCCCCTTCTTAACGCCGGGTCGGACTTCCTGCACCTGGACATCGGCCAGGCGCCGCGCGGTGGCCGGGCCGCCTGGCTGGCCGATCGGCTGCGGCGGGCGATCGCCGAGCGGGTCGTGCCGGTCGGCGCCCGGCTGCCCGCCACCCGGGTGCTCGCCGCCGATCTCGGCGTATCCCGGGGCGTGGTGGTGGAGGCGTACCAGCGGCTGATGGAGGAGGGGCAGGTGGCCGGCCGCGGCCGCGCCGGGACCGTGGTGGTGGCCGCCCCGATCCCGGCGCCGGCCCGGTCGCCGGATACCGGGCCGCGACCCCCCTCGGCCGGGGTGGGAAGAGGCGCCACCGGCGCGGCGACCCGTACGGCGGACCCCGCCGACCTGTTCCCGTCGGCACCCGGCCCGGACATCTTCGACGCGCTGCGCACCGCCCCGGCGCGGATCGACCTGACGCCCGGCGTACCCGACCTCGCGGCGTTTCCCCGCGCGGCCTGGCTGCGCGCCGAGCGGGCCGTGCTGGGGCGGCTGGCGGCGCCGGACCTGGGCTACGGCGATCCGTGCGGTACGCCCATCCTGCGCCGGGCCGTCGCCGGATGGCTGGCCCGCAACCGGGGGATCGGCGCCGACCCGGCCGAGGTGATCATCACGAACGGGGTGTCGCAGGCCCTCGGTCTGCTCGCCCAGGCACTGGCCGCCGGCGGCGTCACCGCCCTCGGCGTGGAGGACCCCGGCTCCCTCGGCGTCCGGCAGCACCTCGACAACTGGCGGCTGGAAACCGTGCCGATCCCCGTCGACGCCGCCGGGCTGCGCGTGGACGAACTGGCCGCCAGAAACCTCCCCGCGGTGATGCTCACCCCCGCGCACCAGTTCCCGACCGGGGTGGTGCTCGACGGCGCGCGGCGCCGCCAACTCGCCAGCTGGGCCCGCGCCGGCGGCCTGGTCATCGAGGACGACTACGACGCCGAGCACCGCTACGACCGCCCGCCGGTGCCCGCGCTGCGGGCCACCCTGCCCGAGCAGGTCTGCTACGCCGGCAGCGTGTCGAAGCTGCTCGCCCCGGCGCTGCGGATCGGCTGGCTGCTGGTGCCGCGGCGGTACCGGGACGCCGTGGTGGCCGCGAAACGAAACGCCGATCTGGGCAACGCGGTCCTGCCGCAACTGGTCCTCGCCGAGCTGATCACCTCCGGGGCGCTGGAGCGGCACCTGCGGCTGCTGCGCCGACGGCACGTACAACGCCGCGACGCGATGATCGCCGCGCTGGGCCGGCACCTGCCGGGCGCCACCGTGCACGGGGCGGCGGCCGGGCTGCACCTGACGGTCACCCTGGCCGGCGAGGTGACGGACACGGAGCTGGCGGCGGCGGCCCTGGCGCGTGGGGTGAAGGTGCAGCCGCTGTCCTGGCACTGCCGGCGGCCGTACCCGCCCGGCCTGGTTCTCGGCTACGCGGCCAACACCCCGTCCCTGATCGCGGAGGGCATCGAGCTCCTCGCCACCGGCTGAGACACCGGCAGGCACGGCCGGGACGACGGCCACGGATCACGCCGAGTGGGGCTCGTCGGCCAGCCGGGCATCCGCGGCCTGCTGGCCGTCGCCGTCACCGGCCGCCTCGCAGATCGTCGCCGCGTCCACCCAGTGCCGCCGGGCCTCGTCGTCGTCGCCGAGGGCCGCCGCCGCGTCGCCCAGGTGCAGCAGGGTACGGCCCAACCCGGCGTTCGGACGCCCCTGCTCGCGCAGCCGGCGGCTCTCGGCGAGCAGCCCGTACGCCTGACGGGACTGGCCCGGCGCTACCGCGAGCAGGGCCGCTCCCGCGTTGAGTAGCGCGGTCGCTCGATGCGTGGGATCGGTGACGGTCTCGTACTCGCGCAGCGCCGCCTGCCACGCCTGCCCGGCGTCGAGATGCTCGCCGAGCGCGGAGTACACCAGCACGAGGTTGGTCAGCGCCGCCGCGTAGCCACGTACATCGCCGAGCGGGCGGAACCGGTCCGCCGCTCGGACCAGCAGGTCTTTCGCGCTGTCCAGCTCACCGCGGGCCAGTCGGGCGGCCCCCAACGCCAGGTCGCTCAGGGCGTTACCGGCCCGGTCGGCACGCGCGCGGTGCCGGCGGGACAGTTCCAACTGCTCCACCGCCTCGTCGAGGCGACCGAGGTCGAGCAGGGCCAGACCGAGGTTCATCCGCGCCTGGGCGGTGCCCCGTCGGCCCCGACCCGCCACGGCGAGGCTGAGCGCGGCCACCGCGCCGTGCGGGTCGTGGCGCCGACGGCGCAGCACGCCCAGCTCGTTGTGCGCCCAGCCGGCGATCTCCGGCCGGTCCTGTGCGGTGGGGTTGGCCAGTACCGTCTGGCAGACCTCCTCCCACTCGTCCAACCGTTCGGCGTGCGCGAGCCAGCCGCACAGCGCCACGGCCAGCCGGAACCACCAGTCCCGCACCCGGCGCGGCAGCGTCTCCACCGCACCGGCCGGCACCTTCACCACCGCCATCAGCAGTTCCTGGTGCAGGTCGAACCAGCTGTACGGATCGTCGTCGAAGAGTCGGCGGTCGCGATCGATGACGCCGGCCACCGCCAGCGCGGCCACGTGCCGCTCGGCCCCCCGGGCCAGGTGCCGGGTCAGCCGGGCCTGCGCGCTCACCCGGTGTCGCACCGGCTCGGCCTCGCGCAGGTGCATCCGCGCGTACCCGGCGAGCAGCGGCCGCACCTCGTACCGGTCGCCGGGGGCGCCGACGACGAACGACCCGTCGGCCAACTCGTCGAGCAGCGCGGCGACCCGGTCCGGGCGACGGCGGGCCAGCGCGGCGATGGTCGGCCGGTCCAGCGGCACCGAACTCAGCGACAACAGCCGCCACAGGCGTCGGGCCTCGCCGCCGAGCGCGTGGTACGCGGTGTCCCGGGCGGTGACCAGCTCGGTCACCGGGGAGCCGGCGATCCGCTGGTGCGGCGGCGTGCCGGCGGCCCGGCGCAGGGAGTGCAGCACGTCGGAGTGCCGCCAGCCGTGTTGCGCGGTCCGCCGCCCCAACTCGGTGACGGTACGCGGCTGCCGCCCGCACAACTCGACGATGGCGCGGACGGCCGGATCGGTACGCGGATCGGGACGGTGTGGGCGGGCCACCGGTGTGGCCGCCCCGGCGGCGGCGAACATCTCCACCGCGTCGTCGGCCTCGGGTTCGAGCAGCGAGTGCGCGGCCACCCCGTCGAGGTCGGCGAGCCGGCGGGTGCCGGCCAGCAGCAGCCGGCAGGTGCGTGCGGTCGGCGGCAGCAGCGGCCGGACCTGAGCCAGGCTGTCCACGTTGTCCAGTACCAGCAGCACCTTCCGGCCGTCGAGCTGGCCGCGCAGCTCGTCCGCGGCCTCGGCGAGGTCGTCCGCCCGGCCGGAGCGCGGTGGCTTGGTGCCCAGGCGGCGGGCCAGCTCCGACAGGACCTCCCGGGGCGAGCGGGCCCGACCGTCGCGGCGCAGGTCGAGGTAGTGCTGCCCGTCGCGGAAGTCGTCGCGGCACAGGTTCGCCGCCTGCCTGGCGCACGACGAGGTGCCCACGCCACGCCGGCCGACCACCGCCACCGCATGTTCCGGGGCCAGCCGCTCCACCACGGCCTCCGCCTGCCCACCCCGGCCGGTGTACCAGGCCGGCCAGGGCAGCGTGGGCGCGTTGCTGCCCGCCGGGGCCAGACTCTCCTCGTCGGCCAGCTGCCCGCGTTGCCGGCGCCGCCACTCCACGACGAACGACGCGGTGATCCCGAGGACCGCCAGACCCACGCTCGCCGACCCGAGGACGGCGACGGAGAGCTCGGAGAGCAGATTGCCGGTGATGTTGCCGAGCAGGGCGCTGACCCCCGCGCCCGCGACCCCGCCGACGGCGAGCAGCAGGCTCACCAGCCGGGGCCGGCGGTCGCTGCGCTGCGCCGGGCTCACCGCACGCCCCCGGCCACCAGCCCCGCGACGATCTGCCGGCGGGCCAGCACCACCAGCACCACGGGCAGGACCGAGGCGAGCACGGAACCCGCGGCGAGGGTTCCGCTGCCGGTGACGAACTCGCGGGTCTGGCCCTGCAGGAACAGCCCGAGCGGCGCCGCCGGTGCGCTGAACAGCAGGCCGACCACCAGATCGTTCCAGACCTGCACGAACTCCAGCACGGCCACCGCCAGGAGCGCGCGGTGGTTGTGCTGGACCAGCAGCCGCAGCATGCCCAACCAGTGCCGTCCGCTCAGCCGGGCGGCGCGGACCTGGTCGGCGGGCAGATCGGCGAAGGCGTTGCGCAGCACCAGCACGGCGAACGGCACACCCAGCGCGACGTGCACCAACGCGAGGCCCCGGACCGTACCGGAGGAGAACGCCATACCCAGCACCTCGTGGATGGGTCCGGCGATGACCTGCACCGGGACGACCGCCGCCGCCAGCAACGCCAGCCCGGTGGCCAGGGCGGGCGGCCCGGTCAACCAGGCCAACGGGTACGCGGCGAGCACCGCGACGAGCAGCACCGCGACGGTGACCACCGTGGCCAGCACCAACGTGAAGCGGAAACTGCGCCACAGCTCCGGGTTGTCCAGCACGGCCGCGTACGACCCGATCGTCGGTGTGCGGGACCACCAGGCCTCGACGGCCGCCCGGTCGGGATGCTGCAGCGAGGTGAACACCAGCGCCGCCAGGGGAAGCAGCCAGGCCACGGCCGCGCCGGCGGCGAACAACCGGACCAGCCGGCGCGGCGGCGGCGCGACCGGGGCGGGGCCGGCCGGCTGCCAGGGCAGCGGCCACGCCTGCCGGATGAACAGGGCCGCGCCCAGCATGCCGACGGTGACCGCGACCAGCCAGATGACGCCGAGGGCGGCACCCTCGCCGGTGGTGGTCGCACCCGAGGTCTGCCAGATCCGCAGCGCGAGCACGGCCGCCTCGTCGCGCACCGAGCCGGGCGTCATCACCAGGATCAGGTCGAAGGTCCGGCTGGTGCCGACCGCGACCAGGGCGAAGACCACCGCGACGGTACGCAGCAGCAGGGGCCGCCACTGCGCGTCCCAGAGCACGTCACGGCGACTGCCGCCGAAGGCGCGTACCGCGTCGGCGAGGTCGGCCGGCACGGTGTCGAGCGCGGCCCGGAACACCAGCATGGCCAGCCCGGCCCAGGCCCACACGAACGCCGACATCACGGCCACGGTGACCAGTTCCGGCCCGAGCAGCTGCGGCACCTGCTCCGGTGCCCGCCCGGTGAGCCGGGCCAGCACCAGGGTCGCCAGCCCACGCTCCGGGTCCGGATCGTAGAACAGCCGGAAGGTCACCCCGGTGACCACCAGTGGCAGCGCGATCGGCACCACCAGGACGAGCCGGACCAGCCATCCCTCCTGGGACCGCCGCGAGGCCACCGCGAGCAGGTAGCCCAACACGGTGACCGCGGCGGGCACCAGCAGCGCCCACAGCACGGTACGCAGCACCACCGCACCGGTGCCATCGGCGGCGAAGGCGGCACGGTAGTGTTCGGCGCCCACCCAGCGGCCGTCGGTGGTGACGCTGGCCTGCACCGTACGCAGCACGGGCCAGGCCAGCAGCCCGCCGAGCAGCAGCACCGCCGGCGCCAGCAGCGCCCAGGTCGCGCCCTCCGCGGGGTACGCCCGGCCGCGCCGGGGTGCCCCGACATCGTCGAGAACCGCCAGCTCGCCGAGGAGCGGCACCCGGCTCACCGTCGGCTCCTCGCGGCCCGGGCCGCCGCGGCGAGCGCCCGGGTGGTCCGGCTGACCGCGTACCGGGCGGCGGTCCCGTCGGTGACGTCCATGAAGAAGTCCTGCATGATCCGCCAGATCCCCACCCCGTCGGTGCCGGTGAACGTCCCGGGCAGCCGGTCGGAGAGGTCGAACTGCACCGTCTCGGCGGCGCGCAGTTCCTCGGCCAGCCTGCGGCGCAGCGGATCGCGGTGGCTCTCCACCGGCACGTCGAGGTTGGGGGAGAGGTAGCCGCCCGCCTCCAGCCACGGCCCGAACGCCGTCCGGTTGCTGAGCCAGTGCACCAGCTCCACCCCGCCGGCCGACCCGGCGAACGCCACCGCCACGTCGCCGCCGACGACGAGCGGCTTGTCGGCATGGCGGGCGCCGGGGAAGCGGAAGGTGCTCAGCGGCTCGTTGCCGCGCCGGAAGCGGGCGGCGGCGGCGTCGACGAAGTCGGCCTCGAACACCATCACCGCGGTGCGGTGATGCACCACCTGGATGACCGACTCCTCGAACTGGGTGAGCAGCGCCCGCCGGCCGCCATCGGGGAAGGCGCCGTCGACGCTCCACAGCTCGGCGAGCCGGTCGAGGGCGTATCGCACCGGCTGGCCCTGCCAGTCGGCCTCGCCGCGGGCCAGCGCGTCGTACACCTCGGCGCCGGCGACGTCGAGGAGGGCGTTCTCGAACCAGTCGGTGAGCACCCACCCGTCGGCGGCGCCGATCGCCAGCGGCGCCGGGCCGCCGTCGGCCCGGTGCCGCGCGGCGAGCCGGCGGGTCTGGCTGACCAGTTGGTCCCAGGTCTTCGGCGGCTCGTCCAGCAGGGACGGGAAGTGCCAGAACAGCGACTTGTGCGCCGCCTTGATCCACACTCCGTAGCGCCGCCCGTCGACGGTGAGCAGGTCGGCCAGACCGGCCGGCGGGGCGTAACCGGTGGTGGGGGTCACCGGGCTCAGCCAGCCCCGCTCGGCGTACTCGACGACCAGACCCGGGCGGGACAGGACCGCCACGTCCGGGCTGGTTCCGGCCGACTGCCGGGCGGTCAGGAACGAGTCGATGTCGTTACCCACCCCGATCACCCGCACCGGCGCCGGGAAATTGGCGACGACCGCGCGGAACCTGGCCAGTTCGTCACCGTTCCAGACCACGGCCGCCTGCACCGACGACGCGTCTCGGGCGCAGCCTGCGGCCACGGCGGTGGTCCCGGCCGCGGCGGCGCGCAGCAGGGTACGGCGGCGCAGCCGGCCGAGCGCCGTCATGGACCCACCTCGCCGCCGACCTCGCCCCGGAACCGCCGGGGCGCCTCGGCGAGCACCACATCGTCGGCCGAGCAGAGCAGCACCGCCAGGCCGGGGGTCTTGGGCAGGGCGAGCCGGTCGATCAGTTCGGCGAGGTGGATGCCGTCGAGCGCGGCGGGCAGGTCGACCACCAGCACCTCGGGCAGGCAGGCCATGGCGCGGGCCAGGGCCACCCGGAACCGCTGCGCGTCGGAGAGCAGATGCGGGCGCAGGCCGAGCGCCGGAGCGAGTTCGAGCCGCTGGATCAGGGCTCTCGCCCAGTCGTCGGCGACCTCGCGGACCCGCTGTTGCCGGCACTGCCCGTAGGTGATGTTGCGGGCGACGGTCAGGTGGGGCAGCAGGGCGCCACCGGCCGGGACGTAACCGGTCCGCCGACGCAGCGGCGGCAGGTCGGTGACGTCGCGGTCGCCGACCAGAACCCGGCCGGCGACCGGCGCGGCGAGCCCGACCACCACCCGCGCCACGGCGGTGCCCAGCCAGGGCGGGGCGACCAGCGCCACCATCGCGCCGGCGGGTACGTCGATGTCGAGCGGCGGGAGGTCCGGCACGGCAACGAGCTGATGCGTGCGTAACGTGACCATCACCTCCGCTGACCACGGTCGTCGATCTCAGGGTGTCACAGTCCGACCACCCACGGCCTCCCGTCCGCAGTCCATGATGGACGTCGACACCTGCCGGCTACGGTAGCGGCCGGGCTCATGGCGCACGTGCCCGCGGCCGGCCACCCGGTCTGCGGGGTGCGTGATGCCCCGCGACCAGGACCGGATGAGCCGGGAATCCGTGCCGAATCCGCCCCGGTGGCGGTAGTTTCGCCAGCGGGAACGATCGTCGACGAGGCCGAGCAGTCCCGGCGTGCCGCGTCGGCACGAGGAGGAGGAAGCGTGAGTCAGCAGGTCAGGGGCGTCATCTCGCGCCGCAAGGGTGCACCCGTCGAGGTCACCGAGATCGTGGTGCCCGATCCCGGGCCCGGTGAGGCGGTGGTACGCGTACAGTCCTGCGGGGTCTGCCACACCGACCTGCACTACCGGGAGGGCGGCATCAGCGACGACTACCCGTTCCTGCTCGGTCACGAGGCGGCCGGCATCGTCGAGCAGGTCGGCGAGGGCGTCGACGCCGTCGCACCCGGCGACTTCGTGGTGCTCAACTGGCGGGCCGTCTGCGGGGTCTGCCGCGCCTGCCGGCGCGGTCGCCCCTGGTACTGCTTCGCCACCCACAACGCCGCCCGCAAGATGACCCTCACCGACGGCACCGAACTCTCCCCGGCGCTGGGCATCGGCGCGTTCGCCGAGAAGACCCTGGTGCACGCCGGCCAGTGCACCAAGGTCGACCCCGCCGCCCGGCCGGCCGCCGTCGGCCTGCTGGGCTGCGGGGTGATGGCGGGCCTCGGCGCGGCGATGAACACCGGCGGGGTGACCCGCGGCGACTCGGTGGCGGTGATCGGCTGCGGCGGCGTCGGTGACGCGGCGGTGGCCGGCGCGGCGCTGGCCGGCGCGACGACGATCATCGCGGTGGACACCGACTCCCGCAAGCTCGACTGGGCCCGCAAGTTCGGCGCCACCCACACCGTCAACGCCTCCGACACCGACCCGGTGGCCGAGATCCAGGCGGCCACCGGCGGATTCGGCGCCGACGTGGTGATCGACGCGGTCGGCCGACCGGAAACCTGGAAACAGGCGTTCTACGCCCGCGACCTGGCCGGCACCGTCGTGCTGGTCGGCGTACCCACCCCGGAGATGCGTGTCGAGCTGCCCCTGCTCGACGTTTTCGGCCGCGGCGGCTCGCTGAAGTCCAGCTGGTACGGCGACTGCCTGCCCAGCCGCGACTTCCCGATGCTCACCGAGCTCTACCTCCAGGGCCGCCTGGACCTGGACGCCTTCGTCACCGAGGAGATCCCGCTGGACGGGGTGGAGGAGGCCTTCGCCCGGATGCACCGCGGCGATGTGCTGCGTTCGGTGGTGGTCTTCTGATGGCCGCCCGGATCGACCACGCCGTCACCTCCGGCACCTTCTCCCTGGACGGGCAGACCTTCGACGTCGACAACAACGTCTGGGTGGTCGGCGACGACACCGAGTGCGTCGTGATCGACGCCCCGCACGACGTGGACGCCATCCTCGAGGTGGTGGCCGGCCGTCGGGTCACCGCGATCGTCGCCACCCACGCCCACGACGACCACGTCCGGGTCGCCCCCCAACTGTCCCGCGCCACCGGCGCGCCGGTGCTGCTGCACCCCGCCGACCGGGTGCTGTGGGACATGGTGCACCCCGACGAGCCGCCGGGCGGGCAACTGCACCACGGTGACACGATCGAGGTGGGCGGCATCGCGCTGCACCTGCTGCACACCCCCGGGCACAGCCCCGGCGCGTGCTGCCTGCACGCCCCCGCGCTCGACGTCGTCTTCACCGGCGACACCCTGTTCGCCGGCGGGCCGGGCGCCACCGGCCGGTCGTACAGCGACTTCGGCACCATCATCGGCTCGATCCGGGACCGACTGCTCACCCTGCCACCGCAGACCGTCGTGCACACCGGGCACGGCGACAGCACCACCATCGGCGCCGAGGCGCCGCACCTGCCGCAGTGGTTGGCGCGGGGCCACTGACCCACGCGGCACGGCCGCCGACGCTGACCCCGGCCCAGCGCGACGCGGTGCGGCACGTCCGGGCGGTGGCGCTGCGCGAGCGGCCCACCGCTCTGGCCGTCATCGGCCGCGCCCTCGCCGGCGCCGGTGTACGCCACGACGTGGCCCAACTCGTCGGGGCTGTCGGCCGGGCCGGTCGGCTCACCCTCAACTTCCACCCCGACCGGTTGCTCGCCGACGGGCGGACGGTCGCCGAGGCGCTCGCGACCGAGGGCGTCTACCGCAGCCAGTTCGAGACCGGGATCTCCAACGGCGGCCTGAGCGCGTACCCCGGCGGCGACCGGGACCGCTGGGAACGGCGGCTGTTCGGCGGCGCGTACCAGCGTCCGGGCGTACGCCCGACGGAGCGGCCGAAGTACGGCGGGCTGAACCTGCTCGACCACCCCGACGGCGCCTGCCCCCGGTTCGGCTCCTGTCACCTGCGCCTGCGGCCCGAGGTGCTGGCCCGCACCACCTTCTGCTTCGGCGACAGCCACCTCGACCCCCGTCACGTCGGCACCCTTGACGTGATCGAGCCGGTACTGGCCGCCCTGCTCGCGGCGACCGTCGACACCGGGATCAGCCTCGGCCGACCCGGCGATCTGGTCGCCCTCACCGGCGAGCCGCTGCGCGTACGGAAGGAGATGTCCGCGGCGCTCCGGGCCGCCGGACGCGCTCTCGACGACTACATCGAGGCGCAGGTCCACGGCGAGTTGCGGATGGCCCGGGACGTGGCGGAGCTGGTGGTCGACCCCTCGTTCCGGGACACCGACACCGGGGCGCTCCTCGCCGCCACCGCCCGCCGGTACGGGTTCCCGCTGCGCTGGCACGCCGGCTTCGCCCTGCCCGTGAGTCAGGTCGACGCCGAGTTCCGGGGACCGGCCATCCCGCTGTTGGCGGCCCGGGTGCACGCCGAGTTCGCCCGGCCCGGGGAGCCGCTGCACGCCGCGCTGATCGGCCGGGCCGCCGTCTCGGTGGTGACCGACCCGGGTCGCTGGACCGTGGACACCCTTCAGCAACTCAAGCAGCTCTGGCACGTCCTGGTCCGCTTCGGTACCCCGTACGGCGGCTGATCCCCGCGGGGCCGTCGGTTCCCTGGCGGCCTCCTCCGGGCCTCCGGCCTGGTCCGGGCCCATCCGCTACCACGCGGCCACGCCCACCCGGTTTGTCGCCGATCGTCCCTGATTGCCCGAGCTGCCGAGTGAGCCGGGCCGCAGCCGCCGACCGTAGGGCTGTTTCCGGAATGCCCGACACCGCCGGTCGGTTGCAGTTCCCCGTAGCGCCGGCGTCCAAACGCCGGTGTTCCGCAGTCCCGGAGAGCGGCTCACCCCGAGCGGCTCGAGACGATCGAAAGGGCAACCATCGTGAAGCTGGACTTCACTCGATGGCTCCCGGCCATCGCGACGAACCCGAACCGGAAGACCGCGTTGAGCATCGTGGGCGTCACCGCCCTCGCCGGGCTGGCCCTCGGCCCGTCCGCCATCGCCGCACCGCTCACCAGCGGGCCCCACGAGGGTGCCGTCGCGGCGATCGACAAGGCGACCGGCCGGAGCGGCGCGGTCGAGTCAGGGCCGACCGGTGGCGGCCGGAGCGGCACGGCCGAGGACGGCCGGAGCGGCACGATCGAGTCGGGGCCGACGGGCGGCGGCCGCAGCGACCAGCCGGACACCGGCAAGCCCTCCCGCGCGAAACTTGTTCCGTACGGCGCACAGGGCGCGCAGTCGCGCATCCCGCTCGACGACGCCCAGCGCGGCAACGCCAAGAGCATCATCGAGGTGGCCAAGAAGACCGGCGTGGGTGAGCGGGGCGCGGTGATCGGCATCGCCACCGCCCTCCAGGAGTCGAAGCTGTACAACCTCGGCCATCTGGGCGCGTACAACGACCACGATTCGCAGGGCCTGTTCCAGCAGCGTCCGTCCACCGGCTGGGGCACCGTGGAGCAGATCACCGATCCCGAGTACTCCTCGACCGTCTTCTTCGAGGCCCTCAAGGGGGTCAACGGATGGCGGGAGATGCCGCTGACCGACGCAGCGCAGACGGTGCAGGTCTCGGCCTACCCGTTCCACTACGCACAGTGGGAGGAGCAGTCGGCGGACATCGTCTCCCAGCTCTGGTGACCCGACCGCCGCTCAGGCGGCGCTCGTCTGTCGTCGCGCGGCACTAGCCGGTTGTTAAGAAGGGCCCCTTCCTCTACCTCAGGCGTTAAGAAGGGGCCCTTCCTTTCACCTTCACCGGTCGGTGGCGGGCGATGTCGATGAGGGCGACGAGCAGCGCCAGCGTGATGATTCCGGCAGACACCAGCAGCGATCGCTCGAAGGCCCTCGACCAGGGGGCGCCGGCTTCGGACACGATCGAGAAGAAGATCGCCCCGACGATCGCGATGCCGGCGGCCGAGCCGATGCGCTGACCGGTCTGGAGCATTCCCGCGCCGCTGCCGGCCTGCGGCACCGGCACCTGCGACAGGGTCAGCGTCTGGTTCGGGGCGATCACCAGGCCGCTGCCGATTCCGGCGACCAGCAGGGGTACGGCGGTCACCCAGGGCACCGGGGCGTGCGGTGCCAGCTCGATGGCGAGCGCCACCAGGCCGAGCCCGGCCACCACGGTCAGCAGACCGGCCGCGACCAGCGGACGGCCGAACCGGTTGACGACCCGTCCGCCGACGGCCGAGGCCCCGGCCGAGCCGAGCGCGAACGGCGTGATCGCCAGACCGGCGACGAGCGCGCTGTAGCCGCGCCCGGTCTGCAGGTACAACGTGAAGATGAAGAAGAGCGCGGTGAAGCCGCCGAAGTAGATCAACGCGATCAGCGAGCCCAGGGCGTACGACTGCTGACGGAAGATCCGTACGTCGAACAGCGGCGATCCCTTGCGGGCGTACCGGCGCTCCCAGAGCACGAAGCCGACCAGCGTGACCAGGCCGGCGGGCAGGAGCAGCCACTTCACCGGGCCGTGCCACTGTTGCCGCTGCACCAGCGGCAGCAGCACCAGGGTCACGCCGATGCCGAGCAGCAGTACGCCGATCGGGTCCGACCGGCGTCGGACGGCCTGGCCCGGCGGCCGGTGCGGCATCAGCCGCCAGCCGAGGAGCACCGCGACGATCCCGACCGGCACGTTGACGAAGAAGACCCACCGCCAGCCGTGCTCCGGTCCACCGGCGGCGATCAGCAGGCCGCCGAGCAGCGGACCGATGGCGGTGGAGACGCCGACGGTGGCGCCGAGCAGCCCGAAGGGCCGAGCCCGTTCGGGACCCTGGAAGAGCTGCTGGATCATCCCGATCACCTGCGGATTCACCAGACCTGCGGCGACGCCCTGGAGCAGTCGGGCGACGATCAGAGCGCCGGGGGACTGGGCCAGCCCGGCCAGCGCGCTGGTCACCGTGAACAGGGCGATGCCGAACACGAACGCGTTGCGCCGCCCGTGGAGGTCACCGAAGCGTCCCGCCGGGACCAGGGCCAGCCCGAAGGTCAGCGCGTACCCGGACAGCACCCACTGCAGGTCGCTGGGACCGGCGTGCAGGGCCCGCTCCAGCGACGGGATGGCCACGTTGACGATGCTGACGTCGAGCAGCGTCATGAACGCCGCGACCAGACCGACGCCGAGTGCCCGCTGGCGCCGCCGCTCGTCGTACGGCTCGGATCCGGCTGACTCTCCCGTCCGGGCCGAACTCATCGCGTCCCCCGTAGTTCGGCGTCCTCGAGCGCTGCCCCGATGTGGGGAACCTGTCGGTGATGGCCGCTCAGGTGAGCTGCTGGGCGCAGAACCGGGGGCCGAAGTCGAGCCCGGTCATCGGCGAGTCCTCCCGGTGCAGCAGGTTCTTCTCCGTCAGCAGGTGCAGCGGGGTCTGCAGCTGCTCCTCGGTCAGGCCGCACTCCTGGGCGATCATGTCCGGGTAGGGGACCTGGCCGCGTGCCTCCAGGGCTGCCACCGCGTCGTACACCCGAGCCTCGACGTCCGACAGCTGCACCTGTTGCATGGTGTCCTCCTTCGCGCTTTCTCCGCCTGTGGCAGGCGGTCTGCGAGCGGCGCTTACCCGGTGCCCGGGCGAAGATGCTCGCCCGATCGGCTGTTGCGTCGCCCTCGTCCGGTGCCGCGCTGGCCTACCCTGCATCGGTGAGCGTCTGGGAACTCGTGGTGATCGGAGGCGGTCCGGCGGGGCTCTCCGCCGCCTGCGCCGCCGCCCGACGCGGGGTACGCACGCTGGTCGTGGAGCGCGCCGTGCACCCTCGGTACAAGACCTGCGGCGGTGGTCTCATCGGCACCTCGCTGGCGGCCCTGGCCGGGCGGATCGAGGTGCCCGCCCACGACCAGGTCGACCGGGCCACCTTCACCCTCGACGGGCGGATCCGCTTCACCCGCCGGCACAGGTCGGGCCCGCTGGTGACGATGGTGCGCCGGGAGGAGTTCGACGACCGGCTGCGGGTCGCCGCGGTGGCCGCCGGGGCCGAGGTCCGCGAGCGGGTTACGGTCCGGTCGCTGGAACAGGAGCCCGACGTGGTACGCCTGCGACTGGCCGACGGTGCACCGATCGTGGCCCGGACGGCGATCGGCGCCGACGGCTCCTCCGGGGTGAGCGCCCGGCACGTCGGGGTGCGGCATCGGCAGGTGGACCTGGGGCTGGAGGTGGAGCTGCCGGTGTCGGCGCCCGAGCAGGCCCGCTGGCGGCACCGGGTGCTGCTCGACTGGGGGCCGCTGCCCGGCTCGTACGCCTGGGTGTTCCCGAAGGGGGATCGGCTGACCGTCGGGGTGATCGCCGGTCGGGGCGAGGGGGAGCGGACCCGGGCGTACCTGCGTCGGTTCGTCGACCGGCTCGGCCTGGCCGACGTGCCGCCCACGCACGACACGGGTCACCTGACCCGCTGCCGCGCCGACGACGCGCCGCTGCGGCGGGGTCGGGTGCTGGTCGCCGGTGACGCCGCCGGCCTGCTGGAACCCTGGTCCCGCGAGGGGATCAGCTTCGCGTTGCGCTCCGGTGAGCTGGCCGGCGAGGCGGTCGCCGCCGGTGACCTGGCCGGCTACGAACGGGCGGTGGCGTACCGGCTGCTGCCGTCCATGCGGGCCGGATTCCAGTTGCTGGACGGCTTCTCCCACCGTCCGGAGATCTTTCACGCGCTGCTCGCCACGCCGGCGGGTTGGCGGGCGTTCGTCCGGTTCTGCCAGGGCAGGGCCGACTTCGCGGGGCTGCTCGCCCCGCTACCCGCCCGGGCCGCCCTCGCGCTCACCCGCCGCCTTTCCAGACGCAAGGAAGGGCCCCCTGTTAACGCCTCCGGTAGAGCAGGGGTCCCCTCTTAACACTCGCCACACACCCCGCAGTCTAATAGTCCAGGATCCTAGGATGCCTTACGCGCTGTGGCGCGCCACCGGCTGTTTCGGCTTTCATCGGCCCGGGTAGGGCCTTGCGGGACCGAATCCGACCTGCCGGACGAGGAGACGCCCCGTGAATCAGGACCAGTACACCCAGCAGGACCCGACCGAGCAGTACGGCCAGCAGTCGGGGCAGCCGAGCCAGCAGCAGGAGCCGCCGGGGCGGACGGCCAGGATGAGGCCGAAGCCGGACCACGGCGAGGAGACGTACCAGGGCAGCGGCAAGCTCGAAGGGAAGAAGGCCCTCATCACCGGCGGTGACTCCGGCATCGGCCGGGCCGTGGCGATCGCCTTCGCCCGCGAGGGTGCCGACGTGTTGATCTCCTATCTCGGTGCGGAGGAGGACGCCGACGCCCGGGAGACCGTCCGGCTGGTCGAGGCCGCCGGCCGGAAGGCGATCGCGGTGCGTGGCGACATCGCCGACGAGCGCAACTGCCAGGCGCTGATCGACCGCGCGCTGTCCGACCTCGGCGGCCTCGACATCCTGGTGAACAACGCGGCCTATCAGATGGCGCAGGAGAAGGGCATCGCCGGGATCAGCACCGAGCAGTTCGACCGGGTGTTCAAGACCAACCTGTACGCGATGTTCTGGCTCTGCAAGGCAGCGTTGCCACACTTGGAGGAGGGCTCGGCGATCATCAACACGTCGTCGATCCAAGCGTTCGACCCGTCGCCGCAGCTGCTCGACTACGCCACGACCAAGGCGGGAATCGCGAACTTCACCAAGGCGCTCGCCGCCGATCTGGTCGACCGGGGCATCCGGGTGAACGCGGTGGCGCCGGGGCCGATCTGGACGCCGTTGATCCCGGCGACCATGCCGGAGGAGAAGGTGGAGCAGTTCGGGACGGACACCCCGGTGGGCCGTCCGGGACAGCCCGCCGAGCTGGCGCCCGCGTACGTCTTCTTCGCCTCGCAGGAGTCGAGCTTCATCACCGGCGAGGTGCTCGGCGTCACCGGCGGCCGCTTCACCAAATGAGGTGTAACGAAGGGCCCCTTGTTGATGACAGGACGGCCGGTCAGCGGGGCCAGTCCGCCAGGCGGTCGCGGACCCGGGTGATGTCGGCGGGGCCGAGGCCGTATCGGGCGAAGCGGCCGTCCGGAATCCGGTCCAGGTACCGGCCGGCGGCCCGGACGTCCTCCTCGTCGATGGCAGGGTCGAGTTGGCGGGCGAGTTCCAGCAGCTCGGCCACCCGCCGATGCTCCAGCGCCGAGGCTACGTCGATGTAGTCGCGCACCTCGCGACGGTTCACCAGAGCGGCGGTCTTGTTCGCGATCAGATCCCGTACGTCCATCACCGGGCCGAGGCCCATCACCACCGGGCTGCGGTGCCGGTCGAGTCGTGCCAGGCTGAGCCGGATCTGCCGGCCGTCCCGGCTGACGACGAAATCCCGCATGTCCCGGTCGAAGCCGTCGAACAGGTCGGCGAGCTCGCTGTCCGGATCCGCGTCCGTCACCTCGAACCCGGCGATCTCCAACGCGGCCCGCACGTCGGCCGCCGCCGCGGCGGCCGCGCCCTCCACGTCGGCGAAGAGATCGACGTCCTCGGTGGGGCGGGTGACCAGGCCGTGTGCGGCCCAGGCCACCCCGCCGCCGAGGACGAAACGGTACGG
Source organism: Micromonospora sonchi (assembly GCF_014646235.1). Taxonomy (GTDB): domain Bacteria; phylum Actinomycetota; class Actinomycetes; order Mycobacteriales; family Micromonosporaceae; genus Micromonospora; species Micromonospora sonchi. The sequence goes on along the minus strand of NZ_BMNB01000015.1, from coordinate 693 downwards.
TCCGGCGACGGTCAGCGCCACCCGGGCGACCTCGCGGTAGAAGTCGTGTGGATGTGACCCGCTCACGCCGACCGCAGACCCCGATGCCGGGTCTCCCACGCCAGCCGCACGCCGCGGGGCAGGTTCAGCCCTCGCCACACCCGGCGCAGTGTCCGGCCGTCGAGGAGCCGCCGCAGGTCGTCGAGGTTGGTGCTTTCCCGGAGTACGTTTTCGTACATCCAGAGCAGTTGGTCGGGATCGCTCAGGTCGAAGGTACGGTCGGGGCTCCACATCAAGCGGACCGGCAACTCGACGACCCCTCGGGTGGGCCCGCGCAGCTCGGCCAGCGACCCCGCCACCAGTGTGGGACGACCGGGCCTGGCGAGGTGCGCCACGCCCGTCGCGCTCGGGGAGAGGGCCTGCATGCTGCCAGGGTAACGCCAGTCGGTCCGCTGGCGGGCCGGCGACCTGCGCAGGGACCGCGACACAGTCGTACGCGGTGCCGATTTTGCCCCCTACAGTGCGATTCTTTCGGGGTGTCCGTCGTACGCGCCGGATGTCCGATTATCGGGTGCCGGTCGGCCTGGCGGCGGCGGAATGGTGGGTGGCTGGGGGTGGTTGAACACGGGTGAGCGACCGAGGAAGGGTGGCCCGTCGAGGCGGGTCGCGGGGCCCGGAATGATGGTGGGCCGGCGGTCGTTACACATGGTCCCG
>NZ_BMNB01000014.1 GCF_014646235.1 Micromonospora sonchi | reverse complement strand
CTGCTTGTCCAGTACGGCGCACTGGGCGGGGGTGAGGCAGAGCCGCCGGACGTGACCGCGGTTGACCTTCACGAGACTGCCCCTTTGCGCCACGGGCGTTCCCACTGAGTTTCGATGTATTCCTGGATCGTCGCGGCCGACACGCTGCCGACCGAAGCCACGAAGAACGGAGCCGTTCTGCGACCGGGTGCACGAACACGGGGCGGCGATGCTTCGGACACCACACAAGGTGGCATCCGAGGCTGTAAGCCGCCCCGCGATGCGTCTGATACCCGGCCATCAATGAAGTATGAAGGCAGCGTCCATCTGACAGTTGGACGTTAGGGCAGCGATTCACCTGCCGCCTGAAGACGGCAGCCCTCTCGCCTTACTTCGGTAGTTCTCGGCGCCGACCCGGCAGCGGGCGCCCGCCACGTTACCTACCGTCACGGCCCAGCGGTTGCCGATCCGGCCGCTCGGCGGTCAACTGAATCACATGGCTGTCATCAAGGTGGGCACGTCCCCTGGGCCGACCGGACGCTGCTGCGCTCCGGCTGGTATCCACGGCAGGTGAACACCCCGGCGGGGCGACTGGGCTACTACGCCGACCGGTTCGCGCTGGTCGAGGTGGACACGTCGTACTACGCGGTGCCGGCGCCGGAGACCGTCCAGGGCTGGGTGGACGCCACGCCCGACGGATTCACCTTCAACGTCAAGGCGTTCAGCCTCTTCACCGGCCACCCGACCCCGGTCGCCACCCTCCCGGCGGACCTGCGTCCGGCCGGCGGACCGGACCGGATCCGCCGGCGGGACCTGCCGGCGACGGCGTACGACGAACTGTGGCGGCGGTTCCGGGCGGCGCTGGCGCCGATCGCGGTCGCCGACCGGCTCGGCGCGGTGCTGCTGCAGTTCCCGCCGTGGCTGGCCCGCGGCGACGCGGCCCGGCGACGGATCGTGGAACTGGCCACCCGTTGCCGGCCCTGGCGGGTCGCCGTCGAGCTGCGGCACGCCTCCTGGTTCGACGGAGCCGCGGCCGCCCTGGAGACGTTGACCTTTCTCCGCGAACACGGCCTGACCTTCTGCTGCGTCGACATGCCGCAGGGCCATCCGGATTCGGTGCCACCGGCCCTGGTCGCGACCGCCGACCTGGCGATGGTGCGCTTCCACGGGCACAGCACCGTCTGGGCCGGCGGCAACAAGTCGACGTGCCGGCCGTCCGGGCCGTACGGTCCTGACCGGCGCCGCGCCCGGCGGTGTCAGCCCCGCGACACCCCTTCCGGTCGCATGCCGGTCGCCTCCTCCAACGAGTTGTCCGGCAGGTCCTCGCCGGCCACGTCGTCGGGGAACGATCGTCGGGACGGCGCCGGATCCGGTGGCGCACCGGGACCGGCGGCCGGCGTGGCGGTGGGCTCCACCGAGCCGAACTCGTGCCGGCCGGCGGGCCGGTGTTCCGCCGGCGGCTCGCCCGCCCGCCGCTCACCGCGCCGCCCCTCGGGCACCGCGGTCTCCTCGCTGCCCTCGTCCATCGGCGAGTCCTCACCGACACCCTCCGGCGCGCCGGCGTCGAAGCCGCCCGTGGTCCCCCAGGGCGCGACGTCCTCCGGTCCCCGGTCCTGCCTGTCCCTGTCCGTCATGACCACCTCGCTGCTGGATGCCTGGCCCCCGGTGCTGCTGCCGGCCGTGCTGCTGGATGGCTGGATCGGTGCTGCCGCCGGCCGTCAGCGGCCGGACGACACCATGTGCCGGCGGACGGCGTTCATCGCCCCGATCTTGCCCATCGCCGTCGGCGCGTGCATCAGCCCGTTCGCCCGGCCGAGCATGCCGCGCAGCACCTGTCCCGGCTTCTGCTGCTCACCCATGTACGCGGTGACCACGATCAGCGCACCGGTCAGCGCCGGAATCGCCCACTGGAGCAGCTTGAGCTGACGCTGGCAGGACGCGATGTTCGCCGGCGTCTGCTGGTTCGGCTCGGTGACCCCCTCGACCGAGGTCATGCCGCCCCGCTCCAGCCGCTTGCCGAGCATCCGGCTGTAGCCGGTCACCGCGAGAGCACCGACGGTCAGCGCGGTCTTCACCGTGCTCGTCCGTCCGACGCCCCGCTGGGCAGCCATCCGGGGGCTCTCGGTGACCAGTTCACCGACCGCGCCGGCGAGGTGGGCGCCGATGGCCGCCGCGTTGACCGGGGTCCACCGGGCCCAGCCGGTCGACGCCACCGGAAGTCGTTTGGTCGAGTCGTCGATCCGGGCGGCGGCGCCGTTGACGCCGAAGGCGCCCATCAAAGAGCCGCCGAACCAGGCTGCCAGGCCCAGGTCGTGCATCGAGCGCAGTGCGGTGTGGCTGTCAGACATCGGGTCCCCTTTCGCGGTGTCGGGCGCCCCGGCTTACCCCGGCGAACAGGGGTTAATCCCGAGCCGTCGGGCCCGTCAGCAGGGGTTGATCCCGAGCCGTCGGGCCCGTCAGCGCGGCGGCAGGCCGGCGGTGAAGTCGGCGATCCGGGCCGCCAGCGGCGCGGCGGCGCGTACCCAGGTGAAGTGGTCCACGGTGCTCTCGGCGTGGTAACGCTCGCGCTCGACCCGGGCCGAGGTGAGCTTGGCGCAGAGCCGGTCCAGCGTGGGGTGCGGGGTGTACTGGTCGCCCTCGACGCTGACCGCCAGCACCGGGGTGCGGATCCGGCTCACGGCCGCCTCGGCGTCGACCCCGCCCAGATGGGGGAAACGGCCGGTGCGGGCGGTGTGCGCCCAGTCCCGGATCACCCCCGGGGCCTGCCGGCCACCGAACCCCCACCCGGGCCAGACGCCGAGCAACCGGGTCGTGGCCGCGATGCCCTGGGTGTACGGCAGCACCCCGTAGCGCCGGAGGCCGGTGAAGTCACGCCAGTACGGCAGGCCGACGGCCACCAGCGCCAGCCCGTCCACCTCCTGCTCGCCGTGCAGGGCCAGGTGCAGCACGGCGGCATGCCCGCCGAGGGAGTGCCCCAGCAGCAGGGTGCGCCGCCCGTCCAGCCGTTCCTTCAGCGCGGTCCGCACCGCGCCGATGTCGGCGGCCAGTTCCGCGTACCCGTACCGGCAGGCCCGGCTCGGTCGCGGCGTGCTCTCTCCGGTGCCGCGCAGGTCGGCGACGATCACGGCCAGCCCAGCGTTGCGCAGCGCGGCGGCGAACGGCCGGTAGTACCGGGCCCGGACCCCCATCGCCGGCGAGATCAGCACCACCGGGGCGTCGCGGACGCCCGCCGGTTCCGGGTACACCTGCACGCCGAGGCGCGCGCCGTCGACCTGGACGAATTCCTGCACGTATTCCACCGTTGCGCTCACCAGGCCAGGCTACCCATGAGTAGCCAACGGGTGGCGTCGGGCATAAGGCCGGACACCGGGGCGTTGACCCGCGGCAGGGCCACCAGCCGCGATCTCGTGCGGCGTGCCGTACGGGTGTCCGCATCGCCTGTCGGGGCGTACGGCTACGCTCGCTGCGGCGTGCCCGCGCTGGGCCGACCACCGACGGTGCGGGCAGCACATCGCCGAGACCCGGGAGTACGACCAGTTGACCGCAGAGCCTGAGACCCTGTACGGGGCCGACGACCTCACGCACCTCGAGGGGCTGGATGCCGTTCGCAAACGGCCCGGCATGTACATCGGCTCCACCGACAGCCGTGGCGTGGGCCACCTCGTCAACGAGATCCTCGACAACTCCACCGACGAGGGGGTCGCCGGTCACGCCACGAAGATCGCGGTGATCCTGCACGCCGACGGCTCGGTGCAGGTCGACGACGACGGGCGGGGCATCCCCACCGACGTGCACGCCCGCTCCGGCATCTCCGGCGTCGAGCTGGTGCTCACCCGGCTGCACGCCGGCGGCAAGTTCGGCGGCTCCGGCTACAAGACCTCCGGCGGCCTGCACGGCGTCGGCGCCTCGGCGGTCAACGCGCTCTCCCGCCGGTTCGACGTCACCGTCCGCCGGGACGGCAAGGTGCACGCCATGTCCTTCCGGCACGGAGTGCCCGGCATCTTCGACGGCGACGGCCCGGACGCGTCGTTCACCCCTGGGCCCGGGTTGCAGGTCGTCGGCGCGACAAAGCGCGGCCAGCGCACCGGCACCTCGATCCGCTACTGGCACGACTCCCGCTACTTCGAGACCGGCGCGGCGCTGGACCACGACGCCGTACGCGCCAAGCTGCGGCACACCGCCTTCCTGGTGCCCGGGGTCAGCTACACCCTGCACGACCGCACCGGCGAGCAACCAGTCGAAGAGATCTTCCACTACCCCGGTGGCCTCACCGAGATGGTGGAGTTCCTCGCCCCGCCCGGCGACCGGCCCGTCTCCGGCACCCTGCTGGTCACCGGCGAGGGGACGTACCGCGAGAACGCCGCCGACGCCAACGGGGTCATGCAGTCCAACGTGCAGCGCCGGGCCGAGGTCGAGATCGCCTTCCGCTGGGGCACCGGCTACGAGCGCACCGTCGAGTGCTTCACCAACACCATCCGCAACGCGCACGGCGGCACCCACCGCAAGGGCTTCGAGCGGGCGCTGGCGCGTACCCTCGCCGACGCCGTGCGCAACACCCGCGGTCTGCTCAAGGCCAAGGAGGACGCGCCCACCCTGGACGACGTCCTGGAGGGCATGACCGCGGTGGTGCACGTCCGGGTGCCCGAGCCGCAGTTCACCTCCCAGACCAAGGACGAGCTCTCCACCGCCGGCATCACCAAGGTGGTGCAGGGCCTCATCGAGCGGCACCTCAAGTCCTGGCTGGACGACCGGAAGACGAAGACCGAGGCCCGCACCGTCCTCCAGAAGATCGTCGACGCGGCCCGGGTCCGGCTCACCCAGAAGCAGCAGAAAGACGCTGCTCGCCGCAAGACGGCCCTCGAAGGCGCGGCCATGCCCGCCAAACTGGTCGACTGCCGCGCCGCAGGCATTGACAGAAGCGAATTATTTATCGTGGAGGGGGACAGCGCCCTGGGGACAGGGCGACTTGCCCGATCTGCCGAGTATCAGGCGCTTCTTCCGATTCGGGGCAAGATCCTGAACGTGCAGAAGGCCAACCTTCAGCAGGTGCTCGACAACGCCGAGTGCGCGGCGATCGTGCAGGTGCTCGGCGCCGGCTCCGGGCGTACCTTCGACCTGTCGGGGCTGCGGTACGGCCGCGTACTCATCATGGCCGACGCCGATGTCGACGGCGCGCACATCCGGACGCTGCTGATCACCCTCTTCGCCCGCTACATGCGGCCGCTGATCGAGGCTGGTCGGCTCTACGCCGCGATGCCGCCCCTACACAAGATCACCACCAAGGGGCGCAGCCCGCAGACCATCTACACCTACACGCAGGCGGAAATGGAGACGACGGTCCGCAAGCTGGAACAGGCCGGCAAGCAGATCGTCACCCCCATCCCGCGGTTCAAGGGTCTCGGCGAGATGAACGCCGACGAGCTGTGGGAGACCACGATGAACCCGGCCACCCGCGCGGTACGCCGGATCACGCTGGACGATGTCGACGCCGCCGAGCGGATCCTCGACCTGCTGATGGGGGAGAAGGTCGAGCCGCGCCGCAACTGGCTGATCGACTCCGCCGGCCGGATCGACCGCGACGCCATCGACGCCTGAGCACCGGCTCTCTCGGAAGGACAGCGCAGCACATGGCACGCCGCAAGGAAACGAAGACCGACCACTCCGCGTTCGACCGGGCCGGCGCGCGGGTCTTCGACAACCCGCTGGTCACCGAGGTCTCCGACTCCTACCTGGAGTACGCCTTCTCGGTGATCCACTCCCGGGCGCTGCCCGACGCCCGGGACGGCCTCAAGCCGGTGCACCGGCGCATCCTCTACGCGATGCACGAGGCGGGTTTCCGGCCGGACCGGCCGCACGTCAAGTCCGCCCGCGTGGTCGGCGACGTGATGGGGCGCTACCACCCGCACGGCGACACCGCGATCTACGACGCGATGGTCCGGATGGCGCAGGACTTCTCGCTCAACGTGCCACTCATCGACGGGCATGGAAACTTTGGAAGCCCAGACGATGGACCGGCAGCGGCGCGTTACACCGAGGCTCGGATGTCGCGGGAGGCGATGCTGCTCGTCGGTGAGCTGGGCGAGGAGACCGTCGACGTCGAGCCCAACTACGACGGCTCGCTGACCCAGCCCACGGTGCTGCCGGCCGCCTTCCCGAACCTGCTGGTCAACGGCACCTCGGGGATCGCGGTGGGGATGGCGACCAACATGATCCCGCACAACCTGGGTGAGGTCGTCTCCGCCGCCCGGTGGCTGATCCGGCACCCGGACGCCACGCTCGACCGGCTGATGGAGTTCGTGCCCGGGCCGGACCTGCCCACCGGTGGCCTGCTGCTCGGCCTGGACGAGGTGCGTCGGGCGTACGAGACCGGTCGTGGTGTGGTGCGGATGCGCGGCAAGGTGGAGATCGGCCCGCTGGAGGGCAGCCGGGGCCGGCAGGCGATCACCGTGGTCGAGCTGCCGTACGGGGTGGGTGCGGAGAAGGTCATCGCGGCCATCACCAACGAGGTCAACAAGACCAAGCGGCTGACCGGGATCGCCGACGTCAAGGACCTCACCGACCGGGAGAACGGCACCCGCCTGGTCGTCGAGTGCAAGGTCGGGGTGAATCCGCAGGCGCTGCTGGCCGACCTGTACCGGCTCACCCCGCTGGAGCAGTCCTTCGGCGTGAACAATCTGGTGCTGGTCGACGGCCAGCCGCGGACCCTCGGGCTGAAGGCGCTGCTGGAGGTCTTCCTGGCGCACCGCTACGAGGTGGTGACCCGGCGCAGCGCGTACCGCAGGCGCAAGCGCGAGGAGCGGCTGCACCTGGTCGACGGCCTGCTGATCGCCCTGCTGGACATCGACAAGGTGGTCAAGCTGATCCGGGCCAGCGAGGACGCCCAGGACGCCAAGGACGGCCTGATGCGCCGGTTCAAACTCTCCGAGATCCAGGCCGGCTACATCCTGGACACTCCGCTGCGCCGGCTCACCAGGTACGACCGGCTGGAGCTGGAGGCCGAGCAGGAGAAGCTGCGTGCGGAGATCGCCGAGTTGTCCACCATCCTGGACGACGAGAAGGTGCTGAAGAAGCTGGTCTCCGACGAGTTGGCCGCGGTGGTCAAGAAGTTCGGCGCCCCCCGTCGCACCACGCTGGTCGACGGCGACCTCAAGGAGGTGCTGGCGGCGTCGGTTCCGGCCGGTCCGCTGGAGGTGGCCGACGACCCGTGCCAGGTGATCCTGTCGGCGACCGGGCTGGTCGCCCGCACCGCGGCCGAGTCGGAGGAGGCCGCCGAGGGGCGTCGCCGGCACGGTCGGGTCCGGCATGACGCGGTACGCGCCGCGGTGCACTCCACCGCTCGGGGCCGGGTGCTGCTGGTGACCAGCACCGGCCGGGCTTTCAAGGTGGACGTGCTGCCGTTGCCGGTGCTGCCGGAGCAGTCCGGCACGGTGTCGCTGCGCGGTGGGATGTCCGCCGCCGAGCTGGTGCCGTTGGAGCCCGGGGAGACGGTGGTCGGCCTGGCGCCGTTGGGGCCGGTCGCCGAGGGCTCGCCCGGCCTGGCGCTGGGTACCCGCCACGGCGTGGTGAAGGTCTGTGCCCCGGACTGGCCGGTGCGCTCGGACGAGTTCGAGGTGATCGGGCTGCGCGAGGGCGACGAGGTGGTCGGGGCGACGTGGTTGACCGACGATGCCGAGTCGATGATCTTCCTGACCAGCGCGGCGTCGCTGCTGCGCTTCCCGGCCGGATTGGTCCGGCCGCAGGGGCTCAAGGGCGGCGGCATGGCGGGGATCGCCCTGCCGGACGGGGCGCAGGTCGTCTTCTTCGGCGCGGTCCGCACCGATGATCCGCAGCATGGTGAGCCGATGGTGGTCACCTCCACCGGCGCGACGGTGAAGGTGACGCCGCTTTCGGCGTACCCGGTGAAGGGAAGGGCGACCGCCGGGGTGCGTGCGCAGCGGTTCCTCAAGGGTGAGACCGGCGTGGTGGTCGGCTGGGTCGGCCCCCGGCCGGTGGGGTCGACGGCGAACGGCGAGGCGGTGGAGTTGCCCGCGGCGGATCCGCGCCGCGACGGCTCCGGCTTCGCCGTGATGCTCGGCCCGGCCGTGGTCGGTCACCAGATCGACCGCGAGTAGGGGGTCCTCACCGGCTGAGCGTGGCGAGGCTGATGCGCGACGACACATCGATATCGGTCATTGACGTATGACGTATGACGACGATACGTTGAGCCTTGCTTCGCAGGCTGATCCAACGTGTTGACACCACCGTCCGACGTCGGCGCCTGCGACAACGCCCGTCCGTTTTCATCGCGCGGGTCTCTAGTCGAAGGAGCGGATCAATGAACGGTGAGCTTCATCCCGCCTCTCCTCCCAGGCGTCAGCGATGGTCCGTCGTGGCCGGGGCGGGTGCGGCGCTTCTGGTGGCCGGCACCCTCGTCGCGGTCAATGCGGCACCCGCGGCTGCCGCGACGGTGGACACCAACGCCTGGTACGTGCTGGTCAACCGCAACAGTGGCAAGGCGCTGGACGTGTACGGCCTGGCCACCAACGACGGCGCGCGGATCAGCCAGTGGACGCGCAACGACGGGGCCAATCAGCAATGGCAGTTCGTCGACTCCGGCGGAGGCTACTACCGGCTGAAGTCGCGGCATTCCGGCAAGGTGCTGGACGTGTCGAACGCGTCGACCGCCGACGGCGCCGCGATCATCCAGTGGGCGGACCACAACGGAACGAACCAGCAGTTCCGGCTGGCCGACTCCGACGGAGGCCACGTCCGGCTGATCAACCGGAACAGCAACAAGGCGGTGGATGTGCAGGGTGCCTCGACCGCGGACGGGGCGAACGTCGTTCAGTATTCCGACGGCAACGGTGCCAACCAGCAGTGGCAGTTGTTCCCTGTCGGCGGCGGCCCCACGCCACCACCGCCGAGTGGTGAGCCGGGCGCGGGGTGCGGCAGAACTCCGACGTTGGGCAACGGCACGCACACGATCCAGAGCAGCGGCAAGAGTCGTAGCTTCATCCTGCGGATTCCCGCCAACTACAACAACAACACCCGCTACCGGTTGATGTTCGCGTTCCACTGGTTGGGTGGCACCGCGGGCGATGTCGCGTACGGCGGGGCCGACGGGACTGCCTGGTCCTACTACGGGCAGCAGGAACAGTCGAACAACAGCGCGATCCTGGTCGCGCCCCAGGGCATCGGCAACGGCTGGGCCAACTCCGGTGGCGAGGACGTCACCTTCGTCGACGACATGATCCGTCGGATCGAGAGCGACCTCTGCGTCAACACGACGCAGCGCTTCGCCCTCGGGTTCAGCTACGGCGGCGCCATGAGTTACGCGCTTGCCTGTGCCCGCGCGAACGTCTTCCGGGCCGTCGCGGTCTACGGCGCTCCCCGGGAGCTGAGCGGATGCAGTGGTGGCACCCAGCCGATCGCGTACTTCGGCATTCATGGCATCTCCGACAACATCGCCAGCGGGCGGTCGCTGCGCGACAGGTTCGTCCGCAACAACGGCTGCACCGCGCAGAGTCCGCGGGAACCGGCGGCGGGTAGCCGGACCCACATCACCACCGTCTACTCGGGATGCCGGGCCGGCTATCCGGTGCAGTGGGGCGCGTTCGACGGCGGGCACACCCCCGGCCCGGTGGACGGAGGCGGGGACAGCGGCGCCAGGACCTGGACCAAGGGCGAGGTGTGGCGGTTCTTCGCGCAGTTCTGACGCGTACGACCGTGGTGCCGGCGAGCCCGCCCCCGCCGAGTCGGCGAGGGCGGGCCTCCCGGACGGTCAGAGTTCGGGCTCGGGGCCCTGACGGGTCGGCGGGGTGGCGCCGCGCAGGCGGGCCACCAGGCGCATGCCGTGGTAGACCAGCAGGGCGGCGGCGGTGCCCAGGGCGATGCCGTTAAAGGACAGGTCGCCGGCGGTGAGCGTGTAGTTGGCGGCGCCGATGATCACCGCGACGGCGGCGGTCAGCAGGTTGACCGGGTCGTGGAAGTCGACCCGGTTGTCCAGCCAGATCCGGGCGCCGAGGATCGCGATCAGCCCGTAGAGGGCGGTGGTGGCGCCACCGAGCACGCCGGCCGGCACGGTGAGGATCAGCGCGCCGACCTTGGGGCTGAGCCCGAGCAGCACCGCGGCCACCGCGGCCACCCAGTACGCGGCCGTGGAGTAGACCCGGGTGGCGGCCATCACGCCGATGTTCTCGGCGTACGTGGTGGTGCCGGAGCCGCCGCCGGAGCCGGCGAGCATGGTGGCCAGGCCGTCGCCCATGAACGCCCGACCCATGTCCCGGTCCAGGTTGCGGCCGGTGGTGGCGGCGACGGCCTTGACGTGGCCGGCGTTCTCGGCGATCAACACCAGGACCACCGGGATGATCAGCAGCACGGCGCGCAGGCTGAAGCTGGGCGTGTGGAACTCGGGCAGCCCGATCCAGGGGGCCTCGCGCAGCCCGGTGACTGCCTCCGGTGCCAGTCCGCCGGTGAGGGCGGCGAGCAGCCAGCCGACCAGCACCCCGAGCAGGATGGACAGCCGGGCCAGGAAGCCCCGGAAGAGCACGGTGAACAGCAGGATCGCGGTGAGCGTGACCACCGCGATCAGCGGCTGGGCCTTGACCCCGCCCTCCCCGCCGCCGTCCCAGGCGACCGGGGCGAGGTTGAGCCCGATCAGCATCACGATGGCGCCGGTGACCACGGGCGGCATCAGCCGGTTGATCCAACCGGCCCCGGCGTACTGCACCACGAGGCCGACCAGGGCCAGCGCGGCGCCGGCCACCACGATGCCGCCGAGCGCCGGGCCGATGTCACCACCGGCCTTGGCCGCCAGCACCGGGGCGATGAAGGCGAACGACGAGCCGAGGTACGACGGCAGCCGGTTGCCGGTGATGACCAGGAACAGCAGCGTGCCCAGCCCGGAGAAGAAGAGGGTGGTGGCCGGTGGGAAGCCGGTGATCAGCGGCACGGTGAAGGTGGCGCCGAACATGGCCACCACGTGTTGCACGCCGACGCCCAGGGTGCGCGGCCAGGACAGCCGTTCGTCGGGATGCACCACGTCGCCGGGGCGTACGGTCCGGCCGTCGCCGTGCACCGTCCAGGGCGACCAGCGGGAGCGTGTCGGGGTAGGGGACTGGGTCATGGCTGCCCTTCACGTCGGGGGTGGTGACGGGGGCGCGATCGACCCTGGGAGTTGTTTGTAGCACGAGCGGTCCGGGCTGATCGTCCGGGTCGCTGCCATGTGCCCGCCATCGCCTCGTCGCCGGTCTGTTCGCAGGACCGCCCCGAGGGCCGGCACGCGACGTGCGGGTCCTCGGGGCGGTCGCTCAAGCACCCGGTCGGCGGATCAGGCTCCTTCGGATCCGGGTTTGAGTGCTGGGTAGCGGGGTATGGGCGGCCATGCGTACGGCACTGATGAACAAGTTGGAGCGGGCGTCCGCGCTGGATCCGATTGGGGACCGGCTCCAGCCCAGGGTGTGGTCGCTGCTGCGGCCGCAACGGGTCAAGGACGCCTTGCACGGGGTGTGGCTGGGGCATCCGCTGCACCCGGCGCTGGTGCAGATTCCGATGGGCGCGTGGTTCAGCAGCGTGGTCCTCGACCTGATGCCGGGGCGGCGGACGCGCGGGCAGGAGCGGGCCGCCACGATCCTGGTCGCGGTCGGCACGGCGAGTGCCCTGCCCGCCGCGCTGACCGGCATCAACGACTGGTCATGGCTGTGGCAGGAGGAGCGGCGGGTCGGTTTGGTGCATGCTGCCACGAACACCCTGGCGGTGGCTGTCTACGCGGGCTCGCTCGCCGCACGGCTGCGCGGGCGGCACGGGCTCGGCCGTACGCTCGGCTTGGTCGGCTTGGCGGCGGTGAGCGCGGGTGGCTACCTCGGCGGTCACCTCGTCTACAAGCAGACCGCGCAGGTCAACCAGGGCACCCCGGACATGCACCGGGTCGAGTACGGGTGGCGCCGGGTGGCCGAGGTCGACTCGCTGCCCGAGGGCCAGATGCTGGCCCGGCGGGTCGACAACGTGCCCGTGGTGGTCTACCGGGACGGCAGCGACATCACCGTCATGCTGGCCCGCTGCGCCCACCAGGGCGGACCGCTCGACCAGGGGAAAATGATCCAGGTCGACGGGCAGGCCTGTGTCGTCTGCCCCTGGCACGGCAGCACCTTCCAACTGAAGGACGGCGAGGTCGTGCACGGCCCGTCCAGCACCGACCAGCAGGTGCTGCCCACGCGGATCACCAACGGCGTGCTGGAGGCCGCACTGCCCTGACCACGGGAAGGCGTTGGCGGTGCAGTGCGTCGAGTACCGCGTCGACGACCCGCGCGCGTCCCCGCCCGTCCACCGCCGTCCGGGCCCGCGCGGATAGCGCCGCCCGGCGTTCCCCGCTGGTCAGCAGCTCGTCCAGGGTGTGCGCGGCGGTCGCCCGGGTGGCCTGTCCGGTCGTCCCCGAAGCGGTCAGCGCCGGTAGTTCGCCGAGGCCGGCGGCCAGTCCGGCGGCGACCACCCGGCGGTACGACTCGCGTTGGTTGTCCACCACGCAGACCAGCGCCGACGGCGCGGCCAGGCAGCACAGCTCCCAGACCGACGTGCCGGCCGCGCTGACCACCAGATCTGCTCCGGCGATCAGGGCGGGCAGGGCGTCCGTGGGGGGCACCGGGAGCACGGCCTGCCCGGGGCCCGGGGTGAGCCGGGCCAGCCGGTCGGCCGTCTCGGGGCGGCCGGCGACGACGGTGAGGTCCATCGGGCGGCCGGTGGCCAGCAGCACCTCGGTCAGCAGCGGCGCCGCGCCGGCCGCGTCGGTGCCGCCGAAGAAGGCCAGCACGGTCGGTCGGTCCACCTGCATCGCGGGGCGGGCCGCCGCGGGGCGGGCCGCCAGCACCGAGTCGCGCAGCAGGGCGTACGCGCTGCCGGCCAGCAGCCGTCCCGCCGGCACCACCAGGTCGGTGCCGAAGTTCTGGTCGAGGTAGAGGTCGGCGTCCTGGCCCCGGGTGTCACCGTCGACGATCGCCAGGGTCAGCACGCCCGCGGCGCGCAGCGCGCCCGCCCCGGCCGGATCCAGCTCGTAGGAGTCGAGCACGACGGCGTCCAGCGCGTGCCGACGGGCCGCGGCGACCAGCCCGTGCGGGGTGTCCGGCCCGGGACGCAGCGGGATGCCCCGGGCGGCGAGCTGCCCGGCGGCCCAGTCGACGCCGGCCACCGCGCCGAACACTTCGACGGCGGCGCCCCGGGCCAGCAGTTCCTCGCCGAGGGCGAGACTACGGACCAGGTGGCCGACGCCGCGTTGTGGCCCGGCGTCGCAGCGCAGCCCCACGCGTACGGTGCTCAGGACTCCTCCAACCGCTTCTGCCGTACGGTCGCGTTGAGCGCGCGCAGCGCCGGTTGCCCGTCGAGCCAGTCGGCGAGCTTGGCCAGCGGCACGCTGACGTCACCGAAGTGGTCGACGACCGCGCGGACCAACTGCCAGTCCCGTTCGGTGTCCAAGGTGAGCCGTAGCGCTGACCGGTCCGGCGTGAGGGTCACGCCGAGCACCCGGAACAGCTCGGGATGAGCGTACGCGTACGAGGTGACGTGCACCCGGTGGTGGTCGGTGGCGAGCCGCTGCACCGTACGCAGCGCGCCGGCGCGGATGATCTCCACGTCCAGTCCGCGCGGCAGCGTACGGGCGATCGACGTGCTGGCGTAGTCCAGCCCCGGCACCGCCCGGTACACGGCGGCGACCAGCGTGACGATCTCCGGGTCCAGCAGCGGGCAGTCGGCGGTGAACCGCATGACAGCGTCTGCGGGATGCGCGTCGAGCGCCCCGACGAACCGGGTCAGCACGTCGTCGACCGGGCCCCGGTGCCAGGCCACCCGGAGCCGGTCGCACTCGGTGACCACCGCGTCGTCGCCGGGGTCCGTGCTGGTCGCTACCACCAGGTCGGCGAGTACCCCGCTGTCCTGGGCGGCTCGGATTACCCGACCGAGCACGCTGCGCCCGGCCAGCGGGCGGAGCACCTTGCCGGGCAGCCGGGACGAGCCCATCCGGGCCTGCACGATCCCTACGATCCGCTCGGTCACGTCCGTTCCTTCCGGGTGACGATCGCCCGGGCGCGGCGCGTGGCGGCCCGGGCGCCGCGCCTGGCCAGCCGGGCCGGGGTGATGGCCAGCCGGGCCGCCTTGTAGCCGAGCGTCCCGCTAAGCAGGTTGATCTTCGCCTCGGCCAGGCGCAGGGTGCGTTCCCGGGAGGCGAGCAGCTCCTCGGTCCACCGCAGCGCGGCGGCCAGCCGGGTGTTCTCGTCGCGCTGGCGTAGCCACGCCTCGCGTAGCTGCTGGTAGCTGCGCGGCCCGGGCGGCGGGTCGGTCGGCGTGACGGCGCGCAGGTCGGCCGCGAGCCGGACCGGCCCGTCGGCGTCCAGGCCGCGTACCGTGGCGCCGACGGCGGCCTCGGTCTCCACCGCGGCCTCCACCACGGCCCGGTCGAGGTCCCGTCCGGCCACGCCGCCGAGCACCACGGTCAGGCCGGCCACGTCCAGCGTGGAGGTCCACGGGTGGGCGTACCCGCCGGTGAGCAGGTCGGCGGAGAACCGCCACAGGGTCCTGGCCAGCACCACGTCGACCGGTAACGGTTCGTCGGCCCGCCAGGTCGGGTCGAGCACCGCGAAGCGGTCACCGGCGACGACCAGGTTCTCCGCCCCGGCCAGCGCCACCGCCCCGGTGAGCCGGCCGTCGTCGGCCTGTCCGGCGAGCCAGTCGGCGTACCCGCACAGCAGGTGCCGCAGTCGGGGCGTGTCGCGGCGCAGGCAGCCGTCGAGCAGCAGGCTGCGCAGCAGCCGCCCGTCGGGCACCGGTCCGTCCGGCGCCGCCGGGTCGCGGTGGGCGGCCGTCCGGATCGCGTACGGCGCGGGCGCCGGCTCGGTGCGGGCGTGCGGTTCGGTGCGGGCGTGCGGTTCGGGGCGGTGCCAGTGCCACCCCGAGGGCCCGTCGACCACCTCGACCACGGTGCTGCCCACCTCGCCGAGCCGCACCAGCGCCACCGGCAGCCCGTCGGCTCCGACGTGCTCGCCCATGTCAGCCGGTGCCGGCGTGGACCCGCTGGCGCTCGTCCGTCGGGCGAGCACCAGCCACGACGGCGCCAGGTCGGCGGCGCGCCCGGCGTGCAGCGCGTCCACCGCCAGCCGGGCCGGGTCGGCGAGCACGAACCGGTCGGCGAAGCCGCTGGTGCAGGCGTCGTGCAACACCGCGTCGAACAGCGCGTTGGTGGTTCGCCAGGACAGCTGGTCGGTGGCCAGCAACGCGGTGGTCAGGTCCGGGCGCGGATAGGCGGCATAGCAGGTGCCGGCGCGCAGTCCGGCGGTGGCCAGCCGGACGCGCACCTGGTCCAGGTTGGCCGGGCGGCCGGTGTCGAGCACCCCGTCGACCGTCCACTCGGGGTCGGCCCGACCGGCGTACCAGGCGTCGCCGGCGACCAACCGGTGCAGGCCGAGCGGGTTGGGGACGCGCAGCAGCAGTTGGCCGTCCGGGCGTAGGGCCGCCGCCAGCCGGGCCAGCAGCTCGTCCCAACACAGCCGGGGGCCTTCGACCGACTCGATCGCGCCCAGCCCGACACCGGCGATCACCACGTCGTACTGCTCGTCGGCCGGCAGGCCGGCCGACCCGGCGACCACCACCTGGTCGACCCGGCCGGTGACCGCCGTCGCGTCGCGGTAGCCGCGCAGCAGGCAGGTGACGCGGGCGTGGGCCAGTGCGTCGAGCACCGCCGGGTCGTGCGCCCCGACCAGCAGCACCCGGGCACCGGCCGGCACCAGCCGCGCCGCCAGCGCCGCCAGTGGACGGTCGGCGTGCTCGTCGGGCCGGTCGGACCAGGCCAGCATTTCGCCGCCGGGCAGCCGCACCGCCGGCGCCGTGCCGGCCGTCATGCCGCCTCCAACTGCGGCTGCGCCCGGTCCGGCGACTGCGTCCAGCCGAGCAGCTCCCGCAACGCTGCGGGCGGATAGCGGTGGTCGGTGCCCAGCTCGGCGTGGGCGATCTCCACGGCGGTCGGCAGGTGCACCTGTTCGCCGTGCAGCTCGGGCCACTGCCGGCGGATCCGGGCGGTGCCGCCGAAGGTGGGATCCTCCCCGGCCAGCGCCATCGGGTCGCCGTACACGGCGGGCTCGCAGCCGGCGACGATGCCGTAGAAGATGGCGCTGGTCAGCCGGTTGGAGGCGACCCGGGCGTGTCGGCGCAGCTCGGCGAGCTGGCGATCCAGGAACAACGGGTCGGTGTCCCGCCACCACTGGCCCCGGTAGCCGTGACAGATGACCCGGAAGCCGGCCTTCTCGTAGCGTCGGCGCACCCGGCGCATCCGGTGCTCGTGCCAGTACAGGCAGACTGTGACCGGACCGGGCTCGGTGTCCCGGATCCGCGCGATCAGCTCCTGGTGGTCGCCCTTGACGTGCTGGCCCTCCCAACCGTGGAACGGGTACCAGATGGTGCCTGCCCGTGGCGGCTGCGACTGATCCGCCGCGCGCATCGCCAGCAGGTAGCCGAAGGGCGCCCCGATCACGGTGACGTTGCGCCGCCCCAGCGACCAGGCCCGCCGCCGGGTCTGCTCGGACCAGAGCAGGCTCGGTGTCCGCTCGGCGTACGGGTGACCGGGGGCGAGACCGTCGCCGATGTTCCAGCCGTGCTGGACGTACCCGTTGATCCGCGGTGGGTGCCCGTCACCCAGGCCGGCGTAGCGGGCCAGGACGTGGGCGTGGCCGTAGAAGTGGTTGGCGTGGTGCATCGGCGTTCCCTCAGGCGGCCGACCGGATCGGCGCGCCGCGCAGCGCGGCGGCGAGCGCGTCGATCACCCGGTCCTGGTCGGTGTCGCGTAGCCCTGGGTAGAGCGGCAGCGACAGCTGCTGGGCGTAGAAGGCCTCGGCCACCGGGCAGCTGCCGCGCCGGTAGCCGAGGTCGGCGAAGGCGGGATGCCAGTGCGCCGGGATGTAGTTGACCTGTACGCCGATGCCGGCGGCGCGCATCCGGTCGTACACCTCGCGGCGGCGGCCGTCGAGCACCCGGACGGGGTAGAGGTGCCAGGCCGGTGTCGCCCAGTCCCGCCGGCCCGGGGTCAGCACGCCGGGCAGCTCCGCGAGGGCCTCGTCGTAGCGGGCCACCAGCTCGGCGCGGCGAGTGAGGAAGTCGCCGAGGCGGCGCAGCTGGCTGCGGCCCAGCGCGCAGAGCACGTCGGGCAGCCGGTAGTTCAGCCCGAAGGAGTGCACCTCCTGGTGCCAGCCGCCCTCGTCCGGCCAGCGCTGCTCGTCGCGTTCCCGGACCAGCCCGATGTTGCGGAACCGGCGGGCCCGCTTGAGCAGCTCCGGGTCGCCGGTGGCGACCGCGCCGCCCTCGGCGGTGGTCAGGTTCTTGGTGGGGAAGAACGAGAACGTCGTCAGGTCGGCCAGCGAGCCGACCGGCCGGCCCCGGTAGGTGGCCCCGATCGAGTGGGCGGCGTCGGCGAGCAGCAGCGCGTCGCTGCCGGCCAGCGCCGCGCGCAGCGCGTCGTAGTCGGCGGGGTGCCCGGCGTAGTCCACTGCGGCGACGACCCTGGTCCGCGTGGTGGTCGACGCGGCCACCGCCGCCGGGTCGAGGGTGAACGTCTCCGCCACCACGTCGGCGAAGACGACCCGGGCGCCCAGGGCCGCCGCGCTGCTGGCGGTGGCCACGAACGTCATCGGCGGGACGATCACCTCGTCGCCGGGGCCGACACCGGCGGCCGCGTACGCCACGTGCAGCGCCGCCGTGCCGCTGGTGACCGCGGCGACACCGGCTCCGCCGGCCCAGGCGGAGAGGTCCGCCTCGAAGGCGGCGACCTGCGGGCCGGTGGTGAGCCAGTCGCCGCGCAGGGCGGCGACCACGGCGTCGATGTCGTCGTCGGTCACCGACTGCCGCCCGTACGGGAGGAAATCGGTCATGCCGGCAGGCCGAGCATGTCGCGCAGCTGCGGCACGGTGAGCCACTCGTCGTTGGTGTCCGACTGGTACGCGAAACCGTCGGGCACCGGTTCGCAGCCGACCGGCGGCTGGTAGCCCCAGGTGGCGATGGTGGGCTGCACGATGAAGCGGTCCTTGGCGATCAGCGTCCGGCGACTGTCGTCCGGGGCGATCATCTCCTCGTGCAGCTTCTCGCCCGGCCGGATGCCGATCTCGTGGGTGGTGGCGTCCGGGGCGACCGCCTCCACCAGGTCGAGGATCCGCATGCTGGGGATGCGCGGCACGAACAGCTCGCCGCCCTGCATCTGGTCGAACGAGTCCAGGACGAACTGGACGGCCTGGTCCAGGGTGATCCAGAAGCGGGTCATCCGCTTGTCCGTGACCGGCAGGCTCCTGCCCTCGTCGGCGAGCCGGCGGAACAGCGGCACCACCGAGCCACGGCTGCCGACCACGTTGCCGTAGCGCACCACCGCGAACCGGGTGGGGTGCTGCGCGGCGTAGTGGTTGGCGGAGACGAACAACTTGTCGCCGACCAGCTTCGTCGCGCCGTACAGGTTGATCGGGCTGGACGCCTTGTCGGTGGAGAGGGCGATGACCTTCTTCACCCCGGCCTCGATCGCCGCGTCCACGACGTGCTGGGAACCGGTGATGTTGGTGGCGATGAACTCCGACGGGTTGTACTCGGCCGTGTCGACCTGCTTGAGCGCCGCCGCGTGCACCACGTGGTCGACGCCGTGCATCGCCCGGGTCAGCCGGTGCCGGTCCCGGACGTCGCCGATGAACCAGCGCAGCCGGGGGTCGTCGCCGAGCTGCTGGCGCAGCTCGTACTGCTTCAGCTCGTCCCGGGAGAAGACCACCACCCGGGCCGGGTCGGCCTCGGCGAGCAGGTGCCGCAGGAAGGTCCGGCCGAACGAACCCGTACCGCCGGTGACGAGGATGGACGATCCGCTCAGCTCACTCAATCTGGTGCTCCCGTGTTCGTCAATGATCGGGCGGTGCCTCGGCCGGGCCGGCCGGGTGGGAACGCTAAGGGCGACGGGTTAAAGGGCCCCGACCGTCCGGTTAACCGAAATCGCTGGGCCAATGAATGAAGGGCGCTCCGTGAACGCATGGTGAACGGCGCATGGAGGTGAATGGAAAATCAGCGGGCGCGGCGGTCGGCGCGATTGAGGGAGATGGGGACGACGATGATTTCCCGACCGTCGTGGATCTCCCGTCGACCCGGGCCTTCGGCGAAACGGAACCGGCGGTTCATCTGGCGGACCACGGTGTTGTGGGCGAGCACCTCGCCGTCCAGGCGGTCCAGTTCGAGCACGTCGAAGGCGTAATCGACCGCCGCCCGCATGACCGCCAGCCAGGCGGGCAGCGTGGCACCCCGTTCGGCCAGGCCGTCGGCATCCAGGTAGAAGCCCCACGAACCGGTACGCGCCCCGCCGAAGTGCAGGTCGAAGAAGGTGACCACGCCGCACGGCAGCCCGTCGTGCAGGTGGATCAGCACCCGACGGGTGGGATCGGTGCGGACGTCGCGCCACCATCGCGAGTGCTCCTCGGTGGTGATGACGTGACTGTTCTTGCTGGCCTGTCGATTGATTTCCTGATTACGCCAGGACAACATCAGGTTAACGTCGTCCCCGGTGGCGTCTCTTAGCACGTGCCGCTCGCTTTCGGCGTCCGTTCTGATGGTCACCGGGCACCCTAATTCCGAATCCCCTGGCTGTACACTCCGGCGCATGACGGAATTGAGCCGGGCGCAGATTCGCGAGCTGATGGGCCAGGTGTTGAAGAACCAGGGCAAGGTGCTGCCCGACGACGATGGTGCCGATCTGCGGGAGGTCGGTTTCCGGTCGCTGGACTTCTCCGAGCTGGCGCTGCGGGTGGAGGACGAGACCGGCGAGGAGCTGAACTTCGACGCCCCCGGGCTGCGGCGGATCGCCACCGTCGGCGACGTGCTCGACTTCCTCGTCGAGCTGCAGCGGCAGTGAGCAGCGCACCCGCCCACCCGGCCACCTCCCATCCGGCCGGCGCCGACAACCGGATCGTGGTCGGCGGCACTCCGACGACCTGGCGGGACCTGCCGGAGCTGACCCTGCCGGCGGCCCCGGTCGCGGTGCTCGCGCACTCCGCCCGGTACGCGCTCGCCGCCGCCCGCCACCACGCGGTGCACGGCGGTGAGCTGCTGCTCAGCACGCCCGGCCGGGTGGACGAGGCGATGCGCGCCGAGCTGCGTGACGCCGGTTTCACGGTGACCGACCTCGGCGCGGATGCCGCCGGTGTGGACACCGCCGCTGCGGTGGCACCGGCCGACTTCCGGCCGGTCGAACACGACCGGCTGTGGCTGCTGACTTCCGGCTCCACCGGCCGTCCCAAGCGGGTCGGGCACACGCTGGCGTCGTTGACCACCGTCCGGGGGGAGCAATCCGCCCGCACCTGGCTCTGCCCGTACGCCCCGGGTACGTACGCCTGGTGGCAGGTGGTGACGCTGTCGCTGACCCAGCCTGGGCAGGATCTGGTGGTGGTCGAGCCGGAGCAGCTCGACGACTGGCCGGCGCTGGCCGCCGCGTACGGTGTGGACGCCGCCTCCGGAACGCCGACCTTCTGGCGTCGGATCCTGCACCGCGATCCCGCCGGGCTGGCCCGGGTGCCGCTGCGTCAGCTCACCCTCGGCGGTGAGCCGGTCGACCAGCCGATCCTGGACCGGCTGCGGGAGGTGTTCCCAACGGCCCGGATCTCCTGGATCTACGCCTCCTCCGAGGTGGGCGCGGCCATCGTGGTGCACGACGGGCGGGCCGGTTTCCCCGCCGAGTGGCTGGACCGGGCGACACCCGGCCGCCCCACCCTCGGCGTACGCGACGGAGAACTGGTGATCACCTCGCCACACCACGCGGTGGGGTTGGCCGGGCCGGTGCACACCGGCGACCGTGCGCAGCTCGTCGGCGACCGGGTGCTGATCACCGGACGGCTCCACTCCGACGAGATCAACGTCGGTGGCAGCAAGGTCTCCGCCGGTGGAGTACGCGACGTGCTCACCGCCCATCCGCGGGTGGCCTGGGCCCGGGTCACCGGTCGCCGGGTCCCGCTGCTCGGCCACCTGGTCGTCGCCGAGGTGGTGCTCACCGCCGCCGCCCCCGCACCGCGGCCCGACTCGCCGACCGTGGCGGCGCCGACTGAGCCGACGGCGGTGCCGGACGAGGCGGGACTGGTGCGTTGGTGCGCCGATCGGCTTCCCGAGTACGCGGTACCGCGCCGGATCCGCGTACTGACCGAGATCCCCGTCAAGGAGACCCTGAAGAGTGATGTCTGACTCCGCCACCCCTGCTCTGCTCGTCCCGCCGTCCACCGTGGTGCTCGTCTCCGGCGGGTCGCGCGGCCTGGGCCTCGCCATCGTCACCGACCTGCTCGAATCGGGCCTGAAGGTGGCGGCCTTCGCGCGTACCGTCACCCCCGAGCTGGCCAAGCTCGCCGACGCCCATCCGGATCGGTCGCACGTCGACTCGGTGGACGTCACCGACCTCGCCGCCACGCAGGCGTTCGTCCGGGCGGCGGAGGGCCGCCTCGGGCCGATCGACGGTCTGGTCAACAACGCCGCCGTCGGTCAGGACTCGCTGCACGTGCACACCGCGAACGCCGACATCGCCCGGATCATCGAGACGAACCTGACCGCGCCGTTGCAGCTCACCCGCCTGGTGGTGCGGCGGATGCTGGCGCAGGGGCGGCGTGGCCGCATCGTGAACGTCACCTCGATCTGCGCGCAGCGCGGCTTTCCCGGCCTGGTCGCGTACTCCGCCACCAAGGGTGGGATGGATGCGGCGACCCGGTCGCTGGCCCGCGAGCTCGGCGGACGGGTGCTGGTCAACGCCGTGGCGCCCGGCTTCTTCGCCTCGGAGATGTCGGCCGTGCTCGGTCAGACCCAACTCGACCAGATCGTGCGCCGTACCCCGACCGGTCACCTCACCGAACCGGCGGAGGTGGTGCCGGTGGTGCGGCTGCTGCTGCGCGACCAGACCAACATCAACGGCCAGGCCATCGTGGTCGACGGTGCCGCCTCGATCTGAGTCGGCGAGCCGGTGGTCCCGCGCCCAGGGCCCGGGACCACCGCAGGTGTCCGCCCTGCTCGCTGCCGCGCACCGACACCTGCGGGTGGCCCCGGCCGTCGAGTCGGCCGACGCGGTCACCCGCAGCCACCTCGGCGACGGACGCTGCGTCGGCTGGTACGGCCCACCGGTGCCCGGCTGGCGGGTGGCGATCGACGCCGAACGCGCTGATGGTCCGCCGCCCCCGGCGTTGGCCAGCCGCTTCGGCGCCGCCAACTTCTGGGCCCGCTGGACCCGCACCGAGTGCCTCGCCAAGCTCACCGACATCCCGGTAGCCACCTGGTGGCACCGACACGGCCTGGCCGTCCCGCCCGCCCCTCGCTGGCGGTGGCGCACCCTGCCCCTGGCCGACCTGGTCGTCACCGTCGCCTTCGCCAGGGCGTAGGCAAGTCACCTCCCGCCGGCCGGCCGCCGCTCGGGGAAGAGCGACCCCTTCCGTGGGTGATTTCTGATGGTCTACGACCTTCGTCCATTAGTAGGTCTTATGGTGGCGAGCACGTGACAGGTGCCGCTACGTCCCTTCCGTCCGTTTGGCGCTCTGTTGCAGGTCCGGACAGCTAACCGCGTCGCACAAGGAGGACAAGACCACAATGAATCGACCGAGATGGATGGCAATGGGTGATTCGAGCAGTCGAGTACGCAGTCGCAAGTTCAAGGCCATCTTGGCCGGTGGGATCGCCCTCGGCCTCGGCGCGACGATCACCCTCGCGGCCTGGAACGACTCCGAGTACGCCACGGGCACGTTCACCGCGGGCACGTTCAGCATCGAAGGCAGCGTGGACGGCACGACCTACGCCGAGCACCCCACGCCCGCCGCTGCTGCCGCGCTGCAGTTCAGCACCGGCTTCGGCAACATCGCGCCCGACGACGTGGTGGCGGCGCCGTTCGCCGTCCGGCTGACCGCGGGCACGACGTACGACGCGACCGTGACGGTGGCGTCGGCCAGCCCCGATCCGACCACCTTCGTCGGCCTCACCTATGGGATCGCGACGGTCGCAGCGTTCGCCGACTGCGGCCCGGCACCCGTCGATCCGACCTGGATCGTGCCGCAGGGCACTGCGCTGGACGCGGTGGCTGACCCGGCGGTGCCGTTCAGTCTGACGCAGGGCGTTGATACTGCTACGCCTGGTGCTCCGGCATTCCTGTGTTTCGTCGTCACGGCCGATGACACCCTGGTGCAGAACTCGCAGGTCACCGAAACCTGGCAGCTTCTGGCCGAGTCTGTGGAGTAGGCGACGACAGTGGTCAGCCGTTGGGCGTCGGCCAGATCACCACGACTTCTCCGGACGCGTGCCGTACTCGCAGGCGCCCTCGTTCTCGGCATGGGAACGACGGTCACGCTCGCCGCGTGGACCGACGGCGAGTACGGCACCGCGTCTTTCACCGCGAGCACCTTCGGCACGGAATCGCAGACCGTGTCCAGCAGCTGGGCAAGCCACACCCCGGCGGGGAGCGCCGCGACGCTGGCGTTCAACGCGACGGCGATGTCACCCACGGTCTCGTACTACGCCTGGATCGACATCCGAACGACATCGACGACGAGCGTCGATGGTGCGGTCGAGCTGACGGGTTCGTCGAACAACTCCGGTGCCCTGGTGCCCGCGCTCGAGTACCGGGCGGTGCGTACCCCCAGCACCAGCACCACCTGTGCGGCCACCGCCTTCGCCGGCTCGCCGACGTGGATCGTCGGACCCAGCTATCTGGCCGTCACCTCGGTTCCCGGCTCACCGGTTTCGTCCGCCATCACCGCTCCGAGCGGTACGACGCCGGAGCTGCGGTTCTGCTTCGAAGTGCGGATCCAGTCCGGCGCCAGCAACTCGTACCAGGGTGCGAGCGCCATCGTCACCTGGCAATTCACTGCTACCTCCACGTAAAGGATTCATCAGATGGTAGGGCGAGTACATCAGTGGCAGGGGATCCTTTCCCGAGTCGGCGACCTGGTGCTGACCCTGCTCGCCGTCGGCGGGACGGTGTGCGTCGTTCTCGTTCCGCTGGCGTTCTTCTTCGACATCTCGCTCATCCTGTTCAAGACCGGATCGATGAGCCCGACCATTCCCGCCGGATCGCTGGCCGTGGTGCGGGAGATTCCCGCGTCCGAGGTCCAGGTGGGAGACATCGTCACCGTCGACCGCGACCCGCAGCCACCGATCACCCACCGGGTCGTCGAGATCGCCGACGGCAACGAATCGGTTCGCCTGCTCACCTTGCGCGGGGACGCGAACGAGTCCAACGACAGCGCGCCGTATGCGGTGACCCACGTGCGGCTCGTCGAGTGGTCGGTACCCAAACTCGGGTACGCGGTGCGCGCGGTGTCGAACGTGTATGCGATGAGTCTGATCACGATCGGGACCGCGGCGATCGTCACCTGGGCGTACTGGCCGCGCGGCACCGAGCCGCGGACGCGGCGCCGCACCGCGGTAGCGCGCCGTGACTCGACCTTACGGTGCATGTTCCTCATGGTGGTTGCGCTGCCGGGCGTCACCGCTGCCGTACTGGCGGCACCCGGCCAGGCCCGCGCAGTCGAGACCGAAGAGGTCATTCGTGGCAGATATCTCACCCTGATATCGATCGGCGACAAGGAGCGCATGACAAGCATGGCGCCGGGCGAGCCGGTGCCATGGCAGGTGGGCGTCCTGGCACATGCGAAACATGCCGGCACGGTGAAGATCACGCTGTCGGCGCGGGGCCCGCTCGCAGTCGACCCGGACGGGCTCCAGGTCAAGGCCGCCGTCTGCACCAAACGGTGGGTTGACGATGTCTGCCCAACCGGTCCAGGGGAGCAGGTTCTCGCCAACGGCCCAGCCACCAGACTGGTCGCACACCCGATCACCATCAGCAAGATGCCCTCCGACCAGCAGCGTTGGATCCTCGTCACCGCGAGCCTGCTCGCGAACTTCAGGGCCTCGGGGTCAGCGGACCTGACCGTCACGGCGACCGGTTTCGGGGAACGCCATTCGGCGGGCGGCAAGGTCCAACCGCTTCCGCGCACCGGCACCAACCTGTGGCCACCGGTGCTCGCCGGTGTCGGCGCGCTGCTCGCCGGCCTACTGCTCATGCTCGTCACGCGCCGGCGCCGGACCAGGGTGGATCAGTCGTGAGGCGCTGTCGGATCCCCGCCCGGCTGGCCGGGGAACAGACCGGCCGCGTTCGGCGGCGCTGGATCTCGGGTGCCGTCTCCGTGTTGCTCGCTGGCACTGTCGTTCTGCTCGCACCGCCACAGTCGACGCAGGCATCATGGACCGACACCGAGTACGGCTTGGGTTCCCTTCAGTCTGGCACGGTCAACCCACCGACCAACCTGCAGTGCAGCGCCGGCCTGCTCAATCCGCCGACCTTCACCTGGAACCTGCCCGTCGGCGGCCTGGCCCGCAGCGGCTTCACGTGGCGCCTGTCGGGCCCCTTCTCCGGAGGTGGAACTCTCGGCCCCAACGCCACCACGGTCACCGTCTCCGGTGGATTGCTGTCCATCGGAAGCGGTACCTTCCACCTCTACGCGAATGGTCCCGGCGGCTGGACATCAACAGAGGTCACCGGCACGGTCGGCATCGTGACGGGATTGATCTACTTCTGCAGCGTTCCTTAATCCGACAACGGGGCGGTGGCGACGAGGCGAGTTCTGGCCGGTGCGACGACCGGCCGATCAGCCTGAGGCGCTCTCACCCCGGCGTCGTCGCGCAGGATGCCGCACCTCGTGGTCTGCGCACGAGATGCCGCAACTCGCGGCCTCAGCGGGCCCGAACACCCCGACATGCCGCAACCCGCGCCGCCCGTAACCCAGGGACAGCATTACCAGGCGAATTGGGCAACCTGGTGGATCGGCTCAGGGTTGTCGGGTCAGGCCGATGACGGTGGCCAGTCGTGCCAGGTCGGCCGGTGCCGGTCCGCGTTGGATGATTTCGGCGAGGAGGGTACGGGCGACGGGGCGGCTGCGGACCTCGGCGGGGGCGATGCGGTCGGCGTCGAGGAGCGCGTTTCCGGCGTGGGTGGGGTCGCCGGTGTCGAGGTAGGCGCGGGCGGCGTCGATGAGGTGGGCGGCGCGGTGTTCGGGCGGTAGGCGTGGCCAGCCGTTGCTGCGGATGGCGTGTTCGTGTTGGTGGATGGCTTCGGTGGTGTCGCCGAGGTGGTGGGCGGCGAGGGATCGGGCCAGTTGGACGGCGGTTGGTCCGAAGCCGGTGTGGTGCGGGTCCGGGTGGCTGCTGCGCCGGTCGGTGAGGGTGGCGGCGTGGTCGAGTAGGTCGTGGGTGTTGCGGCGGTCGCCGGTGCTGGCGGCGGCGAGGGCGGCTTGGAGGAAGAGGGTTCCGCGTACGGCATCGTCGTCTGCGGTGCCGGTGGCGGTGAGGGCGGCGGTGAGGGCGAGTTGGTGGTGGCCGAGGGCGCGTAGGGCTTGGGTTACGGCGATGGTAGCGGTGGTGGTGAGGGTGGGGATGTCGGCGGCGGTGGTGGTGACGGCGCGGTCGGCGGCGAGCCAGGCGAGGCGCGGGTGGTCGAGTTTGATCAGCACGGCGGCGGTGATGCGGTAGGTGGCGGCGAGCAGGCTTCGGGTGCCGTGGGTGGTGTCGAGCAGACCGGGTAGGGCGTCGAGGAGTTGTGGGTAGCGGGCGTGTTGGTAGGTCATCCAGGCGTAGGCGACCTGCCGGCGGGCTTGGTCCGCGGTGACGGTGCGGTGGGGCCGATCGTGGTAGTGGGCGAGGGCGGCGCGGACCGCGTCGACTCCGTCCAGCTTGGGTGCGGTTGGTGGTGGTTGGCGGGGGCCGAGGAGGAGGTCGGGGTCGAGGCGGAGGACGTCGGCGATCTCTCGGATGACGGAGTAGCGGTCGAGTTTGCGTACGCCGCGTTCGATTTTGTCGACCCAGCTTTTGGATTTGCCGAGTCGGTCGGCGAAGGTTTGTTGGCTCATGCCTCGGTTGGCGCGTAGTTCGGCTACTCGTCGGCCGAGGGGTATCGAGTTGTGGTCGCGTCGGTGGGGGCGGTTCATCGATTGCCCTCCACCGGTGGCATGGCGTGGGTGGGCTCCCCGCAGCGTGGGCACCACCGCGACTTGACCTTGAACGCGAACAGCCCGGCCAGGAACCCCAGCAGCACCGCACTGAGCATCATCATCATCACCACCACCTCCATGATCACGACCTTTCTCACCTCCCAGTAAGGCCGGGAGTCGGGGTGGTATCGCGCCCCAAGACCCTGGCCATTCCGCCTCTGTGATGAGCGTTGGAGTAGGTCCACCCGCGGCACCCGTCCCGGAGGTGGATGTGTCACAGCGGTCGCATACGCCTTGAACCCATCCCGTTGCGTACGGCAATCAGACTCTCGCATCACATGATGCGAATCAAGTACCTAAGCATGATCGATTAATATCCGCGTGTGAGTCGGGGCAGACGAGCGGGCGGGACTGATGCAGAATCACTACATGCCTCGATTCACGCCAGCGACGCCGCGTTCCCGTCGACTCGGTCGGGAGCTGCGCAAGCTCCGCGAAGCCAAGGGACTGACCGGCGAGGAGACTGCGAATCTCATCCGCTGCTCGACATCCCGGATCAGCCGGATCGAGTCCGGAGAGATCAAACTCCGGGCCGGTGACGTCATGGAACTGCTGGTCACCTACGGCGTCCGGATCGACGAAGAGCCCGGCACGTCGCTGTTGGAGCTTGCCCGCGACCTGCGTGAAGAGGGCTGGTGGCAGCGCATCGGCGGCAAGTACGCCACGTACATCGCCTACGAGACCGAAGCCGCCGATCTCAAGAACTTCGAGCCGATGCTGGTGCCCGGCCTACTCCAGACCGAGCGGTACGCCCGCGAAGTCAACATCATCGGCCGCGAAACCGACCCGGAAACGGTCGACCAGCGCGTCGCCGCCCGGATGACCCGCCAGGAGGTCCTGCACCGGCAACCGACCCCGCTGCGGCTGCACGCCATCCTGTCCGAGGCGTCCCTGCGGACCGAGGTCGGCGGCCCGGACGTACTGCGCGAGCAGCTTCACCACCTGGTCAAGGTCAGCCAACTGCCCAACATCACGATCCAGGTGCTCCGCTTCGAAGCCGGCGCGCACCTGGCGGACAGCAGTGGCTTCGTCCTGCTCAGTTTCGAGCAGGACGACCCGCCGTTGGGCTACATCGAGACATTGGCCGGTGAGCTGTTCCTCGAATCCAGCCGTGATCTGGCGCGGCTGTCGGCGGCGTACGACAATCTGAGGATGCTGGCGAGGTCACCGGCCGAGTCGATCAAGTTCATCAAGGAGCTGAGCGAGCATGGAGCGTAACGCCTGGCGGACGTCGAGCCGTTCCGGCAGCAACGGCCAGTGCGTCGAGGTCCGCGACCGAGGCACCGAGATCGACGTACGCGACTCAAAGGCCCCTGCCGCCGGGACTTTGAGCTTCGGGCCTGCTGCCTGGGCCGCCTTCGTCAGCGACATCAAGACGGATGGCGGTCGCCCCTAGGCTGCGGCCATGCATGCCAACCGACGTCGCCACGGCGGCGGTTTGGGTGACTTGGAACGGCCGGCGGTGGGGCGATGGGGCCGAGGCGGGCAAGACGGAGGATGGAGCCGTGCCGGTGTGGCATGGCCGACGACGACGGCACTGCCAGCCGACGTGCCAAGGATGCACCGCGCAGCACACCACCAGTCCTGTTGCGGTCTGTCTCAGTGATCGGCCGCTGATCTCCGCAGCCAGTTGATCGACTCCGTTCCGTCGGTACAGCGGTGTCCGAGCGGTCGGGACACCGCCATCACGGCGAAACGGTGATGATCAATGGGCCCGTGCGTGACCGCCGGTACTCGGGGAGCCGCAGATCCGTGCATTTTCGCCAGGGCATGACGGCAGGGTGTGTGGGCCCTGCCGAGCTGAACCGTTCGCGCTATCGCCCAGGGCGCTGTCGCGGTAGTCAGGGACTGTGACCCGTTTGCGCTATCAGATTGACAGCAACCACATACCCCACCCGGGCCCTGCCGCAGCGGGCCGAACATTAGGGAGCCGGAGCCGGAGCCGGAGCCGGAGCCGGAGCCGGAGCCGGAGCCGGAGCCGGAGCCGGAGCCGGAGCCGAAGCCGGAGCCGAAGCCGGAGCGCCGCGCTGCCCAGGCCCCGCCACCCTGATACCGGTCTCGATCCGCGCATCGGCAGTGCCATGGGCGCCGTTTCGGCGGTGTGGCGGTATCCCGGGCGGGCGGATACCGCCACACCGCCGAAACCGAGTTGATCAGCCTGGCGGCGGTCGGGCGCTTCCCCGCCGCTGCCTGGCGGGCAGCGTCAGATCAGGTCCCAGCTCAGCGGGGTGCCGCGTGGCACGTCGGTGGTGAAGCGGCGGCCCAGCACCCGGTCGACCTCCACCGGCGGCAGTCCGCCGGCCGGCCGGATGGAGCGGACGTTGTCGGGGGTGACCTCGTCGCCGGCGCGTACGTCGGCCACCACGTAGAGCGAGCGCCGGAAGCGTAGCCCCTCCTGCTCGGCGGGGGTCGGACCGACGGCGGTGCCGCCGAGCGCCGCGTACGCCCGCTCCGACTCGATCACCAGGGCGGCCAGTTCGGCCGGGCTCAGGGAGAAGTCGGAGTCCACCCCGCCGTCGGCGCGGTCCAGCGTGACGTGCTTCTCGATGAAGCACGCGCCGAGCGCCACCGAGGCGACCGGGACGCCGATGCCGGGGGTGTGGTCGGAGAGACCGACCGGCACGCCGAACGCCTCCGCCAGCACCGGAATACGGCGCAGGTTGCTGTCGGCGGGAGGTGCCGGGTACGAGACGGTGCAGGCCAGCAGCACGATCCCGCCCGCCCCGCCGGCGAGGGCGGTGCGTACGGCGGCGTCGATCTCGGCCAGCGTGGCCATCCCGGTGGAGATGATCAGTGGCTTTCCGGTGGCGGCGACCAGCCGGATCAGGGGCAGGTCGACCAGCTCCGACGAAGCAATCTTGTAAGCCGGTGCGTCCAGCTCCTCCAGCAGTTCGACCGCCGAGGCGTCGAACGGGGAGGAGAAGACGGTCAGACCGCGCTCGCGGGCCCGTCGGAAGATCGGCCCGTGCCACTCGTACGGGGTGTGTGCCCGCTCGTAGAGCCGGTAGAGGTTCTGCCCGCCCCACAGCTCGTGCCCGCCGGAGATGCGGAAGGCCGGCGCGTCGACGTCGATGGTGAGCGTGTCGGGACGGTAGGTCTGCAACTTCAGGGCGTGCGCGCCGCTGTCGGCCACCGCGTCCACGATGGCCAGTGCCCGCGCCAGGTCGCCGTTGTGGTTGCCGGACATCTCGGCCACCACGAACGGGCGTTCTCCGCTGCCGACCAGGTGCGGGCCGATCTTCACTGTGGTCATTCCGTTCCGTCTCCGTGGGACCGCACCAGTGCGTGGTGCGGGCTGCTGGCCGGCGCCGGTGTCGCCGGCGGTACCGGGGGCGCCGGGGCGTCCTTCTGCGCACGCAGCCGGCCGGCGAGTCGGTGCGCCCGCCGCAGCGCCGCGTACGCCAGGTAGCTGTCCCGGTCGACCAGCCGGTGCTTGAGCCCGGCCACCCCGTCCGGGCGGGGGTAGCCGCTGTCCGGCAGGTAGCGCCGGTAGTGCTCCGCCACCCGGCGGAAGAAACGCCGCCGCAGGTGCGGGTGGAGCCGGTCGTCGTTGCCCACCACCACCAGGAAGTGACTCACCATCAGGTCGAACAGTTCGGCGTGCCAGTGTCCGTCCGGGTGGCGGGCGGCCAGCCAGGCGAAGAGCCGGTCGTACTGCTCGAAGGCGTCGAAGTGCCGGCCGCTGCGGGTCGAGGTGATGGCACCCGGACGGCCCTGGCGGTACAGGTAGCAGACCCGGTCCAGCACCGAGATCCGCTCCGCGCCGATCAGCAGCGGATGGCTGAACGGGATGTCCTCGTACCAGCCGGGGTGGAAGCGCAGGCCCAGTTCGGTCAGGAAGTCACGCCGTACCACCTTGTTCCAGGCGGTGTGCTGCACCCGCAGCAACTGCGGCCGGTCGGCCAGCCGCACCACGCCCGGGGCACCGCGCAGCAGACGGCTGCTGGGATCCACCTCGTGTCGCCCGCATTCGTGCACCCGCCGGTGGTCCACCATCATCACGTCCGGCCGGTCCGTGCGCAGCCGGTCGAGCACGGCGGCAACGGTGCCCGGTGGCAGCCGGTCGTCGCTGTCGACGAACCAGACGTACCGCCCGGTGGTCACGTCCAGGCCGGCGTTGCGGGCCGGTCCGAGGCCGACGTTCCGGCGTAGGTGCAGCACTCGTACGCCCGGATGGTCGGCGGCGTACTCGTCCAGTAGTTGCCCGCACCGGTCCGGGGAGGCGTCGTCCACGGCGAGCAGTTCCACCGCCGCCGCCTCGGCCACCGGGACGTCGGTGTAGATGGAATCGAGGCACTCGCGCAGGAACGCCTCGACGCCGTAGACCGGCACGACGATGCTCAGCAGTGGTGCTCGCGTCGGCTGAATGGCCACGTGGACACCCTCGACCGCCCGGATGGCCGGGTCGGGAACCTCACGTGACCGGCAGCGGTGAGGAAACTGAACAGCCGCCCGACGCGCCGGGCCGGCGCACGACGGCTGTCGTGGCGCGGTCCCGGCCCGATTGCGGCCGGAGTGCCCGAAACGGTTAGGGTGCCCGGATGACCAGCACGACCGTCGATCGGCCGACCACCACGACCGAGCGCGGTGCGACGAGCCGGCTGCCGTCGCTGACCGGGCTGCGGTGGATCGCCGCGCTGCTGGTCTTCGGTTTCCACGCCGGCACCATGCGGATCATCGCCGAGCCGGACCACCAGGCGGTGATGGGCAAGGTGTTCACCCTGGGCCTGTCCGGGGTGCAGTTCTTCTTCGTCCTCAGCGGATTCGTGCTGGTCTGGTCGGCCCGGCCCGGTGACTCCAAGCGGCGGTTCTGGCGGCGTCGATTCGCCAAGATCTATCCGAATCACCTGGTGATGTGGGCGCTGGCCATGCTGGCCGCGTTCTGGTTCGCCGACCCGATCAACCCGGTGGCCGCGCTGGAGAACCTGCTCCTGCTCCAGGCCTGGGATCCCCGACCCGGATACTTCTACAGCGTCAACAACGTGAGCTGGTCGCTCTCCTGCGAGATGTTCTTCTACCTCTGCCTGCCGCTGGCCCTGCCGCTGGTGCGACGGGCCCGGCCGTGGCTGCTGTGGGTCGTGGTGATCGCGGTGCCGCTGCTGATCCTGGCGCTCTGGCCTGCCCAGACGCTGGTGCCGGAGCAGTACCGGTGGTGGTTCACCCAGGTGTTCCCGCTGGTCCGGTCGCTGGAGTTCTGGATGGGGGTGGCCGCCGCCGAACTCATGCTGCGCGGTCGCTGGCGGGGCCCGCGCCTACCGGTGGCGAGCCTGATCTTCGTGGCGACCTGGGTGGTGGCCGCGCAGTGGATCCGGGCCGAGTTGTGGGCGGCGATCCTCTCGGCGGCGTACGTCGTGCTGATCGCCGCGGCGGCGGACGCCGACGTACGCGGCAGCCGCTCCCCGCTGCGGTCCAGGCCGATGCTCTGGCTCGGCGAGGTCTCCTTCGCCTTCTACCTGGTGCACGTGTTCGTGATCATGATGATCATGCGGTTCACCGGCGACTGGGGGACCGGCTTCCCCGGCTGGTGGGGGCCCGTCGCGGTGATCGGGTTCCTACTGCTCACCCTGACCCTGGCCGGGCTGCTGCACCGGTATGTGGAGCAACCCATGATGCGCCGGCTGGCCCGCCCGGGTGGGCTGATCGGGTGACCCTGCGGTCCTGCGGTCGGACGGATCTCGCCCTCCGCGGCCGGGTTGCCGCCCCGGGTCTGGTGATCCCGGTCACGACGCTGCGGAAAACGGTCACCGGACGCGCTGGGGCGGATCGAGCAGACAAAGTCCGGGACATTTTGTGCGCGCGGTCCGGTTGTCGCCTGACGGCGTACCGGATTCCCCGAATCCCATAGAGCGAGGCCAGTGGCCGAATACCCGAAAATAATCGGGCCGGACCATGTTTAAGCAGGTGGGGGAGGGCTGGCGTGCGCTTTGACCCGCCAGTAGCCTCAGCCCGGCCGGTGCGGTAACCGATCGCAAAAAGCGACGCCGCGCCGACCCGCTCAATCGTGATCTCACGAACCGGGGACCCACTGCAACACCTGGGGTGAATCCGCGAGCCTCGGCCCGCGGTAGGGCGATCTTCCCGCCCGAATCCGTCAGCTAACCCGGTCGGCGGTGTCGGAAGGAGTTCCATCCCCGTGCAGCACGATCCCCCCGTTGTTCCCACGCCTCCACGACCCTCGTCGAGGAATGCCGTGAAGCACAGCGTCAAACGTCAGCTCCGCCGCCTGGCGACGGAGCGTCCGTACCAGATCGTCGCCGTGTCGGCGGCGGCGCTCGTGCTGGCGACCGGCTCCGGTGCGGTGCTCGCCGGCACCGGGGACGCCCCGGCCACCGCCCAGATCACCACCGTCGCCGAGCTGCGTCGCGACGCGGCGGCCTCCCGTGGCGAGGAGCGGGTGGCGCCGTCCCCCTCGACCGCGCCGAGCGGCCAGGCCGAACCCAGTGCCGCCGCCTCGCCGTCGCCCAAGGCCACCTCGGCCGCGCCGGATCCCGACGTGACCAGTAAGAAGGCCGCGCCGAAGCCGCCGAAGAAGAAGGTCCTGGACTACGCCCACCAGGCCCAGATCAACGGTTACTACTGCGGCCCGGCCGCCGTGCGGAACGCGCTCAGCGCCGGCGGTGTCAAACGCGACCAGGACACCCTGGCCGCCCAGCTCCGCACCACGTACGCCGGCACCAACTCGGCGGAGGACACCACCCGCGTCCTCAACGCCGTGGCCAAGGGCGACCCGTACCAGACCAGGTGGATCCGTGGAGGATCGGCCACCCCGGCCCAGATGGACCAGCTCCAGGCCGACGTCGTGGCCGCCGTTGCCGACGGGCGCGGCATCGTGGTGAACGTGGCCGGCAGCGCCACCGACACCAACGGTCGCTGGCACTCCTTCCCCGGCGGGCACTACGTCGCCGTGGTGGGCTACGAGGACGAGGGCCGGCTGGTGAAGATCGCCGACTCGGCCGACGCGTCCTACCCCTCGTACTGGATGACCACCATCGACCTCGCGAACTGGGCGGCCACCCGGGGCTACTCGGCCTGACCGACCTGACGTGCCGGGCGCCCGGTCTCCACTCGGGGACCGGGCGCCCGACCGTCTCACGCCTTCCCGTCCCCAGAGGGCGGGCCGGCCACAGCCGCGTCGAGCGCCGGTACGAACGGCGTCAACGCGGCACCCGGGCCGCGATCACCGGCAGCAGGTGCGGCGCGTCCGACGGACGGTCAGGTGGTCGGGGAGAGCGGCTCGGTGGCTGCGGTGCGGGGCGTCGGCGGGGCCCAGGTCGGGTCCAGCTCGCGCCGGGCGGCGGCCAGGAACGCCTCGGCGTACGCCTCGGCGGGAAAGTCACCCAGGTAACGCCGCCGGGTCGCCCAGCGGGACTCGGCGAGCGGGTCGGTGTCGAGCAGCCGGGTCAGCACGTCGTCCAGGTCGTCCAGGTCCCGACGCAGCACATAGCCGGAGGCGGCCAGCGGGAACCGTTCGGTGAAGCGGTCCCCGTCGGCGCCGGTGTCGGTGACCGCGTACGGCTTGCCCGAGTACAGCCAGTCGGAGACGACGCCGGAGACGTCGGAGACCAGGGCGTCGGCGCGGTTCACACACTCGGCCAGCGGCAGTCGCCCGGCCGCGGCGCCGAACAGGTGC
This sequence comes from Micromonospora sonchi, assembly GCF_014646235.1. Classification (GTDB taxonomy): domain Bacteria; phylum Actinomycetota; class Actinomycetes; order Mycobacteriales; family Micromonosporaceae; genus Micromonospora; species Micromonospora sonchi. The sequence goes on along the minus strand of NZ_BMNB01000014.1, from coordinate 136,601 downwards.
GCTCGGCCGGTGCGGGACCGGTCGGCGGCGAGCAGGTCGTGCAGCCGGGCCAGGTGACGGGCCGAGGCCGGGTTCCGCGTGGTGTAGGGGTGCGCCCGCAGGATCACCGTGGCACCCCGGTCCAGCAGCCGCCGCAGCAGCGTCTCGGCCATCGGCAGCGAGCAGTAGTCGGCGTCGGCGTGGTGCCCGGTCCAGGTGGGGGTGTAGAGCACCGTCGGGTTGGCCAGGCCACGGGCCGGTTCGGCGCGTACCTCGATCGTCTCGACCTGCGGGCGACCGACCACGACGAACTTCTCCGCCGGGATCTCCACCCCGGCCCGGGCGTACCGGTCGATGGCCGCCTCGCCGGCCACGAAGATCCGGTCGAAGATCGCCGACACCGGGTTCGCGCTGGACGCCTTGTCGCTGTCGCCGTGATGCAACTGGACGTGGGTGAGCTGGGTGAAGCGGAGACAGTGGGCGTTCTTCGCGCCGTGGTTGACGTAGAACGCCACCCGAAGGCTGGGCACCAGCACCTCGTCCATGCTCCGCAGGGTGGGGCAGTAGAGCACCGGGGCGGTGGTGGCCGCCGCGATGGTGGCCAGCGACTCCGGCTCGCGCACCATCACCACGAACGGCCGGCCGATCCGCGCCAGGTACGGCAGCCACATGGTGACCTGGTATTCCGAGCCCGGCGGGGCGGAGAAGTGCAGCACGAACTCGGGCCGGTGCCGGCGCAGCGCCCGGGTGACCGGCGATCCGCCGGCGGCCGGCCGGAACCGCCGCCGGGCCAGGTCGAGCGCGACCGCGCCGGCGACGGCACCCAGCAGCAGGACCGCCGCCAGCGCGACCGCGGCGGGCAGGGCCGCCAGGGCGGCCAGGGCCAGTACGGCGAGCAACCCGGCCAAGGCATCGCCGAGGCCGGCGGCGACCTGCGGTACCCGGGTGCGTACCGGCAGGTTGGCGGCGCGGATCTCCAGGTTTCCGGCGTCCCGCAGCGGACCGGTCAGTAGCAGCAGCCCCAGCAGCAGCAGGGCGGCGGCGGTCAGGGCGGGGTCGAAACCGGGGCCGAGCTGCCGGGCGTAGCCGACCAGGACCCCGGCCGCGACCAGGGTGGTCTCGGCGACGTTGTCGGCGCCGGGGCGCACCCGGCGTTCCCAGACGATGGCCGCGAGCGCGGCCACCGCCAGGCCGAGCCCCCAGCCGGTCACACTGGTGAACGCGACCACGAGGAACGCCAGCACCGCCCCACCGGTGGCCAGCCCTCGGGCGGCCAACTTCCTGACCAGGTCACCACGCATCTCGGTGTCGCCTTCGCGCTACGGTGCCGGCCGGTCAGCCGACGGGTGCGGTGTTGGTCGGCCGATCGGCCTGGGCGGGTGCGGGAACGGCGAGCGGCGCCTCGCCAGGGGGCCGGCGGACGTCGATCACCTGGCCGGTGAGGTCCGAGAGCAGCACGTCGAGCGAAGACTGGGCGACGGTCTCGGCGGCGAGCAGGGTGTGCTCGGGCTCCTCGCCGAACGCCTTGGTCCGCATCGGGGTGGCGGTCCGTTCCGGGTTGATGATGTTCACCCGTACGCCCAGCTCCGCCCACTCGTCGGCCAGCGCCTGGGTGAGGTTGACCAGGGCCGCCTTGGTCGCCGAGTAGAGCGCGTAGTCGGCGCGGCCCCGGGTGTAGGAGCTGGAGGTGTAGAGCAGCAGTTGGCCCTTGGTGTGCTGGAGGTAGGGCAGGGCCTGCCGGGCGACGGTCACCGGGCCGACGAAGTTGACCTGGAGCACCCGGTCGATGGTGTCCTGGTCCATCTCGGCCAGCGCGCCCTTCTCCAGGATCCCGGCGGTGACCACGACGTGGTCGATCCGGCCGGTGGCCTCGAAGGCGGTCCGCAGCGCGGCCTCGACGTCCTCGGGCCGCTCCACGTGGGTGCCGGTGGTGGAGCGGCTGAACGGGAAGACCTGGGCGCCGTGGCTGCGGGCCAGCGCGGTCAGGTCGTGGCCGATGCCGTAGCTGCCGCCGAAGACGACGATGGTGCGGCCCGCGACCTCCTCGCTGTAGGCGCGGTGGTCGGCCAGTCGGGGCACCTTGGCGGCGGCCAATTGGAACAGCTTGTCGGCCAGGTGCACGTCGACCGGGTGGGTGACCTTGATGTTCTCGTCCGAGCCGTCGATCACCCTGATCGGCGTCTCGGGCAGGTAACGCAGCACCACGCCGCAGTCGTCGGTGGCGGCGAAGTTCGGGTCGCCCGCGGCCCGGCGGTACGCCTCGCGGATGGTCGGCGAGCGGAAAGCCTGCGGGGTCTGGCCCCGGCGCAGGGTGGCGCGCACCGGGATGTCGGTGATGCAGTCGTTCTCGTCGACCTGAATGATCGTGTCGGCCGACGGGATGGCCACGTCGACCGCCGAGTAGGTCCAGAGCGCGTTCACGCACTCCCGTACGATCCGGCCGTTGAGCAGCGGTCGTACCGCGTCGTGAAAGAGGATGTTGCAGTCTTCCCCGCCGACCGCCTCCAGGGCGACGCGGGTGGTGGCGTTGCGGGTGTCGCCACCCTCGATCACCTTGGTGACCTTGCGGAAGCCGGCCTTGTCCACGATCCGCCGTGCCTCGTCGAGGTGGCCGCTGGCCATCAGCACGATGATCTCGTCGATCTCCGGCGCGGCCTCGAAGACGGCCAGCGTGTGCTCGATGATCGGCTTACCGGCGATCTTCAGGAGCTGCTTGGGGATGCCGAGGCCCAGCCGGGTGCCGGTGCCGCCGGCCAGCACCACGGCCACCGTCCGGGAGGGTCGCCACGGCGCCGGATGCTCCGGCCGGGTGCCCGGGTCGGTGGTCAGGTCCTGCGTCATTGCCGGTCCTCGCTCTCAACTGCGTCGTTTCGTGGGTGGCCTGGGGGGAAAGGTTTCGCCGAGGTGGCGACGGGATGAACAGTAACGCGCGGACCACGTCGCCCCAACGAGGCGACGTGGCGTCGACGGCCGCCCGCCATGGCCGCACGGCCGCGGCGAAGACTTACTTGCCGTTGGTGAATGTCTCGTAGGCGCGCAGGACCTCCTCGGTCGGGCCGTCCATCCGGAGCTCGCCCGATTCCAGCCAGATGGTCCGTTCGCACGTGTCGCGTACCGAGGAGAGCTGGTGGCTCACCAAAAAGACGGTGCCGGCGCTCTCCCGCAACTCCCGCACCCGTTTCTCGCTGCGCTTGCGGAACCTCTTGTCGCCCGTGGCGAGAGCCTCGTCGATCAGCAGCACGTCGTGCTGCTTGGCGGCGGCGATGGAGAACCGCAGCCGGGCCGACATGCCGGAGGAGTAGGTACGCATCGGCAGCGAGGCGAAGTCACCGCGCTGGTTGATCCCGGAGAACTCGATGATCTCCGGCAGCTTGCGCTGCACCTCGGCCGGGGGCATGCCCATGGCCAGACAACCGAGCATGACGTTGCGCTCGCCGGGCAGGTCGTTGAGCAGCGCGGCGTTCACCCCGAGCAGGGAGGGCTGCCCCTGCGTGTAGACCGCGCCACGCTCCACCGGCAACAGCCCGGCGATGGCCCGCAGCAGGGTCGACTTGCCGGAGCCGTTGGTGCCGATCAACCCGATCGCCTCGCCCCGGTACGCGGTGAAGGAGACTCCGCGTACCGCGTGCACCTCCCGGACGTTCGGCGCGGCGGTGCGGGTCACCATCCGCTTGAAGGCCGCCACCGGGCTCTGGTTGCCGCCGGCGCCCCGGTGCACGCGGTAGACGACGTGCGCGTCGTCCACCACCACGGTCGGGATCCGCTCCTGGATCCGGGGCAGGGTCACCGTCACATCATTGGACATCGCGAGGTGGTCAACCACGGCCGTACTCCTGTTCGCCGCGCCAGAAGTAGAGGTAGCCGCCGACGCCCATCACGATCGTCCAGCCCAGCGCGATCAGCCAGGTCAGCAGCAGGGAGGGGCTGAGCAGCGGGGCGTTTTCCAACAGCGCGACCCGGGCCAGCTCGATGTAGACCAGCATGGGGTTGAACTGGAGCACCGTGGTGGCCCAACCGGGCAGGGCGTCGGCGAACAGTTCGACGCTGTAGAGCACGCCGGAGCTGTACATCCAGGCCCGCAGGACGAAGGGCATGACCTGCTTCAGGTCGGTGGCCTTGGCGCCCAGCCGGGCCACCGTCATGGTCAGTCCGGCGTTGAAGATCGTCTGGAGCAGGATCGCCGGCACCAGCATCAGCCACATCAGGGTGAGCGGCTCCCCGGTGGCCAGCACGATCCCGAACAGGACCAGCAGCGAGCCGACCAGCTGCTGGAACTGCTGGACGGTGATGGCCAGCGGCAGACAGGCCCGGGGGAAGTGCAGCGCGCGGATCAGACCGAGGTTGCCGCTGATCGCCTGGGTGCCGTTCTGCACGCAGGTCTGGGTGAAGTTGAAGATGAACACGCCGGCGGTGAGGTAGGCGAGGAAGTTGTCCATGCCCCGGTTCTGTTTGAGGATCAGACCGAAGATGAGGAAGTAGACCGCCGCGTTGGTCAGCGGGGTGAGCACCTGCCAGAGCTGCCCGAGGCGGGCGTTGCTGAACGAGGCCGTCAGCTTGGCGTGGGCGTACGCGGAGATGAAGTGCCGGTACTGCCAGAGTTGGCGGGTGTAGCGGCTCAGCGAGGGGCGCTCGCCAGCTATCCGTAGCCCGTACCGGGTGGCCAGCTGGGCTGGGGCCAGGCCGGAGTCGGGGTCGGCCAGCGCGTTGGCCATGGGGAAAAGCGCTCCGATCTTGTCGTGCCGGCGGGATGTTCGCGACGTGGAATCTAGCGTGGCCAGTGCGGGGGAGCGCCGCCCCCGTCGCTGCGTGGACAGTAGTCCGAAACACGTCGGGACGCAACCGTAGCGTCGTTGCGGTACATTGTCGCACGTGAAGACCGACAAGAGGCGGGCGCCGGCCGGTGCCGCGGTGCTCCGTGATGAGATCACCAAGGCGATCCGCCGCGCGGTCACCAAGGAACTGGCCGAGGTGGGCTACGGCCGACTGTCGATCGAGGCGGTGGCGCGCCGGGCCGGAGTGAGCAAGACAGCCATCTATCGCCGCTGGCGCTCCAAGCTCGAACTGGTGCTGGACGTGGTCTCGGCCGTCGCGAGCCGCAAGCTGCCGCTGCTGGACACCGGCACCCTCGACGGCGACGTGCGGCTGCTGCTGCTCGTCGTGACCGGGGCACTGGGCCACCCGTTGGCGTCGCAGATCATCCCCGACCTGCTCGCCGAGGCGGCGCGCAACCCGCAGATCGCCGGCACGCTACAGGGCGCGCTGAACGACTACCAGGACCGCATCGGCAAGATCGTCATCGGGCGGGCGGTCGAGCGCGGCGAGCTGCCCGCCGACGCCGACCCGCGAGCTGCGGCCGACCTGATCGTCGGGCCGGTCTACTGGCGGCTGGCCATCGCCCGGGTGCCGCTGGAGCCGTCCGAACTCGCCCGGATGGCGGACGCCATCGTGGCCGCCCTGCGGGTGGCGGCTGCCGAGCCGGGCCAGGACGCACGGCCGTGAGCTGCGGCGGATGGCCACCCGCCAGGCGGATGGTGAATCCCGGGCCGGCGACAGGTGAATGCCGATCTGCCGCCCGGTGGCCAACGGGCTAGTATCGCACCCCGAACCACCGCCGCGAGTCGTTCCGTGATCACAGGAGGACCCCTTATGCCTGGGCCGCACCCGGACTTCATACCGCCAGCCCGGCCGATCATCGGTGACGCCGAGATCGAGGCGGCGGTGCGGGTGCTGCGCAGCGGGAGGGTGGTGCAGGGGCCCGAGGTCGCGGCGTTCGAGGAGGAGTTCGGGGAGCTGGTCGCCGGCCGCCACTGCGTCGCCGTCAACTCCGGCACCTCCGCCCTCCAGTTGACCCTGCTGGCGCTCGGCTTCGGCCCGGGTGACGAGGTCATCGTGCCGTCGTTCTCCTTCGCGGCCAGCGCCAACGCCGTGCGGCTGGTCGGCGCCGAGCCGATCTTCGTGGACATCGAGCCGGGCAGCTTCTGCCTCGACCCGGAGGCGGTCGCCGCCGCGGTCACCCCGCGGACCGTCGCCGTCATGCCGGTCCACCTGTACGGCCACCCCGCCGCGATGGACAAGATCATGGCGCTGGCGCAGCGGCACGGCCTGGCCGTCGTCGAAGACGCCGCCCAGGCCCACGGCGCCAGCCTGCACGGCACCCCGGTCGGTGCGTTCGGCACCGCCGGGTGCTTCAGCTTCTACCCCACCAAGAACATGCACTCCCTGGAGGGCGGCATGATCAGCACCGCGGACGCCGGGCTCGCCCGCACCCTGCGGCTGCTGCGCAACCAGGGTATGGAGCAGCGGTACGCCAACGAGATCGTCGGGGCCAACATGCGGATGACCGACGTGGCCGCCGCGATCGGCCGGGTGCAGCTGACGCAGCTCGCCGAGTGGACCGAGCAGCGCCGGGCCAACGCCAAGTACCTCGACTCCAACATCACCGGCATGGTCACCCCGCCGGTGGCGGACGCCGCCCGGCACGTGTACCACCAGTACACCGTCCGCACCCGGGGCGACCGGGACGCCGCCCAGGCGCGCCTCACCGAGCTGGGCATCGGCAACGCCGTCTACTACCCGATCCCGATCCACCGACTCAAGCCGTACCTCGGCGAGGACGGCCAGCCCGGCCCGTGGGAGCTGCCGGAGACCGAGCGGGCCGCCGCCGAGGTGATCTCGCTGCCGGTGCACCCCTCGCTGAGCCCCGCCGACCTCGAGCGGATCGCCGAGGCCGCGAACCTCGCCGGTGGTGCCCGGTGAGCGCGCGTCAGGGTGGCAAGCTGCGCGCCGGACTGATCGGCCTGGGCGCGATGGGGCGCAACCACGCCCGGGTACTGTCCGGCCTCGACGGTGTCGAGCTGGTCGGTATCGTCGACCCGATCGGTGACACCAACGGTCTGCTCCGGGCACCGGTCCTGCCCGACCTGAGCGAGCTGCTGGCCCTCGACATCGACTACGCCGTGGTCGCCTGCCCGACCGCGCTGCACGAGCAGGTCGGGCTCGAACTCGCCGCACACGGGGTGTGCGCGCTGATCGAGAAGCCGCTCGCGCAGTCCGTCGAGGCGGCCACCCGCCTCGTCGAGGCGTTCGAGAGCCGCGGTCTGGTGGCCGGGGTCGGGCACATCGAGCGGTACAACCCCGCCCTGCAGAACCTGCGCACCCGCCTGGAGGCGGGCGAGCTGGGCGAGGTCTACCAGGTGGTGACCCGGCGGCAGGGGCCCTTCCCGCACCGGATCGCCGACGTCGGCGTGGTGATGGACCTGGCCACCCACGACATCGACCTGACCAGCTGGGTGACCGGCCAGGAGTACGCCTCGGTGTCCGCCCGGACGGTCTCCCGCAGCGGGCGGCTGCACGAGGACATGGTGGCGGCCGTCGGTGTGCTCGCCGACGGCACGATGGTCAACCACCTGGTCAACTGGCTCAGCCCGCTCAAGGAACGGTCCACGGTGATCACCGGCGAGAAGGGCTGCTTCGTCGCCGACACCCTCACCGCCGACCTCACCTTCTACGCCAACGCCGCGATCGGCACGGAGTGGGAGGCGCTGCGCGCCTTCCGCGGCGTCGCCGAGGGTGACATGATCCGCTACGCCATCCCGAAACGTGAACCGCTGCTGGTCGAGCACGAGCGTTTCCGGGACGCCGTCGAGGGCAAGGAGAGCGATATCGTCACCCTCCGACAGGGGCTACGGACGGTCGAGGTGGCTGGGACAGTGCTGCGCTCGGCCTCCGACGGCAGCACGATCACCTTCGATGCGCCGCGCGCTGCTCCGGTCGAGGGCGTCCCCATTCGCTGACCGGGCAGCCGCGCCAGCTCTGGCAGGCCACGGCCGTGTAGCCTTCCCGACCCGCACCTGATCCCGAAGGACCGCGTATGTCATCGCTCTCCCGCCCGCCGAGACTGGTAGTCCTCGTGTCGAACGGCATCACCGGAGACTCCCGGGTCCAGAAGACCGCCATCGCCGCCGCTCGCGACGGCTGGGAGGTCATCCTGATGGGTCGCAGCTCGACGAAGAAGAGCAAGGAAGTCGAGCGTTCGACGATGGGCCCGATCGAGGTGATCCGGGTGCCGGTCGCGATGGTGCTGTCCCGTTCGCAGGCCGACCGGCATCGGGTGCGCAAAGCACTGACCCAGTTCCGTATTCCCGACAAGTCGGCGCTGAACCGCTACCGGGCCCGACACCAGGCCTGGCTGCGCATGCAGACCGCCAAGGACAATCCGCCGCCGAGAGCCTGGATCAAGGCACACCAGGCCCTGCACGAGCTGCGGGTCAAGGCCTGGGGCTGGGAGCAGTTCCACGGCAGCAAGCCGGGGCCGCCCACCGGTGACTGGCGTTCCGACTGGCCGATCCTGCTCGACATCGACCTGGCCTTCGGGCCGGTGCTCGAGGAGTTGGAGCCGGACGTCATCCACGCCAACGACATCAACACCATTCCGACCGCGGCGATGAGCGCGACGCGGCTGCTCGCTCGTGGTAAGAACTGTGTCTGGCTCTACGACGCCCACGAGTACGTCCAGGGTGTGGAGTGGCCCAAGCCGCAGCAGGCCAGCGGCGTCAAGGCCGCCGAGCGGGAGTTCATCGACCGCGCGGACGCGGTAGTCACCGTCTCCGACCAGATCGCCGAACTGCTCCGCAGCCACTACAAACTGCCGCAGACTCCGCTCGTGGTGGGCAACTCGCCGGTCCGGGCGGGCATTCGTAGCGGCAACATCGACGCGTCCGTTCGGGCCCGCGCCGGCCTCGCTGAGGACGTGCCGCTGCTGGTGTACGCCGGCTGGATCGGCCCGGAGCGGGGTCTGGACACCGTCATCGCCGGCCTGCCCGAACTGCCCGAGCATCACCTGGCCGTGGTCACCGGGCGGATGACCGCGCTGCTGAAGGAAATGCTGGCGGAGGCGGAGAGGCTCGGCGTACGCGACCGGGTGCACCTGTTGCCCTACGTGGCGCCGTACGAGGTGGCCGACTACCTCAGCTCGGCCGACCTGGGACTGATCCCGTTCCGGCGGACGCCGAACTGCGAGCTGTCCCTGCCGACCAAGGTCTCTGAATACCTGCACGCGGGGCTGCCCCTGGTCGCCAGCGACGTACAGGTGGTCAGCGCGTACGTCAGGCAGCACGACATCGGTGAGGTGTTCACCTCCGGTGAGGTGGCCAGCTTCGTGGCTGCGGTCAGCCGGGCCACCGCCCGGCGGCGGGAGTTGAGCGCGAACATCACCGAATCCATCCTGGACGACCTGTCCTGGGAGCGGCAGAGCAGGAAGCTGCTCCAGCTCTACCGGGACATCTCGGGCCTCGCGCCGGCTGCCCCCCGCGCCGACATCCCGTGGTCGGTGCAGGAGCGCCCGGCGGGGGTGGTGATCGGCCAGGCCGCCGCGCGGCGCGAGCTGCCGGACTGGAAGCCCTTGTCCGACACCGCTGTCCGGCTCGGCATCGGCCCGGCGAACTACGCTGGGCAGGCCGCGGGATTCGCCAAAGCGATCAGCCGCGACAACTCGGACGTGTCGATCGAGGTGGTGATGAACAAGCCCCCCGCCTCGTTCAACTACCCGGCCGACATCTACCTCGATCCGGGCCGCCAGAAGGAACTGGACTACCAGCTTGAGCAGGTCAAGCGGGTGCTCAGCTCGTACACCCACGTGCTGGCGGATGCTTTCCTGCCGCTGTTCGGGCACCTGAACGGCGACAACATCGGGGGCGACCTGCCGGCGCTACAACGGGCCGGCATCAAGGTGGCGCTGCTGGCGCACGGCAGCGAGATCCGCCACCCCGACCGGCACCTGGAGCGGCACGAGTTCTCGCTCTTCGCGGACGCGCCGGAGGGATTCGTGGACAAGTTGCGCGAGAAGGCGGAACGCAACCGGCGGGTGGCCGAGGAGTGCGGTCTGCCGGCCTTCGTGACCACACCGGACCTGTTGGTGGATCTGCCCTGGGCCACCTGGACGCCGCTCGTGGTGGATGTCGAAGCCTGGGCGTGTGACCGGCCGGTGATGGAGCGGAGCCGCCCGCTGGTGCTGCACGCGCCGTCCAAGCGGTGGACCAAGGGCACCGACCGGATCCTGCCGATCGTGCAGGCGCTGCACGACAAGGGCATCATCGAGCTGCGCCTCGCTGAGGGCGTCACCTGGTCCGAGATGCGTGGCCTCGTCCAGAGCTGTGACATCGTGCTGGACCAGTTCACCAGCGGCAGCTTCGGCACCTTCTCGGTGGAGGCGATGGCTGCCGGCAAGCCGGTAGTGGCGTACCTGAGCGATCAGGTCATCAAGACCGTCGGCGGTGACCTGCCGATCGTCAACGCCAACCCGAGCAACCTTGGCGAGGTTCTGAAGTCGCTACTCGACGACCGGGAGGCTACTGTCAAGATCGGTCTGGCGTCCGCCGAGTACGCCCGGACATATCACGACGGCACCTGGACGGCCCGTCAGCTCGCTCCGTTCCTGAAGAGCTGAATTCCTCCCCCACGCGCCACATGACCACGCCCGACACTCGCGATCGCGAGCCGGTCTCCACCGATACCGCCGGGGCGACGGCGAAGACGCTCGCCCCGACGGCGGGCTCCGAGCCATCGGCCGGGGCCGGCCGTCGTGCCAGCCGGCGGTGGCGGGTCGACGCGCTGGTCGCCCTGGTCTTCCTCGTCGGCGCAATCTGGGTCACCGGTCGCGGGTGGCGCGACCCCGACGGTCGGCTGCTCGGCAGCCGCCCCGACGACCAGGGCTTCAACGAGTGGATGCTGGCGTACGCGGCGCACGCGGTCAGCCATCTGGAGAACCCCTTCTTCACCACGCTCCAGAACGCCCCGAACGGGGTCAACCTGATGGCCAACGTCGGGATGCAACTGCCCGGGCTGGTGCTCAGTCCGGTCACCCTGCTGTTCGGCGCGCCCGTCTCCTACCTGTTGTTCATCACCCTGAACCTGGCCGGTACCGGTTACGCCTGGTACCACATGCTTTCCCGACACCTGGTCGACTCCCGGGCGGCGGCCTTCCTGGGCGGCCTGTTCTGCGCGTTCGCCCCGGCGCTGGTCTCGCACAGCAACGGCCACCCGCACATCACGGCCCAGTGGCTGGTGCCGTACATCATCTGGCGGGTGGTCGCGCTCTGTCGGGGCGGGCACGTGGTCCGGGACGGCCTGGTGCTGGGCGCGCTGATGACCGCGCAGTTCTTCGTCAGCCTGGAGATCCTCTTCCTCACCGCGTTCGGCTGCCTGCTGCTGGTCCTGGCGTATCTCGCCGTCCGGGCCCGGGACGCGGTGCGACGCTGGCGTGGGCTGCTGTCGGGCCTGGCGATCGCCGCCGGGCTGATGGCGGTCGCGGCCGCGTACCCGCTCTGGATGTATTTCGCCGGTCTGCAGCACCGCATCGGTCACCCGGGCACCCCGGACATGTACGCCCTGAAGCTCGGCTCGTACGTCCGGTTCGCCACCCAGTCGGTCGCCGGCGGCCCGACCAGCGCGGTGGGCTGGGCGCCGAACACTACCGAGCAGGCGAGTTTCTACGGCTGGCCCGTGCTGGTGCTCGCCCTCGGCGCGCTCTGCTGGCTGCGCCGTGAGGTCGTCGCGTGGGTGCTCGGAATCGTCGGACTGGTGACGGCGCTGCTGGCGATCGGCACCACCTGGACCGTCGGCACCCACCGTACGGACATCCCGGCACCGTTCGCGCTCGTGCAGCACCTGCCGGTGTTCGACGCCCTGGTGGTGGCCAGGTTCGCCTTGATCACCACCGTGGCGCTCGGCGTCCTGCTGGCAGTGGCCGCGAATCGGCTCGCCGCCCGTCGGGGGCGGCCACGTGGTCGGCTCGCGTTCGGGGCTGGCGCCGTGGCCGTGGCCGCCGCGCTCCTGCCCATCCTGCCGGTACCTCTGCCGGCGCAGGGCCGGCCCCCGGTGCCGGACTTCGTCACCGGTGGGGCCTGGCGCGATCACGTGGCACTCGGCCGCACCCTGGTGCCGGTGCCGGTCGCCCAGATGACCTCGGTCTACTGGGGTTCCGCCGGGCTTACCGGCTTCGCCGTGCCCGAGGGCTACTTCCTCGGGCCGAGCTCCGCGACCGACGCCACCGGCCGCTGGGGGGTTGATCCGCAGCCCACGGCCGACCTGCTCACGGCGGTGTCCAAGGGTGAGCGGGACACCACGGTGGGCCCCGCCGAGATCACCCAGGCGCGAGCCGACGTCCGCTACTGGAAGGCCGACGCGGTGGTGCTTCCCGACCGGGGGACCCGGCGGCACGAGGCGCTGAAGACCGTGCTCGACGCCCTGTACGGCCCGGGCCGGCGGGTCGACGACGTCTGGCTGTGGGACGTCCGCCCGTTCACCCGCTGATCCCGGCCCACCGGTCACCTGATCAGGGCGACCACTTCCAGATCAACAGCAGGTACCCCCCAAAGTAGGTGGAAAAGGCGGTCATCGCCACCAGCACGGTGACGGCCCGCGCCCGGCCGGTGCGGGCCAGCGCCACGGCCGCCGGCAGCAGCAGCGGGAAGGCCGGCAGCAGGAACCGGGCCTTGGCGTGGTAGTAGCCGGCCGAGCCGAGCGTGGTGACCAGCAGCAGCCCGCTGTAGAGCAGCAACTGCCACGGCTGCCGGTCGAGCAGGCTGAGCACGAAGAACATCAGTGCCAGCAGGACCACCACGCTCACCACGAACAGCTGCGGCACGGTCGGGTCCGCCAGTACCTCCCGGCCGCGACGGAAGGTGTAGGCGCCAAAGTCGAAGGTGCTTCGCCAGCCGGCGGACTGGATGTGGAACCAGCCGTCCGGCCGCCCGACCTCGCTGCCCACCCAGGCCAGGTATCCGAGCCAGCCGGCCGGAGCGAGCAGCGTGGCGGCCCAGGGACGCCAGCCGTCGCGGCGACGGACGATCGCCACCAACGCGGCTAGTACCACCACCGGGATCAACGAGGAGGAGGTCGGCCGGGTCAGTCCGGCGAAGAGGCAGACCACCCCGGCAGTGACCCAGTGGCCGCGCAGCAGGGCGTAAAGCGCCCAGGCGGCGAGGGCGGTGAATAGCGACTCGCTGTACGCCATCGATTGGACGACGGCGTGCGGTATGGCGGCCCAGAGCGCAGCGAGCAGCACGCCGGTACGCCGGTCGTGCAGGTACGCCCCGATCGCGAACAGCCCCCAGGCGGCGGCCAGACCGGCCAGCCAGGCCACGATCAGCGCCGCGTCCCGGTTACTGAACGGGGCGACTCGGTCCAGCGCGGCGATGAGCCCGGGGTAGAGCGGGAAGAACGCCATGTCGCTCTGCGCCTTTTCGAACCCGTCATACCCCTGCTGGGCGATTCCGAGATACCGGATTCCGTCCGAACTCGCCAGCCGGGAACCGGGGGAGCGGCCCGTGCTCCGGGCCCAGACGTAGAGCGTCACCACACCCACCAGGCGGATCACCGCGTAGGCGACGAGCGCGGGGAGCACGTGCCGGGCGGCATCGCGCAGCCGCCGGTCCCAATCGGGCCGATCCGGGCCGGAACCTGCAGTCGACCAGACCGGCGCCGAGCGGTTCGACTCCTCGGTCGTCACCACGTTCATCGGTGGCGGTCTCCGTTCGCCCTGAGCCGGATGATCGGATGATTCGCGTGGCCGGCCCGGCGGCGCGACGCTGACTTGCGGTCGGTAGCTGAACTCGTATGGAGGGTAACAATGAGCGTGGTAGGTCGCAGACCGCCTACGGCGGCGCGTATCAGGTCGAGATCCCTGTCGTAGACTCGCTCCGGTCCGGGGGCGCGGCGCCTGTCTGAAAGCCGGGCAGGGCGGGGGCGTTCGCGCCCAGGAATGCTGACTTCGTTGCGGGCATCGTGGTGTCCGTCGACGCGGCCCGCTACCGCGCCGCGTACGACCGGCCCGGTCCGCGGGTCGGCTGGTATTGGGAGGCGCAGGTGCTCGACGACATTTTTCTCCGGCTGCGCCAGGCGCGGCCCCGGCTGGCTGCGCCGACGGCGGGCCCGGCCCCGATCTCTGTGCGAGTGAGCCGGTGAGCACGCCAGACGTGACGGTGGTGGTCGCCGTCTACAACACCATGCCGTACCTCACGGCCTGCCTGGACTCGCTGGTCGGCCAGAGCATCGGCCTGGAGCGGCTCGAGGTGGTCGCGGTGGACGACGGCTCGACCGACGGCAGCGGGGAGGAGTTGGACCGTTTCGCCAAGGAGTACCCCGGCACCGTCACCGTGCTGCACCAGCCCAACTCGGGTGGGCCGGCGGCGCCGAGCAACCGCGCCCTGGGGATCGCCCGAGGGCGCTACGTGTTCTTCATCGGCTCCGACGACCACCTCGGCCCGGAGGCGTTGGAGCGGCTGGTGGACGCCGCCGACCGGTGGGGCTCGGACGTGGTGCTCGGCCGGATGGTCGGCACCAACAAGCGCTACGTCCACCAGGCGATCTACGCCAGCACCGAGGAGCGGGTCGACCTCTTCGACAGCGAGCTGCCCTGGTCGCTGTCGAACACGAAGCTGTTCCGGCGAGACCTGATCGAGCGGCACGGTCTGCGGTTCCGCGAGGACATGGCGATGGGCAGCGACCAGCCCTTCACCCTGGAGGCCTGCGTCCGCGCCGGAAAGATCTCGGTGCTGGCCGACTACGTCTACTACTACGCGGTCAAGCGGGACAACGCGCAGAACATCACCTACGCCAGCCGGTTCGAAGAGCGGCTGCGCTGCGCCGAGGAGCTGATCGGCTTCGTCGCGGGGCTGATCGAGCCCGGCCCACGCCGGGACGCGATCCTGCTGCGGAACTTCAGCTGGGAGGTGGCCAAGCTGCTCAAGGCCGACTTCCTGGATCTTGAACCGCAGGTGCAGGTGCAGGCCCACCAGCGGATCCGCAAGCTGGCCCAGAGCTACCTCAGCGATGCCATCATCGAGCGGCTCGCCGCCGATGTGCGGCTGCGCCTGCTGCTCGCTCGGGACGCGAATCTGGATCGGCTGTGCCAGCTGATCCGCCAGCAGCGCGACAAGAAGCTGCCTCCGCTGACGGCCGGCGACGGCCGTTGCTACGCCCACTACGCCGGCTTTCGCGACGCCGACCTGGGATTCCCCGACGAGTGGTACGACGTGACCGGGCAGACCGCCAAGCGCATGGTCAAGCTCACCGCTACGGAGCTGACCTGGGGTCGAGATGCCTCCGGCGCTCCGGCACTGGTGATCACGGCTCACTGCGGCTGGGCGCCACTGGCCGAACTCCCCGCCGACGTGGTGCAGGTCAACATCGGTGAGTTGGCCGTCGCCGCGAATTCCTTGCGTCCCTTCAGACCAGGTACCGTCGTACGGACGGAAGTCGCGGTGGATCAGCTGCTCACGGCCCTTCCGTCCGGCGGACGCCGGTGGCAGGGCAAGGGCAAGGTTACCGTGCTGGGTGGTGTCGCCTCGGCGCCGCTGCGGGCCGACCAACGCCTCGCCGCGGCCCGTCGGGTGGCGCGCCACGGCCTCCGGTTCCACCTCGTCACGGCCAGCACGGACCGCAAGGGCCTGGTGATCGTGACGATCACACCGATGACGCCCGGTCGGGTCCTCGCCCGTCTTCGCCGCATGCGGCCCTCGAGAGGAAAGTAGTTCCATGAACATCTGCGTCGTCGCCCTCGGGAAGATCGGTCTGCCGCTGGCCGTGCAGTTCGCCTCGAAGGGACACCGGGTGATCGGCGCCGACGTCTCCGAGCGGGTCGTCCAGCTGGTCAATGACGGGGCCGTGCCCTTCCCCGGCGAGACGGACCTGGACGTCAAGCTGAAGGAGGCGGTGGCCGCCGGGTTGCTGTCGGCCACCACGGACACCACGGCCGCGGTGGCCGAGTCCGAGGCGGTCGTGGTGGTCGTGCCGCTCTTCGTGGACGCCGAGGGTGTGCCGGACTTCGGCTGGATGGACAACGCGACCCGGGCGATCGCCGCCGGCCTCAAGCCGGGCACCCTGGTCAGCTACGAGACCACCCTGCCGGTCGGCACCACCCGCAACCGCTGGGCGTCGATGCTCCAGGAAGGCTCCGGGCTCACCGCCGGCACGGACTTCCACCTGGTCTTCAGCCCGGAGCGGGTGCTCACCGGTCGGGTCTTCGCCGACCTGCGCCGCTACCCGAAGCTGGTCGGCGGCATCGACGAGGCGTCGGCCCAGCACGGCGTGCGCTTCTACGAGGCGGTGCTGGACTTCGACGAGCGGCCCGACCTGGACCGCCCCAACGGCGTCTGGGACCTGGGCTCGGCCGAGGCTTCCGAGCTGGCCAAGCTCGCCGAGACGACCTACCGGGACGTCAACATCGGCCTGGCGAACCAGTTCGCCCGGTTCGCCGACACGGTGGGCGTCGACGTCACCAAGGTGATCGAGGCGTGCAACACCCAGCCGTACAGCCACATCCACTCGCCGGGCATCGCGGTCGGCGGGCACTGCATCCCGATCTATCCGCGGATGTACCTGTGGAACGACCCGGCGGCCACCGTCGTGCGGTCGGCCCGGGAAGCCAACGCCGCCATGCCGGAGTACGCCGTCGACCTGCTGGCCGCCGCGTACGGCGACCTGACCGGGGTCGGTGTGCTGGTGCTCGGCGCCGCCTACCGGGGCGGCGTCAAGGAAACCGCCTTCTCCGGCGTCTTCCCGACGGTCGAGGAGCTGCGGAAGCGGGGCGCGAAGCCGTACGTCTCCGACCCGATGTACACCAACGAGGAGTTGGTGGCACACGGCCTGCCGGGCTACGACGGTGAGCCGGTCGGCGCTGCCGTCATCCAGGCCGACCACGCCGAGTACCGGACGCTCGGCCCCGCCGACCTGCCCGGCGTGACGGTGCTGGTCGACGGGCGTCGGGTCACCGACCCGGTCCGCTGGACCGGGGTGCGCCGGGTGGTCATCGGAGGCTGACCGTCAGCTGCGACACGAGGGGCCCGCCACGCTGTGCCGGGCCCCTCGTCCGTGTCGGTGGTGCTGGAACTCTCGCCGGAGCGGGTCAGCCTCGCCGGGGCGGGTTGTCCACGTCGCGCGAGACGACCTCGCCCTGCTCGTCGACCCAGCCTTTCGGCCGGGCCGGGTTGCCCGCCACCAGCTGGTACGGCGCGACGTCCCGGGTGACCACCGAACCCGCGGCGATCATCGCGTACTCGCCCACCTCGATGCCGCAGACCAGGGTCGCGTTCGCGCCGATCGAGGCGCCCCGACGCACCAGGGTCGGAGTGATCTTCCAATCCGGGTTCTGGGCCCGCGGCCGAAAGTCGTTGGTGAAGACCGCGCACGGGCCCACGAACACCTCGTCCTCCAGGGTCACGCCCTGGTAGACGGAGACGTTGTTCTGGATCTTCACGAGGTCGCCGACCGTCACGCCGGCGTCGACGTACACGTTGCGACCGATCACGCAGCCGGCGCCCAACTGCGCAGAGGAGCGGATGTGGGCCAGATGCCAGATCTTGCTCCCGGCGCCTACCCGGGCCCCCTCCTCGACGTCAGCCGTCGGATGGACGAAGACCGAGGGGGACGCAGAGCTCTTGTCAGTCATCCTGCAACTCTAGAGAGACCGGCCGCGCCGACCGGGACGGGACCGCCCTCCCGTCCGGAGCGACCTTCTGCCACCATTCGAAGGCGACGGACCGACGAATGGGGGCCGGGGTGCGCATTCTGCTGGTCGAGGACGACCGTCGGGTGGCCGCCGCGTTGTCGTCCGCCCTGACCCGGCGCGGGTACGAGGTGGAACACGCCGCCACCGTCGCCGCCGCCCTCTCCGCCGCCCCGTGCGACCTGGTGCTGCTCGACCTGACCCTGCCCGACGGCGACGGCACCGACCTGTGCCGCGAACTGCGCCGCCGCAGCAGCCAACTGGGCATCATCGCGGTGACCGCCCGGGGTGAGGAACGGGACCGGGTGCTCGGGCTGCGGCTCGGCGCGGACGACTACGTGGTCAAGCCCTTCTCGATGGTGGAGCTTCAGGCCCGGATCGAGGCGGTGCTCCGCCGGGCCGCACACGCCGCGCCGGAGCGGAACCTGATCGAGGTCGGGCCGATCCGCATCGACGTGGCCGCCCGCACGGTGACCGTGGCCGACCGGGCGGTCTCGCTGACCCGCAAGGAGTTCGACGTCCTGCTCTCGTTGGCCCGGCAGCCCGGCGTGGCCGTACCCCGCGACCGGATCCTGCTCGACGCCTGGGGGACCACCTTCGCCGACCGGCACACCGTGGAGGTGCACGTCGGCTCGCTGCGCGGCAAGCTCGGCGATCCGCGCCTGGTGGAGACCGTACGCGGCGTCGGCTACCGGCTGCGAGCCGAGTGAGGGGCCAGCGGTGCGTCGGCGTCTGGTGATCAGCTATCTGCTGCTGATGGTGCTGGTGCTGGTGGCGTTGGGCACGCCACTGGCGGCGACCCTGGCGACCCGGGAGACCGACCAGGTCCGGGCTGATCGGCTGGCCGACGCCACCCGGTTCGCCTCGCTGGCCGGCCCGGCGCTGCGCAGCGGCACGACCGGTCCGCTCGACAGCGAACTGAACAGCTACCAGGAGCTGTACGGCATCGACGCGGCGGTGGTCAACCGGGACCGGGAGGTCGTGGTGGGCTCGCCGAACTGGCGGCCGTTCCTGGGCACCCGGGAGGCGCTGGACGTCGCGTTGTCCGGCCAGCAGATCAGCGGGCCCGACTCGGTCTGGCCCTGGGTGGACGGGCCGATCGTGGTGGCGGTACCGATCAACGACGGCGGCGAGGTGCTCGGCGCGGTGGTGACCGCCAGCCCGGCCGACGCGGTCCGCCGCACCGTCACCACCTGGTGGCTGCTGCTCGCCGCGCTGGGGCTGCTCGCCGTGCTGGCCTGCGTGCTCACCGCGTTCGGGCTGGCCGGCTGGGTGCTGCGGCCGATCACCGAACTGGACGCGGTCACCCACGAGATCGCCGAGGGGGACCGTGGCGCCCGCGTGCAGCACCGGCTGGGTCCGCCGGAGCTGCGCCGCCTGGCGGCCAGCTTCAACCACATGGCCGATGTCGTCTCCGACGTGATGGACCGGCAGCGGGCGTTCGTCGCGCACGCCAGTCACCAGCTGCGCAACCCGTTGACCGCGTTGCGGCTGCGGGTGGAGGAACTCGGGCCCTGCCTGACCGATCCGCAGGGCCGCGCCGAGCACCAGCTCGCCCTGGAGGAGACCGACCGGTTGGCCCTGCTGCTCGACGCGCTGCTCACCCTGGCCCGGGCCGAGCGGCGGGAGAACCAACGGGTGGTCGTCGAGGCAGCGGCCGTGGCCGCCTCCCGGGTGGCGGCGTGGGAACCGCTGGCCCGGCACCGTGCGGTCACGCTGCGCCTGGCGGCCGACCCGGTCCCGACGTACGCCCGGACCGTGCCGACCGCGATCGACCAGGCGCTCGACGCGCTGATCGACAACGCGGTGAAGTTCAGCGGGGCGGGCGGCGAGGTGACGGTGACCGTCGCGGCCCGCGACGGCGGGGTCGAGTTGGAGGTGCGCGACACCGGCCCGGGCATGACCCGCAGCCAGCTCGGTCAGGCCACCGAGCGGTTCTGGCGGGCTCCGGAGGTGCAGAACGTCGACGGCGCCGGCCTGGGGCTGACCATCGCCGCCGTGCTGGTCGACGCCTCCGACGGTCGGCTCACCATGCACCCGAACTCGCCACGCGGGCTGGTCGCCACCCTGTGGTTCCCCACCTCCACCGAAGCGCCCGCCGACGCCGAGCAGCCGGAGGCAGCCCACCTTTCGTCCCGAGTGGCCTGACCGGGCGGCTCAGGGTTTGCTGTCGCGGTAGTACGCCGTCGCGCCCGGATGCAATGGCAGTGGCGAGGTGGCGATCGCCGAGCGAGGGCTCATCCGGCCGGCCGCCGGATGGGCGGCGGCCAGCTCGGAGCGTCGCTCCATCAGCAGCCGGGTCACCTCGCGGACCAGATCCTCCGGCAGATCGGCCCGGACCAGCAGATAGTTGGGGTTGGCCACGGTGGTGACCGGATCGATGCCGTACACCGAGCGGGGCACGTCCCGCGGCACGTACACCTCCGGGTTGCCCCGGCGTAGCGGAGCGGTCCACTCCCCGAGGTCGATGATGCGGGTGGGGTTGTCCTGGGCGAACTGGGCGACGGCACGCACCGGCAGCCCGCCCGAGAAGAAGAAGGCGTCGATCTCACCGTTGCGTAGCGCGACCACCGAGTCGTCCAGGCCGAGCGGTAGCCGGTGCACCTGGTCGTCCAGGTTGGCCACGGTGAGCAGCCGGCTTACCGTGATCTCGGTTCCCGAACCCGCCGCGCCGACCGACACCCGCCGACCCCGCAGGTCGGTCAACGTCCGTACCGGGCTGTTGGCGGTGGTGACCAGGTGCAGCAGGTCGTCGTAGACCCGGGCGACCGCCACCACCGGCGGGTCCGGCCCCGGATCGGCGGGCAGCACGTCGGCCTGGGTGAACCCGAGTTCGGCCGCACCGGTGTTGAGCAGCCTGACGTTCTCCATCGAGGCGGCGGTGACCAGCACCTCCGCCCGTACGTTGGGCAGCTCCCGGTTGAGGATGGTGGCCAGCGACTGACCGAAGGCGTGGTAGACGGCGGTCGGGCTGCCGGTGGCGATGCGGATGTGTACCGGCTGGGCGGGTTCGTCCCGACAGCCGCCGATGCCGGGCAGGACCAGCAGCACGGCCACGAGGACAGCCACACGGGAGCCGTGCCGCCGGGATCGGGCGGCGTACCGGGTACGGGTCACGGGCAGCACTGTGCGCCGCCGGACCCCCATGACGCAACCCCCGGGGCGGCGGGATTCGTGCTGACCGCGCGGTCAGGCGACCCGGCTCTGTCCGGCCTCCTCCCCGGCGTGCCGCAGGATCCGGTCGCGGTCCGGGCCGTGGGCGACACTGACCAGGTAGCAGCCGGTGCCGGGGCGCAGCAGCGCCGGCACGTCGAGCAGCGCGGCACCCCGGACCAGTACGGCGGCCAGTTCCCGGTCGGTGATCCGCACGCCGAGGATGTGCCGGCGGACGTGTCGTCCACCCGCCAGCAGCGCGGCCCGCCAGGCGGCGGCGGCCAACCGGGTGCGCCACTGCCGGCGCGCGGTCGAGGCGCCGGGCACCGGGCCGCCGAGCAGCTCCCGCCGGCCGCGCCGCCAGCCGTTCTCCATCATCGCCGTGTACGCCGGCCGGCGCTCGCGGGGCACGTGCAGCCGGTGCAGTTCGTAGCGGCGGCGCAACCCGCCGACGGCCAGCTCGTGTCGTGCCGGGATGTCGAGCCGGTCGAGCAACTGCCGCGTCCGTCGCGCCGCCTCCTCCCGGTTGAACTCGATCGTCGCCGGAAAGCCGGGCTGCTGCCCGCCGTGTCGCTGGCTTGAGGTCGCCGGCGGCGGCATGCAGCGCAGCAGACAGGCTGTCTCGAAGGCGTCGGCGAGCGTTATCCAGTCCAGTGGCGGCTGGGCCGCCGGCGGACGGGGCCGGTCGAGCAGGATCGGTTGAACCACCGGAGGCCTCCTTGCGGCGTCGGTCCTCCTTACGGTGACCCGTGACACGGGCGAGCGGTACCGATCCGGCCCAGCCTTGAGCAAATCTTGCGTCTGGTTACAGCTCGGCGACCACGACGTCGACCTGGCGGGGGCGGCCCGGGGACGCCGGTTGCTCACACACGGTGTACTTCAGCTCGCGCAGGGCGGCCACCAGGGCGTCGGCGGTGCGCGGCCGGGCACCGGCGAGCAGCAGGTCCCGAACCAGGCGCCCCTTGGTCGCCTTGTTGAAGTGACTGACCACCGACCGCACCGGCACGCCGTCGACCTCCCGTTCGTGCAGGATCCGCACGGTGACGGTGCGGTCGGCGAGTTCGCCGCGCGGGGTCCAGGCGGCGGCGTACGCGCCGGAGCGCAGGTCCAGCACCGGCCCGGTGCCGGCCGCCGCGGACAGCACCGGGCCCAGGACCCGCCGCCACAACGCCGGCAGCCCGCCGATGCCGGGTATCCGGGCCCCGATCGGGCAGCGGTACGGCGGGATCCGGTCGGTCAGCCGTACCGCCCCCCACAGTCCGGAGCTGACCAGGATCTGCCGCCCGGCGGCGCGTTGCGCCGGCGGTGGCAGGGTGGGCAGGTCGAGGGCCTCGTAGAGCACACCAGTGTAGATCCGGCCGGCCGGTGCGGTGGCGGCCCGTTCCAGCCGGGCGTTGCGGCGCAGCTCCCCGTGCTGGCCGGCACCGAGCCCCAGAGCGGCCAGCGCCGCCTCCGGCTCCTCGGCGCTGAGCGCGACCAACGCGGCCAGCACCTGCGCGCGCACGGGGTTCAGCTCCGGCAACGAGAGCCGGTCCAGGTCCAGCCGGCGGCCGGTGCCGGCGTCGGCCTTGCCCTCCGAGGGCGGCAGCAGGATGAGCATGGTGACTCCTCGACGTCCCGGTCCGCACCACGCGCCGGGCCCGGCCAGCGTACGGCCACCGCCCTACCGCCACGGCCGCACGGGCGTCGCCGGGTGGTACACGCGATACCCGCCGACGTCGGCGAGCAGCGCCTCGTCGGCCCGGTCGCCGAGCAGTTCCCGCAGCCGCCGGTCGGCCGGTGTGCCAACCACCAGCACGTACCCGGGTCGCGCGGCGGCAGCCAGCCGGGACCAGTAGGCGGAATAACGGTTCAGGCCGGGCCGCAGGTTCTCGTCGAGGACCCCGCAGACCACCTCCTCGGCCGTGTCGAAGACGAGCCGGTTGCAGGTCCAGTACTCCCCGTACACCTCGCGCAGTCCGGCGGCGCGCACCATCGCGGCCATTGCCCGCGCCTGCCGCTCCTCCCGTCGGCCCGGAGCCGCGCCGACGGTGGCGAAGAGCACCGTCACCACCAGTGAGGTCGCCGCCAGGGCGGCCAGCACGGCGGCCGACAACGCGCCGACCAACCGGGTCGCCGCACGGGCCGTTCTCCGCCAACCGGCCACCACGGCCAGCCACAGCGGCCACAGCACCGCCGGCAGCGACAGTTGCAGCACCGACAGGTAGCGGGCGTTGCCCAGCGGATCGGTCGCGGCGAGCGGGCTGCGCACGTACGACAGCAGGGTCAACGCCGCACCGGCGACCAGCGCGAGCTGCACCACCGGCGCGACCCGCTCACCTCGCCCGCCGGCCCGCCGGTACGCGACCACCGCGACCACCGCCGCGACGACCAGCAGCACCGGGTAGAGCAGGCCGAACCACGCCTGCCAGCGGGCGCAGCCGGTGAGCGGGCAGAGCCCGGTGGCCAGCGGTACGCCCTCCAGCAGCCCGCCGTCCAACCGCCGCGGCCAGGACGCGGCGGCCGCCGTGCCGCCGCTGATGGAGCGCAGCACGGACAGGGAGTCCTGCCCGGGCCCGGCGACGAGATTGTCGCGGATCATCGGGGCGACGCCGACGGTGAAACCGGCGACCAGCAGCAGCCCGGCGCCGCCGATCAGCTCCCGGCGCATCGCCCAGACCAGCGCCAGCCCGGCCGTGGCCAGGTACGGCACGATCAGCCAGTCCGACCAGAGGGCGAGGCCGGCGAGCAACCCGAAGCCGCCGACGGCCAGCCACCGGCGTCGGACGGTCCGCTGGGCCAGCCCCAGCACGATCAGCAGCATCACCAGCACCGCGACCTTGACCTCCGGCCGGCCGCCGACGGTGGTCACCTGGTCGCGGACGACCCGCTCGGAGCCCAGCGCCAGCAGCCCGACGACCAGCGTGGCGAACCATGGCGAGCCGATCCGCCGGGTCAACCGGTGGATCAGCCAGAGGAACAGCGCGTAGAGCGCGAGCACCGGCAGCCGTAGCACCGGCCAACTCGGGCCGGTCACCGCGATCAGCGGCGCGGCCAGGTACGACTGGAGCGTGCCCATGTAGTGCTGGCCGTAGAGGAAGATCGGGTGCTCCCGACCCTGCGCGATGTGCAGCGCGGCCAGACCGAAGGTCGCCTCGTCGCTGTTGGCGACCGGCACGGTGTCCAGCACGAGGAACAGCCGGTAACCGATCCCGGCCAGCCCGAGCAACAGCGCGACGAACGCCGCCCGGTCCAGCCCTCGCACCAAAACCCCCTCTGTGTAAGGAAGGGCCCCCTGTTAACGCCTCGTGTATAGGAAGGGCCCCTTCTTAACAACCGGCGTACCGGGATCGCGGATGCGGCGAAACGGCGCCCGAGCCGGGCGGTACGCTCGCGTGGCCGGGGTCGCCGGGGTGTGGCAGGGTTGCAACGTGCCACCCACTCCCGCAGGCCAACTGGCCGTACCGAACCTGCACCGGGCCGCGCGGATCGAGGACGCCGTACACGCACTGGTGGAACGCCGGCTACGGCGGACCGGCTGGCGGATCAACATCATCGCGTACACCGGCTATGGTGCGCCGGGTTGGCTACGGGTGATGTGCCGGGTGCTGCTGGGACGGCCGGACACCCGCCAGCGGGGCCGGCTGGAGAAGGTACGGGGCTGGCGCAGCTTCGCCACCCTGCCGGCCAAGCACGTCACCGTGACCATCGAGACCGGCGGAGTGCTTCACGAGGCGCGGGCGGACCGCAGCGGCTTCATCGACACGGTGGTGGAGGCGGACCTGCCGCCCGGTTGGGGTTCGGTGCGGCTCAGCATGCCGGACGCCGAGCCGGTCGACGCGCCCGTACGCATTCTGGACCCGCAGGTCCGCTTCGGCGTCCTCTCCGACATCGACGACACGGTGATGGTGACCGCGCTGCCCCGTCCGCTGCTCGCCGCGTGGAACACCTTCGTCCTGGACGAGCACGCCCGGGCGGCGGTGCCCGGCATGGCGGTGCTGTACGAGCGGCTGGTGACCGCCCACCCCGGCGCCCCGGTGTTCTACCTGTCCACCGGCGCGTGGAACGTGGCTCCGACGCTGACCCGGTTTCTGTCCCGGCACCTCTATCCGGCCGGGCCGCTGCTGCTGACCGACTGGGGGCCCACTCAGGACCGCTGGTTCCGTAGCGGGCGGGAGCACAAGCGGGCCACCCTGGCCCGGCTGGCCAAGGAGTTCCCCGACGTACGCTGGCTGCTCGTCGGCGACGACGGCCAGCACGACCCGGAGATCTACCGGGAGTTCGCCGCCGCCCATCCGGACAACGTGGCCGGCGTGGCGATCCGTCGCCTCTCGCCCACCCAGGCGGTGCTCGCCGGTAGCCTGCCCCTTCCGCACGACCGCCCCACCGAGGGGCCGGTGGGGCAGAAGTGGCTCTCCGCCCCCGACGGCGCCGGCCTCTGGACCCTGCTGCGCGGCGCCGACCTGGTCTGAGCCGCCCCCCCAGATGCGGGGCGGGTCTTGCGGTGCGACGGGTCTTGCGGTGCGGGGCGGGCGGGGCCTTGCGTCCGGCCCTGCCTGCCCGCGCTCGTCGGCGTCAGCCGTCGGTCACGTGGGCGTCGGGTCAGCTGCCCGGCGTCAGCTCGACCTCGCCGGTGCAGCCGGCCAGGGTACGCCGCTCTTCGAGCAGGTCGATGACGGCCTGGCGGTTGGCGATCCGCGCCTCCGACAGCGCGTCCGGGTTCTGCCGCTGCCCCGCGATGAAGGCGAGGTTGTTGCGGACCGCACCGTCCAAGCCGTCGCAGTCCTCCGCCGCGCCACCGTTGAGCGCCGCGTTCGGGTCCGCGTCCGGCACCTCCACCTCGCCGGTGCAGCCGGCTGCCGCGCGGCGCTGTTCGAGCTGATCGATCACGGCCTGCCGGTTGGCGATCCGGGCCTCGGAGAGCGCGTCAGGGAACACCAACTGGTCGGCGATGAACGCCAGGTTGTTACCCACGGCGGTGTCGAGACCCTCGCAGCTCTCGCCCGCCTGGCTCGTGCCGGTCGCCACGGCGAAGGCCACTCCCAGAGTCACCCCGATCGCCGCGACCCCGGCGATCTTCCGCTGCCGCGGTGAGGTCCCGCCCCTCCCGGTCGTACGCCTGCTGTTCGCCATCGAACCTCCGCCTCGTCGCGTCCACCTGTTCGCGGTGGTACGGCGCACGGGCCCGGGCGGTTCATCCGGCGGTGTTGATGGCGGTGTTAATAAGGGGCCCTTCCTCTACCCGAGGCGTTAATAAGGGGCCCCTCCTTTCACGTTGGGCGGAGCCAGAGGGCGGCGAGTGGGGGGACGCGGAGCGCGGCGGAGGCGGGTTGGCCGTGCCAGGGGAGGGGCTCGGCGTGGACGGCGCCGAGGTTGCCGACCCCGGAGCCGCCGTAGTGGTGGGAATCGGTGTTGAGGATCTCCGCCCAGGCCCCGGCGGCCGGAAGGCCGAGCCGGTAGTCCTCCAGGGGCAGCGCGGAGAAGTTGGCCACGCAGACCAGGGTCGTGCCGTCGGGCGCGATCCGGATGAAGGAGACGGTGTTGTTGGCGACGTCGTCGTTGGCGAGCCAGCGGAAGCCGGCGGGGGAGGTGTCCTGCGCCCACAGGGCGGGGGTGTCCCGGTAGGCCCGGTTGAGGTCGGTGACGAGGCGCTGCACGCCGGCGCGGGCCGGGTCGTGCAGGAGGTACCAGTCGAGGCCGCGCTCCTCGCTCCACTCCCGGTCGTCGGCCAGCTCGCAGCCCATGAAGAGCAGTTGCTTGCCCGGGTGCGCCCACATGTACGCCAGCAGCACGCGTACGTTGGCCAGCCGCTGCCACTGGTCGCCGGGCATCTTGCCGAGCAGTGACCCCTTGCCGTGCACCACCTCGTCGTGGCTGATCGGCAGCAGGTAGTTCTCGCTGAAGGCGTACGCCAGGGAGAAGGTGAGCTGATGGTGGTGGTGCTGCCGGTAGATCGGGTCCTTCGAGGTGTAGAGCAGGGTGTCGTGCATCCAGCCCATGTTCCACTTGAACCCGAAACCGAGCCCGCCGTCGCTGGTCGCCCGGGTCACCCCCGGCCAGGCGGTGGACTCCTCGGCGATCATCACCACCCCGGGATGGTGCTTGTAGACCGTCGCGTTGGCCTCCTGCATGAAGGCGATGGCCTCCAGGTTCTCCCGGCCGCCGTACTGGTTGGGCGCCCACTGCCCGTCGGCGCGGGAATAGTCCAGGTAGAGCATCGAGGCGACCGCGTCCACCCGCAGCCCGTCGACGTGGAACTCGTCGAGCCAGTACAGCGCGTTGGCGACCAGGAAGTTGCGTACCTCCCGACGCCCGAAGTCGAAGACGTACGTGCCCCAGTCGGGGTGCTCGCCGCGACGCGGGTCGGGGTGCTCGTAGAGCGGGGTGCCGTCGAAGCGCGCCAGGGCCCAGTCGTCCTTGGGGAAGTGCGCCGGCACCCAATCCAGGATCACCCCGATCCCGGCGGCGTGCAGTCGGTCCACCAGGTAGCGGAAGTCGTCCGGGTCGCCGAAGCGCGACGTCGGGGCGTAGTAGCCGGTCACCTGGTAGCCCCAGGAGCCGCCGAACGGGTGCTCCATCACCGGCAGGAACTCCACATGCGTGAAGCCCAACTCGACCACGTACGCGGTCAGCTGCTCGGCCAGCTCCCGGTAGCCCAGGCCGGGCCGCCACGAGCCGAGGTGCACCTCGTACACGCTCATCGGTTCCTGGTGC
Organism: Micromonospora sonchi; assembly: GCF_014646235.1. Lineage (GTDB taxonomy): Bacteria > Actinomycetota > Actinomycetes > Mycobacteriales > Micromonosporaceae > Micromonospora > Micromonospora sonchi. The sequence goes on along the minus strand of NZ_BMNB01000014.1, from coordinate 109,273 downwards.
GGCGTCCGCTTCGCCCGCCGGGCCAGCCAGTCCGCGTCGCCCCACTCGTACGTCGAGCGGTGCACCACGGAGGCGGTGGCCGGCGGCACCTCGGCGTACCCGGCGAGCGGGTCGGCCTTGTCCCGCCAGTGCCCGTCGGCGCCGAGGATCCGGTACTTGTACCGGGCGCCGGCGGACGCCCCGGGCACGAAGATCTCCCACACGCCGGTCGAGCCCAGCGACCGCATCGGCCAGCCGTCGTCGGGCGCCCAGCCGGTGAAGTCGCCGACCACGCGGACGCCCCGGGCGTTCGGCGCCCAGACCGCGAACGCCACGCCGCCGTCGAGCACCCGGGCGCCGAGCGCCTCCCACAACCGCTCGTGCCGGCCTTCGCTGATCAGGTGCAGGTCCAGCTCGCCCAGGCTCGGCGGGAAGCGGTACGGGTCGTCGTGGCGCACGCCGTCGACGTCGAGCCGGTAGTCGAGCACCTCGCCGGGGATGGCCGCCTCGAAGACGCCGGTGTCGCGCACCCGCGTCATCGGGTGCCGCTCCTCGCCGACCAGGACGCTGACGTCGCTCGCGCCCCGGCGCAGGGCGCGGATCAGCGTACGCCCGTCGGCCGGGTGCGCCCCGAGCACGGCGTGCGGGTCGTAGATCTCCCCGGAGATCAGCTGGTCCATCGGGCATCGTCCTTCGTCGCGGAGGCGGTGCCGCCCTGGGGCCCGGCGGTGCTGACCGGCGGCGTCGTGGCGCGGGCGTCCGGCTCGGGAACACCGGGGCGGCGCAGGGTGAAGACGTGGGCGGGTTGCAGGTACGGGTCGAGGCGTACCGTGTTGCGCTGCCCCCAGTCGTAGCTCGCCCCGGTCAGCTCGTCGTGCACGGTGAACCGGTCGTGCCAGTCCAGCCCCAGCGCCGGCATGTCCAGCGTGGTGTTGCCCCACTGCACGGTGTGCGAGTCGAACGAGCAGACCACCAGCACCGTGTTGCCGGTGGTCGGGTCCCGCTTGGACCAGCAGAGCAGCGCCGGGTTGTCGATGTCGTGGAAGACCAGGTTGCGTAGCCGGTGCAGGGCCGGGTTGTCCCGGCGGACCCGGTTGAGGGTGGCGATGAAGGGGGCGAGGGACCGCCCCTGCGCCTCCGCGTCGGCCCAGTCCCGGGGCCGCAGCTGGTACTTCTCGTTGTCGAGGTACTCCTCCGCGCCCGGCCGGGCCACGTGCTCGAACAGTTCGTAGCCGGCGTACATGCCCCAGGAGGGGGAGAGCAGCGCGGCCAGCACCGCCCGGATCTTGAACATCGGCGGGCCGCCGTGCTGCAACGTCTCGTGCAGGATGTCCGGCGTGTTGGGCCAGAAGTTCGGCCGCATGTAGTCGGCCGCCGCCACCAGCTCCGCGCAGTACTCGCGCATCTCGGCGGGCGAGGTCCGCCAGGTGAAGTACGTGTACGACTGGGTGAAGCCGACCTTGGCCAGCCCGTGCATCATCGCCGGCCGGGTGAACGCCTCGGCGAGGAAGAGCACGTCCGGGTCGACCCGCTTGACCTCCCAGATCAGCCAGTGCCAGAAGTCGACCGGCTTGGTGTGCGGGTTGTCCACCCGGAAGATCTTCACGCCCTCGCCGACCCAGTGCAGCACCACCCGCAGGACCTCCGCCCGGACGCCGTCGGGGTCGTTGTCGAAGTTCAGCGGGTAGATGTCCTGGTACTTCTTGGGCGGGTTCTCCGCGTACGCGATGCTGCCGTCGGCCCGGGTGGTGAACCACTCCGGATGCTCGGTCACCCAGGGGTGGTCCGGCGCGCACTGCAACGCCAGGTCCATCGCCACCTCCAGGCCCTGCTGCGCGGCGGCGGCGACGAAGCCGCGGAAGTCCTCCGCCGTACCCAGGTCGGGGTGGATCGCGTCGTGCCCGCCCTCCTCGGCGCCGATCGCCCACGGCGAGCCCACGTCGTCCGGCCCGGCGACCAGGCTGTTGTTGGGGCCCTTGCGGTTGACCCGGCCGATCGGGTGGATCGGCGGCAGGTAGAGCACGTCGAAGCCCATCGCCGCCACCCCGGGCAGGCGCTGGGTGGCGGTGGCGAAGGTGCCGGAGCGGGCCGGTTCGCCGTCCGTGGCGAGGACCGCGCCCTCGGAGCGGGGGAAGAACTCGTACCAGGCGGAGAAGAGGGCGCGCTCCCGGTCCACCCAGATGCGGTACTCCTCGCCGGTGGCGACCAGCTCCCGCACCGGGTGCTCCCAGAGCAGGTCGGCCAGCTCCAGCGCCGGGCCGGTTCGTTCCGACAGCGACCGGTCGGCGTCGCGCAGGGCTTGTGTCGCCTGGTCGAGTCGGGGCCGGTCGGCTTTGGGTACCAGCTCGGCGGCGGCACTCAGCACGCGTACGCCCTCGGCCAGGTCGTTGGCCAGCTCCACCGCGCCCTGGCCAGCGGCGATCTTCTTGGTGATCGCGTTGTGCCAGGTCAGATAGGGGTCGCTGAACGCCTCCACCGCGAAGAGCCACTCGCCGACGGCGTCGGGTGCGATGGTGACGTGCCACCGGTCCTGGCCGGGCTCGCCGGGCCGCATCCGGGTGAACGGTCGTGCCCGCCCGTCCGGGCCGAGCCACACCACGTTGCAGCCGAGCGCGTCGTGCCCCTCGCGATAGGCCAGTGCCGACACCGGCACCAACTCGCCGACGACCGCCCTGGCCGGATAACGCCCGCAGGAGACGACGGGGGAGACGTCTTCGATCGGAAACCGTCCACTCACCCGGTCCAACCTACTGCGACAGCCCGCTTCCCGCTCGTCCGACCACCAAACGAGATCTTGGGCCCTTACCGCCCGGGCGGCGCGATGATCCACACGCGCGGGCGGCGCGATGATCCACACAACTTCGCCGAAGTTGCTGCTTCCCGGGTGGGCTGACACCGCAACTCCGCCGAAGTTGTGTGGATCAACCGCCGCCGGGTCGAGGAGCGCGTGGGTCGGGCGAGTGGGCGGGATCAGGCGGGTGGTTCGTCCGCCACGAACGACCCCTTGCCCTGGTGGACCTCGATCCAGCCTCGCTCGTCGAGGATTCGTAGCGCGAACCGGATCGGCGTGGGGCTGGCGCGGTACTGCTCGCACAGTTGCGCGATGGACGGCAACTTGTCTCCAGGTTGCAGCGCGCCGGACTGTATCGACGCGATCACATCGGCGATGATCTGCTCGTATACGGGTTGTCTGGGCATGGCAACGGCCTCTCGTCAGCGCGTCGAGCATGCCACGCCGATCCTGCATCCTGTGCGTGCAGTGTTGACTGTGTATACACAGCACGCTAGGTTTGCCTTGGGCCTCTCGTCAGCAGCGGAGTGCCTTTCGAGTGGGCGGGGTGGTCTCCGGCTGCCCCGTCCTCACTTGCACCTTCCTTGACCCCGCTGTGGGTGCGTTTCTTGTCGTTCCAGCGACAACAAACGCACCCACAGGAAGGAGGAACAGATGCGTGAACGTCCACACGACGGGCCGTTGCCGTCGGCGAGCCCGGTTCCGGGGGCGCGGCCCCGGCACCCCGACGGCGATCGGGTGCCCTGTCCGCCCCGTCCCGCCCGTGCGCCGCTCACCCGGCGGCGGTACGCCTACCGGCTCGGCGCGATGGTGGTCGTACTCCTTCTGCTCATGATCTGGATCGTGCGGTGAGGAACGAGTTGCCGGTGGGCCGGCGGGTCGCCCAGTGGCGGGTCCGGCGCAACATGACGCAGCAGCAGTTCGCCGACCGCCTCGGCAAGTCCAAGAGCTGGGTCGACAAGGTGGAGCGCGGGGTACGCCGGCTGGAACGGGTGTCCAACCTCCGGGAGATCGCCGACGCGCTCCGGATCGACGTGCAGGTCCTGCTGGCGGAGCGGCCCGCGCATCCGGCACCCGCCGACGCCGGTGTGGAGCGGATCCGGGCCGCCCTGGCGCGGTACCACGTCGAGGGCGCACCCAGGCCGCCCGACCTGGCGCAGTTGCGGGCCAGCCTTGAGCACGCGAAGCAGAGCTACCGGCACGCCCGGTACCCGGTGCTGCTCGCCCTGTTGCCCGGCCTGCTCGACGCCGTGCGGGTGGCCCGACCCAATCGGGCCACCGACGCGCTGCTGGTGCCGGTGTACGGTCTCATCGCGCTGACGCTGGTCAAGGTGGACCAGGGGGAGTTGGCGTGGTTGGCCGCCGACCGGGGGATGGCCGTCGCCCTGGCCACGGAGGATCCGCAGGTGAGCGCCGTCGCCACCGTACCGCTGTGTCAGGCCCTGCGGTGCTGCGGCCGCAACGGGGCCGCGCTGCGGGCCGCCGTCGTGGCCGCCCACCGCCTCGTGCTGTCCGGCTCGGGCGCCGTCGTCGGTCTGGACGGGGCGGCCCCGCGCGGGGCCGGCGCCCGATCATTGCGCGGGACGCTGCTGCTCCAGGCCGCCCTGGCCGCCGCCGACCGGACGGACCACGACAGCGCCCGGAAGCTGGTCGACCAGGCCGCCGAGGTCGCCGAGGTCGGCAGCTACGGCGGCGGGGGATTCGGCCCCGCGGCGGTGCGGGCGGTCCGCGTGCTCGTCGAGGCCGCCCGTGGAGATCTGCCCACGGCGACGGTACGCCACGAGCGGCTGCTGGCCGGCGAAAGCTGGCGGTGGTTGCCGCCCGAGCACCGTGCCGGGTACCTGCTCGACGTGGCCCGGGTGTACGCCTCGACCGGCGAGATGTTCCGGGCGGGCCGGACCCTGCTGGAGGCGGAAGGCACCGCCCGCAGCGAGGTGCACGACCGGCCCGCTGCCCGCGACCTGGTCGCCGCCCTCATGGCCGGCTCCACCACCGCCCCCGCCGCCCTGACCCGCCTCGCCGCCACCCTCGGCGCGACCTGACAGCCGTACAGATCCTGGACCCTTACCGTTTTGACCGGAAAGTGCCCAAGATCTATGAGCATCGAGCGAGGAGCAGGAGGTGGTGCCGTGGAGGACGGCAGCAAGGGCAAGGGTGATGTTCCTGGCCGCGTCGACGAGAGTCGAGGGCAGCGGCTGGTACGGCATATGCGTGGCCTTGGCGGCGGCGTGACGCAGACCGAGCACATGTCCACCGACGCCCTGATGGAGTTGCTGCGTGACGAGCGGTGCCGGTGTTAAGAAGGGGCCCCTTCTCTACCGCAGGCGTTAATAGGGGGCCCCTCCTTACCCGCGCAGGGAGCGGTAGAGGGCGAGGGTGCGGGCGGCGATGGCGTCCCAGGAGAAGTGCTCGACGGCGCGGCGCCGACCGGCCCGCCCCAGCGCCCCCGCGCGGTCCGGATTCGCCAGCAGCTCGTTCATCCGCGCCGCCAGGTCGGCCTCGAAGCGTGCCGGGTCCCGTGGCGTGCCGTCGAGACCGGCCTGGTCGATCGGGACCAGCAGGCCGGTCTCGCCGTCGGCGACCACCTCCGGGATGCCGCCGGTGGCGGTGGCCACCACCGCCGTCTCGCAGGCCATCGCCTCCAGGTTGACGATGCCCATCGGCTCGTACACCGACGGGCAGACGAAGATCGTGGCGTGGGTGAGGATCTGGATCACCTCGGATTTCGGCAACATCGACGCCACCCAGATCACCCCGGAGCGTCCCGCGCGCAGCTCGGCGACCAGCCCTTCCACCTCGGCGGCGATCTCGGGAGTGTCCGGGGCGCCGGCCAGCAGCACGAGCTGGGTGTCGGGCGGCAGGTCGCGGGCGGCGCGCAGCAGGTGCGGCAGGCCCTTCTGCCGGGTGATCCGGCCGACGTAGACCACGCTGGGCAGGGCCGGGTCGATGCCGAGTCGCGCCAGCACGTCGGTGCCCGGGTCCGGGGCGTACTGCGCGGTGTCGATGCCGTTGTGGATCACGTGCACCCGGTCGGGGTCGATCGCCGGGTACGCGGCCAGCACGTCACGGCGCATCCCCGCGCTGACCGCCACGATCGCGTCGGCCGACTCGTACGCCGTCCGCTCGCACCAGGAGGACAGCGCGTAACCGCCGCCGAGCTGCTCGGCCTTCCACGGGCGCAGCGGCTCCAGGCTGTGCGCGGTCACCACGTGCGGCACCCCGTACAGCAGCTTCGCGGTGTGTCCGGCCAGGTTCGCGTACCAGGTGTGGCTGTGCACCACGTCCGCGCCGGCGCAGCCGGCGGCCATCTCCAGATCCACGCCCATCGTGCGCAGCGCCGGGTTGGCGCCGGTCAGGGCCGCCGGTTCGGCGTACGCCCGCACGCCCGGCTCGGTGCGCGGCGCGCCGAAGCAGTGCACCCGCACCTCGGCCAGTCGGCGCAGCTCCCGGGCCAGGTACTCGACGTGCACCCCGGCCCCGCCGTACACCTCCGGCGGATACTCCCGGGTGAGCAGGTCGACGCGCAGCGGGGTGTCGGTCATGCCCGGCACCCTAGTGCAGAAGTGTGCCCGTACGAGTGGTGAAGTGGCACCGGGATGGATAGCGTCTGCTCATGGCTGCCAAGGTGCTCGCGATCGTCCTGGCCGGTGGAGAGGGCAAGCGCCTGATGCCGTTGACCACGGATCGGGCCAAGCCGGCCGTTCCGTTCGGCGGGATGTACCGCATGGTCGACTTCGTCCTCTCCAACCTGGCCAACGCCGGCTTTCTGAAGATCGTCGTGCTGACCCAGTACAAGTCGCATTCCCTGGACCGACACATCACCAAGACCTGGCGGATGTCGACCCTGCTGGGCAACTACGTCACTCCGGTGCCCGCGCAGCAGCGCCGTGGCCCGTGGTGGTTCGCCGGGTCGGCCGACGCGATCTATCAGAGCTTCAACCTGATCTACGACGAGCAGCCCGATCACGTGATCGTGTTCGGCGCCGACCACATCTACCGGATGGACCCCCAGCAGATGGTGGAGGACCACATCGCCTCCGGCGCCGGCGTGACGGTGGCCGGCATCCGGCAGCCGCTGTCCACCGCCGACCAGTTCGGCGTCATCGAGGTCGCCGAGGACGGCCGGCGGATCCGGGCCTTCCGGGAGAAGCCCACCGACGCGGCCGGCCTGCCCGACGCGCCCGACCAGATCTACGCCTCGATGGGCAACTACGTCTTCACCACCCGGGCGCTGATCGAGGCGGTCGAGCGCGACGCGGAGGACAAGACCAGCAAGCACGACATGGGCGGCAGCATCATCCCGATGCTGGTGGAGCGGGGCGAGGCGAACGTCTACGACTTCCGCGACAACGAGGTGCCGGGCAGCACCGACCGGGACCGGGGTTACTGGCGCGATGTCGGGACGCTCGACTCGTTCTACGACGCGCACATGGATCTGATCAACGTGCACCCGGTGTTCAACCTCTACAACTTCGACTGGCCGATCTACACCGAGCAGCCGCCGTACCCGCCGGCCAAGTTCGTGCACCAGTGGGGCGAGCGGGTCGGCCGGGCGGTGGCCTCGATGGTCTCGCCCGGCGCGGTGATCTCCGGTTCGCTGGTGGAGAACTCGATCGTCTCGCCGAAGGTGAAGGTGCACTCCTGGGCGCACGTGGACGGCGCGGTGTTGATGGAGGGTGTCGAAATTGGCCGGCACGCGGTGGTGCGCCGGGCCATCCTGGACAAGAACGTCTACGTGCCCGAGGGCGCCGAGATCGGCGTGGACCTGGAACGGGACCGGCAGCGCTACACCGTTTCCGACAACGGCATCGTGGTCATCGGCAAGGGACAGAAGGTGGAACCATGAGCAGTCATCCCCGGGCCGGCCAGCCGGCCGAGCCCGCCGACCTGGTCGACGTGCCCCGGCTGGTGACCGCCTACTACGCCGAGCATCCCGACCCGGCCGATCCGGCGCAGCAGGTCTCCTTCGGCACCTCCGGGCATCGCGGGTCGAGCCTGCGCAACGCCTTCAACTCCGACCACATCCTCGCGGTCACCCAGGCGCTCTGCGACTACCGGCGGGAGCAGGGCGTCGACGGCCCGCTCTTCCTCGGCCGGGACACCCATGCGCTCTCCGCCCCGGCGACGGTGGACGCCCTGGAGGTGCTCGCCGCCAACGAGGTCACCGTGCTGCTGGACAGCCGCGACGGCTACACCCCCACCCCGGCGGTGTCGCACGCCATCCTCGGCCACAACCGGGGCCGCACCACCGGGCTCGCCGACGGCATCGTGATCACCCCGTCGCACAACCCGCCGGACGACGGCGGGTTCAAGTACAACCCCACCCACGGCGGGCCGGCCGACTCCGACGCCACGAAGTGGATCCAGGAGCGCGCGAACGCGATCCTCGCCGCCGGGCTCAAGGAGGTGCGCCGCATCCCGTACGCGCGTGCCCGCGCCGCCGACACCACCGGCACGTACGACTTCCTCGGCGCGTACGTCGACGACCTGCCAGCGGTGCTCGACCTGGACGCGATCCGCGCCGCCGGGGTGCGCATCGGTGCCGACCCGCTCGGTGGCGCCAGCGTCGCCTACTGGGGTGAGATCGCCGACCGGCACCGGCTGGACCTGACCGTGGTCAACCCGATCGTCGACCCGACCTGGCGGTTCATGACGTTGGACGGCGACGGCAAGATCCGGATGGACTGCTCCTCGCCGAACGCGATGGCGTCGCTGATCGCGATGCGCGCCGACTACCAGGTCGCCACCGGCAACGACGCCGACGCCGACCGGCACGGCATCGTCACCCCCGACGCCGGGCTGATGAACCCGAACCACTACCTCGCGGTGGCGATCGCCCACCTCTTCCGTACCCGTGACCAGTGGGGCCCGGCCGCCGCGGTCGGCAAGACCCTGGTCTCCTCCTCGATGATCGACCGGGTGGCGGCCGACCTCGGGCGCCCGCTGCTGGAGGTGCCGGTCGGCTTCAAGTGGTTCGTGCCCGGCCTGCTGGACGGTGCGGTCGGCTTCGGCGGGGAGGAGAGCGCCGGCGCGTCCTTCCTGCGCCGCGACGGCAGCACCTGGACGACCGACAAGGACGGCATCCTGCTCTGCCTGCTCGCCGCCGAGATCATCGGGGTGACCGGGCGGACCCCGAGCGAGCACTTCGCCGAGCTGGCCGAACGGTTCGGCGCGCCCGCGTACGCCCGCATCGACGCGCCCGCCACCCGGGAGCAGAAGGCGGTGCTCGGCAAGCTCTCGCCCGAGCAGGTGACCGCCACCGAGTTGGCCGGTGAGCCGATCACCGCCATTCTGACCACCGCGCCCGGCAACGGCGCCCCGATCGGCGGCCTGAAGGTGACCACCGAGTCGGGGTGGTTCGCCGCCCGTCCCTCCGGTACCGAGGACGTCTACAAGATCTACGCCGAGTCGTTCCAGGGTCCCGACCACCTGGCTCGCCTCCAACAGGAGGCCCAAAACCTGGTCACCGACGTGCTGTCTGGCTGAGGAGCCCCGACTCCACGCCCGGACGGCGAGCCGGGGGCACGGGCCCGGCTCGACGTCCGCCGCCCGGTCGAAGGGCCGACGCCACGAGACATGGCATCGGCCCCGTACCGGGGAAGATCAGCGGGCCAGCGGTATCCCCGGCACACGCCCGGGAAACGACGCGGGCAGGCTGCCGCAGATTTGGGCGAGCTGGTCGATGACCTTCTCCGGGACGTCGAACGGATCGATCCCACTGACCTCGAGCGGATCCAGCACCGGCACGGGCACGTGCGAGATCAGCGGATGCAGCGGCCGGTGATCATTCTCCCCGTGCCCGAGCAGGTCCTCGTGCAGCTTCTCGCCCGGCCGCAGCCCGGTGTAGACGATCTCCACCGGGGTGGCGGCCTGGGCGATCATCCGGCGCGCCAGGTCGTCGATGCGGACCGGCTCACCCATGTCGAGCACCAGCGCCTCGCCGTCGCGACCGATGTGTGCCGCCTGGAGTACCAGGTGCACCGCCTCCTGCACCGTCATCAGGTAGCGCGTCACGTCAGGATGAGTGACGGTCAACGGCTGGCCTGCCTCGATCTGCCGCTGGAACGCGGTCACCACCGAACCTCGGCTGCTGAGCACGTTGCCGAATCGGACGCTGAGGAAGGTGCCCGGGTAGGTTGCCGCAGCGTGCGCGGTGAGCATCTCGGTGAGGCGTTTCGAGTAGCCGAGCACGCTGATCGGGTTCGCGGCCTTGTCGGTGGAGATGTTGACGAAGCGGGCGACATCCTGGCAGGCGTCGAGCACGGTGAGGGTGCCCCAGACGTTGGTCTTGACCGCCTCACCGGGATGCCGTTGCAGCAGAGTCAGGTGCTTCAACGCCGCGGCGTGGAAGACGATCTCGGGCCGGCGTTCCCGGAAGATGCGCCGGATGGCCTCGTCGTCGCGCAGGTCGGCGAGGATCAGTTCGGAGCCGTCCAGCAGCGCCCGCCCGGTGAGCGACATCTGGAGGCCGTGCAGCGCCGTCTCGTCGCGGTCGAGCATCATCAGCTCACCGGGGTTGGCGCGCATGATCTGCCGGCACAGCTCGGAGCCGATCGAACCACCGGCACCGGTGACGAGGATCCGCCGACCGGTGAGGCCGTTGTCGTCCAACGTCAGATCACCGACCACCTGTCGTCGGCCGAGCAGATCGCCGATCTGGACGTCCCGGACGTCGCTGACCGTGATCCGGTGGTCCACCAGTTCCCGGACCGACGGAAGCACCTTGAACGCCGTACCCGTGCGGAGAGTTGCCTCCCGCATCTGCCGGATCAATGCGGCGTCGGCGTTGGCCACGGCGAAGATCAGGGTCGTCGCGCCGGTGCGGCGAATAGCGTCAGCGACGTCGTGGCGGCCGCCTAGTACGGGGACACCGGCGATTCGCAGGTCCCGCTTGTCCGGGTCGTCATCGAGCGCGCCGACGGGCAGGTAGCGGCCCTTCGGGTCGCTCAGCATCGCGCGTACCAGACCCTGACCGGCCTCGCCGAGGCCGAAGAGCAGCACCGGGGTCGCCGAACGGGCGTCGGGACGCATGGCGCGATCCCGCCGGTGCCGGTGCAGCAGGCGGAAGCTGAGCATCAGCAGCAGGGCCAGAGCGCCACCGACCACGGGGCTACTGGCGGGTATCGGACGGTCGCCGAAGGCGAGCAGCGCGAGTAGAACCGCGGCGGCAGTCGTGGCGGTGGTGCCGGCGAGGCCGCGGACCTCCTCGACGCTACCCAAGGGCTGGCGTCCGGCGTGAGTACGACGGGTGGCGCTGACGCCCACGTGCAGCACGGCGGCCGCGCCGCCGAGCACCAGGGCGTTGATCACCTGGTCGGAACTGAGCCCGTACTCGTATCGCGCCCAACTGGCGACCAGGAACCCGCCCACCCAGGCGAGGGCGTCCGCGCCCAGGAAACCGGCGGTACGACGACTTGCTCTGGCCCGGCTCACGATGACGGATTCCGGCTGCTGCTCGCGGTGTACTTCCGGCGGCATGTAACGACTCCCTGCTCCTGCGCGGCCGAACGAGATGACCTGCGGCAGGTCAGTGGCCACGTGCGTCCATCACCATTTAACTGAGCATCACTCCTTAAGTCCTCTTTTTCATGTTTTTGGACCTGGTATCCGATTGGCTATTTCAGGCGTGGCCAGGAGGCTCAACTTGAGCTGGCCACGCTTTCGCTCCACGGCGCGGGTCGAGGTGCGCCGACGGGCTGGCCTCCAGCCGCCGAGCCGGGATCACCGAGGAACTGTGCCACCACGTCGGCTATGCGTTCTCCGGCCCGGCCGTCCCAGAGGGGAGGTACGGGCAAGCAGGAGGCCTTCTCGGCTGACAGAACCTCCCGTATCGCCGCCGCCAGACCCTCATGGGTCACCAGCCGATTGGTTCCATGCGTGATCGTCACGGGTCGTTCAGTTTCGGGACGCAGCGTCAGGCACGGCACGCCCAGAATCGTCGTCTCCTCTTGCACGCCGCCGGAGTCCGTAACTACCACGTGAGCTCCCCGCACGAGACCGAGGAACTCGATGTAGCCCATCGGTTCGACGACCCGGATCTGGGGATGCCGAAAAAACCCCGCAGCCCTGAGGCGGTCGCGCCCTCGAGGATGCAACGGCACCACGACGATGATCTGGTCGGCCACGTCGTGCATCACCTTGACGAGCTTCGCCGCGTCGTCAGGATCGTCGACGTTGGCTGGTCGGTGCAAAGTGGCCACCGCATACCGCCCTGGTAGCCCCAGCTGTTGTCTGACGGCCGCAGGTTCGAGGAGGTGCAGATTGGCGAGCAATGTGTCGATCATCGGGTTACCGACGAAGAATATCTTTTCGGCGGTGATCCCCTCATTGCCAAGATGTACGAGTGCCTCGGGGCTCGTGGCGAAGAGCAGGTCGGACAACCGATCCGTGACCAGCCGGTTGATCTCCTCCGGCATGGCACGGTTGAAGCTGCGTAATCCTGCCTCTACATGCGCGACGGGAACGGCCAGTTTGGCTGCTACCAGGGTGGCAGCCAGGGTGGAGTTCACGTCGCCGTAGACGACCAGTAAGCGTGGACGGGATGCCAGGATGAGCCGTTCCATCCGCGTCATGATCTCGCCGGTCTGGATGGCGTGACTTCCAGAGCCCACTGCGAGATTCACGTCGGGCGCCGGTAGGCCAAGCTGGCGGAAGAACACCTCGGACATCTGCTCGTCGTAGTGCTGCCCGGTGTGTACCAGCTGCTGTTGTATGCCTCGACTGCCAAGCGCTCGGATGACCGGTGCCGCCTTGGGAAAGTTGGGACGCGCGCCGGTGACGTGCATAACCTGGACCGCGCACCGCTCGCTCATCGCGTTGCTCCGGATGCATTGGCCTGGACCGGCACTGGCCCGACGGCCTCCAACAGCCGCTTCTGCAGTGCGGACGATTCTGTCTCCCAGGTAAATTCTGACTGGCCGGTCCGGTAGCAGTGCTCGGCCATCGCCTGGACTCGAGGTAGGTCCGAGGCCAGTGCGCGTAGTAGTTCAGCGAGTGGTCCGGGAGCGACCGGGACCGACCAGCCGATTCCAAACCGTTCGATTACCGTCCGGTTTTCGGCCAGGTTGCCGGCGATCACCGGCCTTCCGGCGACGACCCCTTCGAACAGCTTGTTCGACAGCGAGTCGTTGGCTGCATCCACCGGCTCGTAGAGCGCCGTGGCGATGTGCGCCCGCTGGATCCGGGCGGGCACCTCGCTGACCGGACATGGGCTCGGCAGCGAGATGTACGACTCGGCTCTGGCGGCTCTGATCCGAGCCAGCAGAGCCTCTCGGTACTCCTGGCTCGCGGGCCCGGTGATTTCCAGTCGTATCCGGGAACCGGCTTCACTGGCCGCGACGACAGCATCGATCAGCGCCTCGATGCCGCGTCCGGTGTAGAGCGTACCGACGCAGGCGATGATCAGCTCGGGGCCTGGTGGGGGCGGCACAAATTCCGGCGCGAAGGAGGCGAGCGGAACGTTGCGAACAACGAGCACATCGTCGAAGCCCAGTTTGCGGAACTCCGCTCCATGGCTCTCACAAACCGCCAGAACCGTCATTGGGGCACGTCGCGCCACCCACCGGAGCAGGACCGGTTCAGCCCGGGAGAACCAGGTGGCCAGCGAACCCGGGGTACGGATGCCACCCGGCCGCTCACGCCCGTTCAGAATGATCTGACTGCCCCAGCGTCGCCGGTGCGCCAAGCCGAGCCAGTACAGGGCGATGTGACCGACAAAGATCGTCTTAGCTGGCGTGGCCAGCACCCGGCGGCGCAGCACCCGCAGCGCTGGAAGGTAGACAGTGAACAGGTTGCGGACCGATGAGCTCAACCGGCGCCGGTCGTCGATGCGGCGTACCGGCACCTGCTCCACCTCGATGCCGTCGACTCGGGACGACCCGGGTTCGTCGGCAGCGCCGTTGCGGCCGACCCGCGCGAGCGTGATGGCGCTAACGGCGCCATAAAGAACGGGCGCTGCTGTCACGGCAATCTTCCGCGTCCTTGTGGAGAGACGAAAGGGCGACAGGTCGCACAGCAGGAGACTCGTCTTGGTGGTCATGCGTAACCAGTTTCTTCTCGGCCCGTCAGTCGCCCATGCGGACACGGCCGCGCGGTAGACGGGATTGGATGCACGCAGGGGCCGGCCCAGCCGGCGACGCCTGGCTCAACGAACCAGGTCGGCGTGGGTTGCGAAGGCCTGGTGGATGCGGCGTCGGAGTGCATCAGTCTCGCGAGCCGCTTGCGAGCGCTGACAGCGCCGGCTCAGGTGTGTCGGCCGGTCGGTGGCGGCGGGCCTGCGTGACCACCCGCAGCGAGAGCAGCCAGCCCGCGGTGTAGACGGCGGCGGCGGACAGTCCGAATGCCCACACCGCCGTCAGGGCCGAGGCACCCGACAGGGCGGTGCCGGCCACTGACGCGACGATCACTATCGCCCGAGCGACGTCCCAGGTCAGTTGTAGGCCCTGGCGCCCGAAGACGACCATGGTCTGGGACAGCGGAGAACTGACGAACTGCGTTGCCGTGAAGATTGCCAGCGCCTGAGCGTAGACGCCGCTGGTGGTCCACGCCGAGCCGAAGACAAGTGCGAACACTGTCGGGGCGCTAAGGCCGATGAGCGCGCCGCCGGCGATGGCAACGAGACCGAGCCGGAGGCTTGTCCGCAGGAACAGTTGCGACGCGCGGGTGCTGTCCGTGCGGGCAACTCGCGCCAACTCGGCCAGATAGACCTGAGCGACTGCCAAGCCGAGCAGCGCGATGGGCAGGGTGAGGATCCGTTGGGTGAACCCGAGCCACCCGGCGACCTCGGCTCCGTAGTAATAGGCGAAGAGCAGGACGGGGAGCTGGAGACCCAGCACGTTGAGCAACCCCGATGGCGCGAGCATCAGGGGAAACCGGTGGTACCGGGCAGCGGCCCGTAACAGCCTGTGCCGACGAACCAGGGTGGGCTTCCCACCAGGATCAGGGCGACGCGCGCCGGACAGGAGGCTGAGCGCACCGGCAGCCTGACCGATTCCCAGACCAAGCACCAGTCCACCGGCACGCAGTCCCGCCGCGCCCGCGCCGAGCTGGGTGAGCAGGGTCACCGCTGCCTGGAGGAAGTTGCGACGTCCTATCGCGTGGTAGCGGCGGTACCGGATCGCTAGTTGATTGAGCACCTGTACCGCGGCCATCGCCGCTGCCGTCCACGGCACAAGCCACAGCCATCCTGTCAGCGCTGGCTGATCGAACGCCGACCCGACCCGGTCACGGCACGCCGCAACCACCAAGGTGCCGATCAGCGCGGTGCCCAGTGCCATCAGCAGTCCAACGGCCACCAGGTCGTGGGCCTCAGAGTCCGGTTCCGGTAGCGGAATCGCGAGTTCGAACCTGCCAGCGGCCACCGCCGCGAGGGCTGCGGTGAGCGTGGTGAGGATGGCGAAGCCCCCGAAATCGGCTGGGCTGTACAACCGTGCGAGGAGGGGTGCGGCGAGCATCAGGAGCAACTGGCCGCAGGCGCTTCCTCCGGCGATACTGAGCACTCCTCGTCGGCTGCCGCTCCGCCAACTCCGGAGGAGGTGGGGTAACGGAGACTTGGCCGGCGATCTGCCGGACTCGGATCGCAAGCCGATCAGGTCCGTCCGGCGAGTTGCCGACCAGATGTTGCTGGCGGCCTGTCTCGACAGGCGTCGAGATGTGACTGTGCGGCGCCAGGCACGGCAGTCGGTCGTGTGTGTGCGGTCCGCTGGCGGTTGCGGTTTCCTATCCGCCCACCCCAGTACCACAATCCCAGATACGCGGCCAGACCGACGTTCAAGGGCGTTTCGATGCCGCCGGCGACCCACGTTCCGAGGACGACGGTGGTCCCGGCGAACCCGACCAGTTGGAGGGAGTTGTACTCCCTGTGCCGAAGGGTGCGTTGAGTGAGGATCTGCAACGACACCCCGAACAGGGCAGCCATGAGGAGAAGCCCGAAGGTGTCGAAGTTGTGGTGGACCGAGCCCCACAACGATGGTGGCGTGGTGCCGCGGGTCGAGCCGTAGATGGTGTAGAAGACCTCCGCGCTCAGGGCACTGCCGCGATGGCTGGGCAGGATGCCGAGCAGGCTCTCCAGCCACTCGCCGCCGTAACGGACCGGTCGCGAGTGGGTGTAGTTGAAGGCCGCGATCCCGGACGCCTGATTGTCGTTCAGGAACCGGTTGCTGAGGTCGGTCAATGCCGTGTGGAGTGGCCCCTCGGTGCTGTTGCGATCACGATTCAGCACGTATGTCGCCAGGATCACCAGCGGCGCCCCGAGCAGTAAGGGCAGTAAGGCAACCGGGGGCAGGTGACGGCGGTGGTGCAGGTATGCGTAGACCACCACCGTGGTCAGGAACATGACCATGGCACCACGTTGGGCGGTTGCCAGCAGCCCGAGCCCAGACAGCCCCAGCAGAACGACCGAGCCGACCCGAGCGGTGAGGCCTCCTCTGGAGAATGACCACACCGCCAGCACGAGCGACAGCGCTGGCAGGATTACGTTCTTGAACTGGTTGACGAAACCTGGGAAGAGATACCGATCACCTGCATACGACTCCAGGCGCAAGGTGGCGATGTCCACTGGTGCGTCACTGAGTTGGCCCTGTAGTCCGAGAAGAAACGCGCTGTATCCGACGGCGAAGAAGTAGGCGATCGTCACCGTGATCGCCACCGCGATGACCACGTAAATAGACCATCTTGGTGCCACCAGTGTGACGGAGTAGTCGGCGAAGCCGGCCCGGCCCGGGATCCGATCGCGCGTGGCCACCAGGCTGGTCGTCAGGCTGGCAACGATGTAGATGGCCACTGCGGCCGCCATCAACTGGACGTAGTACCGCTCGACCTCATCCGAGATGTCCACCAGGCGTGCTGTGCCGTAGAGCATGATCAGTTGACACGCCAAGAATAGTCCATCCGGGCTGAGGATGCCGTACCGGCGGACCGCCACCATGTAGTGGACGGCGGCGAGTGCGAGGACGGGAAGGAGAAGGATGACCATTATGAGTGCTCCGCCTGTCGTGGGCCAGCAAGTCGCGCCGGTCCCTTGCCGGTCGGCGGCGTGCGTGGGTCATCGAGGAGACGTTGACTCATCCGCCCACCGATCTCGGGCGCGCTTGAGGTTGAAGATCATTTCTGGCCAGGCCGGGGGACGGTAACCCGTGGCGTCGGCCAGCGCCTCCGCCGACAACGACCGGTCGCAGACGAAGCCGTCGTACGGCTCGATGTCACCGGTCCACTGGTACGTCGTGGCGATCAGTCGCAGCAGGTCGTACTTGGCGATGGGTGTGGCGGCCACGTGGAACAACCCGGTCAGGTCGGGGTTCGGTAGGACTACTGTCCGCAGCAGCCGGGCGAATTCCACGGTGGTCAGGCCGCTGTAGATCGCCTTGGTGTAGCCCCGCACTGCGGTCTGATCGAGGAACCAGTCGACCAGCGACCGTGCGCTGTCGAGTTCGTGTCCGATGATCGAGGTGCGCAGCGTCAAGGACCCGCCCCTGACGGTCTCACCCAACAACTTCGACCGGCCGTAGAGATCGGACGGATCCGGGAGGTCGCCCTCCGTGTAGCCGCCCTGGTGGCCGGAGAACACACAGTCCGTGCTGATGTGGATGAGCCGAGCACCCACTTCCGCGCACTCTCGGGCGAGATGGTGTGGGAAGAGGGCGTTGATGGAGATCGCCTGGATCGGGTCTTGGGCGTCCGGCCGTTGCTTGATTATCCCGATGCAGTTGACCACCGCGTCCGGCCGCGTCTCGCGGAGCAGACGCCGTATCCCGGTCAGGTCCGACGCTGCTACACCGGTGGTGATCCGGGCGACCAACTCGGCGGGAAAGAGTTCCTCGCGTCCGGCCAGCGACAGCGCAGTGCCGCGGACGTCCAGGTCCGGGCAGTGGCTCAGTTCCCGCATCAGTGTGTGTCCGAGCATGCCGGTGGCACCGAGGACGAGAATGCGTTGACTCATCAAGATTTCTCCGCGCGATTCGGGCCGCCCATCCACCCGGTCATGCCGGCGCCGCCGGCGTCAGTTGGGCAGCGTCGAGTTCAGCCCGAATTTCGGGCAACGTCAGAAGCACGGACATGATTTCGGAAATGTCCAGCCGTCGTGCGTTGTGCGAGTGGTAATCGGTGAGGTGGTCCCGCCCGACATCGCCCTCATCGAAGTACAGGGCGTAGTTGAGGTCCCGGCTGTCGACGGGAACCCGTAGGAACTCGCCAAGATCTTCGGCCCGAGCCAGGTCCTCCCGGCTGGCCAATGTCTCGTACAGTTTCTCGCCGTGCCGCACGCCGAGCACCTCGAACTTGGCGGGAGCGCCGAACAGGTTGCAAAGGGCGATGGCCAGGTCGCCGATCGTGCACGCATCGGCTTTGCGGATGAAGATGTCGCCCGGCTGTCCGTACTGAAAGGCGTGCTCGACGAGTTCCACCGACTGGCTGAGGGACATGAGGAAACGGGTCATCGTCGGCTCCGTCACCGTCGGTGCGAGGCCGTTGCGGATCTGATGGATGAACAGCGGGATCACCGAACCGCGCGAGTACATGACATTGCCGTAACGGACGCAGCAGACCCGAGTGCGAGCCGAGGGGTTGTTCCTGGCCTGTGCCTGGCCGACCTTCTCCATCAGGGCCTTGGTCATGCCCATCGCGTTGACCGGGTAGACCGCCTTGTCGGTGCTGAGGAGCACCAATGTCTCCACACCGTTGCGTTCACAGGCATCCACCACGTTGGCGCTGCCCAACACGTTGGTCCGCACCGCCTCCAGCGGAAAAAACTCACAGGACGGGACCTGCTTCAACGCGGCGGCGTGGAAGACGTACTCCACTCCGCGGCTCGCCTTGACGACGCTGTCCGAGTCGCGGACGTCGCCGACGTAGTAGCGGACGCGTTCATCGCGTATCCGGTGCCGCATCGCGTCCTGCTTGGACTCGTCCCGGCTGAGCACCCGTACCTCACGGGCACCAGCGGCGAGCAACCGGGCGACCATTGTCTGACCGAAGGAGCCAGTTCCGCCGGTGATCAGAAAGCATCGATCAGAAAGCGAGGTTCGCATATGTTCTCCTGCCCCCCCAAGGAAGTGGGAGGGGAGTCGTCGGTTCATGTAAACCGGACCGTACACCCGTATCGGCGGCGACGATGCCACAACTTCGGATTCAATTAATGCGTGTTTTGCTCACGTTGAGCCGACGTGTCCGGCAGCCGGTCCGAATCGTTAAGACGCAGATGTAGCGCAGTCGTTGTCAGGATCGGGTTGTTCGGAGGGGAAGACATGACACGCGTCATGACGGTGGTGGGGACGAGACCAGAGATCATCCGGCTTTCCCGCGTCATGGACCGTCTCGATCGGACGATGGAACATGTCTTGGTGCACACCGGCCAGAACTGGGACCGAACCCTCTCCGACGTCTTTTTTGCCGAGCTGCGCATGCGGGAGCCCGACCGCTTCCTGCGGGTGGATACGTCGTCGCTGGCCAGAGTGCTCGGCGGCGTGCTGATCGGGGTGGAGGAAGCCCTCCGGGAAATCAAGCCGGATGCGCTGCTGGTGCTCGGTGACACCAACAGTGCCATTGCGGCGGTGATCGCCCGCCGGATGCGCGTTCCCGTGTACCACATGGAGGCCGGCAACCGCTGCTTCGACCTCAACGTGCCGGAGGAGACCAATCGGCGGCTCGTGGACCACGTCGCCGACTTCAATCTCGTCTACACCGAGCACGCTCGGCGCAACCTGCTCGCCGAAGGGTTGCATCCGCGCCGCATCCTGCATACGGGCTCGCCGATGCGGGAGGTGTTGGAGCACTACCGGCCGCAGATCGACTCGTCGTCGGTCCTGCGCCACCTCGAACTCGACCCCGGCGGGTACTTCCTGGTCAGCGCTCACCGCGAGGAGAATGTGGACGAGCCGGCCCGGCTGCGCCGCATGCTCGACTGTTTGCGCGCCGTGCGGCGGGAATGGTCCCTGCCCGTACTCGTCTCCACGCACCCGCGCACCCGCAAGCGCCTGGAGTCACTCGCCGGCGAGTCCATCGACCTCGACGGGATCGCCTTCCACGAGCCATTCGGCCTCTTCGACTACGTCAGACTTCAGACTCAGGCGCGCTGCGTGCTTTCCGACAGCGGCACCATCAGCGAGGAATCGGCGATCCTCGGCTTTCCCGCAGTAACGCTGCGTGACTCGATGGAGCGGCCGGAGGCGCTGGACGCTGGTGCCATCATCATGACCGGCCTGGAGCCCGAAGGGGTGGTCGAGGCGATCCGGGTGGCGGTCGACCAGGTCGGCGCGGGTGGTGTGCCCTGCCCGGCCGACTACGAGATCCGGGACACCTCTCGCCTGGTGGTCAACTTCATCCTCTCCACTGTGCGTCGACACCATGACTGGGCGGGCATCCGCCGCTGAGTTGCCTGCGCGGGCCGCCGCTGCGGGCCGCCGCCGTGAGGACGTCGGCGAGGATCTTGGCGTTGACGTCCTCGCTCATGTACGTGTGGTAATGCTCGTGGCCCGACCGTCCCATCGCCCGCAGCTGGGCCCGGGGCAGGGCCCGAGCCTGCCGGATCACCTCCGCCAACCCGACCGGGTCCTCTGGCGGCGCTGCGAATCCGGCCCCGGCGGCGGTCACGATCCGCGCGGCGTCCCCTGGCGCGCAGACGAGCATCGGTAGTCCGCAGGCGAGAAGCGCCTGAACTTTGCTGGGCAGCGTGATGCGGAAGAGCGGCTCGGCCGCCAGGGACACGAGGTGCAGATCCGCCGCCGCCATGATCATCGGCAGGGCCTCGGGCTGGACCGGATCCAGAAAATGCACTCGGTCAAGTCTCAGGTGTCGGGCACGGGTCCGCAGCTCCTGCTTCTCCAGCCCGTCACCGATCAGAACCAGATGTACGTCCGGCAGGTCGACCAAGCGCGCCATCGCATCCATCACGGCGTCGAGCCGTTGGGCCAACCCGTGGTTGCCGGCATACATCAGCACGAAGTCGTCGGAGGTCAGCCCGAGCCGTGCCCGGAACCGGGGATCTGCGTCGGCGGGTTGCATCACCTTCTCGTCCGTCCAGTTGTAGACCACCGAGACCTTGTCGGGGCACACCCCCCGATCGATGATCGTTTCCCGGAGGCCGGGGGCCGGGACAGTGATGTGATCGGCCCACCGGTAGACCCGTTCGGTGAACGCGGTCAAGGCCGCCTCGGCGACTCGTCGGGTCGTTCTCTCGGTCAGGAAGCCGGTCGCGAATACCGAGTCCGGCCAGAGATCCATAACCATCAGGACATATGGCGTACGGCGGCGCAGCCGGGTGGTGATCGCGGGTACTGCGGTGGTGATCGGGGACCCGTAGACGAGTGACACATCGGCGGCGCGGAGCACCGAGGCGCCCAGTGCCGCCGAACTGCCCGCCCAGCTGAGATAGTTGGCCGCCCGTCCCAGCGCACGGCGATCGTGGCTGGGGTACAACGGGGTCCGCACCACCCGGAGCCCGTCGCGCCGCTCCACCCTGCGTCGAACAGCCGAGTAGTCGTCGTAGACCCGGCCGGCCGGATAGTTGGGAATGCCGGTCAGAACCTCGACATCGAGACCCCGGGCCCGCAGGGACCGCGTTATCCCGAGCGCGATGGGTGCCGGTTCCGGGGGAAACCACTGACTGATGAATGCGACCCGAGGTGCCGCTGAGTTGGTTGGTCGGCGCCCCTTCGTTCCTTCACCCATTGGCGTTCTCCGTGAGTGCTCGAGTCATCCGGACAAAGTGGGCGAATGCCTCGCCCGTCGGCTCGGCGGCACTCGTCGACCTGACGGCGAAGGCTCGATCGGCGACGACGGTTGCCGACAGTGTGGCGGCGATCGCGCTACCGTCCTCGTCGGCCGGCACGCGCATCGCTCTGCCCACCACCCGTACGACGAGATCCCGGCTCCCGAGCACGACCCGGAAGTCGCCGAAACCGTACGCCGACCGCTGGGCCGAGAACGACGGCCAGTCGAGCAGCCGCACATCAGGATCATGGCTCGCGACGCCAGGCCGCACGTCGATCCACTCCGCGAAGGTTCGTTCGACGAAGCCATGTCGCTCGTACAGTCGACGGGCCGGCAGGTTCGTGCTGGACACGTCGAGAGCGAGCCGGTCGCACCCGAGTCGCAGGGCCAGCCGCTCGCCGTCGTCGAGCAACCCGCTGCCGTACCTGTAGCCCCGCTCGCGGGGATCCACCACTATTCCGTTGAGAAACAGGCATGTCCCGAGTAGCCGCCAGTCCGCGACCGCACATACCCGTCGGCCGGCCTTGACATGCCGCACGAACACCGTTCGACGGTGGGCCGACGGTGCCAGGGCCGCGCCGAGATAGGCCCCGAAACCGACAGCATGGTACGGCACCAGGCCGGCGCAGCTGTCCGGCAAGGATTGCCTCAGCAGTGCCGTGACCGCATCGAGGTCGACGTCGCTCGGACCTCGAAGGGAGTGCACCTCGGCGACCGTCGCCGCAGCACGCGGACGGACCGCCGTCACAGGCGTACGCACGACGACATCCGCTCCTTGTCCAGGTCCAACATGACAGCCGATGGGTCCGCGGCGACGCCACTGTCGCCGAACACCTTCTGCACCGTGCGAAAGAGAATCCACAGGTCCAGGCGCAGCGACCAGTTCTCCACGTATCGGACGTCGAGGTCCAGGCGCTCGTCCCAGGCCAGGCCGTTGCGCCCATTGACCTGGGCGAGTCCGGTGATGCCCGGCGGGACCGCGAAACGGAGGCGTTCCCGGTCGGTGTACCAGGGGTCGTATCGCGGTAGCAGCGGGCGGGGACCGACCAGGCTCAGGTCACCCCGCAGGACGTTGATCAGTTGTGGTAGTTCGTCGATGCTCGTTCGACGGACGAGGAGGCCGAGGCGCGAACACCGTCGACTGTCCGGAAGGAGGGCGCCCCGGGCATCCCGGGTGTCCGTCATCGTCCGCAGCTTGATGATGGTGAAGTGGCGCCCGCCCTGTCCGGTGCGCTGCTGGCGAAACAGCGCCGGTCCACCGATCTCGAGACGCAGCAGCCCCGCCACGGCCAACAACAGCGGGGCGGAGAGAATGAGCAGGGTGAGACTGACGGCGATGTCCAGCGCTCGTTTCACGAGGCGGCGGTCACCGGTTCTTATGGGCTCCATGCGGTTCTGCTCCACTGTTGACTGATTCAATGAGTCGTAGCTCGATAGGCGGGGAAGAATCCGGCCGACAACAACCTGTGTGCGGACACGCCGAGTTGGCGGGCGCGGGCGGCCACCAGTGCCGAATACCGCTCGGGATCGACGACGGTGGAGCCCGTCCAGAACGGGGTCCTGGATCCACCGAAGGACCGCTTGAAACGGAACAACCCGTCATCGGGCCGCACTCCACCGCCGAGGTGGACGAGACGACAGCCCTGCTCCGCGGCCCAGCAGAGGATCGTCCAGACGAGAAGATTGTTAGCGCCCAGGCGACCAGCCGAGTGATCCGACCCGGCTAGGTGGTAGTGCGCACGGTCCCGATGCCGCATTACGAGCGCGCAGGCCGCTACCATGCCGTCCGCGTTGCGGACTTCCGCGATGGACAGTGCCTTGTCCAGGCCTGCGGCCAGTTGCCGGTAGTAGTCGTCGGGAAAGAGGTACCAGGGCTGGCTCCCGAGCCGGAGCATGGTCGACTCGTACAACCGGCGGAAGGGTGACCCCACCATCAGGTCCGCTAGGTCGGCCGGTCGCACCGTGGCGGTGAGGCCCACGCTGCGGGCCTTGCGGATCGCCGTACGGGAACGCCCCTCCATGCCGTCCCAGACCTCATCCGGCCCCGGCGAGACAGGGATCGTGATCGTGTCCTGCCGCTGGACGAGGTCCACCCGGCCGAGCGCCCGAACGGCCTGCACCGACGTGGGGTCCAGGGGGGAGAAGCGCAAGAAAACGGCGACCGTACGAGTCTGTCGCCAGTGCTCGACCAGCCGGTTCCAGAACTGTGCGAGGTCGGCGGGTGCGCATCCGGGATCGACGTGGACCCCGGCATACCCGTACGGGGTGCTGGCGTCGTGGTCGGACTCGCCGACCGGGCGTGACAAGTAGGGCACGATCAACCGGTCGTGCTCGTGGGCGACCTGCCAGGTGGCCGAATCCGCCGAGGCCGTGGCCGTGCCGTACGCGGAGGTGAAGTACACGTCGGGGCAGTCGGCGTCGAGCAGGCCGCAGCCCCGGCCCGCGCCACCGACGGCGAAGGCCGTGCTCATCTGCTGGCCAGGAATTCGTCGATCGCGTGCTCGACGCGGGCCCGATGGGTCTCCGTCATCGCCGAACCGCTGGGCAGGGCCAGGCCGGTGGAGAAGAGCCGCTCGGCGGCTCCGGTCACAGCGGCCTCGACACCGGCGTGAACCGGCTGCAGGTGCATCGGCATCCAGACCGGCCGGGTCTCGATGTGTTGTTCGGCCAGGTGGGTGGCCAACTCCCCGACCGCCCAGCCTGCCTCGTCCGGGTCGACCACGATGACGGTCAACCAGCAGTTGTCACCAGGATCGCCCTCGCCGAGAAGACGAACTCCAGGTATTGCGGCGAACGTCTTGGCGTAGTTTTCCCGCAGGTCTCGCCGCCGGTCGATCATCGTGTCCAGACGACGTAGCTGGGCCCGGCCGATGGCTGCCAGGACGTTGCTGAGGCGGTAGTTGTAACCGATATCGGTGTGCTCGTAGTGCGCCACCGGCCGGCGGGCCTGGGTCGCCAGATGACGGACCCGATGGGCGATGGTGTCGTCGTCCGTGAGCAGCATCCCGCCACCGGAGGTAGTGATGATCTTGTTGCCGTTGAAGGAGAAAATTCCGGCAGTTCCGAAGGATCCGGCCGCTCGGCCCGCCCGGGACGCGCCCAGTGCCTCGGCGGCGTCCTCCAGGATGGGCACACCCGCCGCGGCGCAGACCGGAAGTATCCGTTCGTAGTCGGCGCAGCGTCCGAACATGTCCACCGGTATGACCGCCGCGACCTGCCTGCCGTCTCTTCGCAGTCGGGTCAGGACCTCGTCGAGCAGGTCCACGTCGATGTTCCCGGTCGACGGGTCGCAGTCGACGAAGTATGGGCGCGCGCCGGTGTAGACGACCGCGTTGGCCGTTGCCGCAAAGGTCAGGGTCGGTACGACGACCACCTGGTTCGGCCCGGCGCCGAGGGCCAGCAGGCCCAGGTGCAGAGCGGCCGTCCCCGAGTTGGTGCCCACCGCGTGAGCCGTGCCCACCCGGCGCGCCACCTCGGCTTCAAAGGCGTCGACCTCTGGTCCCAGGGGAGCCACCCAACCCGACCTGATCGCCAACAGCGCGTACTGCTCCTCCAGTGGGCCGACGTCCGGCGGGGAGAGATAGATCTTGTCGACGGGCACGCCAATCCTCCCGATTCGTCGTCTAATCACCGGTTTTACCAGGCGAATAAGCGCGAAGGTGATGAAACGGCTTAGTTGCCTGGCTCTGGGTGGACAACTGTCGAATCGGGTGGGCGGACACGGGTGCCGTGATCGTGCGGACCTGGCGTGTGCGCAGAGTTTCCTGACCCGCTACGCGGGCACGAGACCGGCCGCTGCGGGGAGCCAGTAGCCAGCGTAGACGCCACCGGTGATCTGGTAGCTGAGTCTTCCGTTCACCCATGCCGTGGCCCCGAAGGGTGCCGCTGACGACCGGGTGAAGGTGAAGGTCTTTTTGGCGGCCACGGCCCAGCCGGCATCGTAGCGGTACCCGGTGTAGGTGCCTGGATTGAAGGCGAGTTTTCGCGGTGGAGCGTACGTGTGCGGCACCACGGCACCTAGCAGGACGCGTTGACCGGGAACCGCAGAGGCCAGGTAGCCCGCCAGTGTGCCGTTCGTGATCCGGTAGTACAGGCCCCGGCCCTGCACCCGGATCCTCAGGTCGGTGTTGGCTGCGGAGGTGCGGGACAGGAACAACGATTTCTGGGCAGTTATCTGACCTGCGGCGTTGAACTGATAGCCGATGTGTGTGCCGGCCGAGAACCGGACGACGCCGGACACCGCCGGTGTCGGATAGTCCTCCCGGAGGAGGTCGGCGAGACGGGCCAGGGCCGGTGCGCGGGTCAACTCGTAGACCTTTGTCGTACACACCGTAGAGGGCGAAGATGTGGCCGTTGAGGACCCGTAGGCCAACGGCCGTGGATGTCGTCGGATACTCCTCCAGCCACAGGCTGCCGCCGGAATCCACCCAGCTGGCCCAGGCAACGCCGGGCGTGGGGCTGAGCAGCAAGCTGATGAAGGCCTTGTCCGCTGCGGTCCGCCACTTCGGGTCTCGGGCTATTTCGTGAAGCCGGACGAAGAGGCTGAGTAGCTGTCCCTGCGCCATCGCGCTGTACCACGGCGCACGCATGTCCGGCTTGCCCGGGCAGAGGGAATGGTTGAACGGGTACGGAAAGAACGAGCCGCCCCGGGAGTCGACCTGCCGGTCCAGATTTCGCTGAGCCTGTGCGATCGCCCGTTCGAGAAAGAGTCTGTCACCGGTGGATCGGTAGGTGCGCAGGTTCACCAACCCCCACTGCGCTTGTGCCACCGGGAGGTCGTATGGCACGCCCTGGTAGATGAACATCCGTACCCCGTGCTCGTCGTGGACGGATGGATCCACCCGAGGTGCCAGCAGGCCCTCGTTGTAGGGCAGGGCTGACTCTGGAACGACCTGTGGACGGAAGCCGTCGCGGGCGTAGCCCGTGACGATCGCCTGGTCAGCTGTTGATTCCGGTCGTGGTGTGGTCGCGCTCCGCGTAGCAGGGAGCAAACCGGTCGACATGACTGCGCTCAGTGCCGAAAGTCCCGCCAACGTGGTGCCAAGCCATGTCCACATGGGGGGCACCATAATGACGTGGATGCGCAACACAGAGTAGTAGTGTCGATGACTTGACAGGATAAGTCCGATTGGTGGCTTGCGGTGGGTCACGGTGCGGTCGCGCGCCGATCGCGCCCGACCCGGGTCAGGCGCCGTCGTCTTCGTGAAGCCGCCGGGCGAGCAGGATTTCCAGCGGCATCGACTCCCCATCACGTCCGCCCGCACCGACGACCAGCGGGGCCGGACTGGGCTGCGGGTCCGCGCCGAACAACCTGGCTCGCAGGCCGCCGGGCACGGTCAGCAGATGGAATCGTCCGTCGAGATCGATCGCCCGGCTCTGCGCCCGGTCCACGTACCATCCGCGCAGCCGGGTCCGGTACCGCCTCCGCCCGTCGTACGACCGCGCGGTCAGTCGCGTGGCCGGCAGCCCACGCCGGACCGCCTCGGCGACGAACTGGGCCACCAGTTCCGCCGCCGCGGCCTGTTCCGCCGCTCGTCGCCGCTCGTCGGCCACCGCGTGCGCCGACACCGCCCGCCGCTGCCGCTCCCGCCAGTCGAGGCCGTCCTGGGAATCCACCACTCGACCGTACGCGATCACCGGCGGCCGCCGCCTCGGCGGCCGCCGGTGGAAGGCTCTCCGGACGGTCGTACCTGCCTCGGCTCGCCCTCAGGCCAAGCCGGCGCGGCGCAGCGCCTCGGCCATGGCATCGTTGGCGGGCGCCGCCCCGCCGCCCCGCCCCTGCCGCGGTCCGCCACGGGAGCCGCGCTGGCCGCCTTGACCACCATCGCGCTGGCCGTCGCCGCGTTGAGCGCTGCCATTGTCAGCGCGCTGAGCTGCGCGATCCCGTCGCCCATCGCCGCCCGCTGGGCGTCCGCCACCGGCTGGCGCGTCGTCGTCCAACCGCAGGGTCAGCGAGATCCGCTTGCGTGGTACGTCCACGTCCAGCACCTTGACCTTGACCACGTCGCCGGACTTCACCACCTCGTGCGGGTCCTTGACGAAGGTGCGCGACATCGCCGACACGTGCACCAGGCCGTCCTGGTGCACCCCGACATCCACGAACGCGCCGAACGCGGCCACGTTGGTGACCACACCCTCCAGCACCATTCCCGGCGTCAGGTCGCTGATCTTCTCGACGCCCTCGACGAAGGTCGCCGTCTTGAACTCCGGTCGCGGATCGCGGCCCGGCTTCTCCAACTCGGTCAGGATGTCGGTGACGGTGGGCAGGCCGAACGTGTCGTCGACGAAATCGGTCGCGCGCAGCCCGCGCAGGATGGCGCTCCTGCCGATGACGGACCGTAGGTCCTGGCCGGTCGAGGCGAGGATCCGGCGCACCACCGGGTACGCCTCCGGGTGCACGCTGGAGGAGTCCAGCGGATCGTCGCCGCCGGGGATGCGCAGGAAGCCCGCGCACTGCTCGAACGCCTTCGGCCCGAGCCGGACCACCTTGCGCAGGTCGGCCCGGGTGCGGAACGGCCCGTTGGCGTCCCGGTGCAGCACGATGTTCTCGGCCAGCCCGGCGCCGATGCCGGAGACCCGGGTGAGCAGGGGAGCCGACGCGGTGTTGACGTCCACCCCGACGGCGTTGACGCAGTCCTCCACCACCGCGTCCAGCGACCGCGACAGCTTCACCTCGGACAGGTCGTGCTGGTACTGCCCGACACCGATCGAGCGCGGGTCGATCTTGACCAGTTCGGCGAGCGGATCCTGGAGCCGGCGGGCGATGGAGACCGCGCCGCGCAGCGACACGTCCAGCCCAGGCAACTCCTGCGCCGCGTACGCGGAGGCGGAGTAGACCGAGGCGCCGGCCTCGGAAACCACGATCTTGGTCAGCTTCAGCTCGGGATGCCGCTTGATCAGGTCGCCGGCCAGCTTGTCGGTCTCCCGGCTGGCGGTGCCGTTGCCGATGGCGACCAGCTCGACCCCGTGCGCCGCGGCCAGCGTGGCGAGAGTGTGCAGGGACGCGTCCCACTGCCGGCGTGGCTCGTGCGGATAGATGGTGTCGGTGGCGACCACCTTGCCGGTGGCGTCCACCACCGCCACCTTCACCCCGGTACGCAGGCCCGGGTCCAGCCCCATGGTGGGCCGGGCCCCGGCCGGCGCGGCGAGTAGCAGGTCCCGCAGGTTGGTGGCGAAGACCCGGACCGCCTCCTCCTCGGCCGCCTGCCACAGCCGCATCCGCAGGT
This sequence comes from Micromonospora sonchi, assembly GCF_014646235.1. Taxonomy (GTDB): domain Bacteria; phylum Actinomycetota; class Actinomycetes; order Mycobacteriales; family Micromonosporaceae; genus Micromonospora; species Micromonospora sonchi. The sequence goes on along the minus strand of NZ_BMNB01000014.1, from coordinate 80,575 downwards.
CCGCACCGAGGTGGATGAGGATCCGGGTACGCCAGGCCCAGCGCACCGTGTCGGCCAGCCACCTGTCGGCGGGCCGCCCGGCGTCGCTGACCCCGAACCGGCCGGCGATGGCGGCCTCGTACCGGGTCGGCCCGGTGACCGGCGCGTCGCCGTCGCCGTCGGACTCCGGGTCCATGGTCAGGTCGAGCACGCCCTCCTTCTCGCCCCGGAACATGGCCAGGATCCGGTGCGAGGGCAGCTTCGGGTACGGCTCGGCGAAGTCGAAGTAGTCGGCGAACTTCGCCCCGACCGTCTCCTGTCCCTCGCGTACCTTGGCCACCAGCCGGCCGCGCGACCACATCTGCTCGCGCAGCGTGCCGATCAGGTCGGCGTCCTCGGCGAACCGCTCGATCAGGATGGCCCGCGCCCCGTCCAGCGCTGCGGCGGCGTCGGCCACCCCCTTGTCGGCGTCGACGTAGCCGGCAGCGGTCTCGCGCGGGTCCCGCGTCGGGTCCCCGAGCAGCGTGTCGGCCAGGGGCTCCAACCCGGCCTCGCGGGCGATCTGCGCCCGGGTCCGCCGCTTCGGCTTGTACGGCAGGTAGATGTCCTCCAGGCGGGACTTCGAGTCGGCCGCCATGATCTGCGCTTCCAGGGCCTCGTCCAGCTTCCCCTGGGCGCGGATCGACTCCAGCACCGCCGCCCGCCGCTCGTCCAGCTCGCGCAGGTAGCGCAGGCGCTCCTCCAGGGTGCGCAGCTGGGTGTCGTCGAGCAGCCCGGTGGCCTCCTTGCGGTAGCGCGCGATGAACGGCACGGTGGCGCCACCGTCGAGCAGCTCCACGGCAGCGTGTACCTGGCGCTCGGCGACGCCGAGTTCCTCGGCGATGCGCTGATGAACAGTGAGGGTCACGTCTTCGCTCCGCCTTCTGATGTGGGTTCCGTGGTGCATTCTGCCGGGCTACCGTGGCGATCATGGAACCACCTGTTGAGCCGCGCGCCCGACGGCTGTTCGGTGGCAGCGCCCGGGCCCTCGGCGACCTCGCCACCAACCCGTTCCGGGCCGACCGGGACCGCATCGTCGGCTCGCCGTTCTTCACCCGGCTGGGCGGCGTCACCCAGGTGGTCAGTCCGGGCGGGTCCGGGCTGCTGGTGCACAACCGGCTCACGCACAGCCTGAAGGTAGCCCAGGTGGCTCGGGCGATCGCCGAACGGCTCACCGCCGACGGGCGGCAGCGCGACCTGATGGAGAAGCTGGGCGGCTGCGACCCGGACGTGGTGGAGGCCGCCGCGCTCGCCCACGACCTCGGTCACCCGCCCTTCGGGCACCTGGGGGAGCGGGTGCTGGACCGGCTGGCCCGGCAGCGGCTCGGCCTGGCCGACGGGTTCGAGGGCAACGCCCAGTCGTACCGCATCGTCACCTCCACCGAGATCCGTGGCGCGGCCACCACCGGGCTGGACCTGACCGCGGCGGTGCGGGCGGCGATGCTGAAGTACCCGTGGACCCGGCTCGACCACCCCGACCCGCATCCGCGCCTGATGGATCCGCCGCCGCGCGGGGCCACCGCGCCGTTCGACGACCCGGACAGCGGCTCGGTGAAGTTCGGGGCGTACCGCACCGAGCTGGACGACCTGCGGCAGGCCAGGGCCCCGTTCGCCGGACGGATCGCCGACTGGCAGCAGACCGTCGAGGCGTCGGTGATGGACACCGCCGACGACATCGCGTACGCCATCCACGACGTGGAGGACTTCTACCGGGTCGGCGTGCTCCAGCAGGGCGCGGTGGCCGCCGAGCTGATGGCCTGGCAGCGCGAGGGGGCTAGCCTGCGCGCCATCACCGACGCCGCGCTGACCACCTCGGCCCGCCGGCCCGGCGCGGCGATCGAGCGGCTGCGCCGCCAACTGCACCGCAAGGACGGCTGGATCGCCGACGACGACGCGTTCGCCGCCGCCGTCGAGCATGTCCGCGGGGAGCTGGTGGAGGGGCTGCTCGCCCTGCCGTTCGACGGCTCGATCGAGGCCGAGCAGTACGTGACCCGCTTCTCCGCCCGCTGGACCACCCGGTTCGTCGACGCGATCACCGTCGTCGAGCAGCCGTCGGTGCGCTCGGGGCACGTGCTGCTCGGCCCGGCGCAGTGGCACGAGGTGCAGGTGCTCAAGTTCGTGCACCACCGCTTCGTGCTGGCCCGCCCCGACCTGGCGCTACATCAGCGCGGTCAGGCGCGGTTGCTCGGCACGCTGATCGAGGCGCTGCTGGAGTGGCTGCTCGACCCGGAGGAGGAGTCCCGGCTGCCCCGGCGGCTGCACGACCTGGTGGAGCTGGCCGAGGCGGAGCTGCACCCGCGCACCCCGGACCGGATCGGCAAGGCCCGCGGCCGGGCCATCGTGGACTTCGTGGCCCAGCTCACCGACGGCCAGGCGGTGGCGATGCTGGATTCGCTCTCCGGCCGCTCCGGCGCCCTCTGGACCGACGCCTTCGTGCTGTGAGGGCTCAGGCGATCGACTGCCACCAGCCGTCGACCGGCGGCGGATCGTCGACCACCACCCGCTCGCCGGGGCGCGGCACGGCCAGCCGGACGTCGCGCGCCTTGGCCTCGGCCCAGAGCCGGTCCACCGGCTCGGACCAGTCGTGCAGGGCGAGGTTGAACGTGGCCCAGTGCACCGGCAGGAACAGCCCGCCGCGCAGGTCCAGGTGGGCGGTGACCGCCTCCTCCGGGAACATGTGGATGCCCGGCCAGGCCCGGTCGTACGCGCCGATCTGCATCAGCGTCACGTCGAACGGCCCGTGCGCCGCGCCGATCTCGGCGTACCCCTCGAAGTAGCCGGAGTCGCCGGTGTAGTAGACCCGGCGCTGATGCCCGGCCACCACCCAGGAGTTCCACAGGGTGCCGTTGCGGCGCAGCCCACGGCCGGAGAAGTGCTGGGCGACGGCGCAGGTGATCTCCAGGTCGGCCACCCGGTGGGTCTGCGACCAGTCCAGTTCGACGATCCGGTCGGCCGGCACGCCCCAGCGGTCGAGGTGGGCGCCGACACCGAGCGGCACCAGGAACGGTGCCGACTGGCGGGCCGTCAACTCCCGCACCGTGGCCATGTCCAGGTGGTCGTAGTGGTCGTGCGAGATCAGGATCGCGTCGAGCCGGGGCAACTCGTCGAGGCGTACCGGCGGCTCGTGCAGCCGACGCGGACCGATGGTCGCCGACGGGGAGCACCGCTCGCTCCACACCGGGTCGAGCAGCACCCGCCGGCCCTCGATCTCGACCAGCACGGAGGCGTGGCCGTACCAGACGATGTTCAGCTCGCGCGCCGGATCGACCTCCGGCGCGCGGGTCGGCCGGACCAGCGGCACCGCGACGCTCGGCCGGCGCTTCTGCTTGCCGAAGATCAGTTCCCGGAGCAGGTTGCGGTCGGGGGCCGGGGCCATCGTCCGGGTGGCCGCCCGGTTGTGGAACGCGTCGCCGCGGAACTGCGGTGACCGGGCGGCCCGTTCGGCCCGCGCCCCGGCCAGTCGGCCACCGAGGGCGGCCGGAATGTCCCGGGCCGCCCAGACCAGCCCGGCCAGCCCCGCCAACGCGGCCAGGCCGGCCACCGACCCACTGATCCGCTGGCCGGTGGTCGGCCGCCCCGGCTCCCTCGGCGCCCGCATGATCCCCCCTCAACTGCTCCCCGGGACCACGTTAGTCGCCGCCCGCCGAATCAGCCGCCGTTGCTCGGCCGGTGGAGGTGAGCGCGGTGCGCGGTGCCGGCGCCGCCGAGGCCGGCGGTCAGAGTCAGGAACCGCCGCCCCAACCGGGCCCGGGCCTGCACGGCGGGGTGGGTGGCGCCGAAGTCGTCCGCGCCGGCCTGGCCGTCGGCGAAGAGGGCGTACGTCACCAGGGGCGCCCCGGCGGCGTCGAAGATCACTCCGGCCTCGTGCCGGGCGTCGGCGAACCAGCCCGCCTTGGTGGCGATCCGGGCCCGCTCGGCCGAGGACATGTCGCGCCGGATGCCGTCGGTGAACGCCACCGGTGAGCGCAGCATCCGCAGCACGACCTCCGTCGAGGCGGGGGAGAGCAGCGCGCCGCCGACGAGCGCCCGGAGCAGGTCGTGGGTCTCCCGTGGCGTGCTGGTGCCCAGGAAGAACCGGTTCGGGTTGGCGACCGGCTGCACCTGGGTGTTGGGGAAGCCCTTGGCCACCAGGATCTGGTTGAGCTCGGCGGCCGGGCAGACCAGCCCGCACAGCCGTACGGCGGTGTCGTCGGAGACGGTCAGTAGGTTGGCCAGCACGTGCCCGAGGGTGACCAGGCTGGGGTAGGCGCCGTCCAGGCTGAACATGCCGTCGCCACCCGGCACGATGATCCCCGCCGTCACCTCCACCTGCTGGTCGAGCGTGAGCAGGCCCCGGTCGACCTTGTCCAGCACCGCGACCGCCACGGCGATCTTGTTGACGCTGTACGCCTCGATCCGTCGGTCCGCCGACTCGCTCACCGCCTCCAGCGGGTCGCCGCCGGCCGGGCCGGCGAGGCTGACGTACGCCTGCCAGTTTCCTCCGGCCCGGCCGCTCTCCCGGCGGTAGGCGGCCCCGATGCGGGCCGCGATCCGCCTGGGGTTGCCGCCGGCCCCCGCCCCGGCGGCCGGCGCGACGCGGCCGGGGTCAGCGGCGGCCGGCACGGCCGCTCCGAACACGGTGCCGGCCGTGGCCACGGTGCCCAGACCGAGCGCGGCCCTGCGGTTCATCCGGATCGTCAAGTGTCTCTCCCGTCAGTCCCTGATGGTGTCCTCCGAACACCCTAGGCCGACTGATCGAGAATTGTGTGCCCCTCGATGTGCTCACGGGGCGAGGACGACCTTGATGCAACCCTCCTGCTTGCGTTGGAACATCTGGTACGCCTGCGGAGCCTGGGCCAGCGGCAGCCGGTGGGTACGCAGGTCCGCCACGCCGAGCGGGTCGGCGTCGTCGGCGAGCAGAGGGATGATCTCGTCGGTCCAGCGGCGGACGTGGCACTGGCCCATTCGCAGCTGGATGCCCCGGTCGAACATCTCCATCAGCGGCAGCGGGTCGACCTCGCCGCCGTACACCCCGGAGACGGAGACGGTGCCGCCGCGCCGGACGGCCTTCATCGCGGCCTTGAGCACGACCAGCCGGTCCACCCCGATTTTGTCGATCATCGGTTGGGCGAGCCGGTCGGGCAGCAGTCCGGCGACGGTCTGGGCGGCCTTGGCCAGCGGCGCGCCGTGAGCCTCCATACCGACCGCGTCGATCACCGCGTCCGGCCCGCGCCCGTCCACCAGGTCGATCAACGTGCCGGGCACGTCGTCGAGCTGGGAGACGTCGAGCACCTCCACGCCGTGCCGGCGGGCCATCGCCAGCCGCTCCGGCACGAGGTCCAACCCGATCACCCGCTCGGCGCCGAGATGCCGGCCGACGCGGGCGCAGAACTGCCCGACCGGGCCGAGCCCGAAGACGGCCAGGGTCCCGCCGCGCGGGACGTCGGCGTACTGCACCGCCTGCCAGGCGGTCGGGAGGATGTCGGAGAGGTAGAGCCACCGCTCGTCGGGGCCGTCGTCCGGCACCTTGATCGGGCCGAACTCGGCATACGGCACCCGCAGGTACTCCGCCTGCCCGCCGGGCACGGAGCCGTACAGCGAGGTGTAGCCGAACAGGGCGGCGCCCTTGCCCTCGGCGGTGACCTGGGTGGTCTCGCACTGTGCGTACAGCTGCCGTTGGCACATCCAGCAGCTGCCGCAGGAGATGTTGAACGGCACCACCACCCGGTCGCCGGGCCTGAGCCGGGTCACCCCCGGGCCGACCTCCTCGACGACCCCGATCGGCTCGTGGCCCAGCACGTCACCGGGCTTGAGGTACGGCCCGAGGACCTCGTAGAGATGCAGGTCCGAGCCGCAGATCGCGGTGGAGGTGATCCGGACGATCGCATCGGTCGGCTCCTCGATGCGGGGATCGGGCACCTCCTCGACTCGTACGTCCCGTTTACCGTGCCAGGTGACTGCCCGCATGGCGACTCTCCTCCTTGTCTCGGGTGAGAAACCGCTACCCGAGACAAGGAGCTTCAACCGACCCGCTCGCGTACGGGTCCACCTCGCTCGCCTCTTGATCGTTGACGCCGCAGCCACTCGACACGCCGAGTAGGCGACCGCGCAAGCGTCAACGATCAAGGGCGCACGTCGTGCCGCGGGGTCAGGTGCCGGGAGTGTCGCCCCGCTTGGCGGTGGCGGCCAGGTAGTCGCGGTTGAGCCGGCCGATGGTGCTCAGCGGGATGCCCTTCGGGCAGACCACGGTGCACTCACCGGCGTTGGTGCAGCCGCCGAAGCCCGCCTCGTCGTGCGCGTCGACCATGCCGATCACCCGGGTGTAGCGCTCCGGTTGGCCCTGCGGCAGCAGGGACAGCTGGGTGACCTTGGCGGCGGTGAAGAGCATGCCGGAGCCGTTCGGGCAGGCCGCCACGCAGGCGCCGCAGCCGATGCAGGCAGCCGACTCGAACGCGGCGTCCGCGTTGGCCTTGGCCACCGGTACGGAGTGTGCCTCGGGCGCGCTGCCGGTCGGCGCGGTGATGTACCCGCCGGCGGCGATGATCTCGTCGAAGGCGTTCCGGTCGACCACCAGGTCCTTGATGACCGGGAAGGCCCGGGCCCGCCACGGCTCGATGTCGATCGTGTCGCCATCGGAGAACTGCCGCATGTGCAGCTGGCAGGCGGTGGTGCCGCGCTGCGGCCCGTGCGCGTTGCCGTTGATCATCAGCCCGCACATGCCGCAGATGCCCTCGCGGCAGTCGTGGTCGAAGGCGACCGGCTGCTCGCCGTCGAGGATGAGCCGCTCGTTGAGTACGTCGAGCATCTCCAGGAACGACATGTCGGGCGAGACGTCGTCGACCTGGTAGGTCACCATCCGACCCTTGTCCTGTGGGCCGGACTGGCGCCAGATGCGCAGGGTCAGGTTCACTTGTAGCTCCGCTGCGTGGGGTGGACGTATTCGAAGTTGAGGTCTTCCTTGTGCAGCACCGAGGGCTGCCCGGTCGCGGTGAACTCCCACGCGGCGACGTACGCGAAGTGCTCGTCGTCGCGCTCGGCCTCGCCCTCGGCGGTCTGGTGCTCGGCCCGGAAGTGGCCGCCGCAGGACTCCGCCCGGTGCAGGGCGTCGATGCACATCAGCTCGGCCAGCTCGAAGAAGTCGGCCACCCGGCCGGCCTTCTCCAGCGACTGGTTGAGCCCCTCGCCGTCGCCCGGTACCCGCACCCGCTGCCAGAACTGGTCACGCAGGTCGCGGATCTCGTCGATCGCCTTGCGCAGCCCGGCTTCGGAGCGCTCCATGCCGCAGTGCTCCCACATGATCTGGCCCAGCTCCCGGTGGAACGAGTCCACCGTCCGGTCGCCGTTGACGGCGAGCAGCCGCTGGATGCGGTCCTCGACGTCGCGGCGCGCCTCGACCGCCGCGGGGTGGCTGCCGTCGACCGTGTCGAACGGGCCGTCGGCCAGGTAGTTGGCAATCGTGTTGGGCAGCACGAAGTACCCGTCGGCCAGGCCCTGCATCAGCGCCGAGGCGCCGAGCCGGTTCGCGCCGTGGTCGGAGAAGTTCGCCTCGCCGATCACGAACAGGCCGGGGATGGTCGACTGGAGGTCGTAGTCGACCCAGAGGCCGCCCATCGTGTAGTGCACGGCAGGATAGATCCGCATCGGGACCTCGTACGGGTCCTCGCCGGTGATCCGCTCGTACATCTCGAACAGGTTGCCGTACTTGGCCTCGATGGCCTTGCGGCCCAGCCGGTCGATGGCGTCGGCGAAGTCGAGGTAGACGCCGAGCTTGGTCGGGCCCACCCCACGACCCTCGTCGCAGACGTTCTTCGCGGCCCGGGAGGCGATGTCCCGGGGCACCAGGTTGCCGAAGGAGGGGTAGATCCGTTCCAGGTAGTAGTCCCGCTCGTCCTCGGGGATGTCCCGCGGGCTGCGGTCGTCGCCCTTGGCCTTCGGCACCCACACCCGGCCGTCGTTGCGCAGCGACTCGCTCATCAGGGTCAGCTTCGACTGGTGGTCGCCGGAGACCGGGATGCAGGTCGGGTGGATCTGCGTGTAGCAGGGGTTGGCGAAGTACGCGCCCTTGCGGTGCGCCCGCCAGGTGGCGGTGACGTTGCAGCCCTTGGCGTTGGTGGAGAGGTAGAAGACGTTGCCGTAGCCGCCGGAGGCGAGCACCACGGCGTCGGCGAACTCAGATGTGATCTCGCCGGTGACCATGTCCCGGACCACGATGCCCCGGGCCTTGCCGTCGACGACGATCAGCTCCAGCATCTCGTGCCGGGCGTTCATCTCCACGTTGCCCAGGCCGATCTGCCGCTCCAGCGCCTGGTACGCGCCGAGCAGCAACTGCTGGCCCGTCTGGCCGCGGGCGTAGAAGGTGCGCTGCACCTGGGCGCCGCCGAAGGAACGGGTGTCGAGCAGGCCGCCGTACTCGCGGGCGAACGGCACGCCCTGGGCGACGCACTGGTCGATGATGTTGGCCGACACCTCGGCCAGCCGGTGCACGTTCGACTCGCGGGAGCGGAAGTCGCCGCCCTTGACGGTGTCGTAGAAGAGCCGGTGCACCGAGTCGCCGTCGTTGCGGTAGTTCTTCGCGGCGTTGATGCCGCCCTGCGCGGCGATCGAGTGGGCCCGGCGCGGGCTGTCCTGGTAGCAGTACGACCTGACCTGGTAGCCCTGCTCGGCGAGGGTGGCCGCGGCGGAACCGCCGGCCAGGCCGGTGCCGACCACGATCACCGTCATCTTGCGGCGGTTGGCCGGGTTGACCAGCTTGGCCTCGAAACGGCGACGGTCCCAGCGGGTCTCGATCGGGCCGTCGGGAGCTCGGGTGTCGGCGATCGGGTCGCCCTCGAGGTAGAGATCCATGGTCAGGACACCAATCGGGTGAGTACGGCGAACGGGACCACGAGGTAGCCGACGCAGAGCGCGACGGCGAAGACCAGCGCCACCGCGCGGGCGCGCTGCTCGCCGCGCGGGGTCTGCTGGCCGAGGCTGCGCAGCGCGCTGAACACGCCGTGCCGCAGGTGGAAGCCGAGGGCGACGATCGCCAGGGTGTAGAAGAGGGTGACGTACCAGCGTCCCGGGGCGAAGTCGGCGACGACGTTGGCGTACGGCCGGGCCGGGTCGCCGACCGGGTTCAGCGTGCCGGTGGTCAGGTCCAGGATGTGGTAGATCACGAAGAGCAGGATGATCACGCCGCCCCAGCGCATGGTGCGGGCCGCGTAGCTGCCCTGGACCTTCTTGCGGTGGGCGTAGCGCACCGGGCGGGCGGCGCGGGCGCGCAGCGCGAGCACCGTGGCGGCCCAGATGTGCAGGAGTACGGCCACCAACAGCCCGACCCGCTGGAGCCACAGGAACCCGGCGCTGGGCAGCAGCGGGGCGCCGATCTCGCGCAGCCACTCGGCGTAGTGGTTGAACGACACGGCGCCCGTGAAGATCTTCAGGTTGCCGAGCATGTGTGCGATGAGGAACAGCACCAGGAGGATGCCCGTCACCGCCATGACGGCCTTGAGGCCGACGTTGGATCGGATGGGCGACCGCGTTCTCGTTGTGACTACCACGTGACCGACGCTAGGAGCACTTCGATCAGTCGTCCAATGCATCGACACCGCAGTCTTGATAGCCATAGGCTATGTAGATGCAACTCCATCAGCTGAGGTACTTCGTCGCGGTGGCCGAAGTACGACATTTCACCCAGGCGGCCGACATGGTCGGGATAACTCAGCCCTCCTTGAGTAAGCAAATTCACGCGCTGGAGGGCACCCTCGGCGCCCCGCTGTTCGAGCGGGTAAGGGGCAACATCACGCTCACCGCCGCCGGGGAGGTGCTGCTGCCGCTGGCCAAGCGGATCCTCGCCGACGTCGAGACCGCGACCCGTGAGGTGCAGGAACTGGTCGGTCTGCGGCGCGGTCGGGTCCGCCTCGGTGCCACCCCCAGCCTGGCCACCTCGCTCGCACCGCCGGTGCTGCGCCGGTTCCGGGACGCCCACCCCAGCGTCGATCTGCGGGTGGAGGAGGGTGGTTCCCAGGACCTGGTCCGTGACCTGCTCCGGGGGGGCCTGGACCTGGCGCTGATCATCATGCCGGCGCAGGGCGCCGACCCGGGGCTGCGCGCCGACCCGATCCTGGCCGAGAGCCTGGTCGTCGCCTCGGTCGACCCGCTGCCGACCACCTCGCCCAGCGGCGAGCTGCGGATCACCGACCTGCGTGACCAGCCGCTGGTGATGTTCCGCGAGGGTTACGACCTGCGCGACGCCACGCTCCAGGCGTGTCGGGAGGCCGGCTTCGAGCCGCGCCTGTCGGTCGACGGTGGCGAGATGGACGCCGTGCTCAGCTTCGTCGAGGCCGGGCTGGGCGTCGCCCTGGTCCCCGGCATCGTGGTGGCCCGCCGGCCCGGTATCCGGGTCACCCGGCTCGCCCCGCCCGGCGTACGGCGGACCATCGCGGTGGCCCGCCGCCGCGACGTGGTGCCCACCCACGCCGGCCGCGAACTACGGCGCATCCTGCTCGACTACGTGGACACCGCCACCGCCACCGACGTCCTTCCGCCCGGCGTGGAGCCCCTGAGCTGACGCGCCCCCTCCCGCGATCCCGCACTTCCGGGTCAGGTGGCCTCGGCGTCGTCCATGGCCCGGTAGATGCGCTGCTCGGAGACCGGGTACGGGGTACCCAGCCCCTGGGCGAAGACGTTCACCCGCAGCTCCTCGATCATCCAGCGGATCTGCCGTACGGCGGCGGAGTTCCGTCGCGACGCGGGCAGCGCGGCGAGCATCTCGTCGTACTCCCGCTGGACCACCGCGATGCGGTCCTGCTGAGACTTGTCCCGGGGCGGGTTGCCGGGCAGCCGGTCCAGCCGCCGTTCGATCGCGGTCAGGTAGCGCAGCAGGTCGGGCAGGCGGGCGTAGCCGGTCTCGGTGATGAACCCGGCGTGCACCAGCCCGGTGAGCTGGTTGCGGATGTCGGCCAGCGCGGCCACCACGGCCAGGTTCCTCGTCGCGCCGAGCCGCTGCTGCACCGCGTACGCGGCGGCGAGCACCGCCCGGACCCGGTCCATCACCTCCACCACGGTGTCCACCAGGCCGGCGCGGACCTTGTCGCGCAGCGCGGCGAAGCCCTCGGCGTCCCAGGCCGGGCCGCCCGCGTCGGCGATCAGCTTGTCGATCGCCGCGCCGGCCGTGTCCTCGATGAGCGCCTGCACCCCGCCGTGCGGGTTGCGCGACAGCGCCAACTTCGCCTCGTTGCTCAGCCGGCCCTGGAGGAACTTCGCCGGCGACGGCACGGTCAGCCGCAGCAGTCGCCGGGTGCCCGCCCAGTGCGCGGCCTGCTGTTCGTCCGCCGAGTCGAAGACCTGCACCCCGACCGTGGCGCCCTCGTCCGTCAGGGCCGGGTACGCGGTCACCGCGTACCCGGCGCGGACCTGCTCGATGGCGCGCGGCAGGGTGCCGAGGTCCCACGTCGTCAGGCCGGTGCGGGCCACGTCCGGCGCGGCGGCGGCCACCACCTGGCGTACCTCGGCCTTGAGCTGGCGTTGCAGGGTCGGCAGGTCCTTGCCCTCGGCGACCGGTTTGTCGTCCGCACCGAGCACCCGGAAGGTGACCCGCAGATGCGGCGGCAGCTTGCCCGGATCCCAGGCGTCCCGCGGCACGGTCACCCCGGTCATCCGGCGCAGCTGCCGGGTCAGCGCGTCCAGCAGCGGCTCCTCGCCGGCTGTGATCTCGGCCAGGGCGGCGCGGGCGTAGTCCGGCACCGGCACGAAGTTGCGCCGCACCGGCTTCGGCAGCGACCGGATCAACGCGACGACGAGTTCCTCGCGCAGCCCGGGTACCTGCCAGTCGAAGCTCTCCGCCGGCACCTGGTTGAGCAGCGGCAGCGGGATGTCCACCGTCACCCCGTCGGCCGGGGTGCCCGGCTCGAACGTGTACGTCACCGGGAGCGCGACCCCGTCGGCTCGCCACTGATCCGGGTAGTCGGTCTCGTCGACCCCGCCGCGGCCGGAGTTGACCAGCAGCTCCCGGGTGAAGGTGAGCAGCTCGGGCCGCTCCCGGCGGGTCTTCTTCCACCAGGTGTCGAAGTGCCGTCCGGAGACCACCTCGGCGGGGATCCGCTCGTCGTAGAACTGGAAGATCGTCTCGTCGTCGACCAGGATGTCCCGTCGCCGGGCCCGGTTCTCCAGCTCCGCCACCTCGGCCAGCAGCCGCTGGTTGTCCCGCCAGAACTGGTGATGGGTGGACCAGTCGCCCTCGACCAGGGCGTGCCGGATGAACAGTTCCCGGCTCAGCGCCGGGTCGATTTGGCCGAAGTTCACCTTGCGGGCGGTGACCAGCGGCACGCCGTACAGGGTGACCTTCTCGTACGCCATCACCGCCGCCGGCTTCTTCTCCCAGTGCGGCTCGCTGTAGCTGCGCTTGACCAGGTGCTGGGCGAGCGGCTCGACCCACTCCGGCTCGATCCGCCCGTTCACCCGGCCCCAGAGCCGGGCGGTCTCCACCAGTTCGGCGGCCATCACCCAGCGCGGCGGCTTCTTGAACAGCGCCGAACCGGGGAAGATCCCGAACTTCGCCCCCCGGGCGCCGAGGTACTCGTGCTTCTGGGCGTCCTTGAGGCCGATGTGGGAGAGCAGGCCGGGCAGCAGCGACTGGTGCACCCGGGGGGTGTCGATCTCCTCGGGCAGGTCCGCGTTCGTGGTACGCAGCACCTGGCGCAGCTGGCTGACGATGTCCTGCCACTCGCGGACCCGCAGGTAGTTGAGGTACTCGGCCTTGCACATCCGCCGGAACGCGCCGGAGGACAGCTCCCGCTGCCGTTCGCGCAGGTACCGCCAGAGGTTGAGGTACGCGACGAAGTCCGACTCCTTGTCGGCGAAGCGGGCGTGCGCCTGGTCGGCCTGGGCCTGCTTGTCCGCCGGTCGTTCCCGCGGATCCTGGATCGACAGCGCGGCGGCGATCACCATCACCTCGGTGGCGCAGCCGTTACGCTCGCCTTCCAGGACCATCCGGGCCAGCCGGGGGTCGACCGGGAGTTGGGCCAGCCGCCGACCGAGCGGAGTGAGCCGTTTCGTCGGCTCGTTCTCGGTGGGGTCGAGCGCGCCCAGCTCGTGCAGCAGGTTGACGCCGTCGGTGATGTTGCGACGGTCCGGCGGGTCGATGAACGGGAAGGCGGCGATGTCGCCGAGACCGATGGCGGTCATCTGGAGGATGACCGAGGCCAGGTTGGTACGCAGGATCTCCGGATCGGTGAACCCGGGGCGGGATTCGAAGTCCTGCTCGTCGTAGAGCCGGATGCAGACGCCGTCCGACGTACGCCCACAGCGACCCTTGCGCTGGTTGGCACTGGCCTGCGAGACCGGCTCGATGGGCAGCCGCTGCACCTTCAGCCGCTGGGAGTAGCGGGAGATCCTGGCCGTGCCGGGGTCCACCACGTACTTGATGCCGGGCACGGTCAGCGAGGTCTCCGCGACGTTGGTGGCCAACACCACCCGGCGACCGGAGTGCGGGGCGAAGACCCGGTGCTGTTCGGCGACGCTCAGCCGGGCGTACAGCGGCAGGATCTCGGTGTTTCGCAGCGCGGGGCGATTGTCCACCAGCTTGCCGAGTGCGTCGGCGGTGTCCCGGATCTCCCGCTCGCCGCTGAGGAAGACCAGGATGTCGCCGGGCCCTTCGGCGGCCAACTCCTCGACGGCGTCGCCGATGGCCTGGACCTGGTCGCGGACGTTCTCCTCGTCCGCGGCCTCCTCCTCGTCGGCCTCGACGACGGCGATCAGCGGTCGGTAGCGCACCTCGACCGGGTAGGTCCGTCCGGACACCTCGACCACCGGCGCCGGTACGCCCTCGGGATGCTCGGCGGTCGGCGGACCGGCGAAGTGCTTCGCGAACCGGTCGGTCTCGATGGTCGCCGAGGTGATGATCACCTTGAGGTCGGGCCGGCGGGGAAGCAGCTGCCTGAGGTAACCGAGAATGAAGTCGATGTTCAGGCTGCGCTCGTGTGCCTCGTCGATGATCAACGTGTCGTACTGGCGCAGCATCCGGTCGGTCTGCAACTCGGCCAGCAGGATGCCGTCGGTCATCAGCTTGACCAGGCTCTGGTCGCTGACCTGGTCGGTGAAGCGCACCTTGTAGCCGACCACGTCGCCCAGCTCGGTGCCCAGCTCCTCGGCGATCCGGTCGGCGACCGTACGGGCGGCCAGCCGGCGGGGCTGGGTGTGCCCGATCAGCCCGGTGATCCCGCGTCCCAGCTCCAGGCAGATCTTCGGCAGCTGGGTGGTCTTGCCGGACCCGGTCTCGCCGGCCACGATCACCACCTGGTGGTCGCGGATCGCGGCCGCGATGTCGTCCTTGCGCTCGCTCACCGGCAGTGCGGGCGGATAGGTGATCGCCGGCAGCGCAGCCCGGCGGCGCTCCAGCCGATCCTCCGCCGCGGCCACCTCGGTGGCGATTTCGGTCAGCGCGGCCTCGCGCCGCTGCGGGTCGTGTAGCCCGCGCAGCCCGTCGAGCCGCCGCCGCAACCGGCGCTGGTCGCGGTACATCAGGCTCCGCAGGCGGCGGTGCAGGTCGCGGGCGGTGTCGGGCGCGGCGGAGGTGGGTGGATTCTGCATGTCGTCGCCAAGGATAGGCAGCCCGCTGCCGGCCCGCCTCTGGGTTACCCCCGCCGGTCTTGGTGCACTGGTGCGGCGAGCGGCGGTCTATCGTTGCTCACCGACCGGGAGCGAGCACGGGGGGACGACCATGCGGGACACCGACCGGGCGCTGGTGCAGGCCGCCAGCGCGGTGGCCAAGTTGCGGTGCCGCAGCGCCGCCCACACCCTCGCCACGGCGGCCCGGACCGCCGAGGGACGGGTCGTCTCCGGCGTGAACGTGGTGCATGACAGCGGCGGCGCCTGCGCCGAGGTGATCGCGGTCGGCACCGCCGCGACCCAGGGCGTGCACGACCTGGAGACCATCGTGACGGTCGGGGATCGTGGCCGCAGCCTGGTCACCCCCTGCGGACCGTGCCGTCGACTGCTGGCCGAGCTTTTTCCGGAGCTGCGGGTGATCGTCGGGCCGGTCGACGACCCGCGGGTCGTACCAGTCACCGGGTTGCTCGAGCCCTGAGGCCGGGCCGGCTTCAGTCGCCGGCGGCGACCTCCAGCATCGAGCGGGGAACCGGCACGTTCTCGAAGCGGACGTTGCCCTCTGGCACCATCCACGAGAACACGTGCGCGACCAACTGGCCCGCTCGGACGGCGGGGTCGTCGTGAAACAGCTCGCGAGCCATCGCCGGGTCGACCGAGAGCACGGCCACGCCCCGGATCTGCTCGTCGTCGTGGTCGACGAAGGGCCCGGCCGCGAGCACCGCCCCCTGCTCAACGAGCCCGGCCTGATGGGCCAGGTGCGCGTTCTCCAGTAGATCGGCCGCGTCCTGCGGCAACTCGGGAGCGCCTGCCGGCCGGAGCAGGAGCACGATGGTGTGCTGGTCGAATCGCATGCTCGCACCGTATGACCGAAATGCGGTTCTGCTCGCCGGTTGGTTCGCTGGTCACGCTCTTGGGTCGGCCTGCACCGGCCGGGCGGTCCACTCCGGAGGGCGGACCGCCCGTGCCGACTCGGTGAACGGGTCAGGCGCGGCCGGCGGCCGCCAGCTCGGCGGAGTCCGGGGCGCCGCTGCGCCGGCGGTCGGACAGGAGGTGGTCCAGGCTGAAGCGCCCGGCCCCGACCGCCACCAGCAGGAGGCTGGCTGCGCCGAGCGTGAGGACGAGCTCGTAGCCGCCCTGGTCGACGAAGAGGCCGTTGCCGGCGTGGACGAAGGCGAACGCGCCGATCATCTGCAGGGTGAGCAGGGCCCCGACGACCGGCACGGCCACGCCGAGGATGAGTGCCGCGCCGCCGAGTAGTTCGACGCCAGTGGCGAACCAGGCCGAGGCGGTGGGCATGGGTACGCCGACCTGGCCGAAGAAGGCGGCCGTCCCGTCGACTCCGTTGGTGACCAGCTTCTGCCAGCCGTGGGCGAAGAACACGATGCCGACACCGATCCGGGCGAGCAGTACGCCGACGTCACGGATGGAAACTGGCAGGGTCATGGGTTTCTCCTCAATCCTGATTAATTCGCCCGAAATCGGTCGGGCTGCCGCCGCGACCAACCGTACCCAGAAATGATTGAGGGTTCAACCTTTGATTCTGAAAGTTTTTGGTGGGTGGGATGGTGGTCAGGCGGCGGCGGACCAGATGGTGCGGAAGGCGGCGGCCTCGCCGGCCAGCCAACGCTCGATCTCGCCGGGCTTCACCCCGTCGGGCATCCGGTGGGTGGCCCCCCGGCGGACGTCGACCAGGACCGGCTCGGCGTGCGGCAGGACCGCGTCCATGTGGCGGGCCATCAGGTGCAGGGTGGCCAGGGCCGCCTCCTCGCTCGGCGGCGCCTCGTCGAAGTGCAGGCGAACCGCCTCGGCTCGGCCATCGGCGTACCGGACCCCGAAGTGTGGGTTGATCTTGACAGGCAGGTCGCCGAGCATGGCCAGGGCGTCGCGGGTCTGCGCCAGGTCGACGCCGGTCGGCTCGCCGAGCGAGTGCAGCCAGGCCGTGGCGCCGGGCACCAGGGCCTGGTAGAGCGGCCGCCAGCGGGGCTTGACCACGTCGACGACCTGGGACAGGTGTGCGCCACCCGTGTGGAAGGCGATGTCGGCCTTCAGCGCCTTGACGAACTGGCCGTGCGGGTTGAAGCCGGACCGGCTGGCCCGCTGACGGCGCAGGCCGCCGACGAAGTTGGCCTTGGTCGGGCCGGTGCGGCCGACGTACCGGGTGAAACCGAGGAGGGTGGCATAGGGCGTGAGAGGGGCGGAAGTGGGTGCGGTCACGAGCATCCTCCCAGGTCAGGAACCTGATTAGTACATACATTCTAATCGACGACCCTGACATCGCCCAGGGAAGATAAGGGGCCACCCGGACACTCCGGATGGCCCCTGAAGAAGGGATTTTTCCCCGGCGTCAGAGCTGGCCGACGCCGGTGACCCGGACGACCGCGGCGCCGGCCTCGTCGGAGGCGGCCAGGTCCACCTCGGCGCTGATGCCCCAGTCGTGGTCACCCTCGGGGTCGTCGAGGATCTGCCGCACCGTCCACCGCTCCCGGCCCTGCTCGATCATCAGCAGCGCCGGGCCCCGGGCGTCCGGCCCGGTCCCGATGGCGTCGTACGACTCGAAGTACGGTTCCAGCGCGTCGGCCCACGCGTCGGCGTTCCAGCCGGCGTCGGAGTCCAGCTCGCCGAGGGCGTCCCAGTGCCGCAGCGCGGCCAGCTCCACCCGGCGGAACAGGGCGTTGCGGACCAGCACCCGGAACGCCCGCGCGTTGCGGGTCACCGCCGTGGGGCGGTCGTCCAGGGCGGCGGCGACCTCCGGCAGGTCGGTGGGGTTGCGCAGCCGCTCCCACTCGTCGATCAGGCTGGAGTCGACCTGCCGGACCAGCTCGCCGAGCCACTCGATCAGGTCGACCAGTTCCTCGGTCTTGGCCTCCTCGGGCACGGTCTGCCGCAGCGTCTTGTACGCGTCGGCCAGGTAGCGCAGGACCAGGCCCTCCGAGCGGGACAGCCCGTAGAACTGCACAAACTCGGTGAAGGTCATCGCCCGCTCGTACATGTCCCGCACGACCGACTTGGGAGACAGTTGATGGTCGGCCACCCACGGATGGCCCTGCCGGTACATCTCGTACGCGTTCTCCAGCAGCTCCGCCAGGGGCTTGGGCCAGGTCACCTCGTCGAGCAGTTCGAGGCGGGCCTCGTACTCGATGCCCTCGGCCTTCATCGCGGCGACCGCCTCGCCGCGGGCCTTGAACTGCTGCGCGGAGAGCACCTGGCGCGGGTCGTCGAGGATCGACTCGATCACCGACAGCACATCCAGGGCGTACGACGGGGAGTCGGCGTCCAGCAGCTCGATGGTGGCCAGCGCCAGGGGCGACAGCGGCTGGTTGAGCGCGAAGTCGAGCTGGAGGTCGACGGTGAGCCGGACCCGCCGGCCGGTCTCGTCCGGCTCGGGGAGTTCCTCCACCACGCCACCGGCCCGCAACGCCCGGTAGATGGCGATGGCCCGGCGGATGTGCCGGCGCTGGGCGGCGGCGTCCTCGTGGTTGTCGGTGAGCAGGTGCCGCATGGCGGCGAACGCGTCACCGGGACGGCCGATGACGTTGAGCAGCATCGAGTGACTGACCTGGAAGCTGGAGGTCAACGTCTCCGGTTCGGCCTCGACGAGGCGCTCGAAGGTGGGCTTGCCCCAGCCGATCGACCCCTCCGGCGGCTTCTTCCGGACCACCTTGCGTCGCTTCTTCGGGTCGTCACCGGCCTTGGCGAGGGCCTTCTCGTTCTCGATGACGTGCTCGGGCGCCTGCACGACGACCCGGCCGAGGGTGTCGAAGCCGGCCCGCCCGGCCCGGCCGGCGATCTGGTGGAACTCGCGGGCCTTGAGCAGCCGGGTGCGCACCCCGTCGTACTTGGACAGTCCGGTGAACAGCACGGTGCGGATCGGCACGTTGATGCCGACGCCGAGGGTGTCGGTACCGCAGATGACCTTGAGTAGCCCGGCCTGGGCCAGGGTCTCCACCAGCCGGCGGTACTTGGGCAACATCCCGGCGTGGTGCACCCCGATGCCGTGCCGGACCAGCCTCGACAGCGTCTTGCCGAACCCGGAGGTGAACCGGAAGCCCCCGATCGCCGCCGCGATCAGGTCCTTCTCGGCGCGGGTACAGACGTTGACGCTCATCAGCGCCTGGGCCCGCTCCAGCGCGGCCGCCTGGGTGAAGTGCACGACGTAGACCGGGGCCTGCTTGGTCTCCAGCAACTCCTCGAGTGTCTCGTGCAGCGGCGTCATCGCGTACGAGAAGAGCAGCGGGACCGGCCGCTCGGCCGAGCGGACGACGGCGGTCGGCCGGCCGGTACGCCGGGCCAGGTCCTCGACGAACCGGGTGGTGTCGCCCAGCGTGGCCGACATCAGGATGAACTGCGCCTGGGGCAGCTCGATCAGCGGCACCTGCCAGGCCCAACCCCGGTCGGGCTCGGCGTAGAAGTGGAACTCGTCCATGATCACCTGGCCGACGTCGGCCCGGGTGCCCTCGCGCAGCGCCAGGTTGGCCAGGATCTCCGCGGTGCAGCAGATGACCGGGGCGTCGGCGTTGACGCTCGCGTCGCCGGTGAGCATGCCGACGTTCTCGGCGCCGAAGACCTCGCAGAGCGCGAAGAACTTCTCCGACACCAGGGCCTTGATCGGCGCGGTGTAGAAGGTGGTCCGGTTGTCGGCCAGGGCGGCGAAGTGCGCGGCGATCGCGACCAGGCTCTTGCCGGAACCGGTCGGCGTGTTCATGATCAGGTTCGCGCCGGAGACGATCTCGATGACCGCCTCCTCCTGGTGGGGGTAGAGGTCGAGGCCGCGCTCGGAGGCCCAGCCGGCGAACGCGTCGTAGAGGGTGTCGGGGTCGGCGGTCTTCGGCAGCGCAGCGGTAAGTGTCATGGCCGGTCCATGGTGCCTGGATCATGCCCTCCGACGCCAACCGCTTGTTAAGAAGGGCCCCTTTCAATGCACCAGGCGTTAATAGGGGCCCCCTCCTTACACCTTCCGGTAGAGCAGGTCGGCGATCGGGCGGCCGGCGGCCAGCGCCCGCCGCTCGAACCGGGTCACCGGCCGGTGTGCCGGCCTGGGCGCGTAGCCGCCGTGCGGGTTGACCAGCCCCGGGTCGCCGTCGAGAGTCACCCGCATCGACTCGGCGTACTCCGCCCAGTCGGTCGCGCAGTGCAGCGTGCCGCCGACCGCCAGCCGGGAGCGCAGCAGGGCGACGTGCGCCGGCTGGATCAGCCGGCGCTTGTGGTGCCGCAACTTCGGCCACGGATCCGGGAAGAAGACGTGCACCGCGTCCAGCGAGTCGGGCGGCAGCAGGCCGACCAGGTCCAACGCGTCGCCCTCGGCGATCCGGACATTGCCCAGGCCACGGCGGTGGACGAGGTCCAACAGGTTCGCGATTCCCGGCGTGTGCACCTCGACCGCCAGATAGTCTCGATCCGGGTCGACGGCGGCCATCTCGACCGTCGTGTCGCCCATGCCGGAACCGATCTCGAGCACCAGGGGAGCGCGGCGGCCGAACAGGCCGACGGGATCGAACGGCGCGGCATCGGCGACCCGCAGGCCGTACGCCGGCCAGAGCTGCTCCAACGCCGCCGTCTGCCGGCCGCTCATTCGGCCGCGGCGGGGGTGGAAGGTACGGATCGGCCGCGCCGGGTGCGGCGCGGCGACGGCGGGAAAGGGTTCGGTCGTGGTCACAGCGAACCGAGCCTACGCGAGCTTCGCGGCGGATCGGATGTGATGTACGACCAGGGGTGAGACCATCATCCCGTACGGCAGACCGGGTGTCCGGCGGCGCCCGGCGACTGCCTCGGCGCGCCGGGAGGGGGCATCGTGTCAGTGACCCGCACACGTCCGGCGCTCCGGGCCGCCTCGTTCGCCGCTCCGCTGCTCGCCCTCGCGACCGCCGCCGCGCTGGCCGCCGCCGCGCTGCCCGGGCTGCTGCTGGCGACCCCGGCGCGGGCCGCGGCGCCGGGCGAGACAGCCGCCCGGCAGCAGCCGGCGACGTCGCTCGCCGCCCGACAGTCGGTCTCCGTGGCGCAGCCGTTCGCCCGTCCCGTCGCCGTCCCGTTGGCCGAGCGGGAGCCGGTGCCCGGCCCGAACGTCTTCATCGAGGTCAGCCCGAGCATGGTGGAACCGGGACACCTGGTTGGCCTTAAGGCGAGCTGCCACGACAACTCGGTGGGGGCCATCGTCGTCTCGGACGCCTTCGGGCGGGTCGCCGTGCACCCGCAGCGCGGATTGTTGACGGGCACGGCCCAGGTGAAGGATCGGGTGCTGCCCGGCAGTTATCGGGTCAAGCTGGAGTGCCGGGGCGGCGAGACCGCGTCGACCGTGGTCCAGGTGGTACGCATCGTCAAGCCCACCATCAAGCCCACCATCAAGCCCAGCCGGGGGCCGGCGACCGGCTTCGGCGGCGGCTCCGGCGGTTTCACCTCCGGCCTGCTGCTCCCCGGCGGGCTCGCATTGACCGTCTCCGGCATCGTCGTGTGGGCCATGGCGCGCCGCCGCGGCGCGCGTTGGTGAGTCGGCCATGCCCGCCGCCGGTGCACCTCGACCAAACGGCTCCGCCCGTGTCGCGCGACCTGCCGGCTCCGCTGGTACCCCACGATCGACCGGCAGCCCGCCCCGCCCTGCACCTCGCCCCAAGGGATTCGTGCCGCACTCTGGCGGCTCCGCGCGCCGTCCGGCTGGCTTCGTAGCTCGCCCCGAGATTTTCGTGCCACCCGTCGACGGCTCCGCGCGGGGATCCGCCGGCCCTGCGGGTTCGCCCGATCCTGCGCGCGGGGCTGGCCCCGCTCGCTCGGCTCGTTCCGGCGGGCGCGCTCGCCGCCTCGGGCGATCCGGCCGCAGCCCTTGGTCGACACCGCTGGCGGTGGTGCTGGTGCTGGCCGGTGTCTTCGCCACCGGCGCCGGGCTGGGGCGTACGGTCGGCGACCCGCTGGAGTGGGCCGCCGCTGCCGCCGGTGACGAACAGTCGTCGGCTGCCGCGCCCGCCACACATGCGGCGGCCCGGCCGGTCAGCCTCGCCGTCCCGGCGATCGACGTCTCCGCCCGGGTGAAGCCGGTCGGTGAGGCACCGGACGGGACGATCGCCGTACCGCCGCTGAGCCGGCACCAGGAGACCGGCTGGTACGACCGGGGGCCGGTCCCGGGTGACCCGGGACCCGCGATCATCGTCGGGCATGTGGACACGAAGAGCGGCCCGTCGGTCTTCTACCACCTGGGCAAGCTGCGGGCCGGCGACAAGATCGAGGTGATCCGGGACGACGGTTCGGTGGTGGTCTTCACCGTGGATTCGGTGGAACGCTTCGCCAAGGACCAGTTCCCCGCGGATCGCATCTACGGCCATGACGGCCCGGCCGAGCTGCGGCTGATCACCTGCGGCGGCACGTTCGTCGGCGGCCGGACCGGCTACGAGGACAACGTGATCGTCTTCGCCACCTTCACCACCCTTCGCGTCGGAGCAGCGCCGCAGCGGTGAAGCCGGTTCGCAGCGATGACCTCGCCCGTGGAGGTCGGGTGCCCGCGAGCAGGCGGCCGTGATCAGGGGACCTGCTGGACCACCTCGAACTCGAGGAGGGCGGCGCCGGAGGCGACCGGGGGGCGCTGCTCGGCGCCGGGCGGGGCGGCGTGGGCGGCTCGGGCCGGCCCGCTGGCCCATGCCTGGTAGGCGTCCTCGCTCTCCCAGCGGGTGTAGACGAAGTAGCGGCTCTCGCCGGCCACCGGGCGCAGCAGCTCGAAACCGAGGAAACCGGGGGAGTTCTCCACGGCGCGGGCCCGGGCGGCGAACCGCTTCTCCAACTCCTCGCCGGCACCGGGCGGAACGTCGATCGCGTTGATCTTCACGACTGCCATGGCTTCACCATACGACGTCAGAAGGACTCGACGGCCGGGACCAGGTCGGCGTCGACCACGATCGGGGCATGGTCGGAGGGGCCCTTGCCCTTGCGGGCCTCCCGGTCCACGTACGCGGAGCGGACCGCGCGGGCGAACGGGGCCGAGGCGTACACCAGGTCGATCCGCATGCCCTTGTTCTGGTGGAACATCCCGGCCCGGTAGTCCCAGTAGGTGAAGGGGTGCGGCCCCTTCATCGGAGTGGGCACCACGTCGACGAGGCCGAGGTCGCGCAACGCGGCGAGGGCGGCCCGCTCGGCCGGGGTGACGTGGGTGGAGGTCGCGAACAGCGCGGGATCCCAGACGTCGTCGTCGGTCGGGGCCACGTTGAAGTCGCCGCAGACCGCGAGGGTCGTGGCGGTGGTCAGTTCCGCGTCCAGCGCGTCGCGCAGCGCCGCCAGCCACGCCAGTTTGTACGCGTAGTGCGGGTCGTCGGGAGTGCGGCCGTTCGGCACGTACACCGACCAGACCCGCAGCCCGCCGCAGGTGGCCGCGATGGCGCGGGCCTCCGGCTCGGGGAACCCGGGCTCGTCGGGGAACCCGACGGCGACGTCGGCCAGGCCGACCCGGGACAGGATGGCGACGCCGTTCCACCGTCCGTCGCTGTGGCTGGCCACGGTGTATCCCAGCTCGCCCACCTCGGCGGCCGGGAAGGCGCCGTCGGGGCACTTGGTCTCCTGCAGGCAGACCACGTCCGGCCCGGTGCCGGCCAGCCAGTCCAGCAGCCGGGGCAGGCGGGCCTTGACCGAGTTCACGTTCCAGGTGGCCAGGCGCATGGTGTCAGCCTGCCGCATTTCCGGCCGACGCGCCCGGCGGGGGCCGGCCGGGAAGTCGTGTTAACAGGGGGCCCCTCCTATGCACGAGGCGTTAAAAGGGGCCCCTTCCTTACTGCTCGTTGTTCGGGCGGGTCTGTTCGGCGAGGAAGCGTTCCAGCTCGGCGCCGAGTTCCTCCGCCGTCGGCAGCGGCCCGCTCTCCGCGGCGAGCAGGTTCTCACCACTGCCCCGGGCGAACGAGTCGTACTGCTCCTCAAGGGCCTGGACCAGGCTGGTTGCCTCGTCGCTCTGCGCCACCTGCCGGTCGATCTCCACCCGGATCGCCTCGGCGGCCGAGCGCAGCCCGTCACGGGGCAGCAGCAGGCCGGTGCTGCGGGACACCGACGCCAGCAGCACCTCGGCGGCGGCCGGGTACTCGGCCTGTGCCACGTAGTGCGGCACGTGTGCGGCGAAGCCCAGCGCGTCCCGGCCGGCCTTGCCCAGGCGGAACTCCAGCAGGTGGCCTACGCTGCCGGGCACCTGGACCCGTTGCAGCCACGGCTCGTAGCCGACGATCAGCTCCCGCCGGGTGCCGTGCGCGGTCACGCCGGTCGGCCGGGTGTGCGGCACCGCCATCGGGATCGAGTTCAGCCCGACGGTGAGGCGTACGTCCAGCCGGGCGGCGAGCCCGGCGACGGCGGCGATGAACCGCTCCCACTGCAGGTCCGGCTCCGGTCCGGTGAGCAGCAGGAACGGGGTCTCGTCGTCGTCGTGGAGCAGGTGCAGCACCAGCTCTGGCTCGTCGTAGCTCTCCCAGTGGTCCTCCACGAAGGTCATCACCGGGCGGCGGGAGCGGTAGTCGAAGAGCTGGTCCAGGTCGAAGCGGGCGATCGGGCGCGACTCCAGCGAGGTGAGCAGCTGTTCGCGGGCGAGCCGGCCGGCGTTGCCGGCGTCGACGAATCCCGTGAGGGCCTGGATCAGGACCGGCTGACCGAGGTCGGGCAGATCGTCGGTGAGTTCGTAGAGCTCGTGTGGGTCGAGCACCGGTGCGGCCTCCCTCGATGCGGGTAACGGGTCGCCGGCCGGCGGCGCCCCGATCGCCAGAACGTACCCGTTATCCTGGCGCATTCCTGTTTCGCCGGCCCGCCCGGGCCGGCATCGGTTCGCGCTGACCCCGGTAGGTCGTTGCCGCGCCCGGGTACATATGGATGAGCGCGATCGAAGGGAGAGGCCATGAGTGATCCCGCCCCCGCCGATGGCCAGCCGGTGCCGCCCGCCCCGCTCCCGTCCGCCCCGATCCCGTCCGCCCCGCCCCCGCCCGACTCGCCCCCGCCCGACTCGCCCACACCGGGCTCGCCGCCGCCAGGTCCGGCCGCCGACGCGACCGAGGCCCCGCCGGCCACCCTCTGGGACCGGATGCGCCAGGATCCGCAGTACGCCCCCGAGCACCTCGCCCTCGAGGCGGTCCGCCGGCTCGGGCCCGAGGCGGCGGCGTGGATTCGGCAGGCCCGCGCCGAGCAGCCGAAGGCCACGACCGAGGCCTTGGCGGAGCAGGCGGTGCGCCGGTTCGTCAACCGGGCCCGACTCTCCGGTGCGGTCTCCGGGGCTGCCGGGCTGCCCGGCGCGGTGATCGACGTGGGAGTGCTCGCCTGGACCCAGGCCCGCATGGTGCTGCACATCGCCGCCGCGTACGGGGTGGACCCGGCCCACCCGGACCGGGCCGCCGATCTGCTGGTCCTGCAGAAGGTGCACAAGGTCGCCTCGGGTGCCCGGTTGGCGCTGGGCGTGGCGGCCGGGCGCGAGCGCGCCGAGGCGTTGTTCGGTGGCGGCGAGCGGGCGCCACTCGGTCGGGCGATGCTGCGGCTCGGCGTCCGGCTGGCGCAGATGGCCGGCGTACGCGCGGCGAAACGCGCCTTCGCCAAGGTGATTCCCGGCGCGGCGATCGTCCTCGGCACCTGGGTGAACTCCTCGGCCACCAAGAACCTCGCCGACCGGTCCCGGACCCTGTACCGCCACTACGGTGGCCCGCACCCGCCGTCGCCCCGTCGAGGATGAGCCTCAGTCGGCGTACCCGGAGGAACTCCAGGTCACGTCCGCGAGGCGGGACTGGCCGGCCGTGTTGGGGTGGAAGTAGTCCAGCGGGTTGACCAGGTCCAGGTCGAACCGGACCCGATGCACGGCGCCGCCGTCGTACCGGCAGCGGGAACCGTAGGCCCGGCAGGCCGCGGAGAGTTGGTCGTTGTAGGCGTTGACGCGCGCCCGGAACGCCGCCCGACGTTGCCGGTCGGCGGCCGCGGTCGAGGTCGGCTCGGCCAGCAGGGACGGGCAGATGCCCCGTCGCCAGACCCGCACGGCGCGCTTGTCGTCGTGGCCGACCTCCCAGAGCCGGTACAGGTTCGGAATGCTGACCACCAGGACCCGGGCCTTCGGCCGGCCCTCGCGCAGCACCCGCAGTCCGCGGTCGACCTCGGCCCGGAAGTCGGCGACCGGAGTCATCGCGTCGATCGTGCCCCGGCAGGCGTCGTTGGCGCCGATCAGGACGGTCACGTAGTCGGCGCGATCGCGTACCGCCGCCTCCGCCTGACCGGCCAGCGCCGCGGCCCGGGCCCCCGGTTTGGCGTGGTTGTACGCCTTGTCGCGCAAGCCCGGGTTGCGGTCGAGCAGCCGGCGGTAGTGGCTGTCGACCCGCAGTCCGTCCCCGGTGGACCAGGAGTTGCGCTCGCATGAGGTCAGCACCAGGCAGGAGCCGAATCCAGTGGTGATGGAGTCGCCGAGCGCGGCGACCACCTTGGGGGAGCCGGGCCGGGCCGTCCCGGTCGGTCGGGGCGCGGCCTCCCCGCCGCCTTCGCAGGCCAACGCGACCAGCGCGAGCAGGCAGACGGCGGCGGTGGTCCAACGTCCAGGCATGAATTCCCCAGCCTCACAGCGCAGAGCGACGGCATGGTGACTGTACGCGCGGTTCCCTCCCAGCACCACGCCCCTAGCCGCCCCTTTCCGTTGATCATGAGGTTGGCGGCGAAGTTGATCTCAAAAACTGCCGCTAACCTCATGATCAACCGAGGAGGGCGGGGGTTAGCGGCGGCGGTGCGGGGTAGGTGGGGGTGATGACGAGATCACAGCCCCGGCGTGCCCGCGGCACGGTCGGCCACGCGTACAGCGCCCTGAATCTGAGGCTCGTGCTGGCCAGCTTCGGGCTCGTCAGCATGACCGTGTTCGCGGTGCTGGCCTTCCGTGCCGACCTGGCCTGGCTGGGCGTCGTCTGCGCCGTTTTCGCGGTGGTCGCCGTCGTCGACCTGGCCGTCATTCAACGCCGCCGCGCCGCTCGCCGCCGGGAGGAGCCGGGGGTGCGGCACTCGCTCTTCGAGTGACTGGAGTAGCCCTGATGTCCATCGCCACCACCAACCCCGCCACCGGTCAGGTGCTCAAGACGTACGGTGCGATGTCCGACGAGCAGGTCGACGAGGCGATCGAACGGACCGAACTGGCTCACCGGCAACTGCTCGGCACCACGATCGAGCAGCGGGGACGGTGGCTGACCGCGGCGGCGGAGCTGCTCGAGGCGGAGCGGGACGACATCGCGCGGGTGATGACCACCGAGATGGGCAAGACGCTCGCCGCCGCGAAGGCCGAGGTCAGCAAGTGCGCCAGCGCCTGCCGCTTCTACGCCGGCCACGCGGCCGAGTTCCTCGCCGACGTGCCGGCCGACGCGGCGGCGGTCTCCGCCACCCGGGCGTTCGTCCGGTACCAGCCGATCGGGCCGGTGCTCGCGGTGATGCCGTGGAACTTCCCGCTCTGGCAGGTCATGCGCTTCGCCGCACCGGCGCTGATGGCCGGCAACACCGGACTGCTCAAGCACGCCTCCAACGTGCCGCAGACCGCGCTGCTGCTGGAGGACCTGTTCCGCCGGGCCGGTTTCCCCGAGGGTGCGTTCACCACCCTGCTCGTCGGCTCCGAGGCGGTGGAGAAGATCCTGCGCGATTCCCGGGTGCGGGCCGCCACGCTGACCGGCAGCGAGCCCGCCGGCCGGTCGATCGCCCAGATCGCCGGTCGGGAGTTGAAGAAGACGGTGCTGGAGTTGGGCGGCAGCGATCCCTTCGTGGTGATGCCCTCGGCCGACGTGGAACTGGCCGCCGAGGTGGCGACCACCGCCCGCTGCCAGAACAACGGCCAGTCCTGCATCGCGGCCAAGCGCTTCATCGTGCACGCCGACGTCTACGAGGCTTTCGCCGAAGCGTTCGCGCACCGGATGTCGGCGCTGCGGGTGGGTGACCCGACCGACGACACCACCGACGTCGGTCCGTTGGCCACCGAGCGGGGCCGTGACGAGGTCGACGCCCAAGTGCGCGACGCGGTCGACAAGGGAGCCACCGTGCTCTGCGGCGGGGAGAAGCCGAGCGGTGCGGGCTGGTTCTATCCGCCGACGGTGGTGACCGACCTGACTCCGGGGATGCGGATGTGGACCGAGGAGGTGTTCGGCCCGGTCGCCGGGCTGTACCGGGTGTCGTCGTACGCCGAGGCGATCGAGGTGGCCAACGGGACCGCCTTCGGCCTCGGCTCGAACGCCTGGACGCGGGACCCGCAGGAACAGGAGCGCTTCGCCACCGACCTGCTGGCCGGTGCCGTCTTCATCAACGGCATGACCACCTCCTATCCGGAGTTGCCCTTCGGCGGGGTGAAGAACTCCGGCTACGGCCGGGAGTTGTCGGCCCAGGGGATGCACGAGTTCTGCAACGTCAAGACGGTCTGGATCGGCGAGGGTACGGCCGGTGTCGGTGCCGGCGCGCACGCCGAATGATCTGGCGTTGAGAAGGGGTCCTTCCGCTACCGCAGGCCCCTGCTTACATCGCCGCCGGGGTGGGTAGACAACGGCGGCATGACGGCGATCGGTTTCCACGCTTCCCACGAGCAGATTCACCCACGCGCCCTGCTGGAGGCGGTCACCCATGCGGAGCGCGTCGGCTTCGACGCGGCCATGTGCTCCGACCACTTCGCCCCGTGGAGCGAGCGTCAGGGCCACTCCGGTTTCGCCTGGTCCTGGCTCGGTTCCGCGCTCCAGGCCACCGGGCTGTCGTTCGGCGTGGTCAACGCGCCCGGTCAGCGCTACCACCCGGCCGTCATCGCCCAGGCGATCGGCACCCTCGGCGCGATGTACCCGGGCCGGTTCTGGGCCGCCCTCGGCTCTGGGGAGGCGGCCAACGAGCACATCACCGGCGACGTCTGGCCCCGCAAGGACGTCCGCAATGCGCGGCTGCGCGAGTGCGTCGAGGTCATCCGCGCCCTGCTGCGCGGTGAGGAGGTCAGCCATGACGGCCTGGTCCGGGTCGACCGGGCGCGGTTGTGGAGCCGGCCCGAGCAGCTGCCGGCCCTGGTCGGCGCCGCGGTCAGCGTCGAGACCGCCCGCTGGTGCGCCGAATGGGCGGACGGGCTGATCACCGTCAACGCCCCGACCGAGCACCTGCGCCGGATGATCGACGCCTACCGCAGCGCGGGCGGTCGCGGGCCGCTGCACCTCCAGGTGCACCTGAGCTGGGCGCCCGCCCAGGCCGAGGCCGAGGCGATCGCGTACGACCAGTGGCGCAGCAACGTCTTCGCCCCGCCAATCTGCTGGGACCTGACCACGCCCGAGCACTTCGACGTGCTCTCCGCCGAGGTGCCGATGGCCCGCCTCGTCGAGGTGGTCAACATCTCCGCCGACCTGGGCCGGCACGTGGGCTGGCTGGAGGAGTACGCCGACCTCGGCTTCGACCAGATCGCGCTGCACCACGTCGGGCAGGACCAGCGTCCCTTCCTCGACGCGTTCGGCGACCGGGTGCTGCCGAAGCTGCGCCGCGCCAGCTGACCCGGCTGGTCGGCCGACCTCGGTTCGGAGAGATGCCGGGCAGGACCGTCGGTCCGTGCAGCTTGGTCCCGCGCTGCTTGGTCCCGCGCCGCTCGGTTCGCGCCGCCCTTCCCTGTCGAGCTGAACCGTTTGTGCCATCGCTCAGCCGGAGCCGAGCGCCTTTGGTGCTTGCGTTGGCCGCTGGCCTGCGGCATAGGCGATTGGCCGTCGGGCGTCGGCCAGCAGGCGTGGGGGCGTCGAGCCTGTGTGGCTCGTGGCCGTCTGGGCCGTGCGCGGCGCGCAGCCGCCGATTCGTTGCCGCTGTCAGCTCGACAGTGGCGGCAGTCCATCCGATGAGGAGCGCCGCCTGGCGACGACTGCCGCCCGGTCATGGCCGGCGGATCAGGACCTGTTCCGGGCCACGGTGGGCGGCCGGGCCGGTCCACGGTGAACCGGTCGGTGGTGGTGAAGCCCTGCTGCTCGCATCAGCAGACCAGCGCCGGTCGTCGCCGGCGTAGCCGTCCACCACCCGGCTGATCAAGAAGTTCTGGTCATCCGCGTGCGGAATTCCAGACCAAGACCTCTTGATCAACCGGGGAAGAGGGCGGGTGCGGGGCCGGGTGGGGCGCCGGTCGCCGACGGCGCCCCACCCGGGGATCAGGAGACGGCGCAGGGGGCGCCGTTGACCGTGATCAGGTGCGGGCCGGGGTTGGCGCCGCTGCCGGTGGTGGCGTTGAAGCCGAACATCGCGGTGCCGCCGGGGGCGATCCGGGCGTTGTACGACTCGTTCTTGGCGGTGACCGTGGCGCCGGACTGCGTCACGTCCGCCATCCACGCCTCGCGCACCTTCGCGTCACCGGTGAACGCGAACCGGGCGGTCCAGCCGTTGATCGTGCTGGTGCCGGTGTTGCGGATGGTCACCTGGCCGGTGAAGCCGGTGCCGCCGTGCCAGGCGCCGTAGTTGGTGTAGTTCACCGCGCAGGTCGGCGCCGGCACCGCCCGCGAATCGCCCTGGTCGGCGAGGAACGAGGCGATCCAGGCCAGCGCCGAGTTCCAGTTGATCGCCACCTCGTTGGTCGAGTACGAGGCGATGTCGTCGACGAAGCAGAACATCGGCGCACAGCCGGCGAGCAACTGCTCCACGAACGGGTCCTGCAGGGCGGCGTTGGGGCCGCCGGCCAGCGAGCCGGCGGGCGGCTTCGGCATGCTCGGGTCGAGTTGGTGGCCGAAGATCCGGCTGTGCTGGTTCTCCGCCGCGTGCTCGCCCCACCCGGTGACGTACGAGATGTTCAGGGCGTTGCGGCCGAGGATGTAGTCCATCGTCTGCACCGCGCCGTCGCGGTACTTCGCCTGACCGGTCAGGTCGAAGGCGGTGGCCAGCACGACCGCGTTGTTGATCACGCTGCTGTTGCCGCCCCAGAAGTAGCTGTCCGGGTCGCCGGGCATCGGCAGCCCGTACGCCTGGCGGCGGATCTCGGCGAGGTAGCCGTCGGCGGCGGCGGTGACCGACGTCCGGACCCGGGCCAGGTCGGCGGCGGGCAGCCCGTTCGGCATGGTGGCCAGGTCGAGGCGACCCAGCGCGGCGACGCTCTGCCAGCCGAAGCCACGGGCGTCGAAGACGTCGCCGGTGTGGTGCGGCGACGCGGTCAGGTCGGTCAGGTAGGCGCGCTCGCCGGTGGTCAGGTACAGCTCGACCGCCGCCCAGTAGAACTCGTCGGTGACGTTGCCGTCGTCGTACGCGCCGCCGCCGTTGCCGTCCGTCGGGCTGGCGTACCGGGTCGGGTTGGCCTTGGCCGCCGCGTACGCGGTCTTCGCCGCGCTGCCGCAGCGCTGCGCGAACGCCGGGTCGTACGGGGCGAACAGGCGGGCGCACTGGGCGGCGACGGCGGCGAGGTTCAGCGTGGCGGCGGTGGACGGCGGGTGCAGCTCGCGCAGCTCGTCGTCGTCCTCGGGCCGCAACGGCAATCCGGTCCAGTTCCGGTCGTGGATCTTGTGGTGGGCCATGCCGGCCAGCGGCTTGCCGGCGGGCACCTGCATCCGCAGCAGGAACTCCAGCTCCCAGCGGGCCTCGTCGAGGACGTCCGGCACCCCGTTGTCGCGCTCGGGCAGCCGCAGCGTGCCGTCGCCGAGGGCGGCGCCGAAGCCGGCGGTGGCGGCGTTCTTGGTCCGCTCGAAGGCGCTCAGCAGCTGATAGGTGGCGATGCCGCCGTTGACCACGTACTTGCCGTGGTCGCCCGCGTCGTACCAGCCACCGCGTACGTCGAGCCGGTAGTCGCAGACGCCGGGCTGGCAGGGCACGTCGGTGTCGCCCTGGTTGGGGGCGACGCCCAGGTGGCCGGCCGGGCGGGCGTACTCCTCGCCGACCAGGTCACCGTCGATGGCGATGCCGCTGCGCTGGATGTAGAAGAACTGGAGCGCGTCCGAGCGGAGCTGGTCGTACAGCGTGCCGGAGATGTCGAACGGGTGGCTGACCTCCCCGTCCACGGCCAGCGTCAGGCCCCGCCCCGGGCTGTGGTACGACGAGAAGTCGACCGAGTGCACGTTCTGCGCCGACGCCGGGTCGACCCCGCGCGGGGTGGTGGTGCCGCGGGCCACCACGGCGCCGGCGGCGGAACGCAGCTGCCAGGGCAGCGCCTTGGTCGCCTCGGTGACCACGGTGGCGTTCTTCGGTCCGCCGGGCAGGTAGCCGACCTGGTTGACGCGCACCCGCGGGCCGGTGTCCGGCTCGTACGGCTCGGGCGGGTTGCCGCCGCGCAGCGAGACGTTGTCCAGGCAGATGGTCTGCTCCTGCGCGCTGCCGCCGACCTGGAAGATGATCTGGGCGCGTGAATCGTCGTCGGGCGCCACGAAGGTCCGCTCGATCCGCTGCCGCGTCGCGGTGGCGGCGGCGGAGACGCTGTAGTAGCCGGTGTAGGGGGCGTTGCCCAGTTGCAGCACGGCGTTGACCGAGCCACCAGGGGTCGCGGTCACGTCGAAGCCGAGGGTGTATTCGGCGCCGCCGACGAGCGCGACGGCGTCCTGGCCGATGCCGGCGTCCCAGGAGTTGCCGAGCCCGCCGGGAACGGTGGCGCAGAGTTGGCCGTCGGTGACGCCGAGCGGACCGGTGCCGTAGGAGAACCAGGGCGACACACCGGTGCTGAAGTCGCCGTTGGTGATCTGTTCGGGTGCGTCGGCCGGGGGATCGGCGTGGGCTGTGCCGGCGGCGCTCGGGCCGATCAGCGCCACGGTGGTCGCTACGGCGAGCACCGTGAGGCGACGTCGGGATGGCGTCACGGGGGGTTCCTTCCGACGAGCGGGGACGGGGGTGTGCTGGTGATGGATGGCTGGGAGCGCTCCCAGGTTATCGGGCATGTTTCCAGGGTGTGCGGACGCTGTCAATCGATCCCGTCCGATGATCCTCGGGGCTCACGCGCAGTGAGATTCGCCGCGCCACGCCGGGTCCTCCTGATCCCCCCTAGAGACAACCGCGCCCTTCGCCTGGCAGGCTGCGTGCCATGACCCTGAAGCTGCGTTCCGCCGGGACGAGCGACCGTGGGCTGATCCGCAGCGGTAATCAGGACGCGGTGCACGTCGGCACCTGGTTGGTGGCCGTCGCCGACGGCATGGGTGGCATGGCCGCGGGCGACCTGGCCAGCGCCATCGCCATCGAGGCCATCGCCGGGCTGGATGTGCCGACCCCCGAGGACGCGTTGGTCGCCGCCCTGCAGAGCGGCATCGAGTTGGCCACCACCCGGATCCGGCAGGCGGTCACCCAGGACCCGCAACGGCAGGGGATGGGCACCACGTTGACCGCCCTGTTGTTCGCGCGTACCGGCAGCTGCCTGGCGCTGGCCCACGTGGGCGACTCCCGGGCGTACCTGTTCCGCGACGGCGTGCTCAAGCAGATCACCCGGGACGACACCTTCGTGCAGATGCTCGTCGACCAGGGCCTGATCACCCCCGACCAGGCCGGTAGTCAT
The DNA here is from genome assembly GCF_014646235.1 of Micromonospora sonchi. Classification (GTDB taxonomy): domain Bacteria; phylum Actinomycetota; class Actinomycetes; order Mycobacteriales; family Micromonosporaceae; genus Micromonospora; species Micromonospora sonchi. The sequence goes on along the minus strand of NZ_BMNB01000014.1, from coordinate 47,610 downwards.
CCCCGCCGGGCCGTGGTCACCCAGGCGTTGCAGGGCGAGCAGGTCGACCCGACGTACGCGACGATGGTGCCCCGGGCCGGCGACCGCTGGCTGCTGTGCAGCGACGGGCTGTCCAACGTCGTCCGCGCGGACACCCTGGCCGAGGTGCTGGCCGGCCAGCCCGACCGGGAGGCGTGCACACGGCAGCTGATCGACCTGGCGTTGCGCGCCGGCGGCCCGGACAACATCACCGTCGTCGTCGCGGACGTGGTCGACGAGGGCTGAGCCGTCAGGTGGCCGAGGCGGATTCCAGCGTCGGCCCACGATGGCATGAGACGGCGGCTTCCGGGAATCCCAGCCGATCATCGGGGGACTGGGAGGACGACGTGGCTGTCAAGATCGAGGCTCCGGTGCGTGCCGGGCAGGATCGGCCGTTCACGGTGGAGATTCCGGAGGCGGAGCTCGACGCGTTGCGTAGACGCATCGCGAACACCCGCTGGCCGGAGAAGGAGACCGTCGACGACCAGTCGCAGGGCGTGCCGCTCGCGACGATGCAGGCGCTCGCGCAGTACTGGGAGAAGGAGTACGACTGGCGCAAGGTCGAGGCACGACTGAACTCCCTGCCACAGTTCCGGACCGAGATCGACGGCCTGGACATCCACTTCATCCACGTACGGTCGAAACACGAGGACGCGCTGCCGCTCATCGTCACGCACGGCTGGCCCGGATCGATCATCGAGCAGCTGAAGATCGTCGGACCGCTCACCGATCCCACGGCCCACGGCGGTGCCGCCTCGGACGCCTTCCACCTGGTCATCCCGTCTCTGCCCGGCCACGGCTTCTCCGGCAAGCCGACCGCCCCCGGCTGGGGTCCCGAGCGCATCGCGCGCGCCTGGACGGAGCTGATGAAGCATCTCGGGTACTCGCGCTTCGTCGCGCAGGGCGGCGACTGGGGTGCCGTCGTCACGGACCAGATGGGCGTCCAGGCGCCGCCGGAGCTGATCGGCATCCACACCAACATGCCGGGCGCGGTGCCGCCGGACATCGACGCGTTGTTCCAGTCCGACGTCACCGCGGCGAACAACGCCCTCGGCTCCCTCCCGGCCGATCTCTCCGACGCGGAGCGGCACGCGGCCGAGCAACTGGACTTCGTGTGGAAGCACGTCGCGTACGCCCTGATGATGCAGACCCGGCCCCAGACCCTGACCGGGCTGGCGGATTCGCCGGTGGGGCTGGCGGCCTTCCTGCTCGACCACGACGCACGCAGCCTGGAGCTGATCTGCCAGGCCTTCGCCGGGCGCCCGGCCGGCCTCACCCGCGACGACATCCTCGACAACATCACGCTGTACTGGCTGACCAACACGGCGGTCTCCGCGTCGCGTCTCTACGCGGAGAACAAGCTCTCCTTCTTCGCCACCAAGGGGGTCTCCGTGCCGGCCGCGGTTAGCGCCTTCCCCGACGAGCTGTACCAGGCGCCGCACAGTTGGGCCGAGCGGGCGTACCCCAACCTCATCTACTACCACCGGCTGGACACCGGCGGGCACTTCGCGGCCTGGGAGCAGCCGGCGGTCTTCGCGGAGGAGCTGCGCAACGGCTTCCGTCCGCTCCGCTAGTGCGGGGTCCCGAGGGAGACAAGGCGCGGCACACCGACGGCAGGCAGGCGCCGGGCGATGAGACAACTCCGCGACCGGCGCCATCGCACGGGACACCGCAACTCGCGGGCCCTGCCACAGGATGCCGCAACTCGTGGGCCTGCACACGGGACACCGCAACTCGCGGGCCTGCACACGGGACACCGCAACTCGTGGTCTCAACCGGCCCGGAAACCCCAACATCCCGCAACCCGTGCCACCCGCAGGGCGGGATAGGCCGACATCCCGTAACCCGTGCCCACCCTGGGCACCCGAACACCCCGAGATGCCGCAACCCGTGCCGTCCACATCCCCAGGCGCAGCGGCCACCACGCCTTGATCATCGCCGATCGCCATTTCGCCGTAACGGCGGTGTCCCGACCGATCGGACACCGCCGTATCGACGAAACGGAGTCGATCAACTGGCTGCGGAGGCCAGCGCTGCCGTCGGCCATGTCACACCGGCATGGCTCGCGGATGCCACGAAGGCCACCCGCAAGACCCCCGCCAAGAGGCCACCCCGCCAAAGTTCGCGCCCAAGCTCAACGACAACGGCCGACTGGATCACTCCGCCTGCGGACACACCCGGGAGATGAAGGGCCGGGCCAAGTGCCGGGAGGCGTTCCGGGCCGCCCAGGAAGCCGCGAAGAAGTGAACACCGACGATAACCCGTGCATCGCCTGCGGCGAGGACGAGCACGACGGGACCGAGGATCATCGATGATCTGCACAGACGCGCTGGGGGAGTGCGCTCGGACGGGGGGTGTACCCCCGCGATGGGTTAGCGTCTCTGCGGCGATCTCAAACGTCTCTGTTGCCCCGTTTTACCCACGGCGGGAACGCGCAGCCCGGCCTTCATGACGAAGATGGACCGTCGGTCCACCGCGTCGCCCCTGTTGTCGATCTGGTAGCCCTCCAGCCAGATCCACCCGTGGTAGGTGGGCCGGTCGAGCACGCGGATCACACGGAACAGGATCGGTTTGGTGAACTGCACGCTGGCCTCCCGGCCTACCCGGAGCAGGTCACCAGGCTTCGGTAGGTGGGCGGTCACCGGAGGTTCCTCACCTGTTGCCAGGCCAGGACCTGGGCACGCGATACCGCCAGGCGGGGGCGCCAGCCGTCCGGGTGGCACCGGTGACAGCGCTTGACGCGGTGGTGGTCAAGAACGAGCCAGGCCACCTGGACAAGGGAGGGCACCTCAGGGCGCTCGGTCACGGCAGCCACCCGAGGAACCTGCGATGGAGAGTGCCAGCAGGAGCCCAGCTCAAGTCCTGCGTCGCGGACACCAGACGCGAGGCCATGTAGATCGACAGGGACACCGGAGCGCCTTCGTACTCGGCCAGCAACTCACGGCGGCGGGTGGGACAGGGCCAGGGAGCGCCACACCCCGCGCAGGTCCAGACAGGCAGAACAGGGGCATGCGTCGTCATGACGCCTCCCCCGGCCAGTGGCCCTCGCTAATCGGCACCCGGTGCTGCACCCGGCACGGCAGATCCCTACCGCAGCGGCAGGTCACCCGTTTGAGGATGCGGTTCCACGCCGGTCGGTGCCTTCGCGCGAGAGTCAGAGCAACGCCAACCAGGTACTCCCCGTATGAGACGAATCGCGTCATGTACCCATCGCATCACGGGAGTTGTACGAAGGCAACCCCTGTTGGAGTTGTCTCACCCGCTCCCCCTTAATGCAACGCCTCCGGGCCATAGCGTCAAATTGTGGAGCTGCTCGGACTGGATGAAATCCGTGATCTGCTTGGTGGGATCAGCAAGCAGCGCGCCACGATCATCGTGGGCCGCAAGGGATTCCCTGACCCGCTCGTCACGCTGAAGATGGGCCGCGTCTGGGATGGCAAGGCCGTCCGGGCTTGGATCGCCGAGAATCGCCCCAGCCCGACCGACGAGGACTGACGCCGGCCGAGGCCAGAAACGCAGAGCGCGCCCGGCGCAAGGAAGTCCTCACGCCAGCGGCAACCCCGTCAGATCACCAGCGGCTGTACGAGCTGGTCCCGGTGTAGTCCACGATCGCGGCCGAAGCGGCGTTCGACTTGACCGATTGCGCCCACAACACGCTGCAGGGTCAGCGCCGCCGCCAGGCCGACCGGGTCGGCGGTGCCGTGGTCGGGTCCTCCGGCCAGGGGTGGCGCGGGTAGCGGCCGCGTAGTTCGGCCCGGACCTGCCGGTAGCCGGTGCGCCAGAACGACGCCAGGTCAGCGGTGACCGCCACCGGCCGTCCCGCCGGGGAGAGCAGGTGCAGCAGTACGGGCGTCCGACCGCCGGCGATCCGCGGCGCGTCCGCCCAGCCGAAGGTCTCCTGAAGCCGGACCGCGAGCACCGGGGCGGCCGGATCGGTGTAGTCCACCCGGATCCGGGAGCCGCTGGGCACGGTGAGCCGTTCCGGGGCCAGCTCGTCCAGCCGCCCCGCCAGGGACCAGGGCACCAACCGGCGCAGCGCGCCGGCCACGTCGATCCGGGCCAGGTCCGCGCGGCGGCGCGCGGTGGCCAGCTCCGGGCCGAGCCAGTCGGCCGCACCGGCCAGCAGCGCCCCGTCGGAGACGTCCGGCCAGTCGTCGCCGAGCGCCCGCCGGCAGAACGCCAGCCGTTCGCGCAGCGCCCGCGCCGCCGGGGTCCAGGTCAGCAGGTCGAGCCCGACGCCGCGCAGGCCGGCCAGCAGGGCGGCGGTGACCGCTTCCGGGGCGGGCCTCGGCAGCGGACGCTCGACCAGCTCGATCGCGCCCAGCCGCACCACCTCCCGGGCCACCACGTCCGTACCGGACCAGCCGACCTCCCGGTCGGTACGCAGCGACGGCGCGCCGGCCTCGCGTGCGGTCGCCTCGTCCAGCACGGCGGCGAGCCGGATCCGGGCGGTCGGCGCGCCGGGGGAGCGGTCCGCCACGGCCACGGCGAGCCAGTCGGCACCGGCCAGCGCCGACCCCGGCGCCAGCTCGGCCGCGGTCCCGCCGCTCATCAGGTACGCACCGCCGCCCGGCCGCCGCGCCCGGGCCAGCCGTTCCGGGTACGCCAGCCCGACCAGCAGCCCGGCGGCGAGATCATCGGGCAGCGGCGTCGGCGACCCGTCGTCCGGGAGCCGGCGGGACCGGTCGGAACCGTCCGGCGCGGACCGCCCGGCGACGTCGCCCGCCGGCAGGTTGTCCGGGTACGACCGGCCGTCGCCGGCGACCGGCAGGGCGGCCCGCAGCCGGCGTACCTCGGCCCGCCAGCGAGCGGTCGCGGCGGGTTCGGTGCCGGCGCGCAGCCGGCGCCACGCGGCGACGATGTCGTCGCCGGGCCGTGCGACGCTCTCCTCGGCGAGCAGCGCCACCACCTCGGCGGCGCGGTCGGCGCCCACCCGGGCGGCCCCGTCGAGCAGCGCCCGGGCCAGCCGGGGGTGTGCCCCGGCGGCGACGATCGCCCTGCCGCGCGCGGTGATCCGACCGTCCGCGTCGATGGCACCCAGGGTGCTCAACGTCTGCCGGGCCACCGTCATCGCGGCCGCCGGAGGCGGGTCGGGCAGGGCGAGACCGGTGCCGTCGGGTGCGCCCCAGGCCGCCAGCTCCAGGGCGAAACCGGTCAGGTCGGCGGTGGCGATCTCCGGCTCCGGCTGGGCCGGCAGCCGCTCGTGCGTGGCCTCCGACCAGCAGCGGTAGACGTGGCCGGGGGCCTGGCGCCCCGCCCGCCCGGCCCGCTGGGTGGCCGACGCCCGGGACACCGGCACGGTGACCAGGGCGCCCAGCCCTCGGGCCAGATCCAGCCGGGCCACCCGGGACAGGCCGGCGTCCACCACCGTCCGCACGCCCGGCACGGTCAGGCTGCTCTCCGCCACCGCCGTGGTCAGCACCACCCGTCGCCGTTGCCCCGGCCGCAGGGCGGCATCCTGCTCGCTGCTGTCCTGGCGGCCGTGCAACCGCAGCACGTCGACGCCGGCACGCAGGTCGGCCAGGCGACCGGCGACCGCGGTGATCTCGCCGACCCCGGGCAGGAAGACCAACAGGTCTCCGGTGCGTTCGCGCAGCGCGAGCCGGACGGTGGCCGCGACGTGGTCGAGCAGGACCCGGTCCACCGGACCCGCGCCGGGCGGCGGCACCGGTCGGGGCGGCGGCGCCCAAATCCGGGTCACCGGATGCAGGGCTGCCGAGGCGCGGACCACCGGTGCGGGTGCCGCGCCGCCGAGCAGGGCGGCGAAGCGGTCGGCCTCCGGGGTCGCGGACATCGCCAGCAGCCAGAGGTCCGGCCGCAGCGCGGCCCGGGACTCCACCGTGAAGGCGAGCGCGAGGTCGGCGTCGAGTTGCCGCTCGTGCACCTCGTCGAGCAGCACCGCGCCGACGCCGGCCAGCTCGGGATCGTGGTGCAGCCGACGGACCAGCAGGCCGGTGGTGACCACCTCGACGCGGGTACGCGGGCCGGACCGACGCTCGCCACGGACCGCGTACCCGACCTGATCGCCGACCCGTTCGCCGAGCAGGGCCGCCATCCGTCGGGCCGCGGCGCGGGCGGCCACCCGGCGGGGCTGGGCGACGATCACCCGTCCGTCGACCGCGTCGGCCACGGCGAGCGGGGCGAGGGTGGTCTTGCCGGTGCCTGGCGGCGCGACCAGAACGGCGGCGCCAGCGGAACGCAGCGCCGACACCATCGCCGGCAACACCGGCCGGACGGGCAGGTCGAGGGGCACGTCGGAGAGCACGGCCCAGTGTCCCACCGTCTCCCGCCGCCCCGGCCCGCCCACGACCGGGCGCCTCGACCGTCACAAGGGCTGTCGGCCCGCCGTCACCGCATCCTCACCGGCCATCCCGGGCCGCGCCCGACGTGGCGGGTCAGGTCAGCGGGTGGGCGGGTCGGCGACGAAGGCGCACCAGGCGGACGGTGGAAAGGCCAGGACCGGACCGTGGCGGTCCTTGCTGTCCCGGACCGCGACCCCACCATCGACGGTGGCGACCTCGACGCAGTTGCCGTTGCCCACGCTGCGCGTGCTGGTGCGCCACTTCGCCACGGAAAGGTCGAGCGCGGTCATCGCGATCCCTTCGTCGTAACCGAAAGTGACCGCTCCGCAGCGGTCACGTAAAGTAGCGAGTGGCTTCCTTCAATCGGACCAGGGATGCCGCCGGATCGAGCGCCAGGCGGCGCAGCCGCTCGTGCACAAGGCTATATGAGCGCACCTGCGCGGCTTCCTCCAGTGCCAGTCCTGTCGTGAGATTTTCCAGGTAGACCACGGCGGCGTCGGCCGCGTCGGCGAAGGTGAGGAGGACGTACGGTGAACTCATCGCGGGGTGCCCGCCGGCGCTGAACGGAAGTACCTGGATCGTGACGTTCGGTAACTGGGCGACGGTCTCCAGATGGGACAGTTGCCCCGCCATGACGGCCCGCTTGCTGACGGAGCGTAACAACGCCGCCTCGTTCAGCACCACCGACAACTCGACCGGATTCTCGCCGTGTAGCACGTCCTGCCGGCGCAGTCGGGCGGCCACCTTGCGGTCCAGGCCATCCTCGCCCGCCGTCAGGCGGTAGACCTCCCGGGCGTACGCCTCGGTCTGCAACAGGCCCGGCACCGCCTCGGCCTCGTACGTGCGCAGGGTGGCCGCCTCGGCCTCCAGTCCGACGTAGAACTCGAACCAGTCCGGCAGCACGTCGCTGTAGTGCTGCCACCAGCCACGTTGCTGCGCGCCGCGGGCGATCTCGATGAGCGCCTCGGCGTCGTTGCCGGTGACCTGGTAGAGCGCCAGCGCGGCGCGTACGTCGCGCGGCTTGATGCCGATCTGGGCGTTCTCGATGCGGGACAGGTTGCTCTTGGACATGTCCAGTTGCCGGGCGGCGACGTCCAGGGTCATGCCGGCGCGTTCGCGCAACTGACGTAGTTCCCGGGCGATTCGGCGGCGGCGGACGGTGGGGCTCGCGGTCACCCTCCGAGTCTGTCACGGGAATAAGCGCAGGTCGCATCAGCACGGAGTGCAACCACCGAAAACGGGAGTTGCATTGCAGTTGCGGTCGGTGCATCCTTTCCCGGGCTAGCGATCAACGAACGGCGATCCGGGGAGGACTTTTGCTCATCGCCGACGAGTTCTTCCTGATCGCGCACAACGACATCCGGGGCAAGGCGAAACTGCACCCGGCCGCGAACGGGCTCGGTCTGGCCGCGGGCCTCCTCGGTGAGCTTGTCCTCTATGGACACATCACAGTGACGTCGGCGCAGGTCACCGTGATCGACCGTCGTCCGCCGGCCGACGCGCTGGCGCACACTGTGCTGGACCAGTTGATCGGCGAGGCCCAGCACCAGGCGGTGCGGACCTGGCTCAGCTTCCTCGCCCAGACCGCCGTGACCTCGGTCGGGGAGCGGCTGGCCCGAGCCGGCGTGCTGCGTCGCCAGGAGAGCCGCCGACTGCTGCGGACCACCGTCAACTACCAGCCGGTCGACCTCAACGTGGCGGCCTGGCCGGCCACCCGCCTGCGCGCGGTGCTCGAGCGCAACGAGCCGCCGAGCGTGCCCGACGCCCTGCTGCTCGGCCTGGTCGCCGCCGCCGGGCTGACCCGCGAGGTGCTGTGGAGCGCCGGCCCCCGGGCCCACCACCGGCTCAACCTGATCGTCCCGGCGTTGCCCGCCCCGCTGAAGGAACTCGTGGCGCACACCGAAGCCGCCGTCGGCGCGGCCGTGCTGCGCGGCGCTCCCTGACCCGGTACCCCCTCCTTCGACTAACCGGAGCAGTCCATGTCCTCGACCGCGACAACCGAAAGACCGAGCAATGTCTCCGAGGCGCTGGCCCGTGGCCGGCTCGGTGTGCCCTCGGTGATCTTCTTCGTCCTCTCCGCGGCGACGCCGCTGACCGTGGTGGCCGGCGTGGTCACCACCGGCTACGGGGTCATCGGGGTGCTCGGCATCCCGCTGGCCTTCGTGACGGTCGCGGCGGTGCTGACGCTGTTCTCCGTCGGCTACGTGGCGATGGCCCGTCGGATGGCCAACGCCGGCGCGTTCTACTCGTACGTGAGCCGTGGTCTGGGGCGGCCGGCCGGAGTGGGCACGGCGTGGGTCGCGTTGATCGCGTACAACGCACTCCAGGTCGGGCTCTACGGCACCATCGGCGCCGCGGCCACGCCGATGCTGAACCGGCTGTTCGGCATCGAGCCACTGTGGTGGATCGTGGCCCTGGCGGCGTGGGCGCTGGTGGGGGTGCTCGGTCTGCTGCGGGTGGACATCAACGGGATGGTGCTGGCGGCGCTGCTCTGCGCCGAGATCGCCATCATCCTGGTGTTCGACCTCGGGCAGCTGAGCAACCCGGCCGGTGGCAGCGTCAGCTTCGCGGCGTTCTCGCCGGAGAACTTCTTCGTCCCCGGGGTCGGCGCGGTGCTGGTGCTGGCGATCCTCGGCTTCGTCGGCTTCGAGGCCTCGGTGGTGTTCAGCGAGGAGAGCAAGGATCCGAAGCGGACGGTGCCGATGGCGACCTATCTCTCCGTGGCGATCATCGGGGTGGTCTACGCGCTCTCCTCGTGGAGCATGACGGTGGCCGTCGGCCCGGACCGGATCGCCGAGGAGGCCGGCACCCAGAGCATCGATCTGATCTTCAACCTGGCCGCCACGCACCTCGGCGACACCGTGCTCGCTATCGGGCAGGCGCTCTTCCTCACCTCGGTGCTGGCTGCCATGATCGCGTTCCACAACACCACCGCGCGGTACGCCTTCGCGTTGGGCCGGGAGCGGGTCCTGCCGGCGGTGTTCGGGCGGACCTCGCCGACCTCCGGCGCGCCCCGGGCCGCCTCGCTGGCGCAGAGCGCGCTCGGCCTGCTGATGATCGTGCTGTACGCGGTCAACGGCTGGGACCCGGTCCTGCAGATGTTCTTCTGGCTGGGCACCAGCGGCGGTTTCGGGGTGCTGCTGCTCATCGCGACCACCGCGATCGCCATCATCGCCTACTTCGCCCGCAGCGCAGAGCAGGAGACGTTGTGGCGGCGCCTGGTCGCCCCGGGGGTCGCCGCCATCGCGCTGATCGCGATCATCGTGCTGGCGGTGCAGAACTTCGCCGACCTGCTCGGGGTGGCACCCGACTCGCCGCTGCGCTGGGCGATCCCGGCGGCGTTCCCGGTCGTGGCGCTGCTCGGCGTGCTCTGGGGCCTGGTGCTGCGCAGCAGGCGCCCCGACACGTACGCCCGGATCGGCCTGGGCGCGGAGAGCGCCGCGGCCGCCGCGGTACCCCCGGCGTCGGTCACCGAGCCGGCGCCGCTCACCGCTGAGGTACGGCGATGAGCCAGCCGATCGTCGGCCGGCTCGACCCGGCGGACACCCGGTGGGTGGCCGCGCGGATCGCCGAGGCATTCCTGGTGCTGGACGCGACCCGGTGGCTGGTGCCGGACGAGGCCAAGCGGGAATCGGTGCTGACCGGCCAGTTCGAGATCATCGTCGAGCACGCGATGCGGCACGGCCTGGTGTTCGGCACCGAGGACCGCGCCGGAGTGGCGGTCTGGCTGCCGTCGGTCGGTGATCCGCTGCCGCCCCCGCAGGAGTACGACGCCCGGCTGGCGGCCGCCTGCGGGGAGTGGACGCCGCGCTTCGCGCACCTGGACGAGTTGTTCGACGCCAACCATCCGCACCAGGATCACCATCACCTGGCCCTGCTGGCCGTCCGGCCGGACCGCCAGGGGCAGGGCGTCGGCAGCGCGTTGCTCTGCCACCACCACGCCTGGCTGGATGCGAACGGCGTGCCGGGTTATCTGGAGGCGAGCAGCGAGACCGGGCGGGACCTGTACGCGCGGCACGGATATCAGGTGTCCGAGCCGTTCCGGCTGCCGGACGGTACGCCGTTCTGGCCGATGTGGCGGGAGCCGGTCGCCGGCTGAGCCGACAACGATGGTGGCCGGGTCCAGCTGGACCCGGCCACCATCGTCGCCCCTCCTAGTAAGTGCCGTCGAGCTGCCCCCGCAGCTTCGTCAGTGCCCGGGCCAGCAGCCGGGACACGTGCATCTGCGACACGCCGATCTGCTCGGCGATCTGCGACTGCGTCAGGTTGCCGTAGAACCGCAGCGTGAGGATCTTCTGCTCGCGCTCGTCCAGCGTGGCCAGCGCCGGGCCCAGGGCCACCCGCAGCTCGGCCAGCTCGAACTCGCTGTCCTCGCCGCCGAGCATGTCGCCGAGTTCGGTGGCCCGGTCACCGTCGCCGGTCGGCGTCGACAGCGACACCGCGTTGTACGCGCGGGCACCCTCCAGGCCCTCCAGCACCTCTTCCTCGGTGAGCTTGAGGTGGGCGGCGATGTCGGCCACCGTCGGCGAGCGACCGAGGGTCTGCAGCAGGGTGCTGTTGGCGTCGGAGATGGCCAGCCGCAGCTCCTGCAACCGCCGGGGGACCCGGATGTCCCAGGTGCGGTCCCGGAAGTGCCGCTTCAGTTCGCCGATGATGGTGGGGATCGCATAGCCGGCGAAGTCGACCCCACGGGAGGGGTCGAACTTGTCGATGGCCTTGATGAGGCCGACGGCCGCGGTCTGCGCGAGGTCGTCGGTGGGTTCGCCGCGCCCGCTGTAGCGGTGGGCGAGGTGATTGGCCAGCGGCAGCCAGGCCTCGATCGCCCGGTCGCGCAGCGCGGCGCGGGACGGATGACCGGCCGGCAGCGCGGCCATCGTGTTCAGTAGTTCGGTGGCGCTGTCGGTGAGCGCCCGCGGGTCGAGTTTCGGCACCGAGGTCGTCGAGGCGGTTGCCGGCTCGCTGATCGTTTGCGCGGTCATGGTGGTCCTCCCTGCACCTCGTCCGCGGATAAAGACGTGACGCTTTGGATTGGCGACTATAGCCGTTCGGGAGTCACCATAACCTGATCGTCTCCCCGAAATCTAGCCGAACGGACGATGTCCTTAGGTTATTTTAGGCGGCAAAAGCCGCAAAGCAGGACGCGAAGCATCTTCCGAAGGGAGTGCCGGCTGCGGCCCCGGTGGGTGGTTACCCCTGCCGGTTCGTAGGGGTGTGGATCGTCCGCCCGAAGGGCCCGGGCTCGTCCGCTGGAGCCTCCGGGCTGGTCCACCCGAACGGTCGGCGCCGGTCCGTGTGAAGGGTCGGGGCTCGGCCGGACGGCGTCGGGCCCACCACCGGCCGGCTGAGCTGGGTGGGCCTGGCCAGCGCACTGTCACCTTTCCGTCGTTGTCCGGTATACGGAACTGCCCGTAGCGTCCCCGGTGGACCCCAAGACGGAGGCGCTGTGCTCGACCCTGCCGTTCCTCACCTCGTCGTTAACTGCCGGACGCTGTATTTCAGTTGGCTGCCGGCGGATCCGGAGGCGGTGGCGGCGCTGGTCCCGGCCGGGCTGCGATCCCATCCCGACCGGCAGGTCTTCATGAACCAGTACGTCGTGGACGACGAGAGCCAGAGCAGCGGATTCGGCTCCTACTCGCTGACCTACCTCGGGGTGACGCTGGCCGACGTGGACGCCCCCGACGGGGTGACCCCGGGCGGCTGGTGGACCCACTACGTGACCTCCAGCGCGCGGGTCCGCGACTACGCCCTCGCCCGGGGCGCCCCCGTCCTGACCGGCCACACCACGATCGCCGCCCGTCGCGACCGGGTGGTCACCGAGACCGACATCGACGGCGTGCCGATGATCCGGACCCAGGTGCGGGTGGGCGAGACGGGACACACGGTGCACAACGGCCACCACCGCTACCTCACCGCGCTGCGCGGCCAACTGGTCAGCAGCATCTATCCGGTCGTCGCCGAACCGGTCAATTCGTTCGAGATCGAGTCGGTGGAGTTCCTGGAACCGGAACACCCCCTCTACGCGCTGCGTCCGGAGAATCCCCTCACCATCGCCTGGGGCTACTACGCTCCCCGCTCCTCCTTCGCGTACCCGGGCGGGCTGACCGTTCTGGGCGAACTGCAGCCTCCACCAGCCCTCCGGGTGCCGGGTCCGCAGCAGCGGCCGGTTGCCGGGATCGTGCGTCAGGCGACCGGGCGGTAGCGGCGCTCGGCGAGGTTTCCGCTCGACCAGACGGGTACTCAAGGATCGGTGACCTGCGCGGACAACGCGCGCCCGACCCATCCCCGAGCGGCGAGGAGGCCACGCCATGCCCGGCGAGACGACGAACTCCGTCCCGGAGCACCGCGAGCAGGCGGTGGAGAGCGAGCGGGGGGCGCTGTTGGCCGTACTGGTGATGGTCCTGCTGGGCGTGGCCGGCATCTTCGCCGTCTCCTGACAGCCCGCCCGACGAGGTGTGCCAGACTCTGCCGCCGTGGAACTTACCGGCCCTGGCCTGCTCCTGCGTCCCTGGCGGGACGCGGACGCCGCCGCTGTGCTCGAAGTGCTCCGCGATCCGGCGATCACGCAGTGGAATCCGCAGGGCGACGTGAACGATCTGGAGGCGGCCCGGCGCTGGGTACGGCGCCGGGCCGACTGGTCGGGCGGGAGCCACATTGCACTGGCCGTGGTCGACCCGGCCGCTCCGGAAACCCTGTCGGGTTCGGTGTCGTTGCACCGCATCCAGGACGGTGATGCCTCGATCGGCTACTGGACGTCGCCCACCGCCCGGGGACGCGGGCTCGCCTCGGCAGCGGTCGCCCGGCTCACCACGTGGGCGTTCGCCGAGTTGGGGCTGTACCGGATCGAGCTGTGCCACGCCGTGCCCAACTCGGCCTCCTGCCGGGTCGCTGAGCGGGCCGGCTACCTGGCCGAGGGGACCCTGCGGCAGTCGTACCGGTACGGTGACGGGCGGCGCTACGACGAACACCTGCACGCCCGCCTCGCCACCGACTGACGGGCGATGATTCCGGTGCGCTCAGCCCGCGGTCTGGGGTGACCGGGCGCCCAGCCGGCTCAGCAACTGGCGGGCCTGCTCGGCGAAGTCCGCCTCGACGATGACCGCGTAACGGCTGGCGCGCACCGAACTGGCGGAGGTGAAGTCCCGCCGCCCGCCCGTCATCGCGTGCGCGACGGCGCCGAACACGGCGCCCCAGATCGCGCCGATGACCAGGCCGGCCAGGACCACCGCCACCCAGTTCCCGACGGTGAAGATGCCGAAGAGCAGTCCGATGAACAGCCCGAACCAGGCCCCCGTGCCGGCGCCGATCAGCGTGGCGCGGCCGGTCGTCATCCGGCCCAGCACAGTCTCCACCAGCGTCAGGTCGGTGCCGACGATGGCGGTGCGTTCCACCGGGAAACGGTTGTCGGCCAGATGGTCCACCACGCGCTGAGCGGACGGGTAGTCCGGATACGCCCCGATCGTCACGGTTGGCGGCCCGGTCGGTGATCCGTGGCCGTCCGCACCCGGTGCCGCCACGTGCCCACCCGGCCCCGACGGGAGGCTTCCCCCACCCGTCACCCCCGGCCGCCACTCCGAAGAACTCGACTCCCCCCGCATGTTCCCCCCTCAAGATCTCCCGCACATCCACCCCCCTCCCATTCCCGACCGCCCCTTCGATAACCCCGCACAGAGATCTTGGTACGGGACAGGGTCCGCGTACCAAGATCTCTGTGCATCGGGGTCAGGCGCAGGAGGCGCCGTTCAGGGTGAAGTTGGTCGGGCGCGGGAGGGTGCTGCCGGAGTAGGTGCCCTGGAAGCCGGTGCTGATGGTGCCGCCGCTGGGGACGCTGCCGTTCCAGGCGACGTTGCGGACCTGGATCCGGTCGCCGGACTGGCTCCACTCACCGTTCCAACCGTTGGTGAGGCGTACCCCGGAGGCGACCGTGAAGGCGAGCGTCCAGTTGCTGAGCGCCGCGCCGCGGTTGGTCACCCGGATCTCGGCGGTGAAGCCGCCGGTCCACGTGTTCGGGGTCCAGGTCACCGTGCAACCCCCGCCGGGCGGGGGGGTCGTCGGGGGCGCGGTGGTGGGCGGGGTGGTCGTCGGGGGCGTGCTGGTGGGCGGGGTGGTCGTCGGCGGCGCGGTGGTCGGCACCGGACCGGCCGCGACGGCCAGGTCGTACGCCCGCTGCGGCACGAACTGCCCCGCGGCGGCGATGCAGCCGTCCGCCTCGCCGGGCAGCTTCACCCAGAGGAACGCGTCGATGGCGGAATCGCCGGTGGCGGTGGTGCTCGGCGTGCCGATCGCCCGCCCCGGCGGGTCGCACCACTCGGCGCCGGCCGGACCGTTGCCGTTGCGGCTGGTGTCGATGACCGCCTTCAGTCGGGAGTTGCCGGTCGCGGCGATGATCTGCTTGGCGTACGACACCTCGTCGGCGCTACGCCGGTAGTTCGACACGTTCACCGAGATGCCGTCGGCGCTGTTGGCGATGTCGGCGGCGTTCAGCCGGGCGGCGGCCTCGCCGGGGGCGAGCCATCCGCCATGACCGATGTCGTAGTAGACCTTCGCTGCCGACGAGCCGCGCTTGAGCGCCTTACCGGCGTACGCCATCGAGGCCCGCACCTCGGCCTGCTGGCCGGCGTCCATGCAGCTGGTCATGATCGGGAGCACGTCGGGCTCCAGGATGATGGTGGCCGCTCGCCCCCCGAGGCCCGCGGCGACCTGGTCCACCCACTGCCGGTAGGCCGTGTGGTTCGGCGCGCCGCCTCCGCTGTGGTTGCTGCAGTCGCGGTTGGGGATGTTGTAGACCACGAGGATCGGGATCTTGCCGGCGGCGGCCGCGGCGCCGACGAAGGAGTTGACCTCTCCGCGCACCGTCGAGGTGTTGGTGGTGGTGAACCACCGGCCCTGCGGGACGTTGGCGATCCGGTCCCGGATGACGGCGGCGCGCGAGTCGTTCGGGTTGGCCGCGACCCACCGGGCGGCGGCAGTGTCCGGATCGACGTAGAAGGCGGAGTCGGCGGCCGCGGCGGGAGTCGGCCGCAGCGCGCCCACGCCGACCGTGGCGGCGACGGTGAGGGCCGTCACCACCGCGCCGACCACGGCGAACGTGCTTCGGGTTCTCATGATCTGCTCCTCGGGCACATCGAAGAAGTTATGTGGAAGCGCTCCCACGTTTCCGTCAAGGTACGGGTCGATTGCCGGGTTGTGAAGACCTTCCGGAAGTATCGGGTCGCCGGCGGTCAGCGCGGCGAAAGCAGGATCTCGAACCAGACCGTCGAGCCGCGCACGGTGGGATCGGTGCCCCAGGTGTCGCTCAGCTCCTCGATCAGGCCCAGCCCGCGACCGCGGCTGCTGAGCGTGTCGGTGCGGGCCCGGGTGACGGTCCCCCGGGAACCGGAGTCGGCGACCGAGACGAGCAGGCGCTCGGAACTGAGGTCGATCTCCACCCGGGCCGCCGTGCCGGCGTGCAACAGGGCGTTGGTGGTCAGCTCACTGGTGCAGAGCACCGCCGCACCGATCACCGACTCGGCCACCTCCCACTGAGTGAGCTGGGCGGTCATCCAGTGCCGGACCCGGCTCGGCGCGGTCGGCTCGGCCGGCACCTCCATCCGCGCCGACCGGCTCGGCCGCAGCGCGTACTCGACAGCCAGCACGGCCACGTCGTCCTCGGTCGCGCCCGGAACCGCGGCCGTGGCCGTGGCACACAGCGCTCGGGGGTCGCCGTTCTGCGCCGTCGCCACCGACTTCGACAACAGTGCCAGCCCGTCCGCCAGGCCCTGCCGCCGCCGCTCCACCACACCGTCGCTGAACAGCAGCAACGTGTCGCCAGGCCGGAACGCGACGGTACGCGCCCCGGGGCGGTAACCGACCCCGAGCGGTGCGCCGGGCGCCACGTCGAGGTACTCGGCGCCCGGCTGGCCGGACCGCGCACCGCGGCGCAGCAGCGGACCCGGATGGCCAGCGCTGGCCAGGGTGAGCTGTTCCCGGTCGCCGTCGATGACGCCGAACACCACGGTGACGAAGAGCTCGTGCGTGCCGGCCTCGGCGCCCAGGCTGGTGACCAGGCGGTCCAGCCCGACGAGAACCTGGTCGGGGCGGGGGTCGTTGAGCGCCAGTGCCCGCAGCGCGGCGCGGACCTGGCCCATCCGGGCGGCCGCCTGCACGTCGTGCCCGGCGACGTCCCCGAGCACCACGCCCAGCTCGCCGGTGGGCAGTACGAAGGCGTCGTAGAAGTCCCCGCCCGCGGCGTTGCCGTCGACGCCCGGGTCGTAGCGCGCCGCGACCCGCAACCGAGGCAGGACCGGCAGATTCTCCGGCAGCATGCTGCGCTGCAACAGCTGGGCGGTACCGTGCTGGGTCTCGAAGCGGCGGGCCCGCTCGGTGGCCTGCCCGATCAGCTCGGCCGCCGCCGCCAGCAGCGCGCGCTCCGGCGCCGACCAGGTGTGCGCGGTGCGGTAGCCGACGGTCAGGCCGCCCCGGACCACGGACGCCCGCAGCGGCACCGCCGCTAGGGCCCGGACCTTCTGGTCGTGCCGGTCGGCGGCGATGTCCCGCAGGGGCTGGCCGTCCTCGACGAAGGTGGCCCGCCCGCTGCGCGCGCTGGCCACCGCCGGGGCCGGCCAGTCCGCCGCGCCGCGTCGCCACAACGGGGGTAGCCGCTCGTCGGCCTCGTCCACCAGCTCGCCCCGGATCCGTCGAACCATCCGCCAGCCACCGCTGCCGGCGTCGTCGACGGCGAAAGAGACCCGGTCGGCGTCGAACGAGTTGATCGCGTAGCGCAGCGCGACCCGCGCCACGTCGTCCAGGGTGAGGGTGCCGGACAGCGCTGCGGCGAAGTCGCTGAGCCCCTGCAACTGCCGGGTGGCCGGGTTGGTCTCGGCGACGACCGACAGCACGCCGGCGATCCGGCCCCGGCTGTCGCGGACGGGGGAACAGGCCCGGATGTAGAGGGCCGGGTCGAGTTCGCCGACGTCCCGCCGCAGCGGGAAGGAGACCGCGCGATCCAGGAAGGGCGCGCCCGTGTGGTAGGTGTGCTCGACGACGTCCCCGATCCCCGGGCTGCGCCAGACCTCCGCGAAGACCTCGGCGGCCGGCCGCCCGACGGCCTGTGGATGCTTGTCGGCGATCAGCTCGGCGTACGCGTCGTTGTAGAGCAGCAGCAGGTCCTCGCCGAGGTGCAGCGCCATCGGCGCGGGCGAGGCGAGCACGATCTCGACGGCCGCCCGGACCGCGGCGTCCCAGGATTCGGGCGGGCCGAGCACCGTGCCGGCCCACGGGTGCGGGTCGACGAGCACCGTGGCACCCGATGCCGGTGTGCCCGGGACGGGGCCTGCTGGCGTGGGGACTCGCCCGACCGTTCCTGGCATGACCGCAGCCTAACCCGACCCGTTCAGCCATCGTTTCCGATCATGGTTCGAGCCGTCGATGTCGGGACGAAAAGCCAGTTCAGGGCCATTCTGTTGGGTGCTGTCGGGAAAAAGTAGGGGATCGACGCGGCGTGTGGTCCCGACGTTGGGGTAAGCGCGCCGGGCAGACCATGCGACAGGAGGGACATCATGCCGGAAACCCTTGCGGCCAGGCAGGTCAACATCGGTGACGCCGTGGCCGACATGTGGCGGTCGGTGCTGCTGTTCGTGCCCAGGGCCATCGCGTTCATCGCGATCCTGGTGATCGGGTGGCTCATCGCCAGAGCTGTGCTCAAGATCGTCGACGCGGCCCTCGAACGGGTGGGGTTCGACCGGTGGGTCGAACGCGGCGGCATCAAGCGGGCACTGGAACGGACCAGGTACGACGCCAGCGACATCCTGGCCAGGCTGGCGTACTACGCGGTGCTGCTGTTCACGCTGCAGTTCGCGTTCGGGGTCTGGGGCCCCAACGCCATCAGCAACCTGATCTCGGGCGTGGTGGCCTGGCTGCCGCGAGCCTTCGTGGCGATCGTCATCGTGGTGATCGCCGCCGCGATCGCCAACGCGGTACGGGACCTCGTCAGGGGGGCGCTGGGCGGCCTGTCGTACGGCAAGATCCTGGCCGACCTGGCGGCGGTCTTCGTCATCGCGCTGGGTGTGATCGCCGCGCTGAACCAGGTGGGTATCGCCACCACCGTGACCACGCCCGTGCTGGTCGCGGTGCTCGCCACGGTGGCCGGCATCCTGATCGTCGGTGTCGGTGGCGGTCTGGTCCGACCGATGCAGCACCGCTGGGAAGGCTGGCTCAACCGGATCGCCGACGAGTCGCGCGCGGTCCGGGAGCAGCAGCAGGGCGCCGCAGCTGGCCGGGGTGACATGCAACGGCAGATGGCCGACCGGGCCGGCGCCGAACGCACCCAGGCGATGGCCGGCGGGCGCGGCACCCACCAGTCCGGGAACATGGGCGACCAGCCGCCCCGCCAGTGACCACCTGGCCGGGAACGACACGGGACGGGTGTCCGCCACCGGCGGGCGCCCGTCCCCTGTCACAGTGGGGGCGGCTGCGGTGCGGGCGTGTCCAGCAGACCAGCGATCAACGCGCAGACCGCGAGCAGGCGCACCAGCACCCAGTCCGCCTCCGGCCAGTCGATCGGGTCGACGGGCGGCTGCCAGCCGTGTTCCTGCGCGACGGACCGGACTCCCTCGGCGTAACCGGCGAGGGTCGCGGCGGTCAGGGGCCGCCGGTCGCCGTGCAGGCTGTCCCGAACCGCGGCGGCGTGCTGGTCGATCGCGGCGAGCAGGCCGGGCAGGCGGGTGGCGGCGGCGAGCCCGTCGAGGCCCACCGCGTTGGTGAGCGCCACCAGGGTGGACCGCGTCGAGTCGACGGCGGTGGGGGCGGGGACCCGGTTGGACGGCACGCGCATGGGGAGCAAATCTAGCCAACGCGTGCGGCCGTGGCGTCGGCCGCACGGCTGGTCAGGGGTCCCCCCGTCGGTCGACGGCGGCTGACCTGCGGGATCGAGCCGGCACGGACCGGACAGTATGCCCGGGCGGCCGGGATCAGTCCGAGGAGCGGGCGTCGGCTGGGCGACGGCGAGCGGCGTCGTCGGCGATGATCACGGTTGCCACCATCAGGGCGACGCAGAGGCTGAACAGCCAGGAACTGTCCGCGACCAGCTTGGCGGAGACGGGGGCCTGGACGGCGGCGAGAAGGAAGCCGAGCCAGGCCAGACGACGCTGACGCGTGGTGAGGAAGCCGGAGCCCTGATGCATTCCGAAAGTCTTGCGCGCGACGCCGCCATTGCCGTCAGCCGAACGGCCGATTCTGGCCGACCTGTCCACAACACCACCCATTCGGGTACGCCAACCCCGTGAGCGTCAGAGTGTGTCGGGGCCGGTGCGTCCGGTGGTGGAGGGACGGTACGCGCGGTCCCGGTCGGTGAGCTCGCGGCCGGTGCCCGGCACCTCGCCACCGCGGTCGGCCGCCTCCGGACCGTGCCCGAAGGCAGCCTCCTCGCCGGCGTCGTTGCCGGTCACGTCGTCGGCCTGCCCGTCGAGCGTGGACCGGGCGATGGCCCGTTCCAACTCCTCCAGCGGAATCCGTTCCTCGTTACGCCACACCCTGTTGTCGCTCATGCCATCGCCGTACCCTCACCCCCACCCCCCAAACCGGCTCCTGTCCGGGCGGAGGGAAGCGTGCGGCCGGCGGTGGGCAGACACACGTGGAGGCCGCCGGTTCGCGGCGGCCTCCATACGTGGCTGGGGATCAGGGAACGGGGCGTTCGATCGAGCCGCGCCAGGCACCGGTCTCCTGGCCGCGGCGTTCGATGAACTGCTTGAAGCGTTGCAGGTCGCCCTTGGCCCGGCGATCGACCACCCCGAGCTTGTCGCCGGCCTGCTCGACGACGCCGTGCGGGTCGAACTCCAACTGGAGGCTCACCCGGCTGCTGTTCTCGTCCAACCGGTGGAAGGTCACCACTCCGGCGTGGGTGGTGCCGCCGGTCGAACGCCAGGCGATCCGTTCGTCGGGCAGCTGTTCGGTGATCTCGGCGTCGAACTCGCGCTTGATGCCGGCGATCTCGACCGTCCAGTGGGTCATCTTGTCGGAGAGTTGGCGAACCTCCTCCACGCCTTCCATGAAGTGGGGGAACTCCTCGAACTGCGTCCACTGGTCGTACGCCGTCCGCACCGGGACGTCCACGTCGACATGTTCGATAACGCCACTCATCAGCATTCCTTTCCGCGCCGGCGGGGGCGGCGGACCCGGACGGCCCGCCTCACCAGCGTGTCGTCTCGTTCTTGTGACCGAGCGCGGCCCACACCTCGGACACCGTCTGGTACCGGGTGCCCTCCGGTAGGCGCTCCAACTCGGCGAGCACGTCGTCCGGTGCCTGGTTGTCCCGCGCGTTGGCGAGCAACGTGGCCCGGTCACCGGGCAGCGCGGTCATCGTGATGAACCGCCCGAGCCGGCTGCGTGCCTCGACGTCCTCGGAGGTCATACCCTGCGGGTTGCCGCTGCGCAGGTCGCCGGCCGGAGCGGTGGTGGGCTCCGGCTGGTCCTCACCCGCGGGTTCCGGCACCCGGAACTCGTCGACCCGTGAACCACCGGCCCCCGGCCCCTGCACGAGGCCGCTGACCTCCTGGCTCATCTGCTCGTCGACCCTCGGTGCGTGCTTGCTGTTGCCGCGATCCATGCCTTCTGCGCTACCCGAGCCGGCGGGTGGTAAACCCGGCAAGCCGTCACGAACCGGCCGGTGAACGCGGCTCCAGCACCGGTTCCTCGGCGCCGGTCGCACCCGACTGGAGCAGTCGGCCACGCTGGAGTTCGGCGTTGATCTGCACGCCGAGCATCAGCGCGGAGTTGGACAGGTAGAGCCAGACCAGGAAGGCGATCACGGCGCCCAGGCTGCCGTAGGTGGCGTCGTACGAGCCGAAGTTCGCCACGTACAGGCCGAAACCGAAGGAGCCGAGCGCCCAGGCGGCCAGGGCGACCGCCCCGCCGGGGGTGAGCCACCGGAACCGCGGCTGGCGGACGTTGGGCGCGGCCCAGAACAGCAGGGACAGCAACAGCATCGCGCTCAACGCCAGCGCCGGCCACTTGGCCACCGCCCAGGCCGTACGCGCCGCGTCGCCGGCGCCCACCAGGTTACCGACCGCGTCGGCGACCGGGCCGCTGACGATCAGACCGGCCGCCACCGTGGCGAGCATGACCAGCGACAACGCCGCGAGGCCGAGCTGTGTCGGGCGCAGCCGCCACACCGGCCGCCCCTCGGTCACCCCGTAGATCGCGTTCGACGCCCGGGTAAACGAGGCGATGAAGTTCGAGGCCGACCAGAGGGCACCGAGCAGGCCGAAGCTGAGCAGGACCCCGGCCGAGCTGTTCTGGTCCACCACCCCCCGGATCACCCCGACGAAGCTCTCGTTCGCCACCACCGAGCCGGCACCGACGTCCCGGGCCAGGTCCAACACCGTGTCGACGGTGCGTTCCCCGTCGGAGACCAGCCCGACCAGGGCGACCACCACGACGGTGGACGGGAAGAGCGCCAGCACTGCGTAGTAGGTGAGCGCGGCGGCCCAGTCGGTGCAGTTGTCCCGCAGATAGTTGCGACCGCTGCGCACCAGCACGCCCCGCCAGGTCGGCCAGCGCAACTGACGGATGCCCGGCAGCGGCCCGTCGGCGGTCGAGGTCTCGGGGTTCGTCGTCGTCATAACTGCTCCCTGTCGCACGGCCGGCCACGTGCGCCGCGCGCCGGTGCCGCGCCGGTACCCGGCGCCGACCTCGGGCAAACCGGCCCACGGGTTTGGCGGCGACGCCGGTGGGAACGCCAGAGGGAATCGCTCGCACACGGAGGAGGATCGAGATGCCCGGGCGCGAGGTACTACCCAGCACGCTGCGGCGCTCCCCGGAGAAGGCCCAGCGTACCTGGGAGAAGACGCACGATTCCGCGGTCGAGACGTACGGCGAGGGGGAGCGGGCGCACCGGACCGCGTTCGCTGCCGTCAAGCACAAGTTCGAGAAGGTCGGCGACCACTGGGAGCCCAAGGGCCGCTCGGGGCCGAGTGATCCGCAGGCCGCGGGCGGCGGCCCGGCGCGACGGGCGCCCACCGCCGGCGGTGTCGACGCGAACGCCCCCAAGGCGCACCTCATGGAGGTCGCCCGCGAGCTGGACGTGCGGGGGCGATCGAGCATGTCCAAGCCGGAACTGGTCAAGGCCATCCAGAAGGCCAACGACCGGCAGACCCGCAAGGCCCGCGGCGACTGACTCGCCGTCGACCCCTGGGCCCCTGATCCGCTCCGGATCAGGGGCCCACACGGTACTGCGCGGTTCAGGCCCGAGTGCCTGGGGGTGTGGATGCGCCATCCCCACCGGCGCGGTACGCCGGCTCACCAGTGGCCGCCGCCGGGTGCCTCGATGTGCACCGCCTTCACGGCGGTGAACTCGTCGAGCAGCTCTGGGCCGTAACCGAAGCCCTGGCCGCTGGCGCCGCGTGGATGGGCAGCACCGGCCGGGGCGCCACCGAAGACCGCGTTGATCTTGACCGTGCCGACCGGAAGTTCCCGCCAGGCCCGTTGGGCGTGGCTCATCGAGGCGGTCAGCACCGTCGCGGCCAGCCCGTACGGCGAGTCGGCCGCGCAGCGCAGCGCCTCGCTGAACGAGTCGACCACCACCACGGGCGCGACCGGACCGAAGGTCTCCTCCCGGACCAGCGCCATGTCGTGCCGACAGTCGTCCATCACGGTCGCCGGGTAGAAGGCTCCCGGGCCGTCGGGGAGCGTGCCGCCGACGAGGATCCGCGCGCCCTGGGCCACCGCCGCGGTGACCTGCCCGTGCACCCCGTCGCGGTGGCGGCGGTCGACCAGCGGACCCAACTCGGTGCCCGGGTCCCGTCCGGGCCCGACCCGCAGCGCGGTGGCCCGGTCCACCAGCGCGGCCACGAAGTCCTCGGCGATGTCCCGGTGGACGTAGATCCGCTCCACCGCCACGCAGATCTGCCCCGCGTTGGCGAACGCGCCCTGGGCCGCCTGCGCGGCGGCCCAGACCGGGTCGACGTCGGCGTCCACGACCAACGGGTCGCTGCCGCCGTTCTCCAGCAGCACCTTCGCGCCGGTCGTGGCAGCGGCGGCGGCGATCGCCCGGCCGGTGGCGGTGGCACCCACCTGCGCCACCACGTCCACCTCGGCGGCGGCGAGCGCCGCACCGGTGTCGGGTCCGCCGGTAACCAGCGACAGCACCCCCGCCGGCAGCGCGGAATCGAGCGCGCGGGCCAGCAACCAGCCGGTGGCCGGGGCCCGCTCGCTCGGCTTGTGCACCACCACGTTCCCGGTGACCAGGGCCGCGCCGAGCAGCCCGCACGAGACGGCGACCGGATCGTTCCACGGGGTGATGACGGCGGCCACGCCACGTGGCTGCGGCGCCATGAAGTCGAGCGCGGCGGAATTGCCGTGCAGGGTGCGTCCGCCCCGGACCGGGGCGAGTTCGGCGTACTGCCGCAGGGTGGCGATGCCGGTCTCGACCCCGCCACGAGCGTCGGCGAGGGGCTTGCCCATCTCCGCGGTGGTGGCGCGGGCGAGTTCGTCGGCGGCCTCGGCGACCGCGTCGGCGGCCCGGTGCAGCGCGGCGGCCCGCTCGGCCGCGGCGGTACCCGCCCATTGCGCCGCCGTGTCGCGGGCCGCCGCCACCGCCTTGCCCACCTCGTCGGCCGTCGCCATCGGCGCGCGGGTCACCGGGCTGTCGTCGGCCGGGTCGTGCACCACCAGTTCACCGGCCTCGCCGCCGGCCCCCCACACGCCCCCGATCAGCTGCGCAACCGTGTACATGGGCGGTGGATGCCCCGGCCCGCAGCGGACAAACGTTTCGGCCGGGTCGCCGCCGGGGTAGCGTCCTTGAGTGATCTCGCGGGGTTCTTCCGGTTCCGGTCGGGCCGACGCCGTGGTCGTGGGCGCCGGACACAACGGCCTCGTCGCCGCGAACCTGCTCACCGACGCGGGCTGGGACGTGGTGGTGCTGGAGGCGACCGGAGTCGCGGGTGGCGCGGTGCGCTCCGCCGAGGTGACCGCGCCCGGCTACCTCAGCGACCTCTACAGCTCCTTCTACCCGCTCGGCTACGTTTCGCCGGTGCTGCGCGGGCTCGGGCTGGACCGGCACGGGCTCGCCTGGCGGCACGCCCCCGACGTGCTGGCCCACCTGTTCCCCGACGGCCGTGCGGCGCTGCTCAACCGCGACCCGGCGGTCACCGCGGCCTCGCTGGAGACGTTCGCGCCCGGCGACGGCCAGCGCTGGTTGGCCGCGTACGAACAGTGGCGGCAGATCGCCGGGCCGCTGATCGAACTGATCACCACCCCGTTCCCGCCGGTGCGCGGCGGCCTGCGGCTGCTGCGCCGGCTGCGCGTCGGCGGCGGGTTGCGGCTGGCCCGGCGGATGGTGCTGCCGGTACGCCGCCTCGGCGCGGAACTGTTCGCCGGTGCGGGCGGCCCGGTGCTGATGGCCGGCTGCGCCCTGCACACCGACCTGTCGCCCGAGGAAGCCGGCTCCGGGCTGTACGGATGGCTGCTGGTCATGCTCGGCCAGCAGGTCGGTTGGCCGGTGCCGGTCGGCGGGGCACAGCGGATCACCGATGCCCTGGTGGCCCGGCTGACCGAGCGGGGTGGCCGGATCCACTACGGCGCCCGGGTGGACCGGGTGCTGGTCGCCCAGGGCCGGGCGATGGGCGTACGCACGGTCGACGGTGGGCTGTGGCGGGCCCGTCGGGCGGTACTGGCCGACGTGCCGGCGCCCGCGCTCTACCTGGACCTGGTCGGCGCGGCGGCGCTGCCGCCCCGGCTGGTCGCCGACCTGGAGCACTTCCGCTGGGACGGCTCGACGGTGAAGGTCGACTGGGCGCTGTCCGCGCCGATGCCGTGGCGTAACCCGCAACTGGCCACGGCCGGCACCGTGCACCTCGGCGCGGATCTCGCCGGGCTCACCGGCTACGCCGCCGCGCTGGCCCGCGGCGAGTTGCCGCGTGACCCCTTCCTGCTGCTCGGGCAGATGTCGGTGGCCGATCCGAGCCACTCCCCGCCGGGCACCGAGTCGCTCTGGTCATACACCCACCTACCGTTCCGGCGCCACTGGCGGGCCGAGGAGATCGCCGGGCACGTCGAGCGGATGGAGGCGGTGCTGGAGGCCGCCGCGCCCGGGTTCCGGAGCCTGGTCGTGGGTCGGCACGTGGCCGGCCCGGCCGAGTTGGAACAGGAGAACCCCAGCCTGGTCGGCGGCGCCCTCGGCGGCGGCACCGCCGCGCCGTACCAACAGTTGTTCCTGCGCCCGATCCCCGGCCTGGGCCGCGCCGACACGCCGGTGGACCGGCTCTTTCTGGCCAGCGCGTCGGCGCATCCGGGCGGCGGGGTGCACGGCGCGCCGGGAGCGAACGCGGCCCGGGCCGCGCTGGCCCGTGACCGGGCCCTCACCGGCGAGGTCTACCACCGGGCGGTGGCCGCCGCGCAGCACGCCATCTACCGCTGAAGCGGGATTCAGCCTTCGACGTTGCGGTGCCGGGTCCGGAGCTTGAACGGCATCAGCGCGCTCTCGATCTTCGTGGCGGTGGTCATCTTGGAGGCCCCGTCGCGGCGCTCCTCGAACCGGATCGGCACCTCGAGGATGGTGTGCCCCAGCTTGGTGGCGAGGTAGTGCATCTCGACCTGGAAGCTGTAGCCGTTGGACTGGACCCGCTCCAGCCCGATGTCGCGCAGCGCGTCGGCCTGCCAGATCTTGAAACCGGCGGTCAGGTCCCGGATCCGCACCCGCAGCAGGGTGTGCACGTAGAGGTTCGCCCAGCCGCTGAGGGCCCGCCGGTAGAGCGGCCAGTTCTCGTCCAACTCGCCACCGGGGACGTACCGCGAGCCGATGACCACCCCGGCCTGGGTGGAGAGCAGGGCGCCGAGCATGCCCGGCAGTGCCTCCGCCGGGTGGGACAGGTCGGCGTCCATCTGTGCCACGTACTCGGCCCCGCCGTCGAGGGCCCGGCTGATTCCGTCCACGTACGCCCGGCCGAGGCCCTCCTTGCCCGGCCGGTGCACCACCTCGACGCGCTCGGGGTGCTCGATCGCGAGCTTGTCGGCGACCTCGCCGGTGCCGTCCGGGGAGTTGTCGTCGGCGACCAGTACCTTCAGGCCGGGCAGGGGGAGGGCGAGCAGCCGCTCGACCAGCACCGGCAGGTTGCCCGCCTCGTTGTACGTCGGCACCACGACGGTCAGCCGTACGTCCCGCCAGGGCGAGGGCAACTGGACGGGTTCGATCATGGGGACATCCTCGGTCGGCGGACAGGGTCCCCCAGAGCGTAGCCAGTTGTCCCTTCCGGGGGGAAATGGCTCCCGTTACTTTTCAGTGTGCTCTAGCGAGCACGTGATCAGTAGTCCTACCTTGCGGTGGGACGGTCCCGGTCTGATCGGCGATCGCCGTGCCGGGTTGACGCTTCGTAGCCACCTGCCCGCCGGGGCGGGTCTTACGGTCGGCTCCACGTCCAGTCACCGGGCCACTCCCGGCGGTGTCCACTCCAGTCGCCAGTGCGGCGAGGTTGCGTGCGGCGTTGAGGTCGCGGTCGAGGACCATGCCGCAGGTGGTGCAGGTGTAGGTGCGCTCGGACAGGGCGAGCTTGGTTTTCACCGCGCCACAGCCTGAGCAGGTCTTGCTGGACGGGTACCAGCGGTCGGCCACGATCAGCCGGCCACCGTTCCATTGCGTTTTGTACGCCAGTTGGCGGCGTAGCTCGCCGAAGCCGTGCAGCTTCAACCGACCCAGCCGGGGCAGCACGACATGCTTACGGTCCGGCTCCACCCGGATCGGTCCGGTGGTGAACCGCACACTCGGCACGCTACGGCGACGCGACTTGAACCGAGGAAACCCGACCGGCCGGCCAGCCCGCTTTCCGGTGCGGGAGTCGGACCAGTTCTTCAGTGCTCGGGCGAGAGCGTCCAGGCCGGTGTTGAACGCCTCCTTCGAGCACTCCCGCCACCACGGCGCGGCCTCGTCCTTCGGGGCGTTCCACGCCTTCCGCAGCGCCGGCAGCGACCAACCGATCGCAGGCGTCAGATCCGCGTCGGCGACCCCGTAGGTACGTTCGGCCGCGCGCTGGTTCATCACCGCCGCCACCCGGGCCAGCGCCCAGTTATGGGCAACCCGAGCCGCCCCGGCGTGGGCCAGCGCCGCACGCTCCTGCGCCGGTGTGAGGTCCAACGCGTAACGATACGCCTGAATTGCCTTCACGCCGGGTCATCCCCGCAGGCGAAGACGATACGTGGGAACAGGAAGCTTCCCAGCCGCAGACTGCCGCCGCGCAGTCGCATACCCGACGCCCTGAGATGCCGCCCACTCCTTCAAATTCACCCGACCACACTGCACCCCACAGAGCACTAAACAACGCTGACACGCCAGCAGCAGACACCCTCGCCGTCAGCTCGGCTGACCGCCGGGCGGGTTAGCTTCTCCGGGGCCGTGGGTAAGGCCACCCGCGGCGGCGTCCGGCGGGTGCCGGCGCGCTCGGCGTCCACCGCGCCGCGGCCGACGTTTACACCCCCCGGGCGCCGGGAACCCGCCGCCCGTGCGACAGGACCATGGGGAGCCGGATCATCGCAGGTCAGCCGGGGTGCTGGCCGCTGCCGGCCGGGCCGGGCCGGGGCCCGCCCTGTTCGACGCGGTCCTGCTGGACCGGGACGGCACCCTGGTCGAGGACGTGCCGTACAACGGCGATCCGGACAAGGTACGCCCGATGCCGGGGGCGCGCGCCGCCCTGGACCGGCTGCGCGCGGCCGGATTCAAGCTCGCGGTGGTGACCAACCAGTCCGGACTCGCCCGGGGCCTGTTCACCGAGCGGCAACTGGATCGGGTGCACCGCCGGATCCAGGCCCTGCTCGGCCCGTTCGACTCCTGGCAGGTGTGCCCGCACGACGACGGGGACGGCTGTGCCTGCCGTAAGCCGGCGCCGGGCCTGGTGCACGCCGCCGCCGCCGCGCTGGGCACCGTGCCCGCCCGCTGCGTCCTGATCGGCGACATCGGACGCGACGTCACGGCCGCGCTGGCCGCCGGTGCCGCAGGCCTGCTGGTGCCGACGCCGGTGACCCGGGCCGAGGAGATCGCCGCCGCGCCCTGGGTGGCCGGCGACCTGTCGTCCGCGGTCGCGGAACTGCTGCGCCGTCGGGACGCGCTGCGACCGGCCCCGGCGCCCCCCGACGAGGTCCGGGCCGGGGGCCGTCCGGTCACCGGCGATACGTCGATCCGCCCGACCGCCGCCGCCCACGCATCGGCCCGTACCGCTGCCGGGGCCCGTGGCGGCGGGCGGCGCACGGTGCTGGTGGTGCGGTCGGACTCGGCGGGAGACGTGCTGGTGACCGGGCCGGGCATCCGGGCGGTCGCGGCCGGGGCGGACCGGGTGGTGCTGCTCTGCGGCCCGCGCGGCCGGGCCGCCGCCGAACTGCTGCCCGGCGTCGACGAGGTGGTCGAGCACGCGCTGCCGTGGATCGACCCGGTGCCCGAGCCGGTCGATCCGGCTCGGCTGGCCGCGCTGACCACCCGGCTCGCCGCCGTCGCCGCCGACGAGGCGGTCGTCTTCACCTCGTTCCACCAGTCGCCGTTGCCGCTGGCGCTGCTGCTGCGGATGGCCGGTGTCGCGCGGATCGCCGCGATCAGCGACGACTACCCGGGGAGCCTGCTGGACGTCCGGCACCGGGTGCCGGCCGGAGTTCCCGAGGCCGAACGCGCCCTGTCCCTGGCCGCCGCCGCCGGCTACGCGCTGCCCGACGGTGACGAGCCGTGCCTTCGGCTGCGTCCGGTGCCGCCGCCGCCCGCCGAGGCGGGTGAACCGGGGTACGTGATGCTGCATCCCGGGTCGGCCGTGCAGGCCCGGGGCTGCCCACCGGAGGTGGCCGAACGGATCGCCCGGCGGTTGGCCGCGGCCGGGCACCGCGTGGTGGTCACCGGTGGCCCGCAGGAGCGGGAGCTGACCGCCCGGGTCGCCGGACGGCACGCCGTGGACCTGGGCGGCGGTACCGGACTGGCCGAACTCTCCGCGGTGGTGGCCGCCGCTGGCGCGGTGGTGGTCGGCAACACCGGCCCGGCGCACCTGGCCGCCGCGCACGGCGTGCCGGTGGTCAGCCTCTTCGCCCCGACCGTCCCGTTCGGGCAGTGGGGACCGTGGCGGGTGCCGACGGTACGCCTGGGCGACGCCACGGCCGCCTGCCGCGACACCCGTGCCGCGCACTGCCCGGTGCCCGGCCACCCCTGCCTCAGCGGCGTCGAGCCGGACACGGTGCTCGACGCCCTGCGGCTGCTGGGCGTACCACCGGCACGTCGCCCGGCGGCGCTGCTCGGCACGGTGTCGCGGACCGCGTCGCTGGTGCCCGCCGGTGGTGGGAGGAAGCGATGAACATTCTGCTCTGGCACGTGCACGGCTCCTGGACCACCTCGTTCGTGCACGGCAAGCACCGCTACCTGGTGCCGGCCACCCCGGACCGGGGCCCGTACGGCCTCGGTCGCGCGCGCACCTACACCTGGCCGGAGAGCGCGGCCGAGATCAGCCCCGAGCAGCTGCGCAGCGCCGAGGTCGACGTGGCCATCCTGCAACGGCCCGAGGAGATCGACCTGGCCGCCGAGTGGCTCGGCCGCCGCCCGGGCCGCGACCTGCCGGCGATCTACGTGGAGCACAACACCCCGAAGGACGGGGACGTCCCGCACAGCCGCCACCCCATGGCCGACCGGGACGACCTGCTCATCGCCCACGTGACCGCGTTCAACGAACTCTTCTGGGACACCGGCTCGACCCGGACCACCGTCGTCGACCACGGCATCGTGCCGCCGGCGGTGGCCTACACCGGCGAGCTGGACCGGCTGGCCGTGGTGATCAACGAGCCGGTACGCCGGTGGCGGGTCACCGGCACCGATCTGCTGCCCCGGTTCGCCGAGATCGCCCCGCTGGACGTCTTCGGCCTGAAGGTGGCCGGGCTCGCCGAGCGGCTCGGGCTGCCCGCCGACCGGCTGACCAGCCACGACGACGTGCCACAGCATCGGATGCACGCCGAGCTGGCCAGGCGGCGGGCGTACCTGCACCTGTGCCGGTGGACCTCGCTGGGGCTGAGTCTGATCGAGGCGATGAGCATGGGCATGCCGGTGGTGGCGCTGGCCACCACCGAGGCGGTGATGGCGGTGCCGCCCGACGCCGGTGCCCTGTCCACCCGGGTCGACGCCCTGCTGGCGGCCGCCGGTCGGCTCGTCGCCGAACCGGACCGGGCGCGGCGGGCGGGCGCGCGTGCCCGCGGCGCCGCCCGCGAACGCTACGGCCTCGACCGTTTCCTCGCCGACTGGGACCGGCTCCTGGAGGAGGAAGTATGCGCATAGCGATGATCTCGGAGCACGCCAGCCCGCTCGCCATCCTCGGCGGCGAGGACGCCGGCGGCCAGAACACGCACGTCGCGGAGCTCTCCGCCGCGCTCGCCGCCGCCGGGCACGACGTACGCGTCTACACCCGCCGCGACGCGGTCGACCTGCCGGTGACCGTACGCAGCCCGGACGGCTACGACGTGGTGCACGTCGCGGCCGGTCCCGCCGAGCCGGTCGTCAAGGACGCCCTGCTGCCGCACATGCCGCCGTTCAGCGCGTGGCTGGTGGACCGCTGGCGGGGCGGTGACTGGGCCCCCGAGGTGATCCACGCGCACTTCTGGATGAGCGGCCTGGCCGCGCTGGAGGCCAGCCGGCAGACCGGGATACCGGTGGTGCTGACGTACCACGCGCTCGGCACGGTCAAGCGCCGCCACCAGGGCGTGCAGGACACCAGCCCGGCCCGGCGCATCGGCTACGAGCGCCAGCTGGGCCGTACGGTCGACCGGGTGATCGCCCAGTGCCGCGACGAGGTGGGCGAGCTGGTCCGGATGGGGGTGTCCCGGTCCCGGATCACGGTCATCCCGTCCGGGGTCAACCTGGCCACCTTCGCCCCGCTCGGACCGGCCGCCGAACGGGAACCCGGACGGGCCCGGATCCTCACCGTCGGCCGGTTGGTGGAACGCAAGGGATTCCAGACCGTGGTGCGGGCCATGACGCACGTACCCGACGCGGAGTGTGTGGTGGTGGGCGGCCCTCCGGCCGGTCTGCTGGAGACTGACCCGTACGCCCGTCGGCTGCGCGCCCTGGCCGGCAGCTGCGGTGTGGCTGACCGGGTCCGCCTGGTCGGCGCGGTGCCCCGCGAGGAGATGGGTCGCTGGTACCGCTCGGCGGACATCCTGGTCGCCGCACCCTGGTACGAGCCGTTCGGTCTGACCCCGCTGGAGGCGATGGCGTGCGGGGTGCCCGTGGTGGCCACCGCCGTCGGCGGGCTGCGCGACACGGTGGTCGACGGCGTGACCGGGGATCTGGTGCCGGCCCGGGACCCGAGGGCGTTGGGCCAGGCGCTGCGAGGGCTGCTCGACGACCGGATCTGTCGATTCGCCTACGCGGGGGCGGCCCGCGCCCGGGCCCGGCAGCACTACTCCTGGACGGTCACCGCCGAGCGGCTCGCCGAGGTCTACGCCGAAGTGGCCGCCGTGCATCGGCCGAGCCGGGTGGTGGCCTGATGCCGGCGCGGACCCCGCTCGAGGAGCACCTGGCGCTGCTGGCGGCGGCCCTGCCGCCGTACCGGCGGTGCGAGCCGCTGCTCGCCCGCTGGGGCGCCGCGCTGGCGCGTCGGCTCACCGCCGGCGGACGGTTGCTGGTGGCCGGCAACGGCGGCAGCGCCGCCGAGGCGCAGCACCTCACCGCCGAACTGGTCGGCAAGCTCCGCGACGACCGCCAGCCGCTGTCCGCCATCGCGCTGCACGCCGAGACCTCGGCGCTGACCGCGATCGGCAACGACTACGGCTACGACGAGGTCTTCGCCCGCCAGGTCCGCGCCCACGGCCGCCCCGACGACGTGCTGCTGCTGCTCTCCACCAGCGGTGGCAGCGGCAATCTGCTCACCGCCGCCCGGGCCGGGCGGGAGACCGGGCTGCGCTGCTGGGCCTTCACCGGCCCGGCCCCGAATCCGCTCGCCGACGCCTGCCACGAGGTGCTGGCCGTGGACTCACCGGACAGCCAGGTCGTCCAGGAGCTGCACCTGGTCTCCAGCCATCTGCTCTGCGAGTACGTCGAACAGGCGCTGCCGGAGTACCTCGGATCGACGGTCCCCGCCGCGCCGGCCGCCGGCCCGGTGCGGACCGGCGTCGAGGTGGTGCTGGACGGCGGCGCGGGCCGACCGGTCGAGGCGTGAGGAGGCATGGTGATGGGACCCGTGGTGGTGGTCGGCGACACCCTGCTCGACCGGGACGTCGAGGGCATGGTCAACCGGCTCTGCCCCGATTCGCCGGCACCGGTGCTCGACGAGATGGCGCACGTCGACCGGCCCGGCGGCGCCGGACTCGCCGCCATCTTCGCCGCGCTGCACGGCGCCGAGGTGGTGCTGGTCACCGCGCTGGCCGACGACGCGGGCGGAGCCCGGCTGGGCGTGCTGCTGGCCGCCGCGGGGGTGCAGGTGTATCCGCTGCCGCTGGCCGGGGCCACACCGGAGAAGATCCGGCTGCGGGCCGGGGGCCGGGTGCTGCTGCGACACGACCGGGGCGGCGGCGCCAGCGAGCCGGGGGAGCCCGCCGAGGCGGTGCTGCGGGCGATCGAGCGGGCGTCGGTGCTGCTGGTCAGCGACTACGGCCGGGGGGTGGCACGGCAGCCGGCGCTGCGGGTGGCCATGGCGGCGAGCCGGGCTCCGCTGGTCTGGGATCCGCATCCGCGCGGGCCGGCGGCGGTGCCGGGAGTGCACCTGGTCACCCCGAACGAGGCGGAGGTGCGGGAGCTGGTGGAGGTGCCGGCCGCCGCCACCCGGCTGGCCACGGCCAACGAGGGCGCCGAGCGGCTGCGGCAGCGCTGGCGGGCGGGCGCGGTCGCGGTCACGCTGGGCGCCGACGGCGCGCTGCTCAGCCACGCCGGATCGACCCCGCTGATGGTGCCCGCCCCGTTCGCCGCCGAGGGGGACACCTGCGGTGCCGGGGACCGGTTCGCCGCCACCGCCGGGCTCGCCCTGGCCGGTGGGGCGGTGGTCTCCGAGGCGGTGCAGGAGGCGGTGGCCGACGCCTCCGCGTACGTGGCGGAGGGGGGAGTGGCGACCGCGCTGCCGCCGCCCGTGCGGCGGGCGCCGCAGGCGGTGCACGCCGCGGTGGCCGGTGACCGGGTCGGGGTGGCCGCGGCCGCCGCCGTGGTGGCCCGGGTCCGGGCCGCCGGCGGGACGGTGGTCGCCACCGGCGGTTGCTTCGACCTGCTGCACGCCGGTCACGTGGCGACCCTGCAGGCCGCTCGGCAGCTCGGTGACTGCCTGGTGGTGTGCCTGAACTCCGACGCCAGTGTCAGCGGTCTGAAGGGCCCGGGCCGCCCGGTCATGCGGCAGGACGACCGAAGTCGACTGCTGGCCGCGCTGAGCTGTGTCGACGCCGTCATGATCTTCGACGAGCCGACGCCGGCGGCGGCGCTGTCCTGGCTCCGGCCCGACGTCTGGGTCAAGGGCGGGGACTACGCCACCGGCGGCGGTGACGGCGACGCCCTGCCCGAGGCGGAGATTCTGCGCCGCTGGGGCGGGCACACCGTGGTGGTGCCGTACCTGGACGGGCGCTCCACCAGCCAGATGATCGCCGCGACGGCCGGCCGGGGGAACGCGGAGGTGGCCGGCGCGGGCCGGGCGGCGGTGTCGCGGCGCGCCGGAGAGCCGGCATGAGCGCCGCGCGGACGGTGCTGGTCACCGGTGGGTCCAGCGGCCTGGGCGCGGCGGTGGTCGCGGCGGTGGCCGCTGCCGGCGGCCGACCGCTGGTGCTGGACCGACAGGCGCCGGCCGACGGGGTGCCGTGGATCGAGTGCGACCTGGCCGACACCCGGGGCGCCGAGGAGGCCACCCGGCGGCTCGTCGAGCGGGTGGGCGGGCTGGACGCCGTGGTCACGGCGGCCGGCATCGACGTGCCCGGCCGGCTCGCCGACGTGCCCGGCGAGACGTGGGACCGGATCGTCGCGGTGGACCTGCTCGCCACCGCGGCGGTCATCCGGGCCGCCCTGCCGTTCCTGGAGGCGTCCCGGGGCAGCGTCGTCACGGTGGCGTCCACGCTGGGGTTGAAGGCGGTCAGCGACGCGACGGCCTACTGCGCGGCCAAGTTCGGGGTGGTCGGGTTCACCCGGGCGCTCGCTGCCGAACTGGCCGGTCGGGTGGGCGTCACCCTGCTGGTGCCGGGCGGGATGCGTACCGCCTTCTTCGACGACCGCGACGCCCGGTACCGCCCGGGGCCGGACGCCGTCCTCAACGACCCGGCGGACACCGCCGCCGCGGTGCTGTTCGCGCTCTCCCAGCCCGCCGGCTGTGCGGTACGCGAGCTGGTGGTCTGCGCCGAGCAGGAGACCTCGTACCCGTGATCCTGGCCCTGCGCGCCCTGGGCGTCGGTGACCTCGCCACCGCGGTTCCGGCGCTGCGGGCGCTGCGCGCGGCCCACCCCGGGCAGGAGCTGGCGCTCGCCGCGCCGACCTGGCTGGGGCCGCTGGTCGAGCTGGTCGGCGGCGTGGACCGGCTGCTGCCGACCGCGGGGCTGGACCGGCTGGAGCGCCCCGCCGGTCCGGTCGAGGTCGCGGTCAACCTGCACGGCCGGGGACCGGACTCGCACCGGCTGCTCGCCACCACCCGGCCCGGCCGGTTGCTCGCCTTCGCCAACGCCGCCGCCGGGCACGTCGACGGGCCGCCGTGGGACGACGACGAGCACGAGGTGGCGCGCTGGTGCCGGCTGCTGGCGGCGTACGACATCCCGGCCGACCCGACCGACCTGGAGCTGCGCCGCCCGGAGCCCGGTGACGTGCCCACCGGCGTCACCGTGCTGCATCCCGGCTCCAAGGTCGTCGCCAAGCGGTGGCCGGCCGTCCGGTACACGGCCCTGGCCCGGGAGCTGACCGCCCGGGGGCACCGGGTGGTGCTGACCGGCAGCGCGGGGGAGCGGGAGATCGCCGCGCGGATCGCCGCCGACGCCGGGTTGCCGCCCGGCGTGGTGCTGGCCGGACGGACCGACCTCGGCCGGTTGGCCGCCCTGGTCGCGGGCGCCCGTTTGGTGATCAGCGGGGACACCGGGGTGGCGCACCTGGCCACCGGCTACCGGGTCGCCTCGGTGGTGCTGTTCGGTCCGGTGCCGCCGAGCCGGTGGGGGCCGCCGCCGGAGCGCCGGCGGCACCGGGCGCTCTGGGCCGGCCCGGCGGTATGGCCGGGCTGGGATGGGGTAGGTAGCCATCCGGCGATGGCCGCGCTCGTCGTCGACGAGGTACTGGCGGCCGTGGACGAGGTGGAACGGGTGGTGCGTGCCGACCGTGCGGTTGCGGCGTAGCGATCCGGGCCGGCCGGGGTACGCGCGGCGCCGGCGCGGTCCGGGCTGGTCATTCCTGGACCAGCGCGGCGAGCCGGTACGCGACCCCGACGAGCTGGCCCGGTTGCGGGCGTTGGTCATCCCGCCCGCCTGGCGCGAGGTCTGGATCTCGCCGTACCCCCACGGACACATCCAGGCCACCGGGATCGACGCCGCGGGCCGCAAGCAGTACCTCTACCACCCCGTCTGGCGGCAACGGCAGGACGAGGCGAAGTTCGACCATGTGCTGGAGGTGGCGCGCCGGCTGCCGGTGCTGCGGGAGCGGGTCGATCACGACCTGGCCGAGCGGGGGCTGCGCCGGGGACGGGTGCTGGCGACGGTGACCCGACTGTTGGACACCGGCATCTTCCGGGTCGGCAGCGACCAGTACGCGGCCGGCGACGACCCGACGTTCGGGGTGGCCACCCTGCGCCCCGAGCACGCCCGGTCCCGGCGTGGCTGCGTGGTCTTCGAGTTCCCGGCCAAGGGCGGCATCGAGCAGGTGCGGCTCGTCGACGACCCCGAGCTGTGCCGGGTGCTGATCGACCTGCGCCGCCGACGGCGGGCGGCCGAACGGCTGTTCGGTTACTGGGACGGGCGCGACTGGCGGGACGTGCGTGCCGACGAGGTCAACGACTACCTGCGTACGGCCAGCGGCGGGGAGATGACCGCGAAGGACTTCCGCACCTGGCACGCGACGGTGCGGGCGGCCACCGAACTGGCCGGGATCGCCGTGGCGCGGTCGGTGACCGCGCGGCGGCGGGCGGTGGCGGGGGTGATGCGGGAGGTGGCGGAGCTGCTGGGCAACACCCCGACGGTGGCCCGTACGTCCTACGTGGACCCCCGGGTGGTGGATCTGTTCCACGACGGGGTGGTCGCGCCGGTCACCCGGGACACGCCCCGGGAGCAGGCCGAACGGGCGGTGCTGACCCTGCTGGAGCGCGCCTGAGCCAAGCGACCTGTGTCCGGGTCGCTCGGGCCGCCGCACCGACGACCGAGATCGCCCGCGAGGACGTCCGCCCTGCCCTGAGACCAGCCTCGCGCGGTGCGTGCCCGTCCCGGTTTGGTTGCTCCAGGCGCTTGATCATCACCGTTTCGCCGTAATGGTGGTGTCCCGACCGCTCGGACACCGCCGTACCGACGGAACGGAGTCGATCAACTGGCTGTGGAGCTCAGCGGCCGGTCACTGATGCTGCGTCTGGCCCGCGGCGCGGGCCTTGACCAGCGCCTCGATGCCGTCGAGGATCCGGTCGAGCCCGAACCGCCACTCCGCCTCGTCGGTCTCCTCCTCCTCGCCCACCTCGGCCATCAGCTCGTGGATGGCCGGGTACGGGCCGGGCGCGGTGAGCACGGCCAGTTGACGCCAGTAGCGCTGACCCGCCTCGTCCGGCGTCTGCCCGGTCCGGGCGGCGGCCTCGGCGAGGTCGCCGGTGGTCGTGGCCCAGCTGCGCGCGTACCCGCTGACCAGCAGGATGGTGGAGATCCGCTCGGTGGGGCGCAGTCCGGTGCCGCGCAGCGCGAGGAAGCCGTACTCCATCCAGCGCACCGCGTTCGGGTTGATCGGCGGGCCGCCGATCGGCACGTGCCGGATCCACGGCTGGCGGCGGAGCGCGGCGAGGTTCCCCTCGGCCCAGCGGGTCAGCGCCGGCCGCCAGCCCTCGCCGGGGGCGCGCGGTGACGGAGGCGGCCCGTACGCGGTGTCGGCCATGAGGTCGAGCAGATCGTGCTTGGTCGGCACGTACCGGTAGAGCGACATGGTGCCGACGCCCAGCTCGCTGGCGACCCGGCTCATCGACACGGCGGAGATCCCGTCGGCCTGGGCCACGCGGATGCCGGTGGCGACCACCTGCTCCAGGCTGAGGCTGCGCTTCGGGCCTCGGGACGGGCGGTCGCGCAGCCCCCAGGCGAGCGCCACGTTCTCGGGCAGCTCGAAGTCGTCCGGCAGGTCGCCGTCGGGGTCACCCACTCCGCCTCCCAGGGGCTGTTTTTGACGATCATCCTAGCTTCTGCGTATGGTCTACGCATTAAAGCGTATGACATACGCAGTCATGGAGGCGGAGCTGTGCCCGAACCACCCGCGGTCGAACTCGTCGACCTGCGCAAGTCCTTCGCTGATGTCGTCGTCCTCGACGGCCTGTCCATGCGGGTGCCCAGGGGCGGGGTGCACGCCCTGCTCGGTCCCAACGGCGCCGGCAAGACCACCACGGTGCGGATCCTGGCCACCCTGACCCGGCCGGATTCGGGCAGCGCCCGGGTCGCCGGCCACGACGTGCTGCGCGAGCAGCGGCGGGTGCGGCGCAGCATCAGCCTCGCCGGCCAGCACGCGGCGCTCGACGACGAGCAGACCGGCGCGGAGAACCTGATCATGCTGGCCCGGCTCGCCGGGCTCTCCGGCGCGGCGGCCCGCGGCCGCGCCGCCGCGCTACTGGAACGCTTCGACCTGACCGACGCCGCCGGCCGGCGGGTGGTGACGTACTCCGGTGGCATGCGACGCCGCCTCGACCTGGCGGCCAGCCTGGTCGGCACGCCGTCGGTGATCTTTCTGGACGAGCCCACCACCGGTCTCGATCCGCGCAGCCGGCAGGGGCTGTGGGAGCTGATCGGTGAACTCGCCGGGGCCGGGGTGACCGTGCTGCTCACCACGCAGTACCTGGAGGAGGCCGACCGCCTCGCCGACCGGATCGCGGTGCTGCACGGCGGGCGGCTCGCCGCCGAGGGAACGGCCGCCGACCTCAAGCGCCGGTTCGGCGCCCAGCGGCTGGAGCTGACCTGGCGCGACGCGGCCAGCTTCGCCGAGGCGGCACGCCGGCTGGGTGACCGGGTGATTCACCGCGAGCCGGCCCGGCAGGAGCTGTCCGTGGCCACCGACGGCAGCGCGCCCCAGGTACGTGCCCTGCTCGACGAGGTCGACCCGGACCGGCACGGACTGCTCCGGTTCACCGTCCGGGAGGCGACCCTCGACGACGTCTTCCTCACCCTCACCGATCGTCCGGTGAGCAACGAGCGGGAGGTGGCCAATGTCTGAGCTGACCCTCCGGGGCACCCGGGCCGTGATCATGATCGATCGCTGCGTCCGGTTGTCCCGGCGCAACCTCGACGCGTTGCTCACCTCGGTGCTGCTGCCGGTGATCATCATGCTGCTCTTCGTCTACCTCTTCGGCGGGGCGATCGAGACCGGCTCGGCGTACGTGACCTATGTGGTGCCCGGCGTGCTGGTGCTCTGCACCGGCTTCGGCGCGGCGGGCACCGCGGTCAGCGTCACCACCGACATGACCAACGGCATGATCGAGCGACTGCGCACGATGGATGTCGGCGCCACCTCGATCATCGGTGGCCACGTGGTGGCGAGCGTGGCGCGCAACATGGTGTCCACCGTGCTGGTGCTGGCGGTCGCCGTGGGAATCGGGTTCCGGCCGGCCGTCGAACCGCTACGCTGGCTGGCCGCCGCCGGGGTGCTGCTGCTGTTCCTGCTGGCGATATCGTGGCTGTCGGCGGCGTTCGGGTTGCTCGCCCGCACCCCCGAGGCAGCCAGCGGCTACACCTTCCTGGTGATGTTCCTGCCATACCCGAGCAGTGCCTTCGTGCCGGTCGAGACCATGCCCAGCTGGCTACGCGGCTTCGCGGAGAACCAGCCCGTGACGCCGGTCATCGAGTCCCTGCGCGGGCTGCTGCTGGACACCCCGGTCGGCTCGGCGCCGGCCCGGGCGGCGGCCTGGTACCTCGGCCTGCTGGCCATCGCGGTGGTGCTCTCCGCCGTGCTGTTCCGCCGCCGCGTCGCCTGACGGCGGAGCCTCGCGGCGATGGGGGCGGTGTCGACCGGTGCCTGGGGGCGGTGCCGACCGGCGCCGCCCCCACCCGGGTTCAGTCGTGGAGGATCTGTGCCAGCCGGTCGCGGAAGCGCCGCTCCGAAGGGCTGACCGTGCTGGCGCCCAGCCCGAGGAGTCCGCCGCTGCTGGCCGCGCCGACCACCTGCTCGGCGATCTCCACCAGCCAGTGCCGGTACGCGCCGGCCTCGCCCTCGCCCACCCTGGCCGCCAGCAGCGTCGTGGCCTCCTTGGCCCGAGCGAGCACGTCCTCGGCGTAGGCGCGGGGGTCCTCGGGCGCGATGACCGGCAGTTCCTCGCCGGCCTCCGGGTCGCCCACCCGGGTCACGATCTCCCCGGCCACGGCCGCCACCAGCGGGCTGGCCGACTCCCGCCCGGCCGAGATGCTCTCCAGGCCGGCGGCGCCCTCGGCCATCGTCGCCCGGGTGCCGTCGGACTCGGCGGCGCTCGCCGCGGTGAGCACCGACTGCGGCAGGCCGACCAGCAGCCCCCACTCCTCGTCCGAGAAGCCGAAACCGGTGTACGCCGGTTCTTCGATCACGGCTGCGTCCCTCCCGCTCGTCGTCCACCTTCTCGCCGGCCGCGCGCTGCGGCGGCCCGCTCAGGTTAGTTGAGCCGCCGCAGGCGGCCGGCCCGGGTTAGTTGAGTGTCAGCAGCCCCTGCTCGGACACCACGCTGACCGAGAGGGTCTTGTACCCGACCTCGTCGAACAGGACCGTCATCCGGCCCTCCTCGTAGCTGAGCACCAGGCCGGTGCCCCATTCCGGATGCCGGACCTGGCTGTGTACGGGAAACGGCCCCACCGCGCCGCTGTCGGGGGCGCTGGTGCCGGCATGGCAGTTGTCGCAGTGCCCGCAGATCCCGGTCATCTGCTCGCCGAAGTAGGCCAGCAGCGTCTGCGCCCGGCAGGCGCTGGTCTCGGCGAAGGCGCGCATCATGTCGGTCCGCGACCGGGTCAGGTTCTGCCGGCGCTCGGCCTCCGCCACGGCGGCCGCGGCGGCGTCGACCGGCGCGGGGGAGTAGCGCGGGGCGGCCACGCGCTGCCCCGCCCGGGTGTGGGCGGCGCCGACCTGTTCCAGCAGGGCGAGGTACTGCCCGAGTTTGCGCGGTCCGAGCCCGGTGGTCTCGCGCAACTCCTTGCGGGTGATCGGGGCGTGGCGCAGCAGCGCGGCCAGGTCCCGCAGTTCGGTGGCGTCGGGCAGGCCGCCGCTGAAGTAGCGTTGCAGGCCGACGTCCTCGGCCTGCCAGAGCAGGAGTACGCGGGCCGGCTGGCCGTCCCGCCCGGCACGGCCGATCTCCTGGAAGTAGCTGTCCGGAGAGTCCGGTAGCGCCATGTGCACCACCCAGGCGATGTTCGGCTTGTCGATTCCCATGCCGAACGCCGAGGTCGCCACCATGATCGGCACCTGGTCGGCGAGGAAGCGCTGGTGCAGTCGGGCGCGGGCGCCAGCCGACATCCCGCCGTGGTAATGCTCGGCGAGGAAGCCCGCCTCGGTGAGCCGGGCGGCCAGTTCCTCGGCGGCCCGGCGGGTGGGCACGTAGATGATGCCCGGTCGCTCGTCCTCGCGCAGCAGCGCGACCAGCCGTCGCCAGCGGTAGTCCTCGGTGGGGCAGTGCGTCACCTCGAGGAAGATGTTGGGCCGGTCCAGCCCGGACACCACGATCTCCGGCTGGCGCAGTCGCAGCCGGGCGACGATGTCGTCGCGTACCGGCGGGGAGGCGGTGGCGGTCAGCGCCACCACCGGTGGGCGGCCGAGGCCTTCGATGAGCTGACCGAGTGCCAGGTAGTCCGGGCGGAAGTCGTGCCCCCAGGCGGAGATGCAGTGCGCCTCGTCGATCGCGACCAGGGCCGGGGAGAGCGCGCGTACCTCGGCCAGCCGGTCCGGGTTGGCCAACTGCTCCGGCGTGATGAAGAGGAACTCGGCCCGTCCGTCGCGAATCTCGGCGATCGCCTCGGCCTGCTGGGCCGGCCCCTCGTCGGAGGAGATCCGGACCGCCCGCAGCTCCGGTCGCTGCCGCTCGTTGAGCGCCGCGACCTGGTCCTGCTGAAGGGCGAGCAGCGGTGAGATCACCACCGTCGGGCCGGGGATCAGGCTGGCCGGGATCTGGTAGATCGCCGACTTGCCGGCACCGGTGGGCAGCACCACCAGGGCGTCACGCCGCTTCATCACGGCCCGCATGGCGGCGAGCTGGTTGGGGCGCAGGGCTTTCCAGCCGAACAGGCTGCGCGCCGCGCGGCGCAACGACATCGAGTGCGTGGTGAGCTTCATCGGAGGCCGCAGGTACCCGGGTGCTCCGCCCGCGAAACCCGGCGGCCCGCAACCGGTTCAGCGCATCCGGGGCAGCACCTCGCGCTGGTACAGGTCGAGCAGTCCCGGCCAGTGCGGTCCGGTGTTGGCGACGTAGATCTCGTCGAAGCCGGCCTTCGCGTACGCGTCGATCTTCGCCAGGTGCGCCTCGGCGTCGTTGCCGCAGACGAACCCCTCGCGCATGGCCTCCGGGGCGACCAGTTGGGCGGCCTGCTCGAAGTGCCGTGGCGAGGGCAGCACCTGCAACAGTTCGCCCGGGATCGCCTCGGTCGGCCAGCGTTCGTACGCCAGCCGTACGCCTTCCTCCTCGGTCGGCGCGTACGCGGCTTTGAAGCCGGCCTGGCACGGCTTGTCACCGCCGCCCTCCTCCCGGAACCGGCGTACCAGTTCGCCGTCGGGCATGGTGTTGATGAAGCCGTCGCCGATGCGGGCGGCGAGCCGGACCGCCTTGGGGCCGAACGCGGAGACGTAGATCGGCGGGGGCGTCTCGGGCAGCGTGTAGATCCGCGCGTGCTCCACCCGGTAGTGGCGTCCGTAGTGGTTGACGAAGCGGCCGCGCCACAGTTTCCGAATCACCTCGACGGCCTCCTCCAGCATCTCCAGCCGGATGTCGGCCTGCGGCCACGGGTCGCCGAGGATGTGTTCGTTGAGCGCCTCGCCGGAGCCCACCCCGAGTGAGAACCGTCCGCCGTGCAGCACCGCGCTGGTCGCCGCAGCCTGGGCCAGCACCGCCGGATGGATGCGGGTGGTCGGGCAGGTCACCGCCGTGGTGACCGGCAGTGAGACGGCCTGGCTCAGCGCGCCGATCATCGACCAGACGAAGGGGCTCTGCCCCTGCGCGTCGGTCCACGGATGGTAGTGATCGGAGATCCAGAGTGCCTCGAACCCGGCCCGTTCGGCGGCGCGGGCCTGCGCCAGCAACTCGGCGGGCGGGTATTCCTCGGTGGACAGGAAATAGCCGATCCTCATT
Organism: Micromonospora sonchi; assembly: GCF_014646235.1. Lineage (GTDB taxonomy): Bacteria > Actinomycetota > Actinomycetes > Mycobacteriales > Micromonosporaceae > Micromonospora > Micromonospora sonchi. Next base: position 4,919 of record NZ_BMNB01000014.1, on the reverse strand, counting down.
TTGTCACCCCTCGCCGTGGTGGTGCCTGCGCCGCAGGCGGTACCCCGGTGGGCGCGGGTCACACTCAGCGTCGGAACATCGCCCGGGTCGCGATGAGCAGCAGCAGGCCGCCGACCACCAGGCCGAGCAGGCGTACGCCGGGGATGTCGGCCGGGCTCGTCGCGTCGGCCAGCAGCAGCGGGTCCATTCCCGCACTGTCCCCCCGGGCTGCCCTGCGGGAGGTCGTCGTCGGTGTTCGTCGAGCAGTCGGGCGAAGACTGAGGGGGGCGTAGTGCCCCCAAGGCAACTGTAAGGTTTATTGACTAATTGGGTGGCCCGGTGTGACCATGTCTGCACCGCCGGGTGGCGGGGGAGCCGGCGCGGCGGAGAAGACGGGGGAGCGCATTGAACGGAAACCTGGCGAGGCTGGCCGCCGCGGTCCTGCAGCCCGGGTTCGTCGGCACCGTCCCACCGGCCTGGATCCGCCGCTGGCTCGGCGACGGACTCGGCTCGGTGGTGCTGTTCAGCCGCAACGTCGTCGACCCGGCGCAGGTGGCCGCGCTCACCGCCGCGCTGCGCGCGGAGCAGCCCGACGTGATCGTCGCCATCGACGAGGAGGCCGGGGACGTCACCCGCATCGAGTCGGGCCGGGGCAGCTCCCGTCCGGGCAACCTCGCCCTCGGCGCGGTGGACGATCCGGCGCTCACCGAGGAGGTTGCCCGCGACCTCGGCGCCGAACTCGCCGCCGCCGGCATCACCCTGAACTACGCGCCGGACGCCGACGTCAACTCCAACCCGGACAATCCGGTGATCGGCGTCCGCTCGTTCGGTGCCGAGCCGGCCCTGGTCGCCCGGCACACCACCGCCTGGGTGCGTGGCCTGCAGTCGACCGGTGTCGCCGCCTGCGCGAAACACTTCCCGGGCCACGGTGACACCCGGGTCGACTCGCACCACGACCTGCCCCGGATCAGCGCGGACCGGGACCGGCTGCACGCCGTCGAACTGGCTCCGTTCCGGGCCGCCGTCGCGGCGGGCGTGCAGGCGGTGATGACCGGGCACCTGCTGGTGCCGGCGCTGGATCCCCAACTGCCGGCCACGCTGAGCGAGCGGATCCTGGGCCGCCTGCTCCGCGAGGAGATGGGCTTCAACGGTGTGGTGGTGACCGACGCGGTGGAGATGCGCGCGGTCGCGGGCCGGTACGGCTTCGCCGGTGCGGCGGTGCGGGCGCTGGCCGCCGGGGCGGACGCGATCTGTGTCGGCGGCGAGCACGCCGACGAGGAGACGGCCCGGCACCTGCGGGACGCGATCGTGGCGGCGGTGCTCGCCGGGCAACTGCCGGAGGAGCGGCTGACCGAGGCGGCGAAGCGGGTCGGGCAGCTCGCGGCGTGGACGGCCACCGCCCGTACGGCCCGAGGCGACGCCGCAGGCGCGCCGGCCGGCGGCGGCTCGGCGATCGGGTTGGTCGCGGCGCGGCGCGCGATCCGGGTCACCGTCACCGGCGACGGGGCCCCGGAACTGCCGCTGGCCGCTCCGCCGCACGTGGTGGAATTCGAGCCCCCGCACAACCTCGCGATCGGGACGGCGACCCCCTGGGGGGTGGCCGCACCGCTGGCCGAACTCGTGCCGGGCACCACCGGCGTCCGCTGGACCGAGGCCACGGTACCCGCCGATCCGGCCACCGGGGCCGCCGGCCGCCCGCTGGTCCTGGTCGTCCGCGACCTGCACCGGCACGGCTGGATGCGCGCCGCCGTCGACCGGGCGCTGGCCGAGCGGCCCGACGCGGTGGTGGTGGAGCTGGGAGTTCCGGCGCTGGTCCTCGGCGCGGTGCACGTGGCCACCCACGGCGCCACCCGGGCCGCCGGCCGGGCCGCCGCCGAACTGCTCGGCGGCGTCGCGCTCAGTCCAGGCTGGTGACCAGGTCCGCGTACTCGGGATGGCGGTTGATGAACGCCGCCATGAACGAACACTGCGGCACCACCCGCTGCCCCTGCGCGCGGACCTGGTCCAGCGTGCCGCGCATCAGCGCCGAACCGACGCCCTTGTTCTGGAAGCCCGGATCCACCTCCGTGTGCGTGAAGATCAGCACCTCGTCGCGCGGCAGGTACTGGGCGAACCCGGCCAACGCGTCGTCGACCAGGATCTCGTAGCGCCGTTTGGCGGGATCGTCCTCGACCAGCATGCTCACCCGCCCATTGTCTCCGGCGGTCCTCGACACCGGAGCCGTTCGCGGTCCAGTCGTACTCTTGACCGCGTGACGATCAAGCCCTTCCCCATTCCCCTCCGCAGGGCCGCCGGGCTGCTGGCCGGCCTCACGCTCGGCGCGGCCCTGCTGGTCGGGTGCAGCAGTGAGGGCGCCAGCACCGACTGCGCTCTGGACGCCTGCACGGTGACCTTCGACCGGGGTGTGGAGGCCCGGGCCAGCATCCTCGGCGTCGAGGCGCGGCTCGTCGGCGCCCAGGACGACCGGGTCACCATCGAGGTCGGTGGCGAGCAGGTGTCGCTGACGGTCGGCCAGCAGGCCACCGAGATCGGTGGCCTCGGGGTGATCCTGGACAGCGTCACCGACTCCGAGGTCAAGGTGACGATCTCGCGTAACCCGGGCTGATCCCCGCCGCGTTTGGAAATCTTCGCATGCGGAGATTGAGGGCCCATGTCTCTCACCCGCAACGCCGAAGCCACCGCCGCCCGTACGGCCGACAGCCGGTGGCTGGAACTCCTCGCCCGGGCCGGCTTCATCGGCTACGGGATCGTGCACCTGCTGTTCGGTTGGCTGGCGCTGCAGATCGCCTTCGGCAACTCCGCCGACGACGGGGACCAGTCCGGCGCGCTGCGTACCCTCGCCGCCCAACCGATGGGCAGGATCCTCGTCGTCGCCATCGCGGTCGGCATGCTCGCGATGGCGATCTGGCAGGCCCTGGAGGCGGCCGTCGGGCACCACGCCGAACGCGGCAACGACCGGCGCAACGAGCGGATCGTCTCGGCCGCCCGGACGGTCATCTACCTCTGGCTGGCCTGGACGGCCTGGAAGGTCTTCGCCAACGCCAACTCCGACAGCGCCTCGCAACAGGAGGAGCTGACCGCCCGGCTGATGGAGTCCTCGGGTGGCCGCTGGCTGGTCGGTCTCGCCGGCCTGGTCCTCGCCGGGATCGGCGTGGGCATGGCCGTCTACGGAGCCCGGAAGAAGTTCCTGAAGCGACTGAAGACCGGCGAGATGAGTCCCCGGACCACCCATCTCGCGCGTCGGCTCGGCATGGCCGGCTACGTCTCCCGGGGCGGCGCGTTCGCCGTCACCGGCCTGCTGCTCGTGCTGGCCGCCGTCAACTACGACCCGGAGAAGGCCCGCGGCCTGGACGCCGCGCTACGGACGCTGCGCGACCAGTCGTACGGCGCCATCCTGCTCACGCTGATCGCGCTCGGCATCGCGGCCTTCGGCGTCTACTGCTTCCTCCAGTCCCGCTACCGCAAGGTCTGACTTCTCCGCCGTCACCGACTCCGCCGCGATGGCCGGTGCGGATGATCCGAGGCAGGATTGCCCCTTCGTGCGGATACTGCCGTCGGGTCAGAAGGAGAAGCACACGTGCACAGCTACCTCGTGACGGTCGTCGCCGTGCTCGCCGCGGCGGCGATCGCCCTTGCCGTGGTGGAGGTGGCCCATCGCCTCATTCAGCGGTGGGGTCGCCGGTCGCTGTTGTTGACCGAGTTGGCCGAGCACGCCCACCGCTCGTTACAGGTCGCCGCGACCGTGCTCGCCGTGCAGTTCGCCGTGCGGCTCAGCACCGGGTACGCGGTGGGCACGGGGTGGCGACAGGCCCTGCTGCACCTGCTGGTGCTGGCGGTCATCGCGGCCACCGCCTGGCTGGTCGCCTCGCTGCTGGTGGTGGTGGAGGACACCGCGCTGGCCCGGTTCCGGGTGGACGTGCCGGACAACCGGCACGCCCGCCGGGTGCGCACCCAGGTGGTGATGCTGCGCCGGGTGACCATCGTGGTGATCGTCGTGCTGACCCTCGGCGTGATGCTGATGACCTTTCCCGCGGTACGCGGCATCGGTGCCGGCGTGCTGACCAGCGCCGGTGTGGTCGGCATCGTCGCCGCGCTGGCCGCGCAGAGCCTGCTGGGCAACGTCTTCGCCGGCCTGCAACTGGCCTTCAGCGACGCGGTACGCCTCGGCGACGTGGTGGTGGTCGAGGGGGAGTGGGGCCGGATCGAGGAGTTGACGCTCAGCTATGTGGTGGTGCAGATCTGGGACGACCGCCGGCTGATTCTGCCCACCTCCTATTTCACCAGCACCCCGTTCCAGAACTGGACGCGTACCGAGGCGGCGGTGCTCGGCACGGCCGAGTTCGACGTCGACTGGTCGGTCCCGGTGCAGCCGATGCGGGAGGAGTTGCGCCGCGTGGTGGAGAGCACCAAACTGTGGGACGGTCGGGTCTGCGTGCTCCAGGTGACCGACGCGACCGGCGGCATGGTCAAGCTCCGGGCGCTGGTGAGCGCCGGCAGCGCGGGGGCGCTGTGGGACCTGCGCTGCCTGGTCCGCGAGCATCTGGTGGCCTGGGTACGCGACCAGCGGCCCACCGCGATGCCCCGGCTGCGTACCGAGGTCGGTGACAGCGCGGGCAGCCTCCCCTGGCAGTCGGCGCCGCCCCCACGCCCCGCCCCCCGCCGCCCCGCCTCCCACCGCCCCGATGACGCCGAGATCCCCGACGACGCCCGCCTCTTCGGCGGCAGCGACGACGGCGAGGCCCGCAGCGAAGCCTTCGTCGGCCCCGAAGAACCCGCCACCCCCCACCCCTGAACCCCCACCCCTGAACCCCCACCCCGTTACCTTTTTCGTGGCCCTGAGGCAAGGGCTCGCTGGTCACCGAGGCCGGTATGACTTACTGCCCCTGTCGTGTGCATGATCCGGGGGGTGTTGTCGCCGGTCTCGGTGGGCACTGGTGGAC
>NZ_BMNB01000013.1 GCF_014646235.1 Micromonospora sonchi | reverse complement strand
GGCAGGTTTCGCGATCAACATCGCCGCTAACCTCATGATCAACGCGGAGAGGGGGGGAGGGGGGGGAGGGGGAGGGGGGGAGGGGGAAAGGGGGAAGGGGGAGGGGGCCGGGGCGGATGCCACGGCCCCCTCCCTGGGGTTTTGGGGGGTTAGTGCTTTTCGTCCTGTTCGGGGTGCGCGAAGTTCAGGTGTTCGGGGGGAAGAGGGAAGGTGACGTCGTCGCCGAAGGGGGAAGGGGCTGCGGCGCGGTCGAAGGTGAGCTCCGTCAGGGGGAGTCGGCCGCTCGCGTCCACCGCGGGGGCGGTCGGCTTCGGCACCTCACGGTGCCAGTTGACGCCCTGCTGAGCCTGCGTCTCCGACTTGACGTCGTGCGAGCCGCCCGCGTGCGAGTGGGTACCGCCACTCGGAGCGTGGGAGCGCACGGCGCCTGGGGAGTGTTCGCTGGTCACGAAGGTCTGAGGCACCTGACCCCTCCGGAAGATCTTGCTACCGAGCCACACAAGAGGATCGTACCTGCGGTCGACGACCCGTTCCTTCATGGGGATGATCCCGTTGTCGGTGATCTTGATGTGCTCGGGACAAACCTCGGTGCAGCACTTGGTGATGTTGCAGAATCCGAGGCCCTGTTCCGACTGCGCGTACTCCTTGCGGTCGCTCTTGGCGTCCAGCGGGTGCATGTCCAACTCGGCGGCGCGGATGAAGTACCGCGGCCCGGAGAAGGCCGGTTTGTTCTCGTCGTGGTCACGGATCACATGACAGACGGTCTGGCACAGGAAGCACTCGATGCACTTGCGGAACTCCTGCGAGCGCTCCACGTCGACCTGCTGCATCCGGTAGTCCCCGGGGGCCAGGTCGGCCGGCGGCGCGAAGGCCGGGGTCTCCCGCGCCTTCTCGTAGTTGAACGACACGTCGGTGACCAGATCCCGGATGACCGGGAAGGTGCGCAGCGGGGTCACCGTGATCGTCTCGTTCTCCTCGAACGTCGACATCCGGGCCATGCAGCCGAGCTTGGGCATCCCGTTGATCTCCATGGAGCAGGAGCCGCACTTGCCCGCCTTGCAGTTCCACCGGCAGGCCAGGTCGGGCGCCTCGGTGGCCTGCAACCGGTGGATCACGTCGAGGACGACCTCGCCCTCGTTCACCTCGACCGTGTAGTCCTGCAGGTCGCCACCGTCGGCGTCGCCTCGCCAGATCCGGAACTGGCGCTTCGTACCCATCAGCGATTCTCCTTCTCGGCGGCGCCGGCACCGGTGTCGGCACCAGCAGCGGTGGCGGCGGCGGTGGCGGCAGCGGCGGCGGCCTCGGTGGCGGCGGCATCGGCGGCGGCGAGGGCGTCGAACTCGGCGAGCTCCTCGTCGGTGAGGTACTTGGCCAGCTCCGCGCGGTCGAAGAGGTTGAGCAACTCGGTGCGAATCTTCGGCAGCGGCTTGCGGTCCAACCGGACGGTGTCGCCCTCCAGCGAGCAGACCAGGTTGATCCGTCGCCACTGCGGATCCATCGTGGGGAAGTCCTCGCGAGTGTGGCCGCCGCGCGACTCGCGGCGCTCCAGCGCCGCCTTGGCGGTGCACTCCGAGACGACCAGCATGTTGCGCAAGTCCAGCGCGAGGTGCCAGCCCGGGTTGTAGCGCCGGCCGCCGGCCGCGCTGACCTTCGCCACCCGCTCGCGCAGCTCGGCGAGCCTGCCCAGGGCGTCCTCCAGCTCGTTCTCCCGCCGGATGATTCCGACCAGATCCCCCATCACCGCCTGGAGGTCCTGCTGGAGGGTGTACGGGTTCTCGCCGGTGTCCCGCTGCAACGGAGCCAGGGCCGTCTCCACCGCGGTCTCCACCGTGCTCACCGCGACCCGGGGCCGAGCGGCGAGCTGGTCGACGTAAGTGGACGCGTGACCACCCGCCCGCTTGCCGAAGACCAGCAGGTCGGACAGGGAGTTGCCGCCGAGCCGGTTGGAGCCGTGCATGCCGCCGGAAACCTCACCGGCGGCGAAGAGGCCACGCACCGAGCCGTACGCGGCACTGCTGTCCGGGTCGACCTCGATGCCGCCCATCACGTAGTGGCAGGTCGGGCCGACCTCCATCGGCTCCTTGGTGATGTCGACGTCGGCCAGCCCCTTGAACTGGTGGTGCATCGACGGCAGGCGACGGCGGATCTCCTCGGCCGGCAGCCGGGACGCGATGTCCAGGAAGACGCCGCCGGCCGGCGTACCCCGACCTGCCTTGACCTCGCTGTTGATCGCCCGGGCGACCTCGTCGCGGGGCAGCAGCTCCGGCGGACGTCGGTTGTTGTCCGGGTCGGTGTACCAGCGGTCCGCCTCCTCCTCGGTCTCCGCGTACTGCTTGCGGAAGACGTCGGGGACGTAGTCGAACATGAACCGCTTGCCCTCGGAGTTCTTCAGGATGCCACCGTCACCGCGTACCGACTCGGTGACCAGGATGCCCTTGACCGAAGGCGGCCAGACCATGCCGGTGGGGTGGAACTGGAGGAACTCCATGTTGATCAGGGTCGCCCCGGCGCGCAGCGCCAGCGCGTGACCGTCCCCGGTGTACTCCCACGAGTTCGAGGTGACCTTGTAGGAGCGGCCGACGCCGCCGGTGGCGAGCACCACGGCGGGCGCCTCGAAGAGGATGAACTCGCCGGACTCCCGGTAGTAGCCGAAGGCGCCGGCGACCCGGTCACCGTCGAGCAGCAGCTCGGTGATGGTGGTCTCGTCGAAGACCCGGATCCGCGCGTCGTACGAGCCGTGCGTGCGCTTGTCCTCCTGCTGCATCGAGACGATCTTCTGCTGGAGGGTGCGGATCAGCTCCAGGCCGGTCCGGTCGCCGACGTGCGCCAGCCGGGGGTACTCGTGCCCGCCGAAGTTGCGCTGGGAGATCTTGCCGTCCTTCGTACGGTCGAACAGCGCGCCGTACGTCTCCAGCTCCCAGATCCGCTGCGGCGCCTCCTTGGCGTGCAGCTCGGCCATCCGGAAGTTGTTGAGGAACTTGCCGCCGCGCATGGTGTCGCGGAAGTGCACCTGCCAGTTGTCCCGGCTGTTCACGTTCCCCATGGCCGCGGCGGCGCCGCCCTCGGCCATCACCGTGTGCGCCTTGCCGAACAGCGACTTGGAGATGATGGCGGTCTTCTTGCCGGCCAGCCGGGCCTCGATCGCCGCGCGCAGGCCGGCGCCGCCGGCCCCGATCACGACGACGTCGTAGTGGTGTCGTTCGATGCGAGTGGTAGTGGTCGTCATGTCAGGAGGCCCTTAGTTGATGAACCGCAGGTCGGAGACCCACCCGGCGGCGACGGACATGACGTAGAAGTCGGTCAGCGCCAGCGTGCCGAGGGTGATCCAGGCGAGCTGCATGTGCCGGACGTTCAGCCAGGAGACGAAGCCCCAGGCCCGGTAGCGCACCGGATGCTTGGAGAAGTGCTTCAGCCGCCCGCCGATGATGTGCCGGCAGGAGTGGCAGGAGATGGTGTACGCCCAGAGCATGATCACGTTGCCGAGCAGGATCAGGTTGCCCAGGCCGAACCCGAAGCCGTCGGGGCTGCGGAAGGCCAGGACCACGTCCCAGCTGTTGATCAGCGAGATGATCACCGCGAAGTAGAAGAAGTAGCGGTGCGAGTTCTGCACGATCAGCGGGAACCGGGTCTCACCGCCGTAGCTGGCGTGGCCGTCGGGCACCGCGCAGGCCGGTGGCGAGAGCCAGAACGACCGGTAGTACGCCTTGCGGTAGTAGTAGCAGGTCAGCCGGAACAGCAGCAGGAACGGCAGGGTGAACGCGGCGTCCGGGATGATCCACCAGCCGGGCAGGTACTGCCCGAAGTGGGAGGCCTCCGGCAGGCAACGGTCGGTCACGCACGGCGAGTAGAACGGGGTGAGGTAGCCGTACTTCTCGACCCAGTAGTAGTCGTGCATGAAGACCCGGACCGTCGCGTACGTGATCCACGCGCCGAGCCCGATGACGGTGGCCAGCGGCGCCAACCACCAACGGTCCGTCCGCAACGTCTTCGCCGCGATGGCGGCGCGTGCCCGCGCCCCTCGCGGTTTCGTTGCCGATGATGTCATTCGTGTCGTCTCCCTGACGGGGCCCTCAACGGGCGGCGGAACACTACCGGCCGGCATGCGGACCGGCGAACCACCGCCCGCTTGCCGGGTCACGCGCACACCAACGACCGCGCCGGGCGTACCGGAGCAGCTAAGTGACACACGTTACGCCGATCTAGGCGGGCCGTCCGCGCAAGGCAGTGTCCCGTGTGTCCCGCCCTTTGGAAAGCCTCCCGTCAAGATCATGATGTGAGCGTACGGAAAAGATCGACCAGCGGTCAGCCGGACGCGCCGCCGGTGAAATTCCAGGAGGCCAGCCGCAGCGACGGCGCCTCCCACCAGGCACCGTCCCAGCGATCCGGTAGGCGGACCGAACGCCGGCCCACCTCCAGCACCGCGCCCGGCCCGAGCGCCCGCGGGTACGACTCGGTGAACCGCAGGTCGCGTACCGCCCGGGTCACCCGACCGTCCTCCACCAACCAGACGCCGTTGCGGGTCAGACCGGTGACCACCAGGCGCTTCGGTTCGAGCACCCGGGTGTACCAGAGGTCGCTGACCAGCAGGCCGCGCTCCATCCGGGAGACCAGGGCGGCAGTGTCCGCATCGGTCACCGCGCCGGCCAACGGGTCCACCCGGCCCGGCCCGCCCGCGTCGCCCCCCGCGCCTCTGGCGCCGGTCGTGTTGCCGGCCGCGCCTCTGGTGCCCGTCGCGTCGCCGGCCGCGTTCGTGCCGCCCGCGCCCTTGGTGCTGGCCGTTCCGGCCGTGCCGGACGGGACGAGGCGCAGATTGCGCGGAATCGGGCCGAAGGTGGCGCTGCCGGCCCGGGCGTGACCGGTCGACTCGCCGCCGGACTCGGCGGCGCTGCGCCGGTCGTGCACCACAGCGGTCGTGGTGCCCGCGTCCACCAGGGTCAGCGCCCGAGCCGGGGTGCCCTCCAGGTCGAACGGCAGCCCGGAAACGCCCAACGGGTCGTCGACCAGGGTCACCGCCCGATCGAGCTGGGCCACGCCGGGCTCCGCGAACGACTGCCGCTCGGCGTACCGCTTGCCGTTGAAGCCGTACCAGGCCAGGTTCTCCAGCAGGTCCGCCACGGCGGCCGGCTCCAGGACCACCGGGTACCGCCCGGGCGGCAGCTCCACCGGGTCGGCCGCGGCCCGAGCCTTCGCCGCGGCCCGGCGCCCCAACTCGGCGCCGTCGAGATCGGCCAGTCGGTCGACCCAGCGCCGGGCCGTGCCGTCCGCGCCACCGACCCGGGCGATCCCGTCCATCGCCGCCTCGGCCGCGTACCCCTGCGCCGCGTGCCCCGCCGAGTTCGCGAACCCGGTCGCGCGCAGCGCCGTGCGGCAGTAGCCGGCGGTCTCCAGCCCGCCGGCCGCGTCGACGAACGCCCGGACCAGGGCGGCCCGTTCGTCCGGCCCGGCGTACCCGGTGGCCGCGTCCCACTCCGGCGAGGCGGCCACCGGCGCGGGCGGGGTGAGACCGGGCCAGGCCGGGTCGGGCGGGGCGAACCGGGCCATCGCCAACACCCGCTCCACCAGCGCGCGCAGGTCGTCGGGGACAGCGCCGTGCGCGCTGCCGGCGGCGGTACGCCCGTCGAGGTGTACGCGCAACTGGATCTCGCTGGCGGACTCGGCGACGTTCTGGTGGATCGCGGAGTTGGCGAACCGGGTCAACGCCAGCTCGGACCGGGTCACCAGCACCTCGGCCTGCGCGCCCGGCCCGGCCAGACGGGTGACCAGCTCCACCACCTGACCGGCGACGTCCAACTCGGCCCCGTCGGCGGCGGTCACGCCCGCACCCCCACCCGGACGTTGCGGAACCGGGCCGGCGCGGCCGGGTGCCCGGTGTGCCCGATCTGGCCGGGCTGGCCCTTGCCGCAGTTCGGCGTGCCCCAGGAGACGATCTCGGCGGAGAGCATGTCCATCGAGCGCCAGAAGAGCGGCCCGATGCCGGTGTAGGTCGGGTTGCGCAGCATCCGCCCCCGTCGGCCGTTGCGGATCTCCCACCCGATCTCGCAGCCGAACTGGAAGTTCAGCCGTTTGTCGTCGATGGACCAGGAGCGGTTGACGTCCATCAGCACCCCCTCGTCGGTGGCGGCGACGATCTCCTCCAACGTGTGCGGGCCGGGCTCCAGGCCGACGTTGGTCATCCGCACCATCGGCAGCCGTGCCCAGCCGTCGGAGCGTACGCTGCCGCCGTAGTCCAGGCCCGCGACGGCGGCCGAATCCCGCCCGGCCAGCACGCCCACCCACCGCCCGGCGCGCACCGCGTCGCGTTTGACCGCCGGCGAGCCCTCGTCGTCGTAGCCGAAGCTGCCCAACGCACCCGGGATGGTCGGGTCGATGGTGATGTTCATCAGCTCGGAGCCGTAGCGCAGCGAGCCCAACTGGGTGAGATCCAGCCAGGAGGTGCCGGCGAAGGCGGCCTCCCAGCCGAGGATGCGATCCAACTCGATGGCGTGCCCGACCGACTCGTGGATCTGCAACGCCAACTGCTCGCCGCCGAGGATCAGATCGGTCTCGCCGGTGGGGCAGAGCGGCGCGGTGAGCAGCGCCCGCGACTCCTCGGCGATGCGTGCGGCGTGGGCGGTCAGGTCGAGCGAGTCGACCAGCTCCCAGCCGGTGGTGCCGTACTGGCCGCGGTAGCTGGGCCAGGATCGCCGCTGGGTCTCGCCGTCGCCGATCGAGGTGGCCGAGATGCCGGCCCCGCACTCGCGGATGCGCTGGTCGATGCGGTGCCCCTCGCTGGAGACGAACCACTTCGCGGTGTCCCAGATCTGGTAGAGGCCCTCGGTGAGGTCGGCGCCGTGCTCGGTCATCGTGCCGGTGGCGGCCACCAGCAGATCGCCCTTGGTGGACAGCGAGACACCGAGCGGGTCGACCTCGCAGGCCGAGGACCAACTCGCCGTGGTCGGCGTGGAGTCGATCAGGTCGACCGCCGGGCCGGGGACCAGGCCGCTGGCCGCGGCGGTGCGAGCGGCCCGGTGGCCGGCGTCGCGCGCGGCCCGCGCGGAAAGCTCCGATACGGCCTGGAAACCCCAGCTGGAGCCGACCAGTGCGCGTACGCCCAGCCCGAGGCTCTCGTCCTGGGTGAGTTCCTCGACGTCGCCGTTGCGGGCCGACATCGACTCGTAGCGTCGGTGCATCACCCGGGCGTCGGCGTACCGGGCGCCCGCGTCCAGCGCCGCCTGCACCGCGGCGCCCGCCACATCGAACTCGCTCACGCCGGCGCTCCACAGTGCCCGGGTTCCGCTCGCTGCCGCTCCACCATGGCCCGACCCTAAGCGAACGGACCGACATTCGTCAGGGGACGAGATCCTCCGGCCGGATCGTCGCCCGGACCGGCGACCGTAGTTCCAACACCTCGCCCCGCTTGACTGCCTGCGCTTCCTTGTAGTGGCCGAATTGTCGGCGGTACAGGCGAAGTTCGCCGGCACCCTGCTCGACCAGCAGGTACCACTCGATGCCTGCGGCCGCGTAGTAGTGCATCTTGAGCACCCTGTCCGTGGCGGCGTTGCTCGACGAGATGATCTCGCACACCAGCCGGACGTCGGCCGCCTCGATGTACGGGTTGTCCAGGTCGACGGGAACGGTGACGACCAGATCCGGGATCGGCACGCGTCCCGGCCGGAGCCGGACGTTGACCGCCTCCAGCAATTCCAGCCCGACGGGCTCGGCGGCAGCCTCCAGGATGTTGCCCAGTTTGCGGGAGATCCGCTGGTGGCGTGGGGTGGGGGCGGGTGTCACGTGCAGGCTCCCGTCGAAGAGTTCAACTCGCTGGGAGGTCTCGCCGAGGGCGAGGTACTCCTCCTCGGTCCACGGGCCTTCGTGGTCGAACACCGCCACGGTCATGGTCACCTCCGCTCGTACCGCCGGGATTCTGCCTACGTCGCCGTACCCATGCTCGCACCCATGGTGCGACGGCGTTGGGAGGTAAGGAGGGGCCCCTTATTAACAGGCATCTGTTAATAAGGGGCCCCTCCTATGCACGAGGCGTTAATAGGGGGCCCTTCCTTTCACCCCAGGTGGGTGCGGAGGAAGGCGAGTTCCAGGCGGAGGAGACGTTCGGTGAGGCCGCCGGCGGCCATGTGGGTGGCACCGGTCAGCGGCAGCACCGAGTGTGGCCGGCCGGTGGCCAGCAGCGCCGCCGACAGGCGCAGCGTGTGCGCCGCCACCACGTTGTCGTCGACCATGCCGTGCACCAGCAGCAGCGGCCGGGCCTGCGCCGGGTCGGTGACCGGCTCGGCGGCCAGTTCCAGCAGCGAGTGGTGCGCGTAGATGTCCTCGCCGTCGGCCGGCAGGCCCAGGTAACGCTCGGTGTACGCGGTGTCGTACAGCGCCCAGTCGGTGACCGGCGCCCCGGCGATCCCGCAGCGGAACAGCTCCGGGTGGCGCAGCACCGCGAGCCCGGCCAGCCAGCCGCCGAACGACCAGCCGCGTACGGCGACCCGGCCGAGGTCCAGGTCCGGGTGCTTGTCGGCGAGCGCGTGCAGCGCGTCGACCTGGTCGAGCAGGATCACGTCGGCGACCCGCCGATGGATGGCCTTCTCGTAGGAGGGCGCGATGCCCGGCGTGCCCCGGTTGTCGATCACCACCACGGCGAAGCCGGCGTCGGCCCACCACTGCCGTTCCAGCCAGGCCGCCCGCGCGGCGACCACCTCCTGGTGGCCCGGCCCGCCATAGACGTCCAGCAGCACCGGCAGCCGCCGGCCGGTCACGTGGTTGTCCGGGTAGAGCACCGCCGAGGGCAGCCGCCGGTCGGTCACCCGTTCCAGCAGCGGCAGCGGAGAGTACGCGGGAGTGGCGGCCAGCGACCGCAGGGTGCCCACTTCCCGGTCGCCCTGGGACACCGTCCACCGGGTGCCCGCGTGGTCGAGCGAGGCGCTGCCGACCACCAGGGTGTCCCCACCGACCGCCGCGACGTGCCAGCCGGCGTCGGTGCTGAGCCGCCGGGCGTCCACGCCACCGCCGATGCTGGTCCGTACCCGGTACAGGTGCTGCTCGCTCGGCTCGCCGTCGCTGGCCTCGACCAGCAGGTCTGCCGGGCCGGTGCCGGCGGACAGCCGGCCGACCACCCGGCGCACGTACAGTGAGGGCGGGGTGAGCAGGGTGCCGTCGGCGAAGAGGCACCGCGCGTCGTACCCGTCGTGGGCCAGTTCGCCGCCGACCAGTACCCGCCCGTCGGGCAGGTGGGCGGGCGTACCCGGGATCGGATCGACCCAGCGCGGGTCGGCCAGTTCGGCGTGCACCTGGGTCTCGCCGGTGCGGGGATCGACCGCCAGCACCAGGCCGTGCTGCTGCGAGCGGCGCAGCACGGTGATCAGCGGGGCACCCTCGGCCCACTGCACGGCGGTCAGGTAGGGGTAGGTCTCCCGGTCCCAGTGCACGTCGACCCAGCCGCCGTCGAGGTCGAGCAGGTGCAGACTGACCTGCGCGTTCGGACCACCCGCCACCGGGTACGCGACGCTGACCGGCGGGCTGGCCGGCTGTGCCGGGTCGTGCAGGTGCCAGCGGGGCAGCCGGGACTCGTCGACCCGGGCGGCCAGCACCGACCGCCCGTCCGGCGCCCACCAGTATCCGCGGTGCCGCCCGAACTCCTCCGCCGCGATGTGCTCGGCCAGCCCCCAGAGGACCCCGGAGTCCTCGCCGGCCAGGACCGTGTCGGTACCGTCGGCGTCCACCACCCGCAGCTCGCCCCGGCGCACCCCCTCGGCGGCGTCCGTGACGTACGCCAGTCGCTGACCGGTGGGGTCGGGCCGGGGGTCGAGCACCGGCCCGGCGGCGGGCACCTCGATCACGTCGCCGTGCACCAGGTCGACCCGGAACAGCCGGCCGGCCAGCGCGAACACGGCCACCCGACCGGCACCGTCGAGGGCGTACGAGCCGATGCCGGCGGCGTTCAGCCGCAGCCGCTCGCGGCGGGCCCGTTCCCCGGGGCTCAGCGCGCCGGGGTCGGCGTCCGCGCCGAGCAGGGTGGCCGGGCAGGCGAGCAACTGCTCCTCGCCGGTGGCGACGTCCAACAGCCAGAGGGCGTCGGCCGGATCCTCCGGTCCGGCGGAACGCAGAAAGACCACCCGAGCGCCGTCGCCGGCCACGGAGACGGCGCGCGGCGCCCCGTGGCTGAACCGGCGGGTGCGGGCGGCCAGCTCGGGAAAGTCCACAGGCCAGATCGTAGGCGGGCGTCGAGCGCAATGTGAGCGACCTGCGCGGACGCGTTGGAGCCGACAGGCGCAAACCGCCGGTTAGAGTGACCTGCGTGACGACGCTGCCTGACCGCCGCCTGCTGCTGGTCCACGCGCATCCCGACGACGAGTCCATCGGCACCGGCTCGACCATGGCCCACTATGCCGCCGCCGGCGCCCACGTCACCCTGGTCACCTGCACGCTGGGTGAGGAGGGCGAGATCCACGTGCCGGAGTTGGCCGGGCTCGCCGCCACCGAGGCCGACCAGCTCGGCGGGTACCGGGTCGCCGAACTGGCCGCGGCCTGCGCGGAGCTGGGCGTCACCGACCACCGTTTCCTCGGCGGCGCCGGCCGTTACCGCGACTCCGGCATGATGGGGCTGCCCACCAACGAGCACCCCCGCGCGTTCTGGCGGGCCGACCTCGACGAGGCCGCCGGCCACCTGCTGGAGGTCATTCGGGAGGTACGCCCGCAGGTGGTGATCACCTACGACGAGAACGGCTTCTACGGCCACCCCGACCACATCCAGGCGCACCGGGTGGCGATGCGGGCCGTCGAGCTGGCCGACGCCGAGGGGATCGCCCCGACGAAGGTCTACTGGACGGCGATGCCGCGCAGCGTCCTGGAGGCGGGCATGTCGCACTTCGAGGAGTCCTCGGACAACCCCTTCGCCGGCATCTCCGACGCGACCGAGCTGCCCTTCTGCACCCCGGACGAGCAGATCGCGGCGCGCGTCGATGCCACCGAGCAGCACGCCGCGAAGGAGGCGGCGATGCGCGCGCACGCCACCCAGATCCCCGCCAACTCCTGGCTGTACACGATCGCCGGCAACTTCGGCGCCGAGTTCATGGGGGTGGAGTACTTCACCCTCGCGAAGGGGACGAAGGGGCCGGGCAGCGGACCGTACGGCTGGGAGTCGGACCTTTTCGCCGGGCTGGATTCCGCCGGCGCGCCGGATCGCAGCCCGGTCAGCTCGGCCGGCCAGCGGTGACCCTCTCCGCCGCGATGTCGGTCGCCCCGCAGGAGCCGGCCCCGCAGCCGCCCCGGCCGGTCCGGCTGCGGCGGTTGGTCGACCGCGGGCTGCGGTCGGCCGGCGGGCTGGTCGCCGTCGTCGGCGGGGCGGTCACCGCGGTCCTGGAGCTCCTGCTCGCCCCGCTGCGGATCGGCGGCTACCCGATCGGGGTGGCGGTGCTGGTGGCCGTGGTCGCGAACATCGCGCTGAGCTGGTTCGCCATCGAGACGGTCGGTCGCCGCTGGGCGGTGGCGCTGCCGGCGTTGCCGTGGGTGGTGATCATGGTGGCCGCCGCCGACCGGACCGCCGAGGGTGACGTCCTGCTGGTCGGCAACTGGGTCGGGCTCACGCTGGTGGTGGCCGGCGCGATGACCTTCGCGGTGGTGGCGTTCCGGTCCATCGTGGCTCCGCCACCGGGTCCCGGCCGGTACTGACGCAGTCGCGTCCCAGATGGTAGATATTCCTGCCAGGAGACCCGCCATCCGGGCGGGAATGTGGCGGGAGGTGTGCGATGGGGCAGCGGTGGCGCGTGCTCGTGGCGCTGGCGATCGCGCTGTTCGCGGTCAACGTGGTCGCCCGGCTGATCATCCGGTTCGCCTTCGACGGTGACGAGATGGCTGCCGATCGGGTGACGCTCGGGATGTTCGTGGTGATCGGGCTGATCCTGGGCGGGGTCGCCTTCAGCTGGGGTCAGCGGCGTCCGGTGAGCCAGTGGGGCGCCGAGGTGGCCGGCGCGATCGGCGGGGCGCTCCTGCTGACCATGCTGGTCGGGCCGTTGCTGGTCGGCCAGAGCCCGTTCGCCGCCGGCAGCGCGACCTTCTTCTGGCAGGTCGTGCTCTACCTGCTGGCGGCCAGCGCCGGCACCATCCTGGGCTACCTCCTGCTCACCATGCTCGGTCGCGACCACCGCTCGCAGGCCCTCAAGCGCTACGCCGAAGGCGCCGGCACCAAACCCCGCCGAATCATCCGCCGCTAACCCCCCACCCCCCACCCCCCACCCCACCCCCCACCCCCCACCCCGCACCCCGCACCCCCCACGCGTCCCACCACTCGCGTCCGACCCGCGTTGATCATGATGTTGGCGGCGAAGTTGATCTCCTCAACTGCCGCTAACCTCATGATCAACAGGGTGAGGGGGCGGGGGTGAGTGGGGAGATGCGGGTGAGGTAGGTGTGGTGGGTGGTGAAGCCTAATTTGCGGTAGAGGGCGCAGGCGGGCGTGTTGCGCTGTTCCACCTGGAGGAACGCGTCGGTCGCCCCGACCTCGGCGGCCCAGTCGGCGAGCGCCCGGATCACCCGGGTGGCGAGTCCCTGCCGGCGTGCGGCGGGCAGCACCTCGATCAGGCACAACCCGAGCCAACGCCCGGAGCCGGTCACCGTGCCGCGGCCGATGGCGGCGAGCGTGCTCCCGTCGTACACGTGGGCGAAACGGACCTGGTCCACGGCGGTGAGCACGTGCCGGGCGGCCTCCGGCAGGTCGCCCTTGCGCCCGGCCGCCACCGCGAGCCAGTCGTCCGACGGCGCGGCGGCCAGCTCGACCACCCACCCACCCGGCGCCGCCGCGAGGTCGGCCGGCCCGCCTGTCGCGGCGATGAGGGCGGCCAGCGGCATGGTCTGCACCAGCACCGGGGGGCGGCTGTCCCAGCCTCTCCGGTCGAGTTCGGCGCCGACCGGCGCGGCCAGCGGCAGCGGCGTGTTGACCAGGGCCGGCTGGCCTCGGTCGGCGTACCAGCGCTCGACCGCGTCGAGCGCGGACGGCAGCGGCCGGTCCGGGTCGCCGACGGGCAGGGCCGAGTTGGCGCGACCCGTCCAGCCGTCGGCGGCGCGCAGCAGCCAGTCGCCGAGCCGGGCCCGGGTGGGCGCCGGCCACGCCTCGTCGGCGGCGAGTTCCAGCTCGGTGACGGCGGTGACGCTCGGCCGCCGGTCGGCGGGCACCCGCTTCGCCCGGTGCACCTCGGCCAGCGGTACGCGCAGCCGTCCCTGCCGGGTGGTCAGCGTGAGATAAGTCTCGGTCAGCTCGACCAACTCGCCGAGGGCGTCGGAGTACACCGGGCGACCGGCGCGTAGACCCACCACGCGGCGGACCACGACCCGGTGTCCCACGTCCCGCTCTCGGAGCACGATCGACCTCCCCCCGGCGAGATACTAGGCTCTTAGCGTCGCGTGTGATCGCGGCGAGTCTTGCGGAGGAGAAGACCGGTGACCTACATCATCGCCGAGCCGTGCGTGGATGTGCTCGACAAGGCATGCATCGAGGAGTGCCCGGTCGACTGCATCTACGAGGGCAACCGGATGCTCTACATCCACCCCGACGAGTGCGTCGACTGTGGTGCCTGTGAGCCCGTCTGCCCAGTAGAGGCGATTTTCTACGAGGACGACGTTCCCGAGCAGTGGAAGGACTACACCGCCGCGAACTACGAGTTCTTCGAGGACCTGGGCTCGCCCGGTGGTGCCGCCAAGATCGGCAAGGTGGGGAAGGACACGTCCTTCGTCGCCGCGCAGCCGCCGCGCGGCGAGGGCCACTGAACCGGCCCGCGCCGGTCTCGTCGCGCCTGCCCGAGTTCACCTGGGACGCCCTGGGCGCCGCGGCCGCGCTGGCCGCGGCGCATCCGGACGGACTGATCAACCTCTCCATGGGTACGCCGGTCGACCCGGTCCCGGAGGTGATCCGGCGGGCCCTGGCCGACGCGTCCGACGCACCGGGTTACCCGCTGACCGCCGGCACCCCGGCGTTGCGTGCCGCGATCGCCGCCTGGGTGGCCCGGGCCTGCGGCGCCGGTGTCGACGGGCTCGGGGTGCTGCCGACGATCGGCTCCAAGGAACTGGTGGCCTGGCTGCCCACGCTGCTCGGGATCGGGCCGGGCGACATCGTGGTGGTGCCGTCGATCGCCTATCCGACGTACGAGGACGGGGCCCGGCTGGCCGGTGCCACCACCGTACGCGCCGACTCGCTGACCGCCGTCGGCCCGACTACCCGGGTGCGCCTCGTCTGGGTCAACTCGCCGGGCAACCCGACCGGCCGGGTGCTGCCCGCGACCCACCTGCGCAAGGTGGTGGACTGGGCCCGGGAGCGCGGCGCGGTGGTCGCCAGCGACGAGTGCTACCTGCCGCTGGGCTGGGACGCCGAGCCGGTGTCCGTGCTCTCGTCGGAGGTCTGCGGCGGCTCGTACGACTCGGTGCTGGCGGTGCACTCGCTCTCCAAGCGCTCCAACCTCGCGGGCTACCGGGCCGGCTTCGTCGCCGGCGACCCGGCGTTGGTCGCCGAACTGCTCAAGATCCGCAAGCACGCGGGGATGATCGTGCCCGCGCCGGTGCAGGCGGCCATGGTGGCCGCGCTGACCGACGAGCGGCACGCCGAGGAGCAGCGGGAGCGCTACCGGGCGCGGCGGGAGACGCTGCGCGCGGCGTTCACCGGTGCCGGCTTCACCGTGGAGCACTCCGAGGCGGGGCTCTACCTCTGGCTGACCCGGGGTGAGGACTGCTGGGACACGGTCGACTGGCTGGCCCGGCGCGGCATCCTGGTCGCTGCGGGCGTGTTCTACGGTCCCGGTGCCCGGCAGTACGTCCGGGCGGCGCTGACCGAGTCCGACGAGCGGATCTCGGCCGTCGCCGCCCGCCTCAGTTCTCGTTGATGCGTTCGAAGACCTTCAGCAGGTTGTCCCGGCTGTGCTTCTCCAGCAGCGCGCTGCCGTACAGCTCCTTCATGGCGATCACCTGGCCGTCGTGCAGCGTCAGCTCGGCCCGCAGCGGGATCTCCCTCGTCACGTTCACCGACACCGTCTCCTCGTAGGGCAGGAAGCGGTGGCCGGCGGCCAGCTCCGCCACCGGTGTCGACTCGAGCAGGGCGGTGAGGCGCTTCTCGCCGTCGCCGGCCTTGCCGGGGCTGCCGACCAGGATCAGACCGCGGTCGAGGATCAGCAGGTCGTGCTCCACGTCGTCGATCTTCACGTTGCCGATGGCGCCGATCACGCCGGCGTTGTCGGCGGTGGCGCGGCTCTGCACCACGGTCGCCACGGCCGGGTCGACGCCGAGTTCGGTCAGCCGGGCCAGCGCCTCGTCCAGGGTCTGCGGGTCGACCGCGAGCTTGGCGATCTCGGCGAGCTCCAACGGCTCGCCGTCGGTGCCGACGAACGCGGCGGGGCCGGTCCAGGACAGCTGCCAGCGGGCGCGGCCGGCGCGGACGGCAGCGTTGTCCAGCAGCATCTCCATCGGGCCGGCGAAACGGACCGCCGCCTCCTTGCGGGTGGCGTTGTCGAAGAACTGCTCGGCGAACTCGCCGAGTCGGCCCTCGCGTACCAGGTCGAGGATGGTGGTCAGGCCCGGCTGTTCCGTACCGGTGAATCGGGCGGCCGCCCGGTAGATCCCGTCGACCTGCCGCTGCATCCCGGCGGCGATCGACGCGTGGGTGAACTCCGGCCAGGGCAGGACCTGACGGTCGCCCTGCTCGACCACGGCGCTCTGCAGCCGTCGGCCGGCATCGAGGACGTCGGTGAGCATGATCGCGGCCGGGCGGTCGTCCGCCGTGCCGGAGACGGCGGGCAGCTGTGCCATCGCGTCGATCCGGATGCCGATCGGCGGGTGGGTGTCCCAGCGCGACGGTTCCCGGTCGGGTGCCTCCTGCCGGAGTTGGTCGATCTGCTCCCGGCGGCCCTGGAGCAGCTGCCCGAAGCCGCCGAAGAGGTCGTCCGGGGCGAGCCCGGCCTGCCAGCCGGACTGCACGTACGCGCCCATGTAGAAGTTCCAGGCGGCGTCGAGCGCGGGCAGGCCGAGTAGCGCGGAGGTGGCCGCCTCGTGGCCGGCGAGCTGCACCGAGGCGCGGTCGGCCTCCAGCTCCTGCCGCCGCGAGGCGGCGTTGTCGACCAGCAGGTACAGCTTGGCGTAGCCCCGGAAGACCAGCCCGACCGGGTTGCGCGGCTTGATCCGCTCGATGGTGGTCCCGATCGCCAGGCGCCCCCGGTAGGCGACCGCGCCGAGCCGGGTGTGCTGGCCCGAGTAGTGGCCCAGTTCGTGCGCCAGCACCGAGCGGAACTGGTCGACCCGCAGGCCCAGCAGCAGCGGCAGACCGACGTACAGGGTGCGTCGTCCGCCGACCAGGCCGAGCAGTCGGCTCTGCTCGCCGACCGCCGCGTTCACCTCGGGCACCAGCCGGATCTCGTCCGGAGCCCGGGTGCCCACCGCGGCGGCCAGCTCGCGGACGGTGGCCCACAGCTGTGGCGCGTCCCGCTCGTCGAGCACCAGGCCCGGCGCCGGCTCGTTCCTGGTACGGATCGCCTTCCAGAGCCCGACGGCCACCGCGCCGAGCGCGGCCACCAACGGCAGCATCAGTTTGCTCGCCGCCAGGCCGTTGGTCTTGCTGGCGATCCACCAGAAGAGCGCGGCGACGATCACGAGTTGGAGCAGCGCGACCACGTAGAAACCGATCAACATGACCACCGAGGCGAGTGCCCGGTATGTCGCGGCCATGATTGTGTCCTTCCCCGTCGAAGGCCCGTCCTGAATGGCGGGCAGCGCACGGGACCGTACGACGTGGATATTTCTCGGACAACCCCCTTCCGGTCCGGGTCGGCCGACTCTACGATCTTGCCGATCGCTGCCGGTGATCGCCACGGGGAGAGGAGCCGGGCATGTGGCCGTTCAAGCGCCGAGCGAAGCATCTGGAGCCACCCACCCTGCGGGTGGACCCGGCCGAGGGTGACCCGACCGCGCGGGCGTTGCGCGAGGCCGCGCAGCGGCGCGACTGGCACACCATCCGGGACCTGCTCACCTGGCAGTACATCAACAGCGACGACCCGGTGCAGCAGTTCACCGCCTGGCGCGAGGACGCGCGGGCCGCGGTGAGCTGACCGGCGACCCGAGGCGTTCCGGCCCGGCACGACCGGGGGCGGGGTGGCCGGGCGATATCCTCGCCCGGTCGGGCCGTCCGGCCCGGCAACGAGCGGCGACGTCGAGGGGTGCGGATGGTGGACGGACCCGATGCGCCGTTGCGGGCGGCGGTGGTCGGCACCGGCCTGATCGGCGGGTCGATCCTGCTTCGGTTGCGCGCCGTCGGGGCGGACGTGATCGGCTGGGACCCGGACGAGGCGACCCGCCGGCAGGCCCGGTCGGCCGGCGTACCGATGGCGGAGCAGCTGAGCGACGCGGTGGCCGGGCGGGACGTGGTCTTCCTCGGCGGGCCGCTGCCCACCCTGCCGGCGACGCTGGTCGAGGTGGCCGCGGCGACCGGTGCGGAGTGCCTGCTCACCGACGTCGGCAGCACCAAGGCGGAGCTGACGGCGTACGCGGCGGCGCAGGGCCTCACGCACCGGTTCGTCCCCGGTCACCCGATGGCCGGCACCGACCGGGCCGGCCTGGGCGCGGCGCTGCCCGAGCTGTTCGACGGTGCCGCGTGGGTGCTCTGCCCCGCGCCGGAGGGGTTGGCCGCGTTCCGCCGGCTCGCCGCACTGATCACCGAGGTCTTCGCCGCCGGAGTGGTGCCGATGGCGGCGGATCGGCACGACGCCGTGGTCGCCCTCGCCTCGCACGTGCCGCACCTGCTCGCCGGGGCGCTGGCCGGTGCGGCCGAGCGGTCGCCGCTGCGCGACGCGGTTCGCGCCCTGGCCGCCGGCAGCTTCCGCGACGGAACCCGGGTCGCCGGCACTCCGCCGCAGCGGACGGCGAACATGCTGACCGGCAACCGCGAGCAGGTGCTGGCCGCGCTGGCCGGGGTCACCGAGTACCTCGACGAACTGGCCGCCGCGCTGCGGGCCGGTGACGCGGCCACCCTGCACGCCCGGTACGCCGAGGCCGGCACCACTCGCCGGGCGCTCGCCGCCCGCCGGTACGACGAGCAGACCCGGTCGTTCCGCACGGACGTCGCGCCGGACGACGAGATGACCTGGCTCTGCGGGCTCGGCTTGACCGGCGGCCACCTGACCGCCTGCCGAACCACCCCCAGCACCGTCTCCTACACCGTCCACCTCCCCCACCCCACTGACCCGGCGGCACCGTTAGGGTGAGGGCATGGTGGACGGACCGGTGGTGTCGGTGCGCGGTGAGGCGTACCGCGAGATCGATCCGGAGATCGCCCGATTCACGGTGACCGCGCTGGCCCGCGACCGGGACCGGGAGGCCGTGCTGACCCGGCTGGCCGAGCGGGCCGCGGCGGTCCGGGTGCTGCTCGATGCCGCCGAGCCGGCGATCGACCGCCGGGAGACCGGCGATCTGCGGGTGCGACCCGAGACGCGGCGCTCCGGCGAGCGGGTGGTGGCCTGGCACGGCTCGGTGGTCACCACGGTGACGGTCAGCGACTTCACCGCGCTCGGCGAGCTGATGCTGCGCCTGGCCGATCAGGACCAGGTCGAGGTGGCCGGGCCGTGGTGGTCGCTGCGGCCGGACAGCCCGACCTACCGCCAGGCCCGGCAGGCCGCGCTCGCCGACGCGTTGCGACGGGCCCGGGAGTACGCTGCGGCGCTCGACGCGCAGGTCACCGACCTGATCGAGTTGGCCGACGAGGGCGGTACGGCGCAGCCGATGATGGCCCGGATGGCGTTCGACGCCGGGGGCGCCGCGGCCGGTGGAGCACTCCAGCTGGAACTCGACCCGCAGCCCCAGGGCGTGCACGCGGCCGTACGCGCCCGGTTCGCGATCAGCCGTCCGGTCCTGTCCTGATGTCCGCCGCCCGGGTGCTGCCGGTCGAGGAACTGGTGCAGCGGGCCCGGGCGCTCGCCGACGCCGGCCCCCGGCAGCTGCTCGGCATCGCCGGCGCTCCCGGCGCGGGCAAGTCCACCCTGGCCGAGCAGGTGGTGGCGGCGGTCGGCCCGGCCGCCCGGCTGGTGCCGATGGACGGCTTCCACCTCGCCCAGGCCGAGCTGCGCCGGCTGGGCAGGTCCGCGCGTAAGGGCGCCAGCGACACCTTCGACGCCAACGGCTACGTCGCGCTGCTGCGGCGCCTGCGGCGCACGGAGCCGACCTCGGTCTGGGCGCCGGAGTTCCGCCGGGACCTGGAGGAGCCGATCGCCGGGGCGATCGAGGTGCCGCCGGACGTCCGGCTGGTGGTGACCGAGGGCAACTACCTGCTGATCCGGGACCGGCCCTGGGACGAGGTGCGCTCGCTGCTGCACGAGGCGTGGTTCCTGGACATCGACGCGGACCTGCGGCGTCGCCGGCTGGTCGCCCGGCACGTGGCTCATGGGCGGCCGCCGGCCGAGGCGCGGGCCTGGGTGCTGGGCAGCGACGAGGTCAACGCGGCACTGGTGTCCGACACCGCCGACCGGGCCGACCTGGTGGTACGCCTAGCCGAGCCCCCGCCGGGGTGACGGCACCGTACGCCCGAGCAGAACGGCGACCCGGGACCGTTCCCGCTGGAACTCGGTGGCCTCCGGATAGCCGCTGTGGCTGCGGATCGGCGGATCGGCGACCTCGCCGTCGCTGGGGTGCAGCGCCTCCGGGTCGGTCACGGCCACATCGCGTTCGCCGGCGGTGACCGGCCAGCCGAGCGGGTCGGTGTCGCGCCAGAAGTTCGTCCACCCGGTTTCGCCCGAGGGTCGGCTCAACGCGCGGGTCAGCGCCGGCAGCCGGTCCGGCCCGAAGTACGCGGGGAAGATCCGGCCGTAGAGCCGGGTCAGCTGGCAGCCGTAGGAGAAGAACCAGATTCGCCGTCGCCAGCGGTTCGGCAGTTGCAGGATGACCGCGGCGCAGATCACCGTGCCCTGGCTGTGCCCGGACAGGATGATGCCGTCCATCCGGCGTGGATCGTGCTCGGTCAGCGCGAGCAGGCCGGCGGTGCGGGTGAGCAGTTCGGGCACGGCCCGCTCGGCGTAGCTCGGCGGGGCGAGCGGGTGCGCGGCGCGCGGCCAGAAGGTTCCCACGTCCCAGACCACTCCGACCGACCGCCGCACCGTGTTGTTGCGGAAGACGAGCAGGCCGAGGGCGGCGATCGCCACCGGCAGCCAGCCGAGCAGCGCGTCACCCACGTCGGTCACCAGCCTGATCAGGGTGGCGGCGCCGGTCTCCGACGTCGGGTAGGGGCGGGCGGGGGAGAGGACGGCGACACAGGCGAGGGCGGCCAGCACGGCCACCGCGGCGGCGTACCAGCCGATCAGGCGGATCGCGTGTTCGCCCACCAACCGGTGCAGGGCCCGGTGGTTGCTGACGTCCCGTCCCCGGCGCAGGTCGTGCGCGGTGAGCGGTCCGCCGGCCTTCAGTTCGGCGTACTCCTCGTGCCGCAACTGGTGGAAGAGCACGAAACCGCGGAGCGCGACCAGGGTGAGCAGCAGCAGCGCGCCGCCGAAGCAGAGCGCCGCCCAGGACACCGGCGTGGGCGGTACGACCACGACGGAACCGTCGCCGTTCAGCCGATCCGTGATCCAGTAGAGCGCCCCCGCGCAGTAGGCGAGACAGAGCAGCCAGCCGGATCCGGCGATCACGGCCGGGGCCTGCCCGCGCCAGGCCAGGTCGGTGTGGGGCTCGAGCGGTTGCCTCCCGGCGGTGGCCCGGGTCCGTGGCAGCAGCAGGCCGGTCGCGGCGAGGGCCAGCAACGGTACGGCGAGCTGCCACACCTCAAGCGGTGCCGGCGGTGTGGCGGGCAGCCAGCCGTGGCACCAGGCGGCACCGAGGACGATCAGCACCGTGGCGATCGCGGGTGCCGCGCTGCCCCGGCGCCCGGAGCGGGCGGTCGCGCCGATGGCGATGAGCAGCAGCAACTGACCGGTGACCAGCCAGGCGAGGATCTGGTCGAAGCCCGGCAGCGAGCGATCCTCCAGGCAGCCGGGCAGGGACGGCTGCCCGCCGCATCCCGGGGGTGGCCGCAGCGCCGCCAGCGGGGTGCCGGCGGGACCGTCGGGCAGCATCAGCAGCAGCAGGGTGCCGGCCAGCCCGACCCCGGTGAGCACGATGACCGAGATGCTCCACGGCCCGAGCGGGGTGGCCCCGTGGCGCCGGGTGAGGAAGGGGCGGCCGAGCGCGACCAGCGTGATCACCAGGACCGCGACGAGCGTCGCGGCAGTGGTCCAGGCGATCGTCGCCCGCGCCTCGTGCGGCGGATCCAGCACCAGTACGGTGCCCAGCGGCACCGCCGCCGCCACCGCCGTGCCGGTACACAGGTGCAGCACGGCGGCGCGTCGCAGTTGCCCCTCACCCCACCAGAACGTGGGGTCTTCGAGGGGATTGGCGAGGGGTCCGGCGGGCGGCTTCGGTGCCGGTGGCTGCTCCCGGGCCGGGGCGTCGGCGGGCCGGTCGGCGTCGACCGGCGCCGGCGGGTGGCGTTCCGGGGCGTTCGCCGGGTCGGCGGGCATCACCGCCTCGTACTGGTAGGTCCGCCAGGCGACCAGGCCGAGCACCGCGATCAGGGCGAGCGGCACGGCCAGGCCGACGGCGAGCGGGCGCCCACCCTGCTGCCACCAGGCGCCGGCGAGGAACTCCCACGGCCCCGGGATGCGACTCAGGCAGGTCTCGTCCACGCACTGCCAGCCGATCAGGTCGACTCCGACCCCGGTCAGCGCCAGCACCAGCGTGCCGGTGAGGCTCAGGCAGAACAGCCGGATCAGCCAGGCCGTGATCCCGGTCCGGCTGGTCAGTCGCTCGCCGGCCGGGTCGGCCGGTATTCCGGGGCGGGCGTGCAACGCCACGTTGGCCAGGGTGAACGGCAACAGCAGCGTCCACAGGGCGCGCTCCACGTCCCGCGCGGTCCGCGCTCCGGAGGTCAACTGCCCCCAGCTGTACGCCTCCAGGACGATCGGGTCGAGCGGCGAGGCCGTGGGGGAGCGGTAGAAACCGGTGACCGGGCTGCCGGCGACCAGCCGTGGCTGGGGCGCCTCGCCGCCTGGTCCGGGCGTCAGTCCGAGGGCCTCGGCGGGCGGCGTGTTTGACACTCCGTGTACGCGCAGTTCGAGGATCCGGCCGCCCATGATGATGCCTCCCGGTAACGACTCCATTACCCAGAGTGCTCGCCTTTGGCGTGGAGCGCCACCCCCTGAAGCGGTATTTGTGCAGGTGAGGGCTCAGCTGATCTCGCGTACCGGTCGTGCGGGGTTGCCCACAGCCACCACGTTGGCCGGCAGGTCCCGGGTCACCACGGCGCCCGCGCCGACGACGGTGTTCTCACCGACGGTGACCCCGGCGAGGACGATCGCGCCGCCGCCCAGCCAGACGTTGTCGCCGATGGTGATCGGCTTGGCCGCCTCCCACTTCGCCCGACGCGGTTCCGGCTCCACCGGGTGCGTCGGGGTGAGCAACTGCACGTTGGGTGCGACCTGGACGTCGGCGCCGAGCGTGATCGGGGCGACGTCGAGGAAGACCGCCTGGTAATTGACGAAGCTGCGCGGTCCGATCCGGACGTTGTAGCCGTAGTCGCAGTAGAAGGGCGGGCGGATCGCGGTCTCCTCGCCGATTTCGCCGAGCAGTTCGCGCAGCGCGGCCCGGCGCTCGTCCTGGTCGTCGACGGAACTGGTGTTGAAGCGGGCCATCAGCCGCTGCGCGCGGAGATGGTCGGCGACGAGTTCCGGATCGTCGGCGAGATACGGCTCTCCGGCGAGCATGCGTTCCTTCATGGACGTCATCCGTCCGATCATGCCGCCGGCCGGGGTGGCGTGGCCTCGTTTCTTGACTCTCGCTTGCATACTCGGTATGCACATCTGATGGATGTCGATGACTTCCTCATCGACCGAGACGCTCCAGGAAGGAGGATCAGTTGCCACGGAACAGGAAACTGATCGCCGGCGGGCTCGCGCTGGGACTGCTGCTCGGGACACCGGGCGCCGCCACAGCCGCGCCGCACCGACCGGCCGCACCCGCGTTCGCCCAACCGAGCGACGCTCGGACCGAGGCTCGGCCGGCGGGCAGCCACCAGCCGGCCACCGTCACCCTGCTCACCGGTGACCGGGTCACCGTCAGCGCCTCCGGCGCGGCGAGCGTACGCCCGGCCGAAGGACGCTCCGACGTCCAGTTCCTCACCCAGCGGGAACGCGACCACCTCTGGGTGGTGCCGCAGGACGCCCTCCCGCTGATCCGGGACGGACGGGTCGACCGTCGACTGTTCGACGTGACCGGGCTGATCGCCGCCGGCTACGACGACGCCCGCCGCGACGACCTGCCCCTGATCCTGATGCACCGGCCCAGCACGGCACGGCGTGCCGCCGCGCCCGCCGGGGTGCGGGTCACCCGCGACCTGCCGGCCATCGCCGGTGTCGCCGCCACCGCTGACAAGCAGCAGGTGGGCCAGGTCTGGTCCGCCGTCGCCGCAACCGGTGCCCGAGTCGCCGCGGCGGGGGAGGTCGAGCGAATCTGGCTCGACGGCCGGCGACAGCTGACCCTGGAGCACAGCGTTCCACAGATCGGTGCCCCCGCCGCCCACCAGGCCGGCTTCACCGGCCGGGGCGTACGGGTGGCGGTGCTGGACTCCGGCGTCGACGCCGCGCATCCGGACCTGGCCGGGCGCGTCGGCGCGGCGCGGAACTTCACCGAGGAGGCCGACCCGGGCGACCTCGTCGGGCACGGCACCCACGTCGCGTCGATCATCGCCGGCAGCGGCGCCGCCTCCGGCGGCCGCTACCGCGGCGTGGCGCCGGAGGCGACCCTGCTCGACGGGAAGGTCTGCGAGGAGTACGGCTGCACCGAGTCCGCCATCCTGGCCGGGATGCAGTGGGCCGCCGTCGACCAGCAGGCCGACGTGATCAACATCAGTCTCGGGGGGACCGACACGCCGCAGGTCGACCCGCTGGAGGAAGCGGTCAACACGCTGACCGAGCAGACCGGGGCGCTCTTCGTGATCTCGGCCGGCAACCGGGGCACGGCCGGCTCGATCGGCTCGCCGGCCAGCGCGGACGCGGCGCTGGCCGTCGGCGCGGTCGACCGGGACGACGAACTCGCCTACTTCTCCAGTCAGGGCCCCCGGGTCGGCGACGACGCGCTGAAGCCCGACATCACCGCCCCCGGCATGGACATCGTCGCCGCCCGGGGGCAGGGCACGCTGCTCGGTGACCCGGTCGGGGAGCAGTACGTCTCGCTCTCCGGCACCTCGATGTCCGCGCCGCACGTCGCGGGAGCGGCGGCGTTGCTCGCCCAGCAACGCGGCGACGCGACGGCGGCCCAACTGAAGGCCACCCTGATGGCCTCGGCCCGGCCGCACCCCGAACTGACCGCCCACCAGCAGGGGGCCGGTCGGGTCGACGTGGCCCGGGCGATCACCCAGTCGCTGATCAGCGAGCCGGCGAGCATCTCCTTCGGCCGGACGTTCTGGCCGCACGACGACGACGAACCGGTCATCCGGGAGCTGAGCTGGCGCAACACGGGATCGGAACCGCTCACCGTGGACCTCACGGTCGAGGCCACCGGCCCCGGCGGGGCGCCGGCGCCGGCGGACATGTTCGCGCTGAGCACCGAGCGGGTCGTGGTGCCGGCCGGTGGCACGGCATCCGCCACGGTCACCGCCGACACCAACGTCGACGCCCCGGACGGTCACTACACCGGCCGGATCGTGGCCCGCGCGGGCAACGCCGTGGCGAGCACCCCGCTGGCCGTGCACAAGGAGGTGGAGAGCTACACGCTGACCCTCCGCCACCTGGACCGTTCCGGCGCGGTGCCGGTCGACTACGTCAGCTTCCTGATCGGGCTGGCCGACTTCAGCGACTTCACCGCGTACGACCCGGACGGCACCGCCGAGGTGCGCGTGCCCAAGGGGCGGTACGGGCTGGCCAGCTACGTGACCGAGGCGGACGACGAGGAGGCCCGGTCGCTGGTCGTCCAACCGGAGTTGGTGGTGACGCAGGACGCCGAGATCACGATCGACGCCCGCAAGGCGGGACCGGTGCGGATGACGGTGCCGGACCGGTCGGCGAAGCCGGCGATGGGCGTCGTCGAGGCAATTTTCATGATCGACGACGACGCCGGTTCCGCCGGTTTCGGCATGCTCGGCTCCGACTTCGACAGCATCTTCGTCGGGCAGGTCGGCCGGCCGGTGGCGGCGGACCGCTTCGTCACCACGCTGACCGCCCAGTTCGCCGATCTGGACGTGGCCAGCAGCCCGTACTTCTACGCCCTGGCCGAGCGCTTCGGGGGCCGGATGCCCAACGGGCTGACGAAGCACTACCGCAGCCGCGACCTGGCCACCGTCACGCAGACGTTCCGTGCCGGTCCCCCGGGCACGCTCGGTGAGCGGACGGCCTTCCCCATCTTCGAACCCGACCTGGGCGGCTGGGCAGTGGTGGTGCCCGTCTCGGTGCCCGGAAAGCGGGTCGAGTACTACAACACCGGGGAGATGCGCTACGCCACCGAACTGTGGATCGGTACGCAGACCGAGGAACTGTGGCTCGACCCGGTGGCCCTGCTGATGTCGGATCCGACGGCGTACCGGGCCGGCCGCCATTACCGGGACACCTGGAACGGCGCGCCCTACGGGCCGTCCTTCCCCGCCCGGCAGTGGCCCGGTCAGGGGCTCACCCGACAGGGTGACGTGATCGTGCTCGACCTGCCGCTGCACAGTGACGTCGAGGGGCACGCCGGCGTGTCGATCACGGACGCCGCGCGTACGGCCCTGTACCGCAACGGCAAGCTGGTCGAGGAGACTCCGTACCAGGGCGGAGGGGCGTTCGAGGTGCCGGCCGGGACGGCCAGCTATCGGCTGGAGACGTCGGCGAAGCGCAGCTTCACCGATCTCGGCACGGAGGTCGCCGCCACGTGGACGTTCCGCTCCCGGCACGTGCGGGGTGACGACTTCGTCGCGCTGCCCGCCTCGGCGATCAGGTTCACGCCGAAGCTGGACGCAGAACATTCGGCGCCGGCCGGGCGGTCCTTCGTGATCCCGGTGGCGGTGGAGCGCCAGCCCGACGCTCCGGCGGCGAAGACCGCGTCGCTGACCGTCGAGGTCTCCTACAACGGCGGGAGGACCTGGCAGCGCGCCAAGCTGAAGAAGAGCGGTAGCGGCTGGCAGGCGACGGTGCAGCACCCACGGGCCGCCGGCCATGTGTCGCTGCGGGCGAGCGCCACGGACACCGCCGGCAACACGGTGACCCACCGGATCATCCAGGCGTACCGCCTGCGCTGAGCCGGTTGTTGAAAAGGGCCCCTTCCTATACACGAGGCGTTAGGAAGGGGCCCCTCCTCACCTCTCAGTCGTTGGCGTGCAGGGCGGCGTTGAGTTCGATGCCGCGGCCGGTGCGGGGCCGGGCCTCCAGCGCGCCGCTGACCGAGTTGCGCCAGAACAGCAGCCCGTCGACGCCGGACAGCTCGCGGGCCTTGACCACCCGGCCGTCCGGCAGGGTGATCTTCGAGGCGGCGGTGACGTAGCAGCCCGCCTCGACCACGCAGTCGTCGCCGAGCGAGATGCCCACGCCGGCGTTCGCCCCGATCAGGCTGCGCTCGCCGATGCGTACCTTCTCGGTGCCGCCGCCGGAGAGGGTGCCCATGATCGAAGCGCCGCCGCCGATGTCCGAGCCGTCACCGACCACCACGCCCTGGGCGATCCGGCCCTCGACCATCGAACTGCCGAGCGTGCCGCCGTTGAAGTTGACGAAGCCCTCGTGCATGACGGTGGTGCCGGCGGCCAGGTGCGCGCCGAGGCGGACCCGGTCGGCGTCGGCGATCCGCACCCCGGCGGGCACCACGTAGTCGGTCATCCGGGGGAACTTGTCCACCCCGTACACGGCCAGGTGGCGGCCGGCGGCCCGCTCGATCACGCGCAGCTCGTCCACCCGCTCCGGCGGGCACGGCCCGGCGGAGGTCCAGGCCACGTTCGCCAGCTTGCCGAAGACGCCGTCGAGGTTGAGCTCGTTGGGCCGCACCAGGCAGTGGGAGAGCAGGTGCAGCCGCAGATACGCGTCGGCGGCGTCCTTGATCGGGTCGTCCAGCGAACCGATCACGGTGACCACCTGGACGGTACGCAGACCTGGCAGGCCCCGCTCGCCGATCGCTCCCGGCGGCAGGTCCAGCACGTCGCCCTCGTCCTCGCCGGGGACCAGCGGCAGCTCGCCCAGACCCAGCTTGCCGGTCGGGTACCAGGTGTCGAGCACCTGGTCGTCGGCGGTGACGGTGGCCAGGCCGATGCCCCACGCGGATTGTGTGGACGTCACTTACTCACCTCTCGCTTCCTGCTGTGCTGACTGTTGCTCGCGACTGCGGGGCTCGCAAGCTCACTCCTCGCGCTTCGCCGAAGCTCTGGCGGGCTGGCGTCTGACGGTCGCCGGTTGTGACGGTACCGTGCGGACCATGGAGAACCCGCTTACCCCCGAGGTCCTCGCCGATCCGGTGGCGTTGACCCGTGCGCTGGTCGACATCGAGTCCGTGTCTCTCAACGAGAAGGCCATCGCCGACTGCGTCGAGGAGGTCCTGCGGGCGGTGCCGCACCTGAGCACCCACCGGCACGGCAATACGGTGATGGCGCGTACCGACCTCGGCCGGCCGACCCGGGTGGTGTTGGCGGGGCATCTGGACACGGTGCCGCTGAACAACAACTTTCCGTCGACCATGCGTGGCGACCTGATGTACGGCTGCGGCACCTCGGACATGAAGTCCGGGGTCGCCTTCGCGCTGCACCTCGCGGCGACCCTGCCCGACCCCCGTTACGACGTCACGTACTTCTTCTACGAGGCGGAGGAGATCGAGTCCAGGTACAACGGGCTGCACCTGGTGGCCCAGGCGCACCCCGAGTGGCTGACGGCCGACTTCGCGCTGCTGCTCGAGCCGACGTACGGGGTCGTGGAGGCGGGCTGCCAGGGCACCATGCGGGCCACGGTGGTCACCACCGGGGTCCGGGCCCACTCGGCCCGGTCGTGGCACGGGGTCAACGCGGTGCACGGGGCGGGTGAGCTGCTCCGGCGGCTCTCCGACTACCAGGCGCGGCGGGTGATCATCGACGGGTGCGAGTACCGCGAGGGGATGAACGCGGTGCGGATCCACGGCGGAGTGGCCGGGAACGTGGTGCCGGACCGGTGCGAGATCGAGGTCAACTACCGCTTCGCGCCGGACCGTACGCCGGTCGAGGCCGAGGCGCACCTGCGCGAGGTCCTGGCGGGCTACGAGTTGACGGTGACTGACTGCGCACCCGGCGCCCTGCCCGGTCTCGAGGCGCCGCCCGCGCGGGAGTTCCTGACGGCGGTGGGTGCCGCCCCGATCGGGAAGCTGGGCTGGACCGACGTGGCCCGGTTCGCGGAGATGGGGATCCCCGCGCTGAACTTCGGTCCCGGCGACCCCAACCTGGCCCACCACCCCGACGAGCACGTCGAGATCGGCAAGATCCGCGACGGCGCCGCCACCCTCCACCGCTGGCTCTCCCCGGCCTGACTCACCCCCGGGTGCGTGCGGCGGGCGGTGGGTCAGACGGTGGTGAGACGGGTGTCGGTGGTGGTGGGGTCGGCGGGCGGTTCGGGCGGGGTGTTGAGCAGGCGGGTGTGGCGGCGCTCGGCCACCACGTCGCGGATGCGCCGCTGCATCTGGCGCCGGATCCGAAGTCGTTCGTTGTTGGTGATCACGCTGTCTCCTCCCCCGAAGCCCGCGTGCCGGGGCATACCCGGTATGTGAATAGTAGACGTCCGGGCAAGCGATTTGGTTGCACAAGATCACGAAGTGTTTGCCGAGTTCCCGGCGGGACTCCACTACGGTTGCTGGTATGAGCCAGAGCAACCATCGCGAACCAGGACGGGGGCGGCAGCGTGGCCCGGTGACGCTGCGTCGTCAGGCGGCCACGACGAAGACCGCCGACCAAGGGCTGCTCGACTCGCGGACGCGGGCCGACTGGAAGACCAAGGACTCCTGGCGGGCGTTGCGCATCCTCTCCGAGTTCGTGGAGGGTTTCGACACCCTCGCCGACCTGCCACCGGCGGTCAGCGTCTTCGGTTCCGCCCGGAGCAAGCCGGGCAGCTCCGAGTGCCAGCTCGCCGAGGCGGTGGGCGCTGCCCTGGCCCGCGCCGGCTACGCGGTGATCACCGGTGGCGGTCCCGGTGTGATGGAGGCGGCCAACCGGGGGGCCAGCGAGGCCGGCGGGCTCTCCGTCGGGCTCGGCATCGAGCTCCCCTTCGAACAGGGCATCAACGAGTGGGTCGATCTGGCGATCGACTTCCGCTACTTCTTCGCCCGCAAGACGATGTTCGTCAAGTACGCCCAGGCCTTCGTCGTGCTCCCCGGCGGCTTCGGCACCTTGGACGAACTGTTCGAGGCGCTCACCCTGGTGCAGACCGGCAAGGTCACCCGGTTCCCCGTGGTGCTGATGGGCGCCGGGTACTGGCAGGGGCTGCTCGACTGGCTGCGTGACACCATGGCCGCGGAAGGCAAGATCGGGCCGGTCGACCTGGAGCTGATCTGCGTCACCGACGACGTGGCCACGGCCGTGCGGCACATCGTCGAGGCCGAGGCCGCGCTCAGCACCGAGCAGGAGGCGGTACGCGAGGAGGCCGTCGCCCGTGCCGCCGCCGACCAGCGGGCCGCGGCCGACGGGTCGGAGCGCTAGCGCGATGGCCGCCATCTGCGTCTTCTGCGCCTCCTCCCGCACGCTGGATCAGCGCTGGCTCGACCTCGCGGCGGCCACCGGTGCGGAGATCGCCCGTCGCGGGCACACGCTGGTCAGCGGTGGCGGCAGCGTCGGAATGATGGGCGCGATGGCCGACGGCGCGCGTTCGGCGGGTGGGCGGACCATCGGCGTGATCCCGCAGGCGCTGGTGGACCTGGAGGTGGCCGACCTTGCCTCCGACGAGCTGCTGGTCACCGAGTCGATGGCCAGCCGGAAGATCCTCATGATCGAGAAGTCGGATGCCTTCCTCACCCTGCCCGGCGGGCTCGGCACGCTCGACGAGCTCTTCGAGGTCTGGACCACCGCCACGCTGGCCCTGCACGACAAGCCAATGGTGTTGGTGGACACCGACGGCTTCTACCGCCCGCTGCTGGACTGGCTGCGGGTCCTGGCCGACCAGACCTTCCTCAAGCCCGCCGGCTTCGACCTGCTCCGACTCGCCGACACCGTCCCCGCCGCCCTCGACGCCCTCGAGTTCCACCTCACCTGACAGCCCTGCGCCTCCCGCGCCCCTACCCGGGGCTGCCGTGGGGCTGGGCGAATGGCTGCATTCAGGGGTCAGCGCGGACGAAGGGGATCGGTGGGGCAGCGGGAGGTCGCCACTGCTCTGGGACGCACCTGGTGGAGTTCGGGTGTGAGCTGGGGTGGCGGATGGTGTGGCGGGTCGGGGAGTGTCGCAGGCCCGTGATGGGATGGCGGGATGCAGGCGTACCGGTTGGTGCGTCGGCCCGCCGGGCCGACCGAGGGCAACGGCCCATCGGCCGTTGGCCCCCCGGACGAGGTCCGCGGGCAGGCTGTCGAGGTCCGCGGGCAGGCTGTCGAGGTCCGCGAGCAGGGTGGCGCCGGACGGGTCGATCCGGGGCAGGCGGAGGTGATCGCGCACACCGACGGGCCGTTGTTGGTCCTCGGTGGACCGGGCACCGGGAAGACCCGGACGCTCGTCGAGGCGGTCGCCACCCGGATCGCGGAGGGGGTGGATCCGGAGCGGATCCTGGTGCTCACCTTCGGCCGCCGGGGAGCTGCCGAGCTGCGGCACCGGATCGAGGCCCGAATCGCCGCCGACGGGCAGCAGGTGCTGCGCGAACCCCTGGTCCGCACCTTTCCCGCGTACGCCTTCGGGCTGCTGCGGCGGGCCGCCGCCGAGCGGGGGGAACCGTCGCCGCGCCTGCTCACCGGCCCGGAACAGGATCTGATCATCCGTGAGCTGCTGGACGTCGTCGGCCAGGAGCCCGATGACGATCCGGTCGGCTGGCCGGAGGATCTACGTCCGGCGTTGCGTACCCGGGCGTTCGCCGCCCAACTGCGCGACCTGCTGATGCGTGCGGCCGAGCGCGGGATCGGTCCGGTCGAGCTGGCGCGGCTCGGCGAGAAGCTCGGCCGCGCCGACTGGCCCGCCGCCGCCCGGTTCCTCCGGGAGTACGTCGCCGTGTTGGCGTTGCGCGACGTGGCCAACCGGGGCTCGGTCGCGTACGACCCGGCGGAGCTGGTCCGGGCGGCCACCGGGATGTTGCGCGACGACCCGGAGCTGCTGGCCGCCGAGCGGCACCGGTTGGCGTACGTCTACGTCGACGAACTGGCCGACACCGACCCCGCCCAGCTCGACCTGCTCGACACGGTCGCCGGCGGCGGCCTGCCGCTGATCGCGTTCGCCGATCCCGACTCGTCCACGTACGCGTTCCGTGGCGCGGATCCCGGGGGCGTGACGAGCTTCCCGCACCGGTTCCGCACCGCCTCCGGTGCGCCGGCCGCCCAGCTGCTGCTGACCACCAGCTACCGCGCCGGTGAGCGGCTGCTGGCCGCCGCCGCCCGACTGGCTCGACGGCTGCGCGGCCCGGCGGCGCACCGCCGGTTGCGCCCGTTGCCGGACGCGCCCCCCGGCGAGGTGGAGGTACGCACCTTCCGTTCGGCCACGAGCGAGGCCGCCTGGCTGGCGCACGCCCTGCGCGAGGCGCACCTGCTCGGCGGGATGCCCTGGGGGCGGATGGCGGTGCTGGTCCGCTCCGCCGGCCGGCAACTTCCCACGCTGCGCCGGGCCCTGCACGCGGCCGGCGTGCCGACCGTGGTGCACGGCGAGGATCTGCCGCTGCACCTGCAACCGGCGGTGGCGCCGCTGCTGCTCCTGCTGCGCTGCGCGCTGGAGCCGGAACGGCTCGACGAGGAGGCCGCGGTCGCCCTGCTGCACTCGCCCCTCGGCGGTGCCGACCCGCTGGCCGAGCGGCGGCTGCGGCAGGGCCTGCGCGCCATCGCCCTGGCCACCGGCGATCGCCGGCCCTCCGGGGAGCTGATCGTCGAGGCGCTGCGCGACCCGACGGAGCTGGCCGGCGTGCAACGACGCTGGGCCGAGCCGGCACAGACGGTGGCCGGGCTGTTGGCCGTGGCCCGCGAGACGGCCGGCCGACCCGGCGCCACCGCCGAGGAGGTGCTCTGGGCCGTGTGGCGGGCCAGCGGGCTGGCCGAGCTGTGGTCCGCCGCGCTGACCCGGGGCCCCGCGGTGGCCGGTGAGGGTGACCTCGCCCGGCGCCGCCGGGCCGAGGCGGCCGATCGTGACCTGGACGCGGTGCTGGTCCTCTTCGACGCGGCCGCCCGGTTCACCGACCGGCTGCCGGGCGCGCGTACCGAAGTCTTCCTCGACCACGTGCTCGGCCAGGAGTTGCCGGCCGACACCCTCGCTCCGACCGCCGACCGGGGCGACGCCGTCCGACTGCTCACCGGGCACGCCGCCAAGGGCCTCGAGTGGGACCTGGTCGCCGTCGCCGGAGTGCAGGAGGGAGTCTGGCCCGACCTGCGGCTGCGCGGCAGCCTGCTCGGCTCCGAACGCCTGGTGGACGTGCTGGCCGGCCGGTCGGACGGCAGCGGTGGGGCGGTCACCATGGTCGGGCAGACCTCCGCCCTGCTCGACGAGGAGCGGCGGCTGTTCCACGTCGCGGTGACCCGGGCCCGGCGCCGGCTGCTGATCAGCGCGGTCGCCTCCGCGGCGGTGGGCGGCGACGACCACGAGGAGCAGCCCAGCCGCTTCCTCTACGAGCTGGGCCGCACCGAATACGAGCCGGGCCGCACCGAATACGAGCTGGGCCCCACCGGACCGCAGGGCGAGTCCGATCCCGATGCTCCGCGGGCGCTGCCGGTCAGCCGTCCACCCCGGGCGCTCACCCTGCCCGCGCTGGTGGCGGAGCTGCGTACCGCCGTGACCGACCCGGCGGTCCCGTTCGCCCGGCGGCGGGCGGCGGCGGCCGAACTGGCCCGGCTGGCCGCCGCCGGGGTGCCCGGCGCGCATCCCGACGACTGGTGGGGGCTGCGACCGCTCTCGGACGACCGGCCGCTGGCGGACGAGGGGGAGCTGGTCCGGGTCACCCCGTCGGCGATGGAGAGCGTGCTGCGGTGCAGCCTGCGCTGGCTGCTGGAACGGCACGGCGGGAGCGCTCCGGCCAGCACCGCCCAGGGCGTCGGCAACCTGGTGCACGCGGCGGCGATGCTGGCCGAGGACGCCAGCGCCGACCGGAGCGAGCTGCTGGACTACGTCGCCGCCCGGTTCGACGCGATCGAACTGGCCGCGCGGTGGATGGTCGGCCCGGAGCGGGCCCGCGCCGAGGAGATGGTCGACAAGCTGCTGCGCTGGCTGGCCGCCAACCCGCGCCGGCTGCTCGCCATCGAGCACGAGTTCGCGGTACGCCTCGACGACCCGAACCGGCCGGTCGAGCTGGTCGGCCGGGTGGACCGGCTGGAGGTGGACGCGGACGGCCGGCTGGTGGTGGTGGACCTCAAGACCGGCAAGTCCACCGCCGTCACCGCACCCGAGGTGGCCGAGCATCCACAGCTCGGCGGGTACCAGGCTGCGGTGGAGGCGGGCGCCTTCGCCGAGTTCGGCGACGAGCCCGGCGGGGCGGCCCTGGTGCAACTCGGCACCGGCGCCCGCGACGCCCGGGAGCAGGCCCAGCCACCGGCCACCGACGGGCCGGAGGCCGGCTGGGCCACCGCGCTGGTCCGCCGCACCGCCGATACGATGGCCGCCGCCACCTTCGCCGCGGTCGCCAACTCGAAGTGCCGGGTGTGCCCGGTGCGCACCAGCTGCCCGGTGTCCGGGCAGGGGCGGCAGGTGGTCGAGCCGCCGACCGTCCGGCGGCCGGAGCACGAGGAGTGAGGGTGCCCTCCCAGCCCGCCCTGTTCAACCCCGCCACCCCGGCGCCCCGGGCGGCCGACGCCGGCCCCCGGTACACCCCGGTGGAGCTGGCGAAGCTGCTGGGTCGGCCGGCGCCGACCCGCGAACAGGCGGCGATCATCGCCGCGCCGGTGGAGCCGCTGCTGGTGGTCGCGGGCGCCGGCTCGGGCAAGACCGAGACGATGGCCGCCCGGGTGGTCTGGCTGGTCGCCAACTCGTACGTCCGGCCGGAACAGGTGCTCGGCCTCACCTTCACCCGCAAGGCCGCCGGCGAGCTGGCGCACCGGGTGCGTACCCGGCTCGACCAGCTGATCCGTCGACTGGGTCGGCGCGGGCGCGACCCGCTCGACGACCCGCTGGCCGGGGAACCGACGGTGGCCACCTACCACTCGTACGCCGGGCGGATCGTCACCGAGCACGGCCTGCGCGCCGGCTACGAACCCACCACCCGCCTGCTCACCGAGGCCTCCCGCTGGCAGCTGGTCGACCTGATCGTGCGCAACTACGACGGGGACATGTCCGGGGTGGACCGGATGCCGAGCAGCGTCACCGACGCCGTGTTGGCGCTCGCCGGCGAGCTGGACGAGCACCTGGTCGCCCCGGACGCCCTCGCCGCGTGGACCGGCCGCTTCTTCGCCGACGTGCAGTCCCGCCCCGGGCGCGTCTACGCCGACGTGCGCAAGGCCCTCGCACTGCAACAGACCCGGCTGAAGCTGCTGCCGCTGGTGCGCGCGTACGCCCGGCGCAAGGACGACTTCGAGGCGATGGACTTCGCCGACCAGCTCGCCCGGGCCGCCCGGGTGGCCCGGGACCACCCGGGGGTCGGCGAGATCGAGCGAAGCCGCTACCGGGTGGTGCTGCTCGACGAGTACCAGGACACCAGCCATGCCCAGGTGGTGCTGCTCGGCGCGCTGTTCGGCGGCGGGCACCCGGTGACCGCCGTGGGTGACCCCTGTCAGTCCATCTACGGCTGGCGGGGCGCCAGCGCCGGCACCCTGGACCGCTTCCCGACCGAGTTCGCCCGGCCCGACGGCAGTCCGGCCCGGGTGCTCGGGCTGACCACCAGTTGGCGCAACCGCCCGGAGATCCTCGCGGTGGCGAACGCCCTGGCCACCCCGTTGCGCGCCGCCGGTGCCCGGGTGCCGGAACTGCACGCCGCGCTCAGCGTCGACGAGCCCATCGTGCACCGCAGCCCGCGCGGCGCCGCTGCGGGCACCGTGCACTGCGCGCTGCTGTCCACGTACGCCGACGAGGCCGACTGGATCGCCGACAGCCTGCTGGCCGCCTGGCGTGGTGCGGCCCGGATGCCCGGCGCGCTGCCCGAGCAGATCCCGGTCGCGCTGCGTCCGTCCACGGCGGTGCTGGTCCGGCTGCGCAGCCAGATCCCGGCGATCGCCGCCGCGCTGCGCGAGCGTGGCCTGCCGGTCGAGGTGGTCGGGCTGGGGGGCCTGCTGGACACCCCCGAGGTACGCGACGTGGTGTGCACGCTGCGGGTGCTGGCCGACCCGACCGACGGGGCCGCGCTGCTGCGCCTGCTGACCGGTGCCCGGTGGCGGATCGGGCCGCGCGACCTGGTCGCCCTGCACCGCCGGGCCAGGGCCATCGCCACCGCCCGCCGGCAACTCGCCGACGACGACACCTCGGAGATCGTCCCGGACCGCCTCGACGAGGCGGCCCTGGTCGAGGCGCTGGCCGACCTCGGCCCGGCGCAGGCGTACTCGGCCGAGGGGTACGCGCGGCTGCGCGCGTACGCCCGGGAACTGGGCCTGCTCCGCTACCGGCTGGATCAGCCGTTGCCGGAGCTGATCGCGGACATCGAGCGGACCACCGGCCTGGACGTGGAGGTGGCGGTGCGGGCCGGCGCCGACGGTGCCGGCGACGCCGGCCTGGCCCGGGGGCACCTGGACGCGCTGGGCGACGTGGCGGCCCGGTTCAGCGGGGAGAGCCCGGGTGCCACGCTCGCCGGTTTCCTGGCCTACCTCGCCGCCGCCGAGGACGAGGAGCGTGGCCTGGCTCCGGGCGAGGTGGAGGTGGTCGACGGCGCGGTGCAGATCCTCACCGCGCACGCCGCCAAGGGGCTGGAGTGGGACGTGGTCTCGGTGGCCGGGCTGAACCGGGGGGTGTGGCCGGGGCCGGTGCGCAACTCGGATCACTGGCTCGGCGGGCTGGGCGTGCTGCCCTTTCCGTTGCGCGGTGACGCCGACGGCCTGCCCGAGCTGGCCCTCGCCGAGGCCGACGACCAGCGCGCGGTGGCCCGGGCCGTGGCGGACTTCACCGACGCCTGGCGGGCCCACGACGAGCGGGAGGAGCGTCGGCTGGCGTACGTGGCGGTCACCCGCCCGCGTCGCCTGCTGCTCTGCTCCGGCCACTGGTGGGGGGAGGGCACCAAGCGACCGCGCGGGCCGTCGGCGTTGCTGCGTGAGGTGCACGACGCGTGCCTGGCCGGCGAGGCCGGCCACCTGATCGACGAGTGGGCGCCGGAGCCGACGCCGGACGCGGTGAACCCGACCACCGAGGTGGTGCTGCGTGCCGAGTGGCCGGCGGACCCGCTCGGCGTACGCCGTCCGGTGTTGACCGAGGCGGCGGCGCTGGTGCGGCGTAGCCTGACCGAGGACGACGGGGCCGCCCGGTCGGACGAGGCGGTGGCGGATCCGGAGATCGCCCGGTGGCGGCGCGAGGCCGACCTGCTGCTGGCCGAGCGGGCGGAGCTGAGCCGGCTCACCGGCCCGATCGACGTGGCGCTGCCCGAGCACCTGTCGGTGACGCAGCTGGTCGCGTTGCGCCGGGACCCGGCGGCGCTGGCCCGTACGCTGCGCCGACCACTGCCGATCGAGCCGAACCCGTACGCCCGCCGGGGCACCGCCTTCCACGCCTGGCTGGAGCAGCGGTTCGGCGCCGACCGGCTGCTCGACACCGACGAGCTGCCCGGTGCGGCGGACGCCGATGCCGCGCCGGACGAGGCGTTGGCCGAGCTTCAGCAGCGCTTCCTGGCCAGTGAGTGGGCCGACCGCACCCCGGTCGAGGTGGAGGTGCCGTTCGCCACAGTGATCGGCGGCGTGGTGGTACGCGGCCGGATGGACGCGGTGTTCCGCCGGCCCGGCGACCGTTTCGACGTGGTCGACTGGAAGACCGGCGCCCGCCCGTCCGGGTCGGCCGCCGAGGTGGCCGCCGTGCAGTTGGCGGTCTACCGGCTGGCCTGGGCGGAGCTGGCCGGCGTACCGGTCGACCGGGTCGGCGCGGCCTTCCACTACGTGCGGGACGGGGGGACCGTCCGTCCGGCGGACCTGCTCGACGCCGACGGGCTCGCCGCGTTGATCACCTCGGTGCCGGAGCTGTTGTAGAACCGACAGCGCCGGATCCGTGGTATCGTGCCCGCGTTGCAGTTTTGGTTACCAGCTCTGTATGCGCCTGGTGGATACCTGACCCAGGCGCACTTTGTTGTGTCCGGCGTTCTCCGGGCGGGGCGACCAGAAGCGACAGGTGTTCCGGGCAGGTCCGCCCGGGGCATTCCTCTCCCCGAGCCCGCAGCAGGTGCGGGCTCGACGTTCCGTCAAGGAGACGAAACAAGCATGGCTATTGGCACCGTCAAGTGGTTCAACGCTGACAAGGGCTTCGGCTTCATCACCCCGGACGGCGGCGGCGCCGACGTCTTCGCCCACTTCTCGGCGATCCAGAGCTCCGGCTACCGCAGCCTCGACGAGAACCAGCGGGTGGAGTTCGAGGTCGTCCAGGGCCAGAAGGGCCCGCAGGCGGAGAACATCCGCCCGGTCTGACGCTTGAAAGGAGGGGCCCCTTCTTAACGCCTGGCGTATAGGAGGGGCCCCTTTTTAACCGCCCGGTCGATGACTCACGCACAGGGGCGGGTGCGGTGGCGGCAGGATGGCATCGGGGACGCGTCGACAGGTTAGGGTCGAATCCGTGCCGACGCCCAGAGTGAAGATCCCAGCGACGAGGTATCCGGTCGAGCGGTTCACCCTCGACAACGGACTGCGGGTGGTCCTCGCCCCTGACCGCAGCGCCCCGGTCATCGGGGTGGCGGTGGTCTACGACGTCGGCATCCGCTCCGAGCCCGAGGGCCGCACCGGCTTCGCCCACCTCTTCGAGCACCTCATGTTTCAGGGCTCGGAGAACCTGGAGAAGCTCGCCCACTTCCGGCACGTCCAGGGCGCGGGCGGCACCTTCAACGGCTCCACCCACCTGGACTACACGGACTACTTCGAGACGCTGCCGAGCAACGCGCTGGAGCGGGCGCTGTTCCTGGAGGCCGACCGGATGCGCGCCCCCCGCTTGACCGAGGAGAA
This sequence comes from Micromonospora sonchi, assembly GCF_014646235.1. GTDB lineage: Bacteria > Actinomycetota > Actinomycetes > Mycobacteriales > Micromonosporaceae > Micromonospora > Micromonospora sonchi. The sequence goes on along the minus strand of NZ_BMNB01000013.1, from coordinate 140,994 downwards.
CCTGCGTAACCAGGTCGACGTGGTCAAGGAGGAGATCCGGGTCAACGTGCTCAACCGGCCGTACGGCGGGTTCCCCTGGCTGACCCTGCCGCCGGTCATGTTCGACACCTTCCCCAACGCGCACGACGGCTACGGCTCCTTCGACGACCTGGAGTCGGCCACCGTCGCCGACGCGGCCGACTTCTTCCGGCGCTACTACGCCAGCGGCAACGCCGTGCTCTCGGTCAGCGGCGACATCGACACCGCCGAGGCGACCGAGCTGATCGAGCGGCACTTCGGTGATGTACCGGCCCGGCCGGCGCCGGACCGGCCGGACTTCGCCGAGCCGCCGTTGACCGCCGAGCGGCGCACCGCGTACACCGACCAGCTTGCTCCGCTGCCGGCGGTGGCGTCGGCGTGGCGGGTGCCCGACCCGGTCGGCGACTTCGCCGCCTACCTGCCGTACGTGGTGCTGGCCGAGGTGCTCACCGACGGCGACGCGTCCCGGCTGGTCGAGCGGCTGGTGCACCGGGACCGCGCGGTGACCAGCGTGAGTGGCTACCTCGGGTTCATGGGGGATCCGTTCGACGTACGCGACCCGACGGCCCTGCTGCTCCAGTCCCACCTGCCGCCCGGCGGCGACGTGGACAAGGTGCTGCGCACCGTCGACGAGGAACTGGACCGGCTCGCCACCGACGGGCTCGGCGATGGCGAACTGGCCCGTACCCAGGTCCGGATGGCCACCCACCTGCTGCGCGAGACCGACGCGGTGCTCGGCCGCGCGTTGCGGATGGCGGTGCTGGAGCAGCAACGCGGCGAACCGGGACTGCTGGGCGAGCTGCCCCGGCTGGTCGGTGAGGTCACCGAGGAACAGATCCGGGCCGCCGCGGCCACCCTGCGGCCCGAGCGCCGCGCGTCCGTCGAGGTCATCCCAGGAGGTGCCCGGTGAGCGCGAGGAGTGAGCCGGTTTTGCGAGCCCCGCAGTCGCGAACTGAGATGGGCCCGGTGAGCGCGAGATCGCTGCCGCCGCTCGGCCCGACCCGCCGGCTCAAGGTGCCCCGGCAGGCCGAGCGCACACTTGACAACGGGCTCACCGTGATCGCGGTACGCCGCCCGGCGGTGCCGCTGGTCGAAGTGCGCCTGTGGATCCCCTTCGGTCGGGCTCACCTGGCCCGTGCGCATCTGCTCGCGCAGACCATCCTTTCCGGCACGGAGACGATGAGCAGCGTGCAGATCGCCGCCGAGTTGCAGAAGATCGGCGGGGGACTTTCCGTCGGGCTGGACCCGGACCGGCTGACGCTTTTCGGCACCGGGCTGGCCACCGGGCTGGACCGGATGCTGGAGATCCTCGCCGAGGTGCTCACCGACGCCAGCTACCCGGCCGAGTGGGTGGGGGTCGAGCGGGACCGTCTGGTCGACGGGATCCAGGTCGCCCTGAGCCAGCCCGCTCACCTGGCCCGTATCGCCCTGCTCAAGCGGATCTACGGCCGGCACCCGTACGCGGTGCAGACGCCGGACCCCGAGCAGGTCCGGGCGGTCCGGCCGGCCGGGTTGCGTACGCTGCACGCCCAGCGGGTCCACCCGGCGGGCGCGGTGCTCGTGCTGGTCGGTGACGTCCGGCCGGAGCGGGCGCTGGACGTGGCCGAGAAGGCCCTCGGCGGCTGGCAGGGCGAGGGGCAACGCGGTGACGTGCCGCCCGCCCCGCCGCTGACGTCCGGTCCGCTGCTGCTGGTCGACCGGCCCGGGTCGGTGCAGTCCTCGCTGCGGTTGGCGTTGCCGGCGGTGCCGCGCACCCACCCCGACCACGCCGCGTTGCAACTGGCCAACCTGATCTTCGGCGGATATTTCTCCTCCCGCTGGGTGGAGAACATCCGCGAGGACAAGGGCTACACGTACGGGCCACACTCGCTGGTCGAGCACTCGGTGGGCGGCTCGCTGCTGGTGGCCGCCGCCGAGGTGGCCACCGAGGTGACCGCGCCGGCGCTGCTGGAGACCAACTATGAGCTGGGCCGGCTGGCCACCGTGCCGCCCACCCCGGAGGAGTTGGAACAGGCTCGGCAGTACGCCCTCGGCACGCTCCAGCTCGGCGTCTCCACCCAGGCGGGGCTGGCAGCGCTGATCAGCACGTACGCCGGCAACGGGCTGCGGCTGGACTTCCTGCCCGAGCACGCGGCCCGACTGGCCAGGGCGAGCGCCGACGACATCGCCGAGGCGGCGGCCCGTTATCTCGCCCCGGCACGGGCGGTCACCGTGGTGCTCGGTGACGCGGAGCGGATCGCGTCGTCGCTGGCCACCCTGGCCCCGATCGAGACCGCGCCGGTGCCATCATGAGGCCGCATGCCGGGCCGGGCGGCACCGGGCAGCTCGCCGACGCGCGTGGCGAGGCCATCCCGCCGCTGGCCCGCTCCACGCTGGACCGGGCGGCGCACCGGCGTACCGATCCGCAGTGGCTGGCGCAGGCGTGGGCCGGCGCCCGGGTGCTGATGCTGGACGTCGAGTCCGGTGGGCAGGCTCTGGTGCGTACGGACACTCCGGTGCCGACGCTGGTCCTCGTGGACGCGAAGGATCTGTCGCCGACGCTCGCCACCGAGGCGATGTTCCTCGGCGTCGAGCCGGACGGCGTGCCGGTGTTCTGCGTGCACGCGGCGCTGGCGGTGGTGCCGGGCACCCGGGCGGCGCACCTGCGGCAGGTCGGGCACCGGCTCGGCGACCGGGACGCGGGACTGTTCACCACGGCGCTGGCGCTGACCAACTGGCATCTGCGGCACCTCTACCACCCGGTCACCGGTGAGCCGACCCGGACGCACGAGGCCGGGTGGTCCCGGATGGACACCCGGGGCGAGCGGGTGTGGCCGCGTACCGACCCGGCAATGATCGTGCTCGTGCACGACGGGGTCGACGGCGTGGACGGACGGTGCCTGCTGGGCAACAACGCCACCTGGCCCAGCGACGCGGGGCAGCGCCGCTTCTCGTGCCTGGCGGGCTACGTGGAGCCGGGCGAGTCGGCCGAGGCGACGGTGCTGCGGGAGGTACGCGAGGAGGTGGGCCTGCCGGTCGCCGACATCACGTACGCGGGCAGCCAGGCGTGGCCGTTCCCCGGCACGCTGATGCTCGGCTTCCTGGCCACGGCCGATCCGGCGCACCCGCTACGGATCGATCCCGCCGAGATCGCCCAGGCCCGCTGGTTCTCCCGGCAGGAGATCGGTGCGGCGCTGGCCGGGCGGACGGTCGACGTGGACGGGGCCCGGCTGCGGCTGCCCCCGTCGTCGTCGATCGCGTTGTTCCTGATCCACCGCTGGTTCGACGGCCACTGCTGAGGTGTAAGGAAGGGCCACCTTTTAACGCCTGGTGCATAGCAGGGGACCCCTTTTAACAGAACCTGCGGCAAAGCGGCGTGCGGCGCGCGGGTGCGGCCCCGACCCGTGGCCGTCGTTGCCGCGACGGCCACGGGTCGGGGACACGGGCCGTCGTGGTCGGCTGGGTGAGAACCGCGGCGGGGGAGCCGGTCGACCACGACGGACGTGGGGGTGGGTCAGGTGCCGGGCGCGTCCGGGTGGGCCCGGGAAAGCCCGTGGTCGTCCAGCGGCAGCACCTTGACCCGCTGCTTGCCGGAGCGTACGGCGCCGACCGTGGCGAGCGCCCTGGCGAGCAGGAGCGCGGCGTCGCGGTCCTCGGCGTGGACGACCTGGCGGCGTGGCTCGGGCCGGGCGGTCTCGTCCCGCAACCGGCGACCGCGGGCCCAGGCGGCCGTGATGTCGGTGTCGGCGGCGGCGCGAATGGCGGTGCGAACGATCAGGAACCGCATCGGGGTCTCCGGATGTGCGCGGCGGGTGAAATCCGTGGAAGTTCCACGTCATTACCCCGCCATCGTACGCCCGACCCGCGTCCCAGCAAGTGAAACGCGCCTATCGGCCCCACGGCCCCGTCCGATCATCCGATCCTGCTCAGCGGCGCCGCCGGGTCGGAAACGACGACGGGGCCGCCGGTGGGTACCGGCGGCCCCGCGCTGTCATACGGCACTATGTGAGGTCGAACTGCCCGGCCTTGGTGCCGGAGATGAAGCCCAGCCAGCCGGCCCGGTTGAACAGCAGCACCGGGCCGCCCCGGTCCTTGCTGTCGCGCAGGGCCACCGCGGCCGAGCCGGTACGCAGCGGCGCGACCTCGACGCAGTTGGAGGTCTGGCTGCGCGTGCTGGTACGCCATGGCGCGTCCGCGAGTTGTGCCAGGACGGACGGCGTGTTGCGGATCTCGTTCATCGTTGCGCTCCTGTGGTGAACCGATGGAACGAGTGGCAGCGCACGTCCTGACGGCGGTTTTCCGCGGGTCACCGCTCCGTCAGACGCCCGGAGGATCCGCGACGCTGGACCGGCGCCGTTGCCGAGCCATTGGCCAGGGTGGACGGGGTCGCCGCTCCGGACAGCCGTCCCAGCGACTGCGTCAGCCATTGGTAGGTGTCCGTGTCGGAGAGTGCCGCCGTGCGTAGCCACTCGAACACCACTTTATAGCGATTTAGGGCGATTATCTCGGTCGACATGACGTCGGTGAATCCACCTTCGATGGCCAGCGTCTCCGGATCGAGCGGGTCGGCGAACCGGTAGAGCGAGAACGCGGTCGGCGGAAGGTACCACCGGTCGACCGGGGCCTCCCGGAGGAGCACGCGCAGCGTGACGTTCGGCAGCGTGGCCAACTCGCGCAACTGTGCCAACTGCTCCCGGAGCACCTCGGGCGGGCCGGCCCGGTGGCCGAGCGCCGCCTCCTCCAGCACCGCCGTGTAATGAGGCGGGTCAGTGTCCTGGGTGAGCAGTTCCTGCCGGGCCAGCCGGGCCGCGATCTCGGCCTCGACGTCCTCACCGGTCTCCGGCTCGCCGGCCTCCTGGTCGACCCGTTGCGCCGAGGCGAGCCGGAGCCGGGCGTACCCGGGGGTCTGCAACAGCCCCGGCACCAGCACCGGGCTGTACTCGGAGATCTCGGCGCAGCCCGCCTCCAGTTCGGCGAAGCCGCGTTGCTGCTGGGTCATCGCCGGAAACTTCTTGAGCCAGCCGCGCATGTCGGCGGCCTGGTGGGTGAAGTCGAGCAACTTCGTCTGCACCGCTTCGTCGGCCCGGTACAGGTCGAGCAGGCTCTGGACGTCCTGCGGATAGGGCCGGCTGCGGCCGTTCTCCAACCGGGACAACTTGGACGCGGAGGCCCAGCCGACCTGTTCGATGACCTGGTCTCCGGTGAGGCCGGCGGCCTCGCGCAACTGGCGCAGTTCGTTGCCGAGCCGGCGGCGCCGCCGGATCGGGCTGGGTACGGCAGGAGGCACCGTCTCCTCTTTTCGTCGACCGCCGGCGACGCGACGGTAACTGTATGAATTCGCCCCCCACGGTCAGTATGGACGTCGCGACCGGCGTCGGAAGTACCGGCGGAGGGCGTGTCATCAGAAAAACCCAGACCCGACGCCCGGACGGGAGCCGCTGTGACCTGCGTCGCCGGATCCGCGACGGGCGCTGGCCGCCCCGCGTCGCGCCACCCCCCGGAGGGATCAATGCGCACCGTCCTGAGTCGCCCGGACTTCCGCCTGCTCCTGGGCGGACTGCTGGCCAGCATGGCCGCCGAGTCGATCCTGCTGCTGGCGCTCGCCATCTGGGTGAAGGACCTGACCGGATCGGACGGGCTCGCCGGTGCCACCATCTTCGTGATCCTCGCGCCGAGGACGCTCGCGCCGCTGGTCGGCTGGTTCGTCGACCGGTACCCCCGACGCCCGTTCTTCGTGGCCACCAACCTGGCGATGGCGCTGCTGCTCACTCCGCTCTTCGCGGTACGGGACGCCGGCGACATGTGGATCATCTACGGGGTCGCCGCCCTCTACGGCCTGTCGAATCTCACGGTCAGCGCGGTGCTCAGTCGGCTGGTCCGGGAACTGGTGCCGTCCGACCTGCTCGGTGAGGCGAACGGGCTGCTGCAGACGGTCCGCCAGGGGCTACGGCTGGTCGGTCCGCTGGCCGGTGCCGGGCTCTACGCGGTCCTTGGCGGCTGGATGCTGGCCGCCGTGGGAATGGTCGGCTTCCTGACCGCCGCCGCGGTGGTCGGTACGCTGCGGCCGGCCGAATCGCCCGTCATCCCGGCCGGCGGCCTCTCCCCGGCCGATCGCGTCTCCCCGGCTGGCGGCGTCACCCTGGCCGGCGGTGCCGCGCCGGGGCGACGCTGGCCGAGGGAGCTGATCGCCGGGCTCCGCCACCTCACCCGTGAGCCGGCGCTGCGGCGGGCGTTGGTCGGCTACGGACTCGGCTCGTTGGTGATGGGCTTCACCGAGTCGCTGATCTTCGCGTACGTCGATCGGGGGCTCGGCCGGGACGCGGCGTTCGTCGGCGTGCTGGTCACCGTGCAGGGCGTCGGCGGTCTGGTCGGTGGTCTCTGCTCCGCCGCGGTGCTGCGTCGGGTCGGCGAGTTGGGCACACTGGGTGCCGGTGTCGCGTTCTTCGGGCCCGCCGCGCTGGTGCTGGCGTACCCGAATCTGTGGCTCGGCTTCGCCGCGGTGCTGCTGGCGGGCGTGTCGCTGCCGCTGACCCTGGTCGGGCTGCACACGCTGGTCCAGCGCCGGACCCCGCCCGAACTGCTCGGCCGGGTCGCGGCGGCCTCCGAGGCCGTGATCCGGTGTCCGCAGGCGATCTCGGTCGGGATGGGTGCCCTGGTCGTCGGCGTGCTCGACTACCGGCTGATCTTCGCGCTGGTCGGGCTGGCCACCCTGGTCGCCGGCGGCTACCTCTGGCGCGGCCGAAGGCTGAGCCCCCCACCCTCCGCGGGTCTGCCGCTCCCAGCGAACCCCCCACACCCGCCCTCGGCCCCCCGTCTGCCCGCTCCCCGCCGCTCGGCCGACCATGAAGTTGTCGCCGCGGCGGGCAGTAACCTCATGAGCGACCGGGAGAAGTGACGGGGGCGGGGAGAGGGCTAGCTGGCGAGGGCGGCCAGGTGCTGCTTGACCTGGGTGATGGACGGGTTGGTCAGCGCGCTGCCATCGGCGAAGCGCAGCGTGGGGACGGTCTGGTTGCCGCCGTTGATCTTCATGACGAAATCGGCGGCCGCCGGATCCTGCTCGATGTCGACCACCTGGTAGGCGATCCCCTCCCGGTCGAGCTGCGACTTCAGCCGATGGCAGTAGCCGCACCAGGGAGTGGAATACATGGTCAGCATGATGGGATCCTCCAAGGTCCACGCCCGGCTGCTTGCCGATCAAGCCCAGGCTAACTGCTGCAACGTCCACGGCAGCTGAGACAATTCCCCGCTGTGGTGGACAACTCCGCATCCGTTCGCGTGCTCGCCGGGCTCGATCCGGAGCAACGCTCGGCGGTGACCGCCCCCGCCGGACCGGTCTGCGTGCTTGCCGGCGCCGGCACCGGCAAGACCCGGGCGGTGACGTCCCGGATCGCGCACCGGTCGCTGACCGGCGAGATCTCCGCCCGGCACGTGCTCGCGGTCACGTTCACCGCCCGGGCCGCAGCGGAGCTGCGCCACCGACTCGCGTCGCTCGGCGTGGCCGGCGTGCAGGCGCGTACCTTCCACGCCGCGGCGCTGCGCCAGATGCGCTACTTCGCGCCCAGGTTGCTCGACGGGCGGGCCCTGCCCGAGCTGCTGGACAGCAAGGTCCGGCTGGTCACCCTGGCCGCGGCCCGGGCCGGCCTGCGGGCCGACCGGACCGCGGCCAGGGACCTCGCCGGCGAGATCGAGTGGGCCAAGTCGTCCCTGGTCGAGCCGGGGGAGTACGCGGTGGCCGCGGCCAAGGCACTGCGGGAGACCCCGTACGAGCCGGCGAAGGTCGCCGAGGTCTTCGCCGCCTACGAGAAACTCAAACGGTCCGGCGGAGTGATCGACTTCGAGGACGTGCTGCGCGCCGCGGTCTGGGGCATCGAGGAGCACCCGGACGTCGCCGAGCAGGTCCGCAACCAGTACCGGCACTTCGTCGTCGACGAGTACCAGGACGTCAACCCGTTGCAGCAGCGGCTGCTGGACGCCTGGTTGGGCGGCCGGGACGACGTGACCGTGGTCGGCGACGCCAGCCAGACGATCTACTCGTTCACCGGGGCGACCTCGTCGTACCTGGTGGACTTCCCCCGCCGGTACCGCAACGCCACCGTGGTCCGGTTGGTCCGCGACTACCGGTCCACCCCGCAGGTGGTCGGGCTGGCCAACGCCGTCATCTCGCAGGCGCGGGGGACCGAGGCGCGGCTGCGGCTGGAACTGGTCGGCCAGCGCCCGGCCGGCCCCGAACCGGAACGGCGGATCTTCACCGACGAGCCGGCCGAGGCGAACGCGGTCGCTGCCCGCTGCCGCGCACTGATCGACGCGGGCACGCCGGCCCGCGAGATCGCGGTCCTGTTCCGCACCAACGCCCAGTCCGAGGCGTACGAGAAGGCGCTCGGCGAGGCCGGCGTGCCGTACGTGGTGCAGGGCGCTGAGCGGTTCTTCGAACGCACCGAGGTACGTCAGGCGATGGTGGCGCTACGCGCTGCCACCCGGGCGGTCGACGGCGGGCGTGGCGCCGGCCCCGCCGAGCTGGAGTCGTCGCCCGGGGGGATCCCGCTGCGGGCGGCCGTGGTCGAGGCGCTCGCCGCCGTCGGCTGGGCGCCGGACGCGCCCCCGCCCGGCGGGGCCGCCCGCGAGCGGTGGGAGGCGTTGGCCGCGCTGGTCCAGCTCGCCGAGGAGTACGCGGCCAACCCGCCGCTTCTGCCGCTCGGCGCGGCGGCGACGGTGCAGCGTCCGGTCACGCTGACCGACTTCACCGACGAGCTCGCCCGGCGGGCGGCCCAGCAGCACGTGCCGACCGTGGAGGGGGTGACCTTGGCATCCCTGCACTCCGCGAAGGGGCTGGAGTGGGACGCGGTGTTCCTGGTCGGCCTCGCCGAGGGGACCCTGCCCACCACGTACGCGCGCACCGCGGAGCAGGTCGAGGAGGAGCGCCGGCTGCTCTACGTCGGCATCACCCGGGCCCGTCAGTGGCTCTGGCTGTCGTACGCCTCGGCGCGCTCGCCGGGTGGGCGGGCCCGCCGGCCGTGCCGTTTCCTGCCCCAGCTCGCACCCTCCGGAGGGGGCGAGCGGGCCCGCGGCGGGTCTGCGGTGGTCCGCCCGCAGCGGCGGGCCAACCGGATCATCTCCTGCCGGATCTGTGGCACCACCCTGCTGGCCGGGCCGGACCGCAAGCTCGGCCGCTGCGCCACCTGTCCCTCCGACATGGACGACGAGTTGCACGAGCGGCTGCGCGAGTGGCGGTCCCGGGTGGCGGAGGCGCAGAGGGTGCCCGCGTACGTCGTCTTCACCGACGCCACGCTGGTGGCGCTGGCCGAGCGTCGACCGGATCGGACGGAGGAACTTGTCGCGATCGCCGGTATCGGGCCGCGCAAGCTGGGCCTGTATGGGGAAGCGGTACTGGCTCTGGTGAGGGGCGCGGCGGTCGATGAGATCTGCCCAGAGAAAAGTTTCTGAATCTCACCGTTAATTCGTTTGCCCTCGCGCTGCGGACGGGCATAGCCTCAGGACACACCTCGGGAGGGGGCCCTGTTCGGGCTGCTCACGAGGGATGTGTCCGAGTCGATCGCGAGTGAACGTCAAGGAGGTGGCACCGATGGAGAGCTACGTCTACCAGCGTCCGACGGCGCTGCCCGTTGCCGTCGCTCCGCTGTCGGCTGCCCTGACTGTCGCCGTCGCTCCGCTGTCGGTCCGTCGGGTTAACGTCGCCGCCGCGCGACCGTGGGCTCCGCAGGCGCACCGGGTCGAGGTTCAGGCCGAGCTGATCCTTGCATCCACGCCGACGGAGATCCAGGGGACCAGTGGCTTCACGGGCAAGGGCGCCGATGGCGCCAAGAAGCGGATGGACGTCCGCGGTGTTCCACCTCGAGGTAGACCGGTCTGACCCATAGACCACCGGCTCACCTCGAGGCCGCGGAACCCGCAAACCGGGATCCGCGGCCTCAGTTTTTTTTGCACCGAAGTACGTCGGACCAGCGATCCACGAGATCGAAGTGAGAGAGAGGTGACCGGGAGATGAGTCTGGCCCTGGCCCCGCTCGACCCAAGGGTCGAGGTGGAGATGAGCCTGCCCTGCCGGAAGTTCGACCCCGACCTGTGGTTCTCCGACTCGCCCACCGAGCTGGAACTGGCCAAGTCGCTCTGCGGGGACTGCCCGCTGCGCGTCGAGTGCCTCGCCGGCGCGGTCGAGCGGGCCGAGCCCTGGGGCGTCTGGGGCGGCGAGATCTTCGAGCGTGGCGCGGTCGTTCCGCGCAAGCGGCCCCGTGGCCGCCCGCGCAAGGAGGACCTCGCCCGTGACGCCGCGCTGCGGGTCGAGGCCGAGGCGCGGCTGGCGGCCAACGGCCTCGCCGCGTCGCGTAGCGCCGTCCGGCTGGCTGCCTGACATGTTCCCGATCCGGACCAACCCCGCCGGTGCCACACCGGCAACGAGAGAGCTGATCACCATGCTGCACCTTCCGAACGGAGTCGCCGAGATGTACCTACTCCAAGAAGCGTTGTCGAGGGCTCGAATGCTCCGGCCTCAGGCCGGTCGCACCACCACGAGCACTGAGGCAACCCGATCCGCCCGAACCGTCGCCATGGCCGGCCGCGCCCGGTCTGCCCGCGAGTTGGGCGTTCTGTAAGCAACACCGCACCGCGGGCGGGGACCATCCGGTCCCCGCCCGCCCCCATGTGCAAGGAAGGGCCCCTTATCAACGCCTCGTGCATTGAAGGGGCCCCTTCTTAACACCCGATCCGGCGGCGCGTGCGGGGGGGGCGGGCGGGGAGGCGGCGCTCGGCGACGGTCAGCTGACCGGGGCGAAGCCGGGCAGCCAGCGTTCCAGGATGCCGCGGTACGGTGCCTTGGCCTCCAGCTGACACAGCACGCCGATCGAGCCGAGCGTCACCCGGTGGATGAGCAGGTACGACGGCGGGAGGTTGAGCTGCCGGCTGAACTGGTACGCCGGTGAGCGGGGACTCGCCAGCCGGGCGGCCTCGGCGCGCAGCCAGGCCCGGGTGAACCGGAACTCCTCGGCGGCGACCGGTTCGAGCATCGGGCGCAGGAAATCCAGCAGCGCCTGAGCGTCGACCGGCTCGTCGGTGCTGACGAACCCCTCGGCTCGCAGGCCGGCCATCACCTCGGCGGCGTCACCGCGCAGGGCCAGCCCGGCGATCCGGCCGATCGGTTCCGGCGTGCCTTCCGGCATCCGGGCCACCGCGCCGAAGTCGATCACGCCGAGCCGGCCGTCGGGAAGCAGTCGGAAGTTGCCCGGGTGCGGATCGGCGTGCAGCAGCCCTGCCCGAGCCGGCGCCGACAGGTGCAGGGTGGCCATCAACCGGCCTGCCTCGTTGCGTTGTTGCTCGCTGCCGTCGCGAATGATGTCGGCCAGCGGGATGCCCTCGACCCACTCGGTGACCAGGACCCGGGGCGAGGCGGAGAACACCGCTGGCACGTAGATCTCCGGATCGTCGGCGTAGGCGGCGGCGAAGGCGCGCTGCGACTCTGCCTCCAGCTCGTAGTCCAGTTCCTCGGTGATGCGTTCCCGCAGTTCGGACAGGAGCGGTTTGACATCGAGCCCTGGCTGGATGGCCCGGAACATGCCGCCGAGCCGGGAGAGCTGCTTGAGGTCGGCGAGCAGGGCGTCGCCGGCGCCGGGATATTGGATCTTGACAGCCACGTCCCGGTCGGTGCCGTCCGGCATCCGCCACACCGCGCGGTGCACCTGGCCGATGCTGGCCGCCGCTGCGGGAGAGTCGTCGAAGCTCACGAACCGGTCCCGCCAGGCAGGGCCCAACTGGCTGGCCAGCACCTTGTGCACGCTGGCGACGGGCAGCGGCGGCGCGGCCTCCTGAAGCTTGGTCAGGGCCTGCCGGTAGGGCGCGGCGACCTCCTCCGGCAGGGCGGCCTCGAAGACCGACAGCGCCTGACCGAACTTCATCGCCCCACCCTTGAGCTGGCCGAGGACGCTGAACAGTTGCTCGGCGGTGCGCTGCTGGATCTCCGCGGAGATCACGTCGGAAGCGAGCCCGGTGACGCGCTTACCCATGCCGAGGACGGTCCGGCCGGCGAAGCCGAGCGGCAGAGCGGCGAGCTTGACGGTGCGGGACATGGCCCGGCGCGGGATGTCGGTCACGTGGTCATTGTTACCGACTCGGCGTGCCTGCTGCTGCCGTGCGGCGGGGCCGGGTGTACGGCACCGCCGAACCACCGCAGTTGCAGCGGGGATGCGGCGGCCAGTGGCGACGCCGAAAGGTGCCCGCGGCGACGACCTCGACCGCGCCGCCGAGGGCCTCCGGAGTGCCACCGTCCAGGTGGCTGAGCGCCTCGGTCACCGCGCACGCGGTGGCCGCCAGTAGCGTGCTCACCGCGCAGTTCGGGGTGCTCGGTGCGCTGGCGAGTTGGGCGGCGAGCGCCGGCCAGCCGGGATCCCGGTCGGCCCGGTGCAGGTCGAGGCAGTGCAGGCAGGGACCGGCCGGTGGGCGGACCAACGGTCCGATCACCGGGACGCCCTCCCGGACGTCAACCAGCAGGTGTGGTTGACGCCGCTGGGCGTATCCCACGGCCAGCAGCGCGGCGGGCCGGTCGGTGCCGAGCAGGATCACCAGCTCAGGCCGGTGCCGGCGCAGCGAACCGGTGCCGGTGCCGGGCGCCGTTCGAGCCACCGCGGCCCGGGCCACCTCACCGAGCGGACGCCCGATCTCGTCGGCGGCGATGCCGGTGCCGATCAGGTCGACCGGGCGGACCGGCCCGGGCAGGTCGGGACGGACATGGCCGACGCCGGCCTGGGCCAGCGCCACCGCGATGGCGGCGCCGAACGGTCCGGCGCCGGTGACCGCCACCCGGGCCGTCAGCCGGCGCCGGAGCACCTGGGCCGGAGTGCCTGGAAGCCGGGCGGCGACGAGCGCCAGCGCGCCGGCCTCGGCGGTGAGTCGAGCGCGCCGTGGGCCGGCGAGGTCCCGGGGCAGAAGGGTGTACGCGGGCACCACCAGCCCGGCGCTGCGCAGGGCGTCGAGCAGGGCACGGGCGTGCCCCGCGGAAACTCCCGTCCGGGTCGCCCCGGTCAGTACCTCCCGTTCACTGCGGGTGCCGTCGAGCAGGTCCAGCAGCCGGGCGGCGCGTGGATCGGCGACCTCGACCAGGACGGCCCGCTCCTGACCGAGGCCGAGTTGGAGGGTGTGCCGGTCGCGCCAGAGTCGGCTCAAGCCGGGCAGCAGCGTGGGGCGGGGGGACGCCGGGCGTTGTGTGGATGACTGCATGGCACGAACCGTGACCGATCCCATGCTGTCCGTCGATCGTTGTCCACAGGTGGGCGGGCCCAGATTCAGGGCTGTCCACAGGATTTGACGAGATATCCACAACCAGCCGGTAACTGTGTCGGCTGTCCGACAGTGCCGAGAAGCCGGGTCCGCGTCCGGCGGCGCGGGGAAGCTGAGGGCACGTCCGGCGGCGCGGGGAAGCTGAGGGCGCGTCCGGCAGTGGGCGGAAACGAGGCGGGGGCGGCGCCCCGGCCACCCCCGCCTCGTCGGACGCGAACGTCAGACCTTCGCCTTGCCCAGGATGCGGTTCACTGTTGTGCCGCACACCGGACATTTTCCCTTGGCCATGTTCATGCCGGTCTTCGAAACCTCGACACGGCCTTCGAAGTCCCGCTTCTCCTTGCACTTGACGCAGTAACCGTTGTAGGTCTGGCCCTGGTCGGCCACGGTGTGCCTCCTCGTCTTGTCCGCCGGTCGGTACCGGTCCGGCGTGTTCCCGGCGGCGGTCGCTACCGCGTCCGGCGCTGGGTTTGCCGTGGTCACCCACGTGACCACTGGTTGGCGGACCCTACCCAGGTGCGGGCGGTTCCATGTCAGCTGTGCTTTGCCACTGTGAGCAAGGCGACGTCGAGAGTGTGCACGCCGAATCGGCCCAGATCAGCCAGTTTGGCGGGGACACGCCGACCGAGGGCCGGTAAATACGCTGGTAGTGGGCTTGAACCCGGAGGGAACCCCGATGATGGGCGGGCGATGATGATCAATTACCGTACGCCCTGGCGGCGGTGTGACACTTCACCAGTCAACACGAAGGGTGATCGTGACGCCGCGTGGCGCTCCGGCAAGAATTTTTTCGGGATTCCTAGCGACCAATCTCCATTTTTCGGGCGCAGGTCGGGGGTTGACCCTTGCGGATCGCTGGCCAATCTGCATTAGCTTGCCAACGTGACAGCAAACCGAGGCTGCGCGGTCCACTGATGGCTGGTCCGCGGAAGCCGGTCGTCGAGGTACGGCGCAGCCAGCGCCGACGCCGAACGGTGTCCGCCTACCGCGACGGTGAGCGAGTCGTCGTCCTCATCCCGGACCAGTTCTCCCGGGCCGAGGAGAGCGAGTGGGTTGATCGGATGCTCGCCCGGCTCGCCGCCCGGGAGGGGCGCCTGGCCCGCTCCGACGCGGGACTGCTGGACCGGGCCGCCCGGCTGATCAAGCTCTATCTGACCGATTACGGCGACCAGGTGGTGCCGGCCAGCGTCCGGTGGGTGAGCAACCAGAACGGTCGGTGGGGTTCCTGCACCCCTGCGGACCGGTCGATCCGGCTGTCGCATCGGATCCAGGACATGCCGGACTGGGTGATCGACTACGTGCTGTTGCACGAACTCGCCCATCTCATCGTGCCCAGCCACAACGACCAGTTCTGGGCCCTGGTGGGCAGGTACCCGAAGACCGAACGCGCCCGGGGCTACCTGGAGGGCGTGGCCGCGGTCTCCGGCACGCCCTGAGCGGGGCCCGCACACCGGGCGGCCCGCACACCGGCGGCCCGCACACCGGCGGCCCGGGTACCCGGCGGGCGTAGGGTCGACGGATGGTCGTACGTGTGGTGGTGGCGCTGCTCGCGCCGGTCCGCTGGGCGCCGCCCGGCGTCGACCCGCTTCAGTGGCGAACGGCGCTCGCCGAGGACGTGGTGGACATGCTCACCATGCTCAACCAGGTGGACACCGCGGTGGCGGTCACCCCGGCCGACCGCTGGCTGGCCGACGCGGTCATCTGGCCCGGCATGACCGTCCACGAGGTGCCCGAACCCACCCCGAACGCCGTGTTCGCCGCGCTGGCCGGCGACGCCGACGGGGCGGATCGCCCGCCAGCGCGCGAGGGCCGGTACGAGCAGGCCGCCGTCATCGCCGGGGACGCGCCGGACCTGCCCGGTCTCACCGTGGGAAAGCTGCTGCGCCCGCTGACCAGCCGACCGGTCGCGCTCGCCCCGGTCGAGGGCGGCGTGCCGGGGCTGCTGGGGGTGGCGGCCCGGCTGCCCGTACCACCGTGGCTGCCGGCGCTGGAGATGGACGGTGCGCTGCCCGCCGCCGTGCGCGCGGCGGCGCCCCGCCCGGGTGACCTGGCGGTGACGCCGTCCTGGCACCGGCTGCGCGGCCCAGCGGACCTGGCCCGGCTCGACCCGGCACTCGGCGGGTGGGAGAACACCCGGGCCCTGCTCTCCGGGGCCCGCCAGGGCGAGTGATCCGCCGGCCCGGGTCAGGGGCGGTGCTCGTCGCCGTCGCTGTCGTCCCGCCGCTCCGGCTCGCCCGGAGTCTTCTCCTCCGGCCCGCCGGGGGCGGAGAAATCGAAGTTCTCCAGCTCGGTCATCAGGTCGACGTCGGCCATCGCGAAGGCCACCGGGTCGGCGAAGTCGTCGTCGGAGGGCAGCAGGTCCGGATGCCCCCACAGCGCGTCCCGTCCGGCGATGCCCCGGTGCTCGGTGAGCGCTGCCCAGAGCGCGGCGGCTTCCCGCAGCCGGCGGGGGCGCAGTTCCAGGCCGACCAGCGCGGCGAAGGTCTGTTCGGCCGGGCCACCGGCCGCCCGGCGGCGACGGAACGCCTCACCCAACGCCACCACGTTCGGCAGCCGGCCGGCCGCCGCGCCGTCGACCACGTGGCAGACCCAGCCCTCCACCAGGGCGAGGGCGGTCTCCAACCGGGCCAGCGACGCCTTCTGCGTCGGGCTGTCCTCCGGGGTGAAGATGCCCTCCAGGGCGATGGCCTGCATCGACTCCGGGTCGGTGGGGTCGACCCGGCCCATCGCCTCCTCGATCGCCTCCCGGTTCACCCGGATGCCGGCGGCGTACGTCTCCACGGCGTTGAGCACGTGCCCGCGCAGCCACGGCACGTGCTCGAACAGTCGTTGATGCGCTGCCTCCCGCAGGGCCACGTAGAGGCGTACCTCGTCCTCCGGCAGCTCCAGGCCCTCGCCGTAGCCGCGGATGTTGGCCGGGATCAGCGCGGCCGTGCCGGCCGGGCCGAGCGGCAGGCCGATGTCGCCGGCGGAGAGCACCTCCGCGGCCAGCGAACCGAGCGCCTGGCCGAGCTGGCCGCCGAAGAGCGCGCCGCCGAGGGTGGCCACCATCGACTGCATCGGACCGAGCTGCGCCCGCGCCTCCGGCGGCACCAGGTCGGCCATCGCGCCGACCATCCGGCTGGCCACCGGGTCGCAGAGCTTGCGCCAGACGTCGAGGGTCTTGAAGATCCACTCGTTGCGGTTCCAGGCCAGCGCGGTCCGGATGCCCGAGGGCAGGGCGGAGGCCGGCTCCAACCAGAGGTCGGCGATCCGCAGCGCCTCCTCCACCGAGTTGCGCTCGTACGGCGAGACCGCCGGGTCGCCCACCGCGGCGAGCTGGCTGGCCGCGACCTGGCGGGCGAGGTCCCAGTTGACCGGCCCGCTTCCCGGCGCGGAGAGCAGGTGCTGCAACTGCGACATGAACTGCTGCATCTGCGCGGGGTCGTTGGGGTCGGGCGGCTGCCCACCCGGTAGCGCGAAACCGAACGGAATATCAGGCACGATGTCTACGGTACGCGGACGGCCACAGTTCGGCCTTCGCGCCGCGAGACGGCGCTGCGGCCGGAGCGAAGGTCGACCGCTCCCCAGATGGCGTACGCCGTCGTTGCGCTGAAGGGGGTAGTCGTCGTGCCGCCCGGGGCCTTCCTGCCCGAATCGGTACGCTCTGCCGCATGAGACGTCGCGGTGTGACCGTCCTGCTCGGTGCTCTGCTCACCACTCTGCTGAGCATCGGGGTGCTCGGCGCGCCCGTCCCGTACGTCGTGCTCGGTCCCGGTCCGACCGTCGACACCCTCGGGCAGGAGGACGGCAAGGAGGTGATCCAGGTCACCGGCCGGGAGACCTCCACCTCCGCCGGCCAACTGCGGCTGACCACGGTCGGGGTGCAGCCCAGCGTCAAGCTGCGCTCGGCGATCCAGGGCTGGCTCTCCGACGAGCAGGCCGTGGTGCCGCGCGAGCTGGTCTACCCGCCGGGGGAGACCCGGGAGGAGGTCGAGCAGCGCAACGCCGAGGACTTCCAGGTCTCGCAGACCAGCGCGGAGACCGCCGCGCTGCGGGAGTTGGGGTACGAGGTGCAGGTCGTGGTCAAGACGGTGGCCGCCGACGGTCCGGCGTCCGGCGTGCTCCAACCGGGCGACGTGGTGACCTCGGTGGACGGGGAGCCGGCGCCGCTCGCGTCCCGACTGACCGAACTGATCCGGGCGAAACCGGCGGGCACGGCGCTGCGGATCGGATACACCCGCGACGGCGCCATCCGCACCGGCACGATCACCAGCCGCGAACAGGACGGCCGGCCCCGCATCGGCATCGAGATCGAGCAGCAGCAGCCGCACCCGTTCACCCTCTCCTTCGACCTCAAGGACATCGGTGGCCCCAGCGCGGGTCTGATGTTCGCCCTGGGCATCATCGACAAGCTGACCCCGGAGGACCTCACCGGTGGCCGGGTCATCGCGGGCACCGGGACCATCGACGACCTCGGTCGGGTCGGCCCGATCGGCGGCATCCCGCAGAAGCTGGTCGGGGCGAAGCAGGCCGGCGCCACGGTCTTCCTGGTGCCGGCCGCCAACTGCGCCGAGGCGGTCCGCAACCGGCAGCCCGACCTACCGTTGGTGAAGGTGGGATCGCTGGACGAGGCGCTGGCCGCGTTGGCGACGCTGCGCTCCGGCGGCGAGCCGAACAGCTGCTGAAACCCGGGGTTGGCCGGCGGGCCGTAGGGTCGGGGCACGGCCCGGGCCCGGAGGTGCCGCGACACCTTGCGCAGACGCTTTCAGAAACACCCCGTACTCTGGGTGCCTGGTCGGAGCCGATCATATCGAGCGTGCGGAGCCAACAGTGGTCATGCGTAGCAGCAGCCCCCTGCCCAGGATGAGCCGACGCGGACGCGTCACGATCGGTGTCCTGATCGGGGTGTTCGTCCTGTTCACCCTACTCGGTTGGGGTGTTCAGGCCTGGACGGACTGGCTCTGGTTCTCCGAGGTCGACTACACCGAGGTCTTCCGCGGGGTGCTCGTCACCCGGTTGCTGCTCTTCCTGGCCGCCGCGCTGGCGATGACGGCGATCGTGGGCGGCAACCTCTGGCTCGCGCAACGGCTCCGCCCCCGCCACCGGCCGCACTCGCCCGAACAGGCGACCCTGGAGCGTTACCGGATGCTGCTCGGCCCCCGGCTCGGGCTGTGGATCACGGCGGCCGCCGCGATCGTCGGTCTCTTCGCCGGGCTGTCGGCGCAGAGCCGCTGGAACCAGTGGCTGCTCTTCCTGAACGGCGGCGACTTCGGCGTCGACGACCCGGAGTTCGGCGTCGACGTCGGTTTCTACGTATTCCAGTTGCCGTTCTGGCGGTTCCTGCTCGGCCTCGGCTTCACCGCCGTCGTCCTGGCCCTGATCGGCTCGCTGGCCATGCACTACCTCTTCGGCGGGGTGCGCCTGCAGGGCGTGGGTGACCGGATGAGCAACGCCGCCCGAGCTCACCTGAGCTCGCTGGTCGCGGTCTTCGTCCTGCTCAAGGCGGTCGCGTACGTGCTGGACCGGCGCTCGATGCTGCTGGACTTCAACGACGGGGTGAACGTCTACGGCGCCGGGTACGCCGACATCAACGCGCTGCTGCCGGCCAAGGAGATCCTCGCCTACATCTCCGTGGTGGTGGCGATCGCGATCATCGTCTTCTCCAACGCCTGGATGCGGAACCTGGTCTGGCCGGGCATCTCCCTGGCGCTGCTCGGCGTCTCCGCGGTGGCGATCGGCGGGATCTACCCCTGGGCGGTGCAGACCTTCGAGGTCAAGCCCAGCGCCCGGGACAAGGAGGCGACGTACATCCAGCGCAGCATCGACGCCACCCGCGCGTCGTTCGGCCTGGAGACCGCGCAGAGATCGGCGTACACGGCCGGCAGTCTGACCCCGTCGGAGAACCTGGCCACCGACACCTCGGTGGTGCCGAACGTCCGGCTGCTCGACCCGCAGCTGGTCAGCGAGACCTACACCCAGCTCCAGCAGGTCCGTGGCTTCTACGACTTCGGCCCGAAGCTCGACGTCGACCGGTACACGGTCGACGGCAAGACCCAGGACTACGTCGTCGGCGTACGCGAGATCAACTACGGCAGGCTGACCCCTCAGCAGAGCAACTGGATCAACCGGCACACCGTCTACACCCACGGGTACGGGGTGGTGGCGGCCCCCGCCAACCAGGCGGTCTGCGGTGGTCAGCCGTTCTTCGTTTCCGGCTTCCTCGGGGAGCGGGCGCAGGAGTCCTGCTCCTCGCCCACCGACCAGATCCCGGCGAGCCAGCCCCGGATCTACTACGGCGAGCGGATGCAGGACGGCGACTACGCCATCGTCGGCAAGCCCAACCAGGACGCCAACCCGGCGGAGTTCGACCGGCCGGCTGGTGAGAGCGGCGAGGGGCGCGAGTCGTACTACACCTACACCGGTTCCGGCGGCGTCGAGATCGGGTCGTTCACCCGGCGACTGCTCTACGCGATCAAGGAGCAGGAGGCGAACTTCCTGCTCTCCGAGGCGGTCAACGAGAACTCCAAGCTGCTCTACGTGCGAAACCCGCGCGACCGGGTGGAGAAGGTCGCTCCGTTCCTGACCCTGGACGGCGACCCGTACCCGGCGGTGGTGGACGGCCGCGTGCAGTGGATCGTGGACGGCTACACCACCGCGGCCACCTATCCCTACGCTGAGCGGGTCAACCTCCAGCAGGAGACCACTGACGAGCTGACCGGCCGGGGCACCATCCAGCTCGCCCGGGAGAACGTCAACTACATCCGCAACTCGGTCAAGGCGACCGTCGACGCGTACGACGGCACGGTCACCCTCTACGAGTTCGACGAGAACGACCCGGTGCTCAAGGCATGGAACAAGGCCTTCGGCGGCGACCTGATCAAGCCGCGGGCGGAGATTCCGGCTGCGCTGGCCGACCACTTCCGTTACCCGGCCGACCTGTTCAAGGTGCAGCGCAACCTGCTGACCCGATTCCACGTCACCGACCCCGGTGACTTCTACTCGGGTCAGGACTTCTGGCAGGTGCCGAACGTGCCGGACGCGCCGGACAGCGGAGTGATGCAGCCGCCGTACTACCTCTACACCGAGTTCCCCGAGCAGGCGGCGCCGCGCTTCCAGCTGACCAGTGCGGTCACCCCGAGGGGCCGGCAGAACCTCGCCGCGCTGATCTCCGGGTCGTACCAGGACGGGCGGCCCATGTTGCAGGTGCTGGAGCTGCCGGACCAGACCGCGATCTCCGGGCCGGTGCAGGTGCACCAGCGGATGACCAACACCAACGCGACCATCCGGCAGCAGCTGAACCTGCTCTCCTCCAACCAGGCCCAGGTGCAGTACGGCAACCTCCTCTCCCTGCCGTTCGGCAACGGCATGCTCTACGTGGAGCCGGTCTACGTGAAGAGCAACCAGCAGGACGCGTACCCGCTGCTCCAGAAGGTGCTGATGTCGTACGGCGACGGCGGCTCCTATGTCGTACTGGCCGACAACGTGGCCGACGGCATCAAGCAACTCGTCGATCAGGGCAAGCGGGCCGCCGCCGGTAACCCGCCGCCGGCGGCGGAGGAACCGCCGGCCGACGGTCCGAAACCATCGGCCAGCCCGTCGGCCTCGCCGCCGGCGGATGACGCGCCGCCACTCACCGGTGAGCTGGCGGTGGCCGCGAACCAGGTACAGGCCGCGATCACGGAGGTGCGGGCCGCGCAGGCGTCCGGCGACTTCGAGCGGTACGGTCGCGCGCTGAAGGCGTTGGACGAGGCGCTCACCGCGTTCCAGCGCGCACAGCAGGCGGCCGGGGGTACGGCGACCCCGGCACCGACCGGCAGCCCGTCGTCGAGCGGCTGACGCTCGACCGAACAGGGCCCGCGGTCCGGCGACCTTTGGTCGCCCGCCGCGGGCCCGTTCCGTCGGTGGAGCCCGCGCGAGACGGCCGTCCCGTGGGTCGTTTTGCGGTAGCCGGGGTTGGTGCGCTACGGTGGATCTACCAACGCGGGGTGGAGCAGCTCGGTAGCTCGCTGGGCTCATAACCCAGAGGTCGCAGGTTCAAATCCTGTCCCCGCTACCACCGCATCAACGGCCCCGGACCCAGTCCGGGGCCGTTGGTCATTCCCAGCGAGATCGTGCTGCGGACTCGTCCGTCGCGAGGCCAGCGTGCACCAAGATTCGCTGGGGTGGGGGTGGGTGATGGGGGTGTCGGGGGCGTGCGGTAGAGTGGTTTTAACGACGCGGGGTGGAGCAGCTCGGTAGCTCGCTGGGCTCATAACCCAGAGGTCGCAGGTTCAAATCCTGTCCCCGCTACCACCGCATCAACGGCCCCGGACCCAGTCCGGGGCCGTTGGTCGTTTCCGGGTTCAACCGGCGCGGCACGTGTCCGTTTGCGTTCCGGGTTGCCGTGGTCGGCGAGGATGAGCCCATGTCTTTCTTTGGCAAGTGGTGGGGGCGGCTCGGCGCGCTCCTGGGTGCGGTCGTGTTGTCGGTGTTCGTGCCGGTCGCCGCGTGGGCCTCGACCGGTACCGGGGAACTGGTGGTCGAGGCCGCCCGGCGGCGCGGACGCGGCTTCGGGTTCTTCGGTGTGCTGAGCCTGCTCTGCTGCCTGCTGGTGGTGGCCGTGGTCGTCCTGCTGCTGATCCGGCTGACCCGCGGCCGCCGGCGCTGACCCGGCCTGGACCGGCGCTGACCCGGCCTCCGGTGTTAAAAGGGGGCCCCTCCTCTACCGCAGGCGTTAACAAGGGGCCCTTCCTTTCACTGGGCGGAGGTGGTGGTGTACTTGTGGCCGTGGAACTTCTGCACTCCGGCAAGGTCAGGGATCTCTACGTTGACGGGGACGATCTGATCCTGGTCGCCTCGGACCGCGTCTCCGTCTACGACGTGGTGCTGCCGACCCCGATCCCGGACAAGGGCAAGCTGCTCACCGCGCTGTCGCTGTGGTGGTTCGAGCAGCTCGCCGACCTGGTGCCCAACCACGTCATCTCCGCCACCGACGTGCCGGCCGAGTTCGCCGGGCGGGCGATCCGCTGCCGCCGGCTGGAGATGGTTCCCGTCGAGTGCGTCGCCCGGGGCTACCTCACCGGCGGTGGCCTGAAGGAGTACGAGAACACGGGCGCCGTCTCCGGCGTCGAACTGCCGCGCGGCCTGGTCGAGGCGGCCATCCTGCCGGAGCCGATCTTCACCCCGTCGACCAAGGCGCCGCTGGGTGAGCACGACCAGCCGATGACCTTCGCCGAGGTGGTGGAGAAGGTCGGCGGGGAGACTGCCGAGCGGCTGCGGCGGGTGACCATCGACATCTACTGCCGGGGCGCCGAACTCGCCGCCGACCGGGGCATCCTGGTCGCCGACACGAAGATCGAACTGGGCTGGGCGGCCGACGGGACGCTGGTCCTCGGCGACGAGGTGCTCACCCCGGACTCGTCCCGGTTCTGGCCGGCCGAGTCGTACCAGCCGGGGCGCGCGCAGTTCTCCTACGACAAGCAGTACGTGCGGGACTGGGCGACCGCCAGCGGCTGGGACCGGCGGGACCCCGCGCCCGAGGTGCCCGCCGAGGTGGTGGAGGCCACCCGGGCCCGCTACGTGGAGGTCTACGAGAAGCTCACCGGCAACCGCTGGGAATGATCCGTTCACTCCCGCCGGTGCCGGCCGATGTGCTGTTCGGTGGGGACGGTGGCGGAGATGATGCGCACCGTGGTGCCGGCGGAACCGGTCTCCACCTCCATCGCGTCGGTCAGCTCGCGGGCCAGCCACAGGCCCCAGCCGCCGGCGATGTCGGGCGCCGGCCGGTCGCGGTCGTCGAGGCGCTGGACGCTGATGCCCGTTCCGTGGTCGGAGACCTCGCAGAGCACCAGCCCGGGCTCCTGCCACAATCGCAACCAACCCTGACCGCCGCCGTGCCGCACGGCGTTGGTGATCAGCTCGTTGACCGCGAGCACGAAGTCGTCGAGGCGATCCTCGCGCAGCCCGGCGGAGCGTGCGTGGGAGGCGACCGAGTGTCGAAGCTCGGTCACCTGGGCCTGGTCGAAGGCGTCGGCGATCAGGAGGGCGTGTTCGATGGGCACCACCGTACGCGGTCTGCGGGATTGTGCGTTCGTCATGGCCCCGTCCCGACAGGAAGATCGCGAAGGCTTACGCGGCATTTTCCACCGTACGTCAGGGTTCGCTCAGCCGCTCGGCCGAGGGGTGCCGAAACGGCCTGTGGCATCGTGACGCACGTGCCCGCGCCCGGTGCTTTCGAGGTCCCGCTCTGGCGGGCCGTCGCGGTGTACCGGGTGGCCTCCCTGGCGTACGTCTGCGTGGTGGTGGCCCGCGACGCGGACCGCTACACCCACCCGTTCGCCGCCGGTGCGCTGGTGCTGGTGATGGCGGTCTGGACCGCCGTCACCGCGTTCGGTTACGCCGTCGGGTCCCGGCGCGGCTGGCCGCTGCTGCTGGCCGATCTGGCGGTCGTCCTGGCGATCCTGCTGGTCACCCCCGTGGTGATGGGCCGGGCCGCGCTCGCCGCCGACCTGCCGACCCTGTCGGTGGCCTGGCTGGGCGGGCCGGTACTGGCCTGGGCCGTCTCCGGCGGTCGGCGGCGCGGCGCGGCGGCCGCGCTCGTGCTCGGCGCGGCCGACCTCGCCACCCGGGGCTTGCTCACCCCGAGCGCGCTCAACGGCGCGATCCTCATGCTCCTGGCCGGCGTGGTGGTCGGGCATGTCGCCCGGCTGACAGTGGCCGCCGGGGAACGGTTGCAGCGGGCCGTCGAGTTGGAGGCCGCCACCCGGGAACGGGAACGGCTGGCCCGTGACATCCACGACTCGGTACTCCAGGTGCTCGCCCTGGTGCAGCGGCGGGGCGAGCACCTGGACGGTACGGCCGGCGAACTCGTCCGGCTGGCCGGCGAGCAGGAGGCGGCGCTGCGCGCGCTGATCTCCGATACCGGGTCGGCCCCCGCCGCCGACGCTCCGGTGGATCTGCGCGGACTGCTCGGCCGGTACGCCTCGGCCACCGTCTCGCTCTCCACCCCGGCGACCCCGGTGCCGCTGCCCCCGGCGGTCGCCCGCGAACTGGCCGCCGCGGCCGGCGCGGCGCTGGACAACGCGGCCCGGCACGGCGGCGGGCGCGCCTGGGTGCTGCTGGAGGACGAGGGTTCGGCGGTCACCGTCTCGATCCGGGACTCCGGGCCCGGATTCGCGCCGGACCGGCTGGCCGAGGCCGCGGCCCAGGGCCGCCTCGGCGTGGCCCAGGCGATCCGGGGCCGCCTGGCCGACCTCGGCGGCACCGCCCGGATCAGCTCCACCTTGGGCAGCGGCACCGAGGTCGAACTCACCGTGCCGAGGAGATGACATGAGCGGCGTACGCGTGATGGTGGTCGACGACCATCCGATGTGGCGGGAAGGCGTGGCCCGCGATCTCACCGAGGCCGGGTACCACGTGGTGGCCAGCTGCGGGGAGGGGCGCCAGGCGGTCCGCGTGGTCGCCGCGACCGTCCCCGACGTGGTGGTGCTCGATCTGCAACTGCCCGACATCTCCGGGGTCGAGGTGATCCGGGGGCTGCGCGCGGCCCGGCCCGAGGTCCGGGTGCTCATGCTCTCGGCCAGCGGCGAACAGCAGGACGTGCTGGACGCGGTGAAGGCCGGGGCCACCGGCTACCTGTTGAAATCCGCCGCGCTGGCGGAGTTCCTGGAGGCGGTTCGGCGTACCACCGCGGGGGAGCCGGTCTTCACGCCCGGGCTGGCCGGACTGGTCCTCGGTGAGTACCGCCGGCTGGCCGCCGTCGGGCAACCCGGGCGGACCGGGCGCGGGAGCCCGCCGCCCCGGCTCACCGAGCGGGAGACCGAGGTGCTGCGGCTGGTGGCCAAGGGGATGTCCTACAAGCAGATCGCCGAACGGCTCGGCCTGTCCCATCGGACGGTGCAGAACCACGTGCAGCACACGCTCAACAAGCTCCAACTGCACAACCGGGTCGAACTCACCCGGTACGCGATCGAACGCGGCCTCGACGACTGAACCGCGTCACACCGAGTGCGGCGGTCGGGTCTCGTGGATGGCCAGTTCCTCGGCGCTGGCGCCGCCGCCGGCCGCCCCGGCGTCGTACGCGATGGAATCGGTCTCCTGGTCGGTGTGCGTACCCTCGTCCGGTTGGACCAGCCGGCCGACCGTGGCCTCCGCGGTGCCGCCCAGCTGGCCGTGGTCGTAGATCGAGACCGGGGATTTCGGGTCGGAGGTCGGGCCCGGGTCGATCACGTCGGCGTCGAGCTGGGCCTGCGCCGCCTGCTCGCGGCTGTCCGCCTCGGCCGCGATGCCCGGGTCGACCGGGCCGGCGAGCGGATCGTCGACCGCCGGCTCGAGCTGTTCCCGGCTCAGCTTGTAGTCCAGCGACTCGCCGTCGAGTTGCTCGTCGGCGGTGGTGCCGAAATGGTCGACGGCCACCGTCGACGCCCGGTCGCCGGGCAGCTGCGCCGGTGCCGGCCCGTCCGCCTCCCGCCCGGTCAGCACGTCGTCTCCGGCCGTCGAGTCGTCGTCGGCGGTGTCGGGCAGACCGTCGGCCTCAGGATCGGACACGGGGGTGGGGTACTCGTCCTCGCGCATGCCTGAGCACTACCCGCTGCCCTCCCCGCGTAACCGCAGCCGCCCATGCCGATCTGCCAGGTTTCGGCTCCTCGGGGCCGGGTTAATGGGACGCTTTGACCGGAGGACCACCGCCTCATCCGCATGGAGGTGACCCGTGCGCGTCGGCCTCGTCTGCGCCCACGCCGCTGCGCCACCGTCCGGCGACAGTACCGTCGTCGGCACCTACCAGCACATCGCACGGGTGGCTGCCGAACTGGCCGGGCGAGGACACGACGTCCGGGTGTACACCCGGCGGGACGATCCCGAGGCGGCCGAGAGCGTCGTCGTGGACGGCTACCGGTTGCACCGGGCACCGGTCGGACCGGTCGCACCGATCCCCACCGCCGAGCTGGTGCCGTACGTGGCCGAACTGGGCCAGTGGCTGGCCGACCAGTGGACCGGCGACTGGACTCCGGAGGTGGTGCACGGCCACTACTGGATCGGCGGGCTGGCCGCCGCGCACGCCGTCCGGCAGACCGACATCCCGATGGTGCAGACGTTCCACTCGATCGGCATGGAACAGCTGCGGCACCTCGGCCCGCAGTACGACGGCCCGGGTGCCCGCATCCCACTTGAGCGCGCGCTGACCAGGGCGATCGACATCGCGGTCGCCCAGTGCAACGACGAGGTGGACGAGCTGACCCGGATGGGTCTGCAACGTGCCTCGGTCGCGCTGGTCCCGACCGGCGTGGACACCGAACAGTTCCGCCCTGACGGCGAGGCCGCTCCGCGCGAGCAGCGGCCGCGGATCCTCTCGGTGGGCGGGCTCTCCCGGGGCCACGGCCAGGAGGACCTGATCCGGGCCATGCGCCTGGTCGGCGACGCGGAGTTGGTGATCGCCGGCGGTCCGCCAACCGACCGGCTGGCCAACCACGCCGAGGCCCGCCGGCTGCGCGAGTTGGCCGAGCGCGCGGGCGTGGCCGAGCAGGTGGAGCTGGTGGGCGCGGTGCCGCACGGCCAGATGGCCACCTGGTACCGCTCGGCCGACGTGGTCGCCTGCACCCCGCGTTACTCGTCGGCCGGGCGGGTGTCGCTGGAGGCGATGGCCTGCGGTGTCCCGGTGATCGGCTACGCCATGGGTGGCATCGCCGACGCCGTGGTCGACGAGGTCACCGGGAAGCTGGTGCCGCCGGGCGACGTACGCGCCCTCGGGATGACGCTGCGCCGACTGCTCACCGACAACGCGGGCCGGTTCGCGTACGGGCACGCGGCGGTGGACCGGGTGCGGTGCAGCTACACCTGGGAACGGACGGCGGCCGCCCTGGAGCGGCTGTACGAGCGGGTGGTCGGCCGGCGAAAACCGGTCGAGGCCGCCTGAGCGTGCCGGGTGTTAAAAAGGGGCCCTTCCTCTACACGAGGCGTTAAGAAGGGGCCCTTCCTTACACCTTGCCGGCGGCGATGACGGCGCGGGTGGACCTCTGGGCCACGGCGTGGTGATGCTGTGGTTCGGCGTACCGGGTGAGCCCGATGACCGAGGCGAGGGTGATCAGGAAGCCGATGCCGGCGAGCCACTCCCGGCCCGGCCAGATCTTGTCGTTGAGCAGCACCAGGCCGATGATCGCGGCGGGCACCGCGCCGGCGGCGTCCATGGCGGCCACCGCGGCGGTGGTGGAACCGCGCTGCATCGCCAGCCCGAGCAGGAGCTGGCCGACGACGGAGTGCCCGACGAGCAGGTAGAGCAGTGGGTCGGTGAGGAACGCCTCCCAGCTCGGCGCGGAGGCCAGCGGCCGGGCGGCCACCGCGGCGGCGGAGAAGCCCAGCCCGGCCAGCGAGCCGAGGGCCACCGAGCCGGGGGCGCCGCGCAGCCGGACCGCGAAGAAACCCAGCACCGCGATCACCACGAGGGTCACCAGCAGGGCCAGCATGCCCGCCGTACCCAGAGGTTTCGACGGCGCCGGCCGGGCGGCGAGCACCAGCGCG
Source organism: Micromonospora sonchi (assembly GCF_014646235.1). Lineage (GTDB taxonomy): Bacteria > Actinomycetota > Actinomycetes > Mycobacteriales > Micromonosporaceae > Micromonospora > Micromonospora sonchi. The sequence goes on along the minus strand of NZ_BMNB01000013.1, from coordinate 113,242 downwards.
CTGATCCCGGCGAAGAGCAGCAGGAGCAGCACGATCTCGGCCGCCGGCAGCCGCCACTTCAGCACCACCACGCCGAGGATGGCGGTGACCCCCAGCCCAGCCGCCACGCTCGCCTGAACCAGGAACAGCGGCAGATCCCGACGGGCCAGGAAGGCCAGCACGAACCCGGCCACCTGGCAGACCAGGCCGACCAGGTAGGTGCGGTGCCCGGCCAGGCGCAGCAACAACCCGGGATCGAAGGAGTGATGCACCGTGGTCCGGGCGGCGGCGACCGACTGCAACAGATTGGCGATGCCGTACGCGACGATCATCGCCGCCAGGAAACACCAACCAGCGGTAGCCACCTGGCGAGGATAGAGGTTACCTGGCGTCAGTGCGCGGTCGGCCGACCCAGCCTGCCGAGGATGTCGGGATGCAGAGCACCGTTGCTGGCTACGGCGCTGTTCTCGGCTCCCGCGGGAGCGGGACGGCCGGCCAGGTCGGTGAAGGTTCCCCCGGCCTCGGTCACGATGGGTACCAGCGCGGCCACGTCCCAGAGCGACAGTTCGGGTTCGACCATCACGTCCAGCGTGCCCTCGGCCAACAGCATGTAACCGTAGAAGTCGCCGTACGCCCGGCTGCGCCAGGTGTCCCGCATCAGCTGGAGCATCGGCTCCAGCCGCCCGGCCTGCTCCCAGCCCTCCAGCGAGGAGTAACAGAGGCTGGCGTCGGCCAGCTCGCGTACCCGGGAGACCCGGATCTGCTCGCCCCGGGTGGCGTCGGGGCCCGCGTACGCGCCGGTGCCGTGCGCCGCCCACCAGCGTCGGCCCAGCGCCGGCGCGGAGACCACCCCGACGACCGGCCGGCCGTCGACCAGCAGTGCGATCAGGGTGGCCCAGATCGGCACGCCCCGCACGAAGTTCTTGGTGCCGTCGATCGGGTCCACCACCCACTGCCGCGCTCCGGCGGCCGGCGTGGCGCCGTACTCCTCGCCGAGCAGCCCGTCGCCGGGGCGCTCCGCGGCGAGCAGAGCGCGGATCTCCCGTTCCACGGCGGTGTCCGCGTCGGAGACCGGGGTCAGGTCGGGTTTCGACTCGACCCGCAGGTCGAGCGCGCGGAAACGGGCCGTGGAGAGGGCGTCGGCGGCGTCGGCGAGCCGATGGGCGAGGGCGAGTTCGTCGGCGTATCCGGTCATGCCGGACACCGTAGCGAGGCACCGGCCGGCGGGGCCGGCACCCCGCTCACTCCGCGCGTCCACGCGGGTCGGCCTGGCCGCGCGGGTCGCTCTGGCCACGTGGGTCGCGCGGGTCGCTCTGGCCACGTGGGTCGGGCTCGCCGCGTGGGTCGGGCTCGCCGGCCTGGGAGGCCAGCAATCGGCGGTACGAGGCCAGCCGGCGGGGATCGGCCCGACCGTCGGCGACCCAGGCACCCAGCGCGCAGTCGGCCTCGTCAGCAGTGTGCGGGCAGTTCGCCGGGCAGTCGACGGTGGCCGCCACGAGATCCGGGAAGCCGTGCAGCAGGCTCTCGGCCGAGACGTGCGCCAGCCCGAAGCTGCGTACGCCAGGGGTGTCCACGATCCAGCCGGGGTCGTCGTCGGCGCCGGGCAGGGCGGGCAGCCGCAGCGCCACCGCGCTGGTGGAGGTGTGTCGGCCCCGACCGATCGCGCTGACCGCGCCGACCGCCCGCTCGGCCTCCGGCACCAGGCGGTTGACCAGCGTCGACTTGCCCACCCCGGAGTGCCCGACGAGCACCGAGAGCCGACCGGCGAGCAGGCTGCGCAGCGCGTCCAGCGGCGAGTCCGGCCGGATCAGCACGTACGGCAGCTCCAGCTCGGTGTAGTAGTCGAGCACCGCCTCCGGGCCGGCCAGGTCGGCCTTGGTCAGGCAGAGCAACGGCTCGATGTCCGCGTCGTACGCGGCCACCAGGCAGCGGTCGATGAACCCGGTGCGCGGCGGCGGGTCGGCCAGCGCGCTGACGATCACGAGCTGGTCGGCGTTGGCGACCACCACCCGTTCCAACCGCCCCTCGGCGGTGCTGGCGTCGTCCTCGGCGGTGCGGCGCAGCACCGAGCGGCGCGGCTCGATCCGGACGATGCGGGCCAGCGCGCCGGGCGCGCCCGAGGTGTCGCCGACCAGGCCGACCCGGTCGCCGACCACCACCGACTTGCGCCCCAACTCGCGGGCGCGCATCGCGGTGACCGTCGGTTCGTCCGCCCCGACGCCGGCCAGCACGCAGGTGTAGCGCCCCCGGTCCACGGCGATGACGAAGCCGTCCCTCGCGTCGGCGTGCCGGGGGCGGGTGCGGGTACGCGGACGCGAGGACCTGCCGGGCCGGACCCGGACATCGTCCTCGTCGTACTCCCGCCGCCTGGTGGCCAGGGCCGCTCCTAACCTGATCGCTCAGCTCTTGCCGGTCACCATCGTCGACCATAGTGCCGGGAACTCGGGCATGGTCTTCGAGGTGCACGCCACGTCGTCCAGCTCGATGCCGGGCACGGCGAGGCCGACCACCGCCGCCGCGTGCGCCATCCGATGGTCGTCGTACGTTCGGAACATTCCGCCGCGCAGCGGGCGGGGCCGGATCTGGAGCCCGTCGGGCTCCTCGGTCACGTCCGCGCCGAGCGCGGTGAACTCGCGGGCCAGGGCGGCGAGCCGGTCGGTCTCGTGGCCACGGATGTGGCCCACCCCGGTGAGCACCGAGGGGGAGTCGGCGAGCATCGCCAGCGCGGCCAGCACCGGGGTCAGCTCGCTGACGTCCGACAGGTCGGCGTGCAGGCCGTGCACCCGCCCGCCGCCCCGCACGGTCAGCCCCTCGGTGGTCAGCGCGACCTCGGCGCCCATCTGCTCCAACAGCGGCCGGAGCAGCTCGACCGGCTGGGCGCTGCCGCGCGGCCAGCCCTGGAGGGTCACCTCACCGCCGGTGACCAGGGCGGCGGCGAAGAACGGCACCGCGCCGGAGAGGTCCGGCTCGATCTCCCAGCCGCGTCCGGTCAGCGGACCCGGCTCGACCACCCAGACGTCGGTCGTGCTGTCGTCGACCGCCGCGCCGGCGGCGCGCAGCATGCGTACGGTCATCCGCAGGTGGGGCGCGGAGGGCACGGGCGGGCCGACGTGCCGGACCACCAGGCCCCGGTCGAAACGCGGCGCGGCCAGCAGCAGCCCCGAGACGAGCTGGCTGGAGGCCGAGGCGTCGATCACCACCTCGCCGCCGGTGACCCGGCCGGTGCCCTGGACCACCAGCGGCAGGCTGCCGGGACCGGTGGTGTCGATGCGCACCCCGAGCGAGCGCAGCGCCTCGATCAGCGGCCCGAGCGGCCGGGTGCGCGCGGCCGGATCGCCGTCGAAGGTGACCTGCCCGTCGGCCAGCCCCGCGACCGGTGGCACGAATCGCATGATCGTGCCGGCGAGCCCGACGTCGACGTGCGCCGGGCCGACGAGCCGGTGCGGCCGGAGCAGCCAGCGCTCGTCGTCGGCGATCGAGACATGTGCGCCCATTGCGCGCAGCCCCGCGGCCATCAGTTCGGTGTCCCGGGCGCGCAGCGGTTTGGCCAGCGTCGAGGGGCCGGTGGCCAGCGCGCTGAGCACCAGTGCCCGGTTGGTCATCGACTTGGAGCCGGGCAGGCGCAACGACGCCGAGACCGGGTCACTGGCGGTCGGGGCGGTCCACGGCTGTGGCGGCCGGGTCGCGGTCAGATTCCCCACGCCCCCTATTCTGCCGTGTCGCGCGCGGCGCCGGTCGTGGCCCACGCCGCTCCTCCCGGTGGACGGGACATCGTGACGGCCGACACCGCGCTAGCGTGTGCCACATGTGCGGGAGGTACGCCACGACCCGGAGCGCCGGCGACCTGAGCGGCCTCTTCGAGGCCGTCGACGAGACCGGCGGCAAGCTCGTCGCCGATTACAACGTCGCGCCGACCGACCCGGTGCCGTTGATCCGGGTCGGCGCCGAGGGGCATCGGGCGCTCTCGCGTGGTCGCTGGGGGCTGGTGCCCGCCTGGTCCCGCTCACCCGCCGGCGCCGCCCGGATGATCAACGCGCGGGCCGAGACGGTGGCGACCAGCCGGGCGTACGCTTCCGCCTTCGCCCGTCGGCGCTGCCTGATCCCGGCCGACGGCTGGTACGAGTGGGTCCGCCGGCCGGACGGAGCGAAGCAGCCGTACTACCTCACCCCGCGGGACGGGTCGGTGCTCGCCTTCGCCGGCATCTGGTCGGTCTGGGACGGCTCTGCGGCCCCGCTACTGACCTGCAGCGTGCTGACCACCGCCGCGCTCGGTGAGCTGGCCGAGGTGCACGACCGGATGCCGCTGCTCCTGCCGCCGCAGCAGTGGGCGGGCTGGCTGGGAACGGCCGGCGACCCGGCCGAGTTGCTCGCGCCCCCGCCGCTCGACTGGCTCGCCGGGTTGGAGATCCGGCCGGTGGGGCCGGCGGTGGGCGATGTCCGCAACGACGGCCCACAACTCACCGCCCGGGTGCCCTCGACGCAGCCCACGACACCGGAGGACATGACGCTGTTCTGATTACCGGTCGCGCATTGTCGGGAGTGATTTGCCGGGGTTGCGGGCGAAACGTCGCACAACCGTTCTGGCAACTTCCCGGCAGGGTCTTGTCCTCGCATCGGTAAATGCGATAGAACACAGCGCCGGTGGCGGTGTCGTTCGCGCCCTGTGAACGCCCTCCATCGATATTTCTGATCCCACGGGGGAGGTGGGTGGATGACCCGGGCGCGTATGCCCCGTCCGCACGAGGTGGCCGCCGCGCGACGTGATCCGCGGCTGCTGCGTGCCCTGCAAGAACGTCGACAGGACGAAGCCTGGCGCACCAGAGGCACGTGCCAGAGCGTCGACCCGGAGACGTTCTTTCCGGCGCCGAACGAGCCGGCCGACGCCGCGGTGGCGCTCTGCCACAGCTGCGACGTGCAGGGCTCCTGCCTGGCCTGGGCGCTGGAGGTCGGTGACTGCCACGGCGTGTGGGGCGGCACCACCCCGCGCGAGCGGCGGGCGATGCTGGTCGCCTGGCGCAGCGAGGTGCAGCCCGATCCGGATGCCGCTGCCGAGGCGGGCCCGCCGGTCCGCGACCGGCTGCTCACCCTGGTGCCGCTGAGCTGACCGCCAGCACGCCCGATCCAGATCGGCGGTGTCCGACCTCGCGTCGGGTGCCGGGCGAGGTCGTCGGGACGGCGCGGGGTGGGCGAGCGCGGGCCGCAGAATGGGACCGTGCCGCACGACGATCTCCTGGACACCCCGCGCGGTCCGGCGCGGGTCGACACCGGCCTGCCCGCCGAAGCCGCCCGGGCGCTGCTGGTCCTCGGCCACGGCGCGGGTGGCGATGTCGACGCCCCCGATCTGCGCGCGCTCGGCGACGCGGCGGTGGCCGCCGGGTTGGCAGTGGCCCGGGTGACCCAGCCCTATCGGGTCGCCGGCCGCCGGGCACCGGCTCCCGCCGGGCATCTCGACGAGGCGTGGACCGCCGTGCTGGGCGTGTTGCGCGACCGGCATCCAGGCGTACCGCTGCTGGTGGGTGGCAGGTCCAGCGGGGCCCGGGTGGCCTGCCGGACCGCAGCCGCCGTGGCCGCCGTCGGGGTGGTCGCGCTCGCCTTCCCGCTGCATCCGCCCGGGCGCCCGGAGCGTAGCCGGGCCGGTGAGTTGGCGACCGGCGTGCCGACGCTGGTGGTCAACGGTGACCGGGATCCGTTCGGCGTGCCGGAACCGGCCCCGGGGGTGCGGGTGGTGATCCGGCCGGGCGAGCGGCACGACCTACGCGGCGACCCAGCCGCCACGGCCGCCGTGGTGATCGACTGGCTGCGCGAGCACGGCTGGGCCCGGACCTGACCACGTCGACCGGAGCGCGGCCCGCCGTCGGCGGTGCCGTTTCCGTCGGTCGGGGCGGGTCGTTGCATCCGGTGGTGTCGCCGTGCCCCGCTCCGGGCGGCGGTTGCACCGGGCTCCCAGGCCCTTCCTGGTCCCAGCCCCGGCGCACGGCCGCGGGCGGGACCAGGAACGGGGCTGGAATGCCGCGACCCGCAGTGGGCGTTGAACCCCTCGGATGACCACTGTGCGAGGGGGGTGACCGGTGCCGACCGAGATCCGGAGCCGGGAACGCGACGAGCGGGAGGCGCGGCAGCTCAGGCGGCTGCTCGCTGGCCCGGACTGGCCGGCGACGGTGTCGCCGCCCGAGGTGGCGACGGGCACACCCGTCGGAACCGAATCTACTGGTGGGTCGGGACGCGTATCCTCGGCGGGGAAGCATCCGACCCGAGGGGATGTGCGGTTGACCACCGAGAAGACGGACGAGCGCAGGGCCCGGTTCGAGCGGGATGCGATGCCCTTCGTTGATCAGCTGTACGCGGCTGGTCTGCGGATGACGCGTAACCCGGCGGATGCCGAGGACCTGGTCCAGGAGACCTACCTCAAGGCGTACGCGGCCTTCCACCAGTTCGAGCAGGGCACGAACCTGAAGGCCTGGCTCTACCGGATTCTGACCAACACCTACATCAACTCCTACCGGAAGCGGCAGCGGCAGCCGGTGCAGGCGCCCACCGAGGAGATCACCGACTGGCAGCTCGCTGCGGCGGAGTCGCACACCTCCAGAGGGCTGCGGTCCGCGGAGACCGAGGCGCTCGACCGGCTCCCCGACACCGACGTCAAGGAGGCGCTCCAGCAGTTGCCGGAGGAGTTCCGGCTGGCGGTCTACCTGACCGATGTCGAGGGCTTCTCCTACAAGGAGGTCGCCGAGATCATGGGTACGCCGATCGGCACCGTGATGTCGCGGTTGCACCGCGGGCGTCGTAATCTGCGCAAGCTGCTTGAGGGTTACGCCGCGGAGCGCGGCTTCTCCGCCGCATCGTCGGGCCGGAGTTCGACCGCCGCCAGTGGCCGGGAGGTGTGACGTGAGCTGTGGAGACCCACACGAGACGCATTGCCGTGAGGTTCTCGCCGAGGTCTACCTCTACCTCGACCTGGAGTGTGAGCAGGAGCGCCGGACGCTGATCCGCCAGCACCTCGACGAGTGCGGTCCGTGTCTGCGGGAGTACGGCATCGAGCAGGAGGTCAAGGCGCTGGTGGCCCGCTGCTGCGGCAACGAGTCCGCACCGGACGAGCTGCGCGAGCGGCTGCGGGTACGCCTCAGCGAGCTGGTCGTCGTCGAGACCACCGAATCGCGCGAACTGACCGACTGAGCGCACGCCGACAACGACGAGCCAGCAAGGACGAGCAGGCAAGACGAGCCGACAACGACGACGCCGGTGGCCGACAGGCCACCGGCGTCCTGCTGTCCGGTCCGCGACGCGGTCCGGTCCACCCGCTCAGGAGTTGGGGCGCTTGCCGTGGTTGGCGGCGCTCTTCCTACGGGCCTTCTTCTTGCGGGCCTTCTTCGCCATGCTGACCTCCTCGTGATGATCGCCTGCCCAGGACCTCGGGCCCCGGGCATGCACCGGTCGTCCCTGGGCCGCCGGTCCGACCCGTTGATGCTAAGTCGTGGTCCGAGGTCCCGGCGCGGCCGGGGGCGGTTCCGCCGTGGACCAGCTGCCGGCCCCCACATGATTGGATACTGCGCAGACAGTCGCGAGAGAGGGGCCGGAGATGGCCGAGGAGATCCGCGCAGAGATGGTGGCGAACGTCTGGAAGGTCGTCGCGTCGGCCGGGGACACCGTGTCCGAGGGGGACACCCTGGTGATCCTGGAGTCGATGAAGATGGAGATTCCGGTGGTGGCCGAGTCCGACGGCGTCGTGCAGCAGCTCGCGGTGAACGAGGGCGACGTGGTGCAGGACGGTGACCTGATCGCGGTGATCGGTTGAAAGGAAGGGCCCCCTGTTAACGCCTGGTGTATAGGAAGGGTCCCTTCTTAACATTCGTCAGGGTGGGGGTGGCGGGCCGGGCAGGCGCGGCCGGAACATCCGCAGCAGACGACGCAGCAGCGCCCGCAGGCGGTCGCGGCAAGTGCCCCGCACCCCGGCCAGCTCTCGGGCCAGCGCGGTGGTGTCCTTGTCCAGGCCGGGGGTGGCCAGGGCCAGATGGGCCAGCGACAGGACGGCCCGCTCCCGGGCCGCCGTCAGCCGGTCGGCGACCAGCTGGGCCACGTCGGCCCGTACGGACGGATCCACCCAGGCAGCGGTCACCAGTGCGAACAGGGCCGCCTCGGCAACCCCCTCGACCCCCTCGGCCAGCCCCACCAGCACCCGCCGCCGGGTCGAGTCCGCCCAGGGTTCGTCGGTGCGGTGGTGCAGCAGGCCGAGACAGGTCCACACCTGCACGCACCGGATCCACAGCGAAGGGTCCTGCCCGGACAGCACCCGGCCCAGCGCGGTCTGCGGCGTCTCCGGCGGGTGGGCCAGCAGGCCGAGCAGGTCGGCCAGGTCCAGGGTGGCCAGCGTGACTGCCGTGTCGTACGCCGCGGGTGGGTGCGGCCACGCCGGATGGGCGAGCTGACGGAGCCGGCGGGCCGCCTCGGCCGAGGGCGGCGACGCGGTCGGGCCCACCATGGTCGCCACCGCATCGAGCCCGGTGACCGACGCGGCCGGGCCCACCGTCGAGGGCGTCGGGTCGACGCCGGTGGAGCCGGCCTCGGAACCGGCCGGGCCCGGGGCAGCGGTCGCCGGGCTCGGTGCGGGTGGGGTCAGCTGCCCCAACCAGGGGTGGCCGCGGCAGCACTCGGCCAGGTCGCCGTGCTCGTGCGAGTCGTCCGGGTGGTCCCGGATGAAGTCGGCCAACTCGACCAGGTGGCGGACGTCCCCGTCGTGCTGGAACCGCAGCCGGTGCGCGGTGTGCACCGCGCAGTCGAAGGACGGGTTGCGGACCAGCGCGTGCTCGATCCAGCCCAGCGCCTCCTCCAGCCGGCCGTGGTCGGCCAGTGTGCCGGCGATGTCGGCGTACACCGCCAGGTCGTCCGGGTCGTGGTCGACGGCGCGACGGAGCGCGGCCAGGGCCTCCCGAGTCCGCCCGGCGCTGCGCAGCGCGTACCCGAGCCAGACCTCGCCCATCTTCGACGGTGCCGCGCGTACGCCCCGGGCGGCCCAGCGGACCGCGAGCGTGACCTCGCCCACCCGTCGGGCCAGCGCGGACGCCGTGCCCAGCAGCAGGCCGTGCTCGGGATGGACGGTGATCGCGTTGCGGGCCAGCGTCAGGTAGGCGGCCAGCGCCGGACGGTCGGCCACTGGCACGGGGTCCGGGGCGGCGGCGCAGACCTGCATGAGGACCTGGACCGCACGGTCCGGGCCGATCCGTTCGGCCAACTCGGGAGAGGTGACCCAGGGCACCCCGGCCCAGTCCGCTCCGGGCGCGTGCGCGGTGGCGGCGACCAACAGGTCGAGACCTTCGGCGGGGCGGCCGGCCGCGGCGAGCAGGTGTGCCCGGGCGACCACCGCACCCACGAAGGTGTGGTGTTGCAGCGGAAAGAGGTCCAGCCCGCCGTCCACGCTGGCTGCGGCGAGCCGGGCGAGGGTTTCGTGCACCTCGGGCAGGGTCGGGGCCCGGACCAGCGCGCCCGCGACATGGTTGGCGGCGTGTGCCAGGTCGCCGGCGTCCAGGGCCCGCCGGGCCAGGGCCAGTTCCTCCGTCGCCGGCAACGCCCGGCCGTCCGTTCCCTCGGCCACGTCATCCTCTCGCTGTCGGTACCGGTTGGGCGGTGAGGTCGGGTCAGCGTAGGTGACAGCATCGAGTTTTGGTGATCGGCTGCGCGATGCTGATCGTTTGATTGCTGAATTCGGATCAACGATGCAAGATTGAGCAGGAAATGCGCGGAGAGTGCGCAGGGGAGGAGCTTCTGTGACGCGCCCAGGGGGCGGCATGGCCGCCGACATCGACGAGCAGCCGGCGGGTTACGAGCGACTGCTCTCCACCGACCACGCCGCTCCGATCGCCCGGGTCGCGGCGGCCGTCGCCGAGCGCCGGCCGCGGCACGTGGTGTTCACCGCGCGGGGGACCTCCGACCACGCCGCGCTGTACGGGACCTACCTCACCGAGATCCGTCTCGGTCTGCCGGCCGGCCTCGCCTCACCGAGCGCGATCACCCTCTTCGGCGCCCGTCCGGATTTCTCCGACGCCCTGGTCGTCGCGGTCAGCCAGAGCGGTGGTTCGCCCGACCTGACCGAGGTGCTCCGGGTCGCCCGGGACGCCGGCGCGCTCACCCTCGCGGTGACCAACGCGCCGGATTCGCCGCTGACGCAGGCCGCCGAGCTCTCCGTCGACATCGCCGCCGGGCACGAACGGGCGGTGGCGGCCACCAAGACGTACACCGCCGAGCTGCTGGCCCTGCTGCTGCTGGTGGAGGGGATCCGGGCCGGCGACGGCGCGCTGCCCGCCGAGGAACGGCACGCCCTGGCCGCCCTGCCCGAACTGGCCGCCCGAACGCTGGCCGACCCCACCCCGGCCCAGCTCGCTCCGCGTTACCGTTTCGCCGCCCATCTGGTCACCACCGGCCGGGGGTACGCGTACCCGACCGCCCGGGAAGCGGCGTTGAAGCTGATGGAGACGTCGTACCTGCCGGCGTTGGCCTTCTCCGGCGCCGACCTGCTGCACGGTCCGCTGGCCATGACCGCTCCGGACGTGCCGGTGCTGGCGGTGGTCGGGGGCGGGCCGGGCGGGCGGTCGATGGTCGACGTGCTGCCCCGGCTCGGCGAGCGCCGCGCCGACGTGGTGGTGATCGGCTCCGCCGAGGTCGAGGCGGCCACCCGCCTCGCCGTGCCGGCGGTCGACGAGCGGTACGCCCCGCTGCTGGACATCCTGCCGCTGCAACGGCTCGCCCTGGCTCTGGCCCTGGCCCGGGGCGAGGATCCGGACGCGCCACGAGGGTTGAAGAAGGTCACCGCGACGATGTGACCGGCCGCGTGGCACCCTGGTCGACGTGTCCACGCTGCGTGACCTTGCCGAGGAGCACACCCGTCTGCGCCCGGCCGACATCGATCACCTGCACCGCCTCGCCGGTGACTGGCAGCTGCTGTCCGATCTCTCCTTCGCCGACCTGCTGCTCTGGGTGCCGGTGAACGGCGAGGACAGCTTCCTCTGCGCCGCCCAGGTCCGCCCCACCACCGCGCCCACCGCGTACCAGGACGACCAGGTGGGGCGGTTCGTCGGCGGCCCGGAAGTGGCGCACCTGGATGTCGCGTACGGGCAGGGGCGGATCTGGCGGGAAGGCGATCCGGTCTGGTACGGCGACGTGCCCGCCCGCCACGAGGCGATCCCGGTCCGTCTGCGCACCGCCGACGGTGAGTCCGGCGAGGTGATCGCCGTGGTGGGCCGGGACACCAACCTGTCCACCGCCCGCACCCCCAGCCAACTGGAGCTGAACTACCTGACCACGGCCGACGACCTGGCCCAGATGATCGCCGATGGCACCTTCCCGCCGCCCCGGCACCCCGGCGAGACCACCTCGGCGCCCCGGGTCGGTGACGGCCTGGTGCGGCTGGACGCGAGCGGCAAGGTCACGTACGCCAGCCCGAACGCGCAGTCGGCGTACCGGCGGCTGGGCTACGCCGCCCACCTGGTCGGTGAGGATCTCGCGGCGCTGCACCGCCGGCTGGCCGGCGATCCGCTGGAGGGCACCGACGCCGCGAATGGCATCCTCGCCGCGCTGCGCGGCGAGCCGCCGCCGCGGCGGGAAATCGATGCGCGCGGCGCGACCATGCTCACCCGGGCCCTGCCGCTGATGCCTGCCGGAGTGCCGATCGGCGCGCTGGTGCTGGTCCGCGACATCACCGAGGTACGTCGCCGGGATCGGGCCCTGATCACCAAGGACGCCACCATCCGGGAGATCCACCACCGGGTGAAGAACAACCTCCAGACCGTGGCCGCGCTACTGCGTCTGCAGGCCCGTCGGGTCGGCATCCCGGAGGCGCGGGTGGCGCTGGAGGAGTCCGTACGCCGGGTGGCGTCGATCGCCCTGGTGCACGAGACGCTCTCCATGTCCAGCGACGAGGCGGTCGAGTTCGACGGCATCGTCGACCGGGTGGCGAGCGCGGCGACCGAGGTGGCGGCGACCGAGGTGAGCGTCGGGATGCGGCGCGAGGGCAGCTTCGGCGTACTGCCTGCCGAGATCGCCACCTCGCTGGTGATGGCCCTCAACGAATTGTTGCTCAACGCCGTCGAACACGGTTTCCCTCCGGCCGATGAGGATCTCCCGGCACAGGTGGTGGCGGAGCCGGTGGTGGCTGGGTCGGTGGTGGCGGAGCCCGCGGTGGTGCCCGAGGTGGTGGTCTCCGCGCACCGGTCCCGCAGGATGTTGCACGTCACGGTCGCCGACAACGGACGCGGACTGCCGCCCGACTTCGACGCCGACGGCGGTCGCAAGCTCGGCCTCCAGATCGTCCGTGCCCTGGTCACTGGCGAACTGCGCGGCAGCATCGAGCTGCGTCCCGGCGCCACCGGCGGCACCGAAGCCCTGCTGACCGTCCCCCTCACCCGCGCCACCTCCTGATCCGCTCAGCGGGTCAGGAGGGCGATGGTGAGGTTGGGGCGGGGCCAGATCTGGGCCACGTGGTAGTTGGCGCGGAGGGCGGCGCCCTTGGGTGCGGGGACGGCGGTGAGGGGGTCGCGGTGGTGGCCGGCCAGCACCAGCCAGACCCGGTCGGTGCCGGCGAGGCACTCGGCCGGTCGCTCGCACTCGGTGGCCCACAGGTCGCCCCGGTGCTCCTGGTCCGCAACCAGCAGCACGTCCCTGGGCGTCTGCTCGCCCAGGTGGTACCGGAGACCGAGATCGAGGAAGAGCCAGCCGTCCCGGGGCGAGTAGACCACCGCGTCGCCGGCGCGGTGGCCCGCCGCTACGATCCGGGCCGCGCCCCGGTAGTCCACCGTCGCGGTCCGGGGCCACTCGTGGCTGCGGCGCAGCGCGATCTGGTCGGGGAGGCCGAGCAGTCCGGCCAGGACCACCACCATCAGCGCGCCCGGCAACCGCGCGGACGCCAGCGCTCCGCCGGCCAGCAGACAGGCGAAGGGCACCACGAAGAGCAGGTAGCGAGGAACCCACAGCGGTACGACCAGCCCGGCGAGGAAGAGCAGCGACACCGGGAGTACGACACAGCTCGCCGGCAGCACCATCCGCCGACCGGCCCGGACCAGACCGAGCGCGGCGAGCCCGACCAGCACGCCGCCGACCACGCCGCTCTGTGCCACCCCACCGGGCAGCGCCGCCAGGTCCGCAGGGCGGCTGCCGTCCACCCAGTCCAGTTGCCGGGTCCGTTGGCCGGAGGACAGCAGCGCCAGCGGCGCCACGGCGAGCACCACCGGCACCAGGGCGGCGAGCCACGGCCAGGCGGCACGCCACCGGTCCGACCGGGCTGGGTCCGGCGGCGCTGGATGCGAACCCGGCCGTCCCTGGTTCGGCCGGGGTCGGTCGGACTGCCGCCGGTCGGGGCCGGTGACGGTGCCGAGCACCGCTACGGCGTGGGCGGCGAGCAGGGTGAGGGCGATCAGGTGGGTCAGTCCCAGGGCGGTGGTCGCGGCGGCGTACGCGGCCCAGCGGCTCCGGCCGGGACGGCGCAGCGCATCGACCAGCAGCAGGGTGCTCAGCACGGCCAGCGCGCAGGCCAGGGCGTACGGTCGGGCTTCCTGGGCGTACCGGGCGGTGCCGGGTAGTACCGCGAACAGCAGGCCGGCGAGGGTGCCGACGCGGGCGTCGCAGAGCCGTTGCCCGAGCCCGGCGGTCAGCCCGGCCGCCGCCGCCATCGCCAGCGCGGACGGCAGGCGCAGCGCGGCCACCGAGTCACCGGCGACCGCCACCCAGGCGTGCATGAGCAGGTAGTACGGCACGGTGGCGGCGTCGATGGTGCCGGCCAGCCGGAGCAGTCCGCTCACCGGCCGGCTGGCGGCGCTCCAGGTGGCCAACTCGTCCCGCCACGGCTGGGCGGCGTCCAACCCGGCCAGCGTCACGATCAGGGTGACGCCGGCCGGCACCAGCCACACCGGCAGGGCGCGCAGGCGCAGGCCGTTGAGTCGGACCCCGGTGCCGGCGATCGGGACCGACTTACCCGACAAATCACCCATGTCGCGAGCCTGCCACAGGGCGTAGCTCGCGGGTGACTCAGCCGGCGCCCGTGATGTGGGATCGCCCACGCGGTCATTGGCCGGCCCGGCCGGGATGTGGAAGCATGGCGTGCATGGCTGCTGCCCTAGTCCGTCGCCTCGTGGCCCGTCGCCACGTGGACTACGGCCGCGTGTTCAGCGCCATCTGTCCGGCTCACTGACGACGCCCGACCAATCCTGCCTCGGGCACGCAGCGCGCCGGCCGCCCCCATGACACCGTTGTCCACGGCCCCATCGGGAGCCGGTCGTCGCGTTTGTGGTACCCGACCGAGGCACTGCAGACAACGGAGGACGCCGCGATGGTGGTCAGCGAGATTCCGGCCCGCCCCGAGAACCCCCCGGCAAGACCCGCTCGGACACCGCGCCGGGCCCGCGGCGAGGGCCAGTGGGCGCTCGGGCACCGCGAGCCGCTCAACCCCAACGAGCGGATCAAGAAGGACGACAACCCGCTCAACGTACGCGAGCGGATCGAGAACATCTACGCGCACCAGGGCTTCGCCTCCATCGACCCGCAGGACCTGCGCGGCCGGTTCCGCTGGTGGGGCCTCTACACGCAGCGCAAGGCGGGCATCGACGGTGGACGTACCGCCGTGCTGGAGCCGCACGAGCTGGAAGACGAGTTCTTCATGCTGCGGGTACGCGTCGACGGCGGCCAGCTCGACCTGGCGCAGCTGCGTACGGTCGCCGAGATCTCCCGGGAGTTCGCCCGGGACACCGCCGACATCACCAACCGGCAGAACATCCAGTACCACTGGGTCCGCATCGAGGACGTGCCGGAGATCTGGCGGCGGCTGGAGGCCGTCGGGTTGCAGACCACCGAGGCGTGCGGCGACTGCCCCCGGGTCGTGCTGGGCAGCCCGGTGGCCGGGGTGGCCGAGGCGGAGCGGATCGACGCCTCGCCAGCGATCGACGAGATCGTCCAGCGGTACATCGGCGACCAGGAGTTCTCCAACCTGCCCCGCAAGTTCAAGACGTCGATCTCGTGGCTGGTGGACACCCCGTACGAGGCGAACGACATCGCCTTCCTCGGCGTCGACCACCCCGAGCACGGGCCCGGCTTCGACCTGTGGGTCGGTGGTGGCCTCTCCACCAACCCGATGCTGGCCCAGCGGCTCGGCGTCTGGGTGCCCCTGGCCGAGGTGGCGGAGGTCTGGGCCGGCGTGGTCGGCATCTTCCGCGACTACGGCTACCGTCGGCTGCGCCACCGGGCCCGGCTGAAGTTCCTGGTCGCCGACTGGGGCGTGGTGAAGTTCCGCGAGGTGCTGGAGAAGGAGTACCTCGGCCGGACGCTGCTCGACGGTCCCGCCCCGGATCTGCCGGAGAAGCCGATCGACCACCTCGGCGTGCATGCCCAGCGGGACGGTCGCCACTACGTCGGTGCCGCCCCGGTGGTCGGGCGGGTTTCCGGCAGCCAACTGGCCCAGCTCGCGGACGTGGTCGAGGCGCACGGCAGCGGCCGGGTGCGGCTCACCCCGTACCAGAACCTGCTGGTGCTCGACGTCCCACCGGAGCGTTCGAAGTCGCTGGTCACGGCGCTGCGCGGGATCGGTTTGGAGGCCCGCCCGTCGATCTGGCGGCGTGGCACCATGGCCTGCACCGGCATCGAGTACTGCAAGCTCGCCATCGTCGAGACCAAGGCGCGCGGTGAGGAGCTGGTGGCCCGGCTGGAGGAACGACTCGCCGGAGAGGACCTCAAGGACGCCCAGATCTCCATCCACCTCAACGGCTGCCCGAACGCCTGCGCGCGTACCCAGGTGGCCGACATCGGCCTCAAGGGCCAGTTGGTGACCGGTCCGGACGGTCGCCAGGTGGAGGGCTTCCAGGTGCACCTCGGCGGCGGGCTGGGCATGGTCGCGGGGCAGACCGCCGGCTTCGGTCGCAAGCTGCGCGGTCTGAAGACGACCGCCGAGGAACTTCCCGAGTACGTCGAGCGGCTGGTCCGGCACTACCTGGCCGGCCGCACCGAGGGCGAGACGTTCGCCAACTGGGTGATCCGTGCCGACGAGGAGGAACTGCGATGAGCGAGCGTAGCGAGCGAATCTTTCGGTTCAGTGCTTCGGAGTCTCATCGCGGCACCGAGCGTAGCGAGGTGGCGCGATGAGCGGTGAGACCCGAGCCGTCCCGTTGTACTGCCCGTACTGCGGCGAGGAGGACCTACGGCCGAGCGAGGCCGGGCACGGCGCGTGGGAGTGCCACGCCTGCGCCCGGGTCTTCACGGTCCGGTTCACCGGCCTGCTCTCCCGGGCGGTGAACCGATGAGCGGGCTGGTCTCCGCCGCCGGCCTGGGGCTGGTCGGCACGGCGTCCACGGAGGCCGGTCGGCGCAGCCCGGCCCAACTGCGGGAGCTGGCCGAACGCGCCGGCCGCGAGTTGGAGGGCGCCCCGGCGTCGGAGATCGCCCGATGGGCCGCGGAGACCTTCGGCGCCCGGTTCTGCGTGACCAGTTCGATGGCCGACGGGGTCCTCGCCCACCTGGTCTCCCGGGTGGCGCCCGGGGTCGACGTGGTCTTCCTCGACACCGGCCTGCACTTCCCGGAGACCCTCGCCGTCCGCGACGAGGTGGCGCGGGCGCTGCCGGTCAACGTCCGGTCGATCCGGCCGCGGCTCACCGTGGGGCAGCAGGACGGCGAGTACGGGCCGCGGCTGTTCAACAGATCGCCGGACGAGTGCTGCCGGCTGCGCAAGGTGGAGCCGCTGGAGCGGGCGCTCGCCGGCTACGACGCCTGGGCCGCCGGGCTGCGCCGTGACGAGTCCCCGACCCGCGCCAACACGCCGGTGGTGGCGTTCGACGACCGGCGCGGCAAGGTGAAGGTCAACCCGATCGCGGCCTGGACCCAGGCGGACGTCGACGCGTACATCGCCCGGTGGAACGTGCCGGTCAACGAGCTGTTCCGGCGCGGCTACGGCTCGATCGGCTGCTGGCCGTGCACCCGGCGGACCAAGGCCGGGGAGGATCCGCGCGCCGGCCGGTGGGCCATGTTCGAGAAGACCGAGTGCGGGCTGCATCTCTGAGCGGCGGTCGGAGCCGGCCCGGGAAGCCCGACACCGATCCCGTGCTCCTGGTCGCGCACGGCAGCCGCGATCCACGGGCGGCCGAGGCGACCAGGGCGCTGGCTCGAGCGGTCGCGGCGGCCCGGCCCGGCGCCCCGGTCCTGGCAAGCTGGCTCGATCACACCCAGCCCGATCCGGCGCAGGCGTTGCGTCGGTTGGCCGCCGCCGGGCACCCCCGGGTGGTCCTGGTGCCGTTGTTGCTCACCGCCGCGTACCACCGGCGGGTGGACATCCCGGCGGCGGTGGCCGCGGCCAACCGGTCCGGGCCTCCGATCCGGGTGCGGGTGACCGACGTGCTCGGCCCGGTGGGCGACGAGGTGGACCCGGCGCTGCTCGCCGGGTTGCGGCGGCGGCTGGCCGAGGCGGATCCAGGCCGCTTCGACGCGCTGGTGCTGGCCGCGGCGGGGACCCGGGACGCCGCCGCCCGCGGGTCCGTCGGGCGGGTGGCCGCCGCACTGGGCGCGGCCCTGGACACCCCGACCCGGGTCTCGTACGCCTCGGCGGCGCCACCGGACTCCGGCGCGGCGGTTACCCGGCTGCGGGCGGCCGGTGCCCGGCGGGTGGCCGTGGCCGCCTACTTCCTGGCCCCCGGTTTCTTCCACGACGCAGTGACGACGACCGCGCGCACCGCCGGCGCCGTGGCCGTCTCCGCCCCCCTCACCGACACCCCGGAACTGGTCGACCTGGTGCTCCGCCGCATTGGTCATGAGGTTAGCGGCGCTCTTGATCTCTGATTCTGTCGCTAACCTCATGATCGACGCGAGTGGGGCGGCAGTAGAACGCCCCGGCGGGCGGAGCCGGCCGGGGCGTTCTTCCGTGGTGCGGTTGTGGTCAGGCGGAGTGAGCGCGCAGCACCCGGAGGCCGCCGCGACGCTTGACAGCGCGCCGCTCCTCCTCGCTCATCCCGCCCCAGACGCCAGCGTCCTGACCGGACTCCAGTGCCCACTGCAGGCACTGATCGGTCACGGAGCAGCGCCGGCAGACGGCCTTGGCCTGCTCGACCTGCAGGAGAGCCGGACCGGACGTCCCGATCGGGAAGAACAGCTCCGGGTCCTCGTCGCGGCAGACAGCACGGTGGCGCCAGTCCATGGCGGCAACACTCCTCATTCTGGGTGGGTGGCAGACGTTGCTGTTTGGTGCTTTTCCTATATGCATCCGCAATGCCGATGATGACGGTTCGCGTCCGTCAATTCGGCACTGCGTGAGCAGGCCCGTTGGCCCCGAGACCTGCTGGAACGGCTCAACCTGCTGGGCGCGTTCGGGCAATGTCCCGGTAACTCAAGTTCGCTTGTGAATACTTTCACGAACTTGCGCAATGTCAAGGGTGGCGCTCGGAAAAACTCCGGGCGGTGAGCAAGCCCACAACCCATTTGTCCGGGTTCCGGATTGCTCCGGCTACCCGCCGTATCACAGTCGATCATCAATATAGTACAGTCCGGCGGACAATGCTGACATTTCCGACACGAGCCCCGGGTGTCGCGAGTCGGGGCGTCGGGGGATGCACCCTGTCGTTCCTACCCGGTGGTGCCGGAGGCCTAACAGATTACTCTGAGTGCGGCCGGAACGGAGGTGAATCTGACTTTTTCCCTCTCGCCAAGATAGTCGCCGTCGAGCTGAAATGCCTGGGGACGGCCCGCGACCAGCGTGAACTCAGCCACGTCGTGCAGTCGCAGCACCTGCCGGCCACGCGGATCCGGCGTGTTGGAGAGGAATTGCGTCACCGTACGTGTCGTGCTCGCGACACCAAGCTGGCGAAAGGCCAGCACGTCGAGCCCCAGATCGAACGAGGCATCCGGGTTCGGGTTGGCCTCCCGGTCCCCGACGTAGGTCCACGGGGCGGTGTTCTGGACGATGACGCTGGCCAGTTCGCCGGCGCTCTCCTCGCCCGGCTGCTCCAGCCGGATCGCCGGGTGTCGCCGTTCGGAGCCGAACAGGAACTGTGCGGTGAAGGCGCGAAAGTAGAGCCCCGGCGAGGAGACCCGGCCCCGGCGTCGAGCCTCCTCGACACGATGGATCACTGCGGCGTCGAGCCCGAAGCCGGCGCAGAACGTGAAGTAGCGGTCGTCGGCCTGGCCGAGGCCGATCGTCCGGTACCGGCCCAGCCGTAGCCCCTCCAGGATCATGCTGGCGCCTTCCGGCCACTCCCGGGGCAGGCCCAGCGCTCGCGCGAAGACGTTGGTCGAGCCGCCCGGCACGGTGGCCAGGGCAGGCAGGCGTTCCGCCGTCGGCGGTCGGCCACTGACCGTGGTGGCCGTCATCAGACCGTTGACCACCTCGTTGACCGTGCCGTCGCCGCCGAGGGTCACCACGACGTCGACCCCCTCGGCGGCGGCCTCACGGGCCAGCGCGGTGGCGTGCCCCCGCCGGCGGGTGTAGCGCACGGAAAGATCGACCTCGCTGCGTAGCGCCCGGACCAGCACGTCCCGTGCGCGTTCGCTCGTGGTGGTGGCCTTCGGATTGACCAGCAGGACGGCCCGCATGGGCGGCACTGTACTCCGGACCGTCACGGGTATCGTGTCCGCGTGGCCATCGACTCCGTCCCGACCCCCGTCACGCTCCGTTGGGCGGTGCGGCTGTTACAGGGCCAGTCGGTTGCCGTCGGGCTGGTCGCCGCCTGGCTGGTCGTCGCCGACTTCACCGCCACCAGCACCGACCTGACCTCGGCGTTACTGGTCACGGCCTTCGCCGCCGGCGCCGCCGGTGCGCTCAGGGCGCTGGGTGGCGCGCTGCTGCGCCGCCGGGCTGGTGCCCGCGCTCCGGCCATCGTGCTCCAGTTGATGCTGCTGCCGATCGGCTGGTTCATGATCCAGGGAGGGCTGGGTTGGCTCGGCGTACCGCTGATCGCGCTCGGGATCGGCGTCACCTGGCTGCTGGTCAGCCCGCCCACCACGCGAGCCCTGGGCTTCGAGTGAGCTGAGACCGTCACCAACCCGTCGTACGACGGGTGAGCAGCGAGATGGTGGCCCGGCCGGCGACCGCGCTCGCCGACGCCGAGGTGGTCAGCGCGGTGAGCACCTTCCAGGCGAACGACGACTCGGCCGGCAGCTTGGCACCCGGCACGGTCGGCACGGTGACCTCGACGGTCAGTGCGTCCTCGATCACCGTGAACCGGCAGTCGAGATCGGCCCCCCGGGCCGCGATGGCAAGCAGCATGGCGCACGCCTCGTCGACGGCGATGCGCAGATCCTCGATCTCGTCGAGGGCGAACTGCAGGCGGGCCGCGAGGCCCGCGGTGGCGGTGCGCAGCACGCCGAGATAGCCGCCGTCGGCGGGCACGGTGAGGTGCACGACGTCGTCGGTTGCCGGCTGGCCAGTCAGTTGAGTCACCACTCATCCCCCCGGTCGGGGACTCTACCCGCTCAGGCGGCCGGATGTTCGATGGCCGCCAGCGACGACGGCGGCGGTGGTGGTGCGGGTGGCCGGCGGCCGGTGCGTCCGTACGGACGCACCGGCCGCCGTGGATGGCGCTGTCAGGCCTGCTTGGTCTCCCAGAAGATCTTCGCGATCTCGTCGATCTTCTGCAGCAGCTCGTCGGCCTTGGCCGGGTCGGTGGCGCCCTTGGCGCCGGCGGCACCGGCCAGCTTGGTGGCCTCGTTGAACAGCTGGTGCAGGTTCGGGTACTTCTCGAAGTGCGGCGGCTTGAAGTAGTCGGTCCACAGCACCCAGAGGTGGTGCTTGACCAGCTCGGCCCGCTGCTCCTTGATCAGGATGGCTCGGGTGCGGAACTCGGGGTCGGTGTTGGCCTGGTACTTCTCGCAGATCATTTTCACCGACTCGGCCTCGATCCGAGCCTGAGCGGGGTCGTAGACACCGCAGGGCAGGTCGCAGTGCGCGCTGGCGGTCACGCGAGGCGTGAGGATGCGCGGAAGTCGCATCGGGATCCTCCATGGGAAGTTTGCGATGATCCAAGACGACATTACTCCTGGACATGGTCCCCGAGGCCGCTGGAGGTGAAACCGGTGCCCGAGGCCCGGCTGCGGTGGCCGCTGTCAGCCGTACTGGTGACCGGCCCGTCCATGTCGCCCACGCTGCGGCACGGCGACGCGGTGCTGGTCCGCCGGGGCGGCCGGGCCGTCCGCCCCGGCGACGTGGTGGTCGCGGTCTTCCGCAGCCGCCCGGACCTGCTGGTCGTCAAACGCGCGGTCCGTCCCGCCGACGGCGGCTGGTGGCTGTACGGGGACAACGATCTGGTCACCGACGACTCCCGGGCGTACGGGGTGGCCGACGTGATCGGCCGGGTGGTGGCCCGCTACTGGCCACGGCCCGGCCGGCTGCCGTCCCGTCGGTTATGACCCTGGTCACGTGCTGGCGACGCCGCTCCCATATGCTCGGAGACGTCCGGGTGACCCCCCGCACCGCGCGCCGCCGCTCGTCGCCTCACCGTGCGCCCGACCGGCTGGTCCAGCTGCTCGACAGATCCTGGAGTCACCATGTCTTCGTCCACCGTGGACCCTGCTGATCCGGTTTTCCGACTGCACCGGGGCGGCAAGATGGCCGTCGTCTCGACGGTCCCGCTGACCAGCCGGGACGACCTCTCCCTCGCGTACACCCCCGGGGTGGCCCGGGTGTGTGAGGCCATCGCCGCCGATCCGACGCTCACCCACGACTACACCTGGGCGTCGAACACGGTCGCGGTCGTCACCGACGGTTCGGCCGTACTCGGCCTCGGCAACATCGGCCCGCGCGCCGCGCTGCCGGTGATGGAGGGCAAGGCCGTGCTGTTCAAGCAGTTCGGCGGGGTCGACGCGGTACCGGTCTGCCTGGACACCCAGGACGTCGACGAGATCGTGGCGACGGTCACGGCGCTCGCCCCCTCGTTCGGCGGGATCAACCTGGAGGACATCAGCGCCCCGCGCTGCTTCGAAGTCGAGCGCCGGCTCGACGAGGCGCTGGACATCCCGGTCTTCCACGACGACCAGCATGGCACCGCGATCGTCGTGCTGGCGGCGCTGCGCAACGCGGCCACGCTGCTCAACCGCAAGCTCGGCGACCTGCGGGTGGCGGTCAGCGGCGCGGGCGCCGCCGGGGTGGCGGTGACCAGGATGCTGGTCGCCGGGGGAGTGGACCCGGACCAGGTGGTGGTCTGCGATTCCCAGGGCATCATCTCCGCCCATCGCCCCAACCTGACCGGCACAAAGGCAGAGCTGGCCGAACTGACCAACGCCGACGGTCGGCAGGGCGACATCATCGAGGCGCTGCGCGACGCCGACGTCCTGATCGGGGTCTCCGGCGGGCAGATCCCCGAGCAGGCGGTGGCCGGGATGGCCCCCGGCGGGATCGTCTTCGCGCTGGCCAACCCCACGCCCGAGGTGCATCCGGAGGTGGCCGGGCGCCACGCTGCGGTGATCGCCACCGGCCGCAGCGACTACCCGAACCAGATCAACAACGTGCTGGCCTTCCCGGGCGTGTTCCGGGGCGCCCTGGCGGCCCGCGCCACCCGGGTCACCGACACCATGAAGGTCGCGGCGGCCGACGCCATCGCCGCCGTGGTGGCCGAGACGCTGGCCCCGGACGCGATCGTGCCCTCCCCGCTCGACCCGCGGGTCGCCCCCGCCGTCGCCGAGGCGGTCGCCGAGGCCGCCCGCCGCGCCGGCGTCGCCCGCGCCTGAGGTGTAAGGAGGGGCCCCTTCTTAACGCCTCGTGCATAGGAAGGGCCCCTTCTTAACGCCCGCTCCGCTTGTTACGGTGCGGATCATGCGTGCCGCCTTCGCCTCCCGTTTCGACGACGCCGACCCGCTCGCCGCACTCACCGTCGGTGAGCAGCCCGAGCCGAGCCTGCCCGATGACGACTGGGTGGTCGTGCGCGTCACGGCCAGCTCGCTCAACCACCACGACCTCTGGTCGCTGCGGGGCGTGGGGCTGCGCGCCGAACAGTTGCCGATGATCCTGGGCTGTGACGCGGCCGGGACGGACCCCGCCGGCAACGAGGTGGTCGTCTACCCGGTGGTGGCCACTGCAGGTGACCCGCGCGGCGTGTCGATCCTCTCCGAGCACTTCCCGGGCACCCTGGCCGAGCGGGTGGCCGTACCCCGATCGAATCTGCTGCCGCTGCCGGCGGGCCTGGCGGCGACCGACGCGGCGTGCCTGCCGACCGCCTGGCTGACCGCGTGGCGGATGCTCACCACCAAGGGCCGCGTCGACGAGGCCGACGCCGTGCTGGTCCAGGGCGCCGGTGGTGGCGTGGCCACCGCGGCGGTCGCGCTGGCTGCCGCGATGGGCAAACGGGTGTACGCGACCAGCCGGGACACGGTCAAGCGGGAGCGCATCGCCCAGCTCGGCGCGACCGCGGTCGAACCCGGCGCGCGGCTGCCCGAACGGGTCGACGTGGTCGTCGAGACCGTCGGCGCGGCCACCTTCGACCACTCGCTGAAGTCCGCCGCGCCCGGGGCCCGGATCGTGGTCGCCGGCGCGACCGCCGGGCACGAACCGAAGCTCAACCTGCGCCGGGTCTTCGCCATGCAGTTGGAGATCCTGGGCACCTCGATGGGCACGCCGGGAGAGCTGACCGACCTGCTGGCGTTCTGCGCGGAACGGGGCGTCCGACCGGTGGTGGACAGCGTGGTGCCGTTCAGCCGGGTGGCGGACGCCTTCGCCCGCCTGCACTCCGGAGACGTCTTCGGCAAGGTCGTCATCGACCACACCGCCTGAGCCGCCGCGGTTCTACAAGCGGTCGTCGAGGGTGGCGATGCCGTTGCGGGCGCCGGCCGCGGGAATGCGGGCCCTGGCATCGGCGTCGCCGTAGAGGGCCCAGCGTAGGAACTCGATGGTGGTGTCAGCCACCACCCGCAGCGAGGGGCCGTCGCGCAGCAGGGCTCGGCCGTGGTCGCCGTTGGGCAGGCTGAGCATCGCCTTCGGCCAGGGCACCTTGTCGTACACGGCCCTGCCGGCGGCGTACCGCACCACCTCGTCGGCCTCGCCGTGCACGAAGAGTTGCGGTGCCGCGGCGCCGGCGAAGGCGGTGCCCACTCCGAGGGCGGTGCCGGCGAGGACGATCCCGGCGGCCAGCCGCTCGTCCCGACCGGTGGTGAAGAGGCCGATGGTGGTCACCCCGCCGGCCGAGTGCCCGGCGGCGGCTACCCGGTCGGTCGCCAGCCGTCCGCGCAGCGGGTCGTCCTCACGTGCGTCGAGGGCGAGCACCCGGGTCAGCGCGTACGACACGTCGGTGGGCTGGTTGAGCACGTCGAGCACGTTGCGGTCGCCGGACCGGGAGGTGTGCGGGAAGGTCGGCGCGGCGACCACGAAACCGGCCGCCGCCCAGCGGGTCAGCAGCTCCGCGTAGTCGTCGGGTCGGCCACCCAGGCCGTGGCTGAACATGACCACCGGGAACTTCCCGGCCGCCGCGTCGGCCGAGGTCGTCGGCGGCCCGCCGGCCCGCCCGGCCGCCGGGTACCAGAGGGTCACCGGCAGCGGCCGATCGCCGTCGCGGTTCAGCTTCAGCTGTCGTACGCCGACCGCGAAGGCGCGTTCCGGCGCGCTGCCGGCGGGTACTGCTGGCTTCTCCGGCGCGACCGAGGTGGGCGCCGGCGCGGCGGAAGTCGCCTGCGGCACGGTGTCGCGGCTACTGGAACAGCCCACCACCGCGCCGGTGACCAGCGCGCTGGCGAGCAGAGCCGACCCGACACGACGCCCCACACCCCGATTCTGCCTCCCCCCCACCCACCCCCACCCCTCCCCCCACCCCTCCGCCGCGCCGATCTTGCAGTTTCGGTCGCCGAAAAGATGCTTATGGGGTGATTTGCGGGGACGAAAAGTGCAAGATCGCGGGGGAGTCAGCGGGTGGGGCGGGACTCGAAGGAGGTGATGTTGGAGAGCAGGGCGTGGGTGGGGAGGCGACGGGCGGCCTCCGGGTCGCCGTAGAGGGTCCACCGGAGGAAGTCGGTGGTGACGCCGAGCACCTGGGCGAAGCCGGGTCGGCCGGGGACGAGGTACTCGCCGTGCCCCTGCCCGAGCAGACTGAGGAACCAGGCGGGGCCGGGCGTACGGTGATAGGCGGCCCGGCCGACGTTGAGTGGCACAACCGAGTCGGCGGTGCCGTGCACGAAGAGCATGGGCGCGGGCGGTCCCGCGAAGCTGCCCGCCATTCCACCGCCGGCGATCACGATGCCGGCGCGCAGGCTGACCGGGTGCCCACTGGTGAACATGCCCGCCGTGGTGAAGCCGCCTGCCGAGTGACCGGCCGCCGCCATCCGCTGCACGTCGAGATGGCCGGCGAGGGGGTCGCCGGCTCGGCGGTCGAGCTGGACCAGGTGCCGGATCACCCGCCATCCGTCGGCCGGTTGATGGCGTACGTCGGCCCGGGAGAAACGGGCCGCGCCGCGTCGGGTGTGCGGGTACGCGGGAGCGGCCACCACGAAACCGGCGGCGGCCCAGCGGGCGGTCAGCCCGGAGTGCAGCTCGGGCAGGCTGGCCAGGCCGTGGCTGTAGAGCACCACCGGGAACCGCCCGTCGGCCACCCGACTGCCCTGCGCCGGGTACCAGAGGGTCACCGGCAGGGGCCGCGCCGAGCCGGGGTCGACGACGAACGTCCGGACGGCCACCGCGTACTGCAGTTGGGGTGCCGCCCGGGTCGGCGTCACCCGGCCGGCCGGGTCGCCGGTCGCCGCGCAGCCGGTCACCCCGGCCATCAGCAGAGCCATCAGCAGAGCCATCGCCGACGCGACGAGCCGCCGTGGAACAACATCCACGGCATCACGGTAGGGCCCCGGCGCACCCACCCGGGTGCCGTTGCCCGGGTGTCCCCCCCCTCACCGCCCGGGCACGCGACCCGCCGGTTGGGTCGATGTGGCGGCTCAGCGGGCCGCTTCGACCACCGCTCTGGCCGTGCGGGCGATCTCCCGCTCCTCGTCGGTGCCGATGACGCAGACCGCCACCTCGGCGCCGTCCGGCGAGATGAGCCGGTCGCCGCTGCCCGCGTTGCGCTCCGCGTCGACGGTGATGCCGAGCCGGCCGAGCCCGGCCAGCGCCGCCGCGCGTACCGGTGCCGCGTGTTCGCCGACACCGGCGGTGAAGGCGATCGCGTCCACCCGACCGAGCAGGGCGTAGTAGGCGCCCACGTAGCTGGTGATCCGCCGGCAGTAGACGTCGAAGGCGAGCGTCGCCGCCTGGTCCCCGGCCGCCCGCCGGGCCAGCACCTCGCGCATGTCGTTGACGCCGGTCAGCCCGAGCAGGCCGCTGCGGTGGTTGAGCAGGTCGTCGATCTCGTCGACGCCCATCCCGCCCTCCCTGCGCAGGTGGAACACGATGGCCGGATCCAGGTCTCCGCTGCGGGTCCCCATCACCAGGCCCTCCAGCGGGGACATCCCCATCGAGGTGGCGACGCTGCGTCCACCCGAGACCGCGCAGGCGCTGGCGCCGTTGCCGAGGTGCAGACTGATGGTGTTGACCTCGGCGTACGGGCGGCCCAGCAGGTCGGCGGCGCGCCGGGAGACGTACGCGTGCGAGGTGCCGTGGAAGCCGTACCGGCGGATGCCGTACCGCTGCGCGACCTCCCGGTCGATCGCGTAGGTCTCGGCGGAGTCGGGCAGCGTGTGATGGAACGCCGTGTCGAAGACGGCGACCTGCGGCACCTCGGGCAGCGCCTCGCGGGCCACCGCGATGCCGGTGAGGTTGGCGGGGTTGTGCAGCGGGGCGAGCGGCACCAGGTCGGCGATGGCGGCCAGCACCGCGTCGTCAACCAGCGTCGGCGCGGTGAACCGCCGACCGCCGTGCACCACCCGGTGACCCACGGCGGCCAGCCCGGTCAGGTCCAGTCCGGTCAGGATCTGTCGGATCGCGCCGGCGTGGTCGCCCGGGCCACCACCCGGCTCGCCGATCCGCTCCACGATGCCCCGGTCGAGCACGCGCTCGCCGTCGTAGAGCCGGTACTTCACCGACGACGAACCGCTGTTGAGCACGAGTACCTTGCTCACGAGAGCACCGCCGCCGATGCGTCGGTGAGCGCGGCGGCCTGGATGGCGGTGATCGCAACGGTGTTCACGATGTCCGGCACGGTGGCTCCTCGGGAGAGATCGTTGACCGGCCGGCGCAGGCCCTGCATCACCGGCCCCACGGCCACCGCCCCGGCCGAGCGCTGCACCGCCTTGTAGGTGTTGTTGCCGGTGTTCAGGTCCGGGAAGATGAAGACCGTGGCGTGGCCGGCGACCGTGCTGCCGGGCAGCTTCGTCGCCGCCACGGCCGGGTCGATCGCCGCGTCGTACTGGATCGGTCCCTCCACGGCGAGCTCGGGCCGGCGCTGCCGGACCAGGGCGGTGGCCGCTGCGACCTTCTCCACGTCCGCGCCGGCACCGGAGCTGCCGGTCGAGTACGACAGCATCGCCACCCGGGGTTCGATGCCGAACCGGGCCGCAGTGTCGGCCGAGGAGATGGCGATGTCGGCGAGCTGGGCGGCGTCCGGGTCGCGGTTGACCGCGCAGTCGCCGTAGACCAGCACCCGGTCGGCGAGCAGCATGAAGAAGACGCTGGAGGCGACGGAGACCTCCGGCATGGTCTTGACGATCTCGAACGCGGGGCGGATGGTCGCCGCGGTGGTGTGGGTGGCGCCGGAGACCATGCCGTCGGCGTGGCCGGCCGACACCATCATCGTGCCGAAGTAGTTCGGCTGCGCCACGATGTCGTGTGCCAGCTCGACGGTGACGCCCCGGTGGGCGCGCAGCTTCGCGTACGCCTCGGCGAACTCCTCGCGCCACGGGCTGGCCGCCGGGTCCACCACCCGGGCCGCGCCGATGTCGACGCCCAGCTCCCGGGCGCCCCGGGCGACCTCCTCGGGACGGCCGAGCAGGGTCAGGTCGGCCACGCCTCGGCGCAGCAGGATCTCCGTGGCGCGCAGGACCCGTGGCTCCGTCCCCTCCGGCAGCACCAGGTGCCGCCGTCGCGTCCGGGCCCGGTCGATCAGGTCGTACTCGAACATCAACGGGGTGACCCGCTCGGAGCGGCTGACCCGCAGCCGGCCGGCCAGCTCGGCCGTGTCGACGTGCGCCTCGAAGGCGCCGAGGGCGGCCTCCACCTTGCGCGGGTTGCCGGCGCTGGGCCGGCCCTCGATGCGGCTCGACGCGGCCACCGTGTGGTAGCTGTCGCTGGTCACCGAGAGCACCGCGAGCCGGGCGTTCAGCGCCGCCACCAGCCGCATCGCCCGGGGGTCGGGCGGCACCCCCAGGGTGAGCACCAGCCCGGCCAGGGACACCTGGCCGGCGACGTGCGCCGCAGCCGCTGCCACCAGCAGGTCGTCCCGGTCGCCCGGCATGATCAGCAGCGCGCCCTCGGTCAGGTGGTCCAGCAGGGTCGGCACGTGCGCCGCGCCGACCACGTAGTCGAGCACGTCCCGGCCGAGCGCCGTCTCGTCACCGGCGAGCAGGGTGGCGTCGAGCGCCGCCGCCACCTCGGCCACCGTCGGCGCCGACACGCTCGGCACCTCCGGAATCGCGTACGCGGGGACCGGCAACCGGGGCAGCGCCATGACGCCCGGCACCCGGTTGGCGAGCACCGCGAGCACGGTCGCGCCGAGGTCGGCCACGTCGTGGTACGCGCCCCGGGCAGCGGCGCTGATCGTGTCGGGTGACTGCTCGAAGCCGTCCACCACGGGCACCACGACGCTGCCGAACTCGGTGGCCAGCCGGGCGTTGAAGGCCAGCTCCCGGGGGCCGTCACCGGCACCGGCACCGGCGAAGTCACTGCCCACCACGACCATTGCCGGGAACTGCCGCTCCACCTCCCGGTAGCGCTCCACGATCCGGGAGATCAGCTCCTCCCGGCGACCGTCGGCAACCAGGGCGGTCGCCTCGGCGTAAGTGGCGCCGTGCAGCTCCGTGACCGGCAGGCCGACCCGGTAGCGCTCGGTGAGCAGGGCGAGGATCGGGTCGGGCGGATCCGGCGCGACCAGCGGCCGGAACACTCCGATCCGGCCGACCTGCCGGGACAGCAGCTCGGCCAGTCCGAGGGCGACGGTGGATTTCCCCCCGCCCGAGCCGACGCTGGTCAGGTACACGCTGCGGGCCACGGCACTCACGCTACCCGGATACCGGAAGGTCCCGCCCGGACCCTCGACGCCCCCGGACGCGGGCCATCGGTCCGCCGGACGGCCGGGCCGGTCGGCGGGGCACCGACCTGCGCGTCGACCGAGAGGATCTTTATTTTGGGCCGTCCGACCAGGGGTCGGTGAGCGGTCCGGACGACCGTGTCTCCGCCGGCCGGACGGCGACCCGGTCGTTCGCGCCGGCCGAGGCGGGATTCGGGCAGGCCGCGCGGGACGGGCGCGGGGTCGGGTGCCGCCTACCGGCCGAGCCGTACGTCGCCGTCCGCAGCGATCCGGTCACTCCGGCTCCGACCGGGCGTTTGTCGGATGCAACTTGCGTCCCAAACGCGGATGCCGCCGGCAGATCGAGGAATGCTCGCTTCTAAACTGCGGCCCCATGAACCGGGACCGCCTCACCAGCGCCAACGCGAAGGCCGACGCGCTGGAGGGCTGGCACCCGGCAGGGCAGGACGCGACGGTGGTGCAGCCGGCCGTGCGGGTCGCGCCGGCACCGCCGGCCGTGGACGGACCGACCATGATGCTGGTACGGGTAGACAGCCCCACCACCCTGATGGCAACGGTGCCCGAACCCCCACCCGTCTTCGTCGACCCCACCGGTCGACGCCGCTCCTGGCTGCGGTGGATCGCGTACGGCCTGGGGCTGATCGGGTTGCTCTACACCGGGCTGGTCGTGGCGAGCTTCGCCGGTGCTCCGGTCAACGCCACGCCGTTGCTGCCCCTGGTCGAGTCGACCCAGCAGCCCTGGCAGCCGCCTCCCGCGCCCACGCTGCCCGCCGCCGAGGCGCCCGTGACGACCGCACCGGCCACGCCGACGACCACCGCCCCCACGACCAACCGCACGTCGGCCACGCCGGCACGCGCCCCCTCGACCCCGGCCACCTCGACGGCACCCGGCCGGGGCCCGTCGTCGCCGCCGGCCGAGACCCGTGCGCCCCGGACGACCACACCGCCGACGGCACCCGGCGCCGAACCGACCGTCAGCCCGCCCCCGATCATCGACCCGCCGGTCGGCGCAGACGCTGCTGCCCGCGTCGATGGCTGAGCCGTCGCGGCAGCGGCACCGCCGGGTCCGGCTGGGCCGTCGCGTCGTACCGCCACCGAGCTGGACCCTGCTCGGCGTGCTCGGTGCGGTGCTGGTCGGCGTGCTCATGGTCGGCGCGTACGCCAACGCGTCGTTCGCTCCGGACCGCCGGCAGAGCCAGGGCGTACAGCACGAGGTGCCCGACGCGGTGACGACCGGTGGCCCGATCATCAGCATCGCGGACGGGCAGCACCGCTCGTACCGGTTGCCGCCACGCACCCTCGCGCTCACCTTCGACGACGGGCCCGATCCGGTCTGGACCCCGGAGGTCCTACGGGTGCTGGACGCCCACCAGGTCCCGGCGACCTTCTTCGTGGTCGGCTCGCAGGTGGCTCGCCACCCCGATCTGGTCAGAGAACTGGCCGCCGGCGGCCATGAGCTCGGCGTACACACCTTCACCCACCCGGACCTGACCGTCCTGCCCGGGTGGCGGCGCCGGATGGAGTACGCCCAGACCCAGTTGGTCATCGCCAGTGCCGCCGGGGTGCGTACCTCGTTGATCCGGTTCCCGTACTCCTCGTACGCGGCGGCCATCGACGACCTGGACTGGCCGGTGTTCGGCCACGCCGGCGACCTGGGCTACCTGAGCGTGCTCAACGACACCGACAGCCGGGACTGGGCGCTGCCCGGGGTGGATCAGATCGTCGCCAACGTGACGCCTTCGGGGTACTCGGGTGCCGTCACGCTCTGGCACGACGCGGGCGGTGACCGGGCCGAGACCGTCGCGGCCCTCGACCGGTTCATTCCGCTGATGAAGGAACGCGGCTACCGGTTCGTCACGGTGACCGAGGGGTTGAACCTCGCGCTCGCCGAGGCCGGCGTCGACCACCGGGTGGACGCCGGCCTGGCGGCCGGTCCGGACGAGCGCTGGCGCGGCCGGATGCTGATCTGGGCGGTGCAGGGCGCGGACCGGACGCTGGGCCTGCTCGGGTGGCTCTTCGTCGCGGTGGGCGTGCTCACCATCGGGCGGAGCGTGCTGCTGTTCGTGCTCGCCGGTCGGCACGCCCGCCGACGTCGCGCCAAGGACTGGGCGTGGGGGCCGCCGGTGACCGAACCGGTGTCGGTGATCGTGCCCGCGTACAACGAGAAGGAGGGGATCGCCGCGGCGGTCCGCTCGCTGGCCGGCGGCGATCACCCGGGCGGAATCGAGGTGATCGTCGTCGACGACGGCTCCACCGACGGAACGGCGGACATCGCCGAGGGGCTCGGGTTGCCCAACGTCCGGGTCGTCCGCAAGCCCAACGGCGGCAAGCCGAGCGCGCTGAACACCGGGGTGGCGCTGGCCCGGCACGAGCTGATCGTGATGGTCGACGGCGACACCGTGTTCGAGCGGGACTCGGTGCGGCGACTGGTGCAGCCGTTCGCGGACCCGCAGGTGGGCGCCGTCGCCGGCAACGTCAAGGTGGGCAACCGCGGCGGCCTGATCGCCAAGTGGCAGCACATCGAGTACGTCATCGGCTTCAACCTCGATCGCCGGCTCTACGAGTCGCTGCGCTGCATGTCCACCGTGCCCGGGGCGATCGGTGCGTTCCGGCGGCAGGCCCTGGCGTACGCCGGCGGGATGACCGACGACACCCTGGCCGAGGACACCGACATCACCATGGCCATCGGGCGGGCCGGCTGGAAGGTCGTCTACGAGGAGACGGCGCGGGCCTGGACCGAGGCACCCACCACGCTGGGCCAGTTGTGGAAGCAGCGGTACCGGTGGAGCTACGGGACCATGCAGGCGATGTGGAAACACCGCCGGTCGCTGACCGACGGCGGCGCCTCGGGCCGGTTCACCCGCCGCTGTCTGCTCTTCCTCAGCCTGTTCGGGGTGCTCCTGCCGTTGCTGGCACCGGTGATCGACCTGCTCGCGCTCTACGGGCTGTTCTTCCTCGACCGGACCGCGACGGCGGTGGCCTGGCTGGTCATGCTGGGCCTGCAGATGCTGACCGCGGTGGTGGCGTTCCGGCTCGACCGGGAGAAGCTGGGCGTGCTGTGGGTGCTGCCGTTGCAGCAGTTCGCGTACCGCCAGCTGATGTACCTGGTAATGATCCAGTCGATGGTCACCGCCCTGACCGGTGGCCGCCTCGGCTGGCAGAAACTCCGCCGTACCGGCCTGACCCCCACCCAGCCCTCCGCCCCGGCCAACTCGCTCTGATCAGGAAGTGCGCGGGTGGGACTCGCCGAGCTGGCGCGGATGCCGCCCGGCCTGCACCCCCTGATGAGGAGAGTCAGGGGTGGGCCAGAGAGATGGCGTACTCTGGCCAGAAGGTGCCGCTGGGCGGCTCGCCGGGGCGGCAGTCGCCGTCGGACTCGCCCGGGTACTTGATCCAGAGCAGGGCGTCGACCCGGGGCAGCCCGCTGTCAGCCGTCGGCTCCGCGCCGATCGCGCGCCCCGGCGGGTTGCACCAGCTCGGTGCGCCCTTGACCCGGTCCGTCGGGTACGGACCGTTGCCGTTACGGCTGGTGTCGATGACGAACGTGGCGGCGCCGCCGAGCGCGTCGGAGATCCGGTGCCCGTAGGCGACGTTGTCCTCGGTGCGGACGAAGTTCGCCACGTTGAGCGCGAAGCCGTCCGCCTCGGCCACCCCGGCCTGACGCAGCGCCGTCGCCAGCGCGTCGACGTTGGAGATCCAGCCCGGATGGCCCGCGTCGAGGTAGACCCGGGCGGTACCGGTGCTGGCCAGTACGGCGACCGCGTCGCGCAGCAGGGCGAGCCGGCCGGCGTGGTCGCGTACACAGCCGGCCACCGCGTCGGGGAGTGCGCCCGGTTCGAGGATCACGGTCACCGGCCGGCCGGCGATGCCGGCGGAAACGTCGCGGATCCAGGACTGGTACTCGGTGCCGGAACCGGCCCCACCGCTGCCGCCCCGCCGGCCACAGTCCCGCTGCGGCACGTTGTGCACCACCAGCACCGGGATCTGGCCGGCGATCGCGGCCCGCCCCAGAAAGGCGTCGACCTCCTCGCGGGCCGGGCCGCCGGTGAGCCACTTCGCGCTGGGCCGGCTGCCGATCGCGCGCAACGCCTCCGCGTCGGCCGTCTCGCCACGCGCCGCACGCCGCTCCGCCTCCGCCTCCGCCGGATTCGCCGGGTCGACGTAGAACACCGACGGCGGGGAGGGCAGCGCGGACCCGGCCGCCTCGGCCACCCGCGGCGTCGAGGGGGAGCCGCACCCGCCCAACAGCAGAGCCAAGGCCACGCTGGCCGCCGCGATGCCGCTGGCGGTCCGGGGTGTGGCCACCGGCACCGCCCCGATCCGGGTCGCGGCGGGGTCCCGCGCCACGGTCGTCCGGGCTCCGGCGGTCGTACGGGAAACCGGGCACTCAGGCGGGCTGGTGCGCACCGCGGTCAGTCGTCGTCTTCGTCGTCGAGACGGGCCAGCCAGGTGGCGAACCGCTCGATCGGGGTCTCGAACTCCGGGTTCAGGTCGACGAAGTCGCGCAGCCGTGCGCCGAGCCACTCCAGGCTGACCTGCTCGTCACCGCGCCGCTCGACCAGTTCTTCGATGCCCCGGTCGGTGAAGTACATCGCCTACTCGCTTCCTCACCGGTGTCCTCCCGGTGAAGCCGGCCGGTCCCGTCCCACCGAGGTGGGACGGGACCGGGATGCGTCTCGTCAGGGTCGGGGAAGGGCCGCCTCGATGAGCGCGCTCTGCTCGACCTCGTGCATCTTCGCCGAGCCGACGGCCGGTGCGGCGGCGGCCGGGCGGGAGATGCGGCGCAGCCGGAGCCCGTCGAGGTGCTCCAACAGGTTGAGCGCGACGAACGACCAGGCGCCCTGGTTGGCGGGCTCCTCCTGCACCCAGGCGAAGTCCTCGGCGTTCGGGTACTGCGCGAGCGCCGCCCGGACCTCCGCCGCCGGCATCGGGTAGAGCTGCTCCAGGCGGACGATCGCGGTGTCCGTGACGCCGCGCTCCTGTCGCGCCTGGAACAGGTCGTAGTAGACCTTGCCCGAGCAGAGCAGCACCCGCTTGACCTGCTCCGGCGCCGGAGCGGCGCCGTCGGGGAGCACGGGGGAGAAGGTGCCCGTGGTGAAGTCCTCCACCGACGACACGCAGAGCTTGTGCCGCAGCAGGGACTTCGGTGTGAACACCACCAGCGGCTTGCGCTTGGGCGAGAGGGCCTGGCGGCGCAGCAGGTGGAAGTAGTTCGCCGGGGTGGTCGGGACGGCCACCCGCATGTTGTCCTCGGCGCAGAGCTGGAGGAACCGCTCCGGGCGGCCGGAGGTGTGGTCCGGGCCCTGCCCCTCGTGACCGTGCGGCAGCAGCAGGGTGACCGCCGAGCGCTGACTCCACTTCACCTCGCCGGAGGAGACGAACTCGTCGATCACCGACTGGGCACCGTTGACGAAGTCGCCGAACTGCGCCTCCCAGCAGACCAGCGCGTCGGGGTTCTCCACCGAGTAGCCGTACTCGAAGCCCATCGCGGCGTATTCGGACAGCAGCGAGTCGTGCACGAAGAACCGGGACCGCTCGCCGTCACCGGTGAGCGACTGCAACGGCAGGTAGTCGTCGCCGGTCTCCGCGTCGACGACCGCGGCGTGCCGCTGCACGAAGGTGCCGCGGCGCGAGTCCTGCCCGGCGAGCCGGACGGTGACCCCGTCGTTCAGCAGCGCGCCGAAGGCGATGATCTCGCCGAAGCCCCAGTCGATGTTGCCCTCGACGGACATCTTGGCCCGCCGGTCGAGCAACTGCTGGATCCGCTTGTGCGGGGTGAAGCCCTCCGGCAGGTTGACGTGCGCCTCGCCGATGGACTTGATCACGGACGCGTCGGTCGCCGTGTCCACCTGCGGCTCCGGCTCGTCCTCCCGCTTCGGGCGGCCGAGCTGGCGCGGCGTGGTGGCGGCGTCGCGGGTGGCCTTGAACACCCGCTCCAGCTGCGCCTGGTAGTCGCGCAGCAACTCCTCCGCGTCCTCCACGGTGATGTCACCCCGGCCGATCAGCTCCTCGGTGTAGAGCTTCCGGACCGACCGCTTCGAGTCAATGATCTTGTACATCTCGGGGTTGGACATCGACGGGTCGTCACCCTCGTTGTGCCCGCGCCGGCGGTAGCAGACCATGTCGATCACGACGTCCTTGTTGAACGTCTGGCGGTACTCGAAGGCCAGCCGGGCGACCCGGACCACGGCCTCCGGGTCGTCGCCGTTGACGTGGAAGATCGGCGCCTGGATCATCCGGGCCACGTCGGTGCTGTAGAGGCTGGAGCGGCTGTATTCCGGGGCGGTGGTGAAGCCGACCTGGTTGTTGACCACCACGTGCACGGTCCCGCCGGTGCGGTAGCCGCGCAACTGGGACAGGTTGAGGGTCTCGGCCACCACGCCCTGGCCGGCGAAGGCGGCGTCGCCGTGCACCGCCAGCGGCAGCACGGTGTAGCCCTCCAGCTTGAGGTCTATCCGGTCCTGTTTGGCCCGGACTATTCCCTCCAGCACCGGGTTGACGGCCTCCAGGTGCGACGGGTTCGCCACCACCGAGACCTTGACCGAGTGCGCGCCGTCGGGCGTGGTGAACTTGCCGTTCTGCCCGAGGTGGTACTTCACGTCGCCGGAGCCCTGGGTGGAGCGCGGGTCCAGGTGCCCCTCGAACTCCGAGAAGATCTTCTCGTACGGCTTGCCCACGATGTTGGCCAGCACGTTGAGCCGACCCCGGTGGGCCATGCCGATCACGACCTCGTCCAGGTCGCTCTCGGCGGAGGCCTCCAGGACCTCGCCGAGCAGCGGGATCAGCGACTCGCCGCCCTCCAGCGAGAAGCGCTTCTGGCCGACGTACTTGGTCTGCAGGAAGGTCTCGAACGCCTCAGCCGCGTTGAGCCGGTTGAGCACGTGCTTCTGCTCGTCGGCCGGCGGCTTCTCGTACTTGAGCTCGACCCGTTCCTGGATCCAGCGGCGCTCCTCCGGATCCTGGACGTGCATGTACTCGATGCCGACCCGCCGACAGTAGGAGTCCCGCAGCACGCCCAGGATCGAGCGCAGCTTCATCCGCTGCTTGCCGGCGAAGCCGTTCACCGGGAAGGTGCGGTCCAGGTCCCACAGGGTCAACCCGTGCTGGAGCACGTCCAGGTCGGGGTGCTTGCGGATCTTGAACTCCAGCGGGTCGGTGTCGGCCATCAGGTGGCCGCGGACCCGGTACGCGTGGATCAACTCGTGCACCCGCGCGGTCTTGTTGATCTGCCCCTCGCTGTCGACCGCAACGTCGCGCACCCAGCGCACCGGCTCGTACGGGATCCGCAGCGAGGTGAAGATCTGGTCGTAGAAGCCGTGCTCGCCGAGCAGCAGCTCGTGCATGGCCTTGAGGAACTCGCCGGACTGCGCGCCCTGGATGATCCGGTGGTCGTACGTGCTGGTCAGCGTGATGACCTTGCTGACCGCCAACTCGGCCAGGGTGGCCTCGCTCATGCCCTGGTACGGCGCCGGGTACTCCATCGCGCCGACGCCGATGATCGCGCTCTGGCCCTGCATCAGCCGGGGTATGGAGTGCACCGTGCCGATGCCGCCGGGGTTGGTCAGCGAGATGGTCGTGCCGGAGTGGTCCTCCATGGTCAACTCGTTGCGGCGGGCGCGCCGGACGATGTCCTCGTACGCCTGCCAGAACTGCCGGAAGTCCATCTGCTCGCAGCCCTTGATGGAAGGGACCACCAGGTTGCGGCTGCCGTCGGGCTTGACCAGGTCGATGGCGATGCCCAGGTTGACGTGCTCCGGGCGGACCAGCGCCGGCTTGCCGTCGACCTGGGCGAAGGAGTTGTTCATCTCCGGGTGCGCGGCCAGCGCGCGGACCAGCGCGTAGCCGATCAGGTGAGTGAAGCTCACCTTGCCGCCGCGCCCCCGGGTCAGGTGGTTGTTGATCACGATCCGGTTGTCGACCAGGAGCTTGGCCGGCACGGCCCGCACGCTGGTGGCGGTCGGCACGGACAGCGAGGCGTCCATGTTCTGCACGATCCGGGCGGCCACCCCGCGCAGCGGCGTGGTCTGCGCCCCGGTGGCGCTCGGCGCGGTCTTCGCCGGTTCGGTCTTTGCCGGCTGGGCCTTCGCCGGCGCGGTGCGGGGCTCGGCCTTGGCGGGAGCGGCGGCCTTGGCTGCCGGCTGGGCCTTCGCCGGGGCCGGCGCGGTGCGGGCGGCGGTCTTGGCCGTCGGCTCACCCTTGGCGGCCGGCGCGGTCCTGGCTGGGGCAGACTGCTTGCGGGTGGCCTCGGTCGGGGCGCCGGCCCCCTCGGCCGCGGCAGCCGTGCCCGGGCCAGGGCGGTAGTCGGCGAAGAAGTCGTGCCAGGCCGGGTCGACGCTGCCGGGGTCGGCGAGGTAGCGGTGGTACATCTCCTCGACGACCCACTCGTTCGGGCCGAAACCCGCCAGTGGGTTCTCCTGCGAAGTTTGCTGGGTCGACACGGCCGGTAATCGCCTCTTTCACGCGGGTTTGTGTGTCACGCGGTGTCCCGTGCCGCCGAAGCGGGACACAGGACGGATCCAAGGCTACGCCGTACGGATCCCTACGGCATTTCCGGCTGCTCCGCGTGGCCGAATTCACAGAAGATGCCAGAAGTTCGGTAAGCGCTGCGTGTTCCGTTGCTTGCTGTTATGAGACGACGGGCCCGGTCCGCCGGCTGTCACCGGTGAACCGGGCCCCACGCCGGTCGCTGCGTCGGCCCGGCCGGGCCGCCAGCGTCAGGAAATGTCGCGGCGCCGGGTGATCAACACCCCGGCGATGCCGCTGACCAGGGCGTACCCGATCAGTACGAGCGCGCCGACCCACCAGGCCGGAAGCATCTCGTTCTCGCCTGGGGTGATCATGATCTGGGAGGCGGCCGCCGGCCAGATCACCTGCCACTTGATCACGGCCATGCTGTCCAGCCAGCTCGCCAGCAGCAGGAAGAGCAGGCCCACCACCTGCGTGCCGATCAGGTAGAGCACGGAGGCGGTGATCACCGCGCCCAGCTGGTTGGTGATCAGGGTGCCGATGCCCACGCCGAGCACGGTCCAGATGGCGTACGCCATCAGGTTGAGCAGCAACGCCCGCTGAACCTCCCACTCGCCGAGCAGTGGACCGTGATCGTTCAGCGCCAGGAAGGCCGCTCCGGCACCGAGGTCGATCAGCGTGGTCACCAGCCAGAACGCGAAACCCAGCAGGCTGGCCGCGATGAGCTTGCTGGTGATCACCGCAGTGCGTCGCGGGGTGGCCAGGAAGGTCGTGGTCGCGGTCTGGTGGAAGAACTCGTTGGTGACCATCAGGATGCCGATGAGCATCACGAACATCAGCCCGAGGTACTGCCCCGAGGTGTAGAGGTTCGCCGCCTGGGCCGGAGCGGACGCCGCGTCGCCGGTGACGCCGAACTCCTCCCCGCCGCCGCCGACCGTCTCGTTGAACAGCCAGGCGTTGAAGGGGAACGCCAGGACGATCGACAGGAAGGCCCCGAGGGCCAGCCACCACCAGGTGCTGGTCGTACGGATCTTGATCAGTTCGGAGCGGACCAGGTTGCTCATCGAATGCCCGCCTTTCCGGCCGTCAGTTCCAGGAACACGCCTTCCAGGTCGGGGCGTTCGGTGGTCAGTTCGTGCAACTCCACACCGGCGGTCAGCGCCGCCCGGCCCACCGTCGGGGCGTCCACCCCGGTGATCAGGAGTGCGCCCTGCCCATCGGCCTCCACCGTGGCCGGCCCGCCGGCCAGCGCCGTGGTCAGCGCCTCCGCCTGTGGGGTGCGGACCCGGACCCGGCCGCCCTGTGCCATCGACCCGATCACCTGGTCGACCGGGCCCTGCCGGATCAACTGCCCGGCCGCGATGATCACCACGTCGTCGGCCAGGAGTTGCATCTCCGACAGCAGGTGGCTGGAAACCAGCACGGTGCGGCCCTCGGCGGCCAGGCCCTTGAGGAACCCGCGCATCCACCGGATGCCCTCCGGGTCCAGCCCGTTGGCCGGCTCGTCGAGGATGAGCACGCGTGGGTTGCCGAGCATCGCGGCGGCGATTCCGAGTCGCTGCTTCATGCCCAGCGAATAGCCCTTGAACTTGCGCTTCGCCGCCGGAGTCAGCCCGACCAGGGCGAGCGCCTCGTCGGCGCGCTGCCGAGGCAGCCCCGCCGCCGCGCAGATCACCCGCAGGTGGTTGATTCCGGTGCGGCCCTTGTGCGCGCTGGACGCCTCCAGCACCGCGCCGACGTGGTGCAGCGGGTCGGCCAGGTCCGGGTACCGGCGGCCACCGATGGTGGCCGTTCCGGCGGTCGGGGTGACCAGGTTCAGCAGCATGCGCAGGGTCGTGGTCTTGCCCGCGCCGTTCGGGCCGAGGAAGCCGGTGACCCGACCCGGTTCGACCGTGAACGACAGGTTGTTGACCGCGAGCACGTTGCGGTACTGCTTGCTCAGGCCGGAAACCACGATCTGCGCGTCATTGTTGGGGCGTGGCTGCCCGTCGGACATTGTTCTCCTCCCGTGTTGGCGCCGAGGTGCGCCGTTGCACAGCGTGACGGTAGTGGTCAACCAAATCAATCGGGCACGCTCCGGAGATCCTCCTCCGTCGCAGGCAGGAGTCGCCTCATCCCCAGGAACGACCCGATCGGCCGACGCCGCTACCGGGCGATCCAGGTGGCGTGGGCCCGGCCGAGCAGATCACCGCCCGGTCCGTACAGACTGGTGCGCACCAGCGCCTTGCGTCCCTCGATGGTCACCACCGCGCCGGTCACCACGCACTCGTCGCCGGGCCGGGGCAACGCCTCGACCTGGGCGGTGATCCGACCGAGCAGGTAGGGCCGGCCGGCCCCGATCACCGCCCAGCCACCGGGGCAGTCCAGGGCGGCCCAGACGGTGGCGAGCCGCACCTGCTCCGGCGCCCGGACCGGCGCGGCCGTCCGGCCGTCCGGCAGCGGTCCCGGAAAGATCCGCAGGCCGTCGGCGCGTTGCGGTCCGCAGACGTAGCAGCCGGGAAAGGGGTGGTCCAGCAGACCGGGGTACGCCGCCGAGGCCTCCCGCGCGGTCGCCAGGTCCACCGGCGGCACCAGGTCGTCGAACCGCTCCGCCGGCCGCAGTTGCGCGATCACCGCCCCGGTCGGGTCGTGCACCTGCCCGTCGCGCAGCGTCAGCGGGGTGTCCAGCGGCGGCGGCCGGCGCAGGGTCACCTCCACCGGACCGGAGACGCCGTACGCCTCGGCGAAGACCCCGGCGCTCCAACCGCCGTTGCCCGAGCCGGACGGGCCGTTGAACCGTGCCTCGATGATCATCGGACTCCTCCCGCCGCGCCGGCCGGTCGTCGGCGCCCCGGCAGCCTCGCACGCCCCCGCTCGGGGCATCGGTGGCGGGGCGGCGAACGAACGCCGACCGCCGTTCACCGGATCGCCATCGCCCGGCACCAGGGCCGGCAACCCGGCCGGCGTTAGCTGGAAGCATGCCCGCTCTGCCCGCCGCGGACGCCCCTCTGCGAACCCCCGCCCGGGCGGACCACTCGCCACTACGCCGAGGGCGAGTTCGAGCTGAGCGCGCTCGACGCGTTGCGCGCCCAACTGGTCGAGGCGGGCCGTTCCTGCGTGCACCCGGACCACCGCACCGGCGCGGTGATCAACCTGATGTGGGCTGGTATCGCCCGCTACCTGCACCTGCGTGGCCTGCGCTGGCTCGGCGGCTGGGGTGCCGACCGCGACCGTCGCGGGGGCGGGCAAGCTGGTTCCGCCGCTCGCGGTGCTGCCCGCCGGGGAGCGGCACGCCCTCACCCACGGCTGGGCGCGGGCGACGGCCCGCGCCTGCGGCGTACGCCTGACGGTGCGGGGCCGGCTGCCACGGCGGCGCGTGCTGCTGGTCGCCAACCACCTCTCCTGGTGGGACATCCTGGCGTTGCTGGCGGTCGCGCCGGCCCGGCTGGTGGCCAAGCACGAGGTGGGCCGCTGGCCGCTCATCGGAGTGCTGGCCCGCGCGGCCGGGACCCTGTTCGTGGATCGCCCCCGCCCGCCGGCTGGCTTCCGGCCGGCCATGTTCCAGGCCGCCATCGACGCCGGGGCGCCCGTGGTGCCGCTACGGATTGGCTACCGGTGCGGTGCGACCGGCGCGCCGACCACCGCCCCGGCCTTCGTCGGCGACGAGACCCTGCTGCGCTCGGTGCGCCGGGCCCGGCACCCCGGCCGGCCGAGGACTGCCCCTGGCGGCCTGACCGCCGACCAGTTCCGCTCACAGGGTCTTTTCAGGCTTCGCCCAGCGTGGGCGCAGCGATTGCGCGGATGATGGGCGGCATGGCCGCTACCCAGACCGAGGCGCGACTGCTCGTCGTCGAGGACGATCCCAACATCCTCGAACTGCTCTCCGCGAGCCTGCGTTTCGCGGGCTTCGACGTGGCCACCGCCACCAGCGGCTCGGCCGCGCTCAGCGCTGCCCGGGACCACCGACCCGACCTGGTGGTGCTCGACGTGATGCTGCCGGACCTCGACGGTTTCGAGGTGATCCGGATGATGCGGGAGGGCGGCACGCGTACCCCGGTGGTCTTCCTCACCGCGCGGGACGCCACCGACGACAAGATCCGCGGCCTCACCCTGGGGGGCGACGACTACGTCACCAAACCGTTCAGCCTGGAGGAGTTGACCGCCCGGATCCGGGCGGTGCTGCGCCGTACCAGCAGCGGCGAGCAGGCCCCGGCCCGGCTCACCTTCGCCGACCTGGAGCTGGACGAGGAGACCCACGAGGTGTACCGGGCCGACCAGCGGGTCCAGCTCTCGCCGACCGAGTTCAAGCTGCTGCGCTACCTGATGCTCAACGCCAACCGGGTGCTGTCCAAGGCGCAGATCCTCGACCACGTGTGGAACTACGACTTCCGGGGTGACGACAACATCGTCGAGTCGTACATCTCGTACCTGCGGCGCAAGGTCGACAACGTCGAGCCGCGGCTGATCCACACCCTGCGCGGGGTGGGTTATGTCCTGCGCAAGCCGGCGGCGTGAACGCGTTACAGCAGGGCAAGACCCGGCTGCGCTCGGTTCCGCTGCGGGTCAAGCTGGTCGCGGCCGTCCTCGCCCTGGTCGCCGCCGCGCTCCTCGTGATCAGCGCGCTGACCACGTTCTTCCTGCGTAGTTACCTGGTCGACCAGGTGGACGCGGAGCTGACCGACGCCGTCGGCACCCTGGAGAACGAGCTGTACGGCAGGCCCTGGGCGGAGCTCGTCTTCCGGCGGGACAGCGTCGTGCCGACCGACTACGTGGTGGTGATCACCAACCGCAGCTCCGGCGCGGTGGAGGACTACGGGTTCGACAGTCGCCGGTTCAGCGAGGCCGACCTGCCACCCTGGCCGGACGACGCGGCCGGGTTCGCCCGGCTCGCCGGTGAACCCTTCTCCGTCAAGTCCCGAGGCAGCGAGGTTCGTTGGCAGATGCTCTACACCGAGCTGCCCAACGGGCAGTGGGTGGCGGTCGGGCAGCACCTGACCGACGTCGACCGGGCGGTCACCCGGCTGGTCTGGATAGACGTGCTGGTGGGTGGCGCGGTGCTGATCCTGCTCGCCTCGATCGGCGCGGCGATCGTCCGGGCCAGCCTCAAGCCGCTGGTGGAGATCGAACGTACCGCCGCGGCCATCGCCGGCGGAGACCTCAGCCGGCGGGTGCCCGATCCGGAGGACGGTGAGCCCTGCCCGAACTCCGAGCTGGGGCGGCTCTCCCGGGCGTTGAACGCGATGCTCAGCCAGATCGAGATGGCCTTCACCGCCCGCGCTGCCTCGGAGTCCGCGGCCCGGTCCGCCGAGGCCGCCGCCCGCGAGGCCGCCGAGGCGGCTCGTGCCTCGGAGGGCAGGGCCCGCCGCTCGGAGGAGCGGATGCGGCAGTTCGTCGCGGACGCCTCGCACGAGTTGCGTACCCCGCTGACCACCATCCGCGGCTTCGCCGAGCTGTACCGGCAGGGTGCCGCCCGGGCCCCCGAGCAGACCGCCGACCTGCTGCGCCGGATCGAGGACGAGGCCGCCCGGATGGGTCTGCTGGTGGAGGACCTGCTGCTGCTGGCTCGGCTGGACCGCGAGCGACCGCTCTCGCTCGCCCCGGTGGAGTTGCCGGTGCTGGCCGCGGACGCCGTGGAGGCGGCCCGGGCGGTGGAGCCGGACCGGCGGATCGAGCTGGAGATCGAGTCCGGTTCGGGGCCATTGGTGGTGCGCGGCGACGACGCGCGGCTGCGGCAGGTGATCGGCAACCTGATGACCAACGCGCTGCGGCACACCCCGCCGGAGGCGGCCGTCACGCTGCGGCTACGAGCCGAACCGGACAACGTGGCCGTGATCGAGGTGGCCGACACCGGCCCGGGGCTCACCCCGGAGCAGGCGGATCGGGTCTTCGAACGTTTCTACCGGGCGGACGCCTCGCGTACCCGCCAGCTGGGTGGGAACACCGGTACCGGCCTCGGCCTGGCCATCGTGGCCGCCCTGGTGACGGTGCACCAGGGCGCCGTCGAGGTGACCGAGACACCCGGCGGGGGCACCACCTTCCGGGTCCGGCTGCCGCTCTCTCCGGACATCGACATCGATCAGCAGTGATTTTCAGCAAATCCTCAGGTCAGGCTAAGCCGGATCGCAGAGCGATGGGGGAGGGTAGGGACATGACCGAGTACGAGTCCGAACCGCGCCGGCCGGCCCGCACCGACGCCGAGCCGTCGCACTCCGAGCTGCCCCGCGCCGAGCACGCGTGGGCCGACTCCTCATCCGTACCGGCGGACGATTCGACCGCCGAGGCGCCGACCGTCCCGGTCCGTGCCGTCGAGACGCCGTCCGGCCCCGGCGGGCCTGCCGGCGAGCCGACCCCGCCGGGCGGCG
Organism: Micromonospora sonchi; assembly: GCF_014646235.1. GTDB lineage: Bacteria > Actinomycetota > Actinomycetes > Mycobacteriales > Micromonosporaceae > Micromonospora > Micromonospora sonchi. The sequence goes on along the minus strand of NZ_BMNB01000013.1, from coordinate 69,366 downwards.
CCACCGCAGGCCCGCCGCCCTCGGCGCCGCCGGTCTCCGGGCAGCCCGCCTGGACGCCGGCGGGCCAGCACCCGTACCAGGCCGGTCGGCCCGGTTCCGCCCCGCCCTACCCGGGCACGCCCTGGTACGCCGGCCAGTCCGGCTGGAGCGGCGGCCCGCAGCCGACCTCGCCCGGCGGGCACCCGGGACATCCCGGGCCGCACACCGGTTACCCGGGCGGCTCGGCCACCGGCTACCCGGGCGGCTCGGCCACCGGCTACCCGGGCTACCCGGCCACCGGCTACCCGGGCGGCTCGCCGACCGGTTACCCCGGGCAACCGGCACCGTGGTCGCCGGCGCCTTCGCGCGGGGTACGGCCGGCCCGGATCGCCAAGTTCGTCGGTGCCGGCGTCGCGGTGTTCGCGCTGATGCTCGGCAGTGGCGTCGCCGGCGGGTCGCTCGCGCTGGCGTTGAGCGACGGAGGCGGGATCACCCGCACCTACTCCGCCGCCCCGGTCATCGACAGCGCCGACCTGCCCCGCATCGCCGCCTCGGTGCAGGACAGCGTCGTCTCGATCAGCACCGGCAGCGGCGAGGGCTCCGGGGTGGTCCTCTCCACCGACGGATTCGTGCTGACCAACAACCACGTGATCGCCAGCGCGGACGGTGGCGCCAGCGTCCGGGTGTTCTTCGCCGACGGCACCAACGCTCAGGCGGAGGTCGTCGGCACCGACCCGAAGACCGACCTGGCCGTGTTGAAGGCCAGTGGGGTACGCGATCTCAAGCCGGCCACCTTCGGTGACAGCGATGCGATGCAGGTCGGCGACCAGGTGCTCGCGCTGGGCAGCCCGCTCGGGCTGCAGGGGTCGGTCACCGCGGGCATCCTCAGTGCCCGGGACCGCACCATCCAGGCCGGCGGCGGGCAGCAGTTGCCCGGCCAGGCAGTCAGCTCGATCTCCGGGTTGCTCCAGACCGATGCGCCGATCAATCCCGGCAACTCCGGCGGTGCCCTGGTCAACACCCGGGGCGAGGTGATCGGCATCAACACCGCGATCGCCACCGCGGGACAGGGCAACACCGGCAACATCGGTGTGGGCTTCGCCATCCCGAGCAACAAGGCCAAGGACGTCGCGGACAAGCTCCAGCGGGGCGAGAAGATCAGCCACCCGTCGCTCGGGGTGGGTGTGAGCAACGCGCCGGACGGGGGTGCTGTGATCAACAACGTCACCCCGGGCAGTGCCGCCGAGCGGGCCGGGCTGCAACGCGGCGACGTGATCACGCGGTTCGGCGACAAGGCGATCAACGACGCGAACGATCTCGTCGGTGCCGTGCAGGCCGGCAAGGTCGGCGACCAGGCCGAGGTGATCTTCCAGCGAAACGGGGCCGAGGCGACGGCAACCGTAACGCTCGCCGAAGCGTCCTAAACGAAGAACCTTCCTCCCTCGGGCGGCGGGTGGCGCGGCCAAGGGGGTTGGCCGCACTACCCGCCGCCCTCCTCCGTCTCCGGCCCGGTTCACCCCCGGTGGGTGAACCCGCCTCACCCGCCCGGCGGGCAGCCTCAACGCAGGTGAAGACCTCGTGCGGCGGATGGGGGTGCCATGACCAGCGCGGCAACGGCTGCCCGGTCCGATGACCGGATCCAGCGCGACGTGCTCGACGAACTCACCTGGGACGCCCAGGTGCGCTCGAATGACATCGGGGTGACCGTGCACGACGGCGTGGTGACCCTGACCGGTCAGGTGGACAGCGCCGCGCGTAAGTGGGCGACGGTCCGCGCCGTCCAGCGGATCCGCGGGGTGCGAGTGGTCGCCGACGACATCGAGGTACACCCGGTCGGGCCGGTCGACCTCACCGACGGCGCGTTGGCCGTCGCGGCCAGCCGGGCGCTGGAGTGGAACAGCTTCGTGCCGGCCGAGCGGCTCGACCTGACCGTCTCGAACGGCTGGGTGATGCTGCGGGGCGAGGTGGAGTTCGGCTGGCAGCGGCGTACGGCCGAACGGGAACTGCGCCGGCTGTGGGGCGTACGCGGCGTGACCAACCTGGTCGAGGTGAGTCCCGCCGCCCCCGCCGACGCCGACCGGATCCGTCGCGACGTGCAGCGCGCCCTGCTGCGCGGGATCGGCACCGAGCGGATCACCGTCGAGGTGCACGACGACACGGTGGCCCTGAGTGGGGTGGTGCGGTCCTGGTGGGAACGCGACCAGGCGGAACGGGTCGCCTGGTCGGCCGAGGGGGTGTGCGCGGTGCGGGTCGACCTGCTGGTGGGCGGCTGAGCGGCGCAGCCGACGCCCGGTTTGCCGGTGCCGGCGCCGGGAAAACGCTCCGGTCCGGCGGGATACCCGGCGCCGAGCGCCGGGTTGACGCACCCGACCGACGGGGGAGGACTCGTGCCCGACAACCACGCCGCGGGTAAGCATGGGTTGCGGATCGCGATGGTGGTGCCGCCCTGGCTGTCGGTGCCTCCGCCCGGCTACGGAGGGCTGGAGCAGGTGGTGGCGGGCCTGGTGGACGCCCTGGTCGACCGGGGCCACGCGGTGACCCTGCTGGGTGCCGGTGACGGCCACCGCACCGCCGCCGACTTTCTCGCCATGCTCGACGAACTCCAGTACGACCGGCTCGGCGAGTCGTTGCCGGAACTGGCTCACCTGGCCCGGGTGAACCACCTGCTGAGCGTGGCCGACTTCGATCTGGTGCACGACCACACCACGGTCGGTCCGCTGGTTGCCGGCCGCCGCGAGGTACCCACCGTGGCGACGGTGCACGGCAACCCGGTGGGCGAGTACGGCACGGTGCTCAGCGACACCGACCGGGGCGTCGGTCTGGTGGCCATCTCGCACGCCCAGCGCCGGCTGAATTCCCGGCTGCCGTGGGTCGGCACCGTGCACAACGCGATGGAGACCGACCTCTTCCCCCGCAAGAGCGAACCCAGCCACGGTCCGGTGCTGTGGCTGGCCCGGTTCAGCCCCGACAAGGGGCCGGACCTGGCCATCAGCGCCTGCCGGGCCGCCGGCCTGCCGTTGGTGCTGGCCGGCAAGTGCACCGAGCCCGCCGAACTGGACTACTACGACGCGGTGGTCCGGCCGTTGCTGGGCCCGGATGTCACGGTGGTGTTCGATGCCGACCGGGACGCCGTGCTCCGGCTGCTGGTCGAGGCGCGCTGCCTGATCATGCCGATCCAGTGGGAGGAGCCGTTCGGCGTCGTGATGCTGGAGGCGATGGCCACCGGCACGCCGGTGGTGGCGCTGCGCCGGGGGGCGGTGCCGGAACTGGTCCGGCCAGGAGTGACCGGGCTGATCTGTGACCGGGAGGACGAGTTGCCGGCGGCACTGCGCGCGGCCTCCGGTCTCGACCCGGCGGAGTGCGTGGCGCACGTCGCGCAGACCTTCTCCACCGAGCGGATGGCGGCCGGTTACGAGGCGGTGTACCGACGGTTCCTCGCCGGGGCGTTCCCGAACAGCGGAGTGCGGGAACCGACTCGCAGCACCCCGGGCTGATCCACGGTGGCGCCGGTCAGGTCTGCGCGGCGCCGAGCGCGGCGATGGCCGCGTCGAGCTGTTGGGCGTACGCCGGGCTCAGCGCCTGCTCACCGAGCCGGGTGGACACCTTCTCGCGAAGCCGCGCGACCCCCGGCCCCAGCTCGCGCTCTCCGCCGGTCACCGCCCGGGTCAGGTTGCGCAGCTCATTGCGCAGGTCGAGGCCGACATCCTCGCGGATGCCGCCGTCGGCGAGACCGGCGCCGATCACCGCATCGAGCCGGTTCGCGGCCTCGACCAGGGTGCCCGTCCCGCCCGGCTGGGATGGTACGACGGTCGGGCCGGGCTGGCGAGCCGCAGTGGCCGACGGCGCGACCGGTGGCTGGGCGCTGGCGGTCTCCGCCGACGGGGTCGGTTCGACCTGCGCCGTCGGGCCGTCGCTGGGCAGCGCGGCGGGCGGCTCGTTGCCGTCGTCCGGAAGCAGTGCCGGAACGGCGAGTGCCGCGGCGACCAGGACCGCCGCCACGGGCACCAGGAAAGCGGGGCGCAGCAGCCGCGACGGTGCGGCCCGTGGTTGGTCGTGTTCGGGGTCGCCCGGAGTCGGCCCGGCGGGACCGGTGACCGACGTCGGGTCGGCGGCCCGTTGCGGCGTCAGGGCGGGTGCGTCCGGTGGCGCGGCGGGGACGGCCCGTGGCGCGCCGGCGGGAACGGCGCGGTGCGGCTTGACCGCGGGCAGTGCCGCGGTGTGCGCGACCATCGTGCTGGCCTGCGGATCGGTCGGCAGCAGTTGGTCGCGGAGCACGGTGGCCACCTGGCGGGCGGTGGGACGGTCGGCCGGGTCGCGGGACAGGCAGCGTAGGCAGACCTCGGCCACCGTCGGTGGCAGGCCGGGCACCCCGGCGAGCGTGGGCGGCGCCCCCTCCGCCAGCGCGACGCTGAGCTCCTCCCAGGTGTCCGCCGGGTACGGGACCCGGCCGGTCAGCGTCTCGTACATCAGCACGCCGAGCGAGTAGACGTCGGTCGCCGGCTGGGCGGGCGCCCCGTCGAGCCGTTCCGGTGCCACGTACGCCGGGGTGCCGAAGGTGGCGCCGTCCTCGTCGTCGTCCGGGGTGCCGATCCGGGTGGCGATGCCGAAGTCGAGCACCTTGGCGCCGACCTGGGTCATCATCACGTTGGCGGTGGTGACGTCCCGGTGCACGATGCCGAGCCGGTGCGCGCTGGCGAGCGCGTCGGCGACCTGTGCCCCGATCTCCATCGCCTCGGGCCAGGGCAGCGGCCCCTCGGTGAGCCGGAACTCCAGCTCCTCGCCGGAGAGCAGTTCCATCACCACGAACGAGGTGATGGAACCGTCCGGCGACACCGCCTCGCCGTAGTCGTGCACCGACGTCACGTGCGGGTGGACGAGCTGGGCGGCCGCCCGGGCCTCCTCGCGGACCATGTCGCGGAAGCGGGCGTCGGCGGCCAGTGACGGGGCGAGCACCTTCAGCGCGACCACCCGGTCGAGCACCTCGTCGTGGGCTCGCCAGATCACCGACATGCCACCGGCACCGATCTGGTTGATCAGCCGGTATCTGGTGGCCAGCAACCGGCCAGGCTGCAGTGCTGGCTTCAACGGATCGCACCTGCCTCGTAGGTGGGAGCGGTATCAGGTTGCGGGAATGTTGCGCCGCTGTCAACGGCACGGCGGGCGGTCGCCGCCAACGCCGGCACGGCCGGTGCGGGGCGGGCCCGGCGGCTGCGCGGCGCCGGTCGGCACGACGGCGGCGGACACCGGGGCAGGTCGGACTGACCGCGCTCGGACGGGGCGTGCCAGGATTGGCGGCATGGGGCGGGGACCGGTGGCGTTCGTGCTCGGGGGCGGAGGCGTCCTCGGCGCGGTCGAGGTGGGCATGCTGCGCGCCCTGTTCCGCGCCGGGATCCGACCGGACATGGTGCTCGGCACGTCGATCGGCGCCGTCAACGGGGCGCTCGTCGCCGCCGACCCGTGCGAGGCGGTCACCGACCGGTTGGTGCGGCTCTGGGCCTCACCCGAGGCGAGCGAGGTGTACGGCGACTCGGTGGCCCGGCAACTGCGCCGCTTCGCCGCCCGGACCCACCTGCACTCGCCCCGGCCGCTACGCAAGCTGCTGGAGAGCGAGCTGGGCGCGGAGACCACCTTCGCCGACCTGAAGGTTCCCTTCCGTTGCTGCGCGGCGAACATCGAGCGGGCCGCGGAGCACTGGTTCGTCAGCGGGCCGGTGGTGCCCGCGGTGCTCGCGTCAGCCTCGGTGCCCGGGTTGTTGCCGCCGGCGCGGATCGGCGACCAGCACTACGTCGACGGCGGGATCGTCAACTCCATCCCGATCGGCGAGGCGGTCGCGGCCGGCGCCGGCCGGATCTTCGTACTCCAGGTGGGCCGGATCGAGCGGGCGCTGACTCCGCCGCGGCGTCCCTGGGAGATCGCCCAGGTCGCGTTCGAGATCGCCCGCCGGCACCGGTTCGCCCGGGAGATGGCCGCGCTGCCCGAGGGTGTTGAGGTGCACGTGCTGCCGACCGGCGGGCTGGAACCGCGCGACGACACGCCGTGGGCGTACCGGGACATGGCAGCGGTGGGCCGGAGGATCAGCCGCGCCTACGCGGCCTCCCGGCACTACCTGGCGAATCTGGAACGCTGATGCCGCTGCCGCCCCGCTGGCTCCGCCGCCTGCTGCTGGCGCCGGGCGTGATCCTGCTGGTGATCCTGCTGGTGACCACGGTGCCGCTCTGGGCATTGCTGGCGGTGCTGCTGTCCCCGTTCGTTCCGGGGCGGTTGCGGCCCCTGCGGCTGTTGTGGATCGGTCTGTTCTACCTGCTCTGGGACGCGGCGGCGCTGCTGAGTCTGTTCGGGCTCTGGGTCGCCTCCGGATTCGGCTGGCGGGTCCGCTCGCCGGCCTTCCAACGCGCCCACTACGTGCTGGCGGGCTGGTTCCTGCGGGTGCTGTTCTGGCAGGCCCGATGGACGCTGCGGCTCAGTCTCGAGGTGGTCGGCACCGATCCGGACACCGCGATGCCCGGCCGGCCCGAGTTGGTGCTCTGTCGGCACGCCGGCCCGGGTGACTCGTTCATCCTGATCCACGCCCTGGTGAACTGGTTCCGTCGCGAGCCGCGGATCGTGCTCAAGGACACCCTCCAGTGGGACCCGGCGATCGACGTGCTGCTCAACCGGTTGCCGAGCCGCTTCATCGCGCCGGGCCGGGACGGCGCCAACTCGCTCACCGAGCAGGTCGGGCACCTCGCCGTCGGGCTGGACGACGATGACGCCTTCGTGATCTTTCCCGAGGGCGGCAACTTCACCCCCCGACGGCGGGTGCGGGCCATCGCCCGGCTGCGCGACCGGGGGCACGAGCGGATGGCGCTGCGGGCGGAGGCGATGCGGCACGTGCTCGCCCCGCAGCCCGGCGGAGTGCTGGCGGCGTTGGACGCCGCGCCGGACGCCGGGGTGATCTTCGTGGCCCACACCGGCCTGGACCGGATGCTCACCATCGGTGACGTGTGGCGGGAACTGCCGATGGACAAGCGGCTCGTGATGCGGTTCTGGTCGGTGCCGCCGGAGGAGATCCCGGCCGGGCGGCAGGAGCGCATCGACTGGCTCTACGAGTGGTGGAGCCGGATCGACCGGTGGATCGCGGAGAACCGGGAGAGCGTCGCGTAGGGTCCGCACGTGAAGCTGATCAGCCTGGTGGCGACGGTGGTCGACACGCGGCTCGAGCAGACCCTTTCCTGAGTACGCGCACTCTGGTGCGAGCGGTACCCGCCTGTCGAGGATGACACCGTGGACAACGACTATCCCTGCCCGGCGTGCGGTGCGGCGGCGCGCCTCGCCTCCGGTTGCACCGGCTGCGGCCGGCCGCCGCACTCCGCTGCCGCCGAGGTGATCCGGTTGAACCGGGAGATCGTCGTACTCGACGCCGAGGTGACCCGGGTCCGCCAGGCGTACGAAGGGCTGGCCGGCCGGCTGGCCGCGACCCGGCGGCGGCGCGACGAACTGGCCGCCACGGTGCGGGCGGAGTTCCCGGTCCCGGCCGCCGCGCCGCTTCCCCCGATCCCGGTTGCCGCCATCCCGATCGCCGCCCGGGGTGCCGGCGTTCCGGGTGCCACCCCGGGTGCCGGCGTTGCGGGGGCCGTCCCGGGTGCCGGCGCCGTCCCGGGTGCCCGCGCCGTCCCGCGTGCCGGCGCCGTTGCGGGTGCCGGCGGTTGGGCGCCGGTGCCCGTGTCGGCGGCGGGCCGGCCGGGCGGGGCGGAGACCTCGACCCGCACCGTGCAGGGGCTGCTCTTCGTTCTGGGTGGGCTGATGCTGGGCACTGCGGCGACGGTCTTCACCGCGGTGGCCTGGGCGTCGGTCGGCATCGCCGGCCGGGCGCTGATCCTGTTGGCGTTCACCGCGCTGCTGCTCGCCGTGCCGATGGTCGCCCGTTGGCGCGGGCTGCGCGGCACCGCCGAGACGTTCGCCGCCGTGGGGCTACTGCTGGTGGTGCTGGACGGGTACGCCGTGTGGACGGTGGACCTGCTCGGGGTGACCAGTTGGCCGGGCAGCCGATACGCCGGGCTCGTCGCGATGGTCAGCACGGCCGTCGCCGTCGGGTACGCCCGGCTCAGCCGGCTGACGGTCCCGTGGTTCGCCGCGTTGCTGGCCGGGCAGCCGGTGCTGCCGCTGCTCGCCGCCGAGGCGCGCCCCGAGCCGGCTGGCTGGGCCGTGGTCTTCGTCGGGGTGGCGCTGATCGACCTGGCGGTTGTCGTCGTGCTGCAACGGCGCAGGAGCGTCGCGGTCGAGGGGGCCGCGACGACCCCGGGGATGCTGCTCGGCGGACAGGTGACGGCCGGTACCGGGTACGTGGGCGCGTTGCTGCTCGCCGGCGGCTGTGCGCTGGTGCCGCTGCTGGTCGGCCGGGCGGGCGGCGTACCGCTGCTGGCCGGAGTGCCGATGCTGCTGGTGGCGTTGGCCGTGTTCGCGGCGGCGCTGCTGCTGGGTGGCGGGACGGCGCGGGCGGTCGCGGCCGGCGCGCTGGTGCCGGTCCTGGCCGGCGCGCTGCTGCGCCCGGCGGTGGAGCTGCGTGCATCGGTGTCGCTGGTGCTGGCGGCGTTGATCGTGGTGGCGCTTGCCGGTGCCGTACGGCTGCTTCCGGCCGGCTGGCGACCCGGTCCCCGGATCGGTGCGCTGGTGGTGGCGGGCGGCGGCGCGGCGGTGACCGCCTTGATGACCGTGGTGCTGGCCAATGTCGCCGTGGGCCGGTCGGTTCCGCCGTGGCGGGGGGCCACGGCGGGGCCGGACTTCGCCTGGGGCTGGCAACTGCCGGTCGCGGTGGCCCTGGCCTCGCTCGCCGTGGGTTGGCTGCTGCCGCGGGCCGCCCGGCCGTCGATCGCGGCGGCCGGCGTCGCCGTGACCGCGCTGGCCGTGCCGGTGGCCTGGGCCGCGCCGTGGCCGGCGGTGGTCGCCATCGACCTGGTGGTCGGGGCGGCGCTGTCGGCCGCCGCGGTGGCCCGCCCGGCGGGACGCGGGGTGACCGCGCTGACGTCGGCGCTGGGCGGCGCCGTGCTGCTCGGGCACGGGCTGCTGGTCGGGCTGGCCGGCCCGGCCGGTGCCGGTGCGGCCTGTGCGGTGATCCTGGCCACCGGCCTGGTGGTGGCCGTCGCTGGACGGCACGGCGGGCCGGTGCAGCGGAGGGTGGCCGGGTACGGGCTGCTCGCGGCGGTGCTCGTGGTGCCGGCCGGTGCGGCGGTCGCGCTGATCGGTGCCGGGGCGCCACCCTGGTGGCAGGCCCGGGCCGCGCTGGCCGCCGTCGCGCTGCCGGCGGTCGCGTTGCTCGCGCTGCGTCGATCCTGGCCCGACCTGAGCGGGTACGCCTCGGCCGGGCTCGCCGTGGTGGCGGTGCTGACCGGTCTGTCGCCGCTGGTGGTACCCGGCGGGGAGCGGGTGACGGCCTACGCGGCGGTGGCGGCGTTGCTGGTCGCGCTGGCCGGGTTCCGGACCCGCCCGTCGGCGGGGTTGCCGGTGGCCGGGCTGGGCCTGGCCGTGGTGGCGGTGCTGGCGGCGGTCCCGGTGGTGGTGACGGCCCTGTTCACTCCGTACGGCCCGCCGCCCGCTGTGTGGTCCGGCGCCCCGGACGCGCAGCCCGTCCCGGGCATGTTGCCGGTCGGTCTCGCCCTGGCACTCCTGGCCCTGGCGGCGGCGCTGGCCACCCAGCCCCCCAGTGCAAGGAAGGGCCCCCTATTAACGCCTGCGGTAGAGGAAGGGCCCCCTCTTAACTTCGCCAGCTGGCGGGTGGCGGCGGTGGTGCTGCCGTTCGTGGCGGCTGCCGGGCAGGTGCTGCTGGCCGCCGGCGGAGCGCCCTGGCCGGTGGTGCCGGCGACGGCGCTGCTCGGCGGCGTGGCCCTGCTGGTGACCGCCGCGCTCTCCACCCCGCGCGGTCCGTTCCTCGCGGCCGGTGTCCCGGTGGGTCTGGTGCTGGCCGGGGCCGGGCTGCTCAACCTCCAAGCCACCCGGGCGGGCACGCTCGCCGGGCTGGGTCTGCTGGTGGTGGCTGCGGCCAGTACCGCAGTGGCCGCGCGGCAGCCCGGGGTACGCCTGGTCGGCTGGCTGATCACGGTCACCACGACGACGGCGTTTGCGGTCGTCGCCCCGCTGGCCGGCGGGCTGCCGCTGCGGATGGCTGCGTTCGCGGTGCTCGGCGTGGCGGCGGTTGCCCTCGCCCTCGCCGCCGTGGCACCCGAACGTTGGCACATTATTCCGCAGGTGGCCGCGTCCTCCGGACCTGGGGGACCAGAGGCGACCGTGCCCGCCCGTGCGGTGCGGGACGTGTCGGCGATGCCGCCGGTGCGCCCGGTGCTGGACGCCGCCGCGCAGGCGGTGGCGTTGCTCGCGCTGCTGCTCACCCTGGGTGCGCCTCGGCACGGCGCGACGGTCTGCGTGCTCTGGGGAGTCGCCGTCGGGGTGCGGCTGCTGCGCCGGGGCGAGTCGACCGGGCGGCGGTGGGCGTTCGCGGGTATCGCCGGGGGCAGCGAACTGCTCGCGACCTGGCTGTTGCTGAGGGCCGGTGGGGTGACGGTGCTGGAGGCGTACACCCTGCCGCTGGCGGTGCTGGCGCTCGTCGTGGGCGCGGTGGCGCTGCGGAGCCGGCCGGGTCTGACCAGCTGGCTGGCGCTCGGGCCGGGTCTGGCTGCGGTGCTGTTGCCCAGCCTGGCGGCCGTGCTGGTCGGTGCCGAACACCATCCGTTGCGGCGACTGCTGCTCGGGGCCGCCGCCCTCACCGCGACGCTGCTCGGGGCGGCCCGCCGCTGGCAGGCGCCGGTGGTGCTGGGCGGCGGGACGCTGGCCCTGCTCGCCCTCTACGAACTGGTGCGCAGTTGGGACCTGCTGCCCCGGTGGATCTACCTCGGCGCCGCCGGGTTGGCGTTGATCGGCCTGGCCGCCACCTATGAGCGGCGCCGCCGCGACCTGCGCCGGCTGCGTTCCGCGGTGACCCGGATGACCTGAATGGTGCCTCCGGGTCTCACCGGTAGGGTCTGGCCATGGCAGAGGTGCTCACCGCCGAGGCGGTGCGAGACGAGCTGGGTGGGCTGGCAGGCTGGTCGGGGGATCCCGGCGGGATCACCCGCACGGTGGAGCTGGCCAGTTTCCCGGACGCCATCGAGGTGGTCGACCGGGTCGCCGTGACGGCCGAGGAGCTGGACCACCATCCGGACATCGACATCCGGTGGCGCACGGTGACCTTCCGCTGCGTGACGCATTCGGCCGGTGGGGTCACCCGGCGCGACGTCGAGCTGGCTCGGCGAATCGACGAGATCGTGGGGGAGGGCCGATGAGGTTCGAGATCAGCAAGGTGCTGGACGCCATCGAGGGCCGGGTCTGCACCGACCCGCAGCTGGTCCGGGCGGTGATCGACCTGGCCGAGATCATCCGGTACCAGGACCTCGACGGCGGGCGCCCGGCCAGCACCCTGCGTCTCGGCATGGTCATCGACGCGCTGGCGCGCAGCCTGGAGGAGGACACCGTCCCGGTCTACGCGGTGGTGCACCGGGGGGTGCTCTCCGACGCCGACCTGACCTCCAACGAACGCATGGTGGTCCGCCGCTGGGCCGACGACGGCCTGGTCGAGGTGCTCGACAACCCGGGTGACCGGATGCTGGAGGTCGCCGACCTGCTCGGCCTGCCGGTGCTCAGCCGGGTCCGTTTCGACGGCCTGCGCGGGCGGTTCCCCTGGCTGGTCGAGCAGCCCGGTCGGGTGCTCGCGCCGGTGCCCGGTGCCGGCGGGCCGGTCTTCATCGCCCACGTCGGTGGCGGCCACACGCCGGTGTCCGGGCCACCGTCGCCGGCTGCGGCGAAGCTGCTCGCTCGGGAATGGCGCTGCCCGGAGTCGGGCTGCAACCTGTTCGGCGGTAGTGGCGGCGGCGGTGCCTTCGCCGACCTGGCCCGGGTGGACCGCGCGCCGACCGGTCAGCCGCCACCGTCGCTCCGGGGCGGCGTGCCGACCTGCCCCCGGCACGGCACCCGGCTCCGCGACGCCGGGTCCCGGCCGCGCAGCGAAGTCCTCGCGGTACGCGTCGGTGGCCTGACCCGACGCCGATTCGTGCTCACCGCAGAGCAGCCGGTGACGGTCGGCCGGGCACCGGAGGGCTCCAACGGGATCGTGCTCGGCCAGTGGCTCAACGACGAGGCCCGCCGGTGGATCAGCCGCAGCCACCTCCGGTTCGAGCTGCGCGGCGCCGACATCGTGGCCACCGACGTGAGCACCAACGGCTCCGGCATCCGGCCGGCCGGCTCGATGACGGAGGCGGACCGGATCCCCCTGCCACCGCAGCAGTCCCGGGTCCTCGGTGCCGGCGACATGGTGGAGCTCTATCCCGGCGTCCAGATCGGCCGCCCGGACGACCTACCGGCCGGCGCACCGTACAACCCGGACTCGGTGATGTCCGAGGCGCCGACCATGGCGATGCGCCTGCCTCGCTGAGCGGTCCCGTAACAAAGGCGGGCGCCGGGATCACGTTCCGGCGCCCGCCGTTGTCGTCACGACCGGTTCCCGCCGGCGTCGCTGCGACCGCTCAGCCGGCCAGCACGGCGGCCAGTTGCGCCACCGCGTGGTCGATCTCCTCGGCGGTGATCACCAACGGAGGAGCGAGCCGGATGGTCGAGCCGTGCGTGTCCTTGGCCAGCACGCCACGCTCCATCAGCCGCTCGCAGGCCTCCCGGCCGCTCATCAGCGCCGGGTCGATGTCCAGACCGGCCCAGAGCCCTCGGCCACGGACGGCGACCAGGCCGCTGCCGACCAGCGCGCGCAGGCCCGCGTGCAGCCGCTCGCCCAGCTCGGCCGAGCGGCGCTGGAATTCGCCGGTGGCCAGCAAACGGACCACCTCGGTGGCCACCGCGCACGCGAGCGGGTTGCCGCCGAAGGTGGAGCCGTGCTGGCCCGGCCTGAGCACACCCAGCACGTCGGTGTCGGCCGCCACCGCGGAGACCGGCACGATGCCGCCGCCGAGCGCCTTGCCCAGCAGGTACATGTCCGGCACCACGCCCTCCTGCTCGCAGGCGAAGGTGGCGCCGGTCCGGCCGAGGCCGGACTGGATCTCGTCGGCGACGAAGAGCACGTTCCGCTCGTCGCAGAGCCGGCGCACGCCCGGCAGGTAGCCCTCCGGCGGCACGACCACGCCCTGCTCGCCCTGGATCGGCTCCAGCAGCACCGCGACGGTCTGCTCGTCGACCGCCTCGGCGAGCGCGGCCAGGTCGCCGTAGGGGACGATCCGGAAACCGGGGGTGTACGGCCCGAAGTCGGCCCGCGCGTCGGAGTCCGTGGAGAAACTGACGATGGTGGTCGTACGCCCGTGGAAGTTGCCCTCCGCGACCACGATGTTGGCCTGCCCGGCCGGTACGCCCTTGACCTGGTAGCCCCACTTGCGGGCCACCTTGATGCCGGTCTCCACCGCCTCGGCGCCGGTGTTCATCGGCAGCACCAGTTCCTTGCCGCAGAGCGCCGCCAGTTCACGGCAGAAGTCGGCGAACTGGTCGTGGACGAACGCCCGGCTGGTCAGCGTGAGCTTGTCGAGCTGGGCGTGCGCGGCGGCGATCAGGGCCGGGTGCCGGTGACCGAAGTTCAGTGCCGAGTAGCCGGCCAGACAGTCCAGGTAGCGCCGGCCGTCCACGTCGGTCACCCAGGAGCCCTCGGCGGAGGAGATCACCACCGGTAGCGGGTGGTAGTTGTGCGCGGTGTGGCGCTCCGCGTCCTGCACGGCGGCCGGAGTCCGCAGCATGTCCTCGATCACTTGCTCGCCTTTCTCTGACGGAGTCGCAACGTGCAGCACTTCGGGCCGCCGCCGGCCTTGCGCAGCTCGGACAGGTCGACGCCGATGGTCTGGTAGCCCCGGTCGCGCAGCTGCGCGGCCAGGCTGGTCGCCTGTGCGGGCAGCACCACGTGCCGGCCGTCGCTGACCGCGTTGAGACCGAGCACCTCGGCGTCGGCCATGGTGGCGTGCACCGCGTCCGGGAACAGTCGGCGTAGCACGGCCTGGCTGCCGGCGCTGAACGCCTCCGGCAGGTACGCCACGGTCCGCTCGTCGAGCACGGTCAGCGCGGTGTCCAGGTGGTAGAAACGCGGATCGACCAGCTGCATGGTGATCACCGGGTAGCCGAAGACCTCCTGCAACTGGGCGTGCGCGGCGTGCGCGGTGCGGAAGCCGGTGCCGGCGAGCAGGTGGTCGCCGGCCAGCAGGACGTCGCCCTCGCCCTCGTTGATGTGCTTCGGGTCGTACATCTCGAAGCCGGCGGCCTCGAACCAGGCGCGGTACGCGGGCGCCTCGTCGGCGCGCTGCGGGTCGCGGAACTGCACGGCCATCGCCTTGCCGTCGATCACGGTGCCGCCGTTGGCGGCGAAGACCATGTCGGGCAGGCCCGGCAGCGGGGTGATCTCCTCGACCGTGTGGCCCAGGTCGCGGTACACCTGGCGCAGCCGCTCCCACTGGCGTACGGCGAGGTCGGCGTCGACCGGGGTGGTCGGGTCCATCCACGGGTTGATCGCATAGTCGACGGCGAAGTACGTCGGCCGGCACATCAGGTAGCGCTGGCGGGTGGCGTCCATCGTCATTGTCCTGCTCCCAGGGTCTCCGCGCGCCCGGCCACCGTCGGGCCACGGGCTGGCGCCGTTGCTCAACGTTATGCGGCGTTGACCGCCAGAATCCACCGCCGAGCGTTGCAGAAAGCGGCGGATCGTTGCGTATGCACGGCATTGATCGGCTGTTCATTGCGTCGTCAGGGGGCCGGGCAGAAGTCAGGGGCGGCGAATCGCCGCCCCTGACGAGAAAGTGCGCCCGGCTGGTGAACCACCAGAACTTCGGGCTACGGCCGGTAACTCGCCGGCCGGGCGCCGGTCAACCACCGGCGGGCCGATCAGTGCCCACTAGGGACGGCCGACGAACTGTGAGTCGAGCCACTCGCGGAGGCGGGTCACGACGTCGCCGTCGGTGGTCGGCCAGTCGTACTGCCCGGTCATCGCCAGCACACCGAGGACCACCGCGCCCAGGCCGAAGGCCATCCCCAGCAGCGCGTCGGGCTTGCCGGCCACGTGCCGCCGCCGGGTGGCGATCAGCCCGAGTACGGCGAGCACCGCGCCGAGCGCGCCCAGGGCGATGCCGTACTCGGCGAGGGCGCCGGTGAGGACGAGGCCGAGGCCGGCGAGCCCGCCGATCAGACCGATGGTGGCCAGCAGGCTGCCCCGGGGTCGCGGCCCCGCCGGTGCCGCTGGCGGGTCCGGTGGGGCCACCCGATCCCGGTCGACTGTCGAATCCCGGTCCGCGGGCTGGTCGAGATCGACGGTCCGGTCCAGGTCGGGGGTGCCGGCGGGGGCGACGGCGCGGGCGCGCCGGGATCCGGCGACGCCGGAACGGGCGGTGGTGGCCCGGGCCGCGGCGTCCCGCTCGGCGGCTTGGTCGGCGGGGGTGCGGATCGCGGTGGCCACCGTCCCACCCCGGTCGGCGTCGTCGTCGGCCGTCGAGGGCGCGGGCTCCGCGTGGCGCGACAGCGAAGGAAATCTCATGGCTTGACCTCCTGGTAGTGCGTGCGGGTGCCGCAAGCCCTGTGAATCGGCGCCACCCACGCGCGTCGATGACCCGCAGATACCCATTCGCCCGCTCCCAGACACCCGGGCCAGCCAGCGCCGGCCCGCTCTGGAGACTCCCGCTCAGCGGGGGCGGGTGAAGGGGGCCAGGGCCGCGGTGAGGAGAGCCAGTCGGCGAGGACGGGAGATCAGGACGGGGCGGGTGCGTACGCATCGGGCCAGGATCTCCACCGCCCGGTCGACCGGGATCATCAGCGGGCGCACGGGGCCCTTGGCCATCTTGGTGTCCACGAATCCGAACCGGACCGTCGTTACGCTCACACCCTGCCCGCGCAGCGCCGTCGACAACCCCATCAGGTACGACGACAGCCCGGCCTTCGACCCGGCGTAGCCGGGTGCCTCGGCGGAGACCAGCCGGTCGGCGAGGCTGGACAGCCCGATGAAATGTCCCTCACCGGCGGCCACCATGCTCGGCACCACCGTGGCCACCGTGCGGACCGCGCCCAGCAGGTTCACCTCGAAGGTGTGGGCCTGCGCGTTCAGGTCGGCCAGGTCGATCGGCTCACCGATCCCGGCGGCGTACACGCAGAGGTTCACCCGTCCCAGCGCGTCGACCGCCTTGCCGAGCACCTCGGGGTAGTCCGGTGCGGTCACGTCGACGACGTGGTGGGCGTACGTCGGGACGTTGATTCCGTTCTCCCGCCGGGACAGCCCGGCGACCCGCCACCCGTCCGCGAGTAGCCGGCGGGTGAACGCCAACCCGATCCCGTCGCTGTTGCCGACCACCACCGCGCAACGCACCCGATCCGCCATGACCCACCGCCCTCGTCGCGCTGCGCCCGACAACTGCCGACCTTGCCCGCGGCCGACGCGCAATTGAACCAGACACCCCGCCCGAATTCCCACCACCCGGTCATGCCAGGGCACGCGCGGCTGGCAGGCCCGATTGCCGGTCGCACTAAGCTTGGCGGCCGTGCCAGAGGGACACACCATCCATCGCCTGGCGGCCCGGCACGCCGAGCTGTTCGCCGGGGACAAGGTGCTCGCCGCCAGCCCGCAGGGCCGGTTCGCCGAGGGCGCCGCACGGCTCTCCGGCACCGTGTTGGAGCGCACCGAGGCGTACGGCAAGCACCTGCTGCATCACTACGCCGGTGAGCTGATTCTGCACGTACACCTCGGGCTGTACGGCAAGGTCACCGACGGTGTCGGGGTGCCGCCCGAGCCGGTGGGGCAGATCCGACTGCGGCTGAGCAGCGATGGGCACTGGCTCGACCTGCGTGGGCCCACCGCCTGCGAACTGTTCACCCCGCCCGAGGCGGCGGCGTTGCGCGCCCGCCTCGGGCCCGATCCGCTGCGCGCCGATGCCGACCCGGAGCAGGCGTACGCCCGGATCCGGCGCAGCTCGACGCCGCTGGCGGCGCTGCTGCTGGACCAGTCGGTGGTGGCCGGCACCGGTCTGATCTTCGTGATGGAGGCGCTGTTCCGCGCCGGGCTGCCGCCGACCCTGCCCGGCCGGGACCTCGACCGCACCGGTTGGGACGCGCTCTGGGCCGACCTGGTGGAGCTGATGACGCTCGCCGTCGGCACCGGTCGGATCGACACCGTCCGCGCCGCGCACCTGCCCGAGGCGATGGGCCGCCCGGCCCGCGTCGACCGGCACGGCGGAGAGGTGTACGTCTACCGCCGCGCCGGCCAGCCCTGCCACGTCTGCGGCACCCCGGTCAGCCGCGGCACCATCACCGCCCGCAACCTCTACTGGTGCCCCACCTGCCAGATGTAAGAAAGGACACCCTTTTAACGCCTGATGTATAGGAGGGGGCCCTTCCTGACACCTGGTGTTAGGAAGGGCGGCACCCTCACCCCTCGTTGAGCAGCCAACGGACCACCTCGACGTGGTCGTGGAAGATCTTGTCGCCAGCGATGCTCCAGGCCATCGTCTGGCCGATGGTCCAGTCGCGGACCCGTTCGCGGTCCAGCCCCAACTCCGCGCTGAGCCGGTCCAGCCGACGCCGGACCGCTGCGGCGGAGTGACCCAGCTCGGTGCCGCGCACCATCGGCACCACCGCGAACTCGCGCTCACCGACCAGCGGCTTCGGGTCGATCACCAGCCACGGCTCACGCTCGGCGCGCAGCACGTTGGCGGCGTGCAGGTCCTGGTTGACCAGCACCTGCTCGCCCTGGCTGCCCGCCAGCCCGGTCAGCAGGTCGAGCGCCAGGTCCACCAGCCGTCGCTCGTACGGCCGGCCGTTCCGCTCCCAGGCGACCGGCAGGTTGGTCGCCCAGCCGGCCACCGCGTCGGCCAACGACGTGTACGGCCGGCCCGCCGGCACCCAGAGGCGGGGGAGCAGCCCCACCACCACGTCGAGCGCGTCGTCGAGCGGCAGCGCGTGCAGCGGCGTGCCGGGACAGCAGCGTTCCACCAGCAGCGCCCGCCGACCCGGGTCGTGGGCGAGCAGCCGGACCGCGCCGTCGCCGTTCCAGCGCCGCAACGCGGTCGCCTCGTGCTCGCTCTCCGCGTCGGGAAACTGCAACTTGAGCACCGCGCGGGTGCCGTCCGGCAGGTCGGCCGGCACCACCAGCGAGGCGAAGGCGTACCCGAAGGGCGCCCCGACCCGCAGCGACCAGCGGGCGGCGCAGGCGGCCAGCCCGTCGGGCAGTTCCGCCAGCCACTGCGGGCCGCCCGCCATCCCGCGCAACCAGGTCAGCTCGTCGGGAATCCGCAGCGCGCCGCTCACCGGTGCATTGTGGTCGAGGTCGAGCGGTCGCCACAATCCCGAGCGGCTCAGCGGGCGAGCGCGTCGACGGCCTTGCGGGCGGCGACCAGCACCGGGTCCCAGACCGGGGCGTACGGCGGGGCGTAGCCGAGGTCCAGCGCGGTCATGTCGTCCACCGTCATCTTGTTCCACAGCGCCACGGCCAGCGTGTCGATCCGCTTCGCCGCCTCGGACCAGCCGACGATCTGCGCTCCGAGCAGCCGTCCGCTGGTCCGTTCGGCGATCAGCTTCACGGTCATCGGTCGGGCTCCCGGGTAGTAGCCGGCCCGGTTGGTCGACTCGGCGATCACCGTGACGAACTCGAAGCCGGCGGCCAGGGCCTCCTGCTCGCGCAGCCCGGTACGGCCCACCTCCAGGTCGCAGACCTTGGTCACGGCGGTGCCGATCACCCCGGCGAAGGTGGCGTACCCGCCGCCGATGTTGATCCCGGCCACCCGGCCCTGCTTGTTGGCGTGCGTGCCGAGCGGCACGTGCACCGGCATCCCGCTGACCCGGTGCAGCGTCTCCACGCAGTCCCCGGCGGCCCACACTCCGGGTACCCCGGTGACCCGCATCCGGCGGTCCACCCGGATCCCGCCGGTGGGGCCGAGCGGCAGGCCGGCCGCCTCGGCGAGCGCGGTGTTCGGGCGTACGCCGAGACCCAGCACCACCAGGTCGGCCGGGATCGGGTCGGTGTCGGTCTCCACCCCGGACACCCGGCCGTCGCGCTCGGACAGCCCGATGACCCGCACTCCGGTGCGGATGTCGACGCCCACCCCGCGCATCGCCTCGGTGACCAGCCGGGCCATGTCCGGATCCACCGTCGACATCGGCTGCTCGCCGCGTTCGACAAGGGTTACCGACAGGCCGCGCAGGACCAGCGCCTCGGCCATCTCGACGCCGATGTAGCCGCCGCCGACCACCACCGCGCGTCGGGGCCCCGGCTCGGCGTCCAGCCACTGCCGCAGCGCCGTGCCGTCGTCGAGGGTCTGCACGCCGAAGACCCCGGCCATGTCGCTCCGCGCCCAGTCCGGCTTGATCGGCACCGCGCCGGCCGCGTACATCAGGGTGTCGAAGCGCTCGCGGACCTCGCCGCCGCCGTCCAGGTCGCGGGCGAGGACCTCGCGGCGGTCCAGGTCGATCGCGGTCACCTCGTGCCGGATTCGCACGTCGATGTCGAACTGTTCGCGGTGGGTCGCCGGGTCCCGGGCCACCAGCTGCTCGCGGTCGGGCACCAGACCACTGATCCAGTACGGGATGCCGCACGCGGAGTACGAGGTGAAGTGCCCCCGTTCGAACGCGACGATCTCCAGGTCGTGCCGGTCCCGGCGCCGTCGTGCCTGGGCGGCGGTCGCCATCCCGGCGGCGTCCCCGCCGACCACGATCATCCGTTCCGCCACGGCAACCCTCCTGTCACCCCGGGGCCTCTCCCCGGGTCTGTCGCGCCACGTCCGCCACCACATCCTCCACCCGGCCGGTGCGGGCGTACGCGGAACGCTGTCGCGCCGCGCTGGTGCCGTGCTGGCGCAGCGTCTCCAGCAGGCTGGTCACCTCGGTGTGGTCGCCGTGCCGCTCCAGGGCCGGCCCGAGCCGCCCGACCAGCTGGTAGAGCACGTCCCACGCCGGCCGAAGTTCACCGGTGGTCAGGTCGACCGCCGAGCCCTCCAGGCCGTCGTGCGCGGCCCGCCAGTGCGCGCCGACCAGCACCGCCTCGTCCACCGTCGGGCAGACGTCCCCGATGCGCAGCTCGACCGTCGGGTACCTGGCCGACAGTCGGGCGTACCAGCAGAGCATCCCCTCGTCGAGCATCACGCCGCTGCCGATCAGCTGACTGATCAGCCGGCGGTAGTGGTCATGGTTGACCAGGTACGGGGTGGGGGCCACCGATGGCCAGCGTTCCCACTCGATCGAGCGCCAACTGGCGTAGCCGGTGTCCTCGCCCCGGGCCGTCGACCGGGCCGGTCCCGATCGCGAGCAGCCGTACGTCGGCCCGCTCGGCGGCGTCGGCGAGAGCGGCGCGGAGCAGGGCGAGGGAGTGCCGGATCGAGGAGAGTGCCAGCCCCGGCGGGCTGCCGATCTCGATCTGGCTGGTCT
This sequence comes from Micromonospora sonchi, assembly GCF_014646235.1. Classification (GTDB taxonomy): domain Bacteria; phylum Actinomycetota; class Actinomycetes; order Mycobacteriales; family Micromonosporaceae; genus Micromonospora; species Micromonospora sonchi. Next base: position 49,011 of record NZ_BMNB01000013.1, on the reverse strand, counting down.
GGAACTCCCGCTCCTGCCGGTGCGGTCCGTCCGCGCCCGGTCGGCCGGGCATGTACCCGTTGTGACGGGCGCGGGAAACGCCGGCCGCGCGGCCCGTCGTCCCCGCGCGTCGGTCCATCGACATTGACAACTGCGAGAGTGGGACGTACAACTCGTCAGAGAGCGCTCTCTAATCCCCGTCCCATAGAGAGGCAAGTCCGATGGCACCTGCCCCGGCGGCACCCGCCGCCCTGCCCGCCCGACGTCGCCTTCCGCTCGCCCTGGCACTGCTCACCGCCGTCACCACCGGCCTGGCCGGGCTCACCACGACCGCCGACGCCGCCGTGCCGCCGCCCCCGTCCGGCTGGAGCCTGGTGTGGAGCGACGACTTCACCGGCGCCGCCAACACCCTCCCGTCGGCCAGCAACTGGATCATCGACACCGGCACCAGCTACCCGGGTGGCCCGCCCAACTGGGGCACCGGCGAGATCCAGACGTACACCAACAGCACCGCCAACGTCAGCCACGACGGCGCCGGCAACCTGCGGATCACCCCGCTGCGCGACAGCGCCGGCCGTTGGACCTCGGCCCGCATCGAGACCGTACGCAGCAACTTCAAGCCGCCGTCCGGTGGCGTGCTGGCCATCGAGGGCCGGATCCAGATGCCCAACGTCACCGGCGCGGCCGCGGCCGGCTACTGGCCGGCGTTCTGGGCACTCGGGTCGCCGTACCGGGGCAACTACCAGAACTGGCCGGGCGTCGGTGAATTCGACGTGATGGAGAACGTCAACGGGCTCAACACCGTCTGGGGCGTGCTGCACTGCGGCGTCGCGCCGGGCGGCCCGTGCGACGAGTTCAACGGCATCGGCGCCTCCCGGTCCTGCCCGGGCAGCACCTGCCAGTCGGCGTTCCACACCTACCGCTTCGAGTGGGACGCCTCAGTCAGCCCCCAGCAACTGCGCTGGTACGTCGACGGGCAGCTCTACCACACGGTCAGCCAGACCCGCGTCGGCGAGCCGTACTGGTCGCAGATGACCAGCCACGCCGGCTACTTCCTGCTGCTCAACGTGGCGATGGGCGGCGCCTTCCCGGACGGCGTGGCCGGTAGCGCCACGCCGACCTCGGCGACCGTGCCCGGCCGGCCCATGCTGGTCGACTACGTGGCCGTCTACAGCCGTGGCGGCGGCACCACCCCACCGACCACCCCGCCCCCGACCACGCCGCCGCCGACGGGCGGAGTGCGGGACGCGTACGCGACGATCCAGGCCGAGTCGTTCAACGCGCAGAACGGCGTGATCGTTGAGGCCTGCGCCGAGGGCGGGCAGAACATCGGGGCACTGCGCAACGGCGACTGGGTCCGCTTCGACAACGTGGAGTTCGGCTCCCCCGGCCCGCGTGACTTCGTGGCCCGGGTCGCCTCGGGCGCGGCGGCCGGCGTCAGCGGCCTGGTGGAGGTCCGGCTGGACAGCCCGACCAGCACCCCGATCGGCAGCTTCGCCATCGCCAACACCGGAGGTTGGCAGAGCTGGCGTTCGGTGCCCGGCAACGTCTCCTCGGTGACCGGCCGGCGCACGGTCTACCTCACCTTCAGCAGCGGCCAGCCCAACGATTTCGTCAACGTCAACTGGTTCCACTTCCGCCGTTGACGTGTAAGGAGGGGCCCCTTGTTAACGCCTCCGGTAGAGCAGGGGCCCCTTCTTAACACCGGTCGGCCGATCCGGCGCTCGGGTACGACGGCGCGTTTGCCGTCGGGCCGGATCGGAGAAGGTACGGGGGCATGTCTGACAGGTGGTACTCGGAGGCGGTCGTCTACTGCCTCGACATCGACACGTACGCGGACTCCAACGGCGACGGGGTCGGCGACATCCCGGGCCTGATCAGCCGACTGGACTACCTGGCCCGGCTGGGGGTGACCTGCCTCTGGTTGCACCCCATCCACCCGTCGCCCAACGACGACGACGGGTACGACGTGACCGACTTCTACAACATCGACCCCCGGTTCGGCACCCTCGGCGACTTCGCCGAACTGCTGCACCAGGCGAGCAACCGGGGCATCCGGGTGATCATCGACCTGGTCGTCAACCACACCTCGGACCAGCATCCGTGGTTCCAGTCCGCGCGCTCCTCGCCGGACTCGCCGTACCGCGACTGGTACGTCTGGTCCGATCACGAGCCGACCGACCGGCACCAGGGCATGGTCTTCCCCGGCGAGCAGCACGAGACGTGGACCTACGACCGGACCGCCAAGGCGTGGTACTACCACCGTTTCTACAAGTTCCAGCCGGATCTCAACACCACCAACCCGGCGGTACGCGCCGAGATAAAGAAGATCATGTCGTTCTGGCTCCAGCTCGGGGTCTCCGGTTTCCGGATGGATGCGGTGCCGTTCATCATCGAGCGGACCGAGCCCGGTGACCCGAACCCGGAGCTGGACTTCGAGTTCCTCACCGAGCTGCGCCAGCACGTGCAGTGGCGCCGGGGTGACGCGGTCCTGCTGGCCGAGGCGAACGTCGAGCCGGACGAACTGCCCGCCTTCTTCGGTGACAGTGGCGGCTCGGCGAACCGGGTACACATGCTCTTCGACTTCATGCTCAACGGGCGGCTGATGCTGGCCCTGGCCCGACAGGACCCGGAACCGGTGATCGAGGCGCTGCGCGACACCCCGGCCCTGCCGAAGGGCGGGCAGTGGGCCACCTTCCTGCGTAACCACGACGAGATCGATCTCTCGCGGCTCACCGCCGAACAGCGCAACCAGGTGTACGAGCAGTTCGGCCCCGAGGAGCACATGCGCATCTACGACCGGGGCATCCGCCGCCGGCTCGCGCCGATGCTCGGTAACGACCGGCGGCGCATCGAGCTCGCGTACTCCCTGCAGTTCTCGCTGCGCGGCACGCCGGTGCTGCGCTACGGCGAGGAGATCGGGATGGGCGAGGATCTCTCGCTGCCCGGGCGGGAGGCGATCCGTACCCCGATGCAGTGGTCGAGCCAGACCAACAACGGCTTCTCCAGCGCGGAGCCGGAGAAGCTGCTCCGTCCGGTCATCGAAAAGGGCGAGTACGGGTACGGGAAGGTCAACGTCACGCTCCAGCGCCGGGACCGCAACTCGCTGCTGGCCTGGTTCGAGCGGATGATCCGTACGCTCCGGGAGGCGCCGGAGACCGGCTTCGGCAACACCACCCACATCGACGTGCCGATGCCCCCGGGCGTGCTGGCGCACCGGGCCGACGGGCCGAGCGGCACGATGGTCTTCCTGCACAACCTGGGTACCGCCGATGCCGAGCTGGATCTGAGCCTGTTCCAGCCCGAGGCGGACCTGCCCATCGACGTGCTCGCCGACCGCAACTACGACGACGTCGGCAAGCTGGACAAACTGAAGCTGGCCGGCTTCGGTTACCGCTGGATCCGGCTCCGCCGCTCCTGACCACCCCTCCCGCGCGGCCTGTGGTGGCCCGCGGCGGCGGACGGGTGCTGATTGTTAAGAAGGGGCCCTTCCTTACCGGGTCTTCGCGAGCCAGGCCAGGCCGAGGATCGGGAGCAGCAGCGGGATGTAGCCGTAGCCGCTGCCGAAGCCGGACCAGACCGTCTCGTCGGGGAAGAGATCGGGCCGGACGAGGCTGAATGCGCCGATCCCGACCACGCCGACCAGTTCCACGGTGCAGCAGGCGAAGGCGACGCGGCGGCCCGCGTGGCCGGCCCGGGCCAGGCCCACCGCCGCCACGATGTAGACCACCGCGGCGAGCGCGGAGAGGAGGTACGCCAGCGGCGCCTCGCCGAACCTCGTGGCGATCTGCAGACCGGCCCGGCTGGTGGCGGCGATCGCGAAGAGCAGGTACACCGCGATCAGCAGCCGGCCCGGGCCGGCGTTGGTCCTCGTCGACCGGGCGGTCCGCAGCTCAGCCACCGAGCAGCTCCCAGGTCTGCTGAAGCCGCACCACGACCACCGGCGTCACCAGGCAGATGGCGCAGACGATCGCCGAGCCCCAGCGGGTCGGCTCCATCCGGGCCAGCACCGCGGCCAGCGGCGGCAGAAAGACCAGCGTCACCAGGTAGCCGAAGAACGCTCCCGGCTCACCGGGCCGTTCGCCACCGGCGAGCGCCACCCCGGCCAGCACCGCCAGCCCGAGCAGGACCAGTTCCAGCACGGCCAAACCGATCAGCTGCACCCGGTCCGGCGCCCGGTGGCGCAGCACGGCCACCAGTGCCCAGGCGGCGACCAGCAGCGACAACACGATGGCGGCGACGGACGGTACTCCGTCGACCGGTGACCCGGTGCCGATCACCGGTGCCGCCCGGCGCTCAAGTCGTTCACCGCCCCACTCTACTAATCCTCGTAGTAAAGCCCGGTCGGGCCCGCCGGTCACCGCTGGCACGGGTGCGACGTCACCGCGACGCCACCCTCGTGGGGACGGCTGTCGCCGCCGGCAGCCGATAGCGTGGACCGTGTCGGGGGTCACGACGACGATGGGGAGGTACGCGTGATGCGGTTCGGGTTGTTCGGCACCGGTCACTGGGCGGCGGAGACGCACGGGGCGGCGCTCGACGCACACCCGAGGGCCGACCTGGTGGGTGTCTGGGGCCGCAACCGGGACCGGGCCGCTGCCCTCGCCACCCGTTACGGCGTACCGGCCTTCGACGATGTGGACGCGCTGATCGAGGCGTGCGACGCCGTGGCCGTCGCACTCCCGCCGGACGTCCAGGCGGACATCGCCGTCCGGGCCGCCACCGCCGGTCGGCACCTGCTGCTGGACAAGCCACTCGCGCTGAGCATCGCCGATGCCGACCGGGTGGTCGAGGCGGCGACCCGGTCGGGTGTGGCCTCGGTGGTCTTCTTCACCGGTCGCTACCAGCCCGAGGTCGCCGGCTTCGTCGCCGCCGCCGCGGCCGCCGGTGGCTGGCACACCGCCAACGTGGTCCGGTTCGCCTCGGCCTTCCAGCCAGGCAGCCCGTACGCCCAGTCGCCCTGGCGGCGCGGACACGGCGCGCTGTGGGACATCGGTCCGCACGCCCTGGCGATCCTGCTGCCGGTGCTCGGCCGGGTGACCCGGGTGGTGGCCGTCGACGGGCCGGGCGGCCTGGTGCACCTGCTGCTCACCCATGACGGCGGCGTCGTCAGCACGGTGTCGCTGACCCTGGACGCCCCGCCGACGGCGGTGGCCGGCGAGTTCGTCCTGTACGGCGAGAACGGCGTCGAGTCGATCCCGGTCCCGGAGGCGAGTCCGGCGACCGCGTTCGGGATGGCGATCGACCAACTGCTGGCGGAGATCGACGCCGGCACCCGGGACCACCGCTGCGACGTGCGCTTCGGCCGCGAGGTGGTGGCCGTGCTGGCCGCCGCCGAGGCCGCCCGCACCCAGGGCACTCCCGTCGACCTGCCCAGCTGAGCCGACCGGAAAAGCGGTGGATGGGGGAGATGGCAGTCGGTAGGGTCGCGGCCATGGCTACGTACGCTCTGATCAACGCGGCCGTTGCGCCGGCCGCGTTCGGGCCGCTGTTGCAGGCCCGCCCGCGAGTCCGGCGTCCGGCCCTGGCCGGCGCGATCCGCGACTGACGCCTCCGCGTACTCCTCCGGCACCCGCCTGCGCATCGCAGGTCGCCGTGCCCTCGCGCCATCTCACCAGGGTCGTCCGAGTCCCGAGCCCTCGGACAGGCCCCGCTCACGGCTGCCTGTCCGCATCCGTCGCCGCCCGGCGACAGACAGGACGACGCCATGGCACCCCGCCGAACCCGCACCACCGAACGCGACCGGTCCCGTCGCGTGCTCTCCCAGAACTTCCTCGCCGACCCGGCCGCCATCGCCCGGATGGTCGACGCCGCCCGCCCGGATCCCGACGGGCTGGTGCTCGAGGTGGGCGCCGGGCGCGGGCAACTGACCCGGCCACTGGCCGCGCGCTGCGGCCGGCTGGTCGCGTACGAGGTGGACCCCGACGTCGGAGCGGAACTGGCCCTGGTCTGCGCGACCCTGCCCACGGTCACCCACCGCCAAGCCGACTTCCTCGCCGCGTCGCCGCCGCACGAGGAGTTCGCCGTGATCGGCAACATCCCGTGGTCGCTGACCGCGGCCGTGGTGCGCTGGTGCCTGACCGCGCCCCGGCTACGTACGGCGACCCTGCTGACCCAGTTGGAGTACGCCCGCCGCCGCGCCGGTGACTACGGCCGGTGGACCCGGCTGACCGTACTGACCTGGCCGGAGTTCGACTGGCGGCTCGTCGGGCGGATCCCGCGCAGCGCGTTCCGTCCGGTGCCCCGGGTCGAGGCGGGCATCCTGCGCATCGAGCGGCGGGCGCAGCCACTGGTGGCGGCCGCCGCCCTGCCGTCGTACCGCCGGATGGTCGAGCTGGGCTTCGGCGGCGCCGGCGGTTCCCTCGCGGCGTCGCTGGCCCGCGAGTACCCGCGGGCCCGGCTGGTGGCGGCCCTGCGCGCCAGCCGACTCGACCCGGCCGCGCCGGTCGGGCACGTCTGGCCCGAGCAGTGGCTGACCCTGCACCGCCTGCTCCACGCCCGCTGACAGATGTAAGGAAGGGCCCCTTTTTAACGCCTAGTGCATTGAAGGGGCCCCTTCTTAACATCTCGCGCAAGCTCGCCTTGGGCGCGATGCATCTCGCGCGCACCCGGTCAGAGCGTCGCGCGCAGCGCCTCGGTCACTTCGGCGGGGGAGCTGAACTGCTCCATGGGCAGAGCTCGTACGGCCTGCAACTGCTCCGTGCTCGCGCCGTTCTCCTGGCACCAGCGGACGAGGTCCTCGCGGGAGACGGGATAGTCCAGCCCCGCGAGGTACTCCGGCAAGGACAAACCGCTGTCGGACATGTCGTCCGATCTACCCGGGCGACCACCTCCGCACACCACCGGGGCGGTCCGCGTTTGCCCGCCGGGGTGCCGGGTAGCCGCAGTCATGCTCGTACAGCGGCTCGGCGCGCCGAGTGATTTCGATCCCCTGCTGGAGCGCGTGCGGGACGCCCGGGTGGTGATGATCGGGGAGGCCACCCACGGCAGCTACGACTACTACCGGATCCGGGAGCAGCTCACCCGCCGGTTGATCGCCGAGTGCGGGTTCAACTTCGTCGGGGTCGAAGGTGACTGGCCCGACTGCGACCGGGTGCACCGCTCGGTGACCGGGGCGCCGGGTGGCGCGGCCGAGCCGCAGGCCGCGCTGGAGCGCTTCGAGAGGTGGCCGACCTGGATGTGGGCGAACGCCGAGGTGGCCCGCTTCTGCCGCTGGCTGCGCGCGTGGAACTTGGAGCGGGCCGAGCCGGCCCGGGTCGGTTTCCACGGCCTCGACGTCTACAGCCTCTGGGAGTCGATGCAGGCGATCTTCGACTACCTGGGCGAGGAGGACCCGGCGTCGCTGGAGGCCGCGCAGGAGGCGTACCGCTGCTTCGAGCCGTACGGCAAGCGGATCGAGGAGTACGGGACCGCGGCCCGGTTCGTCTCCGCGCGCTGCGAGCAGGAGGTGGTACGGCTGTTGACGCGTACCCGGGAACAGGCCGCCGTGGACGGACCGGGAGCCTTCTCGGCCTGGCAGAACGCGGAGGTGGTGGCGGGCGCGGAGCGCTACTACCGGGCGATGGTCTCCGGTGGCCCGGCTTCGTGGAATGTCCGGGACACTCACATGGCCGACACGCTGGATCGGTTGCTGGACCGCTACGGGCCGGACGCCCGGGGGGTGGTCTGGGCACACAACACGCATGTCGGCGACGCGCGGGCGACCGACATGGCCACCGGCGGGATGCTGAACATCGGTCAGCTGGCCCGGGAACGCCACGGCGCCGACGACGTCGTACTGATCGGCTTCGGTAGCTGGCGCGGGACGGTGATCGCCGCGCCGAGGTGGGGCGCGCCGGCCGAGGCCATGCTCGCGCCGCCGGCCCGTGCCGGCTCGGTGGAGCAGCGGTTGCACGAGCTGATGCCGGACCGCGCGGTGCTGGTCTTCGGCGGACCGGACCAGCCGGGCTGGGTCACCGACACCCTCGACCACCGGGCGATCGGGGTGGTGTACGACCCGTCCTTCGAGTCGTGGGGCAACTATGTGCCCACCCGGCTGGGGCAGCGGTACGACGCCTTCATCTGGTGCGACGAGACGACCGCGCTGCATCCGCTGCCGGCGCTTCCCGCTGCCGGCGAGATGGAGACGTATCCGGCCGGCGTCTGAGTCGCGCGGCGACGGGGTTTGTTAATAGGGGCCCCCTGCTATGCACGAGGCGTTAACAGGGGGCCCTTCCTTACATCTTGTCGAGTTGGGCGCGGAGCTTCTCGCCCTCGATGTCGACGTTGGGCAGTGCCCGGTCCAGCCAGCGTGGCAGCCACCAGGCCGCCTTGCCGAGCAGCGACATCACCGCCGGGACGATGGTCATCCGTACCACGAAGGCGTCGATGGCCACGCCGATGGCGAGCGCGAAGCCCATCGACTTGATCACTGGGTCGTCGAGGAAGACGAAGCCACCGAAGACCGACGTCATGATCAGTGCGGCCGCGGTCACCACCCGGGCGCCGTGGCCCATCCCGTTGATGGTGGCCTGCTGGGCGGTGTCACCGTGGACGAAGTCCTCCCGCATCCGGGAGACCAGGAAGACCTCGTAGTCCATGGCCAGGCCGAACAGGATGCCGATCAGCAGGATCGGTAGGAAGCTGATCAGCGGACCGGGGGTGTCCAGGCCGACCAGGTCGGCGAGGTGACCCTGCTGGAAGACCGCCACCGTGACACCGAAGGTCGCGGCGACGGTGAGCAGGAAGCCCAGCGCGGCCTTGACCGGCACCAGCAGCGACCGGAACACCAGCATGAGCAGCAGGATCGACAACCCGACGACCAGCATCAGGTAGACCGGCAGGGCGTCGGAGAGCTTCTCCGAGATGTCGATGCCGATCGCGGTCACGCCGGTCAGCAGCACGTCCGCGTTCGGCACGCCGGCGACCGCCGTACGGATGTCGTGCACCATCGTCTCGGTGGCCGGGTCGGTCGGGCCGGTCTGCGGGATCACCCCGAGCAGCGCCGTCCGGCCGTCCGGGCTGAGCTGCGGCGGGGCCACCGCGAGCACGTTCTCGGTGCCCTGGACGAGCCCGGTGACCTGCGGAATAGCCGCAGCGGTGGCCTGGGCGTCGTCGCCCGCCACGACCACCGCGAGGCGACCGGTGAAGCCGGGGCCGAAGCCCTCGGTGATCAGGTCGTTGGAGACCCGGGCCGGCGAGCCGGCCGGTGCGGTGCCGGCGTCCGGCAGGGCGAGGCGCATGTCCGGCGCGGGCAACGCCAGCAGCCCGAGGCCGAGTACGCCGACCAGGATCACCGGGATCCGGAATCGGGTGACCAGGCCGGCCCAGCGGAACCCGAACGCCGAGCGGTCCTCGCCGGCGAGCGTGCCGGCCTCCGGGGCGGCGCGATCCAGCGCGGCGCTGCCGTCGCCGGTGGTGGCCCCGGCACTCTCCTCGGTCGTGACCGGGACCGTGGCGCGCAGTCGGCGGGGCAGTACCCGGCCACCGGCGAAGCCCAGCAGGGCCGGCTGGAGGGTGATCGCCACCAGCACCGCGACGGTCACCGTGCCGGCCGCGGCCAGACCCATGACGGTGAGGAAGGGGATGTTCACCACGGCCAGGCCGGCCAGGGCGATGACCACCGTGGCTCCGGCGAAGACCACCGCCGAACCGGCGGTGCCGACCGCGCGACCGACCGCCTCGTCGGCCGGCAGCCCGTCGAGCAGGTTCTGCCGGTACCGCGAGGTGATGAAGAGCGAGTAGTCGATGCCGACGGCGAGGCCGAGCATCAGCGCCAGGATCGGCGCGGTGCTGGTCAGCTCGACCACGTTGCTGAGCGCGTACAGCCCGGCCATGCCGACGCCGACCCCGATCAGCGCGTTGAGCATGGTCATCCCCGCCGCGACCAGCGAGCCGAAGGTGACGACCAGGACGACGAGCGCCACCGCGACGCCGATCGCCTCGGTGGAGCCGACCTCGGGCTCGGTGTTGAGCACCTCACCGCCGGGAGCCACCTGCCAGCCCTGCGGCGCGGCCTCGGCACCCACCTTCTCGTAGGCGTCCCGCTGTTCGGCGGTCACCGTGTCCGCGCCGCCGTTGAACTGCACCTGGATCAGCGCGTACCGGCCGTCGGGCGACACGGCGCCGACCTGGAAGGGGTCGACGGCGCCGACCGCGCCGGGCAGGGCCATGGCCTCCTGGGTGATCGCCTGGACCACCGCCCGGCCCTCGGGGGTGCCGAGTTGGCCGGCGGCCGGCGCCTTGACCGCGATGGTGCCGGTGGCGCCGGCTGCCGCCGGGAACTGCTCGTCGAGCAGGTCGAGCGCGCGCTGGGACTCGGTGCCGGGCATGGTGAAGTTGCTGGCCGTCGGGCCGCGCAGGGTCGCCGCGGCCAGGCCGAGCCCGACGAGTACGACGAGCCAGATCGCGGCGACGAGTCGCCGCCGGCGCATCGAGCCCCGGCCAAGCCGGTAGAGCAGGGTCGCCATGAGGTCCTTTCCCTCGGTCGTGAATGGTGGGACGGGTCAGTGGACGGGCGCCAGGGCCCGCCGCAGCAACGCCAGCAGCGCGTCACGCAGTTCCTCGTCGGGCACGTCGGCGAACTCGCCGCAGGTCTCGGCGATGCCGGCGAGCAGCACGAACGCGGTGATCCGGGCCGAGGCCCGCTCGGATCGCCCGGCGAGCGCGGCGAGCAGCCGCTCGGAGATCTGCTGGATGTGTGCGAAGTCGGGCTGTTGCAGCAGCTCCGGGAACTCGCCGCGGAGCAGGGCGATCTCGCCGCGGAAACGGACCGCGAGGTCGACGAAGCCCTCGGCGGCGACCCGCTGGGCCGACGCCGGCTCCGACTGGGCCGCGATCCGGTCGTCGAGTGCCCGCAACACCTCGATCGCCGGTGCCATCAACTCGGTGAGGATGGCCTCCTTGTTGGCGAAGTGGTAGAGCACCGCTGCCTTGGAGCAGCCCACCTCACCGGCGATGTCCTGTAGCGAGGTGCCCCGGTAGCCGGTGGCGGCGAAGCGTCGCGCCGCGGCGGCGAGGATCTCGCCGTGGGTCTGCGGAGTGGGGCGGGCCATGGGGACCAGGATGCCTGACCGATCGGTCAGCACCTGACCGATCGGTCAGATCAGTGGCGTTCCCCACACGCCGCCGGCGGATCGCCCCCGTGTACCGGGTGCCACCCGCCTGAGCCGCCTCACCCCGTCGTCCAGGGCCGCAACTTCTCCGGATTGCGTACCGCCCAGATGCGCGTGATTCGATCGCCCACGACGTGGAACGCCAGCACCGCGATGGTGACGTCGTCCCGCTGGGCCACCAGGCCGGGCTCGCCGTTGACCGTGCGTTCCAGGAGCGTCATGTGCGGCACCCGGCTGGCGATCTCGATGGCGTAGCGCGCGACCTGCTCGCCGCCCTCGACAGGGCGGAGCACCGTGCTGGCGAGGCCGCCGCCATCGGCGACCGCCGTCGCGTGCGGGTCGAGGAGGGCGACGAGGGCGGCGATGTCCTTCGCCTCCCACGCCCGCCGGAATTCCCGGACGACGCCGACCCGCTGGGCCGCCGGTGTGCCGGGGGCCTGCGACGCGCGAATCCGGCGACGGGCCGAGGAAGCCAGTTGGCGACAGGCCGCCGGGGTACGGCCGACGATCGTGGCCACCTCGGCGAAGGGATAGCGGAAGACGTCGTGCAGGACGAACGCGACCCGTTCGGCCGGGGTCATCGACTCGAGCACGACGAGGAAGGCCATGGTGATGGACTCGTCGAGGGTGACCCGCTCGGCCGGGTCGGCGTTCGTGTCCTCCGCCCGCTCGCCGATCCATTCGGCCCGGTCGGGCAGCGGCTCGGGAACCCATGCGCCGAGGTAGCGCTCCCGCCTCGCCCGCGCCGAGCCGAGCAGGTCGAGGCAGATGCGGCTGGCGACGGTGGTCAGCCAGGCACCGGGCACCTCGATGACGCTGCGCTGCTGTGGGGTCATGGCGTACCAGCGGGCGTACGTCTCCTGCACGGCATCCTCGGCCTCGGCCAGGGAACCGAGAAGCCGGTACGCCAGATTGGTGAGCTGACGTCGCTCACTCATGATCGCGCTCAGCTCCGGGTCGAGCGCGCCGTCCCCTGGGGTGGATCCGATGGTCATGTCGCCGGCTCTCCCTCGATCGCGACTCTCCTCATCGGTTCGACGGGGGACCGCGACGAACCGATGAGGACGAAGAGACCTCACATTCTCGGCGACGGGATCGTCGGAGCTTTGACCGGCCACCAACCACCACTGAGCCGGACAACCTTAAGAGGTCCTCTGATGCGTAAGGTCTTCGCCGGACTGGCGGCACTGCTCCTGCTGGTCGTCGTTGCGCAGTTCTTCTTCGCCGCGAGCGGCGCGGTCGGTAGCGCGCCCCCCGAGGAGTCCTATCGGCCGCACCACGCGCTGGGGTACGTGATCTTCCTCCTGCCGGTGGTGATGGTGCTCGTCGCCGCCGTGGCCCGGGTGCCGTGGCGGCTGATCGGGCTACCGGCCCTCGTGGCCGGACTGACCGCTCTCGAAGTCCTGATCGCGAAGCTCGCCCGGGCGTCCGGTGACACCGTCGGCCCGCTGATCTTCGGTCTGCACGCGGTCACCGGCCTGGCCGTCCTGGGGGTGGCGTGGGCGATCGTCCGGCAGGTGCCGATGTACGGGCCTGCGCCCGCGTTCAACCGGCGACGGCCGGCACGGCGATAGCGGTGAGCAGCAGGCCCCGGTCGACCAGGAACCGGCCCCGGAAGCTGGTCACCGGGGTTCCCCCGAGCAGCGGGCCGGGCACCAGCAGTTGAGCGACGAACGTTCCGTCCGGGGCCAGCTCGATGTCCGCCTCGTCGAAGCCCAGCCATCGGCCGGTCAGCGGAAACCACGCCTTGTACACCGACTCCTTCGCGCTGAACAGCAGGCGGTCCCACCAGATCGCCGGCTGGTCGGCGGCCAGCGCCGCGGTACGGGTCCGCTCGCCGGGCAGGGCGATCGCGCCGAGCACGCCGTCCGGCAGCGGCGCGTGCGGCTCGGCGTCGACGCCGATGGTGGCGATCTCCGCCGAGCGGGCGAGAGCCGCGCCACGGTAGCCGTCGCAGTGGGTCATGCTGCCGACCACCCCGTCCGGCCAGACCGGGGCACCCCGGACGCCCGGCAGGATCGGCGCCGGCGCCAGGCCCAGCTGACCCAGCGCCCGCCGGGCGCAATCCCGCACGGTGGTGAACTCGCGTCGGCGCTTCTGCACCGCCTTCGCGATGCACGCCTCCTCCTCGGGAAAGAGCGTCGCCCCGTCGGGGTCGTTGAAGGACTCAACCACCACCACGGCCGGGGGCAGGATCCGCTCGATCACGGTGGTCGATGATATGCGATCGCCAACTTGACGATCTTGCACGCAGCGATTTACTCGGCGACGAAGACGCCGACGCCCGGCAGGGTCTCGGTCATGCCCTTGATCCGCAGCACCTGCATCGCCCGGTCGATGACCGGTTCGGTCACCTCGTAACGCTCGATCAGCTCTCGCCGGCTGGGCAGCTTGGAGCCGGGTGGGAACTCGCCGGATGCGATGCGTTTGGCGAGGTCGTCGGCAATCTGCTCGTAGCGGTAACGCGGTGGCACGTGACTCTCCTCGGTTGGCAACACGAGTAGACCCCTGCCGGACGAACTTCCGAAGGGATCGGGATACCGGGATCGGGAGGCGTTCCGCACCGAGACGGTGGTAGGCGGCTTCACCGGTCAGCCCAGAACGAAAAGCCGGACGGCAATGCCGTCCGGCTCAACTCGCACGAGGTCTGTCTGGTGCCCCCGGCAGGATTCGAACCTGCGCCCCCGCCTCCGGAGGGCGGTGCTCTATCCCCTGAGCTACGGGGGCTCAGCGACTGGAGAAGATTAGCAAACCCCGTAGCCGATCGCCGAATCGGTATCGGCGAGTCAGGGGGCCAGCGCCCGCCCGCAGCTGGGCAGCGGGTGCGGCACGATGCGGCGGGGAAGTCGGCGCGGCCACTCGTTGCGGGCCCAGGAGCCGTCCACGATCAGGTGTACGGTGCGCTGCTCGGCGCCGCTGAGCCGGAGCACGAAGTCCCGGGGCAGCCGCGGATCCACCGACGGTGTGGTGATCATGAAGCGCACCCGGCCCCGCGCGGAGATGGCGGAGATCACGTCGGCCGCCGGCATGGTGCCCCGCAGGCGGATCCGGCCGATCCAGTACACCTCGGCGAGGTGCTCCTGCGCGGCCCGGGTGATCGCCGGATACTCGCTGCGTACCCAGCGCTCGACCGCGCCGACGCAGAGGCCGCAGGCCCGCTCCCGGGGCTCCCGCGGCCCCAGCCCCCAGGCTCGCAGGTACGCCCCGACGATCCCGAGATCCAGGCTCAGCCCGAACTGCTGCTGGATCAGGGCGTGCAGACTCTGTCGGGTCCACAGTTCCTCGTCCAGACCGAAGGCGTCGGGGTGAACGCCCCGGAGGGCGTCGATCAGTTCCAGCTCCTGCTCGCGGCTGAGTGTTCCCGGCTCACCCTGCCGCTGTCCGCGACGGACGGCTGCCACCGTCCCGTCACCGCCGATGGTGTGGCGCCGGCACCAGCTGGTGACCGAGCGCTGCGCGTCTCTGAGTGCAACCCCCACGTGTTGGACAACGAGTGCAGAACTCCCTAAGCAACCCCTAGAAGGGAAAATCGGTCTTATGGTCACAACACGGCGCGGAAGCCCCTTATCCCCGTCCCGGTGACAGAGCGACGCCGCCCCGCTCGTGGTGAGCGGGGCGGCGCTGGATCGTACGGTTGCGGGCGGCTCAGCTGCTGGCCTGCTGGAGCTTGCGCAGCTCGTTGATCTCCTTCTGCTGCGACAGCTTCATCGCCTCGGCCATCCGGGCCACCTCGGGACGGTCGGAGGCCTTGAGCACCCCGTCGGCCATGTGGACGCCGCCGATGTGGTGCTTGATCATCAGCTCGATGAAGATGCGGTCGACCTCGGCGCCCTGCGCCTCGTGCAGCTGGGTGATCTGCTCACGGGTGGCCATTCCGGGCATCAGCCCGTTGTTGTCCACCGTGATCCCGTCGGGCATCCACTCCATCGCCGGCCGGGAACCCGTCGGCAGCAGGTTCCACTCCTGCAACCAGCGCTGCATCTGGCCGATCTGGCCCTGCTGGGTCAGCGCCATGTCGTACCCGATCTGCCGGATCGCCGGATCCTGCCCGTTGGCGTACGCGACCATGGCCATCTCGACCGCCTGGGCGTGGTGGCGGGACATGTCCCGAGCGAAGCCGGCCTCGGGCGAGTTTTCGCCCGGGGCGCGCCCGGCGACCAGCGTCGCGGCCGTCCAGCCGACGCCGAGCAGCAGCAGCGCCGCCAGGGCCAGCGTCAGGTAGCGCAGCGCCCGAGGGCTCCGGCTGGCTTCCGCCGGGCCCGTCCGCTCCTCCACCGGGGGATCCTGCAGCGCGGTGGCCACGTCAACCACCCATCGACGGCTCGAGCTCGCGCGGCTCGGTGCCGGTGCCGGTGGTGTAGTTGCCGGAGGAGCAGGGCACACCCGGCTCCACCGAGGCGTTCTGCGCCAGGACGGTGGCGAACTCCTTGATCCGCGGGTCGTCGGCGTTGTCGAGCTTGAGCTGGTAGCCCCACGCCTGAACGGAGATCGGGGCGTCGAGGCCCTCGTACGGGCTCATCAGCATGAAGTCGTTGTTGCGGATCACGCTGGCCAGCTTCTCCACGTCGGCGACGGGCAGGTCGGGGCGGTAGGTGAGCCAGACCGCGCCGTGCTCCAGGCTGTGCAGTGCGTGCTCGTTGGCGATCGGCGCGTCGTAGACGTCGCCGAGGCAGCGCTGCCAGGTGGGGTTGTGCGGACCGCCGACCGGCGGGCTCTGCTTGTACTCGATCTTGCCGGCCCGGTGCTCCTGGTCGCTGATGCTCTCCGGGTCCGTCTTGCGGAAGTTGACGATGCCCTCGATCTGCGCCGCCTTGTCCTGCCAGGACTGGCTGCCCTTGAAGGTCGCCCAGGCGCCGTAGCCGATGATGGCTGTGGCGAGCACACCCACGGCGACGAAGAGGGCGATCGGTCCCCACGGCCGGCCCTGGCTGACCTTGACCGGGGTGATCGGCTTGCGCGGCCCCTTGCCGCCGCCGGAACGCTGGGGAGTCGCTGGCTTGCCGGACCCGGCCTTGGCGTCGGCGGCCGGCCGACCCGCCGCCGGTTTCTTGCCGGTGCTGACCACGGTCGGGCGGCGCTGCGGGCCGCCCGGGGTGCTGATGCTCATCGTGCCTCGTCAGGTCGGTCGGTCAGAGGAGTCCGGCGGCCCGGCCCCCGATGCCGGGTCGCCGCCGCGGGGACCGAGTCTACCCCCGATAACATGGATCGGTGACTCCCGCAGAACTCGCCGAAGCCGTCCTCGTCGCCGCTCACGCCGTCTTCGCCGACCGAGGGCTGGACCGCTCCGCGCTGCCGGAGCGCACGACGGTCGAGCGACCCCGTAATCCCGAGCACGGCGACTACGCCGCCACGCTGGCGCTTCAGCTGAGCAAGAAGGTGGGCGTCCCGCCCCGTGAGCTGGCCGCGGCGCTGAGCGCGCAGCTCGCCAGCACGCCGGGGATCAAGTCGGTGGAGATCGCCGGGCCGGGCTTTTTGAACATCCGGCTGGACGCTGCCGCCGCCGGTCAGCTCGCCCGGACGATCGTCGAGGCCGGCACGGAGTACGGCCGCAGCGGCCGGCTCGCCGATCTGAAGATCAATCTGGAGTTCGTCTCGGCCAACCCCACCGGCCCGGTGCACATCGGCGGGGTCCGCTGGGCGGCGGTCGGCGACGCGCTGAGCCGCCTGCTGCGGGCCACCGGCGCGCAGGTCGGCACGGAGTACTACTTCAACGACGCCGGCTCGCAGATCGATCGGTTCGCCCGTTCGCTGCTCGCCGCCGCCAGGGGCGAGCCGGCCCCGGAGGACGGTTACAGCGGCGCGTACATCGCCGAGATCGCCGCCCAGGTCACCGCACGCCGGCCGGACGTTCTGGAGCTGTCCGACGCCGCCGCCCAGGAGGTCTTCCGGGGCGAGGGCGTCGCGCTGATGTTCGAGGAGATCAAGTCCTCGCTGCGCGACTTCGGGGTGGAGTTCGACACCTACTTCAACGAGAAGGACCTGCACGACCGGGGTGAGCTGGACCATGCCCTGACCCGGCTGCGCGAGCAGGGGCAGGTCTTCGAGACCGACGGCGCCACCTGGCTGCGCACCACCGACTTCGGCGACGACAAGGACCGCGTGCTGCGCAAGTCCAACGGCGAGTGGACGTACTTCGCCGCCGACTGCGCCTACTACCTGGACAAGCGGGAACGCGGCTTCGACCGGGTCGTGATCATGCTCGGCGCGGATCATCACGGCTACCTCGGCCGGATGAAGGCGATGGCGGCATGCTTCGGCGACGACCCCGAGCAGACCCTGGAGATCCTCATCGGTCAGCTGGTCAACCTGGTCCGGGACGGGGCGCCGATGCGGATGAGCAAGCGCGCCGGCACCGTGATCACCCTGGAGGACCTGGTCGACGCGATCGGGGTGGACGCCGCCCGGTACGCGCTGGCCCGCTACTCCAGCGACTCACCGATCGACATCGACATCGAGCTGTGGACCCGGGCGACCCGGGACAATCCGGTCTACTACGTGCAGTATGTGGCGGCCCGGACGGCCAGCGTCGGACGCAACGCCGCCGAGGTCGGTCTGATCCGGGGCGACGCCGCGTCGTTCCGCCCCGAGCTGCTCGACCACGACAAGGAGAACGAGCTGCTCAAGGCGCTCGCCGAGTTCCCCGCCGTGGTGGCCGCCGCCGCCGAGCTGCGCGAACCGCACCGGGTGGCCCGCTACCTGGAGGACCTGGCCGGGGCGTACCACCGGTTCTACGACAACTGCCGGATCCTGCCCCGCGGTGACGAGGAGGTCACCGACCTGCACCGGGCACGGCTCTGGCTCAACGACGCCACCCGGGTGGTCATCGCCAACGGCCTGCACCTGCTCGGTGTCTCGGCCCCAGAGAGGATGTGACCGGATGCGTGCTCACGAGGCCGGTGCGCTGCACGGCAACATCGGCACCCGGGGGCCGGCCTGGCTGCGTACCCCGGTCGACGTCAACGCCCTGGTGCCGCAGCTGTGGCCGCGCAACACCCGGCGCGGCGACGCCGGCGCGCTGGTCGTCGCGGGCCTGGACGTACGCGACATCGCCGCCGAGTTCGGCACGCCGGTGTACGTCCTCGACGAGGACGACCTGCGCTCGCGTTGCCGGGAATTCCGGGCGGCGTTCCCGAACGAGGACGTCTACTACGCGGGCAAGGCGTTCCTCTGCCGCGCGGTGGTCCGGATGATCGCCGAGGAGGGCATGTTCCTCGACGTGTGCAGCGGCGGTGAGCTGACCGTGGCGTTGGCTGGCGGGATACCGCCGGAGCGGATCGGCTTCCACGGCAACAACAAGTCGGTGGCCGAGCTGCGCCGGGCGCTGGACGCCAACGTCGGCCGGATCATCGTCGACTCGTTCGCCGAGATCGACCGGCTCACCGCGCTGGCCAGAGAGCGGGGCGTGCGTCCGCGGGTGCTGCTCCGGGTCACCGTCGGGGTCGAGGCGCACACCCACGAGTTCATCGCCACCGCCCACGAGGACCAGAAGTTCGGCTTCTCGCTGGCCGGCGGGGCGGCCATCGCCGCCGCGCTGCGCATCCTCGACGAGGACGTGCTGGAGTTGCGCGGCCTGCACTCGCACATCGGCTCGCAGATCTTCGACACCAGCGCGTTCGAGGTCTCCGCCCGCCGGGTGCTGGGCCTTCAGGCGCAGATCCGGGACGCCCGCGGGGTGGAGTTGCCCGAACTCGATCTCGGCGGTGGCTTCGGCATCGCGTACACCACCAAGGACGACCCCGCGAAGCCGCACGAGCTGGGCAAGCGGCTGCGCAAGATCGTGGATGCCGAGTGCGCGGCGGAGCAACTGGTCGTACCGCGCCTGTCCATCGAGCCCGGCCGGGCGATCGTCGGCCCGGCCGTGTTCACCCTCTACGAGGTGGGCACGGTCAAGTCCGTGCTGATCGGCACCGGTAACGACCCGGCCGATGATCGTCGTGCCTATGTCAGCGTCGACGGGGGGATGAGCGACAACATCCGCACCGCGCTCTACGACGCCTCGTACTCCGCGACACTGGCCTCGCGGGCCAGCGACGCGGAACCGATGCTGGCCCGCGTGGTGGGAAAGCATTGTGAATCCGGGGACATCGTGGTGAAGGATGAATTTCTGCCCGCTGACGTGCAGCCCGGAGATCTTGTCGCGGTGCCCGGCACGGGCGCCTACTGTCGCAGCATGGCCAGCAACTACAACCATGTGCCCCGACCCCCGGTGGTCGCGGTCCGTAACGGCCAGGCTCGGCTGATCGTTCGACGTGAGACTGAAGAGGACCTGCTCGCTTTGGACGTGGAATGAAGTCACCTGTGCGCTTGGCCCTGCTCGGTTGCGGCACCGTCGGTGCCGAGGTGGTCCGGCTGCTGCATGAGCAGTCGGCGGACCTCGCCGCCCGGATCGGTGCCCCCCTGGAGATCGCCGGCATCGCGGTACGCCGGATCGGACGCCACCGCGGCGACCTGCCGGTCGACCCGGCCCTGTTCACCACCGACGCGCTCGGGCTGATCAAGCGCGACGACGTCGACGTGGTGGTCGAGGTGGTCGGCGGGCTCGAGCCGGCGCGTAGCTGGTTGGTGGAGGCGCTGCGGGCCGGCAAGAGCGTGGTCACCGCCAACAAGGCGTTGCTCGCCGAGGACGGCGGCGCACTGCACGACGCGGCGGCCGAGGGTGGTGGCGACCTCTACTACGAAGCGTCGGTGGCCGGGGCGATCCCGCTGCTGCGGCCGTTGCGGGAGTCGCTGCACGGGGACCGGGTGACCCGGGTCACCGGCATCGTCAACGGCACCACCAACTTCATCCTCTCCGCCATGCACGCCACCGGTGCCGGCTTCGCCGAGGCGCTGGAGGAGGCGACCGAGTTGGGGTACGCCGAGGCCGACCCGACCGCCGACGTGGAGGGCTTCGACGCGGCGGCCAAGGCGGCCATCCTCGCCTCGCTGGCCTTCCACACCCGGGTCGGCGCGGCCGACGTGCACCGGGAGGGCATCACCGAGGTCACCGCCGCCGACGTGGCCAGCGCGAAGGCGATGGGCTGCACGATCAAGCTGCTCTGCATCGCCGCCCGGGGCGCGGACGCGGCCGGCCGGGAGACGATCAGTGTTCGGGTGCACCCGGCGATGATCCCGCTGACCCATCCGCTGGCCAGCGTCGGCGACGCCTTCAACGCGGTCTTCGTCGAGGCTGAGGCCGCCGGAGAGTTGATGTTCTACGGGCGGGGCGCGGGTGGCGCGCCGACCGCCAGCGCGGTGCTCGGCGACGTGGTGGCGGTGGCCCGCAACCGGCTCGCCGGGGTCCGCGCGGCCAGCGAGTCCGCGTACGCGGCCCTGCCGGTCCGGCCGATGGGGGAGGCGCTCACCCGCTACCACATCAGCCTCGACGTGGCCGACCGTCCGGGCGTGCTGGAGGCGGTGGCCGGGGTGTTCGCCCGGCACGACGTCTCCATCGCCACGGTGCGGCAGGGCCCGTCGGGCGGCGGCAACGGCGACGCCGTACTGGTGATCGTGACCCACGTGGCGCCGGACGCGGCGCTCGCGGCGACCGTCCGCGAGCTGCACGGCCTGGACATCGTCCGGTCGGTGGCGAGCGTGCTGCGCGTCGAGGGCGGCCTGTGACCGACACTCGGCTACGCATGCTGTGACGGGGGCGTCCCGTCAGGTGGGTGGACGGGAGTGCGCCCGGAGCCGGTTCGCGAGGCTGCGCGACGCTGGTGGCGGCCGAACGGGCAGACGAGGAATGAGGAGAGCGACATGTGGCGGGGCCTGATCGACGCCTATCGGGATCGGTTGCCGGTCACCGAGGCTACGCCCATCGTCACCCTCCACGAGGGGAACACCCCGTTGCTGCCCGCGCCGGTGCTCTCCGCCCGGCTCGGCTGCGACGTGTACCTCAAGGTGGAGGGCGCGAACCCGACCGGTTCCTTCAAGGACCGCGGCATGACGATGGCGGTCTCCAAGGCGATCGAGGCCGGTAACAAGGCGATCATCTGCGCCTCCACGGGCAACACCAGCGCCTCCGCCGCCGCGTACGCGGCCCGGGCCGGGGTGACCTGCGCGGTTCTGGTGCCACAGGGCAAGATCGCGCTGGGCAAGCTGGCCCAGGCGCTGGTGCACGGTGCCAAGCTGCTCCAGATCGACGGCAACTTCGACGATTGCCTGGCCCTGGCCGCGAAGCTCTCCCAGGACTACCCGGTGGCCCTGGTCAACTCGGTCAACGTCGACCGGCTGCACGGCCAGAAGACGGCGGCGTTCGAGATCGTCGAGGCGCTCGGCGACGCGCCGGACATCCACTGCCTGCCGGTGGGCAACGCCGGCAACATCACCGCCTACT
Organism: Micromonospora sonchi; assembly: GCF_014646235.1. Lineage (GTDB taxonomy): Bacteria > Actinomycetota > Actinomycetes > Mycobacteriales > Micromonosporaceae > Micromonospora > Micromonospora sonchi. The sequence goes on along the minus strand of NZ_BMNB01000013.1, from coordinate 27,624 downwards.
GGATGGGCTACACCGAGGACCGGGCGGCCGGCAACGCCAGCCGCACCCCGAGGATGTACGGCTTCCAGGCCGCCGGCGCCGCGCCGATCGTCACCGGGCAGGTGGTGCCTGAGCCGTCCACCATCGCCACCGCCATCCGGATCGGCAACCCGGCGAGCTGGACGAAGGCCCTCGATGCCCGGGACGCCTCCGGCGGCCTGATCGAGGCGGTCACCGACCGGGAGATCCTCGCCGCGTACCGACTGCTGGCCCGGGAGGTCGGCGTATTCGTCGAACTCGGCAGCGCGGCCAGCGTGGCGGGCCTGCTCCAGCAGGCCGCCGCCGGCCGGGTGCCGGCCGGGTCCACCGTGGTCTGCACGGTCACCGGCCACGGCCTGAAGGACCCGGAGTGGGCGATCTCCACCGCCCCCGCCCCGGTCACCATCGCCAACGACCCGATCGCCGCCGCCCGCTCCCTGGACCTCACCTGACCCCCCACTCCACCCACCGTTGATCATGAGTCAGCGGCGAAGTCGATCTCTTCAGCATCGTTGGGGATCGGTGCCGCCCCGGAGACCGACGGGCGGATCGGGTCGGGCACACTGCTCGTACCCCAGGACCGTCTCCCTCAGGAGTGAGCCACACCGATGTCGCTGCTCGCCAGATTCAGCCTCGCCAACCGGGGGCTGGTAGCCCTCATCGCGGTGGTGACCACGGCGTTCGGTGTGTACGCCGTGCCGTCGCTGAAGCAGCAACTCCTGCCGTCGCTGGAGTTTCCCGCCGCCTTCATCGTGGCCTCGTACCCCGGCGCCGCGCCGGAGGTCGTCGAGTCGCAGGTGACCGAGCCGATCGAGAACAGCCTGCGCGGCATTCCCGACCTCGACACCGTCACCTCCACCTCCCGTGAGGGTCTCACCACCATCACCGTCCAGTACGAGTTCGGCACCGACCTGGACGACGTGGTCGGCAGGATGCAGACCGCGCTGAACCGTACCCGCCTGCCCGAGGGCGTCGACCCGCAGATCTTCGCGGGCAGCACCGACGACCTGCCCGCCGTGGTACTGGCCGCGAGCGGTGGTGGCGACGAGCGCGCCCTGGCCGGCAAGCTGCGCGACACCGTGGTGCCGGAGCTGGCGGCGATCGAGGGCGTCCGCAGCGTCGAGCTGACCGGCGTCCGGAACGACCTCGTGGTGATCTCGCCCGATCCGGCCAAGCTGGCCAGGGCGAAGGTGCCGCCGACCGCCATCGGCACCGCGTTGCGGGTCAACGGGGTGACGGTGCCGGCTGGCGCCGTGGTCGACGGTGAGCGCAGCCTGCCGGTGCAGGTCGGTGCCCCGCTGACCACGCTGGACGAGTTGCGCGGCATCGTCGTCGCGCCGCCGGCCGGCAAGAAGGGCCCGGTCCGCCTCGGCGACGTCGCCACGGTCTCCGAACAGCTCGCCCCGGCCACGGCGATCACCCGGACCAACGGCGCGGAGAGCCTGGGTATCGCGGTCACCGCGGACCCGGACGGCAACGCCGTGGAGATCTCGCACGCGGTCACCGAGCGGCTCGCCGAGCTGCGCGAGGCCACCGATGCCGAGCTGACCGTCGTGCTCGACCAGGCACCCTTCGTGGAGAAGTCCATCGAGACGCTGAGCACCGAGGGCCTGCTGGGTCTGATCATGGCCGTGGTGGTCATCCTGGTGTTCCTGCTGTCGGTGCGCTCCACGGTGGTCACCGCGGTCTCCATCCCACTGTCCGTGGTGGTCGCGCTGCTCGCGCTCTGGATCGGCGACTACTCGCTCAACCTGCTCACCCTCGGCGCGTTGACCGTCGCCGTCGGCCGGGTGGTGGACGACTCGATCGTCGTGCTGGAGAACATCAAGCGCCACCTGACGTACGGCGGAGCGAAGCGCGGGGCGATCCTCACCGCCGTCCGTGAGGTGGCCGGGGCGGTCACCGCGTCCACCCTGACCACGGTGGCGGTCTTCGCCCCGATCGCCCTGGTCGGCGGCTTTGTCGGCCAACTGTTCGCGCCGTTCGCGATCACCGTCACCGTGGCGTTGCTCGCCTCGCTGCTGGTCTCGTTGACGGTGGTCCCGGTGCTCGCGTACTGGTTCCTCAAGCCGGTGACCGGGGCCGACGGTGCCGCGATCCGCCGGGCCGCCGAGCAGCGCGAGCTGCGCAGCCCCCTGCAACGGGCGTACCTGCCGGTCATCCGGTTCGCCACCGGCCGGCGGGCCTACCGCTGGGCGACGCTGGCCGCCAGCCTGCTCGTGCTGGCCGGCACCTTCGGCCTGGCCCGTCAGCTGGAGACCAACTTCCTCGACGACTCCGGCCAGGACACCCTCAACATCCGGCAGGAGCTGCCGGTCGGTACCGGGCTGGCCGGGACCGACGCCGCGGCCCGACGCGTCGAGGAGGTGCTGGCGGACACCCCGGGCGTCCGGTCGTACCAGGTGACCGCCGGCGGCGGTGACACGCCGTGGGGCGGCCGCGCCGGCAACAACGTGGCCAGCTACGCGCTGCGGCTCGACGGCGACACCGACGCCGCCGAGATGCGCGGCATCCTGCGGGAGCGGTTGGCGCAGCTCGGCCCGGCGGCCGGCGAGATCACCTTCCCGGCGGGTCAGGGCGGGGCGTCCGCCAACGAGCTGGCGGTGGTGGTCCGGGCCGCCGAGCCGGAGGCGCTGGCCCGCGCCGCCGAGCAGGCCCAGGCGGCGCTGGCCGGTATCGCGGGCGTCGAGGACGTGTCGACCACCCTGGCCGACCGGGTGCCGCGGATCGACGTGACGGTCGACCGGGTCGCCGCCAGCCGGGCCGGGCTCAGTGAGGCCGCGGTCGGCGAGCTGGTGGGGCAGGCGTTCCGCGGTACGCCGATGGGCCAGGTGAGCCTCGACGGCGGCCGGCGGGACGTGGTGCTGCGCCTGTCGGCGCAGCCGCCGGTGACGGTGGCGGAGCTGAAGGCGCTGCCGGTCGGCCCGGTGCGGCTGGACGCCATCGCCGAGGTCACCGAGACCGAGGGGCCGCAGCAGGTCCGGCGGATCGACGGCGAACGCAGTGTCTCGGTGACCGGCACGGTCACCGGCTCCGACCTCGGCGCGATCAGCAAGGAGCTGGAGAACCGGCTCGACGCGATCGACGTGCCGGGTGCGACGCTCACGCTCGGCGGGGTCGGTGCCGAGCAGCGGGAGACCTTCGGCGACCTGTTCCTGGCCGTGCTGGCCGCGATCGCGATCGTCTTCCTGATCATGATGGCGACGTTCCGCAGCATGGTCCAGGCGCTGATCCTGCTGGTCTCCATCCCGTTCGCGGCCACCGGCGCGGTCGCCCTGCTGCTGGCCACCGGCACCGCGCTGAGCGTGCCGGCGCTGATCGGCGTGCTGATGCTGGTCGGCATCGTGGTGACCAACGCCATCGTGCTGCTGGACCTGGTGAACCAGTACCGCGCCCAGGGCTTGGGCGTACGGGAGGCGGTGGTCGAGGGTGGCCGGCACCGGCTGCGCCCGATCCTGATGACCGCGATCGCCACCATCTTCGCGTTGATGCCGATGGCCTTCGGGCTCACCGGCGAGGGCGGTTTCATCTCCCGGCCGCTGGCGGTCGTGGTGATCGGTGGGCTGCTCAGCTCCACCCTGCTCACCCTGATCCTGGTGCCGACGCTGTACGCGATGGTGGAGGACACCAAGCAGTCGCTACGGACGCGGCGCCAGCGCCGGTCCGGCGCGACCGTCGTCGACGAGCGACCGGACACCGGCCCGGACCGGGTCGAGAGCGAGCCGGCCGCAGCCGAGTCGATTCCGGTGGGCGCCTCGGCCGGGGCCGACGCCCCCGCGCCGCAGAGCCGGCCGGTGCCGGCGGCACCCTCGGGCGCGCTGGTGGACGGCACCGACCAGTTCGAGGTGCTCCGGCTGCCGAAGAGCCGCCAGTCGCCCTTCCCGCCCAGCAGCTGAGCAGGCCGACGCGACGTCCCCGGTGGGTCCCGATCCACCGGGGACGTCGCATGTCCGCGCTGCGACTCGACCACCGGAAACTGCCCGGTATGGTCCGCCCGTGGCGTCCACCCTCTCCGTCCTCACCCGTAACCGGAACTTCCGCAACCTGTTCATGGCCCAACTGGTCGTGTTCGGTGCCGACTGGTTCGTCATGGTGCCGCTGCTGGTTCTGCTGCCGAAGCTGACCGGCAGCGGTGTGTGGGGCGCGTTGGTGCTCGCCGTGGACACCGGCATCGTGGCGCTGCTGCTGCCGTACACCGGCACCATCGCGGACCGGTTCGACCGCCGTAAGATCATGATGGTCGCGAACGTCGCCGCGCTGGCCGGCGTGCTGCTCCTGCTCGGTGTGCGCGGCGCCGATACGGCCTGGCTGGCCATGCTCGGCATCGGTGTGGTCGCGGTGGCCAAGGCGTTCTACTCCCCGGCCGCGCAGGCCGCCGTGCCCAACGTGCTCGACTCCGAGGAACTGGCCGCCGGTAACGCGGTGGCCGGGTCGGCGTGGGGCACGATGACCATCGTCGGCGCGTCGCTCGGTGGCGTGCTCACCGCCGTGGCCGGGCCGTACGTCTGTTTCTGGATCGGCGGGACCGCCCTGGTCGCCGCCGCCGGTCTGACCACGCTCATCCGTCGGCCGTTGCAGGCCCCGCAGCAGCAGGGCGGTGCGGCACCACGGACCTGGACGGCCATCCGCGAGGCGCTGGGCTACATCGGGCACCGCCCGCGGGTGTTGGCGCTGGTGACGGTGAAGTCGGCGGTGGGCCTGGGTAATGGCGTGCTGACCGTCTTCCCGCTGCTCGCCGGGGTGTACGCGGTCGGCCCGGTGGGCGCCGGCCTGCTGTTCGCGGTACGCGGCGCGGGCGCCCTGGTCGGCCCGATCCTGATGCGCCGGGTGTTGACCAACCGTGCGTGGCTGCTGCCGGGGCTGGCACTGTCCATGTCGGCGTACGGACTGGCCTACCTCGGCGCCTCGGTGGCGCCCTGGTTCCCGCTGGTGCTGGTCCTGGTCTTCGTGGCGCACTTCGCCGGCGGCAGCAACTGGGTGATGTCCAACTTCGCGTTGCAGGTAGAGGTGCCGGACCGGTTGCGCGGGCGGGTGTTCGCCACCGACATGATGCTGGCGACCCTGGCGATCTCGGTCAGCCAGCTGGTGGTGGCGGGAGTGGTGGACGTGGTGGACGAGCGCGTCGTGCTGGCCGGCTGCGGCCTGGTCACGCTGGTGTACGCGATCGGCTGGCGGATCGCCACGCGTCGGCTCTCGCTCGTCACGCCGGCTGCCGGGTCGGCCCAGAATGCGGTGCGGCAGACCACCGGCCGCCCGTAAACCGCCCCACCGTCCGGTTCATGAATCAGGCTCGACCGATCGTTCTGGGAATCCCAGGAACCGGGCGGCGTTCGGTGACGTCGGCAACGAGCCCTAGCATGGGCCCGTGTCGACCACATTCGCCGCCGGGCCGGTCCGGGTCCGGGTTCCCGCCACCAGTGCGAACCTGGGGCCGGGCTTCGACGCGTTGGGTTTGGCCCTCGCGCTCTACGACGACGTGTCCGCCGAGGTGACGACCGGCGGCGTGACGGTGGCGGTGACCGGCGAGGGTGCCGGCCAGCTGCCGGTCGACGACGAACACCTCGTGGTCCGCGCGATGCGGACGGCCTTCGACGAACTTGGCGGACAGCCGTCGGGGTTGGCGGTGGAGTGCGTGAACCGCATTCCGCAGGCGCGCGGGCTCGGCTCCTCCTCGGCAGCGATCGTCGCCGGTGTGCTGCTGGCCCGGGCCCTGGTGGTGGACGGAAAACGCTGCCTCGACGAGGATGCCGTGCTACGGCTCGTCGCCCGGATCGAGGGCCACCCGGACAATGTGGCACCCTGCCTGCTCGGTGGTTTCACCGTGGCCTGGACGGAACCCTCCGGGGCACGGGCGGTGTCGCTGCCGGTGGCCGACGGCGTACGTCCGACGGTGCTGATTCCCGCCGAGCACGGGCTGACCGCGTCGGCCCGCGCGGTGCTGCCGGCGACCGTGCCGCACGGCGACGCCGCCTTCAACGCCGGCCGCGCGGCCCTGCTGGTGCACGCGCTGACCATGCAGCCGGCACTGCTGCTGCCGGCCACCGCCGACCGGCTGCACCAAAACAGCCGCGCATCTTCGATGCCGGCCACGGCCGCCTTGGTCAACGGGTTGCGTGAGATGGGTGTGGCGGCGGTGGTCAGTGGGGCCGGCCCGACCGTGCTCGCCCTGTCTGAGCTGCCCAAAGGCTTCGAACCGGGAACAGATTGGCGAGTTTTGCGGTTGCCGGTAGACGTACCCGGCGCACAGGTTGGGCGGGGTAGACTCGGACACGCGGAGCGGGACCCTGTTGCCGCAGGTCGGAAGAGTTGATTACGCTCTAGACTTAGCACAGCCGCGAAGCATGCGATCTCCTGCGGGTCGGCGCACCCCCGAAGCTTTCGGCGGTAAGCCCGTCATTCCTGCCTAGGCCCACGCCGCACCGCAGTCTTCACCGGTCGCCGCAGACGGCGAAACCCGCTCACCGGCTCACTGGTGGGTCGGGCGACCGACCGGCTGCTGTGTCACAGACTCCCGCAGAGCGTCATGCGAGGCGGGTGCACCGAGGCCGCCCGGCCACCTGATTGTCGATTCCGGGCAGTCCCGGCCTATCGAGGGAAGGAATCCATTGAGCGACACCACCGACGTGACGTCGGATGTTTCCAACGTCGCTGGCGATGCCACCACCGCTGCCCCTGCCCGCCGCCGGCGCAGCGGCACGGGGCTGTCGGCAATGCTGCTGCCGGAGCTGCAGAGCCTGGCCGCGTCGCTCGGCATCTCGGGGACGGCTCGCATGCGCAAGGGCGAGCTGATCAGCGCGATCACCGAGCGGCAGGGCGGCGCTGCCGGGGCCCCTCGACCACGGGCCGAGGTCGCGGCGGCCGCTGCCCCGGTCCGCGAGGAGGTCCACGCGGAGGTACGCGACACGGCTGAGCAGCCGAAGGCCGAACGGCGTGACGCCGAGCAGCCAGCGGCGAGCGTCGAGACCGAGGGGCGTACCACCCGGACCCGGCGCAGCCGGGCGGCCGCGGCCGAGCCTCGCGCCGAGGAGACCGTCGTGGAGGCCGGCGAGCGGGCCGAGGGCCGGACCGGCCGCGACCGCGGCGAGCGGAGCGATCGCGCCGAGCACGAGGACCGTGGCGAGCGGACCACCGAGCGAGCCGAGCGTGGCGCCGAGCGGGCTGAGCGGACCACCGAGCGTGGCGAGCGGGCCGAGCGGACCACCGAGCGTGGCGCCGAGCGGGCTGAGCGGACCACCGAGCGTGGCGCCGAGCGGGCTGAGCGGACCACCGAGCGTGGCGCCGAGCGGACCACCGAGCGTGGCGCCGAGCGGACCACCGAGCGTGGCGAGCGGACCGAACGTGGCGGCGAGCGGACCACCGAGCGTGGCGCCGAGCGGACCACCGAGCGTGGCGAGCGGACCGAACGTGGCGGCGAGCGGACCGCCGAGCGCGGCGAGCGTAACGACCGCGGGCAGCGGGCCGAGCGGGACAACGACGGCGACGACGATGGCGACGGCAGTGGCCGGCGTAGTCGGCGCAGCCGCTTCCGGGACCGTCGGCGCGGGGGCCGCGGCGAGCGCGAGTCCGGTGGCGACGGTGGCCGCGAGCCGCAGGTCGGCGAGGACGACGTGCTCGTACCCGTGGCCGGCATCGTGGACGTGCTCGACAACTATGCCTTCGTCCGGACCACCGGGTACCTGGCCGGGCCGAACGACGTGTACGTGTCGATGTCCCAGATCAAGAAGTACGGCCTGCGGCGCGGTGACGCGATCACCGGTGCGGTGCGGGCGGCCCGCGACGGGGAGCAGCGGCGCGACAAGTACAACCCGCTGGTCCGGCTGGACACCATCAACGGGATGGAACCGGACGAGGCGAAGCGGCGGCCGGAGTTCTACAAGCTCACCCCGCTCTACCCGCAGGAGCGGTTGCGGCTGGAGACCGAGCCGCACATCCTCACCACCCGGGTGATCGACCTGGTCATGCCGATCGGGAAGGGACAGCGGGCGCTGATCGTCTCGCCGCCGAAGGCCGGTAAGACCATGGTGCTCCAGGCGCTCGCGAACGCGATCACGCACAACAACCCGGAGTGCCACCTGATGGTGGTGCTGGTCGACGAGCGGCCCGAAGAGGTCACCGACATGCAGCGCTCGGTCAAGGGCGAGGTCATCGCGGCCACGTTCGACCGTCCGCCGCAGGACCACACCACCGTCGCCGAGCTGGCGATCGAGCGGGCCAAGCGCCTGGTCGAGTTGGGCCACGACGTGGTCGTACTGCTCGACTCGGTGACCCGGCTGGGCCGGTCGTACAACCTGGCGGCACCGGCCAGCGGCCGGATCATGTCGGGTGGTATCGACTCGACCGCGCTCTACCCGCCGAAGCGGTTCCTCGGCGCGGCCCGCAACATCGAGAACGGCGGCTCCCTGACCATCCTCGCCACCGCGCTGGTGGAGACCGGCTCCATGGCGGACACGGTCATCTTCGAGGAGTTCAAGGGCACCGGTAACGCGGAGCTGAAGCTGGACCGGAAGATCGCCGACAAGCGGACCTTCCCGGCCGTGGATGTCAGCGCGTCCGGTACCCGCAAGGAGGAGATCCTGCTCGCGCCGGAGGAACTGGCCATCGTGCACAAGCTCCGCAAGGTGCTGCACTCGCTGGACTCGCAGGCGTCGCTCGATCTCCTGCTGGACCAGCTCAAGAAGTCCCGGACCAACATCGAGTTCCTGATGCAGATCGCCAAGTCGACGCCGGGGGAGTGACCCTCGCCCGAGGAGGCGAACTGCAGGGGCGCAGCCGGAACGGCTGCGCCCCTGCACCCGTTCAGAAGTCGCCCTCGGCGACCTGGAAGACGGTGAGACCGAGTTCGCGCCACATCTTCACCACCTGCGCGCGGTCGTCGAAGACGCCGACCACCCGGTAGCGATCCTTGATCTCGTGCTCGTAGATCTCCCGTTTGACGATCGAGTCTTTTCGTGAATCGCCGATCGCCCGCAGGTGCAGGGCCAGGTACGGCACCTGGACGTGGTGAGCGAGCCACGCCTCGGTGGCGGCGCGAGCCGTGGCGTCCCGGCCAGAGCAGAAGATCACGCCGTAGCCAGCGGCGTGCATGGCCCGGATCGCCGCGATCACGGCCGGGTTCGGGGCATCCTCGCCGACCCGGGTCATGTCGTACGGGCTGCGTGACACGTTCAGCGCCACGGTGCCGTCGATGTCCACCAGGACGATCTCCGGTGGTTCGGCCGACGGCGGGTGCACCGTCGCGGGCCGCCCGGTGCGGGCCTGTGGCACGGGCAGCGGCAGCGTCCTGCCCGCCAGGTAGCGCTCGTGCAGCCGCCGGATTGCCGCCTCGCCGACCCGGTCGGCCTCCGGGCGGGCGGCGTCACGGCGGAGGCACTCCTCAAGTGGCACGTCGGTGAAGTCGTGCACCTCGAATTCGGCGCCGTACCGGGCGGCCAGGTCCGCCCAGTCCCGCAGCCCACGGGAACGCAGATTGGTGTCGTCCACGCAGACGTCGGCACCGGCCCGCAGCAACGCCTCGACCTGGGCCCGCTGGACGATGGTGACCTGCCATTCCGCCCGCTGGGTGAAGAGCCGCTCGCCGTGCAGCATCCGGCGCAGGTCGTCCCGGTTGACCCGGACCACGGACGGCTGAAGCGTTCGCGCGAAAGTGGTCTTGCCGGAGGCGGGCAGGCCTCGGGTGGCGATCAGGCGGGCCATGGGTCCTCCGTGTCGTACGCCTGGTTCTCGTGGACGCCCGACGGGCGTCCGTGGCCGGGATGCCCCCGAGCGGAGCACGCGGCCGGCCGGACCGTACCGGGTGAATGCCCGGCGCGGGGGTGGGAATACCAGACCGGAGGCGCACGTTGCGGATGCTGGACCTGGGGTGCGGCCCGCTTCCCGGGTCGGCTGATGCCCGTGGCACACTGGTCAATCGGCCACCGGTTCCGGTTCACGCCCTGACGAGCACACCAGCCCAGGGCGACCCGGCGACCACGATGAGAGGACCGAGGCGACATGAAGCAGAACATCCACCCGGAGTACGTGACCACCGACGTCACCTGCTCCTGCGGCAACACCTTCACCACCCGCAGCACCGCCAAGGGCGGCTCGATCCACGTCGAGACGTGCAGCGCCTGCCACCCGTTCTACACCGGCAAGCAGCGCGTCCTGGACACCGCCGGCCGGGTTGCGAAGTTCCAGCAGAAGTACGCCAAGGTTCAGCCCAAGAAGGCCAAGTAGCTCCTCGTTCGACGCCCGCGTCCGGTTTCTCCGGGCGCGGGCGTCGGTCGTCTTTCGTCCCGGTCTCCCGCCGTCCTAGGAGCAACCCCCAGCATGAGCAGTGAGCGCCTGGCCGCCCTCCTCGACGAGTACGCCGAGTTGGAGCGGCGGTTGGCCGATCCCTCCATCCACGCCGATCAGGGCACCGCCCGTCGGGTGGGGCGCCGGTACGCGGAGCTGGTCCCGCTGCACAAGGCCGCTGCCGAGCTGGAGCAGGCCCGAGCGGATCTGGCCGCGGCGCGGGAGTTGGCCGCCGAGGACGCGTCCTTCGCGGCCGAGGCCGAGGCGATCGCGTCGACGTTGCCCGGGCTGGAGGGGCGGCTGGCCGAGTTGCTGATCCCGCGTGATCCGCACGACGCCAAGGACGTCATCGTCGAGATCAAGGCCGGCGAGGGCGGTGAGGAGTCGGCGCTGTTCGCCGGCGACCTGTTGCGCATGTACACCCGGTACGCGGAGCGGCACGGCTGGCTCACCGAGGTGATCGACGCTCAGGACTCCGACCTCGGTGGGGTCAAGGACGTCTCCCTGGCGATCAAGACCAAAGGGGCGCCGGAGGGCGGCAACGGGGTCTGGTCCCGGTTGAAGTGGGAGGGCGGCGTGCACCGCGTGCAGCGGGTGCCGGTCACCGAGTCGCAGGGGCGCATCCACACCAGCGCGGCCGGTGTGCTCGTGCTGCCCGAGGCGGAGGAGGTCGACGTGACCATCGACCCCAACGAGCTGCGCATCGACGTGTACCGCTCGTCAGGGCCGGGCGGCCAGTCGGTCAACACCACCGACTCGGCGGTGCGGATCACCCACGTGCCCACCGGCATCGTGGTCTCCTGCCAGAACGAGAAGTCCCAGTTGCAGAACCGGGAGCAGGCGATGCGCATCCTCCGGGCCCGGCTGCTCGCCGCCGCCCAGGAGCAGGCCGACGCGGCCGCCTCGGACGCGCGTAAGGCGCAGGTGCGCACGGTCGACCGTTCGGAGCGCATCCGTACGTACAACTTCCCGCAGAACCGGATCACCGACCACCGGATCGGCTACACGGCGTACAACCTGGATCTGGCGCTGGACGGGGAGCTGGACGGCGTGCTCGACGCGCTCAGCGAGGCCGACCGGGCCGCCCGCCTGGCCGGCGACGCGGAACTCGCCCGGCGCTGACCCGCCTCAGGCGCTGCGTGGGCGGGCCTTCGCCCGCAGCATCTCGCGGTCGGCGGCCTCGAAGGCGGCGCCGAGCGCGTCCCGCTGGCCGGGGCCGCCGGCACTCACCTCGGAGAAGCCGATGCTCACACCGACCGGTGTGCCGGGCACGAGCGACTCCCAGTCCTCGGTGCGTACGGCGGCGTCGATGCGGCGGGCCACCTCCGTCGCCTCGGTCATCCCCGCCCCCGGCAGCACCACCACGAACTCGTCGCCGCCGTAACGGGCCACGAAGTCGCCCCGGCGCATCACCCTGTTGATCACACCGGCGATCCGCTGGAGGACCAGGTCCCCCGAGTGGTGCCCGTGGCGGGTGTTCACCGCCTTGAACCCGTCGAGGTCGCAGACGCCGATCACCACGCGCTCGCCCCGCGACACCACCGTCGCGATGTAGCGCTCCAGCCGGCGTCGGTTCGGCAGCCCGGTCAACGGGTCGGTCAGCGCCTCGCCCTCGAAACGCGCCGCCTCGCGACGCATCTCCTCGTGATCGATCCGGGCCGCGATGCCGTCGATGTAGACGTCACGGAGTCGGTCGTGCCGTTGGGCGGCGAGCCGGAAGGCCAGTCGGTCGACGCGGTGTGCGGCCGCATGATCCCCCGCCCGGGCCAGCGCCATGCTCCGCAGCCGGGCCGCTTCGGCGGCGCCGAGCGTCTCGGCGGACACCTGGGCGGTGTCCAGCCGGGCGACGGCCTCGACCGGCCGGTCGGCGGCGATGGCCAGGCAGACCTGGCCGAGCTGGCGCATGTCCCGGGCCCGGGCGCTGTCCGCGCCGTGCCCGAGCAGCCGGGCCGGGCCGCTGCCCGCGCCGGTGTCGTCGACGGGGTCGCCGAGGGCGGCCCGGCGGGCGCCGGCGTAGCCGTAGGCGGCCAGGCTGCTGGGGCGCAGCCGGTCGGCGCGACCGGCCGCGACGAACCGGTCGAGGTCGACTGCCACGTCCCGCAGTACGCGCAGGCAGCCGTCGCTGTCGCCGGTGTGGTCCAGCGCCACGGCGTTGCGCAGCCGGATTCCCGGTGCGGCGAACGTCTCCTCCGGGATCCCGGCGGCGGTGCCGAGCTGCCGGGCTCGCTCGATCGCCCCGAGCGCGTAGCCGTGGAAGCTCAGGTACGAGTAGGCCATCGCCAGGTCGTGCCAGCCCCAGGCGGTGTCCCGGTCCGGGTCGTCCACGGCGTTCAGCGCGCGTGCCGACTTGACCAGATGCGTGACGCAACGGTCCAACGCGCCCTGATGCTGCGCGGCCAGCGCGGCCAGTGCGTTGAGGTGCCCGTGCAGGTAGGGCTCGGCGAGGTCGCGCACCGCGGCGGCGGCCTCCTCGATCGCCCGGGTGTACTCGGCCGTCCGGCCGAGGTTGATCAGCGCGGAGAGGCGTTGTACGAGCGCGTCGGCGCGGGCGGCGGGATCCCGGGTGACCCGTAACACCCGCTCCAGGATCGCGTACGCCTCGACCGAGCGGCTCACCTCCTGCAACGCCCGCGCCTTCGTCAGGGCGTCAACCTGGTCATCGACCCGGTCGAGCCAGCCCACCCGAGACCTCCCGTCGGTGTGTCGCCTGCACCTGCTTATGCACGTGCATTGCGACGCCTCATGATGATTGCGTGACCACCGAGCCGCAACACCCGTCCGAAGGGACGGGACGGCGACGCGCCACTCCCGTAGTGGCCCACGCCGCCCGTGACCTGGCCGACGCCGGCGTGCCCTCGGCGCGGGCCGAAGCCGAACTGCTGGCCGCGTACGTGCTCGGGGTGCCCCGGGGACGACTGGCCCTGGCCGACGGGTTCACCGACGGGCAGCTTGAGCGTTTTCGAACCCTGGTGCGTCGCCGGTCGGCACGGGAGCCGCTGCAACACCTGACCGGCAGCGCCGGCTTCCGGCATCTGGAACTGGCCGTCGGGCCGGGCGTCTTCGTGCCGCGTCCGGAGACCGAGCTGCTCGCGGGCTGGGCCGTCGAGCGGGCCCGTGACGGCGGGGGCGCCGAGCCGTTGGTGGTGGACCTGTGCAGCGGCTCCGGGGTGATCGCGCTGTCGGTGGCCCAGGAGGTGCCGGCCGCCCGCGTGATCGCGGTGGAACGCTCCCCGGCCGCGCTGTCCTGGCTGCTCCGCAACGCGGCGGCGCGGGCCGCGGCGGGGGACCGGCCGATCGAGGTGGTCGAGGCGGACGCGACCGATCCGGACCTGCTGGCCGAACTGGTCGGCCAGGTGGACGTGCTGGTGTGCAACCCGCCCTACGTGCCGCGGTCGGTGGCCGTACCGCCCGAGGTGGCCGGGCACGATCCGGCGGAGGCGGTGTTCGGCGGGGCGGACGGTCTGGCCGTCATCGGTCCGGTGATCCACCGCGCGGCGACCCTGTTGCGCGCCGGCGGCGGGCTCGGCATCGAGCACGACGACACGCACGGCGCGGTGGTTCCCGACCTGCTCGCCGCGGACGGCCGCTACGCGGCGATCGTCGACCACCAGGACCTCGCCGGCCGGCCCCGATTCGTGACCGCGTCCCGCCGGCCGGACCGTCCGGCGCCCGGCCCGGCCGACACATGGCAGACTGGCTCCTCGTGATGCTCTACGACTGCCGGTCGCTTGCCGACCGGGACCGCGGCATCGCTGCGGCCATCGAGGCGGTCCGCAACGGCGAGCTGGTGGTCCTGCCAACCGACACGGTCTACGGGATCGGCGCGGACGCCTTCACCCCGTACGCGGTGAAGGCCCTGCTCGACGCCAAGGGCGGGCACGTCCCGCCGCCGGTGCTGATCGGCTCCCGGCACACCCTCGACGGCCTGGTCTACACGCTGCCGACCGCGGCGCGCGACCTGGTGGAGGCGTTCTGGCCGGGTGCGCTGACCATCCTGGTGAAGCACTCGGCGAGCCTGCGCTGGGATCTCGGTGACGACAGCGGCGTGGTGGCGGTGCGGATGCCGCTGCACCCGGTGGCGTTGGAGGTGCTGCGGGAGACCGGTCCGATGGCCGTCGCCTCGGCCAACAAGACCGGCCAGCCGCCCGCGCTCACCGCCGAGCAGGCGCGCGACCAGCTGGCCTACTCGGTGCGGGCGTACCTGGAGGCCGGACCGGCCGCCGATCCGGTGCCGAGCACGATCGTGGACCTGACCGGCGACGAACCGGTGGTGGTCCGGGAGGGCGCGATCGGCCTGGCCGAGCTGCGCGACGTGGTGCCGGAACTGCGCGAGAGTCAGGTGGCGTAAATGCCTCCCTTCACCGTCCTGCACGTCTGCATGGGAAACATCTGCCGTTCGCCGATGGCCGAGCGGCTGCTCACCGTCGCCGTGCGAGAGCGGCTGACCCGACGCGACGTCGACCCGGCCCGGGCCGACGAACTGCTGCACAGCCACAGCGCGGGCACCGGTGGGTGGCACGCCGGCGAGGAGATGAACCCGCCAGCGGCTCGCCAGGTGATCAGCCGGGGCGGTGGGGTCTCCGGCTTCGCCGCGCGCCGGCTGCGCTCGGAGCACATCGACGCGGCCGACCTGGTCCTGACCGCCACCGCCGACCAGCAGGAATACGTGGTGGCGCTGCGTCCCGACGCCGCCGCCCGCACCTTCGTGCTGGGCGAGTTCGGCCGGCTGCTGGCCGCCCTGGACCCGGTCGGGCTGCCGCCGGCCGAGGTCACCCCGGACGCGGTTCATGCCCGTGGCGTGGCGCTGGTCGACGCCGCGGACGCGGCCCGTCAGGGCAGCACCCCGCTGCCCGCCGACGACCTCGACGACCCGTGGGGGCGTGGTGACCAGTGCTTCACCCGGGTGGCCGACGAGATCGAGGAGACCGTGCACCCGCTGGCCGCGGTCCTGCTGCCCTGAAGGCATGAATTCTCTCCAGGTATGGGGGGAAACGGTAGCTTGATGGGCGATTAGCGCCATTCTGGGAGGGTCCTGACGGCTCCTGCGGGGAGAGCTGATGACCCGGGCTTTTTTGCCGAAAGTGTTCACCGTCTTGCTGGCCGGCGCACTGGCCGGCCTGGTACTGGCGGCGGCGGCCCTGCCGGCCGCGCTGGTGTTCGGCTTCGGCTTCTCGGCGCTCGCCGCGCCGTACGCGGAGCTGCCCAGCACGCTGCGCATGCCACCGACCGCCCAGCGGTCGAACCTGTACGCCAATGACGGCACCACCCTGATCACCTCCTTCTACCAGGAGGACCGGGTGGACGTGCCGCTGGGCGAGGTGGCGCCGGTGATGCGCCAGACGATCATCGCCGCCGAGGACGCCCGCTTCCACGAACACAACGGAGTGGACCTGCGCGGCATCGCGCGGGCCTTCACCGCCAACCGGCACGGCGGTGCCACCCGGCAGGGCGCCTCCACGCTGACCATGCAGTACGTCCGCAACGTGCTGAGCACCGACCCCCGATTGACCGAGGCGCAGCGGGCCGCGGCCACCGAGGTGAGCACCGCCCGCAAGCTCCGGGAGATCCGTTACGCGCTGGCGCTGGAGCGGGAGCTGAGCAAGGACCAGATCCTCACCCGGTACCTCAACATCGCCTACTTCGGCGCCGGCGCGTACGGCATCGCCGCCGCCAGCAAACGCTACTTCTCCATCTCCCCGGCGGAGTTGACGCTGGCCCAGGCGGCGTTGCTGGCCGGGTTGGTCCGCTCCCCACACACCGACGACCCGATCAGCGGCGACGCGGACCGCGCGCTGGCCCGCCGCGGGTACGTGCTGGACCGGATGGTCGAGTCCGGCCAACTGGCGCCCGACCTGGCGGTGAAGGCCCAGGCAGAGCCGCTGAACCTGCGCCCCAGCGAGACCCCGAACGACTGCACGGCGGTGCCCGAGGGGCACAACGACCAGGGCTTCTTCTGCGACTGGTTCACCCGCTGGTGGAACGAACAGCCGGCGTTCGGCGGCAGCGTCGACGAACGACAGCGCACCCTGCGCCGGGGCGGCTTCACCATCGTCTCCTCGCTCGACCCGTCGGTGCAGCGGGCCGCCACCGAGCAGGTCCGGCGGGTCTACTCGGTGGATGACCGGTACGCCATGCCGACCGCCGTCATCCAGCCGGGCACCGGACGGGTCCTGGCCCTGGCGGTCAACCGGGTCTACAGCGTGGCGGCGAACCCGCCGGGCCAGAAGAACTACCCGAACACGGTCAACCAGCTGGTTGCCGGGGGCGGCAGCATCGTCGGGTACCAGGCCGGGTCCACCTTCAAGCTCTTCACCCTGTTGGCCGCCCTGGAGGCGGGGATGCCGCTGAACACCGTCTTCGACGCACCGCGGCGAATCGTCACCGGGTACCGGGTCAGCGGCGAGGCGAGCTGCGGCGGCTACTGGTGTCCGGAGAACGCGAACTCGTTGACCACCGGCGAGCAGGACATGTGGACCGCCTTCGGTCGCTCGGTCAACACGTACTTCGTCTGGTTGACCGAGCGGGTCGGCGCGGACCGGGTGGTGGAGATGGCCGAGCGGCTGGGCATCGTGCTGCGGGCCGAGGACGACGCGCAGCTGGCCCGGCACGGCGCGCGCGAGTGGGGGCCGTTCACCCTGGGCGTGGTCGCCACGACCCCGCTGGACCTGGCCGGCGCGTACGCCACCCTGGCGGCCGAGGGCACCTGGTGCGCGCCCACGCCGATCACCTCGATCACCGATGCCAACGGTCGCCGGGTGACCGCCGGCCAGCCGGACTGCCGGCAGGTGCTCGACGTCGACGTGGCCCGCGCGGGGGCCGACGCGGCCCGCTGCCCGGTCGGCGACCAGTCCATGTACCACGCCTGCGCGGGCGGCACGGCCACCCGGCTGCGCAGCCAGCTCGGCCGCCCGGTGGGCGGCAAGACCGGCAGTTCCGAGCGGTACGCCACGGAGACCCTGGTGGCCTTCACCCCGCAACTGGCGGTCGCTGCGATCGCGGCGAACCCGGACGACCCCCGCGACGCGGTCGGTCGGGCGGTGCAGACCGAGATGGTCGAGTCGGTGGGGGAGATCCTCGACTTCGCGCTGCGGGACCAGCCGGTACGCGATTTCGTGCCGCCGAGCGATCGGACGGCGTGGCGGGCCACCGGGCAACGTACCGGCGAGTGACGCGCCGGTGCAGGCGATGTGTCCCGTAGCCGCTGGCGACCAGGCATCTCACGGTCACCGGTCCGGGGTCTCCTAGACTCGGTGTGTGGAGACCGCCAAGGGCACCGCCTGGGGGCCAGACGTGCAGCTACCCCGCGCCGGGGAAACCGGCGCCATCCGCGCGCGCCTGCCCCACCTCCGGCTGCCCCTGCTCGCCTGCGCCGCGCTGGCCGTGGCCGGCGTGCCGGTGGCCGCCTGGCTGCGCGGCACGACCGGCGCGGCCGGCGTGGTCGCCGGGATCGGCCTGGTGGTCGTCAGCTACCTGATCTCCAGTCTCTCGGTGGCCTGGGCCGACGCGGTGCACCCGAAGTTGATCATGCCGGTCGGTCTGGTCACCTACGCCACGAAGATGATCTTCCTGGGGGTGGTGATGGCCGCCGTGGCGGCCACCGGCTGGGCCGGGCTGCCGGACCTGGGCGTGGCGGTCATCGCGGCCGTGCTGGTGTGGATCGGTGCCCACGTGGCCTGGGCTTTGCGGTCTCCGCTGCCCATCGTGGTCCACTCGCCGGAGTGCTGACCGGACGGCTGGCGTTTCCCGGGCGTTTCGTGGGCCTGTCGGGCTGGCCGCAGGGGAGTAGTCTGGCCGCGGCTGACTTGCCCGTACCCGTCGCCCGCACGCTGCTCGCAGTGTGGGGGGTACAGGGCACTCGCGAAACACCCGGCTGATAGTGTTCGCCTCGTCATGGCCGACAACCCTCATCGCGGACGCTCCGACGAGCACTCGTCGGAGGGCGTGGCCGGAGCCGTTCTCGGTTACCTGCTCGCCGGCATCGTGATGTGGGGATTCCTCGGCTGGTTGGCGGGGGAGCTCCTCGATTTGCCGGCCGGCATCGGGATCGGCGTGGGCATGATGCTCGGCGCAGCCGGAGCGATCTACCTGATCATGAAGAGGCTCAGTGCCTGAGTGCCGGCACGCGCGGGTCTGTCAAATGCGGAGGATGACACGGTGAGCGGACGGCTGGTCGCCGCAGAGGGCCTTCCATGGCCCCCGAGCGTCGAGGATTTCTACCTGCCGGACGTGGCCGGCCCGTGGGTGACCAAGTTTTCCCTCATGATCTGGCTGGCCGTCGGGCTGCTGATCATCTTCTTCATGGCGACCTACCGAAACCCGAAGCTGGTGCCGAGCAAGGGCCAGTGGATGGCCGAGTCGGTCTACGGCCTGGTGCGGGACAACATCGCCCGGGAGCAGATGGGCAAGGACGGCATCCGGTTCGCGCCGTACTTCACCGTGCTGTTCTCCTTTATCGTGGTGACCAACCTCTTCGGCATCGTGCCCGGGTTGCAGATCTCGCCGAACTCGCACATCGCCTTCCCGATCGTGCTCGCGCTGATCACCTTCGTGATGTATCTCTACGTCGGCGCCCGCAAGCACGGTCTGGGCCGCTATCTCAAGCAGAGCCTGATCATCCCGGGTGTTCCGTGGCCGATGCACATCCTGCTGATCCCGATCGAGTTCCTGCAGGTCTTCGCGGTCCGGCCGGTCACGCTGGCGGTCCGGCTCTTCGCCAACATGTTCGCCGGCCACCTGATCCTGCTGGTCTTCACCATCGGCGGCTTCGTGCTGCTCGCCTCGGACAACATCTTCATCCAGGCGAGCTCGATCTTCGCCTTCATCATGGCGATCATGATGGCGTTCTTCGAGGTCCTGGTCGCGCTCCTGCAGGCATATGTCTTCGTCACGTTGAGCGCCAACTACATCGGGTCGTCGCTGGCGACCGAGCACTGATCCACTCGGTGGGCCGCCCGGCCCGACCAAGCTTCTGGCATGACCGCGTACGCGTGAAACCTCACGCGTCAAACAGGAGGAATACCCGCAATGACTGTTCTTGCCGAGATCAGCGGTAACGTCAACACGATCGGCTACGGCCTCGCCGCCGTCGGCCCCGCGATCGGTGTCGCCCTGATCTTCGTGGCGTACATCAACTCGAGCGCCCGCCAGCCGGAGTCCGCCGGCTACAACCGCACCTGGCTGGTCCTGGGCTTCGCCCTGGTCGAGGCACTCGCCCTGTTCGGTCTGGTGCTCGCCTTCGCCGTCAGCTGACCGTCCGCTTCCCGACCCGGAGGTCTGAAATGTTAGTCGCCGCCGAAGGTGTAGAGCACCACCCGCTCGTGCCTCTCTGGCAGGAGCTGGTCATCGGGACGATCGCCTTCGCCCTGCTCTGCTTCGTGCTGCTGAAGTTCGTCATGCCGCGCATGGAGGCGATGTACCAGGCGCGGGTCGACGCGATCGAGGGTGGCCTCAAGCGCGCCGAGGCGGCTCAGGCCGAGGCCAACCAACTCCTCGAGCAGTACCGGGCCCAGCTCGCCGAGGTCCGTACCGAGGCGGCCCAGATCCGGGACGACGCCCGCGCCGACGCCGAGTCGATCCGTACCGAGATCCTGGCCAAGGCCCGGGAGGAGTCGGACCGGATCATCGCCGCCGGCCGGGATTCGCTGGCCGTGGAGCGCCAGACCATCGTGCGCGAGCTGCGCGCGGAGGTCGGTGGCCTTGCGGTCGACCTGGCCAGCCGGATCGTGGGCGAGTCGCTCGCCGACGAGGCCCGCCGCAAGGGCACCGTCGAGCGGTTCCTCACCGACCTCGAGAGCGCGGGGGCCCGCTGATGCAGGCCGCCAGCCGGGAGTCCTACACCGTCGTGGCCGAGCGGCTGGAGGAGTACGTCCGGCGCGCCGAGCCGCAGGCCGTCGCCACCACCGGCGCCGACCTGCTCGCCGTGGCGGATCTGTTGCGGCGTGAGGCCCGGCTGCGCCGGGCGCTCTCCGACCCGGCCCGCAGCGGCGCGGATCGGACCGGCCTGCTGGCCTCGGTGCTCTCCGGCAAGATCGGCGCGGACGCGCTCGACCTGCTCGGCGCGCTGGTCACCGGCCGCTGGTCGGCTCCGTCGGAGCTACTCGACGGTGCCGAGCGCCTCGGTGTGCAGGCCCTGCTCGCCAGCGCGGACGGCGTCGACGAGCTGGGCGAGGTGGAGGACGAACTGTTCCGCTTCGGCCAGGTGGTCGCCGGGAATCCGCAGCTCTCCAACGCCCTCTCCGACCCGGTGGCGCCAGTGGCCCAGCGGGCCGAGCTGATCGGGATGCTCCTGACGGGCAAGGCCCGGCCGGTGACGGTGCGACTGGTGGAGACGGCGCTGGCCGGCTTCGGCGGTCGATCGTTCTCCGCCGCGCTGTCCCGGCTGGTGGAGCTGGCGGCGGAGCGGCGGGACCGACTGGTCGCGTACGTGACCGTCGCGGCGCCGCTCAGCGAGGACGAGGAGCGACGGCTGGGCGACCAGCTTTCCGCCATATACGATCGACAGGTCGCTGTCAAGCTTACGGTTGACCCGGCGATCCTCGGCGGAGCGAGCGTCCGCGTGGGTGCCGACCTGTACGACGGGACGATCCTGCGTCGCCTCAACGAGACCCGTAACGCGCTTACGAAGCGCTGACCAGCACCCCGCGAAGCGCCCGGAAACGACAGACCCGAGGACCGGTCGGTACTAGGTATCCCGGGCCCCTGATACTTAAGGAAGCAGAGGATGGCCGAGCTGACCATCTCGACGGAGGACATCCGCGGCGCCCTGGAGCGCTACGTCTCCTCCTACTCGCCCGACGTCTCCCGTGAGGAGGTCGGCACCGTCGCCGACACCGGCGACGGCATCGCCCACGTCGAGGGCCTGCCCTCGACCATGACCAACGAGCTGTTGGAGTTCGAGGACGGCACGCTCGGCGTGGCGCTGAACCTCGACGTCCGGGAGATCGGTGTCGTCGTCCTCGGCGACTACTCCGGGCTCGAGGAGGGACAGCGCGTCAAGCGCACCGGCCGGGTGCTCTCGGTGCCGGTCGGTGACGCCTTCCTCGGCCGCGTGGTCGACGCGCTCGGCCAGCCGATCGACGGCCGCGGCGAGATCACCGACGAGGGCTACCGCGAGCTTGAGCTGCAGGCGCCGAACGTGATGGCCCGGCAGTCCGTCTTCGAGCCGCTGCAGACCGGCATCAAGGCCATCGACGCGATGACCCCGATCGGTCGGGGCCAGCGGCAGCTGATCATCGGCGACCGGAAGACCGGCAAGACCACGGTCGCCCTGGACGCCATCCTCAACCAGCGGGAGAACTGGGCCTCCGGCGACCCGAAGAAGCAGGTCCGCTGCATCTACGTGGCCATCGGCCAGAAGGCCTCCACCATCGCCTCCATCAAGGGCCAGCTGGAGGAGGCGGGGGCGATGGCGTACACCACCATCGTCGCCTCCCCGGCCTCGGACCCGGCTGGCTTCAAGTACCTCGCCCCGTACACCGGTTCGTCCATCGGGCAGCACTGGATGTACAACGGCAAGCACGTCCTGATCGTCTTCGACGACCTGAGCAAGCAGGCCGAGGCGTACCGGGCCGTGTCGCTGCTGCTGCGCCGCCCGCCGGGCCGCGAGGCGTACCCGGGTGACGTCTTCTACCTGCACTCCCGCCTGCTGGAGCGCTGCGCGAAGCTCTCCGACGAGATGGGCGGCGGCTCGATGACCGGTCTGCCGATCATCGAGACGAAGGCCAACGACATCTCGGCCTTCATCCCGACCAACGTCATCTCGATCACCGACGGCCAGATCTTCCTGGAGACCGACCTGTTCAACCAGGGCGTCCGGCCGGCCATCAACGTCGGCACCTCGGTCTCCCGGGTCGGTGGCGCCGCCCAGGTGAAGCCGATGCGCAAGGTCGCCGGCTCGCTGCGGCTGAACCTGGCCCAGTACCGCGAGCTGGAAGCCTTCGCCGCCTTCGCCTCGGACCTCGACAAGGCCTCCCGCGCCCAGCTGGACCGCGGTGCCCGCCTGGTCGAGCTGCTCAAGCAGCCGAACTATTCGCCGTACCCGGTGCAGGACGAGGTCGTCTCGGTCTGGGCCGGCACCGAGGGCAAGCTGGACGACGTCCCGGTCGGTGAGGTCCGGCGCTTCGAGACGCAGTTCCTGGAGCACCTGCGGCGTAAGCACAACGCCACGCTGCAGGCGATCGCCGACAACAAGTGGGACGACGACGTCATCGGCGCTCTCGAGTCGGCCGTGACGGAGTTCAAGCGGGGCTTCCTCGGCCATGAGGACGAGCGCACGATCAACGAGGCGCCGGCAGCGCCGCTGGAGGGCGAGGCCGAGCACGAGACGGTCACCCGCTACAGCGGCGGGGCTCCGGCCCAGAAGCAGTAGGGCCGGGCCATGGCGGCGCAGGTACGTGTTCTTCGTCAACGGATCCGCTCGGCGAAGGGGATGAAGAAGATCACCAAGGCGATGGAGCTCGTGGCGACGAGCCGGATCGCCAAGTCCCAGGCCCGGGTGGAGGCGTCCCTGCCGTACGCCCGGGCCATCACCGGCGTCCTCACGGCGCTGGCGTCCAACGCGTCGGTCGATCATCCGCTGCTCACCCCGCGCGAGCGGGTGCGGCGGGCGGGCGTCCTGCTGGTGACCGCCGACCGCGGCCTGGCCGGCGGCTACAGCTCCAACGCCATCAAGACGGCGGAGTCGCTGATCGCCCGGCTCCAGGCCGACGGCAAGGAGCCGGTGCTCTACGTCATCGGGCGTAAGGGTGTGTCGTTCTATCGCTTCCGCAACCGACCGATCGAGGCCAGCTGGACGGGCTTCTCGGAGCAGCCGTCGTTCGCCGACGCCCGCGAGGTGGGCGAGACGCTGATCAAGGCGTTCTCGGCCGGCGCGGACGACGTCGACAGCGGCCCCGGCTCGGACGGGGTGCTCGGCGTGGACGAACTGCACATCGTCTACACCGAGTTCAAGTCCCTGATGACCCAGACCCCGGTCACCCGGATCATCGGCCCGTTGCAGGTGGACGAGCGGCCCCGGTCGGAGGCGGCCGTGGGCGTGCTGCCGGATTACGACTTCGAGCCGGATCCGGAGGAACTGCTCGACGCGCTGCTGCCGAAGTACATCAACACGCGGATCTACGCGGCGTTGCTGGAGTCGGCGGCGAGCGAGTCGGCGGCGCGGCGGCGGGCGATGAAGAGCGCCACGGACAACGCGGAAGAGATGGTCGAAAAGTACACGCGTGAGATGAACTCGGCCCGCCAGGCCGGGATCACCCAGGAGATCAGTGAGATCGTCGGCGGCGCCAACGCGCTGGCCGCGTCGGGAAGTGAAGTGTGATGACTGCCCCAGTAGAGACCAAGACGGCCACGGGTCGCGTGGTCCGGGTCATCGGCCCGGTCGTCGACGCCGAGTTCCCGCGCGACGCCATGCCGGACCTGTTCAACGCCCTGAACGTGGACGTGACCCTCTCCGGCGGCGAGAAGACGCTGACCCTGGAGGTCGCCCAGCACCTGGGTGGCAACCTGGTCCGCGCGATCTCGATGCAGCCCACCGACGGTCTGGTCCGCGGTGCCGAGGTGCGCGACAGCGGCTTCCCGATCCGGGTGCCGGTCGGCGACGCGGTCAAGGGCCACGTCTTCAACGCCATCGGCGAGTGCCTCAACCTCGCCGAGGGCGAGACCATCAAGGCCGACGACCACTGGGGCATCCACCGCAAGGCCCCGGCCTTCGCGGACCTGGAGCCGAAGACCGAGATGCTGGAGACCGGCATCAAGGTCATCGACCTGCTCGCCCCGTACGTCAAGGGCGGCAAGATCGGCCTGTTCGGCGGTGCCGGCGTGGGCAAGACGGTGCTCATCCAGGAGATGATCACCCGGGTCGCCCGGAACTTCGGTGGTACCTCGGTCTTCGCCGGCGTGGGTGAGCGGACCCGTGAGGGCAACGACCTCATCCACGAGATGACCGACTCCGGCGTCATCGACAAGACCGCGCTGGTCTTCGGCCAGATGGACGAGCCGCCGGGCACCCGGCTGCGGGTCGCCCTCTCCGCGCTGACCATGGCGGAGTACTTCCGCGACGTGCAGAAGCAGGAGGTGCTGCTCTTCATCGACAACATCTTCCGCTTCACCCAGGCCGGCTCGGAGGTCTCCACCCTGCTGGGCCGGATGCCCAGCGCGGTGGGTTACCAGCCGACCCTGGCCGACGAGATGGGCGAGCTCCAGGAGCGGATCACCTCGGTCCGCGGCCAGGCCATCACCTCGATGCAGGCGATCTACGTGCCGGCGGACGACTACACCGACCCCGCTCCGGCCACCACCTTCGCCCACCTGGACGCGACCACCAACCTGGAGCGGTCCATCTCCGACAAGGGCATCTACCCGGCGGTGGACCCGCTGGCGTCCTCGTCCCGGATCCTGGCGCCCGAGTTCGTCGGCCAGGAGCACTTCCAGGTGGCCAGCGAGGTGAAGCGGATCCTCCAGCGCTACAAGGACCTGCAGGACATCATCGCCATCCTCGGCATCGAGGAACTCTCCGAGGAAGACAAGATCACGGTCCAGCGGGCCCGACGGATCGAGCGCTTCCTGTCGCAGAACACCTACGCGGCGGAGCAGTTCACCGGCGTGCCGGGCTCGACGGTCCCGATCAAGGAGACCATCGAGGCGTTCCGGAAGATCAGCGAGGGTGAGTACGACCACTTCCCCGAGCAGGCGTTCTTCATGTGCGGTGGGCTCGACGACCTGGAGAAGAAGGCCGCCGAGCTGATGAAGGAGTAGTCCTTCGTACGAGCGAAAGGAAGGCCGTCCCGGTCGATGCCGGGGCGGCCTTCCTTTGCCGTTATGATCTACCGTCGGCGGTGCCCCCGTTTCCATGGTCGGCGATCCAGCCGGTGGCGAGATACCGTCTAGCCACGCTCGTCGCGATTGGGCAGCGAGGAGTTGAACCATTCGGTTACCTGCGCCCGTATCCCTCCTCGGGGCGCGACGAACGGAGATGCTCGTGGGTAAGGCCGGCCGGGGTGGTAAGCGCGGCAAGCGTGGCGGCAAATCGTCCGTGTGGCGGGGCGTACCACGCTGGGCGCAGCTCTGCACCATCTTCGGGGTCGTCCTGATGATGCTCAGCGGCACGTCGCTGGTTGGTGCCGAGGCGCTGATGGCCCGCTACGAGGGCGCGGTGGGCAAGGCGGACCTCTTCGGTGACCAGGCCGCCGGGGCCGCCGAACGTAAGAGCGACATCAAGGGCCCGCTCAACATCCTGCTGGTCGGCATCGACCCGAGGAACGAGACCACCCCGCCCCTCGCCGACGCGATCATGGTCCTGCACGTGCCCGAGGAAATGGACCGGGCGTACCTCTTCTCGCTGCCGCGCGACCTTTACGTCCAGATCCCGCCGTTCCGCAAGGCGGGCTTCAACGGCACCACCTCGAAGCTGAACGACGCGATGTCGTTCGGCAGCCGGGTGCCCGGGGAGAAGCCGGACCCGGCGCGGGGCTTCGAGCTGCTGGCCACCACCGTGCAGAACGTCACCGGGATCAAGCGCTTCGACGCCGGCGCGATCATCAACTTCTCGGGCTTCCAGAAGATCGTCGACGCGATGGGCGGCGTCACCATGAACATCGAGCGGGAGGTCCGCTCCAGGCACCGCGAGCCGGACGGCAAGCATCGCCAGGGCAGACCCGGCGGCGGGGGCTACGTCGGGCCGCAGGCGGTCTACCCGAAGGGCAAGCAGCACCTCAAGGGCTGGCAGGCGCTGGACTACGTCCGTCAGCGGTACGCGGAGAACGGCGTGCCGGACGGCGACTACGGCCGGCAGCGGCACCAGCAGCAGTTCGTCAAGGCGATGGCGAGCCAGGCGTTCAGCGCCGACGTGGTGACCAACCCGGTGAAGCTGGACCGGGTGCTCCGGGCTGCGGGCGAGTCGCTGATCTTCAACGGCCGGGGCCACAGCGTGGTCGACTTCGGTCTCGCGCTCAAGGACATCCGCCCCGGCAACATCCAGATGATCAAGCTGCCGGGTGGTGGCGTCTTCGATAACGGGAAGTACCGCGGTGAGCGGTTCGAGCCTGCGGTGGAGGACTTCTTCGTGGCCCTGGAGCGGAATCTGCTGGATCCGTTCCTCCTGGAGCATCCCAAGTTCGTGAACAAGGGCTGATCGTGGCGCAGGTCTCGGCACCCGCATGATGAGCAGGCCGAAGTCGCGACTAGACTTTCCCCAATCCGCCGCCTCAGCAAGGAGACAGCGTGGCAGAGCAGCTTAACGTCCAGCTCGTGGCCGTCGAGGAGAAGGTCTGGTCGGGCAAGGCCGAGATGGTCATCGCCCGGACGACCGAGGGCGAGCTGGGTGTGCTGCCCGGGCACGCGCCCCTGCTCGGTCAGCTTGCCGAGCCCGGCCAGGTGCGCATCAAGCTTCCCGGTGGCGAGCAGCTCGCCTACGAGGTGGCCGGCGGCTTCCTGTCGGTGAGCGAACGGGGCGTCACGGTACTTGCCGAGAGCGCGACTCCGACGTCCGCCGCCGCCCAGGGCAACTGAGCCGATCCGCCGATGGAGATCGTCGAAGGGATCGGAATCGGCCTCGCCGTGATCCTCGGCGCGTTCCTGATCCTCTTCATCCGGCGGGCCGTGGTCACGCGCAGCGGCGGCATCATCCGGCTCAGCGTCCGGACCACCACCGTGCTCGACGGTCGTGGCTGGTCGCCCGGCTTCGGCCGGTTCGTCGGCGACGAACTCCGCTGGTACCGGATGTTCAGTTTCGCCGTACGCCCCAGGCGGGTGCTCTCCCGCGAGACGCTCACCGTCGAGCGACGGCGACTGCCCGAGGGGCAGGAACGGATGTCCATGCCGGCTGACTGGATCATCCTCCGCTGTACCAGCAGACACGCTCCGGTCGAGATCGCCATGGCGCGGTCCACCGTCACCGGATTCTCCTCCTGGCTCGAGGCCGCCCCTCCGGGGGCGGTCTCGCCACGTATGGCCTCCCAGGACTGGCCAGCGGCCTGATCCCCGCGTTGGGCGCGGTGCCCCACTGACCCGTCGACCGCTCGTCGTGCAGGGGATGTGCGGGCTGTCCGACCTGGCCGGAATGCGGCTCACCCCGCACCGTGTTGACCAAGAGGTTTGCGTCTGGCATCGGGGCGAATCCGGACGCAAACCTCTTGATCAACTGGGCGGTGGGTGGGTGACGGGAGCGGTCTGGGGGTTTTGTGCGGATTTCGGGAGTGGACGGGGTTGGCCGGCGGCGGAATGGTGGGTGGCTGGGGGTGGTTGAACACGGGTGAGCGACCGAGGAAGGGTGGCCCGTCGAGGCGGGTCGCGGGGCCCGGAATGATGGTGGGCCGGCGGTCGTTACACATGGTCCCG
>NZ_BMNB01000012.1 GCF_014646235.1 Micromonospora sonchi | reverse complement strand
CGCCGTCGGCCGGGCCGAGGTGCCACCGCGTGCCGCGCCGCACGCCCCGCTGGTCAGCCCGGCGGCGCCGGTGGCGCCACACCGGCCGGCCACGGCACCGCCGCCGAACCGCCCGCCGGTGGCGCAGCCGGTGAACCGCCCGCCGATGGCGCAACCGCCGCGCCCGGCGGTGGTCGCTCCGGCGGCAGCCGGTTATTCACGCGGCGCGGCCACGGTCCCGTCGGCCTACTCCCCGCAGCCCACTTCGTCACAAAACGCGCCGAGACGGTCGCGTCCCGGAATGGTGTTCCTGGCCATCGTGCTGGGCGTACTGGTCGTGGTCTGCTCCGGCGTGATTTCCTACAAACTGCGGAACGGCCTCAATGACACGTCGGGCGGGGCCTCCGCGCCAGCCGTGACGTCTGAGGCGCTGCGGCTGGACGGACGGGACGACCCGGCCGGCACGGCGTACCGTCGACTGGATCAGCCCCGACCGGACGGCCTCGAGACGCCCACGAGCGAAGGACGATAGACGCGATGACAGCCCAGGCCCGCCTGCTCGGTGGCAGGTACCAGGTCGGCGAGCTGCTCGGGTACGGCGGCATGGCCGAGGTGCACCGCGGCCGCGACCTGCGACTCGGCCGGGATGTCGCGATCAAGATGCTGCGCGCGGATCTCGCCCGGGACGCCACCTTCCAGATGCGTTTCCGTCGGGAGGCGCAGAACGCCGCCTCGCTCAACCACCCCGCCATCGTCGCCGTTTACGACACCGGGGAGGAACAGGCCCCGACCGGCGAAACCCTCCCGTTCATCGTGATGGAGTTCGTGAACGGGCGCACCCTGAAGGAGGTGCTCGGCGCCGAAGGCCGGTTGCAGCCCCGTCGCGCGCTGGAGATCTGCGCCGACATGTGCGCGGCGCTGGAGTTCAGCCACCGGCACGGCATCATCCACCGCGACATCAAGCCCGGCAACGTGATGCTCACCCAGACCGGCCAGGTCAAGGTGATGGACTTCGGCATCGCCCGGGCGCTGGCCAGCGGCGCCACCACGATGACACAGACCAGCGCGGTCATCGGCACTGCACAGTACCTCTCCCCGGAACAGGCCCGGGGTGAGGCGGTGGATGCCCGTTCCGACGTGTACGCGGCCGGCTGCGTGCTGTTCGAGCTGGTCTGCGGCCACCCGCCGTTCGTCGGCGACAGCCCGGTCAGCGTCGCGTACCAGCACGTGCGCGAGACCCCGCCGACGCCGAGCGACCTCAACCCGGACGTCACCCCGGCGGTCGACGCGATCGTGCTCAAGGCGCTGTCGAAGAACCCGCTCAACCGCTACCAGAGCGCTGGCGAGATGCGGGCGGACCTGCTTCGCGCGGCGGCCGGCCGGCCGGTGATGGCGACCCCGGTGATGCGCGAGGACGAGACCGTGGCGATGGCCGCGGCCCCGAGCCATCCGTCGGGCGGCACGACGCAGACCCGGCAGATCCCGGCCCGGGTGGGCGACCCGCGCCAGCGCCGGGCCTCGTCGTGGCTGATCGCCGTCTTCGCCGCGCTCGGCGTTCTCGCGGTGATCGCCCTGGTCGCCGCGCTGCTGCTGAACGATCGGAAGCCGCCGGACGTACCGGTGCCGACGCTCACCGGGATGACCGAGCAGGAGGCGTTCGCCCGGATCCAGCAGGACAAGCTCCAACCGGCGCGCGGTGAGCCGGAGTTCACCTCGGACTGCAAGGAAGGCACGGTCACCAGCCAGACCCCGCAAGCCGGGGGACGGGTGGCACCGAACAGCACGGTGACCGTCCGCATCTGCGGCGGCAAACCCGAGGTGACCATCCCGTCCGGTCTCGTCGGCAGCAAGGTCGACAGCGCCAAGGAACGGCTCGATGAACGCAACCTCGTCGTAAAGACCGTCGAGGAGGACAACGCTGAGGCGGCCGGTCTGGTGCTCAGGGTCGACCCGCCCGAGGGCGAGAAGGTGGCCGAGGGGACCAAGGTGACGCTCACCGTCTCCAGGGGCAACGTGGTCGGAGTGCCGAACGTGGTGGGCCTCACCGAGGCCGACGCGAAGCGGCAACTGCGCAACGCGGGCTTCAGTCCCGTGGTGGACATCGGTCCGGAGGTGCCTGCCGCTCAGGCCGGCCGGGTCGTCGATCAGAGCCCGAACGCCAACTCCCGGCAGACCAAGGGCAGCAAGGTGAAGATCGTGGTGTCGGTGGAGGAAACGGAGGATCCGGAGCCGACGCAGACGCCGACCGGCACTCCCACCACCCCGCCGCCCGACGGCGACGACGACGGTGGTGGTGGCGGAGGTGGCGGCCCGGTGCTGCCCACCTACCCGCCGTTCCGCCTGCCCACCGAGTGACCGCCGAGGACGCTGGCGAACACGCGTCGGTGGCCGAGCCGGTGACTCGGGCGAGGCGATGGCGGCCGCTGAGCCGGGTGGCCGTGGCGGGGTTGGCCGCACTGCTGCTCGTCAGCCTGCCGTGGCTCTGGACGGCGGTCGCCGCCCGGGGCCATCTCCACGCGGCTGACGAGGCACCGACCACGGACGTGGTGATCGTCCTGGGTACGGCGGTGATCGAGGACGGACGCCGGCCCGGCATCCGGCTGGCTGGCCGGCTGGAGACCGCCGCCGAACTGGTGCACAGCCAGCGGGCCCGGGTGGTGCTCGTGTCGGGCGACGGGGGCGGCACGTCGGGTGACGAGCCCGCAGCGATGGCCGCTCACCTCACCGAGCTGGGTGTCGACCCCCGCCGGGTTGTCGCCGACCCGTACGGCCTGGACACCTACGACAGCTGCCTGCGGGCCCGCGAGGTGTACGGGATCGAGCGGGCCCTGATCGTCACCCAGTCGTATCACCTGTCCCGGGCGGTGACGCTCTGCCGGCAGCTGGGCATCGACGCCGACGGGGTGCCCGCCCGCTGCTCGGGCTGCGGCTCCGCGCTGCTGCGGGAGAAGGCGATCCGGGACTACTTCGCCAGCGGCAAGGCGGCCTGGGACGTGATCCGTGGCCGGCCACCCGCGGTCGACTCACCCGCGCATCCCGGCGTCACGGACGCGCTCACCGACTGACCGTGCAACTGGTTGACGGCGTGCGCGCGGATCGGTCCGTGCCGAGGTGTGTGGACCCCGGTCGGTGTGGGACCGGCCTCAGGTGGTGGCGAACGCGGCGCGGCGGCGGTGGTAACGGCGGCGGTGGTCCGGTACTGCCGACCGTCACGCCGTCACGCCGTCCCGCCTGTCCGACGAGTGACCGGATGAGCCTCAAAGGGAGAGGCTTCGAAATAGTTCGTGTTCGATGTTCGTTGGCGTTACGCCGGGGTAGGCGGCTGGGACTGCGCGGGTCGGGTGGGGTTCGCCCACACGGCGCTGGTCGATATGCGGGAACGGCTGCGCCGCTCCGACCGCCCGGACCGGATCTTCCAGGTGGCGTTGGATGCTGCCTGGGCCACAAACGGCGGACGACGCGCCAGCATGCGCGGCCGCCACCGCGTTGCCGCCGACTTCACCCTTCTCGCCGCCGACCGCATCGCCGCCCCGGCAACGGCTTCAACATCCGAAACCCCTAAACCAGCCCACCCGACCAACACCACCCACACGACAACAGCGCCGACCGGGACCCGGTCAACCGCCGTTTGACACCAGCCACCTAGTTAGCGGCGTTGTCGGTGCGCTAGGTCGGCCGCGCGGGTACGCCGGGAGCGGGACAGCACGTCTACACCGATGCCCGCGCCTTCGCCGGGCGACGCCTCCCATCCGCGGAGCTTGTCGCCGATGACCTTCACCTGCTCATCCAAGGGGCCAGCCGCGATGTAGAACAGCGACTCGTCGACCTCACGGTCGTCGCCACCCCAGCGCACCATGCCTTCGCAATCGGCGAGGATGTCCCGCAGCACCAGTTCCTGCAAGGGAAAGAAGCCGCCCCGGGCACGGGCGCCGGGCCGGATCCGTACCGCTGTGCCGGAGGCCAGGTTGGACTCAGGGCTGTGCTTGCGGACCTCCTTGGCCGGGGTCCAGCCGACCAGGTCGTTCGGCCGGATCTCCTCGATCTCGTAGTGGAACCGGCGAATCGTGTGGAGCAGGATCGCCTCCACGTCCCCGATCCACACCGGCACGCTCAGCCCTGTGCCGGCCACCGTCCGGGTCCACACCTGCGAATCGAGATCCGCGTTGACCTGGATGGTCCACCCGTTCTGCGAGGTCGCCGGCCGCTTCGGCTTGCGAACCTCACGGGCCGACGCGGGGGCGGTGGGCAGCACGGAACTGGCGGCCGCGGCCGCGCCCGTGACGGCCGCGGCCGCGCCCGTGACGGCGGCGGTTCGGAGAACGGTTCGCCGAGTCAGCCGGTGATTCATGATGTCGCCTTCCGGGTCATCGGAGCAGAATGAGACAGAACGGCACCAGGGACGCGGCCACGCAGGCGGGCCAGTAGCGGGATCCCGGGACGGCCACCCGGCGGCGGGCCCACACGTTGACCATGCCCCAGATCGAGGCGAACCCGCCGAACGTCACGGCGGCCAGGAGCCACCAGATCAGCATGCCGTCGTTCTCGGTCGGTTCCGGCCGCGTCCATCCGAGGGCGGCCAGGGGCCCGTTGGACAGCGCGTACCAGATCAGGAACAACGGCACGACGGCCAGAACCCCCAGGAGCAGGTTCACACCGACTGCTACAAAGAGTCTCCGCATGTGCCAGATTCTTCGTCATCGGTTTCCCGCTACGCGCCACGGGAGAGCCTGTTGTAATTCTCGAGGACGTTGTACAGACCGGTCAGCTCGCGTCCGTACTGCTCGATCTTGTCTTTGTTGCTCACGGTCTTGTCACCGTTGTAGCGCTCCAGGATGAGCTGGATGTCGGCCATGCTGGTGGTGAGCGACGGGCGGGCGACCCTGATTTGGTGCGCATTGTAGATCGTCAGGTAGGCCGCCGTCGAGATGTTGTAGTGCGGGTCCTGGAGGCGATCCCACACCGCGCGCCGGTCGGTGCTCAGCTTCAGCGGCGTGCCGTTGATGATGCCCTGTTCGATGCAGTAGTTGCGAGCCTCGATGGCCACCCAGGCGAAGATCTGCCCGTAGCCGGTGGAGGAGTCGTCCCGCAGCCCGAGGCGCACGAGGTCGTCGGCCATCGGATCGGTCGGATTCAGCTTGCGCAGCTCCCACAGGACCGGCGTCTGGATGAGCGCCTTGCGTATCTTCAGGGCCCGGGCCAGGTTCGTGAACAGCCAGTCGGCCTCCATGACCCGCTCGAACGCATTGGTCGTGGAGATCACGTTCCAGGTGACCCAGTCCCCATCGAGCGTCCAGCCCTCGCCACCGGTCTCCGGGACGCCGATCGATGTCAGGTAGGTCTGGACGTCCCTGAGCAGCGCCGCCTTGTATCGCCCCTTGTCGAGGCCCACATCGAGATCGTCGGTGTTGGGCCTCGGCGGGTCGAAGTCGCCCTGACCGATGTCGCGACCCGAGGCGATGTTGTTGTCGATCTCGATCCGGCCGCTGCCGGAACCGATCGTCGTGGTGACGATCTGGTCGTACGCCCAGTTGGTCGGCAGCGGGTACCCGAGATTGCCCGAAAACCCGGACGACATGTCGGACACGAACGAGGTGACCGCGTAACCCGCGTCGGAGACCCGCTGACAGACGTTGCGGGGACCGTAGATGCCCACCCGATAGCCGGAGAGTTCGCTGACGGTACCGTGTACGCCCCGGAAGTACGGCAGGATGAAGCTGGTGACCTCCGCATCCATCGCGTCGTAGTCGACCGCGAAGTAGATGGTCGTGCCCACCTTGAAGCCGTGGATCCGGGCCCATTCGATGGCGCTGGTCGCGTCGACGCAGCCGTTGGCGTAACTGAAGTTGGTCGCGTCCCGGCCCCAGGTCTGATAGATCGGGAAACACCGCAGCCCGTACAGGTTGATCGTGGAGAGCTCGCCGGGCTGGATCGCCTTCTCGGGCAGGTCCGTCGAGGACGGGTTGTAGAGATACCGGCCGATGTACTTGTATCCCGCCGCTTTCAGCGCCGCCGCGCGATCCATCGTGATCTTCGTGACGCCGTCGCAGGCCTCGCCTTTGCGGGTCTGGTCGCCGTGGGAGACCAGCAGCGACGCCCACGTCTGGAAGTCCCCGATCCCGGTCACGGGCAGTTTCACGAACGACTGGAACTCGCGCACGGCGGCCTGCACCTCGGCGGTGAAAGCGCCGAACGATACGGGCCGCTTGTTGAGCAGCATCGCCGCGGTGAAGATCTCGGCCCAGGTGCCGGCCGCGCCGACCGACACCGGATGGGATCTCAGACCGGCCTGCGTGCCCGGCCCGAACACACCGTTCGCCGTGCCGTCGGCCATTCCCAGCTCGTACTGGATCGCCAGCAACATCGACTTCGCGACATCACGGGAGTGGTGACCGTCACACGGAATGACGAAGTAGTCCTGGCGCTTGACGTACCGGCCGTTCAGCCATTGCTGGACGGACCGAATCTGGCTCGACCCGTTGTTGACGGTGACGTAGGCGTCCATGTTGAGCAGCGCCTTGACCACCTTGGGCTCGAGAGATCCGCCCGGGTAGGCATAGGCGAGTCCCATGTCCTGCTTGAGCCGGATGACCGAATCCTCGACCCGGGCGCTGTAGATGCCGTCGATGCCGCCGCCGTCGTAGCCCTTGCAGTACAGGGCCGACTGGAGGATGCAGCCAAAGATCCACGACGGAACGGTGGACGCGTTCAGGCTCGGATACCTGCTCTGCAGCGTCGCCAGCGTCGTGGGGCCGAAGTTGTCCGACAAAGAGGTGATGCCCAGCTCGTACTGCAGCGCCCGGGTCAGGGCGTACATCGTGGGCCATCCGGTGCGGCCGTTCTCCTCCAGCTTCGATATGCCGAGCTTGGCACCGTTGCTGTAGGTGCTGTTGATGAAGCGCTGTGCCCGAAGGACCATCTCGTCAACGTCTGCCATCTGCATCCTTCTTCGAGGGGTGCGCGACAGCCTCCGGCCGTGATGGAGCCAAGCTTCGATCGAGCGATTTCACTGCCGCGATCGGGACTCTACATCGGAAGGAGGTTTTGTGATGTCCCTTCAGTCGAGCCTGACGGTGGGGGGGTGCAGAGGCTTTGCGTAGTCGGGAGGGGGTGTTTCGGCCCTGGGAGTATGTGTTGTCGCGGGCCTGTGTGGAGGGTGAGGTGGGACGGGTGTGGCCCGTCGCTGACCATGGGAGTTGTTGAGACCACATGACACCGACAAGGACCACACCCGCGCTCGCGGTCGCGGTATGTGCCGGGGATGGCCGGGGTGAGAACGTTCGCCGCGATCGGCGACTGGGTCGATGATCTCGATGCGTCGGTCCGGGAACGGCTCGGGTTCACCGGTCGGGTGCCGGTGCTGACCACGGTGTGGCGGCTGCTGGTCCGCGTCGACGCCGACAGCTGCGATGATCTCCCACCTCACGAACTGGGTGTCGATCACCGCCGGGTCGTCGCCGACCCGCACGGCCTGGGCGCGTACGACAGCTGCCTGCGGGCCCGTGAGGTGTACGGGATCGAGCGAGCCTTGATCGTCACCCAGTCGGACCACCTGTCCCGGGCGGTTACCCTCTGCCGGGCCTTGGGCATCGACGCCGACGGGGTGCCCGTCCGCTGTGCGGGCTGTGGCTCCGCGCTGCTGCGGGAGAAGGCGATCCGGGACTACTTAGCCAGCGGCAAGGCGTCCTGGGACATGATCAGCCGCCGGCCACCCGCGGTCGACTCACCCGCGCATCCCGGCGTCACGGACGCGCTCACCGACTGACCGCGCAACTGGTCGACGGCGTGCGCGCGGATCGGTCCGTGCCGACGTGTGGACCCCGGTCGGTGTGGGACCGGCCTCAGGTGGTGGCGAACGCGGCGCGGCGGCGGGCGTCGACCTCGGCGGCCAGCGCGGGAGCCCGCTCCAGTGCCTCCGGATGGCCGCAGCCGGCGAGCCAGTTGGCCAGCATCAGGTGGCCGCCCTCGGTGAGCACCGACTCGGGGTGGAACTGGACGCCCTCGATCGGCAGGGTGCGGTGGCGCATCGCCATCACGATCCCGCCGTCGGTCCAGCCGGTCACCTCCAGCTCCGGTGGCAGCGTCTCGCGCAGCACCGCGAGGGAGTGGTAGCGGGTCGCGGTGAACGGGTCGGGCAGGCCGGCGAGGACGCCCGTGTTGTTGTGCCGGACCTGCGAGGTCTTGCCGTGCAGCAGTTCGGGGGCGCGGGCGACGGTGGCGCCGTACGCCTCGCCGATCGCCTGATGGCCCAGGCAGACGCCGAAGATCGGCAGCTTGCCGGCGTACGCGCGGACCAGGTCGAGGCAGATGCCGGCCCGGTCGGGGGTGCCCGGCCCCGGTGAGAGCAGTACGCCGGCCGCGCCGACC
This sequence comes from Micromonospora sonchi, assembly GCF_014646235.1. GTDB lineage: Bacteria > Actinomycetota > Actinomycetes > Mycobacteriales > Micromonosporaceae > Micromonospora > Micromonospora sonchi. The sequence goes on along the minus strand of NZ_BMNB01000012.1, from coordinate 193,944 downwards.
CGGCCCACCTCGGCCACCTCGATCTCGTCGTTGCGTCGCACCTCGCACTCGACGCCGAGCTGGCCGAGGTACTGCACCAGGTTGAAGACGAACGAGTCGTAGTTGTCGATCACCAGGACGCGCATGTCGGCCTCACTCGTCCTCGTCCGGTGGCGCCGTGTTGTTCCGGTCGGTGTCGTACGGCAGCTCGTGCTCGTCGCCGGGCGGCGCGTCGTCGGTCGGGCCGTTGGCGGGCCCCTGGTCGCCGGGCGCTCCGGGCACCCCGGAGTCCTCGGTGACCTGCACGTCGCTACCGGTGAAGGGCAGCAGCGGCTCCGCCCACGGGAACACCACGTACCAGAGCAGCGCCACCAGGGTGGTGGCGAGCAGCAGGCTGCCGGCGAGCTTGCCGGGCAGCCCGAAGGGAAGCTTGCGCCAGATCCAGGCGTACATGATCAGGCTCCCAGTTCCGTCGGACGTCCCTCGGACTTCGGCTGGGTACGCGTCAACTCGGCATGAATGATCAACCGCTGGTAGTTGTCGAACTTCGGGTTGCAGGTGGTCAGGGTCAGCATCCGTCTGGTCGGCTTCTGACCCGCCCGGCCGGGGACCGGGGCGACCACCTCGACCTGGGACGGCTTCACGATCCGGCTGTCGGTGACCTGGTACACGTACCACTCGTTGCGGCCCTCGACGAGGATCGGATCTCCCTTGCGCAGCTCGTCCAGCCGCCAGAAGGTGGCCCGGTTCCGGTGCCCGGCCACGGAGAAGTTTCCGACCTGGCCCGGCATGGCGCTGTCCGGGTAGTGGCCCGGGGCGTACCGGATGTCCTTCTGGGTGACGCCCTCGACCACGATCCATTCCTTGTCGAGCTTCGGAATGGCGAGGAGCGCGATCGGCTTGCCGTGCACCGGCGGCTTCGGCTTGCTGGTCGGGCTCGCCGCGGGCGCCACGGTGGGGTCGCCCTCGGGCCCCCACGCCTGCGCCAGTTGCTGGCTCAGATCGCCCTGGTGGGCGTCGACGATCGCCGACTTGCCCCAGATCTCGTAGCCGGCGAAGAGGAGCACCACCAGGCCGAAGGTGATCAGCAGCTCGCCGCCGAAGCGCAGGCCGGTACGGATCCGGGACCAGACCGACGGGCGGGTCAGCTCCGAGTAGACGCTCTTGTAGCCCTCGTCGATCTGCTGCGCGCGCAGTTGGACAACCCGGTCGCCGCGCCGCGGCTTGGGCTGCTCAGCGGGGCGGTCGGCCTCGTCCGACGGCTCCTCATTCCTGGGCGGCCGGGGCACCGCCCCCATCAGGGCGGTCGAGTCCAGCGCGGGCTGACTGCCCGGTCTGGCCCCGGTGACCGCCGGGATGAGCGCAGTGGCTGCCGGGTCCGGCGTCCGGACCGGCGCTGCGGGTCCGGCCTGCTGGGTGGAAGCTGTCGGGCTGGTCTGCCGGTTGGCCGGTGCACCGGCGGGAGCGGGGCGGTTCGCCTCGCCCGCCCGGCCGAAGTCCGGCGGCGGGTTGGTCTCGGCGTCGCCGATCTTCGGTATCAGCGCGGTCGCACCCTCGTCGGCCGACCAGCTGCCCTGGCCGACGGCACGGCCGGTGGGCTGCCGGGCAGGCTCGCCACCGTGGCCACCATGGCCACCGTTGCCCGCCGCCGGCCGGGTCGGCGCCGCCCAGGGCTGCTGGGGCAGCGGCTGCGGCGCGGTGGGTGCCGAGGGCGCAGCGGCCCCCTGCGGGGCACTGTAGGCGGGAGGTGCCTGCGGGGCACCGTGCGCGGGAGGTGCCTGCGGGGCACCGTGCGCCGGCGGCGGGGCGTACGACGGTGGTGCGGCCGACGGTGGTGCGGCCGACGGCTGGCCGTTGCCCGGCTGCCCGGACAGCGGCTGCGTGCCCTGGGGCGCCCATCCGGGCTGGCGCCCGTGCCCGGCGGCGTACGGCGGCTGCTCGGGTCGGCTCGGCTGGAAGGCATCCCGCCAGGGCGTCGGCTCGCCGAAACGGCCGGGCTGGCTGGACTGGCCGGGCTGGCCGGGGTCGGCGTCCCAGCGGCCGGCGAGCTGGTCCCGGTCGGGCCGGGTGTCCCACCCGCCGAGGTCGGTCGAACGCTGCGTGCGGGGAATCCGATCGCCAGGTCGGTCCGCGGGACGCGGTGTCACCTGGTCCGGCCAGGGCAGGGTCGCACGCGGGGCGGGCTCTGCGCGCTCGACCTTGGGCAGGAAGGCGGTGGATTCGTCGGTCTGCTCGCGGTGCCGGCCGTCGGGTTGCTGGCTCATGCCGGCCTCACTTCAGCACCGTCGCGGAGCGCAGGGTGGTGGAGTCCTCGAACGAGGGCACGGTGACCGTCGAGATCTTCTCGGAGTAGCCGAGCTGGTAGTTGTTGACCGCGTCCCTGAACCACCGGACTCCCTCGGAAGCGGCGAGGGCCTGCCGGAGCGCGGCGGGATCGCCAATTGCTACGATCTTGAAAGGTGGGGAGTACACCCGCCCGTGCAGCAGCAGGGTGTTACCCACGCAGCGTACCGCGCTGGTGCTCAGGACGCGCACGTCCATGATTGACATGGCTTCGGCGCCGCCGGCCCAGAGCGCGTTGACCACCGCTTGGACGTCGCCCTGGTGGACGACCAGGTCGTCGTTTTCGACTCCCTCGGGCAGACTGCCGAGCTGCGGCGCGTCGTTGAGTTCGACCGTGAGCCCTGGACCGGTGAGGGCGGTGAAGCCGGCGGCGCCGAGACTCGCGGCAGCGCGCTCCTGCTGCTCCTTGATCGAGCCGTCCGAGTCCCCGAGATCGGTCGTGCGGCTTTCGACCTCCCGGCGCAGCCTCGCGGCCCGTTCCTCGTTGGCGGCCACCTGGGCACGCCGGTCCTCGATGAGTTCGGTGAGCTGGGGACGTCGGTCCTCGCGCAGTGCGGTACCGCCGGCCGTGGTGGCGGTGGTGGTGAAGAGCAGGCCGGCGGCGGCGGCGATCAACGGTACGCCGATCGACCAGCCCGGTCGGCGCTGCCACGGCCGGCGTGGCAGCAACCCGGCGACGAGGCGTCGTAGCGCCTTCTGCCACGAGGCTGCGCCGGACGTGTACTCCACGGACCGTTCCCCCTGTCCCCACCTGCCGTGCCTGCGGGATGCGGCCGGATCGAGAGCCGTCCGGCATCCGTCTGGCCCCATTCGTGGATTGCACGAGCCTTCCGGACTACGCTAGCTCTCGAACATTATTGGCCATGGACCGTCGCCCTCGCGCCCGGTTGTCAGGCCGGACGAGGTCGTAACCCCTCTGGAGAGCGTCGTGCCCAAGTCTCAGGTCCGCAAGAAGAAGGTGTACACCCCGCCCACGGACGTCCGCCCGACGGCGACGGCGGCGACGCGCAAGCCCAGCCCGATCTGGCTGCCGGTCTCGGCGGTGTCGCTGATCGTGTTCGGGATCGGCTGGCTGGTGGTCTACTACCTTTCCGAGCAGGAATACCCGGTCATGGAGCTGGGTTACTGGAATCTCGCGGTGGGCTTCGGCGCCATGGTCACCTCGCTGATTCTGCTTTCCCGCTGGCGCTGACCCGCGGCCAGGGCGCGTACCCGGCGCAACCGCAGGTCGTTCCGGGGCCGCTCGTCGAGGGATCGTGGGGGCTCCTAAGGTTGGTGCCGGGCGACGTGGCGCCCTCCAGGTGCGAGAAGGCTCACGTTACTCTCGGGTAACCTTGCGCGTAGGCTGCACTGCATGACCGAGTAGAGCGAGATCGTCGGCCGATCAGGTTGACGGTGCGGTGGTGCCGACCGATCGCGCCTGATTCGGTCGCCACGCCCGCTCGACAGGCAGCAGACCGGGAGGGCCAACTCGATGGGCAGCGTCCAGATCGTCACCACGATCCTTGCGGCCGCCATCACCGCCGTGGCGGTGTGGCTGGCGGTGCGCGCGGTCATGCAGATGGTGGCTGTGATCCGGCTGGGTCAGCCCGACCCGTCCCGAGCCGGCGACCTTGGCCGTCGCACGAAGACCATGCTCGCGGAGACCGCCGGGCACACCCGGATGCTCCGCTGGAGCGTGGTAGGCGCCGCGCACTGGTTCGTGATGGTCGGTTTCATCGTGCTGTCGCTGCTGGTGCTCGAGGCGTACTTCGAGGTGGTCTCGCCGACCGGCGGGCTGCCGCTGATCGGCGGCTGGGCGCTCTACGGTCTGGTCACCGAGTGGATCGGCATCCTGGGCATCGTCGGCATCGTGGTGCTGATCGCGATCCGGCTGGCCAATCGGCCGAACCGGGCCGGCCGCCGGTCGCGGTTCACCGGCTCCACGATGTGGCAGGGCTACTTCGTCGAGGCGGTCGTCCTCGCCGTGCTGATCATGGGCTTCCTGATCCGCGGCTTCAAGGTCGCCACCGACCACTTCGAGTACCCGACCTGGGCGGCCCCGCTCAGCCACGCGGTCGGTTCGGTGCTGCCGGACTGGGAGACCGGCGTCAGCGTCGCCGCCCTGATCAAGATCACCATCTCGATGACCTGGCTCATCGTCATCTCGCTGAACGTGACCATGGGGGTGGCCTGGCACCGCTTCCTCGCCTTCCCCAACATCTTCTTCAAGCGGGACCCGGGCCGGGCCGGCTCCGGCCTCGGCGCGCTGCGGCCGATGATGAGCGACGGCAAGCCGCTGGACTTCGAGGAGGCCGACCCCGAGACGGACCAGTTCGGTGTCGCCCAGGTCGAGCAGTTCACCTGGAAGGGGCTGCTGGACTTCAGCACCTGCACCGAGTGCGGGCGGTGCCAGTCGCAGTGCCCGGCCTGGAACACCGGCAAGCCGCTGTCCCCGAAGCTGCTGGTGCTCAGCCTGCGTGACCACGCGTACGCCAAGGCGCCCTACCTGCTGGCCGGCGGCGGCAAGGACCTGACCGGCGAGGAGAAGGCCACCGCCGCGCAGCTCGCCCACGTCGACGTGCTGGCACTCGCCGAGGCGGAGAAGCCGCTCATCGGCGACGCCGAGGCGGGCGGCGTGATCGACCCGGACGTGCTCTGGTCGTGCACCACCTGCGGCGCCTGCGTGGAGCAGTGCCCGGTGGACATCGAGCATGTCGACCACATCGTCGACATGCGCCGCTACCAGGTGCTCATCGAGTCGAACTTCCCGTCCGAGGCCGGCGTGATGCTGCGCAACCTGGAGAACAAGGGCAACCCCTGGGGCGCTCCGCAGAACACCCGCGAGGACTGGACCAAGGGCCTGGACTTCGAGGTTCCCCGGGTCGGCGAGGTCGACGACTTCGAGTACCTCTTCTGGGTGGGCTGCGCCGGTGCCTTCGAGGACCGGGCCAAGAAGACCACTCAGGCGGTGGCCACGCTGCTGAACGAGGCGGGCGTCTCGTTCGCCATCCTCGGCGAGGGCGAGACCTGCTCGGGCGACCCGGCCCGGCGGATCGGCAACGAGTTCGTCTTCCAGATGCTCGCCCAGCAGAACGTGGAGACCCTGAACGAGGCGTTCGAGGGCCGGGAGCAGGCCAAGCGCAAGATCGTGGCAACCTGCCCGCACTGCTTCAACACCCTGGGCAACGAGTACGGCCAGCTCGGCGGCGAGTTCGAGGTGGTGCACCACACCCAACTGCTGGCCCACCTGGTCGCCACCGGAAAGCTCACCCCGGTGCAGCCGGTCGACGGCGGTGTGACCTACCACGACCCCTGCTACCTCGGCCGGCACAACCGGGTGTTCGCCCCGCCCCGCGAGGTGCTCGGCAGCGCCATCGGCGGTGGCTCCGGCGACGGTGTCATCGAGATGCCGCGCAACAGCGAGCGCTCCTTCTGCTGCGGTGCCGGTGGCGCCCGGATGTGGATGGAGGAGCGCATCGGCAAGCGAATCAACGTGGACCGGGTGGAGGAGGCCATGTCCACCGGTGCGCGGACGGTGGCGGTCGGCTGCCCGTTCTGCTCGACCATGCTCAGTGACGGGGTGAACGGCAAGGGCGCCGGTGAGCAGGTCGAGGTGGTCGATGTGGCCAGCGTCCTGCTGCGCTCGGTCAAGCCGGAGCAGCCTCCGGCCGCTTCGACGCAGGAGCCGATCGGCGGCTGACCCAGGTCCGGTACGCGGGGTGCGGCGACGCCTGCCCGGGCGCCGCCGTGCTCCGTTTACGTATTGGCGCAGATAACTGGCGCGACAATGGTCGACACCCTTTGTATTCAAGCGGTTGCGCAAACGTGAATAGGCCGTTGGTCGCCTTGATTCCGCCCCACGCCTTCCCTAATGTTGGGCACCGACCGTCGTGGGTCGTCTGTCTCGCCCCTTACCGCTCGCGGGACGCCCGATGGTCGGTTGCAGAGGAGTCGCTGCCGGTGGCAACCATGCCCCTTCATCGTCGTGTGCCCGGGCGTTCCCATCGCCCAGGTGGCCTGCGCAGGGCCGCCCGTGGGCTGGTCGTCCTGGTCGCCGCCACCGCGGTGGGCGCGGGCCTGCTCGCCGCTCCCGCGTACGCCGAGCCCTCGGTCGAGCAGATCGAGGCGCAGATCGACAAGCAGTGGCGGCAGTTGGAGCCCACCATCGAGCAGTACAACAAGGTGCGGGCCCAGCTGAAGGTCAACCGCGAGAAGTCGAAGGACATCCAGAAGAAGATCCAGCCGCTGGCCCTGGAGACCGAGCTGGCGATGAACCGGGTGGGCGACATGGCCTCCCGGTACTACATCAGCGGTCCGTCCCAGGATCTCGGCGCGGTGCTGCTCAACGCGAAGCCGGACATGCTCGGTGAGCAGATGGCCTTCCTCAACCGGCTGGCGGCGGAGGAGCGCCGGCAGCTCGAGGGTGTCTTGAAGATCAAGAGGAAGTACGACGGCCAGAAGGCCAAGCTGGACGCGTTGATCGTCGACCAGGAGGCCAAGGAGAAGCAGCTGGCGACGAAGAAGAAGCAGATCGACGCCGAGATCAAGCGGCTGGAGAAGACGCTGCCGGAGACCTCGGTCAGGACGAACAACTGCCCGACCGTCAACGGCGTGGTCAGCGCGGCGGCGCGGACCGCCATCAGGACGGCCTGCGCCCAGGTCGGTAAGCCGTACGTCTGGGGTGCCACCGGGCCGGGCTCGTTCGACTGCTCCGGGCTGACCCAGTACGCCTACAAGGCCGCCGGCATCTACCTGACCCACTTCACGGGGGCCCAGTGGAACGAGGGCAAGGCCATCTCCCGGGCCGACGCCCGGCCGGGCGACCTGGTCTTCTTCCGCAGCGACCTGAGTCACGTCGGGCTCTACCTGGGCAACAACCAGATGGTGCACGCGCCCCGCGCCGGCAAGCCGGTCAACGTCTCGCCCATCACGACCATGCCGGTCGCCGGCTTCCGCCGACCAGGCTGACCCGCTCGGCTGAGCGGTAGCGCAGGAACCAGCCGAAGGCCCCCGGTCAAGTAACCCGGGGGCCTTCGTCGTTGTCGGATTTATGCACCGACGGTGATGGCGTGGGTGTGTTGCGTATCGACGCAGATCGTCCCTACGCTGGGCAATCGCCGGCCGGCTGGCAACTCCGCCCATCAGGGGCGGTAACGGTCCGGCACCGCCGAGTCGCTGCCCGAGCGAGCCGGGGAACCAGGTACCCGGGGTGAGTCCGCGATGCGCGCGGTAGGGCGTCCCCTTCCCGCCCGAACCCGTCAGCTAACCCGGTAGGCGGTATGGGAAGAAGGAGTACGACGCCCGGTGGCACACCATGCCCCGCGGCCACCGTCGCAGCGGCCGGCGATGCCCGGTCCGACGACGGCTGCGCCGCGCTCCCGCTGGTACCGCTGCACCACGGCACTCGCCGCCCTGGCCGCGGCCGCCGTCATCCTGACCGGCGGCGCGACGGTGGCGTACGCCGACCCGACGGTCGCCGACATCGAGCGCCAGATCGACGAGGACTGGAACCGGCTCGAATCCGTCATCGAACAGCACAACGCCACCCGGCAGGACCTGGCCGCCAGACGGCGGCAGGCCGATGCCCTGGCCGCCCGGATCGCCCCGCTGCAAGCCCGGGTGGACGAGGCGATGAACCGGGTCGGCGCGCTGGCCGCCCGGGCCTACAAGGGCGGTACGGTCCGCGCGGTCAACGCGCTGTTGGGCAGCAGATCCCCGGGCGAGGTGGTCGAACACCTCGGCCTGCTCGACCGCTACGCCCGCTTCGAACAGCAGGACGTACGGCAGGCGAGCGAGCTGCGCGACGAACTCGCCGCCGCGAAGGGGACGCTGGACCGCAGCATCGCCCAGTTGACCCGCACCGAGACCGAACTCGCGCAGAAGCGACGGCAGATCGACGCCGAGATCGACCGGTTGCAGCGGCTGCGGCTGCGGGCGTACGGAAACGGGGGCGGCGGCCCGCTGCGTCCGGCGCCCTGCCCGGCCGGATACCCGGGCGGGCCGGCCGGGAAGGCGGTCACCTTCGCCTGCGCCCAGATCGGCAAGCCGTACTCGTGGGGCGCCGAGGGGCCGAACGCGTACGACTGCTCCGGGCTGACGCTGGCCGCGTGGGCGCGGGGCGGGGTGGCGCTGCCGCACAACGCGGCACGGCAGCGCCAGGTGACCGTATCGGTCAGCCGGAGCGCCCTGCGCCCGGGCGACCTCGTCTTCTACTACCGGGACCTGCACCACGTGGGCATGTACGTCGGCGACGGCTGGGTGGTGCACGCCTCCCGGGCGGGCCAGCCGGTGAAGATGAAGCGAATGGACGACAGCCCCATCCACAGCTTCGGCCGGCCGGGTTGACGGGTGTCGCGTACGACGGCAGGGTCCGCGCCCACGACGGCGTGGGCCCTGCTTTCCGCTGTTCCGGTGGCGCGGGCCCTGGCGGTCTGCGGGCCGGGCGATTTCTTTCCCGACGTCAGCGGGTCGGCCAGGTGCGCCAGTTCTGCCAGGTACGGCTCGGCGTCGGGCCGCGCTGGCCCTGGTAGCGCGAGCCGTAGACGGCCGAGCCGTACGGGTGCTCGGCCGGGGACGAGAGCCGGAAGATGCAGAGCTGGCCGATCTTCATGCCCGGCCAGAGGGTGATCGGCAGGTTGGCCACGTTGGACAGCTCCAGGGTGACGTGACCGGAGAAGCCGGGGTCGATGAAGCCGGCGGTGGAGTGGGTGAGCAGACCGAGCCGACCGAGGCTCGACTTGCCTTCGAGCCTGCCCGCGAGCTGGTCGCCGAGGGAGATGACCTCCAGCGTGGAGGCGAGCACGAACTCGCCCGGGTGCAGCACGAAGGGCTCACCGTCGGGCACCTCGACCGGCGAGGTCAGGTCGTCCTGCCGGGTCGCCGGGTCGATGTGGGTGTAGAGATGGTTGTTGAAGACCCGGAACAGCTTGTCCAGGCGTACGTCGATGCTGGACGGCTGCACCAGGGTGGGTTCGAAGGGCTCCAACGCCAGGGCGCCCGCCTTGATCTCGGAGACCAGGTCGCGGTCGGAGAGCAGCATCGCCACACCATAGCTGCCGGTACGGGTGACCTGCGTGTCGGACTACCTGCTTCGAACGTATGTTCGATAAGATGTAGCCATGGCTTCCTGGTCCGAATTCGCCGCTGACGAGCCTCGACTCGCCGACGGGATCCGCCTCCTCATGCAGCAGTACGGCCCCGGCTTCGGCTACCTGGCCACGGTCCGCGCCGACGGCGGGCCCCGGGTGCACCCGGTCTCCCCGGTGATCACCGACGATGGTCTGTTCTGCTTCGTGATCGACTCGCCGAAGCGGCGCGACCTGGAGCGCGACGGTCGCTACGCGCTGCACTCGTTTCCGCCGGAGGAGAGCGACGACGAGGCGTACGTCGCCGGCCGGGCCCGTCCGGTCACCGACGACGCCACGGTGGCCCGACTGGCCCTCGCGGCACGGGCCGCGCCGCACGCCGACTGGCGGCTGTTCGAGTTCTCGGTCGACGTGGCGATGCTCGCCCGTCGCGAGCAGGGCGGCGTCGGGCCCGGCGACCTGCTGGGCGGGCCGGCCGTCCAGGTCTGGCTCGACCCGGCCGGCGCCGCTGCGGACGCTGTCCGGCCTGCACCGTTACCGGTCCGGGCGGGCCGACACGCCCGCGCCGCCTGAGCCAGTGTGCGCCGGTGCCGGCCCCGTCTCGCGGGACCGGCACCGGGTTACGCGTCGACCCGGTCCGGGCTACGACGCGCGGTACGTGTTCCAGGCGTTGATCATCCGGGTCGCCTGGCCCGGGGTGAACTGGTACATGCAGGAGTCGTACGAGTAGTCCATGAAGTTGGTGATCGGGTCCAGGCCCGGGGCGGAGCAGGTGTCCCGACCGGTCGGGCAGCCGCTGGCCGGAGACGCCTCCGCCGGGGTGTCCGCGACCTGGTCGCCCTGGCCGGAGCAGCCGCCCTGGAAGGTGTGGTAGAGGTTCAGCCAGTGGCCGACCTCGTGGGTGCCGGTGTCACCCTGGTTGTAGTTGGTGGCGGTGCCCCCGGGCAGCGACTCGCTCAGCACCACCACGCCGTCCATCACGTTCAGGGTGGTCTGCGGGAAGGTCGCCCAGCCGAGCAGGTTGTCGCTCAGCGCGCCAAGATAGATGTTGAGCGTCGCCTTCGTGCCCTGGCGCAGTTGGGTCTTCATCTGCCGCTCGGCCGTCGTGCCCTGCCGAATCGGGTACCACGCCGAGTTGGTGACCCGGTTGATGCGCTGGAGTTGGAACGCGAAGGCCGTGGCGGCACCGCCGGTCGCCCCGCTGAATGACTGGTTCAGCACGTTGATCTGCGAGTTGATCATCGAGTCGGGAATGTTGCCGCCGGCCCGGGTCGAGTCCCGCTGGATCACGTGCACCACCACCGGGATGGTGACCGACGCCGCCGCGGCCTGGGCGCTGAGCGTACGCTGCCCGACCCGCTTGGCCCGCTCCTGCAACAGATCGGCGAACTCGGCCTCCCGCTGCTGAAGTTGCGCCAAGGTCAGCTCGTTCGGGTCGTGCCGGGCCTCACCGCCGCGAACCCTGGCCAGGGCATCCGATTCGTCTTCGCAGACCTCGTCATGGCCCACGACGGCCGCCGCCGGGCTGGCGATCGTCGTGCCGGCCGTCGTGGTGCCGGCCGGCAGCAGGCCGACGGTTGCCACGCCGAGCGCCAGAGCCAACGATGTCGATGCGATGCCGGCCATGCGCCGGCGCAGCAGGACGGGACGAAGTCCCATGAGCCCACCTCTTTCTTGCGACGCGACCGGGGGTTGTGTCGCGTCGTGCGGAAAACGTGGAGCAGACGTTACAACCGATCGATGGATTTGAGAATGCCTATCTCCGGCGTCCGTGAAACTTCTTGCCGGTCCGCCGGTCCGCCGGTCCGCCGGTCCGCCGGTCCGCCGGTCCGCCGGCCGCCTCCCGCCTCCCGCCCGCCGGCCGCCTCCCGCCGCGGCGCAACGCCGCCGCAGGCCCCGCCGCTCGCCAAGATCCGAGCAACTTCGGGGATGTTGCGGCCTCCACCCCATCGCGAGGCAGCAACATCAGGGAAGCTGCGAGGATCATGAGTCGTCCTACGGGCCGCTCGTCGCATGTCGGCCGGTGGAGGCCGATCTGGTGAGGTGTGGGGGTGGGGGGAGCCCTGAGTGCGTGGGGTGAGTGGCTCGGGTAGAGTGGTGCCGCCTGCGGGTGTAGTTCAATGGCAGAACATCAGCTTCCCAAGCTGACAGTGCGGGTTCGATTCCCGTCACCCGCTCCACGTGCGAAGCCCGGGTCAGGACACGTTCCCGACCCGGGCTTCATTCGTTCCGGTCAGTCCTCGGGCTTGCCGTGCCCGCTGCGCGCCCGATCGCGACCCTTCTTGATCTGTTCGCTGAGCCCATCTGCGATGTGCCGGTCACGCTGCTGAGCTGTGTGCTGCCAGATCAGCGCCGCCCGGGTGGAGGCGTGGCCCATCCGGGCCATGAGATCGTCACGAGGCGGGCGGCAGCGCGAGCCAGTCCTGCCAGGTGATGTCGCGACCCAGATAACGGGGCTGCTGGAAGGGCCAGTCGGCGGCGATCCACCGCGGCACCAGCGCGTCGAGCGCGTGCTCGACCTCGCCGCCGACGAGGTCGTCCACCACCCACCAGGAGACCTCTGCGTCCGAGCCGGTGCGCTCAGGTGGGTCGATGTAGACGCAGCCGAAGAGAGCCGTCTCCTCCTCGTTCAGCAGCGCATAGTTGAACGACTGATGCGCGGCTATCTCCTCCTCGTGCCGCAGCAAGTCGATGCGGTCCTCTTCATAGGTCATCGTCTCCGGGGGCCAACCCCAGGCCGGGCCGAAGATCTCCCACAAGCGCTCTCGGGAGCCCATCACGGCGGGGTAGTCGATCGCGGTGTCCGTCTCCCGGATCGGTCGCAGGTGAAGCGCGGTGTCGGGCACGGGCACGTAGACGGGGTGGACGAAATCCTCAGGCAGCCAGCTCATGACGGCCGAGGCTACAACCCGTCGGCACGCCGATGATCCAGGCAGCGCCCGCCATGTTTCCTGGGGTCGCGCCGGCCCGGCCGAGAGCCCGCCGCTACGCCTGCCCGGTCAGGCGGTTGCCGGTCGGGGTACGGCGGCAAACGTGGACAGCGTGAACCATCGGGGCACGGCGCGGCGTAGCTCGGTGGGGCCATGCACCTCGACCAGATCGCGGCGGAACGCGTCGGCCGAGGTCAGGTCGCCGTTCCAGATCTTGACCATGCTGCGCAGGGCGGCGGTCACGGTGACGCTCACGTCATAGCCGGGGTCGGCGTCGCACACGTCGGCACCGGCCTCGCTGATCACCAGCCACCAACTGCGCGCCTTCGTCGGGGCATCGGGGAAGCGGAACTCGATGACCGTCCGCCCGTCCGGTACGGCACCGTGGTCGACGTTGCGGTGCATGTCTCACATCAGCAAACTTGGATCAAGGTCCTGGTCGCCGAGTTCACCGATCCAGCGAACGCCCCAGGCGCCCAGCGCCTCGACCACCGGTTGGAGTTCGCGGCAGGCCTGGGTCAGGACATACCGCACGCAGTGCCGTCGACGTGCCGGTCCACGATGCCGGCCCGGACGAGCTGTTGCAGCCGCCGGGACAGCAGCGTCGGCGACATCCGGGGCAGACCGCGTCGCAGGTCGTTGAAGTGCTGCGTCCCACAGACCAACTCGCGGACGACCAGCAACGTCCAGCGCTCGTCGAGCAGCTCCATGGCCTTGGCGACGGGGCAGAACTGGAAGTACGGGGAGCCCATGCGCGGCAGGCTAGATCCTGGCGGCCGGCGGAGCCAGTCCGCGACCAGGATCGGACTCTTGCCTGGTCGGGGCGGTACAGATCGTGTACTAGGACCCGGTTCCGATCGTTCCTACCGTCGGGACCAGGACGCGCACATCTTGGGGTGGGCCGGGGCGAGGAGACGAGCATGACGGTACAGAGCGGCACGGCGCAGACCGGGGTGGGGCAGGGCGGCGCTGGCGAGGCCGACCGTGCGCTGAAGGCCAGGCATCGCGACATCTGGGGGCTGGGTGACTACCCGGCAGTCGTTGCGGAGATCATTCCGGAGCTGGGCGCCGTGCTGGTCGAGGCGTCCGGTGTGAAAGCCGGGGACCGGGTACTGGACGTGGCCGCAGGCACCGGCAATGCCGCCATTCCCGCCGCGCTCGCCGGGGCGAGCGTGGTCGCCTCCGACCTCACGCCGAACCTGCTGGCGACCGGGCAGGCCCTGGCCGAGCAGCGCGGGGTGACGATCGACTGGCAGGAGGCGGACGCGGAGGCCCTGCCGTACGCCGACGGCGAGTTCGACGTCGTGCTGTCCTGCGTGGGCGTGATGTTCGCCCCGCATCACCGGGCCAGTGCCGGTGAGCTGCTCCGCGTCTGCCGCCCGGGTGGCAAGATCGGGCTGCTCAACTGGGCACCGGAAGGCTTCATCGGACAGATGTTCGCGGCGATGAAGCCGTACCTGCCTCCGTCGCCGCCCGGCGCGCAGCCCGCACCACTGTGGGGCAGCGAGGAGCACGTACGTGGGCTGCTCGGCGAGCAGGTCATCGATGTCGTGGCGCGCCGGCAGACGGTCACGGTCGACACGTTCGCCAACCCGGACGCCTTCCGCGACTTCTTCAAGGCGAACTACGGACCGACGGTCGCCGCGTACCGCGGGCTCGCTGGAGACCTCGACCGGGTGGCGGCACTGGACCGCGACCTCGCCCAACTCGCGGCGCGGCACGACCAGGGCGGGGACGCGAATCGGATCGTCATGCAGTGGGAGTACCTGCTCTGCACAGCCCGCAAGCACAACGGTACTCCGCGCTGACCACCGGCTCTGGACACCGCCCTGGTCGTGATGTCTTCCTGCGTACGCTCGCCGGACGGGGCGTACGCGTCGGTCGCGCGGTCAGTCGCGGCGCTCGCGGAGCACCTCGACGATGCTGGCGAAGCTGTCAGCCGGGTGGCCGTCGGCGATCCGCCGGTCCAACAGGGCCAGCAGGGGCGCGTGTACATCGGCATCGACACCGTGCCTGGTGCTGATCTGGCTGATGTTGTGTACGGCGGCGCGGTTCATGTCGACCGGTGACACACCCTTGGAGTAGTCGCCCGCCTCGATCTCCTGAGCGAGGTCCGGCATGAAAGCCAGCATGCCGTTGAGCCACTGGGTGGCCAGCGGCAGGAAGCGGGTCGGCGCCACCCCCGCGGTGTCGAGCAGCGCCACGCTGTGCAGAAAACCGGTCAGGGCCGCGTAGCCGCTGCCGAGCAGAGCGCTGTCCCACAGTTCGGCGACGGAGGGGTCCGAACCGAGGTAGTGGCTGGCGGCAAGATGATCCAGGGTCGGCCGATGTGCATCGAAGGCCTCGCTCGATCCGCTGTAGAGGAAGAACGCTTCGGGCGTACCGACCGTTTGTGGCACGGCCATCATGGCACCGTCGAGGTAGTGCGCGCCGTGTGTGCCGGCCCAATCGGCGAGAGCACTGGCCTGTTCCGGCGTACCGGTGGTGAGATTGACCAGCGTCCGGTCGGCCAGCACGTCGGCATTGGGCTCCAGCACCGCGCGCACGTTGTCGTAGTCGAGCAGGCAGACGATGACCAACGGGCTGGCCTGGATCGCCTCGGCGGCCGAGCCGGCCGGGACGGCGGCCCGGGCGGCGAGGGCCTCGGCCTTGTCGGCGGTGCGGTTCCAGACGACGGTACGGCTGCCGGCGTCCAGCAGGGCGCCGGCGAGCGCGCTGCCCATCCTGCCTAGGCCGAGGACGGTTACCGGGCGGCCGGTCATGTGTGACGGTGCGTAGATCATGACGGCTAAGCTAAAGCTTCACGCCGACGTCAGAGTCAATGCGCGGTGATAGGGGCCACATGCGGATCGGTGAACTCGCCCGGCGAACCGGAGTCAGTGAACGCGCTCTTCGTTACTACGAGGAGCAACACCTGTTGCTGCCGGTACGCCGGGCCAGCGGGTACCGAGAGTTTGAAGAGGCGGATGTCCGGCGGGTGAACAGCATCCGGATGCTGCTGGCCGCCGGCTTGAACACGGCCGTCATCGCCGAGGTGCTGCCCTGCATGACGGACAACGGCGAAGTGCTGGTGCCGGCGTGCGCCGGGTTGGCACCCGTACTGGCGGACGAGCGGGACCGGATCGACGCCGCCATCGAGGATCTGCTCGACGCACGCCGGATCCTCGACGCCATCGTGCAGATCGCCGCGCAAGCGGAGCCTACTCCGGTGGGCTGTGCCCTGCCGTGACGCGAGGCCACAAGCCGACCCGCCGGCGTACGCGAGTGCTCTGATCTGCTCGACGGTCAGCGAGTTCGGCTTAGCGGGGATGCCGGCGGCGTGGATGGCCACGGCGAGTTCGCCGTAGCTGAGGGAGTCCAGCCGGACAGGTGAGGGCCCAGGGTGGCCGGTAGTAGTGGTCGTGGCGCTCGTCGGAAAATGGCCCGAGGCGCACGGAGCAGGGTGAACGGTAGGCTGAGCGGGCATCGTGAGTTTCCTTTCGCGAGGACCGATGCGCCGGCCTCGACGGGTAGCCGCCCGTCGGGGCCTTTTGCTGGCCACGTTGTCCTGGGACAATGGCTTGGCAATAGTCTGGGGACAATCGGCGTGCCCGTCAAGGATTGTCCCCGGATAATCAAGAGGGGAAGTGTTTCTTGCCCGTGCACTCGCGCTACCTGGACATCGCGTCGAAGATCCGAGGCCGGATCGAAGCCGGAGAGTGGGCGCCTGGCGCCCGGCTGCCCCGACTGAACGACTTCGCGGCGGAGTACGGCGCCAACCGCGACACGATCGGCCGAGCCATCGCCGTGTTGGAGGCCGAAGGCTACGTGTGGGCGGTTCAGGGACGAGGTATCGCCGTGCGCTACGGCACGATGCGTCCTCGCCGCCCCCGTGGGGACCTGGTCAAACGCAACGAGCAGGCGACCGGCTACTCGTTCCCCTCGGCCAGTGGTCAAGAGGTGTGGGTGCGCCACGGGACGGCCAGCAGTGCACCGGCCCGGCTGGAGGACCCTCGCATCGCCAAGCTGCTCGGCGTCGAGGCCGGCACCGAGGTGCTGCGCCGGTTTCGCGTGACCGGGCCGGCGTCCGAAGCGCCCTTCCAGATCAACGTCTCGTGGATCCACCCGCGCGTGGCCGAGATCGTCGCTGGTGTTGACGCCAACCCCGCAGCCGGTGAGTGGCTCCGCCGCGTCGAGAAGGCCGGACACTGGCCCATCCGGTGGATGGAGATTCACCGAGCCCGGATGCCCAGCAAGGAGGAGGCCAATCTCCTGGAGATCCCGACCAATCTGCCCGTACTGGAGATCGTGCGGGTCGGCACGTCGGGTGCGGACAACCAGCCGGTCGAGGTCACCGAGTACGTCGTGGCGAGCGACCGGGTCGAAACCGTCCACGTCCTGCACCGCGACGAGAAGGCACAGGAGCCGTGGCCCGACGAGCCCGAAGGCCGATCATGACGGAACTCCTGAGGTTGCATGCCGCAAGCCGGACCCACGTTGGCCACGTCCGTCGCCGCAACGAGGACAGCCTTCTTCACGGGCAGTGGTTGTATGCGGTCGCCGACGGACTCGGCGGCCATGTCGCCGGTGACATCGCGAGCGCCACGGCGGTCCAGGCCATGAAGACGTACGACCGCCCAGCCGAGGTGGATGACCTGGCCGACACCCTGGGAAGAGCCATCAGTGACGCTGGCGAGGCGCTACGCCGGAAGACCCGCGAGGAACCGGGCTTGAGCGGGATGGGCACCACGGTTGTCGCCCTACTGTGGTCCGGCGCCACCGCTGTCGTGGGGAACGTGGGAGACTCTCGCGCCTACCTGATGCGCAACGTCGGATCTTTCGCGAACACGTTGGACCAGGTGAGCGAGGACCACACGTACCAACACCTGGTGGCCGACGCAAGGGCGGTTCCGTACCTTCCCGAAAAGCTGGCCCGCTTTCTCGACGGGCGCCGGGACGGCCGGTCTCCCGATCTGACGACCCTGCGTCTTCATCCCGGCGACCGGATTCTGCTCTGCTCGGATGGGCTGAGTTCGTACGTGCCGCCGGACTCGGTCCGAGCCACCCTGAACTCTGCCGAGGACCCGGAAAGCGCCGCCGACCAGCTCGTTTCCCAGGCCCTCGACGAAGGCGGTCGCGACAACGTCACCATCATTGTCATCGACGTTCGTCGCGCGAGTGGTGCTGGCGGTTGAGAATCCTCCCGGGGACGCCCGGGTTGCCGGCGTGGGTCAACGGGCGGCCTGCATGCCCGGCGGGGCGGGCGCCCGCGGGACCAACCGCCACGCAACCACGTTGGATAGCGCGATCGCGGCCAGCACCACCGCGGCGAGCATGGCGACCACGACCGGCGGCAGCCTGAGCGCCACCGGGGCCAGTGCGGCGAGCAGGAGCACCCCGATTGGACGCGACCAGGAGATGTGGCTGAAGACCGCGTAGTCGAGCATGCTCCGCCCGGCCAGAAAGAGCGCGGGTCCACCGAAGATGACCGCGACCCAGGTCCACCTCGTGTGCCCGAAGGGGTGCGTGATGATCAGCGTGTCACCCACGGCGCTGAGGCTGATGCCGATCACCATGATCAGGTGCGCGTACGACGCGAGTTCGCTGACGCGCGCAGGGGCCGAGGCCGAGGCGATGGCGGCGCGGAGCAGTACGCCCGCTCGGTAGTAGTAGAGGTGCCAGAGCAGCACTGTGATGACGAACGACACCAACAACGCCACCGTCCGGTCCCGCTCGAAGCCGTACGGGCTGAACTGGATGCCCGATGCCAAGACCGCCTCGCCGAGCGCGATGATGAGCAGCTGGCGGCAGCGTTCGGTCAGATGCTCCCCCGAGATCGGCTGACCTCGGAGTCCCGCGCGGCCGAGCCGTGGCGTCGGGAAATCGAGAATCCCCCCGCCGTAGTCGATGACGACCGCCACGGACCACAGGGCCAGCCGCAGGCCGTCCTCAACGAGTGCCCCGGCAATCCAGGGCACCGCCGACATGGCTGTCCAGAAGAGGATCCGGACGTGCACGAGTCGCGGGTAACCATTCGGGCCGCCGACCAGCAGGAGCCAGAGAGGGCGGAGCAGCTGGACGGTGACGTAGACCCAGGCGAAGACCACGCCGCGCTCGGTGAGAGCCGCCGCGGGCACCGCAGCCGACATCAGCAGGGTGCCGAGCATGGCCACGATGACTATGAGCTGGATGGCCGGGCGCTCCGGGTCGTACCTGTTGGTCGTCCACACCACCCGGTACCAGAACCACCACATGGCCAGCATCAGCACCAGCGTCGCCCAGGAATTCATCCAACTGAAATCCTCGACCAGCCGCTCGGAGAACCGGGTGAACGCGAAGACGAACACCACGTCGAAGAACAGCTCCACGAAGCCCACCGGCTGCTGATGCTGCTTGTTCGCCACGGCGCCGGCCGGTCCACCCGCCCTGGCCATACTCTGAACCACCCCCTACACCCCGTCCGACCACTATTCCCCGAAATAGTGGTCGGACGGGGTGTTTGGTCGGCCTGCCCACAGATCGTGGGAGCAGGTCAGCCTCGGGCTCGTGAGTCCTGCCATTCGGACCGCAGTTCAGCCAGCCAGGGGCCGGTGGCGTGCTGTGCGGTGACAGTGATCGTGACGTGGTCGCCGTCCTTCACGGACTGGAGTTCGGGTACGCAGAACGCCTGATCGTTCCGCTTGACATGGCAGCTGGCATTCGGGCCGTTGCCGGAGTAGTCGTAGACCTCCCCGGCGAGCACGGCCGTGCCGTTGACGGAGACCTGGTAGATGCCGGGCGTCTGCGGGATCACGGTGAAGTCGTATCCCCGCCGCCAGGGCATGCTGATGCTGACCGCCTTGTTGGCATCTGCGGGATCGCTGTGCACGATCCTGGTGCCGGGCTCGGTTCCCATGCCGTCCGGCGTCGGGGGCTTCAGTGCGGTCGGCCGGGGTGGCAGAGGGTACTCGTCGAACGGCACCTTCTCGGCCACGGCGAAGTGCAGGGTGCCCTGCGTCGGGATAGTCGCGAGCTGACGACCGGTGCCCTTCATGTCCTGAGCACCGGTGACTGTGTATGTGACCGTCACCGTGTCCCCGACGCTCGCCCATACCGTACGGGACTCTTGCGCCGTCGGGTCCTGATGCAACTCCGAGATGCAGTTCATGGAGCCAGTGGGATCGCCGTGGATCGCAATCTCGGCATCGAGCGAGATGTACTTGTCCGGAAGGCCGGGGCAGTAGCTGAAGAACTGGACGTCTGTCGAGTTGACCGTCCAGGTGAGCTCCACCTTCTTTGAGCTAACCGGTGCCTTGCCGACGGCAACCACCCGGTAGCCGTGGGCGTGCTCGGCGAAGGGACCGAGCTTGCGGCCCGCCACAGGTTTCGGAGTGGCTGATGCAGTGACGGTCGGCTGTCCGGCCGACGCGGCCGCCGATCCAGGGGCGAGGGGCGGAGGCTGAGTCGGCCCCGCGCCGAGAACCACGGTGGAGGCCGCCGCCAGTGCCAGCGCTGCCGCGGCGGCCGCTGTTCCCACCACGGCGCGCCTACGCTGCCGTCGCCGGATCTTGTGCTGGACCTCCGCTAACCGCCCGTGCCCCGGCATGCCGTGAGCCGAGCGCTCATCCATCAGATCCTTGAGGTCGATCACCGGTGCAACGCCTCCAACGTCAGCGACTCGTCCAGTCGCAGCTTCTCCAGGGCCTTCTTGGCCTGGCTTTTGACCGTGCCCACCGAGATGCTCATCGCGTCCGCGATCTGCGCCTCGGTCATGTCTTCGAAGTAGCGCAGCACCAGCACTGCTCGCTGGCGTCGGGGCAGCCTCCCCAGCGCCTGCCACACCTCGTCGCGCCTGTCCACCCGCGAGACCTGGTCGGCCGCACGCCGATCCGGCAACTGAGACATCGGCTGCTCGACGTGGCGCCATCTACGCCGCCACCACGAGGCGTAAACGTTCACCATGATCCTTCGCACGTACGGCTCGGGGTTCCCGTCGATCCGTCCCCACGCGCCCCATGCGCGCACCAGGGCCGTCTGCAGCAAATCCTCGGCCTGCGCCCAGTCATGGGTGAGCAGATACGCGGTGCGCTGAAGGTCGGGTGATCGTGCCGTCACAAATTCAGCGAATGTATCGCTTGATGCCACGGGCTCTCCTTCGAAGACGAGTCACCCGCTACTACCTCACCGACGCACCCGAAGGTTGCCTCCCGAGCAAACTTGCAACGGGCGCGGGCCTCCTGGTCCAGGCTTGAACACGAGCACCTCGGACCGGCCGAGCCATCGCTGATGGAGGGGAACGAATGGATACGTACAAGGTCGGCTATTTCGTCGGAAGCCTCTCGTCCAAGTCTGTCAACCGGGAACTTGCGAAAGCGTTGCTCCGTTTGGCACCCAAGGACCTCGAGTTCACCGAGATCCCGATCGGGAACCTGCCTTTGTACAGCCCGGACCACGACGCGAGTTATCCGCCGGAAGCTGTCGCCCTCAAAGACGCCATTCGTCAGGTTGACGCGGTGTTGTTCGTCACTCCGGAATACAATCGCTCGATCCCGGGCGCGTTGAAGAACGCCATCGACTGGGCCTCCCGACCGTGGGGTCAGAATTCTTTCGACCACATTCCGGCAGGAGTGATCGGCGCATCCATCGGGCAGATCGGCACTGCCGTGGCCCAACAGAGCCTGCGCGCCGTGCTCAGTTTCTGCAACGCTCGGCAGATGACCGCCCCCGAGGCGTACATGCAGTACACGCCGGAGATCTTCCCAGGCAACGGTGAGGTCGCCGACGAGTCCACAAAGGCTTTCCTGACCAACTACATGGCGGAGTTCCGGGATCACGTCGTTCGGGTCCTGACCGTCCTGCCTCGTCAGGCCGCCAGCCAGGTGACGTAGCGGGATGATGTACTTGGGAAGTGACCGACGTAGTCGAGGTGATCATCACCGGCCCGGACGCGGACTGGCTTGCCGCCTTCACCCGCCGCCTGGTCGACGACCGCCTGGCCGCCTGCGGGCACCACCTCGCCCCGATCCGCTCCATCTACCGATGGCAGGACAGTGTCCACGACGAGCCGGAGGCCCGGGTGGCACTGCACACGCGGGCAAGTCTGGTCGAGCGCATCACGGCACGCGCCAACGAGGAACACCCGTACGATGTTCCCTGCGTCATCGCCCTGCCCGTGGTGCGCGGCAACCCCGCCTACCTGCGATGGGTCCTGGGCGAGACTACGGCGTAGATTCCTCCGCGGCCCGCCGACCGAGCCGGGCAGCCAGGAAGATCGGCACGGAGGCCAGTTGTGCGCCGGCCGCGAACAACACGAGCGCGACCCGGGACTGTTCGTAGAGCAGACCCGCCGCCACCGCGCCGACCAGCCAGCCTACGCCGTATCCGGCGTAGTAGAGGCCGAACGCCAGATTGCGCCGCCCCTGCGGCAGGACACTTGCGACGAGGGCGGCGAGCAGGCTGTCCTGGGTCGCCTGCCCGATGCCCCAGAGCGCCATCCCGACCAGCGCGAGATGAACCGGCAGGAGAAACACGAACGGCGAGAACGTGGCCGTGGCGAGCACCCCCACGATGACCGTGGGAAAACCCACCCGGTCGTACAGCTTGCCGAGACCGAGACTGGCGAGCGCGCCCACGCCTGTGGCCAGCGCGAGATATAGCGGCACGGAATTGTGTGCCACACCGTTCCGGAACAGATGGAACGAGATCAACTCGAAGTTCATCAGGCCCGCCGCGAAACACGCACCGGCCGCCAGGTAGAGCCAGTACGACCGGCGGAATTCCCGCTGCTGTCCGGACGGGTCAGGCGCAGAAGGCTGCTGCTGTTCGAACGAAGCGGGCGCAGGGAACCGGATCCGTACGACCGTCAATGTGACCAACGCCAGCACAGCCGGGATGATGAGCAGCGCGTACGCCGCCTGGAAGATTTCCGTGAAGAGGAGCACTCCGGCGACGAGCAGCGGGCCGAGCGTCCGTCCCGTGTGATCCAGCGCCGTGTTCACCCCGTAGACCCACCCCTTGCCGTACCGCTTCGTGGTGTACGACAACATGGCCTGGACGAGTGGCTTGCGGACGCCACGCCCGACGCCCTGCAGGAGGATCAGGCCGGCGGCGAGCGGCCAGTGACCGGCGAGCGCGAGTGCCGGCACGGCGAGCAGGTTGACGCCGTAGCCGACGAAGACCAGTGCCCAGCGCCTGCGAATCCGGTCGGCGAAATAGCCGGACACCCCGCGGGTGAGGTAGTTCAGGAACTCGCTGAGCCCACCCACCATGCTGATCACGACGGCACCCGCGCCGACCGACGCGAGGAACACGCCGTTCATGCTCGCCCCACCGGAGTACGTGGTGTCTCCGAAGAGGTCGACGACCCCCATGAGGAGGACGAAGCGGAACGCCGTCGACCCTGGCGTAGTACCAGGGTTGTTCCGCACCGCCGCCCCTTTGTCTGCGTACTCCCGGCAACCGCATCGTCAACGAGCCAGGACGCCGGGCCGATGCGGGCGCCCACGGCGGGCCGCACTGGTGCCGCTGCTCACGCGGGCTGACCTGGCGCGCTCACCGCCGTACGCTGGCGATCATGCGGATTGGCATCGTGATCCTGCCGGACCAGCGATGGTCCGTGGCCCAGCGCCGCTGGCGGCAGGCCGACGAGTGGGGCTTCGACCACGCTTGGACGTACGACCATCTGGGCTGGCGCGACCTGGTGGATGGTCCGTGGTTCGATTCCGTGACC
The DNA here is from genome assembly GCF_014646235.1 of Micromonospora sonchi. Classification (GTDB taxonomy): domain Bacteria; phylum Actinomycetota; class Actinomycetes; order Mycobacteriales; family Micromonosporaceae; genus Micromonospora; species Micromonospora sonchi. Next base: position 170,938 of record NZ_BMNB01000012.1, on the reverse strand, counting down.
ACCCTGACCGCCGCCGCGACCGTGACCGCCCGGATCCGGCTCGGCACGCTCGTCGCGTCGCCGAACTTCCGGCATCCGGTCGCCTTCGCCCGGCAGGTGACCGCGCTCGACGACGTCTCCGGCGGGCGGCTGCTGCTCGGGCTCGGGGCGGGCGGCATCGGCTTCGACTCTGCCGTGCTCGGTGGGGAGACGCTTCCCCCGCGGCAGCGGGTGGACCGGTTCGGCGAGTTCACCGAACTGCTCGACGCGATCCTGTGCAAGGACGGGACGACGTGGCGAGGCGACTGGTTCGCGGCTGTGGATGCCCGCAACAACCCGGGGTGCGTTCAGACTCCCCGGGTGCCGTTCGTGGTGGCCGCCAACGGCCCGCGATCGATGCGGCTGGTCGCGCGGTTCGGGCAGGGGTGGGTGACCACCGGTCCCGGTGCGGACGACCTGGACGGCTGGTGGGCCGGGGTCGCCGAACTGGTGGGTCGGCTCGACTCGACGCTGACCGCCGAGGGGCGTGATCCGGCCAGTCTGGACCGCTACCTCTCGTTGGACTCCGCACCCGTCTTCTCGCTCAGCAGCGCTCAGTTCTTCGCCGACCAGGTCGGGCGCGCGGCGGAGCTGGGCTTCACCGATGTGATCACGCACTGGCCTCGGGAGAGCAGCTGGTACGCCGGCGACGAGGCGGTGCTGGTGGATGTCGCCACCCGTCTGCTCCCCGGCCTACGCGGCTGAGCTGCTGCGGCCGGTGGCGTTGCCGATGTGGCCGGCAGGAGTACGGTCGATGGCCAACGAAAAGGAGACGTACATGGCGGACCGACGTGCGGTGCTCATCCCGGGAGGCGGTTACGACACCCGGTACCCACTCTTCCTCTATCTCGGTGAGGCGCTGCGCCGGGCCGGTTTCCGGCTGCACGGGATTTCCTGGCAGGTGCCGGAGGACTTCAGCTTGGACACCGGTGGCCCGTGGGTGTATGACCAGGTCGCCGCGACTCTGGGCGAGGGCACCCAACTGCTGGTCGGCAAGTCGCTCGGCAGCCTGGCGGCACCACTCGCGGCCGACCGTGGCCTGGCCGCCGTCTGGCTCACCCCGCTGTTGCACCGCAACGAGGTGGTCGAGGCGCTGCGCCGGGCCACCGCCCCGTTCGTGCTGGTCGGTGGGACCGCCGATCCGTCCTGGGACGGTGCGGTCGCCCGGCGGCTCACCCGGTACGTGCTGGAGATCCCGGAGGCCGACCACGCGCTGATGGTTCCCGGCCCGCTGGCCCGCTCCGCCGAGGCGCTCGGTCGGGTCTGTACGGCGGTCGAGGACTTCGTCCGCTGAGCCGGCGGCGCTCGGTGGTGGTTTGTTAAGAGGGGGCCCTTCCTCTACACGAGGCGTTAAAAGGGGGCCCTTCCTTTCAGCCAAGCTCGGTGGCGGTCAGTAGGGCGTGGATGTGTAGGTCGGCGGCGAGCGCGGGTGGGCAGTCGCCGACGATGGTGGAGGTGCCGACCGGCTCGGCGCCCCGGGCCGCGCAGATGTCGTAGAGGGCGCGCACCTGGGCGGCGGTCGCCACCCAGTCATCGACCACCAGCACCCGGTCGCCGGGGCCGAGGTGCCGGTCCCGCACGGCCAGGTCGACTCGCCGGCCACGGAAGTCGGGCGGGCTCTGCGCCCAGGTCAGGGGGCCGGTGGGCAGCCGTCCGTCGCCTGGCTTGTGTGCCGGGACGAAACCCACGCCGAGCGCCGTGGCGGCCAGTGGGCCGAGCAGGAAGCCGGTGACCGCGGGGGCGACGACGACGGTGGGCCGGGCCGAGCGGAACGGGGCGACCAGCGCCGGGCCCAGCGCGGCGAGCGTCACCGGATCCCGCCACCAGCCGGAGATGTCACTGACCAGGTGACTTGCGCCGGGATCGGGATCGACCCAGCGGAACAGTTCGACGAGGCGCTCTCTCAGCTCAGCGGCCATGGCACCTATCGTGCGCCAGGTCGCGCCAGGTGCCGGACCGGCCGGCCCACCTCGGATCGGATGATCGGCTTCACGTATCACCGCAATTACGGTCATATCGCCATGATCACGTTGACTTCCGAAGTGCTTCTCTCGTTATGGTCCGACCCGATTTGATCCGTTGATGAAAGGACGGGCCGGTGGCAGGTAGGCACTCCCGTACCCGCAGGCTGACGCCGACTGGTCTCGCGGCCAGTGCCGCGGTGGCCGTCGCCCTTGCCGTCGGGGGCACCGTCGGCGCCGTGCACCTGACCGCCGGCGCGGAGCCTGCCCGGCCGCCCGCAGTAGACCTTGGACCCAGCGTCGACCCGTACGACCCGGCGACCCCGAGCGGCAGCGCGTCGCCGAGTGCCAGCGCGTCGCCGAGCGCGACCGGCTCGCCGAGCGCCAGCGCGACGGCGGGTCCGGTGCCGTCGCGGACCGCGACGGCACCGTCGCGCAGCAAGCCGCGTACGCCCAGTCCGAAGCCGACGCCCAGCGCGAAGAAGACGACGGCTCGCCCGGTGGTCGAGACCGGCTCGTGCGGCGCCTCCTTCTACTGGCAGGGGCAGATGACCGCCAACGGCGAGACGTTCAACCCGGAGGAGTTGACGGCCGCCCACAAGACGCTGCCCTTCAACACCAGGGTGAAGGTGACCAACCCGGCCAACGGCAAGTCGGTCACGGTGCGGATCAACGACCGGGGCCCGTTCATCGAGGGACGCTGCCTGGACCTGTCCCGGGCCGCGTTCGCTCAGATCGCCTCGCTCGACCTCGGCCACATCACCGTTCGGTACGAAGTGCTCGGCTGAGCCGATGCCGAGCGGCGTTCGGGTTCTGGCCGCGGCCCTCGCGGCCAGAACCCGCTCGTCCGACGGGTCAGGGTCATTCTTTCCGTCCCGACCATCGGGCATGCTGTCGCATGTACGCACGCAAATCCTCCAGCCGGGCCGTGGCCCGCTGAGTCCCGGATCCCGCGCCGGCCTCGGCGCGGCCCTCGTCCTGCTCGCGATGGTCGCGGCGCTGGAGTGGGCGGACGGCCGGTCGGCGAACTACATCGCGTTGATGGTGGCGGCCCCGTTCCTGGCCGGGGCGCTGGCGTCCTGGCAGATCGTGCTGGGGGTCGGGGCCGTCGCGTCCTTCCTCGGGGCGGCCTTCGCGCTGGCCGAGCGGCCGGTCTCGGTCTCCGCCGCGGTGGCCTTGGCCGGCATCGTCCTGGGCACCGGCATCGCGGCGGCGGTGGCGGCAGTACGCGAGCGGCAGGCCGAGCAGATCGCCGAGCTGTCGAAGCTCGCGGCGGTCGCGCAGCAGGCGGTGCTGCGCCCGCTCGGTCCCCGGGTGGGCAGCCTCTCCGTGGCCGGGCGCTACATCTCCTCGACGGCCAAGGCGGAGATCGGCGGTGACCTGTACGAGGTGATCGACACCCCGTACGGAGTCCGCATGATCATCGGCGACGTGTGCGGCAAGGGACTGGGGGCGGTCCGGCTGGCCAGCATCGTGCTGGGCTCGTACCGGCACGTGGCGTACGAGCGGGCCGACCTGCGAGCCGTGGTGGCGGACCTGGACCGGGCGGTGGCCCGCAGCGTGGGCGACGAGGACTTCGTCACCGCGGCGCTGGTCGAGGAGCGGGGCGGCACCCTCACCATCGTCAACTGCGGACATCCGGCGCCGTTGCTGCTGCGTGGTGGCGAGGTGATCCCGATGGAGCCGCCGGCACCGGCACCGCCGTTGGGCTTCATGCCGGTGGTCCGGCCCAGGGTGGAGCGGCTGGAACCGGGCGACCGGCTGCTGCTGTTCACCGATGGGCTGGGCGAGGCGCGCCGGGACGGCGAATTCTTCCCCACCGCCGACCGGGCCTGGCGGCTGCTCGGGCACGGCACGGTCGCCGACGGCCTGGCCTCACTGGAGACCGCCCTGGTCGAGTGGGTGCACGGCCGGCTCGACGACGACATCGCGCTGGTCCTGATGGAGTACACGGGTTCGCCGAGCGGGGCGACCGCAGTGGTGCCGAGCTGGGAGGTCGGCGCGACCGAGGGCTGATCCACCGCCCGCAGGGGGTGGGGCCGCCGGGTGGCGGCCGTGCGCGAGGGGTCGGTAGCTGAGCCACAGGTGGGTGATCGCCGTCACTTCGGTGGGGTGGCTTGTCGCTTCCTACTTATGAGTAATAGAGTCGGGGTTACTGATCGGTAACACCTGTCCGGAAGCGGGGCCAGCCACATGACCCACTACAAGAGCAACCTTCGGGACCTCGAGTTCAACCTGTTCGAGGTGTTCGGGGCGGACCGGGCGTTCGGCCAGGAGCCGTACTCCGACCTCGACGTCGACACCGCGCGCAGCTTTCTCGCCGAGGTCGACCGCCTGGCCCGGGAGGACCTGGCCGCGAGCTACCAGGACAGCGATCGCAACCCACCGGTCTTCGACCCGGCCACGCACACCGCGCCGCTGCCGGAGTCGTTCAAGAAGTCGTACCGGGCGTTCATGGAGTCCGAGTTCTGGCGCCTGGACCTGCCCCCGGAGTTGGACGGCACCAACGCACCCCGCGCGCTGTGGTGGGCCCTCGCCGAGCTGGTCCTCGGCTCGAACGCCCCGGTCTGGATGTACGCCTCCGGCCCGTCCTTCGCGCACGTGCTGCACGTCGAGGGCACCGAGCAGCAGAAGAAGTGGGCCAAGCTGTTCATCGACAAGCAGTGGGGATCGACCATGGTCCTCACCGAGCCGGACGCCGGCTCGGACGTCGGCGCCGGCCGTGCCCGGGCCATCCCGCAGCCGGACGGCTCGTGGCACATCGAGGGCGTCAAGCGCTTCATCACCTCCGGTGAGCACGACCTGAGCGACAACATCGTCCACTACGTGCTGGCCCGTCCGGTCGGCGTGGAGGGCGTCGGCGGCCCGGGCACCAAGGGCCTGTCGCTGTTCGTCGTGCCGAAGTACCACTTCGACGAGAACACCGGCGAGTTGGGCGAGCGCAACGGTGTCTTCGCCACCAACGTCGAGCACAAGATGGGTCTGAAGGTCTCCAACACCTGCGAGCTGACCTTCGGCGAGCACGGCGTACCAGCCAAGGGCTGGCTGCTGGGCGAGAAGCACGACGGCATCCGGCAGATGTTCATGATCATCGAGTACGCCCGGATGATGGTCGGCACCAAGGCGATCGCCACCCTCTCCAGCGGGTACCTGAACGCCCTGGAGTACGCCAAGAACCGGGTGCAGGGTGCCGACCTGACCCGGTCGGCGGACAAGACCGCCCCCCGCGTCACCATCACCGCGCACCCGGACGTGCGGCGCTCGCTGCTGCTGCAGAAGTCGTACGCCGAGGGTCTGCGGGCCCTGGTCCTCTACACCGCCTCCTGGCAGGACCGGATCGCCATCGCCGAGGCGGCCGGCGACGAGCCGGCCATCAAGCTGGCCAAGCGGGTCAACGACCTGCTGCTTCCGCTGGTCAAGGGCGTCGGCTCGGAGCGGGCGTACGAGCTGCTCGGGCACGAGTCGCTACAGACCTTCGGTGGTTCCGGCTTCCTCCAGGACTACCCGGTGGAGCAGTACGTCCGGGACGCCAAGATCGACACCCTGTACGAGGGCACCACGGCGATCCAGAGCCTCGACCTGATCTTCCGGAAGATCGTCCGGGACAACGGCAAGGCCCTGATGACGGTGGCCGGTGAGATCCAGGAGTTCATCACCAGCGAGGCCGGCAACGGCCAGCTCAAGGAGGAGCGCCTGGCGCTCGGCAAGGCGCTCGCCGAGATCCAGACCATGCTCGGCGTGCTGACCGGCTGGCTGGGTGAGGCGCAGGGCAGCGACCCGCGCGCCCTGTACAAGGTCGGGCTGAGCAGCCGGCGATTCCTGCTGGCGATCGGTGACCTGGTCGTCGGCTGGCTGTTGCAGCGGCAGGCCGACGTGGCGTTGACGGCGCTGGCCGGCGAGGTCTCGGCCACGGACCAGGCGTTCTACACCGGGAAGGTGGCCGCGGCCCGGTTCTTCGCCCGCGAGGTGCTGCCCCGCATCGGCGCCGACCGACGGATCATCGAGGCTACCGACCTGGACGTCATGGACCTCCCGGAGGAGGCCTTCTGACGCTCGGGTGACTTGAGACCGACCAGTGTCGTTGCGGTGCGGCTGCCCGATTCTAGGGCAGCCGCACCCGTCTCAGGTGTTCGCCGCACGCCGACGCGGGTAACCCCGCGGCGGACGGGTAACCGTCGCGGACCAGTCAGATGCACGCCCAGAGCAACCGCACGGGGGAGTGCCGCGCACATGGGCATCGGTAGTGGAATCTTCCTGATCGCGATCGGCGCGATCCTGACCTTCGCCATCAGGGCAAACGTCTGGTGGGTCGACCTGCGCGCGGTCGGTTGGGTCTTCATCCTGGCCGGACTGGGCGTCCTGCTCACCACGCTCTGGTTCTGGCAGGACCGCCGCAAGCGGGCCCGGACACTGATCGTGGAGGAGAACCGGCTCTCGCATCCGACGGCCATGATGCCGCCACCTCCCGATCCGCCGCCGCCGACCGCACCACCGAGCTGAGGCGAGCCCACCGACCACCGCACGCGGCTGATTTCGACCTCAGCCACGTGCGGTGTGTCGCGTGCTGATCGGGGCCGTGCCCCGGCCCAGTTCCGCCCAGGGCCCCGCCAGCCGGTGCACGACCAGGTCGCTGGTGCGCAGTCCGCCCGGATCGGCGTTGAGAGGGTCGAGCAGCTCCGACAGGAGCGAGACGCCGGGATTGTGCGCGATGAGCAGCATGGTGGCCGTGCTTGATTCCACCCCACGCAGCAGCGTCAACAGCTCGTCCGGATGCGCTTCGTACGCCTGCTGCTCGTAGCGCACCACCGGCACCGGACCGGTCGGGCCGCCCTCCGGTGGCGAACCGGTCATGCCCATCTCCACCTCGTGCCAGGTCTGCCGGGTGCGCAACGCCGCCGAGCAGAGCACCACGTCCGGCAGCAGCCCGTGGCGGGCCAGCCAGGCGCCCGCCGCCCTGGCGTCGGCACGTCCCCGGGCGGCCAACGGGCGGTCCGCGTCGGGACCGTCCGGTGTGGGTGGTTCAGCCTTGGCGTGCCGGAGCAGCACGAGTGTGCGTTCGGCAACCGGGTTGTGCGTCATGTGCTCAGCTTGCCCGATTGGCGATATCCGTGCCGGGGTAAGTCCCTCGATGCCGCAACCGTCATCCATGGCCGCGGCGAAGTGATTGCCAGCGCGAGTTGCCGAGGAGACGACGAAATGGGTATCGGTGGCAGTATCTTCCTGATCGCGGTCGGTGCGATCTTCGCGTTCGCCGTGCAGGCGGACCTTGGTTGGCTCAATCTGAACGTCGTCGGCTGGGTGCTGATGCTCGCCGGGGTCGCCGGCCTGATCGTGACGCTGCACTTCTGGAACTCGCGTCGGCGTGCGGTGGTCGCCCCGGCCCCTGCCGAGCGGGTGGTCACCGAGCGCGCCGTGCCGGTCCAGAACGACCGGGTGGTGCAGGAGTACCGCGAGGTGCGCCGGCCCGGTCCGACGGTCTGACCTTCCTGTCGGCGGCAGTGGGACGTCCCACTGTCGCCGCTCTCGTCCGACCCCGGGACCACGCCTCAGGCGAACAGCGCGAAGTAGATGGCGATGTGGTGACAGATCGCCGCCACCAGGGTGCAGGCGTGGAAGAACTCGTGATGACCGAAGACGGTGGGCCACGGGTTCGGTCGGCGTAGCGCGTAGAAGACCGCGCCGACCGTGTAGATCCCGCCACCGACGATGAGCAGCACCAGCGCGGTGACCCCGCCCTGGTGGAGGATGTCCGGCAGCATCGCCACCGACACCCAGCCGAGGGCCAGGTAGAGCGGTGCGGAGACCCAGCGTGAGGCGTGCGGCCAGATCAGTTTGAGCGCCACCCCCGCCACGGCCCCACCCCAGACCACCGACAGCATGACCACTGACGCGGGGGTCTCCAGCAGCAGCACGCAGAACGGCGTGTACGTGCCGGCGATGAACAGGAAGATCATGGAGTGGTCCATCCGCCGCATGACCTGGAAGCCGCGTGTCGACCACACCCGACGGTGATAGAGGGCACTGGTGCCGAAGAGGCCGCAGACGGTCAGGCTGTAGACAGCGCAGACCATCAGGGGGGTCCAGCCGGGACGGGCGGCGGCGATCGAACAGAGCACGATGCCGCAGACCAGGGCGACGAAGAAGGCGTACGCGTGCAGCCAGCCGCGCATCCGAGGTTTCCCGATGTCGACCGGCTTGAGCCGGGGGCGTGCTGAGGTGGTCACAACCATCAGGTTACGGCAGCGTAGGTTACCTACGGGTAGTGGAACTGGTCACGCTTTTGGCCGGCGACCGCCGTCGACGTGAACACCGGTCCGGGATGATGGCGCAATGCGGATCCGACCGGTCGGCGCGCACGCCCTGCTGCTCGACTTCACCGCGAGCCCCGCCGAGCCGGCGCATCTCCGGTCGGCGGGCCTTGCGGCCGCGCCGCAGCCCGCCGCCGAGGTGGCCGCACTGGTGGAGGCGTGGCGGGCGGAACTCTGGCGTCGCCGGGACCGGGGTGATCTCGTCGCCACCGAGATCGTGCCGGCTGCCGCCACCGTGCTGCTGGACGGCGTACCGGATCCGGTGGCCACCGCCGACCGGATCGCCGGCTGGACACCACCGTCGCCCGCAACCACGGCCCCCGCCGACGCCGACCTGACCGAGGTGCCGGTGACGTACGACGGGGAAGACCTGCCCCGCGTGGCCGAACACTGGCGCACGGACGTGCCGGGCGTGCTGCGCCAGCTGCGACAGACCGAGTTCCGGGTGGCGTTCTGCGGCTTCGCGCCCGGCTTCGGCTACCTGACCGGCTTACCCGCCGAACTGGCCGTGCCCCGGTTGCCCACCCCCCGCACTCGGGTGCCGGCGGGCTCGGTCGCCCTGGCCGGCCCGTACGCCGGGATCTACCCCACCGCCTCCCCCGGCGGCTGGCTCCTGGTCGGCCGCACGGCGCTGACCCTGTTCAACCCACACGCCCACCCCCCGGCGCTCCTCACCCCCGGCCTCCGCGTCCGCCTGGCGGCGGCATGACGCGCCTGCGGGTGGTGCGAGCGGGAGTGTTGAGCACGGTGCAGGACCTGGGACGGGCGGGGTGGGCGCACCTCGGGGTGCCCCGCTCGGGGGCGCTCGACCCGGGGGCGCTGCGGCTGGCCAACCGCCTGGTCGGCAACCCGGAGTCGGCGGCCGGCCTGGAGATCACCCTGACCGGCTGCGACCTGCGGCCGACCCGGGCCACGACAGTGGCCGTGGTGGGCGCCGAGGCCGACGTGTGGGTGGGTGACCGCCCCGGCGACACCGGTCGGCCGCTCGCGGTGCCGGGCGGGACGATGCTGCGAATCGGTCCCGCCCGACGGGGTCTGCGTTGCTGGCTCGCGGTGGCCGGCGGGATCGCCGTCGACCCGGTGCTGGGCAGTCGGTCCACCGACACGCTGTCCGGGCTCGGGCCGGCACCGCTGCGCGACGGCGACCTGCTGCCGCTGGGTGCCCCGACCGCTCCGCCCGCGCCGGTGGACGTCACCGTGCCGGCCGCGCACCCGGCGCAACTGGACCTCGCCGTCCGGCTCGGCCCCCGACACGACTGGTTCACCCCGGCCGCGCTCGACCTGCTGTTCGGCACGGCGTACCAGGTGAGTCCGGTGAGCAACCGGGTCGGCGCGCGACTGACCGGTGCACCGCTGCCCCGCGCGGTGGCCGGGGAACTGCCCAGTGAGGGTCTCGTCCTCGGGGCGGTGCAGGTGCCGGCGGACGGTCAGCCGTTGATCTTCCTTGCCGATCACCCCGTGACCGGCGGGTATCCCGTCATCGCCGTGGTGGACGACGTGACACCGCTCGCGCAGGCCCGCCCAGGCACTACCGTCAGGTTCCATGGACCTCAACGCTGATCTCGGTGAGGGATTTGGTGCCTGGCGGCTCGGCGACGACGAGGCGCTGCTGGACCTGATCACCTCGGCCAACGTCGCCTGCGGCTTCCATGCCGGCGACCCGCCCACCATGCGCCGGGTCTGTGCCGCCGCCGCGCAGCGGCAGGTCGCCGTCGGTGCCCAGGTGGGCTACCGGGACCTCGCCGGCTTCGGCCGGCGGCACATCGCGTACGACTTCGCGGAACTGCGCGACGAGGTGCTCTACCAGCTCGGCGCGCTCAACGCGTTCTGCCGGGCGTACCGCACCCGGGTCCGCTACCTCAAGCCGCACGGCGCGCTCTACCACGCCGCCGCCCGGGACGAGGCGCAGGCGGCGGCGCTGGTCGCCGCGGTCTGCGACTACGACCCGGAACTGCCCGTGCTCTGCCCGTCCGGGTCCGTGCTGGCCCAGCTCGCCCAAGGGGCCGGACTGCGGGTGGTGGCCGAGGGCTTCGCCGACCGGAACTACCTGCCCAACGGGCAGCTGGTGCCCCGGTCCTCGCCCGACGCCCTGATCACCGATCCGCATCAGGTGGCCGGTCAGGCGGTACGCATGGCGACCGAGCGGAGCGTGATCGCCATCGACGGCACCGTCATCCCGTGCGCCGTGGAGTCCATCTGCCTGCACGGCGACACCCCCGGTGCGGTGGCCGCCGCGGAACTCGTCCGCGCCGCCCTCATCGACGCCAATACACCCCCCACCCCCTTCACCTGAAGTGCAAGGAAGGGCCCCTTATTAACGCCTGGTGTAGGTAAAGGGCCCCTTCCTAACACCGCGCAACAACGCGCAACACCGCGCGACGCCGGGCAGCGGCGCTCAGCCGGCGTCCAGGCCACGTAGGACGAGCGGGAGGCGGGCCGTGCCGTCGGCGACGACGCGTACCGGCACGCCCCAGTCCTGCCGCGTCAGGTGACAGGCCGCGTGCTCCACGTCGGCGTCGCAGGTCGCCGCCTGCGCGGTCACCTGCAGCACACCGCCGGGCACCGAGCCGTCGACCACCAGGCGGCGGGACAGTTCGGTGCCGGTACCCGCCCCCTCGACCAGCAGCTCCGGCGGCGACGCGGACACCACCAGGCGGGTCGACGGACCGTACGTCTCGTCCAGCTTCTGCCCGGGCGCCGGCGTGAAGACGACGTCCAGCACGACCTCGCCGGCGGCCAGGTCGGTCGGCTTGCGTTCGGTGCGGTGCCGAGGGCCGTCGACGGTCTGAGCCCCGGCCGCCGAGAGCGCGCCCGGCGCCAGCCGGGTGACCCGGTGTGCGGCGGACTCCACCACCAGCACCGCGCCGTCGGGGGTGAGCACCAGGTCGCTCGGTTCGCCGAGCCCGGCGGCCACGGTCGAGACCAGGTCGGTCGCCGGGTCGTAGCGGCGGACCGCGCCGTTGTACGTGTCCGCGATCAGCACCGAGCCGTCCGGCAGCGCGCAGACACCGAGCGGATGCTGCAACAACGCCTGCGCCGCCGGCCCGTCCACATGACCGAAGTCGAACAGGCCCTGGCCGACCACAGTACCCATGGTGCCGTTCTCGACGTACCGGATGGCGCTGGTCTCGCTGTCGGCGATCCAGAGTCGCGCGCCGTCGGCGGAGACGGACAGTCCGGACGGCTGGGCCAGCCATGCCTCGGTCAGCGGCCCGTCCCGCAACGCCTCGACGGTCGTGCCGGCGTACATCCCTGCGGTGCGCTTGATCGGGTCGAACCACCACAGCTGGTGGATGCCGGCCATCGCGACGATGACCTGGTCGTCGTACCAGGCGAGGTCCCAGGGGGAGGAGAGGTCGATCGAAAGCGCATCGTGCGGGTGGTCGTCGACCGTGGACCGCCACTGCCGCCCGGTGCCGGCGACGGTGACCACCTCGCCGGTGTTCAGGCGTACGCCCCGCAACAGATGGTTGACGGTGTCGGCGACCACCAGGTGGTAACCGGCGACTTCGGCGACGTGCGACGGGAGCAGGCACAGCCCCTGGGGCTCGGAGAAGGTGGCGGCGTCGGCCGCGCCGTCGGCCCGGCCCCGGCTGCCGGTGCCGATCGCGCGCACCACGGTCTCGCCGTCGTCGGCCAGCTCGACCACCCGGTGCCGGGCCGAGTCCGACACCAGCAGACCACCGTCGGGCAGGGTCACCGCCTTGCCGGGAAAGCGCAGGGTGGTCCGCGGCTCGGCCGGCGGGACGTACGGGCCGTCGCCTCGGTGCAGTGTGCCCTTGGCCTCGTGGGTGGCGATCAGGTCGTCGATGAGCCGGACCAGCCCTTCGGCGTGGCCCTCGCCGGCCATCGTGGCCACCACGTACCCCTCGGGATCGATCACCGCGAGGGTCGGCCAGGCGCGGGCCGCGTACTGCTGCCACATGTCCAGCTCGGGATCATCGAGTACGGGGTGCTGCACGCCGTACCGCTCGACGGCGGCGGCCAGGGCGTCCGGGTCCTTCTCGTGCTCGAACTTCGGCGAATGTACGCCGATCACCACGAGGACGTCGGCGTACTTCTCCTCGATCGGGCGTAGTTCGTCCAGCACGTGCAGGCAGTTGATACAGCAGAAGGTCCAGAAGTCCGCGATCGTGATCTTGCCACGAAGGTCGGCGAGCGTCAGCTGCTGCCCACCCGTGTTCAACCAGCCCCGGCCCCGAAGCTCGGGCGCCCGCACGCGTGCACTCATCAGCCCATCGTGCCCTACCAGCGGCATCGGCCGGTTCGGCGGGCGGGTGGGCCGGCACCCCCAGCCTGTTGATCGACTCCGTTTCGTAGGTATGGCGGTGTCTGATCGGTCGGGACACCGCCATTACGGCGAAACGGCGATCGGCGTTGAAAGCGGCGGGTTCACGGTTGTCCGTGAACCCGCCGTGAGCCTTTTGCGGATCAGCCGGTGGCGTCCTTCAGGCAGAGCACCGGCTCGGCCACCTTGCCGCGAAGTTCCACGACCGGCAGGGAGGGATCCGGGCACTTGTCCTTCGACGCGACCTTCGTCACCACGGTGAACGCCTCCGGCTCGCCGCAGTCGGCGACCACTGCGCTGTCGCCGGAACGCTTGACGCAGGAACCGACGGCCGGGTTGAAGGTGCCCGCCTCGTCGGAACCGCCGATCTTGCCGAGCAGTAACAGCAGGCCGAGCGGGATGGCGAGGATGAGCACCGCGGCCACCAGCACCGCGGCGAGCACCCGGCCGTTGCGTACCTTCGGCGCCGGAGCGTCCGGGGCCGGCTCGGCAACCGGCTTGAAGGCCTCGAAGCGGCCCTGATCCGGCTCGGTCGCGGGCGAACCCGGGGTCCACGGCGTGCCGGACTGCTGCGGCGCGAAGGCCGAGGTGTGGTCGGCCGGCTCAGGCCGCCCGGCCGAGCCGTAGGCCCCAGCACGCTCGGGCTGGCCGCCGAAGGAACCACCACCCGGGCCGCCGAAAGAATCAGCACCCGGACTGCCGAAGGGGTCACCACCGGGGCCGCCGAAGGAACCACCGCCCGGGCCGCCGAAGGGGTCACCACCGGGGCCGCCGAAGGAACCAGCACCCGGACCGCCGAAGGGGTCACCGCCCGAGCTGCCGAAACGGTCGCCGGACGGGGGGCCGAAGGGGTCGGCCGGCCGCTCCGGCTCGGCGTGCGGCTTGACACCGTTCATCGCTCGACTGGTCGGCGGCGCGTCGGCGAAGGCGGGCAGCCCCGGGAAGGCGGGTGCCGGGGCCGGCGAGGCAGGAGCGTTCGCAGCCGGGAAGGCGTCCGGAATGTCCCGGTCGCCGAGACGTGGATCCGGGCCCTGGTCGAACCGGGGCGAATCCCACTCCTGGGCCGACTCCGGTTGCTCGGGTTGGGCGGCCCGGCCGTACACCCGGGGCTGCGGCGGAGGCGTGCCCGCCGGCAGCGCCGCGTGGTCGGCCGGGGGCTCCACCCGGCTGGCCAGCGGCACCGACGCGCTCGCCGAGATGCCGCTGGCGTTCGTCGACGGCGGGGTCGCCCGGCCGGTGGACTCCGGAGAGGTGCGTGGCATCGGGATCGCCGGTGGCTGCGACTCGTCGTGCCGCGACTCGGGCTGCCCCCAGCTCATGCCACCGGCCGGCTGGTCGGTGGCCGGGAGCGGGCTCTGCCCGGCCTGGTCTGCCGGGAACACGGCCGGCGGGGCGTAGTCGGCGGGGGGCGTGGCGGCCAGGCTGGCGCCTGGCACCCGCTGCTCCTGGGGCGGCAGCGGCACCATGTTGGCCGGCGAGATGCCTGGGGTCGGCGCGGGCTGGTAGATCGGACCGCCGTCGGCCCGCCCCGCCTCGGACTGAGCGCCCGGCCGGGCCGCTTCGGGTTCTGCCGAGCCGGCGTTGCCCCACGCCTCGCCGGGTGCCCACGGCTGGACGTCGAGCGACGGCCGCTCGCCTGCGGTACGGGACGGCAGTGGCTCCTGCGAGGGGCTCCAGGACGGCGGCGGCCCGGAGTCGCCGGACCGCGTCGACCCGGTGGCGGGCTCGGCGGGCGTCCACGCTGCCGTCGGCGGGTTCTGCATCGGCGTCGACCACTGTGGACCCGGGTCGGCCCCGGCGCCGCTACCGGACCAGCCGGCCTGATCCGCCGGCTGTGGCGTGGCCCAGTCGGGCTGCGCCGGCCGGTCGCCGATCTGCCAGCCCTCGGCCGGCTGCTGGTCACCGGCCCATCCACCGTTGGTTGGCCCCGGTCGCTGTTCGGTGGCCCATCCCGGCTGCCCCTGCTGATCGGCCTGCCATCCGCCGGATCGGGCCGTCTCGTCCGGGGCCGGCCGGTGCGGTGCGGCGTTCGGTTGCGGCACCTGCGCCGTGGCCCGGGCCGCCGGCTCCGAGCGGACCGGTGCGGGCTGGTCGGTCTGGGCCCAGTCGGGCTTGGCCGGTTCGGGGGTGTTCGCGGCCGCGGCCCAGCCGGGCGTCTGCTGCTCGGCCTGGGGTGCGGGGGACCATTCCGGCTGGGTGCCGCCGGCCCAGGTCGCGGGCTGGCCGGACGGTGACTGGCCAGCCCAGCCCGACCCGGCCTGGCTCGGCGTCCATTCTGGTGGCTGGGTCGTGTCCGACGTGGTGGGCTCGGTCCGGGTCGGGTTGCTCTGACCGGACGCCCAGGCCGGTTGGTCCGGTGCGGAGGGTGGCCAGCGCTGGTCGGCCTGCTCACCCTGGGGCGCCCAGGACGGTTGGTTGCCGCCGGTCGTCTCCCAGGTGGCGGGGGCCGGTGACTCCGCCTGGCGGGTGGCTTGGGCGCTGCCCCACGGGTCGCCCTGCTGGTTGGCCCAGGTGGGCGTGGCTGCGTCGGACTGTGTGGGCGGTGCGGGAGCCCAGCCGAGGTCGGGGGCGCTCGTGCCATACCCGCTGTCCTGCTGAGCCGGTCCGCCGCCGCCCGGCGGCACCTCGTCCGGCTCTTGGCCGGGGCGGTGCGGGCCCTCGGACGTCATGCGTGCGCCTCCTCCATCACATGTTGGCCGCTGTCGCCGATGGTCTCGGTAGGGCAAGCCGGCTGTGCCGGCTCCCCGCACCGTATCCCGGTGGCCACCGGTGGGCCTCCGCGGAGCATCGATCGTCACTGTCCGTTGCCGGCTGGTGTCGAGATGCTTCTATCGTCTCGACCTGTCCCCGACTTGTGGACGACGACCGAGCCCCACCGTACCGGGCGCTGCGGCGGGACGGTATCCCGGTGTCAGCCGCTCGGTACGAACGCCGACGACCCGCCCGGTGGTCCGGGCGGGTCGTCGATCTGGAGGAGGCGAGCAAGGTCTGGTGGTGTCAGCGCATGTGACGCTGGGCGATGGCGAGGATCTCGTCGCGGACCGCGGGCGAACTGGCGGAGCGCAGGGCGCGCTCGATGGCGCGGGCACGGCGGTTGGCGTCGCGACGGTTCCGGATCCGCTCGATCATGCTCATGGTGGTCTCTCCTCCGGGCTATTCGGTTGTCGATCTGCCGATGCACCTATTGAACCGCAAACGCATGTCGATATCCAGCGATTGTTAGGTGAGCTTGGACACGAACCTAAGAATCTTAGGCCTGAATCATCGTTCAGCGGTGTTTTCTCGGCCAATGGCAACGGCCGGCGTGCCGGGCGTCAACCCGTTGGCACACCGGCCGTCGTCGTGCTGCGTCAGGTCCAGGCGAGCAGCGCCGCCTCCGGATCGGTGAGGAAGTCGCCCACGTCGCGCAGGAACTTCGAGCCCAGCTCGCCGTCGATGATCCGGTGGTCGAAGGAGAGCCCGAGGGTGGTGACCAGGCGCGGCTTGACCTTGCCCTTGTGGACCCAGGGCTGCTCGCGAACCGTCCCGAAGGCCAGGATCGCCGACTCGCCCGGAGGCAGGATCGGCGTGCCGGTATCCACCCCGAACACCCCGACGTTGGTGATGGTCAGAGTGCCGCCGGACATGTCGGCCGGCGAGGTCTTCCCGGCCTTGGCCGTCCGCACCAGATCGGTCAGCGCGTCGGCCAACTCGCGCAGGGTGAGCCGGCCGGCGTCCTTGACGTTCGGCACGATCAGGCCGCGCTCGGTGGCCGCCGCGATGCCCAGGTTGACGTACTCCTTGACGACGATCTCGTCGCCGGCCCAGGTCGAGTTGACCATCGGGTGCCGCTTGGCCGCCAGCAGCACCGCCTTGGCCACCAGCAGCAGCGGCGAGACCCGTACGTCGCGCCACTCCCGCCGGCCGCGCAGCCGGTCCAGGGCCTTCATCGCGCGCGTCACGTCCACGGTCAGGAACTCGGTGACGTGTGGCGCGGTGAACGCCGAGCGGGACATGTTCTCGGCGGTGAGCTTGCGTACCCCCTTGACCGGGACGCGCTGCTCGCGGTCGGCGCCGAAGTTCGCCGCCGACGGGCCCGTCGCAGTGACCGCCAGCGGCTCGGCCGCCGCCGGTGCCGAGGCCGCCCGCTGTACGTCCTCCCGGGTGATCGAGCCCAGCGGCCCGGACCCGGTCAGTGTGCGCAGGTCGACGCCGAGATCCTTGGCAAGCTTGCGCACCGGCGGCTTGGCCAGGACGGGACCACCGACCCGGGCGTCGCCGTTCACCGCCGGGGCGGGCGACACCGCGACGGCCGGAGCCGTGGCCGGTATGGCCTGGACCGGCACAACCGGAGCGAGGTCGGTCTGCACCGACGCGGGGGTGGCTCCCTTGCGGGGCCGGCGCTTGGCCGTGGTGGTCCGGGGGCCGTAGCCGACCAGGACCGCCGTGCGGCCACCCGGGGCGGGGCCGCCGATCAGGCCCGGCTCGACCGCCCCCTCCGCCGGCGCGACCTCGACGGCGGCCAGCGAGGCGGCCGAGGGGGCGGGCAGGTCGGCGGTTGACGACTCGACCGGCCCGGCGCCGGGATCGGTGTCGATCGCGATGATCGGGGTGCCGACCTCGACCGTGGTGCCTTCGGGATGGAAGATGGCCTGCACCTGGCCGGCCCACTTCGCCGGAATCTCCACGGCCGCCTTGGCCGTCTCCACCTCGACGATCGGCTGGTTCAGCTCGATCGTGTCGCCCACCTTGACCAGCCAGGCGAGGATCTCGCCCTCGGTCAGGCCCTCGCCCAGGTCGGGCAGGTTGAACCTCTTGATCCGGGACATGACGCTCACCAGCCGAAGGTGCGGTCGACGGCGTCGAGCACCCGGTCGAGGTCGGGCAGGTACTCCTCCTCCACCCGGGCGGCCGGGTAGGGCGTGTCGAAGCCGGTCACCCGCAGCACCGGCGACTCGAGGGAATAGAAGCACTCCTCGGTGATCCGGGCCGCGATCTCCGCGCCCAGGCCGACGTTGGAGGGTGCCTCGTGCACCACCACCGCGCGGCCGGTGCGCCGCACCGACTCGTACACGGCGCCGAGGTCCAGCGGGGAGAGCGTACGCAGGTCGATGACCTCCAGGTCGCGGCCGTCCTCGGCGGCGGCGGTCGCGGCGTCCAGACAGGTGCGGACCATCGGACCGTACGCCAGCAGGGTGGCGTCGGTGCCGGGCCGTGCGACGCGGGCGGCCTGCAGCGGGTACGCCTCGGCCAGCGGAGCGTCCAGGTCCACCTGCCCCTTCTCCCAGTAGCGCCGCTTCGGCTCCAGGAACACGATCGGGTCGTCCGAGGCGATGGCCTGCTGGATCATCACGTACGCGTCCTGCGGACTGGCGCAGGAGACCACCTTGAGCCCGGCGGTGTGCGCGAAGTACGCCTCGGGCGACTCCGAGTGGTGCTCCACCGCGCCGATGCCGCCGCCGAACGGGATCCGGATGACCATCGGGATGTTCAGCTTGCCGCGCGAGCGGTAGTGCATCTTCGCCACCTGCGACACGATCTGGTCGTACGCCGGGTAGACGAAGCCGTCGAACTGGATCTCGCAGACCGGCCGGTAGCCGCGGATGGCCAGGCCGACCGCGGTGCCGATGATGCCGGACTCGGCCAGCGGGGTGTCGATCACCCGCTGCTCGCCGAAGTCCTTCTGGAGGCCGTCGGTGATCCGGAAGACGCCGCCGAGTTTGCCGACGTCCTCGCCCATGATGACGACCTTCGGGTCGTTCTCCAGGGCCCTGCGCAGGCCGATGTTGAGGGCCTTGCCGAGGGTGAGCGTCTCCGTAGCCATCAGTGCGCGCTCCCCTCGAACGAGTCGAAGTACTTGTTGAACTGCGCGCGCTGCTCGTCCAGCAGCGGCGACCCGTTGGGGTAGACGTGGTCGAACATGGTGACCGGCTTTGGGTCCGGCATCGCCAGCACCCGTTCGCGCAGGTCGATCGCTTCCCGGCGGGCCTGCTCGTCGACGTCGGCGAAGAAGCCCTCGTCGGCGATCTTCGCCCGCTCCAGGAACGCCTTCATCCGGGCGATCGGGTCCTTGGCCTGCCACGCCTCGACCTCGCTGGCGATCCGGTAGCGGGTCGGGTCGTCGGAGGTGGTGTGGGCTCCCATCCGGTAGGTGTACGCCTCGATCAGGGTCGGACCCTGCCCGTTCCGGGCGTTGTCCAGCGCGTGCCGGGTGACCGCGTACGTGGCCAGCACGTCGTTGCCGTCCACCCGGATGCCGGGGAAGCCGAAGCCGGCGGCCCGCCGGTACAGCGGGACCCGGGTCTGCCGTTCCAGCGGTTCGGAAATGGCGTACTGGTTGTTCTGGCAGAAGAAGACCAGCGGGGCGTTGAACACGCTGGCCCAGACGAACGACTCGTTGACGTCGCCCTGGCTGGTGGCGCCGTCACCGAAGTAGGCGATGACCGCCTCGCCGTTCTCGCCACCGGTCCTACCGTCCATGGTGACGCCCATGGCGTACCCGGTCGCGTGCAGGGTCTGCGCCCCGATCACGATCGTGTACATGTTGAACTTGAACTCGTTCGGGTCCCAGCCGCCCTGGTCGACGCCGCGGAACAGGCCCAACGGCATGATCGGGTCGATGCCGCGGCAGTAGAGAACGCCGTGCTCCCGGTAGGTCGGGAAGGCCATGTCCTGCGCGCGCAGCGCCCGGCCGGAACCGACCTGCGCGGCCTCCTGGCCCAGCAGGCTGGCCCACAGGCCCAGTTCGCCCTGCCGTTGCAAGGCGGTGGCCTCGGCGTCCAACTTCCGGACGATTACCAGATCGCGGTAGAGGCCGCGGTACTCCTCGTCGGTGAAGTCGACGCGATACTCGGTGCCGTCCGGGCCGGTCACGCTGTCGATCCGCTCTCCGGCCGGGGTGAGCAACTGCACCAGCTCCGGGTCGCCGGTCACGGCCTTCCTGGATCGGGGTGCGGCTCGCCGGCCGCGGGTGCTGGCCCCGGGGTCGCCCTTTGCCATCCGTCTCTCCCTGTCGTGTCTGCGTCGGCACCGGGGGGTCACCCGGCCGCGCGACTCGTACGCCGGTCCCGGCTGGTGCCGGGATCGGTTCCTGGCGGCCGCGCCTGGCCCCGGTGGGGGTTGCCGCGCGGCGCGAGCCGGATTCATGGCCGAACCCGGTTCGGGAGCGCCGACGCCCAGTCGTGCCTGCCGCGTGGGTGCGCGGAGGTCGCGGCTGCGCTGCCGTCGTGGCCTCCATATTCGCATCAGCGGTGAGTCGTCCCACAGTCCGCCCGTCCCGCACCCCGGCACGGATCCGCTTCGTTACCTGAAATGCACGAGTGTCCAAAGCAACGCCGTGCGACCGAACAGGCGGTGTTCGTCACCATTCGGGTAGATACGCGTGTCGACACGCGGTGCGGGGTTGGCCTACCCAGAGTGACTGACTCAGGCTGTTCGCGCGGACTGACGAGCCAGCTGCGGCGGTCCACCGGGCCCGTAGCCGACGGTCCTGGCCAGGGGCGACGACGAGGAGCGAAGGTGTCCGAACCAGGTGAGGGTCCCGGGGTGGTGGGCCTCGGCCGGCACCGGGCACCCGGCGGCTACCGCCGGGTGGTGGGTGTGCACCGAGCCGCCCGTACCGCTGGCCCCACCCGGGGTTATCTGCTCACCGTGGCGCTGCTCGCCGGCACCGCCTCGATGCCGGTCCTTGCCGCCATCAGCACCGGTTCCGCGACGGTCGGCAGCACCGCGCTGCCGGACAGCAGTACGCCCTTCATCCCGACGCCCTCGATCGGCCCGGTGGTCATCCCGCCGCCGCCCAGCGGCGCTCCGACGGCCACCGGGTCGGCGCTGCCGTCGGCCGGACCGGTCGCCGCGCCCGTCGATCCGACGGTGGAAAAGGATCGGCCCGACCCGGTGCCCACCGTCACGTCGGTCGAACCACCGGTACGCCGACCGGAGCCACCCGCGATCTCCCCGGTGCCCTGGCCAGCCATTCCCACGCCGGAACCGTCGCCAGCGCCGCACCCGAGCCCGCCATCACCACCCGGCTCACCGTCGCCCGCGCCCGAGCCCACACCCGAGCCGAGCGCGTCCGTGGAGCCGAGTGCATCGGTGACGCCCAGCGCGTCCGTGGAGCCAAGTGCGTCGGGAGGGCCTGGGCCGCCGAAAGAGCCTGGGCCGTCGGGAGAGCCGAGCGCGCCCGCCGAGCCTGAACCGTCGTCGGAGCCGAGTGCGTCGTCGGAGCCGAGCGCGTCGGTGGAGCCGGGTGAGTCGGTCGGTCCGACCGGGCAGGTGTCCGGTCTTTTCCCGGTCGCGCTGTCCGGTTGAGCGGGGAAGGACCGTCAGTCGTCGTCGGCGAGGCGGTGGCGGTTGGCGTCGATCCAGGCATCGAGGGCGGCCGCATCGTCCGGATCGATGCCGTCGGCCATCAACTGGGCGACGGCGGCGGTCGCCGGGCTACGCCGCTCGCCCGTGGCGTAGAGCCGGGCGAACTCCGGCACCATCTCCTCGATCGCGGCGTCCGTCGAGGCCGCCGCCGGTGCGGACAACCCGCGTCGACGGGCGGCGTAACCGGCCCAGGCGCGTAGCACCCGGGGCAGCATCGCCGCGTCGTCCATGTCCAGCACGGCGCGACGGTGTACCCAGTCGAGCAGGAAGAGCCCGGCCACCGTCGGGCTCCACCGCAGCGGGTCGGCGTCCGGAAAGGTCGCCGCGTGGTCCAGCAGCAGACCCAGGCAGAAGTGCAGCGAGGCCAGCTCCGCGTCATCGACGATGGTGACCAGCCCGGCCCGGGCCGCCTCGGGAGAGGCCAGGAAACGCCGGATCTCCTCGCCCCGCTCGGCCTCCGGCAGCGGATCATCGGCTGGCGGAGGCGGTGCCGCCGCGGCGGGCAGAATCGCCAACCGGGCCCCGACCAGCGCGCGGTCCGTGGCCAGTGAACTCGCCCCGGGCAGTTGCCCCAACCGGTCGGTGACCGCCAGGTGCCGGCTCACCTCGCCCCGCACTCGGATCGGATCCTCCTCCCGGAACCAGGTCAGCTCGTCGGCCGCGCACAGCTTCCGGACCTGCTCCAGGATCACGTCGGCCGGCCCGCCGACGAAGACGTCCTTGGTGATGCCGATGTTGTGGTCGACCAGCGCCACCAGTGCGTGCTCCGGCCCGCCGGTGTCGTCGTCGTAGGCGAAGGTGGCCAGGTACGAGGTCTGGTCGCCGTAGACGTCGCCGTACGCCCAACTGCCGGTGAGGTGCACCCGGCCGAGCTGACCGGACCAGGCCGGTGCGCTGGCGCCGGGGCGTACCCGGTCCGCGCCGGTCGCGTCCGGCACCAGGGCCGCGAAGACCGCGCGGACGGTGGTCGCCGCCGCAGCCCGCCGGCGCGAGGTGGCCGCGAGGAAATTGGCGACGAATTCCCGCACCGCCGACTCCCGGTCCGTCTCGGCGATCTCGTACACACTGCCCAGCAGCGCTGCGCCGAGCATCTCCGCGTCGAGGGCCGAGTCGAGCTTGGTCACGTCGCGTGCGGCGTGCAGCACCGCCTCGTAGGGGGTTTGTGGCGTGGCCATGACCCCGACCCTACGCCGCTCACCGCCCGATCACGCGGTGAGCGGGCCGAGCCCGCTCGCGGGCGGCCGGCCTCACCGGTGGCGGGCGACCTCCAGGACGGTTCGCGCGTCGGCGTGCGCGGCGATCACCGCGCGCACCGGGGCGAGTACGGACTCGTCACCGACGGCGGCCACCGCCGCGGTCAACCGTGCCTGTGCCCGTTGCCCGGCACGCCGCGCGGCCCACCGGGCGATGGGACGGGTCAGCGCGGCCAGCAGCAGCCCCGCCAGCAGCCCACCGAGCAGCAGCAGGGTCGGCACCGGCACCTCGCCGACCATCGGGTGCCGCAGCTCGGGCAGGCCGAGGGCCCGCAGCGCGTAGCCGAGGAGCAACCAGCCCAGCCCGGCCACGGCGGCGAGGGTCACCAGCCACTGCACCCCGCCGACCAGTCGCCACCAGAACCGGGGTCGGTCCATGCCCAGGTCGGCACCGGCGACCGCGCGGTCCAGGGCGTCCGGCAGGTCGCCGAGACGGGACCGGGCCGCCATGGTCACCGCGTTCGGCCAGGCGCTCGGCAGGCCGGACCCGGCCCGCTCGGCCACCGTACGCAGGGCCAGCGCCATCGCGGACTTGTCGGCGGCGCTGGGCTCGGGCACCGAGGTCGCGGCGACCAGACTTTCCGCCGGGTCGGCCGGCGGACCGGAGAGGTGCAGCCGGCGCAGCGGATCGGGACGCAGCCGTCGCCAGAACCGGACCAGCGGCCAGCCGGTGGCCGAGGCGGCCCGATGCCGGTAGGCGTCTTCGACCGAGGCCGCCACCGTCGGCACCCCCGCCGCCGCGCTCAGCGCCCGGTTCAGCGTGCCGACGGCGGGATCGTCCGGGGCGAGCGCCGTCCCGGGTGCCCCGACCATCTCGTCCAGCGCGGCGACCACGCCGTCCACGTCCCCGGAGAGCCGGCGCAGCGCGGCCTGCCGCTCGGCGACGGTACGCTCCAGCGCCTCCCGCAGACCGTCCGGACCGTTCGGGTCCGCGACGGTGGTGGCCAGCAGCGGGACTCCGTCCAGCCCGTCGGCGTCGAGCAGCCGGCGCAGGTCGGCGAGGACCCGGGGTACGTCGGCCGGCGCCAGCCGGTCGGCCTGGTTGAGCACGACCAGGGTGACGTCGCGATGTCGGTGGAACTCCCGGAGGTAGTGGCGGTGCACCACCCGGTCGGCGTACTTCTGCGGGTCGACCACCCAGACCACGAGGTCCACCAGGCCGAGCAGTCGGTCCACCTCGAGCCGGTGCGAGTGCTGCACCGAGTCGAGGTCCGGCAGGTCGAGCAGGATCAGTCCGTGCAGCGCGAACTCGTCGTCGCCGTCCAGCACGCTCTCCCGGACGAACCGGTGCCGGGGCAGCACGCCGAGCCAGTCGAGCAACCGGCTGCCGCCGTCGAGCGGTCCCCAGACGCAGGCGTGGGCCACGCCGGTGGTGGGTCGGCGCACCCCGGCGGGCGACAGCTCCATCCGGGCCATCGCGTTGAACAGGCTCGACTTGCCGCTGCCGGTCGCGCCGGCCAGGGCCACGACGGTGTGGTCACGGGACAGCGCCAGCCGGGTCCCGGCCCGCTCGACCAGGGTGCGCGCCGGCACCAGCGCAGTGTCCGGCAGGTGCCCGTCGACGATGCCCAGGAACCGCTGCACCGCCTCCAGTCGGGCGGCCAGCTGATCGGCGTCCACCCGCCCGTCGGCCCGCAACGCCTCGCGCAGGCGTCCGCCCAGGCCGCTCACCGAATCTCCTCGCCGGGCACCGGAGCGGCGGAGCGCGGTGCCGATCTGGTCTGCTCGTTCACGGATGCTGCCGCCCCTCATCCGCCGGCGCCGCGCTGGCGAATCCGCTGTGCAGCCGGGCCGTCTCGACCCGGTCGGCCGCCCGGCGCAGCTCCGCCGCGGTCCGGGCGGCCGGTCGCGACTGCTCCGTCCGGGCCAGGTAGCGGGCGGCCTCGGCGTCCAGCAGGAACCGTACCCGCTTCAACAGGTCCTCCCGGGCCTTGCCGGCCAGCGTACGGACAGCCTGATCACCGAAGATCGCCTGAAGCACCGCCTGCCCGGCGACGGTGGTACCCGCGCCGGTGGCGACCTCCAACCCGGTCGGGATGAACGCGGTCGAGGCGAAGACCGCGATCATCACGACCAGCCCGGTGGCATTGACCGCGTACGCCGCCGTCCGGGCCACGAAGCGCCGGTCGCCGCCCTCGGCGTGGACCAGCTCCAGCACGCCACGTTGCCAGTCACGGATCAACCGCTCGACCCGTTCGGGCAGGTCGGGAGAGTGGTGGGCCAGGCCCGGTTCGAGCAGTGCGGCCCCGGCGGGGTGCGCCTTCCACCCGGTGTACGCGTGCTCGGCCGCCTCGGCCGCCACGCCGAGCAGCAGGATCGACAGCTGGGATTCGATCGCGTCGCGTAGCTGCACCGCCGGTGCCGGTCGCCGGCCGAACGCGGCCACCACCCGGTCGCGCAGCCGGCCGATCCGCGCCTCCAGCGTGCGGAGGAACTCGCTGGTGCCGATGAAATCCTGCCAGCGGGCGAGCACCTCGCCGCGGAGCATCCGGCCGTCGCGCAGCCCCTGCTCGACCGTCCGGTTCGCGGCCCGATACGCGGCTCGTACCCGGTCGTCCAAGGCGTCGGCGGCGGACACCTGCTCGTCGGCGGCCTCGGCCAGGCTCCGCACCGCGGGTTGCAGCGCGGCCAGGGCACCGCCCAGGGTCTGCCGCACCACCGCCGAGCGGGCGTCCGCGTCGGCGGCGAGCCGGGCGAACCAGTCCGCCAGCGGGGCGGTGACCCGGTCGGGCAGCAGGCCCTGCCCGTCGACCCAGGTCTCGGGTAGGACGAACAGCGGCGCCGAGCCGAGATCCTGCTCGGCGAGCATCTCGGCGAGGTGGGCGGCGACCTCGTCGGTGGCCTCCGCCGGCACCCGGTCGAGCACCAGGGCGATCGCCGCGCCGCGGGCCCGCGCGCCGTGCAGCAGCTCCCAGGGGACGGCGTCGGCGTAGCGGGCGGCGGTGGTCACGAAGAGCCAGAGGTCGGCGGCGGCGAGCAGTTGACCGGCCAGCGCGCGGTTGGCGTCGACCACCGAGTCGATGTCGGGGGCGTCCAGGAACGCCAGCCCGGGAGGCAGCGCCGGGGCGGTGACCAGGTGCAGGGTGCCCGGGTCCGCGCTGGGGTGGTTGGTACGGGTCAGACCGGGCAGCAGCTCGCCCCGGCGGAACCAGGGCGAGTCGGCCGGATTGCAGACCAGGACCGGGGACCGGGTGGTGGGTCGCAGCACTCCGACGGCGCTGACCCGGGCCTGCACCAGACTGTTGACCAGGGTCGACTTGCCGGCGCCGGTGGAACCGCCCACCACCACGAGCAGCGGCGCGTCGAGGCGGGAGAGCCGGGGCAGCAGGTAGTCGTCGAGCTGGTCGGCGAGGGCGGCGCCGATCCGCTCGGCCGGTTCGGCCGAGGGCAGGGCCAGCGAAAACCGTGCTGCCCCGATCGCGGCGCGCAGGCCGGTCAGGGCGTCGGGAAGGTGGTCGTCCCCAGTTGCGGGCCGGCCCCTCCCGGCGTCGGTGAAGCCGGTGCGGGCTGCGACGGCGGGCGCGCCGGAGAGGTGGGCGGGATCGCCGTTCGTCGTCACCGCTAAAGCGTGCCCGACCGACACAAGGTAAGACAACCAGTCCCTAGCGAGCGACAACTTGCGCCGATCCGACTCAACTTGATTTGACGATCGCGGCGGGCGTGGCACTATTGAGTCAAGTTCACTCAACTTGAGGTGGGGTCGCTGCGGGCGGCGCCCGCCGGACAGCGGCGACGGGCAGACCCGTCTGCTGCTCAACGTTACGAAGCGAGGAAGCGAAGATGGCACGTGCGGTCGGTATCGACCTCGGCACGACGAACTCCTGCGTCAGCGTTCTGGAGGGCGGTGAGCCCACCGTCATCGCCAACGCTGAGGGCTCGCGGACGACCCCGTCGATCGTCGCGTTCGCCCGCAACGGCGAGGTGCTCGTCGGCGAGGTCGCCAAGCGCCAGGCGGTGACGAACCCGGACCGGACGATCCGCTCGGTCAAGCGGGAGGTCGGCAGCAACTGGTCCGTCGACATCGACGGCAAGAAGTACACCTCGCAGGAGATCTCGGCCCGGACGCTGATGAAGCTGAAGCGCGACGCCGAGGCGTACC
This sequence comes from Micromonospora sonchi, assembly GCF_014646235.1. Taxonomy (GTDB): domain Bacteria; phylum Actinomycetota; class Actinomycetes; order Mycobacteriales; family Micromonosporaceae; genus Micromonospora; species Micromonospora sonchi. The sequence goes on along the minus strand of NZ_BMNB01000012.1, from coordinate 144,662 downwards.
TGGGCGAGCAGATCACCGACGCGGTGATCACCGTCCCGGCCTACTTCAACGACGGCCAGCGCCAGGCCACCAAGGAGGCCGGTGAGATCGCCGGCTTCAACGTGCTGCGGATCGTGAACGAGCCGACCGCGGCCGCCCTGGCGTACGGGCTGGACAAGGGCTCCAAGGAGCAGACCGTCCTGGTCTTCGACCTCGGTGGCGGCACCTTCGACGTGTCGCTGCTCGAGCTGGCCGAGGGCGTCGTCGAGGTCAAGTCGACCAGCGGTGACAACCAGCTCGGCGGTGACGACTGGGACCAGCGCGTCATCGACCACCTGGTCAAGACCTTCCGCGGCGAGCACGGCATCGACCTCTCGCAGGACAAGATGGCGGTGCAGCGGCTCAAGGAGGCGGCCGAGAAGGCGAAGATCGAGCTGTCCGCCGCGACCACCACCAACATCAACCTGCCGTACATCACCGCCGGTGCCGCCGGCCCGCTGCACCTCGACGTGACGCTCAGCCGCGCCGAGTTCCAGCGGATGACGCAGGATCTGCTGGACCGCTGCAAGGTCCCGTTCGAGCAGGCCGTGAAGGACGCCGGGATCAAGATCTCCGACGTCGACCACGTCATCCTGGTCGGTGGCTCGACCCGGATGCCGGCCGTGACCGACCTGGTCAAGCAGCTCACCGGCAAGGAACCCAACAAGGGCGTCAACCCGGACGAGGTCGTCGCCGTCGGCGCCGCTCTCCAGGCCGGTGTGCTCAAGGGCGAGGTCAAGGACGTCCTGCTGCTCGACGTGACGCCGCTGAGCCTGGGCATCGAGACCAAGGGCGGCATCTTCACCAAGCTGATCGAGCGCAACACCACCATCCCGACCAAGCGGTCCGAGGTGTTCACCACCGCCGACGACAACCAGCCGTCGGTGCTCATCCAGGTCTTCCAGGGCGAGCGCGAGATCGCCGCGTACAACAAGAAGCTCGGCACCTTCGAGCTGACCGGTCTTCCGCCGGCGCCGCGCGGCGTGCCGCAGATCGAGGTCACCTTCGACATCGACGCCAACGGCATCGTCAACGTCCACGCCAAGGACCTGGGCACCGGCAAGGAACAGAAGATGACCATCACCGGCGGCTCCTCGCTGCCGAAGGATGACATCGAGCGGATGCGTCGGGACGCCGAGGAGCACGCGGAGGAGGACAAGCGCCGCCGCGACGAGGCGGAGAGCCGCAACGTGGCCGAGGCTCTGCAGTGGCAGACCGAGAAGTTCCTCGCCGAGAACGGGGACAAGCTCCCCGCCGAGAACCGCGAGAAGCTCAACGACGCCCTCGGCGAGCTACGTGGCGCGCTCGGTGGCAGCGACATCGATAAGATCAAGTCGGCGCACGAGCAGTTGGCGCAGGTCTCGCAGGAGGCGGGCTCGCTGCTCTACGCCCAGCAGGCCGAGCAGGCCCCGGCGGACGGTGCGGCCGGTGCGGGCGCGGCCGGCGGTGCCCAGGCCGGCGGCGGTACGCAGGCCGGCGGTGCCGACGACGTGGTCGACGCGGAGATCGTGGACGAGGACAAGAAGTGACGGTCCTGGTGGACTCGAACTCACAGGCAAGGGATGAGGTAGTCGAATGACGGAGAAGCCCCGAGCCGCTGACCCGGGTGACACCGGGTCGGCGCCGGGTGGTTCGGCGCCCGAGTCGACCCCCGGCGAGGCGCCGCGGGTTGTCATCCGCAACAACCGCAAGATCAACCAGACCAGCGAGCCGGACGGCGCGGCGGCCGACGCCGGCTCGGACGCCCCGGCGGAGGGTCTGGTCGAGGACGCCGAGGTCGTGGTCGACGCGATCGAGATGGAAACCACGGCGCTCAGCGACTCGGCGACCGACGGGCCGCCGGTGGTGGACTCTCCCGCAGATCCGGCGGAAGATCGGCCGGCCGGGGAATCCGGCGGGCTCGCCGCCGAGCTGGAGGCGCTCCGCGCCGAGCTGGAGGAGCGTACGCGCGACGTGCAGCGCGTGTCGGCCGAGTACGCCAACTACCGCAAGCGGGTCGAGCGCGACCGCAGCCTGGTCACCGAGCAGGCGACCGGCTCCGTGCTCGCCGCCCTGCTGCCGATCCTGGACGACCTGGACCGCGCCCGGGACCACGGCGACCTGGTCGGCCCGTTCGGCTCGGTGGCCGAGCAACTGATCACCGCGTTGGGCAAGTTCGGGCTGGCCCCGTTCGGTGAGCAGGGTGATCCGTTCGACCCGACGCGGCACGAGGCGGTGACCCACCAGACCTCGGCCGACGTCACCGAGCCGACCTGCGTGCAGGTGATGCGCCGCGGCTACCAGATCGGTGAGCGACTGCTGCGGCCCGCGCTGGTCGCGGTCGCCGATCCGGAATAGTGCACGACGGTGACCGGGCCGTCCCGACTGCCGAGCTTCGGCGGACGGGACGGCCCCGGCCCGGAGGCGGGGAGGAGGTGGACGGTTGAGTTCCAAGGACTGGATCGAGAAGGACTACTACGCGGTCCTGGGCGTGGCGAAGACCGCCCCCGCTGACGAGATCAAGAAGGCGTACCGGAAGCTGGCCCGCGAGTCGCACCCGGACCACAACCCCGGTGAGCCCGGGGCCGAGGAGCGTTTCAAGGTGGTCTCCGAGGCGTACGCGGTGCTCGGCGACGACGCCAAGCGCCGCGAGTACGACGAGATGCGTTCGCTGTTCGGCTCGGGTGCCTTCCGGCGTGGCGCCCGCCAGCCGGGCCAGCCTGGCGGTGTGCCGTTCGACGTGTCGGATCTGTTCGGTGCTGGCTCGTCCGGCGGTGGTCGGTTCGCCGGGGGTGGCATCTCGGACCTGTTCAGCTCGATCTTCTCCGGCGGCCCGGGAGGTGGGGGCGCACCCGGTCCGGCGCGTGGTCGCGACATCGAGACCGAGGTGGCGCTCGACTTCGACGACGCCGTCCAGGGAGTCACCCTGCCCCTGACGCTGCGGGCCCCCGGAGTCTGCGACACCTGTCACGGCAGCGGCGCCAAGCCGGGCACCCAGCCGCGGACCTGCCCGATCTGTCACGGCGCCGGAGTGACCACCCGAAATCAGGGGGCGTTCAGCTTCTCCGAGCCCTGCCGCAACTGTCAGGGCGTCGGCACGGTCGTCGACGAGAAGTGCCCGGAATGCCAGGGCACGGGTGGCGTCACCAAGACCCGTACGCTCAACGTCCGTTTTCCGGCCGGAGTGGCCGACGGGCAGCGGATCCGACTGGCCGGCCGGGGTGAGCCGGGCGAGCGCGGCGGCCCGGCGGGCGACCTGTTCGTGCACGTCAAGGTCCGGCCGGACGAGCTGTTCGGGCGCACCGGCGACGACCTCACCCTGACCGTCCCGATCACGTTCGCGGAGGCGGTGCTCGGCACCGACCTGCGGGTGCCGACCCTCGACGGCGCGGTCACCCTGCGGGTGCCGCCGGGCACGCCGAGCGGACGGATCCTGCGGGCCCGGGGCAAGGGCGTGGTGCGCCGGGACGGTCAGGCCGGTGACCTGCTCATCACGCTCGACGTGGTGGTGCCGGCGCAGCTGTCCGCCGAGGCCCGGACGGCCCTGGAGACCTTCGCCGCGCAGACCCCGCCGGCCGGGCGGGAACATCTCGACGCGCGGGTGCGTCGGTTTGGTTGATCGGTGAAGCGGTGCGGAGGTGAGTGGGATGACGGACGGGTTCGTCGGTTCGGATGACCCTGCCTACGAGGTCAAGGTGCTGATGATCTCGGTCGCGGCGCGGATGGCGGGGATGCATCCGCAGACGCTGCGCCAATACGACCGGCTCGGCCTGGTGCAGGCGGGTCGGGCGGCCGGAGGTGGGCGGCGGTACAGCGTTCGGGACGTGGTGCTGCTGCGCGAGGTGCAGCGGCTCAGCCAGGACGACGGGGTGAACCTCGCCGGGATCAAGCGGATCATCGGCCTGGAGCGGCTGTTGGAGCAGGCCCAGCAGCGGGTCGCCGAGATGGAGGCCGAACTGGAGGCGGCGTACCGCCGAGTGGCCGAACTCGAGTCGCTGGCTCGCTTCCCCGGCCGCGACCTGGTGCCGACCAACCAGACCTCCACCGCCCTGGTGGTTTGGCGTCCCCGCCGCAGCCCGGGTCGCTGACCTGCGCTTTTCGCCGGGTTCCGGTGGGGCGTGATGGTGGTGTGGCCCCACCGTGCCCGGCTCCGGGACCCACGTAACAGGGCGCGCAGGGCTGGGGGCGAGGCCGCGTCCTCACCTTGGCAACGTCGCGCAGGACACCGCAACTGGCGCCCTTCCGCGCAAGACACCGCAACTGGCGGCCTCAACCGGTCTGGATACCCCGACATGCCGCAGCCCGCGCCGCTCACCGGTCCGGATACCCCGATATGCCGTAACCTGCGCCGGCCTCACCGGTCCGGATACCCCGATATGCCGTAACCTGCGCGGCCATCACCTCTGATGAAGCGCTGCCACGCCTGGACCAGCGCAGCCTATTGCCGGTTTCCCTCAGCGGGATCAACCGGAGGGGTCATCAGCCCTGCTCGTCGCCCTCTGTGGGGCGGGGCGGGCGGTTGTGTCGCGCCCACTCGTCCACCTCGTCCGCGTCCCAGACCGTCGTACCGATCAGCCGGGCCAGCGGCTCAGGGAAGCCGGGTCGGCGAGTGATCTGGAGAACGCGCTGCCGCGACACGCCGAACAGAGCAGCCAGCTCGCCCGGTCCGTACAAGCGCGGTCGCTTCACGCCCTGACCGTACAGTGAGACCCTTTACGATTGCTACTTAGAGATTGACAAGGGCTTCGTGGGCGGGCGGTAGCTCGGGCTGGACATGGCCGACCTGACCCGCCTCGGTCCGGAGCCGCCCGACCCACTGGTGATGCATGTGCGTTTTCCTCGGCTGGGTCCGCAAGCCGACCCGGTGACCGCCTCCGATCGGGGGTGATCGCGGTCTGACCTGATCGCATTCCGGAAAAACCCGAGCGGGGAACGGGTTGGCTTCGTTAGCCTTCAGGAGTCAGGAGCAAACTATCTCAAACCGGACTCCGATCTGGCGGGAAGCATGACGGAAGCGGCGAAGAAGGTGGCCGAAGACGCGGAGCACCGGCTCGACAGCCTGGCTGAGGACGTTCGGCGGCGATTCGACCGGATTCTCAAGGGGCGCTTCTCCGACCAGGTCAAGGCCGGCAGGTTCAGCGACCAGGCCGGCAGGCTCGGCGACCGTGATCCCAGTGAGAGCGACCATGGGGGCCGGGGCGGCCGGGGCGGCCACGGGGTCGGGCAGGCGCGTACCGATCAGCATCGCCGGGAGCGGGGCGGATCGCGCTGATCGATCCGTTGATGACGTGCGGGCCGGGAGCCACGGGGGGTCCCGGCCCGTTCGCCGTCAACGACGGAATCCTCGTGCGGAACGTCTTCCTCCGTACCAAAATCTGGGACGCTCTCCGCTTGATCCACGCAGTTTCGGGGAAGTTGCTGCCTCACGGGCGCGCTGACACCGCAACTTCGCCGAAGTTGCGTGGATCAAGCGGGCCTGCGAGCCGGCGGGCAGTCGGGCCGGCGGGCAGTCGGGCCGGCGGGTTGAGGGCCGGGAACGGGCTAGAGGCGGCGGTTTTCGCGGACCAGGCCGCCCTCGCACCACTCGCGGTAGACGAACATCTCCGGCCGGGTCAGCAGCACCCGGCTGTTGTGCGCCCAGTTGCGCATCAGCTCGTCACCGTTGCGTTCGGCCTGATCGACCAGTTTGCGGAAGCGCCGCTTCGGATGGGCCCGGAAGTTCGTCCGGATCCCGTCGGCGGCGTAGATGTAGAGGCAGTGCAGGGCGAACCGGCGGGCCGGGCAGTTCGGGTCCATCGCCAACTCGAACAGCGTGCCGATCAGCCGATCGCCGGAGACCAACAGGTCCCAGTCCGGTGGCATGGAAGCCAACGGGACCGAATCGGGGTGGTACGCCCACGCGCGCAACTCCGCCGGGGTCGGATCGACGGGGTTGGCGAAGCCGTGGAACGTTGACTCCTGCACGCTCACCGGCCAACCTTCCGCTCTGCCCGCGGGGGAGTGGCCCTCCTCCGCGAACCCTGGCTGCTGGGGCGACACCGTAGCGCGGTACCGGTGAGTATGGGTAGCCCCTACGAGGAGCAATTCTCCGATCCGTTGGCGCGGCCGGGTCACCCGGACGGCCGACCGAGCAAAATCAGGCTGGTCCGGCGGCCGATGCCGTCCTGGTCTGCTGGATCGCCGCGCGTGCCCGCAGCCACCGCTTGAACCAGGTGAGGTCCGGCAGCCGGGCGAGCATCGGCCCGGCCACCACTGTGATCAGCACGTACGTCGCCGCGAGCGCGGCCAGCTCCGGGGTGACGCTGCCGGCGCCCACCGCGAGCCCGGCGATGACGATGGAGAACTCACCTCGGGGCACCAGGGCCAGGCCGGCCCGCCAGCGACCCGGTTCAGCGATGCCCACCCGCCGTGCCGCCAGGTACCCGGTCAGCGTCTTGGTCGCCATGGTGACCACCGCCAGCAGCAGCGCCGGCAGCAGCACCGGCGGGATGTGTCGCGGGTCGGTGGCCAGCCCGAAGAAGACGAAGAAGACGGCGGCGAACAAATCGCGCACCGGGGTCAGCAGTTCGGTGGCGTGGTGGGCCACCGGCCCGGAGAGCGCGATTCCGACCAGGAACGCGCCCACCGCAGCCGACACCTGGAGCTTCGCCGCGACCCCGGCCACGAGCAGGGTCAGGCCGAGCACCCCGAGCAGCAGCGATTCGGAGTTGTCGACGGACATGGCCCTCGAGATGAGCTTGCCGTAGCGGATGGCGACCACCAGCACGGTGACCACGGTCAGCACGGCGACTCCGAGGGCGACACCGCCCCGCACGAACCCGACCCCGGCTAGCAGCGCGGTCGCCAGCGGCAGGTAGAACGCCATCGCCAGGTCCTCGACCACCAGCACCGAGAGGATCACCGGCGTCTCCCGGTTGCCGAGCCGGCCCAGGTCGGCCAGGATCTTGGCGATCACCCCGGAAGAGGAGACCCAGGTGATCCCGGCGAGTACCACCGCGCCGACCCAGTTCCAGCCGAGCAGCAGGGCGAACGCCGCGCCCGGCAGCGCGTTGAGCACCGCGTCGATCGACCCGGCCAGGGCGGCCGACCGCAGGTTGCCGACCAACTCGACGGCTGAGTATTCGAGGCCGAGCATCAGCAGCAGCAGGATCACGCCGATTTCCGCACCGATGGCGAAGAACTCCTCGCTGGCGTGCAGTTCCAGGATGCCGCCGTGGCCGAGCGTGAGCCCCGCGAGCAGGTACAGCGGGATCGGTGACAGGCCGATCCGGCGACCGAGTCGGCCGAGCAGTCCGAGCAGGAACAGCAGCGCGCCGACCTGGATGAGCAGGCTCGTGAAGTCGTGCACCCCGGTCAGCCAGCCGGGTCGTCGTTGGCGAAGGTCGCGCTCGCCCCGTCCAGACCCTGCCGGTTGCCGACCACCACCACCACGTCGCCGGCCTTGAAGCGGAAGGCCGGTGCCGGCGAGACGATCACCTCATCGGCACGCAGGACGGCCACGATCGAGGCACCCGTACGGCTGCGTATCTGCGCGTCGCCCATTGGTCGGTCGACGTAGGCCGAGGAGGCGGGGATGACGATCTGCTCGGTGAGCAGCCCGGCGGCCTGCTCGCGCAGCCCGGAGAGTTGCCCGAGGATCAGCGACGCGCCGAGGAGGTCGGCCAACACCGTCGCCTCGTCGTCGGTGAGCGGAATGTCCGCAGCGCAGCCGTCCGGGTCGTCCGGGTCGTAGAGCACCAGGTTGCGTTGACCGCTGCGGTGGGAGACGACCCCCAACCGGCGGCCGGATTCCGTCATCATGTCGTGACGTACGCCGATTCCCGGCAGGGCCGTCTGTTCCACGCGTACTCGCACGGCCTCAGGCTACTTACACGTGGAGGCGCAATGGTTTCCCGCCGGGCTCGTCGGGTGGTCGCACTTGTTCTGGTGGCTGCCGTGTCGGGCTGTTCGATCGGGGACATCCGCCGGACCCCGCCCGCACCGCCGTCGGCCAGCGTCAAGCCTTCCGAATCGGCTGACCTGCCGCCGACCATCGATCCCGTCGCGGAGGTCCGCCGTCATCGACTCGCAGTCCCGCAGCGGTACGACCGGCCGCACGTGGAGTTCGTCGACGCCGAGCTGGGGTACGCCCTCTTCGCCGCCTGCGACGGCCAGCCGTCCGGCCCGGACTGCCCCGCGCTGCTCTGGTCGACCCGGGATGGCGGCCGGTCCTGGCAGCGGCTGCGCCACCCGAGGCCGATCGCCGACGAGCAGCAGATGTACACCGCGCCGGGCGTGCTGGCCCTGCTGGCGAAGCCGCATGGCTGGTGGACGTCCACCGACGGCGGCCGAAGCTTCCGACACAGCCCGAGCGAGGCCGATCCCCCGCAGTGGCAGGCCGCTCAGGGGCGGTTCCAGCTCGTCCAAGGCACGGGAAAGGTTGGCCGGTGGACCGGCACCAAACTGCGCCCGCTGCCCACCCAACCGCGGCTGCCCGCGCTGAACACGGTGCTCGAACTCGACGGGCGCAGCGTGTCGTCGGGTGGTACGGAGTTCGACGGACCGCTGGTGGCGGCCGGGGCGGGCGAGGACGGCCGGCCGTACGCGGCGATCTCCTGGAACGAGGGGAGGAGTTGGCAGGAGACCCCGGTGCCCGAGTTCGATGGCGAAGTGGGGGTGCTCCGGGTGAAGGCGGTGTCCGATGGGCTCTGGCTGGTCGGTGAGCGACCCGACCGGATCAGCTTCCCGGCGCTGTGGCGGCTTGCCGGCCAGTCCTGGCAGCGAGTACGAGCCGAGGGGCAGCCGGAGTCGGGACAGGCCGTTCCGCTGGGCGCCGGAGTGGTGGCGGTGATCAGCCCGCGCGGCGCGGGAGCGCTGGTCGGCGGCCGGTACGTCGATCTGCCCTGGCCGGTGACCGCCGAGCACCACCTACAGCTGTTGCCCGACGGCACCCTGGTGGCCAGTGGGCCGGAGAGCGTTCTGCTCGGCACCGGCCACTTCGGCGACCGCACCTGGGCGGCGGTGGTCATCGAGACCGACTGACACGACGAGTGGTGTAGGTCACAGCGGTAGGGTTGAGTGGAATAGGCTCAAGTCTGGTTCTGTCGGTACCAGTGGACACACCGAAGCAGGGGAGCCCATGAACACCGAACGTCTCACCACCAAGAGTCGCGAGACCATCACCGCTGCCGTAGCCCTGGCCAACCAGCGCGGGCACGCCACCGTGGAGCCGTGGCACCTGCTGCTGTCGCTGCTGGACACCGAAGGGTCGACCGCTGCCGGTCTGCTGCGCGCCGTCGGGGCCGACCCCGCCGAGCTGCGCCGGGCCGCCCAGCGCGCCATCGACGCGCTGCCCGCCGCCCGGGGCTCCAGCATCGCCGAGCCGACCTTGGCCCGCGAGTTCGTCAACGCCATCGGCGCCGCCGAGCAGATCGCCCGCCCGCTCGGCGACGAGTACACCTCGACCGAGCACCTGCTGGCCGGGCTGGCCCGGGTCGGCGGCGCCGTCTCCGGTGCGCTGAAGGCCGCGGGCGCCACCGAGGAGAATCTCGTCGCTGCCTTCCCGACGGTGCGCGGCGGAGACCGCCGGGTCACCACCGCCGACCCGGAGCAGACCTACCAGGCTCTGGCCAAGTACGGCGTCGACCTGACCGCGAGCGCCCGGGACGGCAAGATCGACCCGGTGATCGGCCGCGACTCCGAGATCCGCCGCGTGATCCAGGTGCTGTCCCGGCGTACCAAGAACAACCCGGTGCTGATCGGCGAGCCCGGCGTCGGCAAGACCGCCATCGTCGAAGGGCTGGCCCAGCGGATCGTCGCCGGTGACGTGCCCGAGTCGTTGCGCGACAAGAAGCTGGTTTCGCTCGACCTCGGCGCGATGGTGGCCGGCGCCCAGTACCGGGGCCAGTTCGAGGAGCGGCTCAAGTCCGTCCTGGAGGAGATCAAGAACTCCGACGGGCAGGTCATCACCTTCCTCGACGAGCTGCACACCGTCGTCGGCGCGGGCAAGGGCGAGGGCTCGATGGACGCCGGCAACATGCTCAAGCCGATGCTGGCCCGTGGTGAGCTGCGGATGGTCGGCGCGACCACGCTGGACGAGTACCGCGAACACATCGAGAAGGACCCGGCCCTGGAGCGCCGCTTCCAGCCGGTGCTGGTCGGCGAGCCCACCGTCGAGGACACCATCGGCATCCTGCGCGGGCTCAAGGAGCGCTACGAGGTGCACCACGGCGTACGCATCACCGACGCGGCCCTGGTCGCCGCCGCCGCTCTCTCCGACCGGTACATCACGGACCGGTTCCTGCCCGACAAGGCGATCGACCTGGTCGACGAGTCCGCGTCCCGGCTCCGGATGGAGATCGACTCCCGGCCGGTCGAGGTGGACGAAATCGAGCGGGCGGTGCGCCGGCTGGAGATCGAGGAGATGGCGCTGGCCAAGGAGCCGGACGCCGCCTCCGCCGAGCGCCTCGAACGGCTGCGCAAGGAGCTGGCCGACAAGCGTGAGCAGCTCACCGCGCTCTCCGAGCGCTGGCAGTTGGAGAAGAGCCACATCACCAAGCTCTCCACCGCCAAGGAGGAGCTGGAGCGGCTCGGCGGCGAGGCCGAGCGGGCCGAGCGCGACGGCGAGCTGGAGCGCGCCGCCGAGCTGCGGTACGGGCGCATCCCCGCGCTCAAGGCCGACCTGGCCAGGGCCGAGGAGGAACTGGCCCGGCTCCAGTCCGACGGCGCGATGCTCAAGGAGGAGGTCGGCGCCGACGACATCGCCGCCGTGGTCGCCGCCTGGACCGGCATCCCCGCCGGCCGGCTGCTTGAGGGGGAGACCGCCAAGTTGCTGCGGATGGAGGAGTCGCTGGGCGAGCGCGTGGTCGGCCAGACCGAGGCGGTCGGCGCGGTCGCCGACGCGGTCCGCCGCGCCCGGGCCGGCGTGGCCGACCCGGACCGACCCACCGGCAGCTTCCTCTTCCTCGGCCCGACCGGTGTCGGCAAGACCGAGCTGGCCAAGGCGCTCGCCGAGTTCCTCTTCGACGACGAGCGGGCGATGGTCCGCATCGACATGAGCGAGTACGGCGAGAAGCACTCGGTGGCCCGCCTGGTCGGTGCCCCGCCCGGCTACGTCGGGTACGAGGAGGGCGGCCAGCTCACCGAGGCGGTGCGCCGCCGGCCGTACTCGGTGATCCTGCTGGACGAGGTGGAGAAGGCCCACCCGGACGTCTTCGACCTCCTGCTCCAGGTGCTCGACGACGGCCGGCTCACCGACGGTCAGGGCCGCACGGTCGACTTCCGTAACGCGATCCTGATCCTCACCTCGAACCTCGGCTCGGGCGTGATCAGCGATCTGACGCTCGCCGAGGAGCAGCGCCGGGAGGGCGTCCTCGCGGTGGTCCGGTCGCACTTCAAGCCGGAGTTCCTCAACCGGCTCGACGACATCGTGGTCTTCGCCGCCCTCCGGGGCGACGACCTGCGGGCCATCGTGGACATTCAGCTGTCGCGGCTGCGGAACCGTCTTACGGACCGCCGGTTGACGCTGGACGTCACCGACGCCGCGGGCACCTGGCTCGCCGAGCACGGGTACGACCCGATCTACGGCGCCCGGCCGCTGCGCCGGCTGGTCCAGTCCGCGATCGGTGACCAGCTCGCCAAGGCCCTGCTCAGCGGCCAGATCCGCGACGGCGACACGGTGCGGGTCGAGCTCGCCGAGTCGAAGGACGGCCTGTCGGTGACCACCGGGTGACGGCCGCCGTGCTGCGCGCCCCGGCGGTCGGGGCCAGGATGGAAGCATGTTCGGGAGGGGAACGAAGAAGGACTCCGGGTTGGCGGCGGCCATCGCGCGACTCGCTGACGCCGAGACGGTCGCGTTCGGCCGGGTGGGACTCGCGGGGTCGCTGCTCCCGGAGACCGAGGCGTACCAGCGGGTGGCGGCGGCCATCGCCGAACAGCCCGACGAGGTACGCGAACAGCTCGACCGGCTGCTCTCAGCCAGTGCACCGGCGGGCCGGGTGTACGCCGCCACGCTGCTGGAGCGGCTCGACCCGGCGGCCGGCTGGGCGGCCTGGACCGCGCTGCGAGACGACCCGGCGGAGCTGTCGACCATGACCGGGTGCGTCATGGGCGCCACCACGGTGGGCGAGTACGCCGTGGAACGGCTCGCCGAAGCGTGATCCATTTGCCCGGTCGGCTCCGTATGATCGGCGCTGCCGACCCTCGCGCGTGGGCCGTACCGTCCGTGCCATGACCGTTACTGACGAGTCCCCCGGCGCCCTGCCCCCACTCCGACCACCTCGTCCCGCGACCGTCACCGTCGCCTTCTGGCTACAGCTCGCCGCGGCGGCGGTCCTACTCGGACTCGTCGTTCTGGTGGTCGTCGAGGCCGTCCAGTGGGACGCGGCGATCGACCGGGCCGCGCGGCGGGTGCCGGACGCCGACCCGAACGAGGTACGCGGGGAGCGCTGGAGCAGCATCGGCATGTCGGCCGTGCTGGGCGTACTGCTGTTGCTGCTCGCGCTCGCGATGGCGCTGACCGCGCAACCGGTACGCCGGGGCAGCAACGTCGCCCGGATCGTGGTTTTCGTGGCCGGCGGTGCCCATCTGCTGTTCTGCGTCGTGCCCTGCTGCTTCGGCGCGCTGCTGTTTCCGTTCGATCCCGGGGTGGGCCTCGCCGAGGAGCCCTACGCCGACGACCTGTCGCCGGAGGACGGCTTCTGGCAGGAGTCGGACTTCAGCAAGGCGCTGTACGGCGAGACGAACCCGTTCGGCGACGTGTTCTTTCCGCTGGCCGGTTTCAGCGCGGTGACGGTGCTGCTGCTCACCCTGGCCGTGGTGCTGCTGCTGACGGTTCCACCGGCGCACCGCTGGTTCGTGCCGGCGACCGAAGCGGCCGGCCCCCGGCCGCCGATCCCCGGGCACGACAGCCCTCACCTCGCCAGCTACCCCATTCCCCTCGGCTATCCCGTTGCGCCGGGCTACCCCGTTGGGCCGGGCTACCCCGTTGGGCCGGGCTATCCCGTTGGGCCGGGCTACCCGGTTCCGCCCGGTTATCCCGTTGGGCCGGGCTACCCGGTCGGGCCTGGCTATCCCGTTGGGCCGGGCTACCCGGTTGCGCCCGGTTATCCCGTTGGGCCGGGCTACCCGGTTGCGCCCGGTTATCCCGTCGGACCGGACTATTCGCTGCCCGGCTACCCCGGCCCTGGCTATGGAAGCTGCCCGGACCCCGCCGCGCACGGCGTGCCGAACCAGCCCACCCCGCCCACCCAGTCGCCGCCGTCCGCGTCGTCCGGATCCGCGCCGTCGGCTCCGCCTCCTGGCGAGGGCGCTCCTGGCGAGGGCGCTGCTGGTGAGGCCGCTTCCGGCGGCGGGTCGGACGGTGGTGATCAGCCCGGCGAACGTTGACGGAGGCCACACCGGTTGGCGAGCCGGACGGCAGGCACAGATCATGGGTTGACAGCTTCGCCGACATGCCACGGGAGGTGACCGGATGGACGGGGCGACAGTCCTGGTGGCCGCGCTCGGGGTCCTGGTCGGCCTGGTCGTCGTCGCGGCCCTCGTGGGCCGGTGGCGCAGGTCCGACAGCGCCTCCCGGAAGCGGCGCGGCGACGGGCCACCGGGCGACCCGCGCCGGATCGGCGTCGGCGACATCGTCGAGATCGGCGACGAGTCGTACCCGGTGCGCGGCTCGATCCGCCTGGTCGAGGGTGAGTGGCGCTGGGCCGAGCACCTGTTCGACGACCCGGGTGGCCGGCGGCGGCTCTCGGTGGCGGAGGACCCCGAGTTCGAGTTGGTGCTCTGGCACCCGGAGCCGGGCGTCGTCGGCACGCCCGGTGCCCCGGTCGTCGAGTTCGCCGGCCGGCGATACAGCTGGCACGAGTCCGGCCAGGCACGGTACACCGCCACCGGTGCCACCGGGCTCGCTCCGAACGGCACCATGCGCTACCACGACTACCGGGCACCGGGCGGTGCCCGGCTCACCTTCGAGGCGTATGGCGAGGCGGGCTGGACGGCGGCGTGGGGCGAACGGCTGGATCTCGCCGATGTGGCCGTCCACCCCCAGCGCCGAGCCGGCTGACCCCCGGCGTCGGCCGTCCGGCTGAGCCGAAACGGGCTCCGGAGCCGGCGACGCAGCGTCCGGCTGGCGTCGCGCCGTGCCGAAATGGCCTGGTACCGATACCGTGAAGCGCGTTCCAGGAAGGGAGAGAGATGGGCGATCCTCAGAGCACGCCGGCCCGGATTCGGCCGAGCGTGGTGACGATATCCACGTACCTGTTGTTGCTGTTCGCAATCTGTCAACTCATCGGCGTGATCATTTCGCTGGCTACCATCGGCACCGTTCGTAAGGTGACGGAGGAGGCGTACCGGGGCTCCACCACCGAGGGAATGGAGAACATCGCCGACCTCGTGGTGATCGTCGGGGTCGGCACCGCCATCTTCACGCTGGTGGTCTCGCTCGCGCTGTTCGGCTTGGGCCTGATGAACCTGCGCGGCAAGAACGGTGCGCGGATCGCCACCTGGATCGTCGGCGGCATCATGTGCTGCTGCGTCGGCTTCGGCGTGCTCAGCGGAGTGGCCGGCGGCATCAGCACACCGGGCGGAACCAGCGGCGACATGCCGAGTCAAGCGGAGGTCCAGCGTCAGCTCGAGGAGGCTCTGCCGTCCTGGGTCACCCCGGTCAGCACGCTGCTCGGCGTGATCAGCCTGATCTCGTTGCTGGCGGCGCTGATCCTGCTGGCGCTGCCGAAGGCCAACGAGTTCTTCCGCAAGCCGACCCAGCAGTGGGAGCCCCCGATGCCCGGTGGCAGCTACCCGGGTCAGCCCGGCTACCCGCCGGCGCCGGGCCAGCCGGGCTACCCACCGGCGCCGGGCTACCCCGGTACCTCGGGGCAGCCGGGCTACCCACCCACCTCCGGCCAGCCCGGCGAGCAGCCGCCACCCACCGACCGGCCCGGCTGATCGCCGGTGAGTTGACCGCGACTGCGACGGTCCCTCCGAGTAGGTTGCATCCGAACACGCCTACCGGAGGGATTCGTCGTGTCGTACCCCGAACAGGCACCCGCCCGGCGGCCGGGCGTGGTCGTGCTGGCCGTGGTGGTGCTGGCCGTGATGACGCTCGGCGCACTCGGGTACGCCGTGGCCGGCCTGAGCACCATCGGCGGCACCGTGGCCCGATTCCGTACGGCAGCCGCCGGCACCTCGGCCGACGCCGGCCAGATCGACGCGGTCGTCACCCTGCTGCGGGGCTCGGTCGTGCTGTCGGCGGTGCTGAGCCTGCTCGCGGGTCTTCTCCTCATCGGCCTGGCGCTCGGGCTGGCCGCCGGACGACCCGGCGCTCGGGTCGCCACCTGGGTGGTCGCCGGGCTCGGCCTGCTGCTCGGCTGTTGCGGGATCGTGGCCCTGGTCGTGCAACGCGCCGCGCCCCTGGACTTCGGCGACGATCGGGCCGCCGCCGAGCTGGTCAGCCTGATCGCCGACGCCCATCCGTCGTGGTGGATTCCGCTCACCGCGACCCTTTCGGTCGCCCAGGTGCTCGGTTACCTTGTGGTAGCCGCGCTGCTGGCGACCCCGTCGTCCAACGTCTGGTTCCGCCGGAGCCCGGCACCGCCGTCGGGTCATCAACCGCCGGCACCGCCCGCTTACCCGCCGTCGGGTCAGCATCCGCTGGCACCGCCTGGCTACCCGCCGATGGGTCAGCAACCGCCGCACCAGCCCTACCCGCCGCCCGGGGCGCCGCCGTCGTTCCCCTACCCGCCGAGGTGATGCAGGCCGTGACGCCCGATCCCATGACGCCCGACCCACCGTTCGGCGAGCGCTGGGCGTTGATCACCGGGGCGACCGCGGGCATCGGGGCGGCGTTCGCCGAGCGACTCGCCTCCGACGGTTGGCACCTGGTGCTCGTCGCCAGGGACGCGGGCCGGCTCGCCGCGCAGGCGGCCGAGTTGACCGGCCGGCACGGGGTCGAGACCGAGACGATCGCCGCCGATCTGTCCACCGACGACGGTTGCGCCCGGGTCGAGCGGCGACTGGGCGACGCGCCGCCCGTGGAACTGCTCGTCAACAACGCCGGCATCAGTTTGAACACCCCGTTCCTCCGCTCGTCGTCCGAAGACGAGGCCCGACTGCTCCGGCTCAACGTGCACGCGGTGCTGCGGCTGACCCTCGCCGCCCTGCGTACGATGACCGAGCGACGCAGCGGGGCAGTGATTAATGTCTCTTCCGTGGCGGGTTTTGGTGCGGTCATGCCGGGCTCGACGTACTCCGCCAGCAAGGCATGGGTCACCAACTTCAGCGAGTCGGTCGGCCAGTCCGCCCGCCCTTTCGGCGTACGCGTGATGGCGCTCTGTCCCGGCTACACCCGCACCGAGTTTCACCAGCGGGCCGGCATCGACATGTCGAAAACCCCGGAATGGATGTGGCTCAGCGCGCCGGCCGTGGTCGACGAAGCCCTGCGTGACCTGCGAAAAGGCAAGCTCGTCAGTGTCCCGTCCTGGAAGTACAAACTGGCCGTGGCGGGCCTGCGCCACGCCCCTCGCCGGCTGCTCGACCGGGTTGCCCGGGACACTCGGGGCCGGATCGGTCGCGATCACGGGTGATCTGCCCACGGGCTACGGGGTTGAGCCTCGATGTCACTCGATCCGATCCGGTGATCGACGTAGCGTAACGATACATCGCCACTCATCGGTCCCCCGAAGAGTTGACCCAGGTGGCCCGCACACGTGGCACACAGACTTCCGCAGTACCCTCTATCGCCATGGGGGACCACGACGACCTGCGTAAATTCATCTCTGACCTGGCTGTGGTCCATGGCCGGGTGGTGCTCTCCTCAGGGCAGGAGGCCGACTGGTACGTCGATCTGCGTCGCGTCACGCTCCATCACCGGGCGGCACCGTTGGTGGGCCAAGTGATGCGGGAGCTGACCGCCGACTGGTCGTACGACTCGGTGGGCGGCCTGACCCTGGGCGCCGACCCGATCGCCCTGGCGATGCTGCACGCCGCCGGGCGCCCGTTGGACGCCTTCGTGGTTCGGAAGGCGGGCAAGGCGCACGGGCTGCAACGACGGATCGAAGGCCCGGATGTGGCCGGTCGTCAGGTCCTGGCGGTGGAGGACACCTCCACCACGGGCGGAAGTGTGTTGACCGCCGTTGAGGCTCTTCGCGAGGCCGGAGCCGAGGTCGTGGGGGTGGCGGTTATCGTTGATCGTGGTGCCGGCGACGCGGTGCGAGCCGCCGGATTGCCCTATCGGGCGGCCTATACGTTGGCTGACCTCGGCCTTGTGGCGTAAAAGTCTGCCGATTCGGATCTGCCGATATGCAGGCAGATCGATGCTGCTGGTGGAAGGATGGAATACGTGGGAACTGCGTTGGCCGAAATGACCATGCCTCAGATCTCGCCGCTTGCCGGCGAGCCGATCGAACGTGCCGACGCCGAGCGATTGGCCGGGGTCCTCAAGGCCCTTGCCGACCCCGCTCGGCTGCGGCTGCTAAGCCTGATCCAGTCGGCGCCAGAGGGCGAGGCGTGCGTGTGTGACTTGACCGCGCCGCTTGGCCTCTCCCAGCCGACGGTCAGCCACCACCTGCGTATCCTCACCGAGGCCGGCTTGCTGGAGCGGGAGAAGCGCGGTGTGTGGGCCTACTACCGACTGGTCCCGAGTGCGATCGCCACGATCGCCGACCTGCTCACTCCGCCGCGCAAGCGGGCCACCAAGCGGGCTCGCTGAGTCTTGACCCGCTGGTGGCTGCCCGACCGGCAGCCACCAGCGGGGATGGGCATCAGCGGACGTGGGACGTTTCGTACGTCTCCTCGGTGAGTTCCCGGGCGGCCCGGCGAAGGCGGCGACGCTCGGCGATGACCATTGCCGTGACCACGGCGACGCCGAGCAGGAACAGCGCGCCGATGGCCAGGACGTTGTCGCCGGGTGCGTGCAGATCCCGCTCGTCGGACTGCCACGGCCAGAGCGCCCGCAGGCTGCCCAACAGGGCACCGGACATCACCGCGAGAGTCATCCGGCGGTGCTCCTCCAGCAGCCACTGGAGCAGCTTGACGAAGAGCGACAGACCGATCACCATGCCGGTGGCGAAGACCGCCAGGTAGCCGAAGTCGCGCTCGTTGAGCGCGGTGATCGTCGGCTCGTAGAGGCCGACCGTCAACAGCAGGAACGACCCGGAGACGCCGGGCATCACCAGGGCGCAGACCGCGACCGCCGCCGCCACCAGCACGATCAACGGGTGCGGCGTGAGGGTGGCCTGCGGCAGGCCGGTCAGCGCGAACGCGGCCACCGCGGCGATCGCCAGCGCGACGATCTCGACCCGCCGCCACGGCGCGCCGACCATCGAGATCGGCACCAGCACCGAGGCGAGCACCAGCCCGAGGAAGAGCCCCCGGGTCTGCTCCGGGTACCCGGTGAGCAGCGGTTCCAGCGCCTTCGCGGCGATCAACAGACCGGGCAGCATGCCGATCAGGAGCGGAACGACCACCGCCCAGTGCACCTGTCGCAACTGGTGACCCGTGCGCGTCCAGCCGCGCCCGCGCGGCACGTCGGAGGCCGCGTACCGGGCGGCGCTCACCACGTGGCCGGCGGACGAGATCACCCGCTCGTAGACGCCGGTGACCAGCGCGATGGTTCCGCCACTGATTCCCGGCACAGCCTCGGCAACGCCGATGGCCGCGCCGCGCAGCACGTGACCTACCCGTTCGCCCAATGCCATGAAGATTCCGCTCCGTACGTCGCTCGACCTGACCGTGTGGCGGTTGCCACGGCGGCCCAGGCTACCGGCGGCCACGGTGCAAGGAAGGGCCCCCTGTTAACGCGTGCGGTAGAGGAAGGGCCCCCTGTCAACAACAGGGGGTGAACACGGCGACCCGCCAGGCAGGGATCAGCGGTAGTCGTCCTCGTCGGCGGCGACCACCCGGGCCTGCTCCATCGCGTCCCAGTCGGCGACCTCCAGACCGCGGCTCGGCTCGTCCTCGACCTCGGTGGCGTCGACCACCCGGGCCTGCTCGACCGCGTCGGCCGGCTCGGCCTCCAGGTCACGTTCCTCCGGGCTGAGGTGGTCGCCGGGGGCGAAGTCCTCCTCGGGCTGGCCCATTCGGTCCCTCCGGGATGTCGGTGGACGGTACCCATCCACCGTACGGGCTGCGCCTGCGCCTCGCTGGGAAGCGGCGCCGGGCGAGGGTACGCCACCGGCGGACCCGAGTCGGTCGAATCGCCCCCACCCGGGCTGTCCCCGGTGCCAGGATGGCACCGTGGGATTCCTCATCCGGCTGGCGACGACCGCCGTCGCCCTGTGGATCACCACGCTGATCGTGCCCGGGGTGGAGGTGACCGGCCGGACCGGTTACCACACTGCGCTCACCCTGATCATCGTCGCGTTGATCTTCGGGGTGGTCAACGCAGTGCTCAAGCCGGTCATCAAGGTGGTGGGCTGTGTCTTCTACCTGCTGACGCTGGGCCTGTTCGCGCTGGTGGTCAACGCCCTGCTGTTCCTGTTGACCAACTGGATCGCCCGGGCGCTCGACCTTCCGTTCCACGTCGACGGTTTCTGGCCGGCCTTCTGGGGGGCGATCGTGATGGCGGTGGTCACCTGGCTGATCAGCGTGGTGGTACCGGATTCCACAGACCGGCGGTAGACCGGCGGTGAACCAGCCCGGTTGTGCCCGGCCGGTCCAGCTACGGGATACTGCCCGCGGAGGACAGCGCGGTCCGGCGCACCCGTGGAGACCAGACGGTCGCACGGCCGACCGCCCATGAAAATCGGGCGGCCGTTCGGCGACCCGTCCGAAGAGATCCAGGCGGCCGTATGGCCGGCGCAAGGAGAACAGCGGCCGCACGGCCGACAGCGGCAAGTAAGGAGCGTTCGACATGCCCATCGCTTCCCCTGAGGCTTACGCCGAGATGCTGGACCGCGCCAAGGCCGGCCGGTACGCGTACCCGGCGATCAACGTGACGTCCTCGCAGACGCTGAACGCGGCGCTCAAGGGCTTCGCCGACGCGGAGAGCGACGGCATCATCCAGGTCTCCACCGGTGGTGCGGAGTACCTCTCCGGCCCCTCCGTGAAGGACATGGTCACCGGCGCGGTGGCGTTCGCCGCATACGCCCACGAGGTGGCCAAGAAGTACCCGGTCAACATCGCGCTGCACACCGACCACTGCCCGAAGGACAAGCTGGACAAGTTCGTCCGGCCGCTCATGGCCATCTCGCAGGAGCGGGTCAAGAATGGTCAGGAGCCGCTGTTCCAGTCGCACATGTGGGACGGCTCGGCCGTGCCGGTGGCGGAGAACCTGGAGATCGCCGAGCAACTCCTCGTCGAGGCCGCCAAGGGCAAGATCGTCCTGGAGATCGAGGTCGGCGTGGTCGGCGGCGAGGAGGACGGCGTCGAGAACGCCATCAACGACAAGCTCTACACCACGGTCGAGGACGGCCTCGCCATGGTCGACGCGCTCGGCCTGGGTGAGAAGGGCCGCTACATGGCGGCGCTGACCTTCGGCAACGTGCACGGCGTCTACAAGCCGGGCAACGTGAAGCTCCGTCCGGAGATCCTGAACGAGATCCAGGAGGCGGTCGGCGCGAAGTACGGCAAGGAGAAGCCGCTCAGCCTGGTCTTCCACGGCGGCTCCGGCTCGCTGCTGTCCGAGATCCGCGAGGCGCTGGACTACGGCGTGGTGAAGATGAACATCGACACCGACACGCAGTACACCTTCTCCCGCCCGGTCGCCGACCACATGTTCCGCAACTACGACGGCGTACTCAAGGTCGACGGCGAGGTCGGCAACAAGAAGATGTACGACCCCCGGGTGTGGGGCAAGGCCGCCGAGGCCGGCATGGCCGCCCGCATCGTGGAGGCCTGCGAGCACCTGCGCTCCACCGGCACCACGATGACCAAGTGACGTATCGACGCTGAAAACACGCCGAGGCGGCCGGCCCCATCTGCTCGGGCCGGCCGCCTCGGCGTCACCGGGTCAGCAGGCGGACGGCCTCGTGGACGTCGTCGGTGAGGTGCACGGTGTCCGACAGGTCGCCGAGCGGTGAGGTGGTCAGCAGCGGGCGCAGCAGAGACTCCACCGGCAACTCGGTCTTCCAGTACCTGCGGTCCAGGAAGACGTACGCGCCGCTGACGCCGTCGGTGCCGTAGTAGGTCTTGGTGGCCGCCTGGAACACCTCCTGCACGGTGCCCGCCCGGCCGGGGGCGAAGACGATCCCGCCCCGCGCCAGTCGCAGGATGGTGTCCTCGCGGATGGCGTTCGAGAAGTACTTGGCGATCCGGCCGGCGAACAGGTTCGCCGGCTCGTGGCCGTAGAGCCAGGTGGGGATGGCCAACCCGCCGCAGCTGGCCCAGTCCAGATCGCCGTTGGTCAACGCGGCCGAGTCCGCCCGGTAGGCGGTGGCCGGTTCGCTGCCGTCGCCCGGCGGGGCGATCGTCCGGCCGAACACCTCCCTGACTTTCAGCGCGGCGGCCGTGTAGCGGTCGTGGTCGGCGAAGTCCGGCGCGGTGGCGAGCAGGTCGATGGCGGCGGTGAGTTCCTCCGCCGGCCGGGTCGACAGGTACGCGCCCAGGTTTGCGGCCTCCATCACCCCCGGTCCGCCGCCGGTGACCACCAGGCGGTGAGCCCTGGCCAGTTCCCGGCCGAGCACGGCGGCCATCCGGTACGGCGCACTGCCCCGTGGCACCGCGTGCCCACCCATCACACCGACCACCGACTGCGGTCCGTGGCTGCTGAGCCAGGCGCGGGTGGCGTCGGCCAGCGCGTTGTCCACGCCGTGGTCGTGCAACCGCTGGCCGAGGGCCTCCCGGACGTCGGGTAGCGCGCCGCCGTGGGCCCGGAAGTGCGCGTACACCCGGGTGTCGTACATCGCCTCGAAACCGCCCTCGGCGAAGCCGGCCGCCAACTCCTCCGGGGTGTAGAGGTGCGGCGGCTGGGTCGGGTACGGCAGCCCGGAGAACGGCGGCACCACGTTGGCGCCCCGCCGGACCAGGTCGGCACCGACCTGGCGGGAGGCGAACCGACAGCCGACGAAGAGGGTTCCGGCCACCTCGACGTCGGTGAAGTCGGGGACGGGGTCCAGATCGAGCGCAAGCCCCTGGATGGTCAGGCCGACCAGGCTGCCGGTCGCCAGCCGTCGGTCGAGCTCCGACCGGGTCTGGATCTCGTTGGTCCAGGTGTGCGGTTCGATGACGTCTGCGGGGGGTGGAGTCGGCATCGGCTCATCCTGCCCGCCCGGCTCAACCCTGCCGGTCGCGGCCTGACGACGCGGAGAACGGACGGGGACGTGACGGACCTCTCGGCCGTTGGGCCAACGGGCTTGCCGGACCCCCTCGCGCACCCCGGTGCGAAGCGGGTTGAATGAGGCGATGCAGAACCTGTTGCCTGAGCCGCCCGCCACGCTCCTGCCCGTCAACGAAGAGGCCGACGCCATCCTGGCAGCGGCCGAGCAGGACGGCGGTGACGAGGCGTTCGCCGCGGTTGCGGCGCGGTTCCCGACGTACAGCGCGGGCTGGGCCGCGCTGGCCGCCCGGGCCCTCGCCGAGGGCCAGGTCGTTCCGGCGTACGCGTACGCCCGCACCGGCTACCACCGGGGGCTGGATCAGCTGCGCCGCAGCGGCTGGAAGGGCCATGGCCCGGTGCCGTGGTCGCACGAGCCGAACCGTGGCTTTCTGCGCTGCCTGTACGTGCTCTCCCGGGCCGCCGACGAGATCGGCGAGGCGGACGAGGCCGCCCGCTGCGCACAGTTCCTCCGCGACTGCGATCCGGCCGCCGCCGACGCGCTGGCCAGCAACTGATCCACCGCACCCGCCGATCCAGGGGATTTCGTCGTCGTGAGAGATCGACTGATGGCGCTTCCCTGGATCGGCGGCTGTGGAAGGCGTCAGAGGCCTTCGGCCACCGCCGCGGCGATCTTGAGCCAGGCGTCCCGGGTGGCCGCGGAGAGCTGGGCGTAGCGGATCGGCTCTCCGGTGTCGATGAGCCGTTCGTACGGGGCCAGCAGCACCGCCCTGGTCCGCGCGGCGAAGTGCTCCTGGATCGCGGGCAGGTCGATCTCCTTGCGGGACGGCGGCATGGAGACCACGGTGACCGCCTGCCGGACCAGCCGTTGCCGCCCGCTCTGCTCCAGGTGGTCGAGCATGCGGGCGGCCGTCTCGGCCGAGTCGTTACGCGCCGACATGGTGACCACGAGTTGGTCGGTGGCGTCCATCGCGGCCTGCCAGTTCTGCGCGCGTACGTTGTTCCCGGTGTCCACGAAGATCAGCTTGTAGAACCGGCTGACGACCTCGCGGATCTCGCCGAAAGCGGCTGCGGTGAGCATCTCGCCGCCGGTGGCCGACTCGTCGGAGGCGAGCACGTCGAACATCCCCTCGCCCTGCGAGCGGACGTACTGCGACAGGTCGCCGACCCGCCCGTGCGCGCCGTGGAACTGGCCCAGGTCGCGCAGCAGGTCCCGCACCGTACGCGAGTGGAAGTCCTGCTGGGCGCGCATGCCGAGGGTGCCCTGGGTCTCGTTGTTGTCCCAGGCCAGCACGTACCCGCCGCGATTCTGCCCGAAGGTCATCGCCAGCAGCAGGATGGCGACGGTCTTGCCCGCCCCGCCCTTCGGGTTGACCACGGTCACCTGCCGTAGCCCGCCGAAGTTGCGGCGTACCGTCTCGATGTCCCGCTTGCGTTCCAACTCGTGCCGTCCCGGTGGGAGCTTCACCAGGCCCGTCTTGTTGACCACGGCGCGGACGCCCATCGTCGCGACCGGATCAGCCGGGCGCACCTGCCGCCGCCGGGCGAAGTCCTCGGCGGTCGGCGCGCCACCCACCTCCGGATTCCAGTTCTGCTCCGCGTACGCCGGCGGGACCCGGGACGCGGTCTCGGCCGGCTGGTACGGCTGGTGCGGCAGCGGGTGAGCCGCCGGCGGCGGTACGTGCTGCTGCTGCCAGGGCACCGGGTTCCAGGCCGGCTGCGGCGGGAACGGACCGGGCGGCACTGCCGGGTACACCGACTCGGCCGGGGGTGGCGCCGGCCCGGCGTACGGCGGAACGGCTGGCCCGCTCTCCGTGACCGGCGGCGGCACCGGGCCAGGGAACTGCGGCGTGACCGGGACGGCGGAACCACCCTGCTGCGGCACGGACGCCGTGCCGTAATGCGGTGCGGGTGGCATCCCGTGCTGCGGTGCGGGTGGCGGCGGGGTGGCCGCGGAAGGTGGGTCGTCGTCTCCCACCGGGTTGACCTGCGGAGGTGCCGGCGGGCCGGGGATGGGCTGCGGCACTGGCGGCAGCGCCTGGGCCGATGCGGCCCAGACGGGCCGCGGCGGGACCCCGGATCCCTCGCCGGCCTGGACCGGTGGGGCGACCTCGGGGGCGGGACGCTGCGGCGGCTGCGCCCACGGTGACTCTGTCTGCGGACGGGGCACCCGCGGTGGGCTGCCTGCCCGGTCGTGGATGTCCGCACCGGAGTCGGTCGGGGCGCCCGTCGTGCCACCCACGTCGGCGATGGCCGTCGATTCATCGTCGCCGGGCACCGTAGACAACGGGCCGGTCTCGGCCTGGTCGGGCGTCGGGGATGGGCCGGCGTCCGTCGGGGTGCTGTTCGGGCCTGTGGTGAGCGAGGTCGGCCGGTCGAGGGTGAACGGCTGGTTCAAATCGACCTGGGAGACTCCCGGCGGGTGACCGCCGGGCCGCGGAGCCCAGCCGGAGGCGGTCGGACCCCCGCTGGTCAGCGACGGATAGTCGGCCGGCGAGGGTGGTACGGCGGAGTGGCCGGGTGCCGGATGACCGGGGTGCGGCGTCGTCGGGTGCCCGGGATACGGCGGCGTGGCCGGGTGGCCGGGGGTCGGTGGAACGGCAGGTGGCACCGGCGGCGGGGCATCCCATGGCGGTGCCGCGAGGCCGTCGATCTGATCGGGTGGCCAGAGTGGTTCGATGTCCCGTTCCGGCACCCCCTGCTGGCCGGGTGCGTGCGCCCGGTCGGCGTTCTCGTCCACCACGGTTCCTCCCCATTCCTCCTGCCGAGGATAGGCCCACCGGCCGACCCGGGCCGTCGGTGTGGCTCGGCTCAGGTCGTCCAGACCGCCCAGGCGCCCGGCTCGGTCCACCAGGACCGCTTACGGGTCAACTGCCCCTCCACACCGTCGTCCAGGTAGGGCAGCGCGACATCGTCGCGGGGCAGGACCGACACGGCCCGGCCCCGGGTCCGGCGCACCTCCAGGCGTACCCGGCGGCGGCCCAGCCTCGACCGGGTGACCACCGGTACGGCCACCGCCACCTCGACCAGACCGTCGGTCGGGTCGGCCGTGGTGAGCAGGGCGACGTCGTCGAGCCGCGCGTACCCGCCCGCGTTGCCGATGGCGCAGGCCAGCAGCGGGTCGTCGCCGTTGGACAGCACCACGTCGTCCACCTCCACCCGGCCGCGCCAGTGCAGTGGGCGTCCGTCCTCGGCGGCGGCGCCGAGCAGCGCGCCGTCCAGCGTCACCGAGCCGCCGTCGTTGCGCAGGAGATCGAGCCGGCGGGGCGTGCCGTCGAGCACCGCGGCGGCCACCGCCGCCGGATCGCGAGGGAGGCCGAGCTGCGCGGCGAGATCGTGGTGCGCCGTGCTCCGCGCCGGATCGAGCGGCAGTACGCCGACCGGCGGCAGGTCCGGCACGGTCCGGTTGCCGGCCAGGTCGGCCGGTCGACGGCTGGGCGGTGGCGCGTACCGCCGGACCAGCCGGCGCAGCACGGCGCGCAACTGTGCGTCACCGGCGATCGCGACCACGAGCCTGGTCTTGGCATCCGGATCGGGCCAGGTGAGGCCGTCCGGCCTGGGCGGGCTGTCCAGCCGGGCCAGCACCTCGTCGATCTCGGCGTCCGATCGGGCCGTTACCGTCTCGACCCGTGCACCCCGGGCGGTCAAGGCATCCGCGCAGGCCAACACGGGTACGCGGGGAGTCTCGCAGTCCTCCCGGCCTTGGGCAGCGTCGGTCGCGCCGCCGCAGCAGGCCCCGTCGCTGCCGCACCCGGCTCCCGGAGCGTCCCGCTCCGAGCCCAGGGTGAGCAGCACCACGTCGTACACCGGTAAGGCTCCTCCTGCCTATCGGCGCGACCCCTGCCGGTCGTGCCGTCACTACTTGTTAACCTGACACCCCGGGCTCGCTGACCGGTCGCCATCTGGCGCCCGAGCCTTCTGGAGGCGAAAGAGATGCCAGCGATCGTGCTCCTCGGCGCTCAGTGGGGCGACGAAGGCAAGGGCAAGGTTACCGACCTGCTGGGTGAGCGGGTCGACTACGTGGTCCGCTACTCCGGTGGCAACAACGCCGGCCACACGGTTATCACCCCCGACGGCCAGAAGTACGCCCTGCACCTGATGCCGTCGGGCGCGCTCTCCCCGAACGCGGTGATCGTCATCGGCAACGGTGTGGTGGTCGACCCGAAGGTGCTGCTCACCGAGATCGACGGGCTGGCCGAGCGCGGGGTCGACGTGTCCCGGCTGCGCATCTCCGGGGACGCGCACCTGATCATGCCGCACCACCGGGCGCTGGACCGGGTGGTCGAGCGGTACCTCGGCAGCGCGCGGATCGGCACCACCGGCCGGGGCATCGGCCCGGCGTACGGCGACAAGGTCGCCCGGATGGGGATCCGGGTGCAGGACCTGCTCGACCCGGGCATCCTGCGCAAGAAGCTGGAACTCGCGCTGCGCGAGAAGAACCAGGTGCTGTTCAAGGTCTACAACCGCAAGGCCATCGACGTCGACGCCACCATCGAGGAATACCTGGCGTACGCGGAGCGGCTGCGGCCGTACATCGCGGAGACCCGGGTGATGCTCTGGGACGCGCTGGATCGCGGTGACACCGTGCTCCTGGAGGGCGCTCAGGCCACCATGCTCGACATGGACCACGGCACGTACCCCTTCGTCACCTCGTCGAACCCGACGGCGGGCGGGGCGTGTGTGGGGACGGGTATCCCGCCCACCGCCATCACGAAGGTGATCGCGGTGAGCAAGGCGTACACCACCCGGGTCGGCTCGGGTCCGTTCCCCACCGAGCTGTTCGACGACAACGGCCAGCACCTGCGCAAGGTCGGCCGGGAGTACGGCACCACGACCGGCCGGGAGCGCCGGTGCGGCTGGTTCGACGCGGTGGTGGCCCGGTACGCCTGCCGCCTCAACGGCGTCACCGACCTGGTGATCACGAAGCTGGACGTGCTCACCGGCCTGTCGAAGGTGCCGATCTGCGTGGGCTACGAGATCAACGGCAAGCGGGTCGACGAGATGCCGATGACCCAGACCGACTTCCACCACGCCACCCCGATCTACGAGGAGCACGACGGTTGGTGGGAGGACATCACCAAGGCCCGCACCGAGGCTGAGCTGCCCGAGAACGCAAGACGCTACCTCGCCCGCATCGAGGAACTCTGCGCCACCCAGGTCTCCGTGGTAGGCGTAGGCCCCGGCCGCGAAGAAAACGTAACCCGCCACCCCCTCCTCCCCTAGCCTCCCCCGCATCGCCGGCCGGTCGCCGGGGGCGGTGGAGTTATCCACAGGGGTGGGGGTGGTTATCCACAGGGGCTTTTGTCGATCTCCGTGGACCGGGACAGTCGGTCGACGTGGATGCATTGACGGTGGTGCGACGGGTGGCCGCCACCCAGGACGGGGTGGTCACTCTTGGGCAGGCGCGGACTGCCGGATTCAGCGTGCACGAGGTGCACCGCTTGTGTCGGGCGGGTCGGTGGCGCGCGGTGGCCAGAGGTGCTTACCTGGTCGATGCCGACCTGCACGATGGTGTTCCCCGCCGGGCGCAGATCAGGGCGGCGGTGGCATCCTTCGGGCCCTCGGCCGCTGCGGTGCTGTCAACGGCCGCCGAGTTGCATCGGCTGGCCGGGCCCGGCCCGACGGACGAGATCCATCTCTCGGTCCCGAGCTGCGCTGCGAAGTCGAACCGGCGAGATCATCCCCAGGTGACCCTGCATCAACTGGTCATCGATCCGCGGCATCTCGTGCAGGTCAACGGCGTTCCCGCCACCGGGCCCGTACGCACCGTCGCTGACCTGATTCTGCGGCTGGACCGCTACTCGGCCGTGTGCCTGCTCGACTCGGGGCTCAATCAGCGGCTCGTCGTGGCGGACGATCTGTCCGAGATCCAACGACTCATCCGAGGGCGGCGTGGTGCGGTGGCGGCCCGCAACCATCTGGCCGAGGCGGATGGTCGGGCGCAGTCTCCGCTCGAGACGCGTACCCGACTGTGCTGCGTCGACGGCAAGGTGCCACCCGACGTACTCCAGCTCGAGGTGCGTGACCACGACGGCTACCTGCTCGGTGTCGGTGACCTGGGTTGGCGTCGGCACCGGATCGTCGCGGAGGCCGACGGCCGGGACGTCCACAGCACCCCGGACGCCGTCTTCGCCGACCGCCGCAGGCAGAATCGCATGCTCAACGCGGGCTGGACGGTCCTCCGCTTCACCTGGGCGGACACCCTCCGCCCCGACTACATCCCGTGGACCGTCCGGCAAGCCATGCGCGCCGCCCAACGCGGTTGATCATGAGGTTGTTGTCACTCTGCCCGGCGTGTCTCGGCAATAACTTCATGATCAACGGAGCGGGGGAGGGGGTGGGTAGGATGCCGGGTTGTGCGCGTTCTGTTGCTGGGTGGTGGGGGGCGGGAGCATGCTCTCGCGCTGCGGCTCGTCGAGGATCCGTCCGTTGAGCAGCTGATCGCGGCTCCGGGAAACCCGGGGATCGCCGCGGTGGCGGAGCTGCGTGCGGTGGAGGCCGCCGATCCGGCCGCCGTCGCTGCGCTGGCGGTCGAGGAGCAGGCCGACCTGGTGGTGATCGGGCCGGAGGCACCGTTGGTCGCCGGAGTGGCCGACGCGGTACGCGCCAAGGGCATCGCGGTGTTCGGGCCGAGCGCCGAGGCGGCCCGGCTGGAGGGGTCCAAGGCGTTCGCCAAGGACGTGATGACCGCCGCCGGCGTACCCACCGCTCGCGCGCACGCCTGCACCGAAACCGAGGATGTCGGCCTGGCGCTCGACGAGTTCGGCCCGCCGTTCGTGGTCAAGAACGACGGCCTCGCCGCCGGCAAGGGCGTCGTCGTCACCGACGACAGGGCAGCCGCACTGGGGCACGCCCGTGAGTGCGGCCGGGTGGTCGTCGAGGAGTACCTCGCCGGCCCCGAGGTCTCGCTCTTCGTGGTGACCGACGGCGAGGCGGCGGTGCCGCTGCTGCCGGCACAGGACTTCAAGCGCGCCGGTGACGGCGACACCGGGCCGAACACCGGCGGCATGGGCGCGTACGCCCCGCTGCCCTGGGCGCCGCCCGGTCTGGTCGACGAGGTGATGCGCGATGTGGTGCACCCGACCCTGGCCGAGATGCGCCGCCGGGGGACGCCCTTCGCCGGCCTGCTCTACGTCGGGCTGGCGATCACCGCGGCCGGCCCTCGGGTGATCGAGTTCAACGCCCGCTTCGGCGACCCGGAAACCCAGGTGGTGCTGGCCCTGCTGGAGACGCCGCTGGCCGGGCTGCTGCACGCCGCGGCCACCGGCACGCTGGCCGAACACCCGCCGCTGCGCTGGCGTGACGGTGCCGCCGTGACCGTGGTGGTCGCCGCCGAGGGCTACCCGGCGAAGCCGCGTACCGGCGACGTGATCGCCGGCGCGGAGCGCCCGGGGGTCATCCACGCCGGCACCACCCGCCGGGACGCCGACGGTGCGCTGCTCTCCGCCGGCGGCCGGGTCCTCTGTGGTACGGCCACCGGCCCCGACCTGGCCGCTGCCCGCGACGCCGCCTACGACTTGGTACGCGGCATCGAGCTGGCCGGATCGCACCACCGCTCGGACATCGCCGCCGCCGCGATCGACGACCGGATCGCTGTTCCATAGGGGAACATCCAGCCGCGCGTGGAATGTCGGTGCGGCGGTAAGTAACTCCGGCCGCACCGACAAGTACGGGTGTGAGACCACCTGGAGAAGCTGTGCCGGACGCGCAGCAGAGCGCCGAGGACCGACAGCGGCTGACCGACATGTTCCGCCGACATGGTGACGCGGTCTTCGCGTACGCCAGTGATCGCCTCGGCAACGATGATGCGCAGGACCTCGTGGGCGAGGTTTTCGCGGTGGCTTGGCGGCGGCTGGCCACCATCCGGCACGGCGAGGAACGCCCGTGGCTGTTCGGGGTCGCCCGACGGCCGGTGTTTCCGCTGCTGGATGGGGCGAGCTCGTCTACGTGGTCGACGGTGAACATTTCAAGGATCCCGCCCAGACGTGTGGCTCCGTCGGCATGCTGGTGGTCCCGCTCGGCAACTGACCCGTACGCCCCCGGATAATCGGCCGCCCGTGGGAGGTCGGTCCTCCCCGGTGGCGGGCGGTCGTGGCTGCCCACAGCGGTATGGTCAACCCGCCCGGACCGCCGGAAACCAGCCGGTCGGCCACCATCAGGCGTTGACACCCCGTGTCACGATCATCGTGGCCCTAACCGGCCGCCGGCTACGGGAGGGAGGATTCGGTGACCGATTTCCTCGGCGCGGCGCTGAGCTTTCCCACCGTGCTGTTCAGCTTCCTGCTGGTGGTCGTCGTCGGCTACTGGCTGCTGGTGTTGACCGGCGTGCTGGACCTCGGCGACGACCTGGACGTCGACGGCGTACCGGGTGCGGTCCTGGCCGGCCTCGGCCTCGGTGGTGTGCCCAGCGCCGTCGTCTTCTCCCTGCTCGTCGCGGTGGCGTGGTTCGTCAGCCTCGCCGGCACGGCGCTGCTCGACGGTATCGGCTTCGGCTCCGGCACCCGGATCCTCGTCTCGATCGGTGTCCTGCTGGCCGCCGCAGCCTGCGCGTGGCTGGTGACCCGGCTGGTCGCGGTGCCACTGGGTCGGCTCTTCCCGGCGGAGACGGACGCGACCCGGCACGCCTTCGTCGGCCGATTGTGCGTGGTGCGCACCGGTACGGTCACCGCCGACTTCGGTCAGGCCGAGGTGACCGCCGCGGACGGTTCGTCGGCGGTGGTGCAGATCCGGCAGCCGGGCGACGAGAAGTTGACCTCCGGTAGCTCCGCGCTGATCTACGACTACGACACCGAGGGCGAGTTCTTCTGGGTGATGCCCGCCGGACCCGCCTTCGACCCCCTGAGACATGCCCCCAAGTAACCGCCTCTGGTGAGACGCGCCGTCCGCGGATCACCCCGACGTCAACCGGGACAGCCGGATCAACCCCCACCGCCGGCCTGTCCCACGCTGCCCCTCGAGACACCTCGAAAGGAGGATGCGCGGGCACCTGCGGCTCATCCGCCGGCCGTCACCGCCCGCGCGCCCAAGTCATGGATGTCATCACCACCGGAATCGGTGTACTCCTCGCCGTCGTCCTGCTCGTCGCGCTCGGCGTGGTGTTCATGGTCAGTCGGTTGTTCCGCAAGGTCGAGCAGGGCAAAGCGCTGATCATCTCCAAGATCCGGCGGGTCGACGTGACCTTCACCGGCGCGGTCGTGCTGCCCGTACTGCACAAGGCCGAGACCATGGACATCTCGGTCAAGACGATCGACATCGAACGGACCGGCAACGAGGGCCTGATCTGTCGGGACAACATCCGCGCCGACATCCGGATCACCTTCTTCGTCCGGGTCAACAAGACGATTGAGGACGTCGTCAAGGTGGCGCAGGCGATAGGCACCGCGCGGGCCAGCGACCGGGAGACGTTGCAGGAACTGTTCAACGCGAAGTTCTCCGAGGCGCTGAAGACGGTCGGTAAGCAACTCGACTTCGTCGACCTCTACACCAAGCGCGACGAGTTCCGGGACCAGATCATCCGGGTGATCGGCACCGACCTCAACGGCTACAGCCTGGAGGACGCGGCGATCGACTTCCTGGAGCAGACGCCGATGGCGCAACTCGACCCGGCCAACATCCTCGACGCCCAGGGCATCCGGAAGATCACCGAGCTGACCTCGCAGGAGAACGTCCGGACCAACGAGTTCCGGCGCAGCGAGGAGAAGGAGATCACCCGCCAGAACGTGGACGCCAAGGAGGCGATCCTGGAGCTGGAGCGGCGCCAGGCGGACGCCGAGGCCAAGCAGCGCCGGGAGATCGAGACCGTGCGGGCCCGCGAGGAAGCCGAGGTCACCCGGGTACGCGCCGAGGAGCGGCTGCGGGCCGAGACCGCGAACATCCGTACCGACGAGCAGTTGGGCGTCCAGCACGAGAACCGGGCCCGGGAGATCGCGGTCGCGGAGAAGAACCGCGAGCGGGTCATCGCCATCGAGACCGAGCGGATCGAGAAGGACCGCCTGCTCGAGGTGATCAGCCGGGAGCGGGAGACCGAGCTGAGCACGATTTCCAAGGACAAGGAGGTCGAGGCGGAGAAGCGGGCCATCGCCGAGGTCGTCCGGGAGCGGATCGCGGTGGAGAAGACCGTGGCCGAGCAAGAGGAGAACATCAAGCGGCTGCGGGTGGTCGAGGAGGCCGAGCGGACCCGCCAGGCGGTGGTGATCCAGGCCGAGGCCGAGGCGCAGGAGAACCTGGTCAAGGACATCAAGGCGGCGGAGGCGGCCGAGGCGGCGGCCAAGCACAAGGCCCGCGAGGAACTGGTGCTGGCCGAGGCCCGTCAGCAGGCCGCGGAGCTGGAGGCCCGGGCGAAGATCCGGCTGGCCGAGGGGATCCAGGCCGAGTCGGCGGCGGCCGGCCTGGCCGAGGTGCAGGTCCAGGAGCGCAGCGCCGAGGCGATCGAGAAGGTCGGTCGCGCGGAGGCCGCCGTGGAGCGGGAGAAGGCGATCGCCGCCGCCGACGCGGTGCGCGAGAAGCTGAAGGGCGAGGCCGAGGGCCTCACCGAGAAGGCCGCCGCGATGGCGGCGCTGGACGACGCGACCCGGGAGCACGAGGAGTACCGGCTGCGCCTGGAGTTGGAGAAGGAGGTCCGGCTGGCCGGGCTGGACACCCAGCGGCAGGTCGCCGAGGCACAGGCGGCGCTGGTGGCCACCGGCCTGGAGAAGGCGAACATCGACATCGTCGGTGGGGACAGCGTCTTCTTCGACCGGCTGCTCAGCTCGATCTCGTTCGGCAAGAGCGTGGACAGTTTCGTGGCCCACTCGGACGTGGCGAAGAACCTGGCCCAGCCGTGGCTGGACGGCAGCGCCAACTTCACCGAGGACCTCACCCGGATGGTCGGTTCGCTGCACAGCGCCGACGTGCAGAACCTCACCCTGTCGGCGTTCCTGATGCAGCAGATGCGTTCCGGCGGGGCCGACCAGGGCAAGCTCCAGGAGCTGCTGAAGGCCGCGCAGCGCCTGGGTGTGGCGGAGACCCCGGTCGCCGCCCTGACGGGCTCGCGGGAGCGCGCCGGTGAGTGACCCGACCGCCGGTCCGGTGGCCGCGGGGCGTACGCCCGGTGACGCCGGACCGGCGGACACCGCCGGGTCCCAGAGCGGTCGGCCGGGGCTGGACGACGGCAGCTACGAGGTGCTGCGCAAGCGGCTCGCCGCGCAGGCCACCGAGCTGGCCCGGCGGGCGGAGCGGCTCAACGCCCGCCGGCTGGAGGTCTTCGGCAGCACCCAGCTGCGGCTGCGCAGCACCGAGCGGATCCGCACCGAGCACAACTGCGTGCCCCGGGACATCGTCTCCGTCGGCGGGCTGATGCTCTTCGGCTACAACGTCTTCATCGGGCTGAAGCCGGAGACGAGCGTCGACGACGTCTTCTCGCTGCACCGGTTCGTCCACGAGCCCGGCAACGGGGCGGACGCGTTCCGGTTCGACGAGGCCGGCCACGACGAGCTGCCCGGCCTGCTGCGCCACCCACAGTTCGTCCGCGACTTCTCCGAGCTGTACCGCTACTACCGGCAGGCCCGGCTGCTGCAGCTGCGCCGGGTCGACGGCCGGCTGTTGGCGGTGTTCCAGACCGGGCCGCGCACCGAGGACATCCGGGTGCTGCGCTGGCAGGTCGGCGTCGACGGGGTGCCGGAGTACCTGGACAGCCGGGGCGAGCGGGATCACATCTTCCCGCCGAGCCACGACTTCGAGTGGATCGAGACCACCCGGGAGGACCACGTCCTCGGCCGGCATCCGCACATCTCCATCGACGGCGAGGTCTTCGTCGAGACGGTGGGCGGGACGCTGACCGTGAAGGTGGAGAACAACACCGAGGTCGGCGAGGGCATCTACAGCGAGCCGGTGGACGAGCCGTTGCAGAGCCTGGCCGACGCCGACGTGCACTGGGCCCGGGTGGGTCCGCTGATCCTGTTGCGGCTGCGGCCGTACAAGGAGACGCAGTGGCGACACCTGGTCTTCAACACGCTGAGCCGGGAGGTGATCCGGCTCGACGGCATCGGGGTCGCCTGCCAGCGGCTGCCCGATGACCACGGCATCATCTTCCCGGGCGGTTACCACCTGGCCACCGGCGTCACGCGTACCTTCGACACCGAGGTCGCCGACCTGGAGTTCGAGCGGGTGGTGCGGTCGCCGAACGGCGAGGACGTGCTCTACGTCTTCCACGCCCGGGCCGACGGGCGTTCGCTGCTGCTGCCGTACAACGCGATCCGCAAGGAGGTGGCCGCGCCGATCCCGTGCCACGGGTTCTCGCTCTTCGACGACGGCACACTGGTGGTGTTCCGGGCGGTCTCCGAGGAGCCCACCCGGGTCCACCCGATGCAGATCTGGCAGACGCCGTACGTCTCCGACGCGTACGCCGCCGGGCAGCCGGCCGGGACCGGGCCGCTGGAGCGGGTCGGCAACGCCGACCTGGTACGCGGCATCTCGGACACCCTCTCGGTGACCCGGATGGTCGACGGCACCGCCACCGCCGAGGTGTACGAGGCGCTGATCGCCGCCTGTGCCCGGATCGCCGACCACTACCACTGGCTCGGTGACGACGAACTCGGTGACCTGGCCACGCCGTTGGCTGGGCTGCGGCGCACCGCCACCACCGTGCTGGAGGAACACGAGAAGGTCCGTACGCTCACCGAGCGGGCGCGGGCCGAAGTGGACGCCAGCGCCGAGCAGATCGCCTCGTTGGCCCGTCGGGCCCGGGGCGAGGCGCCGCTGACCGCCGACGACTGGGTCGCCCAGCTCGGTGGCCTGCGCCGGGCACGCGGGCACCTGGAGACGTTGCGCGAGCTGCGCTACGTCGACCACGACCGGATCGACGAACTGGCCGGCCAGATGGACGAGGAACTGGCGGTGGCCGGCCGGCGGGCGGTGGAGTTCCTCCGCCGCGACGAGGCGCTCGCCGGCTACCAGCAGGACGTGGAGCGGCTCGCCGCGCGGTCCGCCGAGATCGCCACGGTGGCCGAGTCCGGCAGCGTCAGTGAGGAGCTTGCCGCCCGCACCGACGGCCTGCAGACCATCACCGAGGTGGTGGGCGGGCTGGACATCGCCGACGCGACCGTCCGCACCGGCATTCTGGGCCGGGTCGGCGAGGTGCTCGGCGCGGTCAACCGGGCCCGTGCCGTGCTCGACAAGCGGCGCCGCGAGCTGGCCGCCGCGGAGGGCCGAGCCGGCTTCGCCGCTGAGTTCGCCCTGCTCGGGCAGGCGGTGACCGGGGCGTTGGCGGCGGCGGACACCGCCGAGCGCTGCGACGAGCAGCTCGGCCGGCTGCTGCTGCGGGTGGAGGATCTGGAGTCCCGCTTCGGCGAGTTCGACGACTTCCTCGCCGAGCTGGCCACCCGGCGAACCGACATCTACGAGGCATTCTCCAGCCGCAAGCAGGCGCTGCTGGACGAGCGGGCCCGGCGGGCCGACCGGCTGGTCGCCTCGGCCGACCGGATCCTGGTCAGCGTGCAGCGGCGGGCCGGCACACTGGGCTCGCTGGACGAGATCAACACCTACTTCGCGGCCGACCCGATGGTGGGCAAGCTGCGTATGGTGGTCGAGGAGCTGCGTACGCTCGGCGACGCGGTGCGGGCCGAGGAGCTGGACGGCCGGGTGCGGGCCGCCCGCCAGGAGGCCGGGCGCGGCCTGCGCGACCGACTCGACCTGTACGCCGACGGCGGCGAGACGATCCGGCTGGGCCGGCACCGCTTCGCGGTCAACACCCAGCCGATCGACGTGGCCGTGGTGCCGCACGATGGCCGGATGGCGGTCGCCGTGACCGGCACCGACTACCGCTCCCCGGTTTGTGACGAGGAGTTCCAGCAGACCCGACGGTTCTGGGACCAACTGCTGGTCTCCGAGTCGGCGCAGGTGTACCGGGCGGAGCACCTGGCCACCACGATCCTGGCCGCCGCCGAGGCGGGCCGCGACGGCCTCACCCTGGACGCGCTGCACGCTGCGGCGGTGAACGGCGACGGGCTGCGGGAGCTGGTCCGGCGGGTCGCCGAGACCCGCTACGACGAGGGGTACGAGCGCGGCGTGCACGACCACGACGCGGCCGAGATCCTGCGGGTGCTGCTGCGCCTGCACACCGGCGCGGGGCTGCTGCGCTACCCGCCGACCGACCGGGCCGCCGCCCAGCTCTTCTGGCGGTACGGCACCGACGAGCCGACCGGCGCGGCCTGGACCGCCCGGGCCGCCTCGCTGGCCCGGGCCCGGCAGCGGTTCGGCCGCCCGGACGGCGAGGACGCCGCCGACCGGCTCTGCGGCCAACTGGCCGAGGCGATCGGCGACTTCCTGCACGCCGCCGGCCTGCCGTTGCCGGCCGGCGGGACCGGCCTGGCCGGCGAGTACCTGTTCGAGGAGCTGTCCGCACCTCCGGTGCGGTTCGTCACCGGAGGCGGGGCGCGGGTCCTGCTCGACCGGTTCCGGCGGGCGCTCGGCGGTCCGCAGTCGCGGTCCTCCCGGGAGTTCGACGACGACCTGCGGGCGCTCGGCGCCGACCTGGCCGGCCGGTATCAGCTGGTGGCGGCGTGGCTGACCGCGTTCCTCGCCACCGACGACGGCGACCTGTCCGGGTACGACCTGCCGGAGGCGATCGCCGTC
This sequence comes from Micromonospora sonchi, assembly GCF_014646235.1. Classification (GTDB taxonomy): domain Bacteria; phylum Actinomycetota; class Actinomycetes; order Mycobacteriales; family Micromonosporaceae; genus Micromonospora; species Micromonospora sonchi. The sequence continues at coordinate 107,872 of NZ_BMNB01000012.1, read as the reverse complement.
GAGCTGTGCGGCCCCGAGCTGCCCCGCCGGGACAGCGCGGCCACCATGACGGAGACGGTCGGCGGGCTGCTCGGCGCGCACCCACGCATCGAGGGCTCCACGCTGGGCGTACGGCTGGACGAGACGCTGGCCCGTACCCGCGCGTTCCGCACCGAGGTGGTGCCCGCGTACCGGGACTACCAGCGGCGACGCAACACGCTGGTGGACGCCGAGCGGGACCGGCTGCGGCTGGCGGAGTACCGACCAAAGGTGATGAACGCCTTCGTCCGCAACCGGCTGCTCGACGAGGTGTACCTGCCGCTGATCGGCGACAATCTGGCCCGGCAGCTCGGCGCGACCGGGGACGACAAGCGGGTCGACCAGTCCGGCCTGCTGCTGCTCATCTCGCCGCCCGGCTACGGCAAGACCACCCTGATGGAGTACGTGGCCAGCCGGCTCGGCTTGGTCTTCGTCAAGGTCAACGGCCCGGCCCTGGGTTCGAAGGTCACCTCGCTGGACCCGGCCGAGGCGCCCGACGCCACCGCCCGGCAGGAGGTGGAGAAGATCTCCTTCGCCCTGGAGTTGGGCAACAACGTGCTGCTCTACCTGGACGACATCCAGCACACCAACCCGGAACTGTTGCAGAAGTTCATCTCGCTCTGCGACGGGCAGCGCCGGATGGAGGGCGTCTGGGACGGCCGCACCCGCACCTACGACCTGCGCGGCAAACGCTTCGCGGTGTGCATGGCCGGTAACCCGTACACCGAGTCGGGGCGGCGGTTCCGGATCCCCGACATGCTCGCCAACCGGGCCGACGTGTGGAACCTCGGCGACGTGCTCTCCGGCCGGGAGGAGGTCTTCGCGCTCAGCTACATCGAGAACGCGCTGATCGCCAACCCGGTGCTGGCGCCGCTGTCCGGGCGGGACCGCGCCGACCTGGAGCTGCTGGTCCGGATGGCGCGCGGCGACGACTCCGTGCGGCCCGACCAGCTGTCCCACCCGTACCCGCCGGTGGAGCTGGAGCAGATCGTCTCGGTTCTGCGCAAGCTGCTGCGGGTGCAGCAGGTGGTGCTCACCAACAACCAGGCGTACATCGCCTCGGCGGCGCAGTCCGACGCCGCGCGCACCGAGCCGCCGTTCCAGCTCCAGGGGTCGTACCGCAACATGAACAAGCTGGCCGAGCGGGTCGTCCCCGTGCTCACCGACGACGAGCTGGAAGCGGTGATCGACGACCACTACCTGGGCGAGGCGCAGACCCTGGCGTCCGGCGCCGAGGCGAACCTGCTCAAGCTCGCCGAGCTGCGCGGCCGACTCACCCCCGACCAGGCCCGCCGCTGGGCCGAGGTGAAGGACGCCTACCAGCGCTCCAAGGCCCTCGGCGGTGCCGGCGACGACCCGGTGGACCGTGCCGTCGGCGCCCTCGGCCTGCTCGCCGACCGCGTCAGCACCGTAGCCGCCGCCATCGGCCGCACCGCCGAGCGGTAAGGGTGTAAGGAGGGGCCCCTTCTTAACGCCTCGTGCATAGGAAGGGCCCCTTTTTAACATAGGAAAGGGCCCCTTCTAATTAACGTTTGCTTCGCGCGTACGCGGCCGCGACGCCGAACGCGGCGGTCATGATCGCGCCGACGGCGGCCATGCCGGCCGTGGCCGTGCCTTCGGCCTCGCTACATCCGCCTAGGAAGGCCAGCAACACCACGGCCAGGAGCGCCACGACGGCGCTGACGTAGGTGGCGCGGATCAAATACAGCCTCTCCCGAGCGTCGTCGCGCCCGCTCTCCTCGGCTCTGCGCTTCGCCGCAGCCATCTGGGTCAGCCCTCCCCGATCCCGCCCGCCGCCGGTGTTGCCCGACAACGTTGGTAGGTCTCATTACACAGAGATCTATGGGAAGAAGCCAATGGGAAAGCTCGGATGAGATTCCCATGATAATTTTAATATTCCGCCTGAAAGGGACGCATTGTCGGCTGTGCGACCGACAATGCCTGGTCAGTGCTGGTACTGGGGTGGCGACGAGCGTGGCTCGGGAGTGGCGCTCGTGAGCGGGCAGTCGGAGGTGGCGGTGCTCAGCCGTAGTAGCGACGCAGTTCGCGGGTGAGCGTCTTCCCTGTGGCGTTGCGGGGCAGGCACTTGACGAAGACGACGTCGCGGGGCGTCGAACGCGGCGCCGCCCACGGCATCGACGTGCAGGTGGTGTCCGGTAGATCGGGCAACCCCGTACCCCGCGACTCCTGTTTTAGGAGGTTAGGACGACCGCTGCCGGCCGTCGCGGCGGGGAGGAACCTGGGCCGAGGTGCCGGCCCGTGCGGTCCGCCCGGGCGTCGAGGGTACGCCGGACCGACTGGCCATTCTCGCTCTGCTGGCCGAGCTGCCGCCACCTCGGCATGCGGTCAGGGCTTGCGCTGCCCCCGACTTCCTTGCCGATCTTGGCGCATCTGGAGGGGCCCGGCCGGCGGGTCACCGGCCGGGCCTCCCGATCAGGACCTGCGTGTTCTATAGCGGGAGAGGAAGAACATGAGCGCGCCGAGGGCGACCATGCCAATTCCCGTGCCGGTCAGGACCGGGAGTTGGCTGCTACCGGTTACCGGCAGGATTTTGTGCTTGCCGTGAGGGTGACCAGGCGGGCCAGGCGGGCCAGATGGGCCGGCCGGCCCTGGGGCACCGGGACTACCAGGCGGGCCAGACGGGCCGGCCGGCCCTGGGGCGCCGGGGCTGCCTGGGGCGCCGGGGCTGCCTGGGACGCCGGGGCTGCCCGGGACACCGGGGCTGCCCGGGACACCGGGGCTACCGGACGGGCCGGGCGGGCCAGATGGGCCGGGCGGGCCAGTTGGGCCGGGCGGGCCGGACGGCCCAGGAGGCGCAGCGCACACGGGTGCGGTAATGACGTTGGTGTCGAGGGTGACGGCGGCGGTTCGAGCCAACGCGCGACCTTGGAGAGTCGCGCCCGTGGCCATCGTGATGGACGCCTGGGCCATGATGGTGCCCACGAAGGTGGTGCCCGTGCCGAGTGTCGCCGAACTGCCGATCTTCCAGAACACGTTGCAGGCCGAAGCGCCGTTGATGAGGACGACGCTGCTGTTCGACGCTGTGGTGAGCGCGGAGTCGACCTGGAAGATGAACACAGCCTGTGGGTCGCCCTGGGCGTTGAGCGTCAACGCCCCGGTCAGCTGCGCGGCCCCGATCCGGTAGACCCCGGGGTTGAGGGTGTTGCCGCCGAGTTCTGCGGGAAGGTTGGTGAACGGGGTCCGGCCGGCGGCGTCATTGAAGGCCGTGGTCAGGTCGCTCTGGGCCTGTAGAGCGACTGCGTCGCCGAGGTGGATTTCGCCGCCGATGGTTGCCGTCGCGAAGCCCGACGCAGTGTTTCCTGGGTACCTCCCGAGGCTCTGGCCCAGGAAGCTCGGGCCGGTGTTGGTGGGCTCAGCACCGGCCAGTACGGAAAAGTTGCCGGCCGTCCCCAGGCCCACCGGCGCTTCCTGCGCGTTGGCCGCGCTCACGTTGAGGAACAGCAAGGTGGCGACCACGGCGGCAACTGCGGAAGCCGCGAGCGCCGGCAGGGCCGTTCGCCGAAGGCGATGATTGGGCTTAACTGTCACAGAACATCCTCCGTGGGTACTACACCTGAGGCGGGTTCGCGTGTAGCGTTTTGCCCGAAGAGGTGTAGATGGGACATAACGATGCGGATGTCACCACACCACACGGAGCCTGCCTAAGCGGACAAAATAGGATAATCCGCAACCATTCACGATCGGAGCCGGACTGGGGAGCGCCGCACCGCCACCCGGGCGTCGACGGGTCAGCCGTAGTAGCGAAGTAGCTCGCGGGTGAGTACCTTGCCGGTGGCGTTGCGTGGCAGGTACTTGACGAAGACCACGTCGCGGGGCACGGAGAAGCGGGCGAGATAGTGCCGGACGTACTCGCGGACCGCCTCGGCGTCGAGGGTCTCGCCGGGATGGAGCCCCAGGAAGGCGGCGAGGCGCTGGCCGTACTCGGCGTCGGGTACGCCGATGACGGCGGCCTCGCGTACCTGGGGGAGTTGGGCGAGCAACTGTTCCACCTCGGAGGGGAAGACGTTCTCCCCGCCGGAGACGATCATGTCGTCGGCCCGACCGTCCACGAAGAGCAGGCCGTCGGAGTCGACCCGCCCCAGGTCGCCGGTGTCGAGCAGGCCGTCGTGGCGTTCCCGGTCGCTACCCGAGGTGTAGCCCTCGAAGAGCATCTCGTTGCCGACGAAGATCCGGCCCACCCGCCCAGCGGGAACCGGCTCGCCAGCGTCGTCGAGAATCGCCAACCGGGTGCCGTGCGGTGGTCGGCCGGCGGCGGTGGAGGCGGTGCGCAGGTCGGCGGGGGTGGCGATGGAGGCCCAGGACGCCTCGGTCGAGCCGTACAGGTTGTAGAGCACGTCGCCATAGGTGTCCATGAAGGCCGACGGCAGCCCGCCGGGCAGCGCGGAACCGCTCACGGCCACCACCTTCAGCGGCGGCCGGGGATTCGGTGCCGGTGCCTCCATCAGCCGTTGCAGCATCACCGGCACCGCGAACAGTGCCTGGCAGCGGTGTCGCACCAGGGCGTCCAGGGTGGCGGCGGGGTCGAAGCGTCGGTGCAGCACGATGGTGGCGCGCAGCGCGAAGCAGACCTGGAGGGCCGCGTACCCCCAGGTGTGAAAGACCGGCGCGGCGATCATGACCCGGTCCCGGACGTGCAGTGGGATCCGGTCGATGATGGAGACCAGCGGGCCGAAACCGGCCGGGGTGGGGCGACGCGCGCCCTTCGGCGTCCCGGTGGTGCCGGAGGTGAGCACGATGATCCGGCCGTCCCGCTCGGGCGGGTGCAGCTCACCGGGGAGGGCGGTGCCGATCAACTCCTCCCGGGCCCGCTCGTCGAGGCGGTGCAGCTCGGCCGGGAGCCCGAGTGTCCGTTCGGTGAACTCGTCGTCGTGCACCAGCACCCGCAGCCGCTGCTCCTCGGCCACGGTGGCCAGCTGTGCCGGGGAGAGACCGGTGTTGACCAGCACGGTGTCCGCGCCGAGCAGGGTGGCGGCGACGACGGTTTCGATGAGGCCCGGGTGGTTGCGGCAGAGCACGGCGATCCGGTCGCCGGTCTGGACGCCCAACCCGGCGCGCAGGGCGCGGGCGAGCCGTTCGGAGCGGTCCAGCAGCTCGGCGTACGTCAGCTCCGCGCCCTGCTCATCGATGATCGCCACCCGGCCGGGGTCCCGGGCCGCCGCCTGACGAAGCTCACCGGCGAGGCTCCACCCCCACTTTCGCAGGGCGCTGAGCTGGGAGGCGACGCGGATCGGGCGGCCGGGTGCGAGCAGGCCACGGCGGGTCAGCGTGGCGACGATGAACGGCAGGTCCATACCCGCGTACCTCCTTCGAGCGCCGGGGCACGATGGATCGTCGGGTCAGCGGATCTGCATCCCGGAGATTGCCCGCGAGATGACCAGGCGCTGGATCTCCGATGTGCCCTCGAAGATGGTGTAGATCTTGGCGTCGCGATACCACCGTTCGACCGGATGGTCACGCAGGAAGCCCGCGCCGCCGAGCAGTTGGACGGCCTTCTCGGTGACCGATACGGCCACCTCGCCGGCCTTGAGCTTGGACATCGAACCCTCACCGGCCGTGAACGGCCGGTTGTTGCGGCCCATCCAGGAGGCCCGCCAGACCAGCAGTCGGGCGGCGTCGATCTCCATCTTCATGTCCGCGAGAGCGAAGGCGACCGCCTGGTTGGTGATGATCGGCCGATCGAACTGGACGCGTTCCTTCGCGTAGTCCAGGGCGTACTCGTAGGCGGCCCGGGCCACGCCGAGCGCCTGCGCGCCGACGGTGGGCCGGGACAGTTCGAAGGTACGCATCGCGGCCTGTCCGGAGGCGCGCTGCCCGGACCGGGCGCGGGCCAGACGTTCGTCCAGCGCCTCCTTGCCGCCGAGCAGGCACCGCCCGGGCACCCGTACGTCGTCGAGGAAGACGTCCGCCGTGTGCGACGCCCGCAGCCCCAGCTTGCGCAGCTTGCGGGTGGCGCTGAGCCCGGCGGTGCCCGGCGGTACGACGAAGGCCGCCTGCCCCCGCGACCCCAGCTCCGGCTCGACCGAGGCGATCACCACGTGCACTCCGGCGATCCCGCCGTTGGTGGCGTACGCCTTCTGCCCGCGCAGCACCCACTCGTCGGTCGCCTCGTCGTAACGGGCCCGGGTGCGCATCGCGCCGACGTCCGAGCCGGCCTCCGGTTCCGACGAGCAGAACGCGGCGACGGTCGGCGAGTCGACGTCGCCGAAACACTGCGGCACCCACTCGACGAGCTGGTCGGGGGTGCCGGTGCCGTAGATGGCGGCTACCGCGAGGGAGGTGCCGAAGATGCTCAGGCCGATGCCGGCGTCACCCCAGAACAGCTCCTCGCTGGCGATCGGCAGCGACAGCCCGGTGGGATCGGCCCAGCAGGTGGCGAGGAACTCGAAGCCGTACAACCCGACCTTCGCCGCCTCCTGGATGATCGGCCAGGGGGTCTCCTCGCGGGCGTCCCACTCGGCCGCGGCCGGGCGCACGACCTCGCTGGCGAAGCCGTGCACCCAGTCGCGCAGATCCCGCTGTTCCTCGTTCAGGTCGAGCGAGAACTCCACCATTTCAGGCCTTGGGGATGTCGAAGAGGTTGGCGATGTTGGCGGCCAGGCCCAGGTCGCCCTTTGCCTTGAGCTTGCCGGTCATGAACATCATGACCGGGTTGGCGCCACCGGAGACGACCTTCAGGAACTCCACCGGGCCCAGGATCAGGCTCAGCCGCGGCTCGTGCTGCGGGTTCTCGTTGACCGTGCAGGTGCCGTCGGCGACGACCACTTCGTAGGTGTCGGTGCCGCCGTCGGGGCCGCCGGTGATGTTCCAGTGGATGACCGCGTTGGTCGAGCCGGCCCGGTCGGCCCGGAACAGCTGCGGCATCCGCCCGAAGACCTCACCGAGGATCTTGCCGCGCAGCTCACCGGACATCACCTCGGCGAGCTTGCTATCCGGGGTGTTCTTGACGAGCTGGGCGAACTCCTTCGGGCCGACGTTGGCGAAGCTGGCCGGATCGAAGTCAGTCATGGGGATCCACCTCTCGGACAATGGCTACTCATGCGTAACCCTACGGACGGGTAGGTATGCTCGCAAGGTGGCCAGCACGCCCGCCTTCAGACGTTTGCCCCGAGCCGTACGCGAACAGCAGATGCTCGACGCCGCCGTGCGGATCTTCTCCCGGCACGGCTATCACGGTGCCAGCATGGACGAGATCGCCGAGAAGGCCGGCATCTCCAAGCCCATGGTGTACGCGTACCTGGGCTCCAAGGAGGAACTCTTCGTCGCCTGCCTGCACCGGGAGGGCACCCGGATGATGGAGGCCATCGCCCAGGCGGCCGTTCCCGACCTGCCCGCCGACGAACGACTCTGGCGCGGGCTGCGGGCGTTCTTCGGCTTCGTCGGGGCGCACCGGGACGGCTGGGCGGTGCTCTACCGGCAGGCCAGGGGCGAGCCGCCGGTCGCCGGTGAGGTGGCCGCGATGCGGGCGAGGATGGTCGAGGTGGTCGCCGGCATGCTCGACCACGCGCTGCGCGCCGAGGGGCGCGAGGTGGCCGAGACCGAGCTGGAGGTCGTCGCGTACGCCCTGGTCGGCGCGACCGAGTCACTGGCCGACTGGCTGGCCGACCACCCGGAAGCCGACCCGGAAACGACCGCCACCCGGATGATGAACGCCGCCTGGCTCGGCGCCGCCCAACTGCTACGCGGCACCACCTGGCACCCGCCCGCGACGTAAGGAAGGGCCCCTTATTAACGCCTCCGGTAGAGGAGGGCCCCTTCTTAACAACTGCCGACAACGGCTGCACAACTGCCGGCACCGAGCGTGCTCGCCGCCGGCCGTACGCCCAGCGGGCCGTCTCCACGATCACGGTGACGCTGAGCGCCAGGCCGAGCCCAAGTAACAGCCCGCGCAGCGGATCCTGCTCGAAGGCGAGCCCGCCCAAATAACCGACCAGCGCCGAGTAGACACCCCAGGTGCCGGCGGCCAGCACGTCGAACGCCAGGAACCGCGACCGGGGGAACCGCGTCGCCCCCATGGTCATGGTGACAGCGGTCCGACCACCCGGTATGTACCGCGCCACGGTCAGGATCAGGCCTCCGCGTACGGCGATGCCCCGGCTGGCCCAGGCATATGCCGTACGCCGCCGCCCACGTTCCGGTAGTCGCGCGAGCAGGCGTCCGCCGCCGCGCCGGCCGATGGCGTACGAAATGTGGTCGCCGACCAGAGCGCCGGCCGCCGCCACGACGATCACCGCCCACAGCGCCGGTTGTCCGGTCGCCGCGAAGACCCCGGCGGTGATGACCGCGGTCTCACTGGGCACCACGGGGAAGAAACCGTCGATCACCGCGATCGAAAAGAGCGCCAGGTAGACCCAGGGCGAGGACATCGTCTGGTGGAGCAGGTCGAGCACCAATTCCATGATCCCGATGCTGGCCCCGGCGCGGCTTCCGGCCCTCGGCCGATCGTCATTTCCGCCCCACTACCTAAGTTGTGGCCAGCCCTGAGTCCGACTCCGGGCCAACCCCGAGAAGACCGGCCCGGCCGCCCGGAGGTGTCCCCCCTCTGGCCGTCGGAGACAGATGGACCGGCCGGGCCGCCGCTAGCCTGCAACGATGGCCATCGTCGAAGTCCGGGCACTTCTTCGGCGGTGCGCGCTGCCACTGCTGGCCGTACTGGTATCGGCCGGGGTCTGGATGTCCGCCACCGGCGCGGCCGGAGTGCCCTCACCGCTGCCCCCGGCGGTGGTCCTCGCCGTTGCCGTCGCCTCCGGGTATGCCGTGCTGGTGGCGCGGGTACGCCGATGGCCGCTGTTCGCTGCGGCTGCCGTCGGTTGGCTGGTGCTGGCCGCCTGGCCGGTCCCGGCGGCGGCGTCCCTCCTGGCCGGACTACGGCTGCGCGGCCGTCGCCGGACCGTCGCCTACCTGGCCGGGGCGGTGCTGGTCACGGCCGTCGGGGTGCTGGTGGGGGTGGCGGCCGGCGGGGAGCGGCGACTGACCATGGCCACGCCGGGTAACGTGCTCGCGCTCTTCGCCTGGCTGGTGCTGCTGCCGCTGGTGATCGGGCTCTGGACGCGGGCCAGGCGGGACACCGTTGGCGCGTTGCGCGACCGGGCCGAGCGGCTGGAACGTGAACAGGTGGCCCGCGCGGAGCAGGCCCGCGCCGAGGAACGGGCCCGGATCGCCCGGGAGATGCACGACGTGGTCGCCCACCGGGTGTCGCTGATGGTGGTGCACGCAGGGGCGTTGGAGGTGACGTCCGCCGACTCGGCGACGGTGGAGGCCGCGTCGCTGATCCGGTCAACCGGTCGACAGGCCCTCACCGACCTGCGCGAGGTACTCGGCGTGCTGCGTGGGCCGGCGGGGACCGTACCGCCGCCCGGGTTGTCGGAGGTGGATGTCCTGATCCAGGAGTCGCGCACCGCCGGTCTGCGGGTCGAACGGCGTGACGAGGGCCCCTGCCGGCCCCTGCCGGCCACGGTCGGACGGACGGTGCACCGGGTGGTACGGGAGGCGTTGACGAACGTGCGAAAGCACGCACCCGACGCGGAGACGACGGTCAGCCTGCGGTATCTCTCCGGCGGGGTCGAGGTCGGGGTGCGCAACGGGCCGGCAATCGGCGGGACGGCTCTGCCCGGTGCGGGGTTGGGCCTGATCGGTCTACGGGAACGCGTGGAACTGCTCGGCGGGCGGCTCACGGCCGGGCCGTACGACAGGGGTTTCCTGGTCCGGGCGCTGATTCCGATAGAGGAGCCGGAGTGATCCGGGTGTTGATCGTCGACGATGAGCAGTTGGTCCGGTCCGGCCTGCGGTTGATCCTCGATGCGGCCGGCGACATCACGGTGGTCGGCGAGGCGGCGGACGGCGGTGCGGCGCGAGCCGAGGTCCGGCGGCTCCGACCGGACGTGGTCCTGTTGGATGTCCGCATGCCGAGCGTGGACGCCTCGCCGCCGCGCCGCACATCGTCGCCACAGGCGCAAAGGTGATCATGCTGACGACATTCGACCGGGACGAGTACGTGCATCAGGCCCTGCGTGCCGGCGCGGTCGGCTTCCTGCTCAAGGACACCGCACCGGGCGACCTGGCCGCCGCAGTGCGCGCCGTGGCTGGCGGTGACGCCATGCTTGCACCCACCGTGACCCGGCGCTTGATCGACTCCTTTGCGGAACGCGGCCCGGCCCGACGCGAGACGGCCCGGCGTCAGCTTCGGTGCCTGACCGCACGGGAGCTGGAGATCGTACGCGCGGTGGAACGAGGGCTCGCGAACGCCCAGATCGCTCGTCAACTGGTGATGAGCGAGGCCACCGTGAAAGGGCACGTGAGCCGGGCGATGACGAAGGTCGGCGCCGGGAACCGCGTGCAGTTGGCGATCCTGGTCCACGATGCCGAGCTGCCGTGACTCCATGCTCAGGGCACCAGGTGTTAAAAAGGGGCCCTTTCTCTACACCAGGCGTTAATAAGGGGCCCTTCCTTCTCCTCGGCTGTGGGGCCGTGGGAGGTGAGCAGCACGGGGGCGGCGAGCGCCTCGGCGACGGCCTGCGGCCAGTCGGTGGGTGGGGCGTCGTCGTAGAGCGGGCGGGCACGCAGCAGCCGGGCGGTGAGCGCGGCCTGCCGGTCGAGGTCGCCGGGTGGGCCCGGGAGCAGCCCGTCCAGGTTGTCGTAGCGGCGGCAGAGACGCAGGTCGAGGCCGCGATCGGCGAGATCCAGGTGGGTCAGCGCCAGGCCGTCGACCCCGCCGGCGACCGCCAGGGCGTACGCGTGGGCGACCGCGTCGAAGTGGCCGAACCGGAAGCGGCCCTGCCACGGGTTCGTCGGGTTGTGCGGGTCGGCCAGCGGCAGCGCCGGGTCTTCGGTGACCAGCGGGCCCGGCCCGTGCCGGGTGGTGACCGTGCGCAGTACCCCGATCCGGGTAGCCGTTCCGGCGAGCCCGGCCTCGGCCAGCAGGGACTCCGCGTTGGCGAAGGTGGTGGTGCTCCACGTTGTGTACGGGTGGAAGCCGTGCCACTCGTCGAGCAGCACCCCCTGCGCGCCCTCGAACACGCACGACCCGGACCGCAGCGCCCCGGCCAGCCAGGACCGGTCGACGATGGCCACCCGCTGCGCGAAGGCGCGGTATGCCGGCAGGCAGTCGGCGACCGGCGGGGCGTCCAGCGGGCCGAGTTCGGCGGTGAGCCGGTCCCGCAACGCGGTCAACCGGCGGCGTAGCAGTTCGGGACGGTGGCAGTCCGCCACCCGAGGGGCCTCGGCGGGGTGGGCGAGACCGTACGCGACGGCCTCGCCCACCCCCAGCCCGCAGGAGCCGTGCCGGTCGGCCCCACGGGCCAGCTCCCGCGCCCGGTTGGCGGCCTGGTGGTACGGGGTGGCCAGCAGCGCCTCCCCGTCCACGGTCAGCCGGTCGAGCGCGTCGGGCACCCCGACGGTGGCGAGGTGGTCGGCCTCGACGGCCAGCGCCAGCGGGTCCACCACCACGTGCCGGGACAGGTGCGTGCGTACGTCGGGACGGAACGTGCCGGCGCCGAACTGCGCGAACGTGTGGTGCCGGCCGTCGCGCAGGACGACGTTGTGCGCCGCCTGCGCGCCCCCGTTGAACCGGACCACCGTGTGCACCGGCCGGGTCGCGCAGAGCCAGTCCACGACCGTGCCCTTCCCGGCGTCGCCGTACCCGAGGTCGACCACGATCGCGTGCTCCCCGCGCCCGCCGCCGGCCGGTGCGACCGCCCGCCGTCCGCCGTCCGCCGCCGCGCGGCTTGCCGCCGCCCGATCCGCTGCCGCGCGACCCGCCGGCGCCCACGCCTGGACAGCGGTCACAGCCGGATCACTCCACCGCCGGTGCCGCGGTTGGCGGGTAGTTCCGCCATCTCGGCCCGCCGCGATCCGCTGAGGCGTACCAGCGCCTTGGACACGGTGCCGGTGGCCGTCGACCCGGCCCGGTCGAGGTCCCGCAGGCCCGCGTCGAGATCGATGGCCTCCTCGCCGAGGCCGACGGTGAGGGCGATGGTCTCGCAGACCGCGTCGAGGTCGTCCAGTTCCAGGGTGTTCTGGCCGAGCAGGCCGCGCCAGAAGTCGAGCACCTTGCGGTTGCCCGCGTAGTGGCTACCGGCGGGAAGGAGGTAGTACGTGTCCCAGCGGCGGGTCACCTCGTCGACGATCTGCCGCAGCGGCAGGTCCTCGCGCGGGCCGCCGCCGATCAGCCGGGCCACCTCGGCGGCCTTCACCTTCGGGTACGCCAACTCGTCGCCGATGACGAAGAGGTAGCCGCGCCGACCCCGTTTCTCCCAGCGGTCAGTGGCCGTGTGTCGGGCCATGAAGTAGAGCGCCAACTCGTACGACTCCCGCATCTGGCCGCCACCGCCGCCCTCCAGGACGATCCGGCCGAGGTCGTCGTCCATCCGGTTGTCGGACTCGAACTGCCCCACCTGCAACGGCACCCGGTCGCAGGTGGCGTCGCCGATCGCGCCGAACATGATCTGTGGGTCGCGGGCGTACCCCTGGCGCAGCAGCATCCCGAGCAGCTGCGGCAGCTTGGTTTGGAGGGTGCGGGGCACCTGCCCCATCGAGCCGGTGACGTCGAAGAGGACGGCGATCGGGGTCGACTGCGGGTGCTCGGCCGAGTAACGGCTCTCCCGCAGCACGTCGCGCGGGTCCAGCGCCGGGTGCACCTTCCGCGCGCCGCTGTCGCTGTACGAGAACGCGCTGGTGCCGGTGGCCCGGCGGTAGCGGTCGGCGGCGTCGTACACGTCGGTGGACCACATTCCACTGCCCATGGCAGCCTCCCTAGGGGTTGAGGGTGAAGGGTCGGAAGGTGCGCGGCCCGTAGAGGCGGTGCAGCACCTCGTCGAGTTCGCCGAGCAGTCGCCAGGCGTCGTCGGGGCGGGCGCGCAGGACGCGTTGCCGGCAGCCCCGGGCGAAGGTGAGCAGTTCGCGTGGGGCCCGGCGGCCCATCAGCCAGGTCATGCAGCGGGCGGCCATGGCGATGTCGGTGCCCGGCCCGCCGGGGCGGCGGTCGGTGACCTCGGCCGGGTACCACTCCTGATAGCCGGGGACCAGGGCCGGCACGATGCCGTCCGGGTCGGTCGAGAAGCACCAGTCGACCAGCACCACGCCGTGGGCGTCCGGCTCGATCAGCACGTGCGGGGGCAGCACCGCGCCGTGCACCACGCCGGCCCGGTGGGCCAGGCCGAGCGCGACCAGCAGCCGCCGCCACATCCAGGCCACGTCCCGGGCGTCCAGCCCGTCCGGGTACGACCGCCGCACCTCGACCAGGCTGTGCAGGCCGGGGGCGGTGGCGAGCACGATGATCCGTCGCTCGGCTCCGGTGGCGGCGTCCCGGTGGGCGAAGCTGTCCACCAGTCGGGGCACGTACGGCAGCCAGCGCGGGTCGCCCCGCTCGGCGAGTCGGCGCAGCGCGCGCTCCTCGCGGTCCATCAGGTCGTTGTCGCGTGGGTCGCGGGGCAGCTTGAGCAGCCGGTCGGCGCCGACGTCGTACAGGTCGGCGAGGTCACCGGAGTGCGCCGGCCGGCCGCACCGGTAGCCGCGCAGCACCGTCTCCCGGCGGGCCCGCCAGCGGGTGGTGACCCGGACGAAGGCCTCGGTGGCTTCGGCGCGGACGCCCGGGCCGACCCGACCGAGCCGGTCGGGATGCAGGACCGCGACCAGCTCGCGGTAGCGGCGGTCCGGCTCGTCGAGGCCGAACAGCTCGTCGTCGTCGCGGGCGGCGGCGACCAGCCGGATCGCCTCGTCGGTCCTCATCGTGCCGTCTCCTCCCGAGCGGGGCGCAGCAGCGCCGGATGCAGCAGTCGGGCGTCGCCGGCGCGGTACAGCCGGGCGCGCGGGCCGCCCCGGGTGCCACCGCGTTCGGTGCTGGCTCCCGTGCTCTCCACGAACCCCGGCACGGAGAGCACCTTGCGGTGGAAGTTGCCGGCGTGCAGCGAGTGCCCCCAGACCGTCTCGTAGACGCCGCGCAGGTCGCCGATGGTGAACTCGGGCGGGAGGAAGCGCGTGGCCAGCGGGGTGTATTCCAGCTTGGCGCGGGCCCGCTCCAGCCCGTCGTCGACGATCCGGCGGTGGTCGAAGGCGAGCTGCCGGCTGGCCAACTCGGCGACCGGCACCCAGGCCGCCTCCTCGGCATCGGTGCCGGCCGCCGGGTCGGGCAGGTCGGGCGCGAAGGCAAGGTGGGCGACGGAGACGATCCGCATCCGAGGATCACGGTCGGGCGCGCCGTAGCTGGCCAACTGTTCCATGTGGACGCGTAGCAGCCGCTCGCCGCCGAGGCCGGTCTCTTCGGCCAGCTCCCGACGGGCGGCGGCGGCCAGGTCCTCGTCGGGTCGGACGAAGCCGCCCGGCAGCGCCCAGTGGCCCACGTACGGCTGGGCGCCGCGACGGATCAGCAGCAGGTGCAGGGCGCCGTCGCGGATGGTCAGGGCGACCACGTCGGCGGTGACCGCCACGGCCGGGAAGGCGTTCGGGTCGTACGCGGCGAGGAAGTCCTGCTCGTTCATCGGTATTCACTCTCACTTTGAGAACAACTCGAACTGAGAACAACTTAGCGCGAAAGAGAGGGCCGGGCAAGTGCCCGACCCTCTCGTCGACGCCGACTCCTCAGCGGACGGTGCCCACCAGATGCGGGCGACCACCTCCGTCGTGCAGCGCGAAGTCCCAGCCGGGACCGTCGGGTGCGGCGCTGAACGCGACCGTGCCGGGCAACGGCACCGGCAGCTTGAACGCCACGTCCACCGTGTACGCCTCGGGCAGCCGGTTCTCCAGGGCGGCCAGGCAGCGGGCCTTGCTCCACATGCCGTGCGCGATCGGCCGGGGGAAGCCGAGCAGCCGCGCGCCCAGCCGCGATGTGTGGATCGGGTTGTGGTCGCCGGAGACCTGCGCGTACTCTCGGCCCACCCTGGGCGTCACCCGCCAGATGGCGATCGCGGCCGGCGGCGCGGGCCGCTCATCCCGGTCGCGCCGGGCACCCTCGCCGGGCGTGCGCTGCCGGCCGAGGTACGTCGAGACACCGCGCCACACCTCCACCCCGTCGACCGACCCGACCAGTACGACGTCCACCTGCCGGCCCCGGTCGTGTGGGCGCAGGTTCTCCGCCCAGGTGGTGAAGTCCAGCCGGTCGGTGACGGTGACCGGCCGGTGCACGGTGATCCGGTTGCCGACGTGCACCACCCCGGCCAGCGGGATCGGGAACTCCGGTGCGGTGATCAACCGAAGGGCCAGCGGAAAGCCCATGACGTGCGGGAAGGCCGCGGGCAGCCGGTCGGTGAGCCGGAACCCGCACACCCGGTCGTAGTCGGCCAACCGTTGCGGGTCCACGGTGACCCCACCGACGGTCAGCTCCACCGCCGGCACCCCGTCGCCGCGCCGGCCGCCGAGCCCCGGTATCGCGCCCAGCAGCGCCCGCCGGTACAGCGGACCGGCCGCCGGCAGCCCCGGCAGCTCGACCCGGTCCCGGGTCGCCGGTCCGCCGGCCGTGTCCCCGTCGGCCGCCGCCCCGACCTGCCCCACCGTGCTGGTCTCCGGCGTGCCGGGTTGGTCGGCTGCCGCCCCGGACTGTCCGCTCGTCGGTTGGTGGGCGGGCCGGTCGTCGGCCACGGCTCCGACCAGGTCGGACAGGTCGCGGGTCGGCTCGGCCCGCCCACCGTCGCCCGCCGGATCCGCCCGCGCGGCGGCCAGCATCTCCCGCGTGAGAATCTCCGTCGGCCCGTCGATCAGCTCGCCGACCGACAGTTCGTCGGCCGGCTCCTCGTCGCCACGTCTGCGCCGGACCATCACGCCCCCAGCAGGCTCTGGCCGCAGACGCGGACCACGTTGCCGCTGAGCGCCCCGGACGCCGGCCAGGCCAGCCAGCCGATGGTCTCGGCCACGTCCACCGGCAGCCCGCCCTGGGAGAGGCTGTTCATCCGGCGGCCCGCCTCGCGCAGCATCAGCGGGATCCGGGCGGTCAACCGGGTCTCGATGAAGCCGGGCGCGACGGCGTTGACGCTGATCTGCCGCTCGCGCAGCGCGGGGGCGAGCGAATCGACCAGCCCGATCACGCCGGCCTTGCTGGTGGCGTAGTTGGTCTGGCCCCGGTTGCCGGCGATCCCGGCGATCGAGGAGACCCCGACGATCCGGCCGCCGGCCGGGATCAGCTCCCGCTCGAGCAGCAGGTCGTTGATCCGCTCCTGGCTGGACAGGTTCACGTCGATGACCTGGTCCCACCGGTCGGCGTCCATCCGGCCGAGGGTCTTGTCCCGGGTGATGCCGGCGTTGTGCACCACCGCGTCCACCCGCCCGTGCCGGCTGGCCACGTGTTCGGCGAGCCGGGCCGGTGCGTCGGTGGCGGTCAGGTCGAGCTGCACGGCGGTGCCGCCGATCTCGTTGGCCACCGCGGCCAGCTCGTCCCCGGCGGCCGGGACGTCCAACGCCAGCACGATCGCGCCGTCGCGGGCCAGCACCCGGGCCAGCGCCGCGCCGATGCCCCGGGCCGCGCCGGTGACCAGCACGACCTGCCCGTCCAGCGGGCGGTCCCAGTCGGCCGGCGCGGCCGCCCGGCCGGCGCCGACCCGGACCACCTGACCCGAGACGTACGCGGATCGGCCGGAGAGCAGGAACCGGAGGGTCGACTCCAGGCTGGTCCAGGTGCCCTCGTCGGCTTCCTTCGTGACCTGGACCAACTGGGCGGTGATGCCCCGGCCGAACTCCTTGCCGATGCTGCGGGTCAGCCCTTCCAGGGCCCGCTGGGCGGTCGCCTCGCGCGGCGTGCCGCACTCGGTCGGCGGGGTGCCGAGCACGATCACCCGGCCGCTGGGCTGCACCGCCCGAGCCTGTGGGTGGAAGAAGTCGTAGAGCTGGCGCAGGCCGGTCGAGTCGGTGATGCCGGTGGCGTCGTAGACGAGGGCGGCGCTGGCCGGCGTACGGCCGGTCGCCGGGTCGGGCACGGCGGTGACCGGATCGCGCAGGGCGAGCCCGGCGGCGGCCAGGATCCTGCCGACCGGCTCGGCGAGGCGCGCACCGGAGGCCGCGCCGAGCAGCACCGGCCCGGGGAGGATCGGCTCGCCGGAAGCGTGCCGGCGCAGTCGCGGCGGATCGGGCAACCCGAGGCGCTTGACCAGCGCCCGACCGGGGCCCGACTGGACGAAGCTCGCGTACCTGTCGGTCATAGGCGTAGCCTACTGGTGAGTAAGGTGCGGGCAACACTTTCGAGGAGGCGAATCGTGCAGAACGTTCGACGGGTCGCGGTGATCGGCGGCAATCGCATCCCCTTCGCCCGCTCCAACTCGCGCTACGCCAGCGCCTCCAACTCCGACCTGCTCGGCGCCGCCCTGGACGGGCTGATCGCCCGGTTCGGCCTGGCTGGGCAGCAGGTGGGCGAGGTGGTCGCCGGTGCGGTGCTGAAGCACTCGAAGGACTTCAACCTCACCCGTGAGGTGGTGCTCGGCTCCAAGCTCGACCCGCGCACCCCGGCGTACGACATCCAGCAGGCCTGCGGCACCGGCCTGGAGGCGGCCATCCTGGTGGCCAACAAGATCGCCCTCGGGCAGATCGAGGTGGGCGTCGCCGGTGGCGTCGACACCACCTCCGACGCCCCGCTCGCGGTCAACGAGGAACTGCGCCGCACCCTGCTCAAGCTCAACTCCGCCCGCACCCTCGGTGAGCGGCTGAAGATCGCCGCGAAGCTGCGCCCGGCCCAGCCGTTCAAGCCGGAGATCCCGCGCAACGCCGAGCCGCGTACCGGGCTGTCCATGGGCGAGCACGCCGCCCGGACGGCGCTGCGCTGGAACGTCGACCGGCAGGCGCAGGACGAGTTCGCGCTGCGCTCGCACCAGCGGCTCGCCGCCGCGTACGACAAGGGGTTCTTCGACGACCTGATGACCCCCTACCTGGGGCTGACCCGCGATGCGAACCTCCGCGCCGACACCACGCTGGAGAAGCTCGGTGCGCTGCGGCCGGTCTTCGGCACCAAGGGCCCGGACACCGACCGGGCCACCATGACCGCCGGCAACTCCTCGCCGCTGACCGACGGCGCCTCCACCGTGCTGCTGGCCAGCGAAGAGTGGGCGCGCGAGCATCAACTGCCGGTGCTGGCCTGGTTCTCCTGGTCGGAGACGGCCGCGGTGGACTTCGTGCACGGTGACGAGGGGCTGCTGATGGCGCCCGCGTACGCGGTGCCCCGGCTGCTCGCCCGCGCCGGGTTGACCCTTCAGGACTTCGACTACTACGAGATCCACGAGGCGTTCGCCGCGCAGGTGCTGGCGACCCTGGCCGCCTGGGAGTCGCCGGAGTTCTGCAAGGACCGGCTCGGCCTGGACGCCCCGCTGGGCGCGATCGACACCGACAAGCTCAACGTCAACGGCTCCTCGCTGGCCGCCGGGCACCCGTTCGCCGCCACCGGCGGCCGGATCGTGGCCACCCTGGCCAAGCTGCTCGCCGCCAAGGGCAGCGGTCGCGGGCTCATCTCCATCTGCGCCGCCGGTGGTCAGGGCGTGACCGCGATCCTGGAACGCTGACCTCCCCTTTCAGGGACAAAAGTGCACTAACGCTCACATTCGCGTATTGACCTTCCCATCCTGAAGGAACTGATTGTCCTTCAGAGGGGGGTTTGTGATGAAACATGCGCGATGGCTGGTTGCCCTGCTCTCGGGCGCCGCGCTCGCCGTCGTTCCCGGTGTCGCCCCGACCGGCGCGACACCGACCAGCGCGGCGCGGCTCGCCGCGCCGGCCGACGACGTCGCCCCACAGTCGGGCGAGGGCGAGCAGGAACCGCTCCGAGCCGCACTCCCAACCAACGCAGCCAAGTCGGGTGGCCAGCGCCTCTGCCGGCCCGGCACACCCCCGGACGCCCCACAGACCACCGTCTTCTACGGCGGGAACCGGCTGTTCGGTCCCGCCCAGTTGCCGTACGCGTCACCGGTCGGCCCGCTGCTCGCCGGTTACCAACGGTTCGGTGCCCAGACCGAGAACCAGTGGGTGCAGAACTACACCGTGCCCGGAGATCCGACCCGACTGCTCTTCCCGCCGGAGAGCGGCTTCGTGCTCGGCCCGGACGGCAGGGCGGTCAAGCAGCGGCAGACCCTGCTGCCCGGCTACCGCCTCGACCGCTTCGGCTTCACCGGTGGCGCCTTCCTCGCCCCGCTCGGCACCCCGTTCGGCGCGCGCTCGCTGGCGCCGCAGAGCCTGAACACCCCACCGACGCCGCCGGCCACCACGCCACCCGCGCCACTGGCCAACTACCACACGTACTGCGTACTCAAGCCGTTCGACGTGGACTCCGGGTCGATCGCACCCTGGTTCGCGCAGCCCGGCCTGGGCACCCAGTTCCAGCTCAACCCGGCGTACGTGCCGAAGGCTGGGGCGAACCTGACCGTGCAGTGGCTGCTCGACCACAAGTTCATCGTCGAGGAGTACCTGGGCGGCCCCTGCCCGACCACGACGACGCGCGCGGTGCCACGCCAGGGCGACACCGCGCCCCAAGCGTGCTGACCGGCCGGCAATCTTGGACGTTTTCGGCCCCCACAGGGCCTTCCGGTGTCAAGATCCGGCGGAGGCGGCGGGCGACCGCCGCCCGTACCCTCGCTCTTGCGGAGGTGACGGAGTGAATCGGCAGGAGGTACGGGACGCCCTGCTCGCCGCCGGGCTGTCGCCGGACGCCTTCGAGCTGGAAGGGGTGCACGAGCACGTGCCCGTGCCGCCCGACTTCTGGTTCCTGCGGCGCGGCCCCGACGGCTGGGAGATCGGCCCCTACGAACGCGGCCATTACGAGGTACGCCAGGTCTTCGCCACCGAGCCGGCCGCGTGCGCCGGCCTCTGGACCGCCCTCACCGGCCGCCCCGCCCCACCCTGAGCAGGTTCCCCTGGCGTGCGACACGTTGGTCGCACGGCATGGCGCAGAAAGCGAAGAGCGCCACCCGGTCCGGGTGGCGCTCTTCGATGTCTTAACCCCAGCGGTTTGGCCTGCCGACACGCGACTACCAGGGACCGTCCTGGGGTCTTCGCGTTCTAGAGTACCCGACCGTGACCCCCGACAACAGCACAACCGACCTTGCTCCGCTGTTGCTACGCAGGATGGGCCTGCCACGGATGAGGGCATACGTTGCCCAGTGTGGGGGTGACGCGGACGCCGGGCTTGTTCTCTACCGGTGGAACGCTGCCGCGAGCGGGGCCTTCTGGAAACTCTCAGCCACCTGGAGGTCGTCCTACGGAACGTTCTCGCCGAGCAGTTGGCGGCCCGCCATGCTGCGGCAGGCCGTGCTGGGACCTGGCTGGATGATCCTGCCGATGAACTCGACCAACGAGCCAGGGCTGACATCCGCGAAGCGCGGCGGAGAGTGGTCGCCAAGGGAAAGCAACCGGCTGATGGCCAGACGATATCCGAACTTTCGTTCGGATTCTGGCGATTTCTGCTTGCCCGTCGCTACAACACCGTGCTGTGGCCGGATCTGGCGGGCGGTTTTCCGTACGCCCCTGATCGGGCAAGGACCACGGTCGACGGACCGTTCACCCGCCTCCATTTGTTCCGCAATCGGCTCGCTCATCATGAGCGAATCTGGACCGAGCCGTTGACCGAGCGGTACGGGGACATTCTCAACCTCCTGCGCTACGTCGACCCGAGAATTGCCCAATGGGTCGGCCAGGAGTGCCGGGTTCCACTCCTGCTCAGCTCCTGCCCTGTTGCGCGTCCTCGCCCTTGAGCGGGAGTCGTCACTGCCGGTGAGGGGCGGTCGGGGGCCGGCTGGCGGGTGCCGGACAATGGGCGCGTGACGATGATCCCCAACGTGCTCGCCCACCGGTACGCCTCGCCCGAACTGGTCGCCCTCTGGTCACCCGAGGAGAAGATCCGGCTGGAGCGACAGCTCTGGCTCGCCGTACTCCGAGCCCAGCGGGACCTCGGCGTGCCGGTGCCGGACGGGGTGGTCGAGGCGTACGAGCGGGTGTTGGACGACGTCGACCTGGACTCGATCGCGGCGCGGGAGCGGGTGACGCGCCACGACGTGAAGGCGCGCATCGAGGAGTTCAGCGCGTTGGCCGGGCACGAGCACGTGCACAAGGGGATGACCTCGCGGGACCTCACCGAGAACGTGGAGCAGCTCCAGGTGCGCCGGTCGCTGGAGCTGATCCGGGACCGGGTGGTGGCGACGCTGGCCCGGCTTGCCTGGCACGCCCACGAGTACGCCGACGTGGTGATGGCCGGCCGGTCGCACAACGTCGCGGCGCAGGCCACCACGCTGGGCAAGCGCTTCGCGTCGGCGGCGGAGGAGCTGATCATCGCGTACGAGCGGCTGGAGGACCTGATCGCCTGGTACCCGCTGCGGGGGATCAAGGGCCCGGTCGGCACCGCTGCCGACCAGCTCGACCTCTTCGACGGCGACGCCGAGAAGGTGGCCGAGTTGGAGCGCCGGGTCGCCGAGCACCTCGGCTTCAACCGGGTGCTGGACAGCGTCGGGCAGGTCTATCCGCGTTCGATCGATCTGGCTGTGATCGCCGCGCTGGCGCAGGTGGCCGCCGCGCCCTCGTCGCTGGCGACCACGATCCGGCTGATGGTCGGCCAGGAACTGGCCACCGAGGGTTTCAAGCCGGGCCAGGTCGGCTCCAGCGCGATGCCGCACAAGATGAACACCCGCTCGTCGGAGCGGGTCAACGGCTTCGCGGTGATCATCCGGGGGTACCTGTCGATGGTCGGCGAGCTGGCTGGCGACCAGTGGAACGAGGGGGACGTCTCCTGCTCGGTGGTGCGTCGGGTCGCCCTGCCCGACGCCTTCTTCGCCGCCGACGGGCTGTTCCAGACGTTCCTCACCGTGCTGGACGAGTTCGGCGCGTACCCCGCCGTGATCAACCGGGAGCTGGAGCGTTTCCTGCCCTTCCTGGCCACCACCAAGATCCTCGTCGCGGCCGTGCGCCGAGGCGTCGGCCGGGAGACCGCGCACGAGGCCATCAAGGAACACGCCGTCGCCGTGGCCCTGGCCATGCGTGAGCAGGGCAGCCCCGACAACGACCTCTTCGACCGCCTCGCCGCCGACCCTCGCCTCGCCCTGACCCGAGCCGAGATCGACGCCCTCGTCGCTGACCGCGCCGCCTTCACCGGCGCCACCCCCGCCCAGATTCAGGCGGTGACCGCCCGCATCACCAAAATCGTCCAATCCCACCCCACCGCCGCCACCTACACCCCACCCCCCATCCTCTGACCCACCCCTGGGGTCAGGGGTTGCGGGTGGGGGTTTCGGCGGAGGTGCCGAGGGTGGGGGCGCTGGGTGGCTCGGCGAGCTTGCCGGGAGACTCCGTGAAGGCGGGGTCCTGGGCGGTTTCCGCGGCGACCAGGGGCTGGTCGGGGGGCATGACCTCGGGGGCCTTGGGCACCACGATCACGGCGGTGCCGTAGGCGCAGATCTCCATCCACATCTCGCCGCAGTCGCGGCTGTCGAACCGCATCCCCACCACGGCGTTCGCGCCGAGCCGCTGGGCCTCCTCGCCGAGCCGGGCCACCGAGTCGGTACGCCATCGGGTGAGGTTGTCCGACGCCATCGGGTCGTACGCGCCGCCGCGCAGGTTCTTCACGCCCTCGCGGTACGGGTTGCGGGTTCTGGCCATCGAGGAGACCACTTCGCCGAGGATCTGGCGGATCTCGTAGCCGGGAAGTTGATCCGTCGTCACGACCAGCACGTTTTAGATGCTCGCAGCCCTCGTCGCGACCCAACGTGAACCTTGTTCACCTGATCGGATGCTGAAAAACAGCGCGGCGCGGACGGCGGGCGCGCAGCCCACCATCCGCGCCGCCACGGGCGCTAACCGTCAGACACCGGCCACCGAGGTGATCCAGGCCTGGTTGTACGCGACGCTGCCGTAGTTGTTGCCGTCGATCCGCGTGCTCCGGATCGCCTGTCCGCCGTAGGGCCCGGTGAGGTGTTTCCCGACTGCTCCGGCAACGAACCCGCATCAAGACGGCAACGAACCCGTATCGGTGCGAACGGGCACGTGCGGGTAGGATCAGGGACTGCCCGCACCGCGTGCGGCCGGTGCGATATCTGCCAGGTAGGCTGGCTGCGCTCGCCCGTTGTGGGTCGGCACCCAACTGCGTACACAGTCAGGAGTGCCCAGTGCCTCGCGTCGTCGTCGACGTCATGCTCAAGCCCGAGATCCTCGATCCGCAGGGCCAGGCCGTCGCAAACGCGCTGCCCCGGCTCGGCGTCAACGACGTCGCCTCGGTACGGATCGGCAGGCGGATCGAGATCGACTTCACCGGTGAACCGGACCTGGACCGGGCCCGGGAAATCGCCGACAAACTGCTCGCCAACCCGGTCATCGAGGACTTCACCGTCCGCCTGGTCGAGACCGACGAGCCCGCGGACGCCCGCTCGTGACCGCGCGGGTCGGTGTGGTGACGTTCCCCGGCTCGCTCGACGACGGGGACGCGGCCCGGGCCGTCCGGATCGCCGGCGGGGAGCCGGTCCGGCTCTGGCACGGCGACCCGCAGTTGCACGGGGTGGACGCCGTCGTCCTGCCCGGCGGCTTCTCCTACGGTGACTACCTGCGCTGCGGAGCCATCGCCCGGTTCGCCCCGGTGATGGAGACGATCGTGGACGCCGCCGCCGGTGGTCTGCCGGTGCTCGGCATCTGCAACGGCTTCCAGATCCTCTGTGAGGCCCACCTGCTGCCCGGCGCCCTCACCCGCAACCAGCACCTGCACTTCCGCAACCGCGACCAGCTCCTGCGGATCGAGTCGACCGACACCGCCTGGACCAACACCTTCCAGCCGGAACAAAGGGTGCTGATTCCGGTCAAGAACGGCGAGGGTTGCTACGTCGCCGACACCGCGACGCTGGACGAGCTCGAGGCCGAGGGCCGGGTGGTGGCCCGGTACGTCGGCGGCAACCCCAACGGATCGCAGCGGGACATCGCCGCGATCACCAACCCCGCCGGCAACGTGGTGGGCATCATGCCGCACCCCGAGCACGCGGTGGAGGCGCTCACCGGCCCCTCCCTCGACGGCCTGGGCTTCTTCACCTCCGTGCTCAAGCACCTGGTGGGGGCACCGGCGTGACCGCCCACGTCGGGATCATCGGTCGGCTCACCCGCCCGTGCGGCGGCGAGCGCAACGAGGAGAGGTCATGACCACGCATCCGGACCCGGTACGGGAGAGCCCGGAGGCATTCCCGGTCGCGCCGGCGCAGCCGAGCCCGGCCGCCACCGCGCCCCTGGCCGCCCCGGCCCGGCACGCCACCGCGCGGGCGGCCACCGACTGGACCGACGGGGTGGACACCGTGCCGCGCGCCGAGGGCACCCCGGAGGAACTCCAGCCGTACGCCGAGCTGGGGCTCCTGGAGGACGAGTACGACCGCATCCGGCAATTCCTGGGACGGCGGCCGACCCAGTCCGAGCTGGCGATGTACTCGATCATGTGGAGCGAGCACTGCTCCTACAAGTCCAGCAAGGTGCACCTGCGCCAGTTCGGCGAGAAGGCCCCGCCGAGCGACCGGCTGCTGGCCGGCATCGGCGAGAACGCGGGCGTCGTCCGCGTCTCCGACGAGCTGGCGGTCACCTTCAAGGTCGAGTCGCACAACCACCCGAGCTTCGTCGAGCCGTACCAGGGCGCGGCGACCGGCGTCGGCGGCATCGTGCGGGACATCCTCGCCATGGGCGCCCGCCCGGTGGCCGTGATGGACCCGCTGCGCTTCGGCGCCGCCGACCACCCCGACACCGCCCGGGTGCTACCCGGCGTGGTGGCCGGCGTCGCCGGGTACGGCAACTGCCTCGGCCTGCCCAACATCGGCGGCGAGGTGGTCTTCGACCCCTGCTACCAGGGCAACCCGCTGGTCAACGCGCTCTGCCTCGGCGTCCTGCCGGTGAGCCGGCTGCAGAACAAGGCCGCCGTCGGCCCGGGCAACGTCGTGGTGCTGATGGGCGCCAAGACCGGGCGGGACGGCATCGGCGGCGTGTCGGTGCTGGCCAGCGCCACCTTCACCGAGGGCAGCGAGCAGCGCCGCCCGTCGGTGCAGGTCGGCGACCCGTTCATCGAGAAACTGCTGATCGAAGCGTGCCTGGAGCTGTACGACGCCCAGCTCGTCGCCGGCATCCAGGACCTCGGCGGGGCCGGGCTGACCTGCGCGCTCACCGAGACCGCCGCGGCGGCCGGCACCGGCATGCGGGTCTGGCTGGAGCGGGTGCCGCTGCGCGAGCCGTCGATGGAGCCGCACGAGATCCTCGCCAGCGAGTCGCAGGAGCGGATGCTCCTGGTCGTCGAGCCGGACAAGCTCGACGCGGTGCTCAAGATCTGCGAGAAGTGGGGCGTGCTGGGCACCGCCATCGGCGAGGTCACCCCACCGCAGCCGGACGGCCAGCCCGGCCGACTGCTGATCACCTGGCGGGACCACCTGGTGGTGGACGTGCCGCCGGGTTCGCTGGTGGACGACGGGCCGGTCTACGCCCGCCCGATGCGTGAGCCGGCCGACCTGATCCTGCTCCAGGCGGACCGGGCCGAGACGCTGCCCCGGCCGGCCGACCCGGACGCGCTGCGCGAGACCGTGCTGCGCATGATCGCGTCGCCCAACCTGTGCGACAAGACCTGGGTCACCGAGCAGTTCGACCGCTACGTGCTGGGCAACACCGTGCTCGCCCAGCCGGAGGACTCCGGCGTGATCCGGATCGACGAGCGGACCGGCCTGGGCGTGGCGCTCTCGGTCGACGGCAACGGCCGGTACGCCCGCCTCGACCCGTACCACGGCGCCCAGCTGGCGCTGGCCGAGGCCTACCGGAACGTGGCGGTGACCGGCGCGACGCCGATCGCGGTCACCGACTGCCTGAACTTCGGCTCGCCGGAGGACCCGGGCGTGATGTGGCAGTTCGCCGAGGCCGTACGCGGTCTGGCCGACGGCTGCGCCGAGCTGGGCATCCCGGTCACCGGCGGCAACGTCAGCTTCTACAACCAGACCGGTGCCGCGGCGATCCACCCGACGCCGGTGGTCGGCGTGCTCGGCGTGCTGGAGAACGTGGCCGATCGGGTGGCGATGGGCTTCGTCCCGCGACCCGGCGGCGACCACGACCAGCTCTTCCTGCTCGGCGAGACGCATGTGGAGCTCTCCGGCTCGGAGTGGGCCTGGGTGACCCACCAGCATCTCGGTGGCGTACCCCCGCAGGTCAACCTGGCGCGGGAGAAGCAGCTCGCCGGGCTGTTGGCCGACGCTGCCCGGGTGGGTCACCTCAGCTCCGCACACGACCTCTCCGACGGTGGGCTCGCGCAGAGCCTGGTGGAGTCCTGCCTGCGGCGTGGCGTCGGTGCGCGGGTCGCGGTGCCGGAGCGGTTCGAGGGCGGCTCGATGCCGTTCGTCTTCCTGTTCAGCGAGTCCGCCGGCCGCGTGCTGGTCTCGGTGCCGCGCGGCCACGAGAAGGCGTTCACCGCCCTCTGCGGCGAGCACGGCGTGCCGTGGGAGCTGATCGGGGTGACCGACCCGGCGGGCGGCGCGCTCGAGGTGCACGGCCAGTTCCGGATCCGCCTGGACGAGCTGAGGGAGGCGCACACCGCCACCCTGCCGAGTCTGTTCGGCGGCGTGCAGACGTTCGGGGTGACCGCCCCGGAGGCCGGCGGATCGCCGGCGGACGAGCCGGCGGCTGCCCCGGCCGATCCCGCAAGCGAGGGTGACACCGGCACCGGCACTGAGGGTGAGACCGAGGCCGACACCGGCATCGAGGTCGCCCGGCAGCCCGATGCCACCGAGCAACCTCCCGCCTCCGACGAGCGCTGAGGCGTCTGGTCGCGGCCGGTCACGCCCAGCCCGGATCCGGGGCCCGATTCGACGGGGGCCCGGCGGGAGCGGCGGAACTCGGTCGGGTCTTTGCGGTGGTGGTGGACGTCGACTCGTTCACCACCACCATCAAGGTGGCGAGATGCGAGTGCACCCGTTCCCGCAGGAGGGTGCCGGTCCTCACTTCGGCCGCCTGACCGCGCGCCGGCCGCCGGTCAGCCCGCGTCGTGATGGCTGACCGGCGGCGGGGCTGCTGCCTCAGTCGTCCAGCCAGTCGAGCCGACGATCGCCGCGGTCGGACGGGGGTCCATCCGGTCGGCCGCGACCGGCCTGGGCCGGGTCACCGTAGTGGCTGTTGTCGTAGCCGCCGCGCTGCTGCGGAGGCTCCTGGCCGTAACCGCCCTGGCCGTAGCCACCGCCCTGCTGGTAGGCGTCGTCGTAGCCGCCGCGCTGCTGCGGAGGCTCCTGGCCGTAGCCACTCCCCTGGCCGTAGCCGCCCTGGCCGGCGTAGCGGTTCGTCTCGTCGTAGCCGGCGTTGTCGTAACCACCGCGCTGCTGGGCGGGCTCCTGGCCGTAGCCGCCCCCCGAGGCGCCGTAGCCACCGGCTGGCTCGCTCTGGCCGTAGCCACCACCGGCCGGCTCGCCCGGCCCGTAGCCAGCACGGGTGGGATCGCCCTGGCCGTAGCCAGCCGACTCATAGCCGCGGGTCTGGTCGCCCGACCCGTAGCCGGCGGGCTCACCGGGCCCGTAGGCGCGGGTCCCGTCGCCCTGGCCATAGCCCCCGCCGGCCTCACCACGCCCGTAGCCGCCAGTGGCCTCACCGCGCCCGTAACCGCCGGTGGGTTCGGCCTGGCCGTAGCCCTGGCCCGCCCCCGGCTCGTACATTCCCGTGGCATACGGGTCGGCGGGGGCCGGGTACTGGGTCTGGTCGCCGGTGTAGCGGCCGGTCGGTTCGTCGTACCGCTCGCCGTACCCGCCACCCCCAGCCGGCGGATAGTCGGCACTGCCCGCCGGGGGGTAGTCGGCACTGCCCGCCGGCGGGTAGTCGGCGCCGCCACTGTGGGCGCCGTAGGCGGGGCCGCCGTAACCGCTACCGGACGAGGGGCTGTTGCCATAGCCGCTGCCCGAGGAGGGCGCGTTGCCGTAGCCCGGTGCGCCGTAGCCGCCGGGCTCCTCGCCGTAGCCGCCGCCGGACCAGCCGCCCCCCTGTCCGGGGCC
This sequence comes from Micromonospora sonchi, assembly GCF_014646235.1. GTDB lineage: Bacteria > Actinomycetota > Actinomycetes > Mycobacteriales > Micromonosporaceae > Micromonospora > Micromonospora sonchi. Next base: position 79,928 of record NZ_BMNB01000012.1, on the reverse strand, counting down.
GCCCGGTGCGCCGTACGACTGGGGGGGAAGGCCGTAGGGATCCGGCGGGACGTCGTCGACGACCGGCTGGTGCATCATCGTCGGAGCGTTGCTCAACCCGGCGCCGCCGACCATGGTCGGGTCCGGTGCCGAGCCGACCCGGTTCACCACCCGGGTCTGGTCGTCAGCCCCGGCGAACGAGCCGCGGGACGCCGGTACGGCGCCGGCCGGCGCGCCCGCCGGGTCGTCACCGTCGGCCTCGGCCTCCTCGTTCTCCTTGCGCTTCATCCAGAGCAGCACGATCGTGCCGACGCCGACGGCCACGAAGAGCCCGCCCAGCAGGATCAGCAACCAGTTGCCGAAGCCGCCACCGGAGTCCTCGTTGCCGGCCGGGGCCTGGGCGACGGCGCTCTCGCCCGGGGTCTCCTCCTCCTCGGCGAACTCGTCCTCGAACGGATCCTCGGTGGGTGGGGCCGATTCGGTCGCCGTCGGGGTGGGGGTCGGGCTGGCCGAGGCCCCGATCGGCAGGGTGATCCGCCGCCCGGTGATGCTCTGCCCGGCGTTGGCGGTGAAGTTCACGACGGCCGTCTGACTCTCGGCGCTCGCGCCGAGGTCGATCCGGCCCGGCGCGATCGGCCGGTCCCGGCTTCCGCTGAAGCGGAAGTTGCCGTTGCCGTCGCTGCGAGTCTCGTACTGCTTGCCGGCACTGTCCTTGAGTAGGACCAGCGCGTTCGGCACGCCCTCGCTCGCCTGGTTCACCACCTTGCCGGAAATCGACCTGACCGTCTGCGGCGCCTGCGTCGTCGGCGCCGCTGTTGGCGGAGCCTGCTCCCCCCGGACGGTGAGCTGGAGGTTGGCGGTCGCCGGGTCGGAGCTGTCCGGCTGCACCTGGACGGTGACGCCGGTGGAGGCGTTCCGGGCGTTGTCGTTGGCCCGCAGCGTCAACAGCTGAGTTCTCGGCAGCGGCCCGTTCAGCTGGATGCTTCCGCAGCCGCGCGCGCAGCTCACGCCGGGCGGCAGACCGGTCACATTGATCTCGGCGCTGGTGTCGCCCTCGCCTGGGGTGACCTGCACGGTCACCGTGGCGTCGCTGCCCGCGTTGACGGTCACCGAGCCCGGAACGACGTTGACGGTGGCGGCATGAGCAGGTGTGGCGGGGACGGTGAGCAGGGCACCGACAATCAGCGCCACGACCACACCGGCCCGCTTCTGCCAGGCTCGTCGGTGTGTTGACACGTCCACCGCCTTCCGGACTGATCTCCCCTGACCGGTGGGTGCCGGGCCGGGGAATATCACGATACGAATACGCCGTCGGCAACTATGCCTTGTCGGGGCGGATCCGCGCGACCCAGGGGCAACGTGATAGGCGGCGCGCTCACGCCGTATCGTCCCGTCGTGTCCTCTCCGTGTAGTAAGTCCGCAGCGGTCGCGACGGCGGTGGCGGCGCTCGATGAAGGGCGCACGCCCGAACGGTCGGTGCTCCGCGAGGCGGTCAGGGTGCTGTTGAACGTCCTTGCGGCCCGCACCCCCGGCCGATCGGTGGAGGTGCGTGTCCCACCTTACGGTGCAGTTCAGTGCGTTCCGGGGCCGCGACACACCCGTGGTACGCCGGCGAACACGGTGGAGATGGATCCGGAAACCTGGCTCAGGTTGGCCACCGGGCGACTCGACTGGACCCGGGCGGTCACAGAGGGTCGCGTACGGGCGAGCGGGGCGCGGGCGGATCTGTCCGCGCATCTGCCGCTCGAACTGGGATGAGACCCCTCTCCGATGACGGAGAGCCCCGAAATCGTGACTGTGTGTGTCGACGCGAGTTCGCGTACACTGTCTCGCGACGACAGTGTGGTCCCCGGCCGTGCGGTGCGGAGCAGTCCTCGTGCTACCCGCCAGGCCAGTCCAGACCAGCAAGAGGGAGCGGCAGGTGCCCCGAGGCGACGGCCGGCTGAGCCACGACCTTGATCCCCAACGACCCGGCCCCCAGGACGCGTGTGGTGTCTTCGGCGTCTGGGCACCCGGAGAAGAGGTCGCCAACCTGACCTACTTCGGGCTGTACGCGTTGCAGCACCGAGGGCAGGAGGCGGCCGGCATAGCGGTCAGCGACGGCTCGGGCGTGGTGGTCTACAAGGATCTTGGCCTGGTGGCTCAGGTCTTCGACGAGCCGACGCTGGCGAGCCTGCGCGGGCACGTCGCGATCGGGCACACCCGCTACTCGACGACGGGCGGCTCGACCTGGGAGAATGCCCAGCCGACCATCCGCGCCACCAGTTCCGGCATCACCATCGCGCTGGCCCACAACGGCAACCTGGTCAACACCGCAGAGCTCCAGGGCGAGGCGACCGAGCGCGGCCTGCGCGCGGACGGCTCGACCAACGACACCTCGCTGGTCACCATGCTGCTGGCCAGTCGACCGGATCTCTCCGTCGAGGCCGCCGCGCTGGAGGTGCTGCCGCGACTGCGGGGTGCGTTCAGCTTCGTCTTCATGGACGAGACCACCCTCTACGCGGCGCGCGACGCGCACGGGGTACGCCCGCTGGTGCTCGGCCGGCTGGAACGGGGCTGGGTGGTGGCCAGCGAGACGGCGGCGCTGGACATCGTGGGTGCCAGCGTGGTCCGCGAGGTCGAGCCCGGCGAGCTGATCGCGATCGACGCCGAGGGCCTGCGGTCGGTCCGATTCGCGGCCCCGGAGCCCAAGGGCTGCCTCTTCGAGTACGTCTACATCGCCCGCCCGGACGCCACCATCGCGGGCCGTAACGTGCATGCGGCCCGGGTGCAGATCGGTCGCCAGTTGGCCAAGGAGCACCCGGTCGAGGCCGACCTGGTCATTCCGGTGCCCGAGTCCGGCACGCCGGCCGCGATCGGCTACGCCGAGGAGTCCGGCATCATCTACGGTGCCGGCCTGGTGAAGAATCCGTACGTCGGGCGGACCTTCATCCAGCCGTCGCAGACCCTGCGTCAGCTGGGGATCCGGCTCAAGCTCAACCCGTTGCGCCAGAACGTGCGCGGCAAGCGCCTGGTCGTGGTCGACGACTCCATCGTCCGGGGCAACACCCAGCGCGCGATCGTGCGGATGCTCCGCGAGGCCGGTGCGGTGGAGGTGCACGTACGCATCTCCTCACCGCCGGTCTCCTGGCCCTGCTTCTACGGCATCGACTTCGCCACCCGCGCCGAACTGCTCGCCAACGGCCTCGACAACGACGGCATCCGGCGTTCCATCGGTGCGGACACGCTCGGCTACGTCTCGCTGCCCGGTCTGATCGTGGCGACCGAGCAGCCGAAGACCCGGCTGTGCCGGGCGTGTTTCGATGGGGAGTACCCGATCGAGCTGCCCGTCGACAACCTGATCGGCAAGCACGTGCTCGAAGGGATCGGGCGCCGGGTCGCGCACGGTGCGGCCGGCGGCACCGACCTCGGCGAGCAGATCGTCCCTCCGGTTGTCGCCGGGCCTGGCGACGACGACTTCAGCCCGAGCACCGACCTGAGAATGTCGGCGACCACACACCGCCCATAGCATCGCCCGGTTGTGGTGTCCTCCCGTCGACACGGCAGCCGAGAACCAAAGGGGAGAACCGTGACGCACGTGTCCGAGCGCAGCGGCGCAGGAAGCAGCCCGACCGGCGCAGGTGGCGATCGTCAGCCCTGGAAGGCCGGCGCCGGCCGCGCAACTCGCAAACGCTCGGTCTCGTACGCGGACGCCGGCGTGTCGATCGAGGCGGGTGACCGCGCGGTCGAGCTGCTGAAGTCCAAGGTGAAGCAGACCCGCCGACCGGAGGTGATGGGCGACCTCGGTGGCTTCGCCGGCCTGTTCCGGCTCGACACCACGAAGTACAAGAACCCGATCCTGGCCTCCTCCACCGACGGCGTCGGCACCAAGCTGGTGATCGCTCAGCAGATGGACATCCACGACACGGTCGGTATCGACCTGGTCGCGATGGTCGTCGACGACCTCGTCGCCTGCGGCGCCGAGCCGCTGTTCCTGCTGGACTACATCGCCACCGGCGAGGTCGTGCCGGAGAAGGTCGCCGAGATCGGTGCCGGGATCGCCGACGGCTGCCGGTACGCCGGCTGCGCGCTGCTCGGCGGGGAGACCGCCGAGCACCCGGGTGTGCTGCGCCCCGACGAGTACGACATCTCCGCCACCGGCGTCGGCGTGGTGGAGGAGAGCGACATCCTCAGTCCGGAACGGGTTGAGGTGGGTGACGTGGTGATCGCCATGCGCTCGTCCGGTCTGCACTCGAACGGCTACTCCCTGGTCCGGCATGTGCTGCTCGGCGCCGGGCGGATGCGGCTGGACGTGGTGATCGAGGACTTCGGCCGGCAGCGCACCCTCGGCGAGGAACTGCTCACCCCCACCAAGATCTACGCGCAGGACTGCCTCAAACTGATCGCCGAGGCCGAGGTGCGGGCGTTCGCCCACGTCACCGGCGGCGGCATCCCCGGCAACCTGGTGCGGGTGCTGCCCGAGCACGTGGACGCGGTGGTCAACCGCTCCACCTGGAGGCCGCAGCCGGTCTTCGACCTGATCCAGTCCAAGGGCCGGATCGAGGACCAGGCGATGGAGGCGACCTTCAACATGGGTGTCGGGATGTTCGCGGTCGTCTCGGCGGAGGACGCCGACCGCGCCCTGGCGACGCTGACCGGTCGTGGGGTGGACGCCTGGCAGGTCGGCGAGATCATCGAGGGCACCGGTGAGGTGCGGATGGTCGGCCAGCACACCCGCGGGTGACGACGCTGGGGTGATTGTCCAACCCGCTGAACAGGGCTTCACCCGAGTGGCCGTGGCAGCCTAGCCTGAAGGGCACCCTTGAAGCTGTGGGGTGCGCCCGCGGCGGGGGTGCGCCCGGCAGCCGTCAACCGTTACAAAGGAGGGCGATGGCTGCGCGGGGACGGTCGTTGCGCGGGATGCGGGGCCTGGCCACCGTCCCGTCGTACGTCGTGATGCAGCCGACCACCCTCTGCAATCTCGACTGTGCGTACTGCTACCTGCCGTTCCGCGCCCAGGACCGGCGGATGCCGGTCCAGGTGGCCGAGGCGGTGGCCGGCTCGGTGCACCGGTGGGCCGCCTCGGGGCGGTTCTCGGTGGTCTGGCACGGCGGCGAACCGTTGGCGGCCGGGCGTGCGCACCTCGCCGCGCTGATGGCGCCGTTCGGTCCGGTGGAACACCACGTTCAGACCAACGCGACGCTGATCGACGACGCGTGGTGCGAGTTCTTCGTGGCGCACCGGATGCGGGTGAGTGTGAGCGTGGACGGGCCCCGGGAGCGCAACGCCGATCGGGTGACCCGGTCCGGCCGGCCCGCGTACGACCGGATCGTCCGCGGCGTGGCGGCGCTGCGGCGGCACGGGGTGCCGTTCTCGGCGCTCGCCGTGGTGAACGACCCGTCGCCGGGACGCGCGACGGAACTCTACGAGTACTGCCTGGAGCTCGGCTGCGAAGTGCTCGGCGTCAACATCGAGGAGACCGAGGGTGTCAACACCCGGGACAACTCGCACGATGCCGCAGCGGTCACCGGCTTCTGGGCCGAGTTGGTCGCGGCCTGGCGGCGGGACCCTCGGATCCACCTACGGGAGATCGAGTGGTCCCTGCGGTACGCCGCGGCGGTGCTGGACGGCAGGGCTGACGACCTGCTACCCAACCAGCTCGACCCGATTCCGACGGTGGCGTACGACGGCTCGGTGGTGGTGCTCTCGCCCGAGCTGGCCGGTTTCACGGATCCGCGTTACGGCGACTTCACCAGCGGGAACGTGCTCACCACTCCGTTGGACGCCATCCTCGCCGACGCGGCGCGTACGCCCTGGGTCGGCGAGTTCGTGACCGGCGTGGAGGCGTGCCGCTCGTCGTGCCCGTACTTCGGGTTCTGTGGCGGTGGCCACGCGGCCAACCGCTACTTCGAGCTGGGGCGGTTTGCCGCCACGGAGACCGAACACTGCCGTAACAGCAAGATCCGCCTACTGGAGGGAGTGTTGGAGCATGCCCGAGAGCATCAGTCACCGGGAGCCTGAGCGTACGGGAGGCGGATCGGACCAGGTCACCGACCGGGTCCGTGCGGCCGCCGCCGGGCTCACCGCACTGCTCCATGAGGCCGAGGTCGCGCGCCAGGAACGGGCGGAGGTGGTGGGCGGCGACGGCGCGAGCGCGGTCTGCGCCTGGAACCACTTCGAGAACATCCCGACGTTCTACAACTGGAACAACCGGCCCCGTTGACCTGCCAGAACCAGGAGCCTGCCACGTCGGAGCATCGCACCGGGCGTGGCAGGCCCTTGGATCGTCGGATGGTACGCCGCCGCAGAGCGGGCACATACAGGAGCACGCGGAGTTACCGCGTGCTCAGATGTGACCGGGGGTCAGCGGGTTGGACGGACCCACTTGTCCGGGTCGTCCTCGGCGTGGTCCTCGTCATCGTCGACGTACTCGTTGTAGTCGTCGTCGAAGTTGCGGTTCGACTTGCCGCTGCCGCCGAGTTCTCGCTGCAAGGCGGCGAGGTCGGTGTTCGGGGAGTGGTACTTCAACTCCCGCGCCACCTTTGTCTGCTTGGCCTTAGCACGGCCGCGCCCCATGGCTCGACCCCCTCGCACAGAATGCGGGGCAGCCCGAAGGCGGGCCCCGATGACGTCAGGCATCTCTCGTGGCTCTTACGGTACATGGGGATGCCACCGTTCGGCACCTCGGGTTACCGTCGACCGCTGCCGCGAGTTGCGTTCTTACCGGTCGTCACCCAGTGTACCTGGTAAGGGGCGAGGCCGGGAACGGTCGTGACACCGGGACAAATCGTGCGAAAGCGCCGCGCATTCTCATTTTATTCGGCTGAGGCGCCGAGGGCGGACGTAATCGTCCGCCCTCGGCGGTCACTGGCAGGGGCCGATCGCTGGCGGCCGTCGTCAGCGCAGGTGGATCGTGCGCAGCCGGCCGATCTCGGCCATCCGCCGCTCGGCCAGCCGGTCGGCGGCCACCCCCGGCGGGACGCCGTCGGCCTCGGCGAGCCGGAGGATCTCCCGGGTCGTGTCGTAGATCCGGGTCGCCCGCAGCTTGGCCCGCTCGAAGTCGAAACCCTCGATCTCGTCCGCGACCTGGATCACGCCACCGGCGTTCACCACGTAGTCCGGCGCGTAGAGGATGCCCCGGTCGGCGAGCAGCTTCTCGACGCCCGGGTGGGCGAGCTGGTTGTTGGCCGACCCGGCGACCACCTTCGCGCGCAGCGCCGCCACCGTGTCGTCGTTCAGCGAGCCGCCGAGGGCGCACGGAGCGTACACGTCGATGTCGGTGGCCACCAACGCGGCAGCGTCCTCGACCAGCGTCACCTGCGGGTGGGTGGCGCGGGCCCACTCCAGGGCCCGCGGGTTCACGTCGGCGGCGACCACCTCGGCGCCGTCGTCGAGCAGGTGGCCGAGGAGGTGCCTGCCGACCTTGCCCAGGCCGGCCACCCCGACCCGCCTGCCATTCAGGGTCGGTACGCCCCAGGTGAGCTCGACCGCTGCCCGCATGCCCTGGAACACGCCCCACGCGGTGAGGACCGAGGAGTCACCCGCGCCACCGTGCTCGACGCTGCGACCGGTGACGTACCGGGTCTCGCGGGCGATCACGTCCATGTCCGGCACGTAGGTGCCGACATCGCAGGCGGTGTAGTACCGGCCGCCCAGCGACTGCACGAAGCGGCCGTAGGCGCGCAGCAGCGCCTCGCTCTTGACCTGCTCCGGGTCGCCCCAGATGACCGCCTTGCCGCCGCCCAGGTCCAGGCCCGCGAGGGCGTTCTTGTACGCCATGCCGCGGGACAGATCGAGCACGTCGGCGAGGGCGGCCTCCTCGCTGGCGTACGGGTAGAAGCGGGTGCCGCCGAGCGCGGGGCCCAGCGCGGTGGAGTAGATACCGATGATCGCCTTCAGGCCGGTCTGCTTGTCCTGGCAGAACACGACCTGCTCGTGACCCGTGGTCTCGAGGTCGTCCGTGGTGGCGAATACGCCCATGACTGGCTCCTGTCGGCGGGCGTCCTTGTGGGACGCGGACCTGGTGTGCGTCGGCGGGGATGTTGCCGGTGCTGCGAGCCTAGTATCGGCCGGCCCCGTTTCGCTTCCCGCCGGCAGCGCTGTCCCGCCCTGCGGGCCTGGCGCTGCGTACTTCCGACTGCGCGGGGTCCGGCAGTGCTTGTCGGCTGTCCATTGATGACGCCGAGCGACGCTCGGCTTGTGGTTCGTGAAAGGATCGCGCCGTGCCGTCGCTCTTCGCCTCATACCTGCGCGTGTACGAGCCGCTGACCGCGTTCGATCGGGATCGTCAGTCGTACTGGCGGCACTACGTCGAGCAAGGGCGGGCGGTAGCGCCCGTGGAGGGCCCCGGGCGGCAACGCAGCTCAGTGATCGAGGCGCTCGGCGCCGGCTGGACCCGGTTGCCCGATCTGCCGGACGAGGCGTACGTGCTGGAGACGGACGAGAGCCTGCTGGTGTGCCCGTGGAGCCTGCGTATCCGGGTGGCCGAGGCCGCGTTGAGCGCGCGGGACGGAGTGCCACCGGTGCTGGCCGACGCGTTCGTTCCGCCGGTGCTGGCCGGGCAGGCGAAGGCGGTGGTGGAGGACTGGCGCAGCGGGGCTCGGGTGCTGGAGCACGGTGTGCCGCGGGTGCACGAGCAGATCGCGACCTGGGGCGTACCGCTGCGTTGGTTCGTGTTGTTCGAGCCGCAGGAGCGGCACCACGTCACCGCGCCCGACCGGCGTTCGTTGCGCTTCCGGACGGAGATCTCCAAGGCTCGGCGCCGTTCGTCCCGGGCCTTGGCCGTGTTGCGCAAGTCGGTCGGCGAGGCACCGATCACCGAGGCGGTCGAGGAGGCCGCCCGGTGGCTGGAGGAGTTCCACCCGCGTTCCGTGGTCGAGTTGGACTACGGCGGGCTGGTCGACCTGCTCTCGGACGAGACGCTCGCCGCCGACGACTCGCCGGAACTGGTCGCGGCGGGGCTCGCCGGGCTGGCCCGGGGCGAGGCGGAGGAGGCGTCCGCCGCCTACGACAAGCTGGTGGCCCGCTGGCGTGCCGTGCAACTTCTGGAACGCTGCAACTGACGGGCCTCCGTGTGCGGTCCGGCGGTCGTTCGGTCCCGGGCACGATGAACGTTGCTGGACGCGGTACTGGCCCTCTTTTGTCCCCATTCCGACCCTCAACATGAAGAGGCTTCGTAGTTGACGCATCACGAACCGTGATCATGAGTCCGAATAAGGTAGGCTCTGGGGTGTAAAAGTAGTATAAATCGGGCATGGTTCATCCGTCCGTCTAGGGACGTTCGGCCGTTCGGCCCATGTCGGACATCGGGGACTAGCCGGACCATGGGAGACGCGTCGGCCGGCGGGACCCCGGCCGATGTCTATACACGTGGAGGAGTGACCGATGGCATCGCGAACGCACGAACCAGAGCCGCTACTCACACCGGCCGAGGTGGCGTCGATGTTCCGTGTCGACCCGAAGACGGTGACCCGTTGGGCGAAGGCTGGCAAGCTCAGCGCCATCCGAACCCTCGGCGGCCATCGTCGCTACCGGGAGTCCGAGGTCAGGGCGCTGCTGCAGGGGCAGATCCCGCAGCAGCGCCAAGGCGACTGACGGCTGGCACATAGCAGGCTTCTCGGAGGGCGGCGGATCACCATCCGTCGCCCTTCGTCATGCCCTGCGCGCGAGGGCTCGCCGGTAGTCGGCGCCCTGCTGCCGAGCTCTCTTACTCGGGCAGCTCGATGCGGATCCCCACCGTGCCGCCCTCGCCCCGGCGCAGTCGGCTACCGAGCAGCGTCAGTCGGCCGAGGACCCGGTACTTCTGCTTGATCAGCCCACGGATCCGGATGGTCGCCCCCGGGTCGTAGAGGCTTGCCCGGGCCGGCACCGCTTCGCCGTGCGGTCGGCCGCGTACGTCGCACGGCGCGACGGTGACCTCCCCGCTGCGCCGGATCCGCTTCACCTTGCCGGCGTCGGCCGCCGACCACACCGCCAGGGCGTCGCCGTCGCGGACCGCCCAGACCGGGGTCGGCACCGCCCGACCGTCCTTGCGGAAGGTCGTGAGGAGGAGGTATTTCTCCGCCGCGAGGTCCTCCAACGTGGTCACCCGCCCAGGATACGGGCGCGATCGCTTACGGGCAGCCAGATAGCGTGGCGAGTGTGACGGGAGAACCACGGATCGGTGACGCCTACGGGGAACTGCTGCGCGACGCGTTGGCCGTGGCCACCGGGGTCGGTCCCCGGCCACTGGCCGGCGGGCGGCTGCCCCGCCCGGTCATCGAGGTCATCGAGCGCGACGACGGGTTGATCAACGGCGTGCCGGCCGCGCACTATCTCGACGGGCCGCAGGACTGGCAACCGCACGACCACCGGGCGGTGGACCGGGTACGCGGTGACACGCTGGACATCGGCGTCGGTGCCGGGCGGATCGCGTTGCTGCTGCAGGCGCGCGGCGTACCGGTCACCGGGCTGGACGTCTCCCCCGGGGCGCTTCAGGTGTGCCGCCGTCGGGGCGTACGCGACCTCGTGCACGGCACGGTCGACGCGCACGCTGCGAGCGGGCGGCGGTACGACACCTTCCTGCTGCTCGGCAACAACCTCGGCCTGATCGAGGGCCGGGAACGGGCGCCGGCCTTCCTCGCCGCCCTGGCCGCGATGGCCCGCCCCGGCGCACAGGTGATCGCGCAGGGCACCGATCCGTACGGTACGCGCGACCCCGTACACACCGGTTACCACGAGGACAACCGCCGGCGGGGCCGCCTCGGCGGCCAGCTGCGACTGCGGCTGCGCTACCGCGAACTGGGTACGCCGTGGTTCGACTACCTGGTCTGCTCGCCGGACGAACTGGCCGAACTGGTCAGCGGCTCCGAGTGGCGACTGGCTGAGGTGGACGACCGGGACGCCCCGTACTACCTCGCCACGCTCCGGCTGTCCGCCTGACCCGCCACACGCCGGCAGACGTTAAAAGGGGCCCCTTGCTATACCGGAGGCGTTAACAAGGGGCCCCTCCTTACATCTCAGAGCTGAACGGTGGGGGGGAGCTGTTCCGGGGGAAGGCCGCCGTCGCCGTCGACGATCTCGTCGGGCTGGCCGTCCTCGTCGAGGTCGACCATCGTGACGTCCACCTTGCCGTCGCCGTCGGTGTCGAACTGGAACAGGTCGGCCTTGCCGTCGCCGTCGGTGTCCACCACCCACACGTCGGTGCGGCCGTCGTTGTTGGTGTCGGCACGTAGCAGCTCGACACGCTCGTCGCCGCGCGTCTCGACGGTCTCCTCGGTGCCCGCTCCGCCGGTGGTCTCCGGTGCCTGGCTCATCTGCTCGTCCTTCCCTCGGTTGTCGGCGATCATTACCCGGCCCCGCCCGCCCCCACGCATGTGGCCGTGGCCGGCGCTGCATAGGGTCGCACCATGACTGAGCGGAGCGTACGGGCTGGCTCCGGCGTGGCGGCGATCCCGCGCGCCGGCGACGTCAGCGAGCCGGAAATCGTCACCGAGCGGTGGTGGCGCCATGACTGAGCGGTTCGTCGTGGTCGGGGCCGGCACGATGGGTCTCGGTATCGCGTACGTGGCAGCTAACGCAGGCCACCTGGTGGAACTGGTCGAGGTGGACCGGGCGCGCGGCGACGCGGCCATGGAGCGGCTCGCGCAGCTGTGGGACCGGGCCGTGCATCGTGGCAGGCTGAGCGCCGAGCAGGCCACGGCCGACCGGAAGCGCGTCGCCCTACGGGCCGGGCTCGCCGAGGTGACGCAGGCACCGGACGTGATCGTGGAGGCCGTGCCGGAACGGCTGGACCTGAAGCGGGCGGTGCTGGCCGAGGCGGAGACGCTGCGGCCGGCGTTGCTCGGGAGCAACACCTCCAGCATCCCGATCGCCGACCTCGCCGAAGGGTTGACGCGGCCGGAGCGCTTCTGCGGGCTGCACTTCTTCAACCCGGTCTGGGCCATGGCGCTGCTGGAGGTCGTGGTCGGCCCGGCCACCGCCGGCGAGACCACCGACGCGGCCGTCACGCTCGCCCGCCGGCTGGGCAAGGACCCCGTCGTGGTACGCGACATGCCCGGCTTCGCCACGTCGCGACTCGGGGTGACCCTCGGGTTGGAGGCGATCCGGATGGTCGCCGACGGGGTGGCCAGCCCGGCCGACATCGACAAGGCGATGGTGCTCGGCTACCGATACCCGGTCGGGCCGCTGGAGCTGACCGATCTGGTCGGACTGGACGTGCGCCTCGACATCGCCCGTACGCTCCAGGCCGCGTACGGGGACCGGTTCGCCCCGCCGCCGCTGCTGGTGGAGATGGTCGCCGCGGGCCGGCTGGGCAAGAAGTCCGGCCAGGGCTTCTACCACTGGGCCGACGGTGTCCGTGCCGGCGGCACCGAGCTGCCCGGGCCGGAGGCGGCCCGATGAGCGGGGGCCTGCGGGTCGAGGAACGCCCGGACCGGCTGGTGGTCACCCTGGACCGACCGGAGAAGCGCAACGCCATCGACGCCGACCTCGTCGCCGCGCTGCACGAGGTCTGCGCCGAGTTGGAGGCCCGCCCCCGGTTGCTGCTGCTGACCGGGGGAACCGATGGGATCTTCGCCGGTGGGGCCGACATCGGCCAGTTGCGCGAGCGGGGACGGCTGGACGCGCTCGCCGCGATCAACGCGGCCGCCTTCGCCCGGATCCGGGCCCTGCCGATGCCGACCGTGGCGGCCGTCGACGGACCGGCGCTGGGCGGCGGGGCCGAGCTGGCGTACGCCTGTGATCTGCGGGTGTGCACCGAGCGCGCGGTCTTCGGGCAGCCCGAGGTGCGGCTGGGCATCCTGGCCGGTGCCGGTGCGACCCACCGGTTGCCGGCGCTGATCGGCGAGGCCCGGGCCAAGGAACTGCTGTTCACCGGGCGGCGGATGGACGCCGCGGAGGCGCTGCGGATCGGTCTGGTGAACAGGGTGGTGCCGGCACCGGAGGCGCTGCTACCGGCGGCCCACGAGCTGATCGACGAGATGGCCGAGGGCTCGCCGCTGGCGGTGCGGTTGACCAAGCTCGCCGTCGACGCCCCGCCCGCCGCTCATCCGCAACTGGATCTGGTCAGCCAGGCGGTGCTCTTCGAGGACGAGGAGAAGCGTCGCCGGATGACGGAGTTCCTGGACCGGCGGCGCGGGCGCTGAGATGGCCGGAGACCACGACGGCCGCACCGGATCCGGTGCGGCCGTCGTGCTGTCAGCGGGCTGCGGGTCAGCGCCGGGCCAGTGCCGCCAGCGGTACGTCGGCGTCCGCGAGCGCCCGGACCACCGCGGCGGACTCGCCGAAGCCGATGATCAGAACGGCGTCCGCGCCGAACTCCTTGATCTGCCTGGCACCGTCGCTGAAGTCGATCGGCGGGGCCGCGGCGCCCTCTCCGGGCTCGTAGCTGAGCAACTGCACCCTCTCGCCACCGAAACCGGCCCGCTCCAACTCGGATCGGACGACGTCCTGCAGGCCCTCGCCGTAGGAGTCCTCACGGGCCACGATCGCGATCTTGTGCGGCCCGTCCCGAAGGATGACGTCGGCCAGCGCCCGGCCCTGGAGGCTGTCCGGCGGTGCGGTGCGGAAGTAGAGGCCCCGGTCGTCCACGCTGGTCAGGCTCGCCGCGGTGTTCGACGGGGAGAACAGGATTCGTCCTTCCTTGACCACGTCCTCCAGCACGGCGGCGGTGATCCCGGAGCCGCCGGCACCGATGATCACCTGTACCCCTTCGTCGAGGTGGCGGGCCACAGTCGCCTTGGCGACCGTGGGGTTGGTGCCGTCGTCGCCGTCGAACCAGACCACGTCTTTGCCGAGCACCCCACCGGCGTCGTTGAGATCCTTGATCGCCAGCGCCGTTCCGGCGGCCATCGGCGGGTAGGCCAGCGCCAGGTCGCCCGTCCTGGGCAGCAGCCCGCCGAGGACGAGTGGCCCGTCGCCACCACTGGTCGAGCGGTCCACCTTCGGCGGCGACTTGGTGCTCGCCGCCGACTCGTCACCGGCGCCGACGAACTCCGCCTTGACGTCGTTGAGCCGCTCTCCGTCGAAGTGCAGAGTCGCGTAGCTGGCGGTGGCCGGCTCGCCGGCGTCGGTGAAACCCGCCCGGGTGATCGCGATGCCGCGGTACTCGATGTCCGCACCGTCGCGGGCCAGCCGCAGGCACTCGGCCGGGCTGCCGCAGCGGGTCCCCTTGTTGGTGACGCCGATGATCTGCTTCGCGATGGCCGCCGGCTCGGTGGTGCCGACCACCTCCGCCGCGAGGGCGCTGATCACCACCGCGTCGTACGCCTCCGCGGCGTAGAGGAAGCCGTCCAGCTTCGGATCCACGGAGAGTAGCCGCTTCTTGAAGTCCTCCGACAGCGGTGTGAAGGGCGTGGTGCCCTTCATACCGTCCACCAGGTTGGCGCGGTCTCCCAGCTCCTCAGGATACGAGTTGGACATGTTGCCGTCGGTGCCGTAGAGGCGCACCTGGTGGGTGGCCACCTCCTCGGGCTGGTCGTCTCCGCAGGCGCTGGTGGCCAGCAGGAGCACTGCGCAGCCGGCCAGAACAGCCGTCCGCGGGCGGCGTGACATGTGCATCGTCGTCCTTCCTCCGGCGAAGGTCCGTTGCGCAGATTAACGCGCCGGGCCGGTCAGTGGGACGATGGCGGCCCGCCTATCCGCAGGTCACCTCCCGACACATACGGAGAGTGGTCACAGCTCGGTTCTTGACCGAGACCCCTACCGTGCTGTGGGTGACCGACTCGCCACAGCAGACGCACGACGACGCCGCCGCCATCCTCCGCTCGGCGCTCGACGGGGATTCCGAGGCCGTGGCGGGGACCTTCGATGCGGTGGTCGACCGGGCCGGTCTTGCCGGGGTGTACGACGTGGCGTGGTGTCTGGCCGCGACGATGGTCGGCGATCCGGTTCCGCCGGGCGCCTGCGCGCTCGACTTTCCCGGAATTGACCAGGCCGGGTACGACGCCCGGTGGGTGGCCCGCTTCGTCAGCGCGTACGCCAACTCCGACCTCGACACGGCCGAGGCGCTGTTCGGCGCGGCGGCGGCCGACGGGCTGCTGCCGGAGTGCCTGCTCACCCTCGCCGGTTCGACCGTGGCCACGCTCCGCCACCGGATCGGCTGACCATCGCCCGGTGTGACCAGCGCCGGCTCTCGGCGACCTCACGTCAGTCGTCGGCCACGATGGCGGCGAAGCGGGACAAGAGCTCGTGCCAGCCTGCGGTCAACGCCTCCCGGTAGCCCTCCGCAGCCTCGCCATGCCGGTCGAAGTGCCGATGCGTGACTTCGACCAGGGTGCTGGCACCTTCGGGAGTGAAGAGCACCTCGACCTCGCTGGCCCGCGCCGGGTCGGGCACCGGCGCGCGGTCCGCACCGATCTGCCAGGTGAAGACCAGGCGGCGGGGCGGGTCCCAGGTGAGTACGCGACCCCAGTCGTTGCGGAACCCGTAGGGGCCGATCTCGTAGAGCATGCCGCCGGCCCGGGGCTGCATCCCCAGCTCGGCCAGCACGCCGGGCCCGGACCAGGTGTATTCCGTAACCCACCAGTCGGCAAGCTTTCCGGTGAACGCCGAGTAGGCCCGTTCGGCGGAGGTGGGAACCAGCAGGGTGCTGCGAAGCGCGAACCGGTCGTGGGCCTGCCTGATGTCGGTCGCATCGGCCATCCCGTGTCCCATAGGCCCGGACCATACCGGCTGATGCCCGGATGCGCAGCTCTCGTGAAGCCCGCTCAGCCCGCCGGCGTCCGGCCATGGTGGTCGTGACAGGTTCCTTGCGCCGCAAGGTACTATGTGTCGCGTGGAACATCAGGCCGGACTTGCCACTGCCCTGCGCCGGGGGACGCTGGAGTTCTGCGTCCTGGCGCTGCTCAGCGACGGCGAGCGCTACGGCGTGGAGCTGGTGCGCGAACTCGGTGCCGAGATCGCGCTGACGACCAGCGAGGGCACGCTCTATCCCCTGCTGTCCCGGCTGCGCCGGGTCGGCTGGGTCACCACGTCCTGGCGGGAATCCCCAGCCGGGCCGCCGCGCCGCTACTACTCGCTCACCCCCGAGGGCGCAACCGCGCTCGATCACTTCCGATCCGAATGGACGACCTTCCGCGACGCTGTCGACCGCGTCGTCGGAACGGATCGCCGATCCTAGATGGAGTATCAATGACTTCGATCGACTCCCTCGTCGACAGCTACCTCGGGGCAGTCGCCCAGGCCGGCGCGGATCTGTCCCCGCAGCGTCGAGAGGACCTGCTGGCCGACCTGCGCGAGCACATTACGACGGCCCGGGCGGAGCTGGATCCGGAGACCGAGGCCGGTGTCCGGACGATCCTCGACCGACTCGGTGACCCAGCGAGCATCGCCGCCGAGGCCAGACAGGACGAGCCGTCACAGCCCGCATCGATGCCCGCGACGAACAGCCATGTTCCGCAACGTCGATCCAGCTCCCGGGTATGGATCGCGGTCTTGGCGGTGCTGGGTGCAGTCCTGGTCGCGTGCTGCATCGCCGGAGTTCTCGGGTGGTTGTTGTTCACAAACAGCGCGGGCGAGGTAAGTGTCGAGGAGCCGCTGCCTGTTTCGTCACCGGCCCAACCGAGCCAGACCGGCTGAGGCGCTCGAAAGGCCGGGGCCGACAACTGTGCCGGAGGATGTGGTATGTCGCACGGCCGTACCAACCATGCCTGTACACGGGCGTCCACCCTTGCTGGCGCGCGGGGTTGGCGGGTAGTGCCTGCCAACACCCGCAGCATCACCGTCGCGAAGAGGCTGGCATGACGAGACGGGTCTGGAAAGCAAAACGCCAACCGGCGTCTCCGCTGGTCGGCGTTGCTGTAGCCCGGCGAAAGGCTAGGTGGCCAGGGGCGGGGTCGAACCGCCGACCTTCCGATTTTCAGTCGGACGCTCGTGCCAACTGAGCTACCTGGCCGTGTTGCTCGGTTCATGCTACCCGGACGACGGGATGGCCGCCGTGTGGGTCACACTCCCCGAAACGCGGAACGCCGCGCATGGTGCGCGGCGTCGGCGCTTGCGGTCCTGACGGGACTTGAACCCGCGACCTCCGCCTTGACAGGGCGGCGAGCACTCCGACTGCTCCACAGGACCTAGCTGTTGTTGCATCCGACCGAAGTCGGACCGTGCCCCCAACGGGATTCGAACCCGTGCTACCGCCTTGAAAGGGCGGCGTCCTGGGCCGCTAGACGATGAGGGCGGCCCCGCCATCATTGCACACTCGCAACGTTGTGCGGACTTGCTCCCATCCGGCCCCGCCGGAGGCTTGGAAAGCATACGTGATGCCCCACCTGACGACCAAACCGGTATGGCCGTAGCCACAACGGCTCGAATAACCGCAGGTCAGGAGGGTGTCAGCGGAGGGCGGCGATGCCGTGGTCGCGTTTGAGGGCAGCGATCACCCCGTTACAGGCGGCGAGGGTGGCGGCTCGGTCGCCGCCGCCGTCGTGCAGTAACACGACGGCGCCGGGCCTGGCGGAGCGTTTCACCCGCTTCTTGATCGTGGCGGCGGTCGGCTTGGCCCAGTCCTTCGGGTCGACCGTCCAGTGCAGCGACCGCATGCCGAGCTCCCGCGCGACCTTGACCACCTCGGCGGTCCACCGGCCGCCGGGTTGCCGGTAGAACGGCACCTCCGCGTCGGGTACCGCCCGCCGGATCTCCTTGTTCGTGCGGACCAGGTCGGCCCGAATCTCGGCGACCGGCCGCCGAGCCAGGTCGAGGTCGTGACGCCAGCTGTGATTGCAGAGCTGGTGCCCCTCCCGGACGATCCGGCGGACCAGTTCAGGGTGCTTGCGGACCTGCGTACCCACCACGCAGAAGGTGGCGGTGACCTTGGCCTTCTTCAAACGGTCCAGCACCTTGGGCGTCCAGACCGGGTCCGGGCCGTCGTCGAAGGTGAGGGCCGCCTCCGGCACCCCGGTGGTGCGGACCAGGCCGGCCGGCAGTTTGGCGGGCAGCGGCCGCAGGGGCGGCTTGGGTGGCTTGGGTGGCTTGCTGCGGGTCGGCGCCGGTGCCGGCTCCGCCTGCGGTGGCAGGGCGGCCGAGGGGGGTGGGCTGGGCGGGCTGTCGGTTTCGGGCGAGCTTGCGCCGCCGCAGCCGGACATCAGCAGGACGGCCAGGCCGGTGGCGCAGGCGAGCAGAGCACGAGGACGCATCGTTCGCTCCCGAGGGGTGCCGGGTCACGCGGACCCCCGACGCTAGTTCACCCGATTTCGAGGCATCAACGACGGGTCAGGAGGCGGGAACTTTCCGTACCTCGACGGCTGCTTTGGGAAGTATCAGGAGGCGGTCGCCTGGTCCAGCGAGTCGCGTACGGCGACGGCGAGCGAGAGCGCCTCGGTCAGGTCGACCGGGCGGATCACCCCGGCGGGCAGGGTGTCGGCCTGCCAACCCGGCCCACCGGCGAGCACCAGGAGCGGGCGGCGCGGCGCGGTGAGCAGGGCGGTGAGCTGGGCCGCGTCGGCGGTGAACCGGCTGTGCGACCAGAGCACCACGGCGGCCGGACCGGTCCGGCCGACCGCGTCGAGCAGGGCGGTCACCGGCATCCGGGCACCGAGCATCCGATGGTTGACGCCGGCCTCGGCGAGGGCGGCGGCCAGCGCCTCCAGCGGCAGGCTGTGCTGTTCCTCATCGGCGCAGGAGAGCAGGATGCGGGGCGGCCCGGTGGGGACCGGAGGGCCCGCCACGACGGCGGCGAGCGCCGCCGAGACGCACCGGGAGAGCAGGTGCTCGACCTCGATCAACGCGGCGGTCGCGGCGTGCCGCTCACCGATGCCGACGAGCACCGGGCGGAGCAGGAGGTCCCAGGTCCGGACGACTCCGTCGGTGGCGATGGCCCGGGTGATCGTCTCGCTGATCGCCGCGGCGTCCAGCCGCATCGCGGCGCGGGCCAGACCGCGTGCCGCCGGACCGGCGCGGCCGACCGGGACGGCCGTGCCGCCGCCGTCCCGGACGCCCGACCTGGCCCGGGTGGTGGTGCCATCGGGGACCGTGTCGGGTGCCTGCCGAGCCCAGCGGGCCGCCTCGGCCGGGCTGACCCCTCCGGCGGTGAGGCGACGCATGATGTCCAGCCGGACCAGGTCGGCCGGGGTGTAGCGCCGGTGGTGTCCCGGGACGTGCTGGCTGGGCCCGAGACCGTACCGCTGATGCCAGGTGCGCAGCGTGGTCACCGCCACGCCCAGCCGACGGGCCGTCGCCCCGGCGCTCAACGCCTCATCGGCCACCCGGCCGCTCCGACGAGTCGCCGGCGGGAGTCCCGGCGGATTCCGAGGAGCGCAGCAACCTGTCCAGCACGCCACCCAGCCAGGGCGCGTACGCGTCCGGATCTCGGGCGAGTTCGGCGGCCAGCGCCGCCGGGTCGACCCAGCGCAGCTCGGCGATTTCCGCCGGGTCGGGGCGCAGCGGAGTGTCCGGCCGGAACTCGCCCCGCAGGACGTGGTCGTACTCCACCTCGACCCGTCCGGTGGCCGGGTCCTCGGCGCGGTACATGTAGGTTCCGATCTCGGTCAGCGGTACGGGGCCGGCGCCCAGTTCCTCCGACATCCGGCGGTTGGCGGCCGCGATCGGGGTTTGACCAGGCTGCGGGTGACCGCAGCAGGAGTTGGCCCAGCGCAGCGGGAAGCGGGTCTTGATCGCGGCGCGGCGCTGGATCAGCACCCGGCCGTCCGGCGCGACCAGCAGCACGGAGAAGGCGCGATGCAGCTGACCCGGCGACCGGTGGGCGGCGGCGACGGTGGTCTCGCCGACCGGCCGACCCGCGTCGTCGACCAGTTCGACCAGGTGACCCTCCCGGGACATTGGCATCGGTGCCGTCCTCCGTTCGTGATGTCGGTGCTCTGCTGTGTTGACCTGCTGACGCTCACGGGTCATGTCCCCGTCACCCGTCCGGCGGCGAGCTTGCCGGAGATGAGGACCATCGGAACGCCGACGCCGGGCTGGGTGCCCGAGCCGACGAAGACCACGTTGGACAATGACCGGTGGAGGTTCGACGGCCGGAACGGGCCGGTCTGGAAGAACGTGTGCGCCGAGGCGAAGGGGGTGCCGGCGGCCATGCCCTGCTCGGCCCAGTCGGCCGGGGTGACCACCCGGAGCAGTTCGACGCCCGCGCCGAAGCCGACGTAGCCGCGCTGCTCAAGGGTGGCGACGAGCCGGTCGGTGTAGCGGTTGGTGAGGTCGCCACCGCGCCAGTCGAGCGGTGCCCGGTCGAGGTTCGGCACCGGCGCGAGCACGTAGTAGGTGTGCCGGCCGGCGGGCGCCACCGCCGGGTCCGTGCGGCTCGGGTTGGTGACCAGCAGGGACGGTTCCGTCATCAGGTGGCCGTGCCGGATCACCTCGTCGAACGTGCCCTTCCACGCCCGCCCGAAGTGGATGTTGTGGTGGGCGATCCGGCCGTACCCCTGGGTCGAGCCGACGTGCAGGACGACGCAGGACGGCGAGTAGGTCAGCCGGCGCGGGCGGGACGGCGGGAGCAGGTCGCGGTAGGCCACCGGCAGGTCGGGGTTGAGTACAACCACGTCCGCCCGGACGAACTCGCCGTCGGCGGTCAGCACGCCGGTGGCCCGGCCGTTCGCGGTCGCCACCCGGGTCACCGTGGTGCCGTACCGGATCTGCACGCCGTGCTTCTCGGCGGCGCCGGCCAGGCCCCGGGAGACCGCGTGGATGCCGCCGCGCGGGAAGTAGACGCCGGCCACCGAGTCGAGGTACGCGATCACCGCGTAGATGGCCAGCGCGTCGTGCGGCGCGAGGCCGGCGTACATGGCCTGGAAGGAGAAGATCCGCCGGGTACGCGGGTCCCGGAAGAATTGGTCGATCTTGGTTTGGAGGCGTCGGAAGGCCCCGTTGGCCACCAGCCTGAGCAGGTTGGCGGTGAGCAGGTCGGTGGGTGCGTCGAGGTTGCGCTCGATGAAGTCGGCCCGCTCCAGCCGCCACAGCTCGCGGGCGAAGTCCACGAACCGGAGGTAGCCGTCGGCCTCGCGTGGCCCGCAGACCCGGGAGATCTCCGCCGCCATCCGGGTCGTGTCGGTGAGTACGTCGAGTGTGGATCCGTCCGGGTAGTAGGCCCGGTAGGCGGGGTCGAGCGGGATCAGGTCGAGCCAGTCGGTCAGCTCCTCGCCGACCGCGCCGAGCGCCTCGGCGATCAGGTCGGGCATGGTGAGCACGGTCGGGCCGGTGTCGAACTCGTAGCCGTCGACGCTGAGTCGGCCGGCCCGCCCGCCCGGCACCGGCTCGCGTTCCAGCACGGTCACCTGCCGCCCGCTGCCGGCCAGGTGCAGCGCGCAGGCCAGGCCGCCGAGGCCGGCACCCACGACCACCACCCGGTCGGTACGTCCGTCAACGGTTCGCATCGGCGACCCCCGTCATGCCGACCGCCGGGTGGCGGCGGTCGCGAGGCCGACGAGCGCGGTACGCGCGGTCTCGTCGACGGCGACGGTGTCGAGCGCCGACAACGCGTCCTCGATCCGCTCGTCGATCATCCGCTCGATCCGGTCGACCGCACCGGTGTCGACCACCACCTCGGCCAGCCGCGCGATCTCCGGCTCGTCGGCGCGGGGGCCGGTGCCGTCCAGCGCCCGGCGCTGGGCCGGGGTGGCCAACTGCCGGGCCAGTATGAGCAGGGCGGTCGGTTTGCCGGTGCGCAGGTCGTCGCCGGCCGGCTTACCGGTCGTGCAGGGGTCGCCGTAGACGCCGAGCAGGTCGTCGCAGAGTTGGAACGCCTCGCCGACGGAGCGGCCGTAGCGGTTGTACGCGGTGATCAGTGCGGGATCGCCGGCACCCGCCAGGCTGGCGCCGAACAGCAACGGGCGCAGGACGGTGTAACTGGCGGTCTTGTAGCGGGCCACCCGGAGCGCCCGGTCCACCGACCAGTTGGTCGGATCGGTCTCGCCGAGGATGTCGAGGTACTGCCCGGCGACCGTCTCCACCCGCATCCTGTCGTAGCCGCGCCGGACCTCGAGCAGTTGGGGCGCCGGGAGCGCCGTGCGGGCCAGCAGTTGGTCGGCCCAGACGATGCAGAGGTCGCCGATCAGCACCGCGACCGCCTCGCCGAAGCGTTCGGAGTCTCCGTTGCGCCCGTCGGCCGCATGTCGGGCGGCCACCGCCACGTGCGCCGTGGGTCGGCCCCGCCGAGTGGTGGATGCGTCCATCACGTCGTCGTGGACCAGCGCGAAGGTGTGCAGCAGTTCCAACGCGGCCAGGGCGGGCAGCACCGGTTCGACCGGTTGGTCGCCGCCGAGCACACCGCGCCATCCCCAGTAGGCGAAGGTCGGGCGGACCCGCTTGCCGCCACCGAGGACGTAGTCGCGCGCCGTGGCGGCGAACTCACCCATGGCTGCGTCGATTTCGCCCAGCGCGCCGACCTCGGCGGCGAGGAACTCGGCCAGGATCCGGTCGACCGCCACGATGATGTCGCGGGTGTATGCGGCCAGTGCGGCCTGGATCGGATCCTCTCCATCGACCGACTGTTCAGGCACCACATGGAGCAGGTTACCCGTTGGTCCGTCGTTGGCCATGGGGCTGAGCGTACCCTAAAGTCCAAGATGCGTCGATCGATGCGTCGATTTAGAGGAGGGGCCGTGGACCTGGATCTCGCCGCCGCCTACCGCAGGTGCCGTGAGCTGCACAGACGTCATGGCCGCACCTACTATCTCGCCACCCGACTGCTGCCCGCATGGAAACGACGCCATGTGCACGCTTTATATGGATTCACCCGGTACGCCGATGAGATCGTCGATCAGACCGAGGCCCTGCCGCCGGTCGAGCGCGCCGCCCAGCTCGACCACTGGGGCGGGCGGTTCGTCGCCGGGCTGCACGGCGAGCGGGTCGACGACCCGCTGCTGCCGGCGGTGCTGCACACCATCGCCGTCTTCGATCTGGACCGGGAGGACTTCGCCGCGTTCCTCAAGAGCATGGCGATGGACCTGACCGTGACGTCGTACCGCAGCTATGGCCAACTGCTGGACTACATGGAGGGATCGGCGGCGGTCATCGGCACCATGATGCTGCCCATCCTGGGCAGCTCCGACCCGTCGGCCGCCCGGGAGCCGGCCCGCCAGCTCGGCTTCGCGTTCCAGCTCACGAACTTCATCCGGGACGTGGCCGAGGACCTGGGGCGGGGGCGGACGTACCTGCCGGAGGAGGATCTCGCCGCGTTCGGGGTGACCCCGGACGACCTGGCGGGCTGCCGGGCCGTCGGCCGGGCCACCGAACCGGTGCGTGCGCTGATCCGGTACGAGGTGGGCCGGGCCCGAGCGCACTACGCCGCCGCGGCACCCGGGGTGACCCTGCTCGACGCCGGCTCACAGGCCTGCATCCGCACCGCGTACGCGCTCTACGGCGGGATTCTCGACGAGGTGGCCGCCCAGGGCTACGACGTGTTCGTCCGGCGGGCCACCGTGCCGCAGCGACACCGGGTGGCGGTGGCCGGCCGTGCCCTGCTCACCCCGACCGGTACGCCGGTCGTGCCACCCGGGCCGCCGGTGCCGGCGGCCGGCGTACTGCCCGGGCCGGTGGTGCGGTAGCCGGGCTGCCACCGCGTCGCGACTTCCGCCGGCGGTGCTGGGGTGGCCCGTGGGTCGGCGGTTCTGGGGTGGCCCGTGGGTCGGCGGTGCGCCATGCTGGCGGGATGGCGGAACCGGAACTGGTGAACGTGGATGTGGTCGTGCTCGGGCTCGGGGTCGGTGGCGAGGAGGTCGCCGGCCGGCTCGCCGAGGCCGGGCTCACCGTAATCGGAATCGAGCGGAACCTGGTCGGCGGGGAGTGCCCGTACTGGGGCTGC
Organism: Micromonospora sonchi; assembly: GCF_014646235.1. Classification (GTDB taxonomy): domain Bacteria; phylum Actinomycetota; class Actinomycetes; order Mycobacteriales; family Micromonosporaceae; genus Micromonospora; species Micromonospora sonchi. The sequence goes on along the minus strand of NZ_BMNB01000012.1, from coordinate 56,242 downwards.
ATCCCGAGCAAGATGATGATCCGGGCGGCGAACGCGATCGCCGAGGCGCGCCGGGTCGACGGATTGGGCGGCAGCGTGCAGCTCCGCCCCGACTGGGCGCCGGTGGCGAAACGGATCCGCGACGAGGCCACCGACAACTGGGACGACCGTGCCGCGGTGCAACGGTTCATCGGCAAGGGCGGGCGCCTGGTCCGGGGCAGCGGCCGGCTCGACGGGCCGGGCCGCGTCCGGGTCGGCGACACGGTCTTCCAGGCCCGGCACGGCATCGTGCTGGGCACCGGCACCAAGGCGTCGGTGCCGCCGATCGACGGGCTGACGGACACGCCGTACTGGACGAACCGCGAGGCCGTCGAGGTCGAGGAACTGCCAGGGTCGCTGCTGGTGCTGGGTGGCGGGGCGATCGGGCTGGAGTTGGCCCAGGTGTTCGCCCGGTTCGGCGTACGCGTCACCGTGGTGGAAGCGGCGGACCGGGTGCTCGCCGTCGAGGAGCCGGAGGCGTCGGAGGCGGCCGCCGCCGCGCTGCGCGCCGACGGCGTCCAGATCCGTACCGGGGTCAAGGCGGCGCGGATCGAGCACGGCTCGGGTGGCTTCACGCTGCACGGCGCCGCCGGGGAAAAGCTCAGCGCCGACCGGCTGCTGGTGGCCACCGGGCGCCGCGCCCACCTGGACGAGCTGGGGCTGGAGACGATCGGGGTGGACGTCGGCCGACGGTACCTGTCGGTCGACGACCGGCTGCACGTGACCGACGGGGTCTGGGCGGTCGGCGACGTGACCGGCGAGGGTGCCTTCACCCACGTCGCCATGTACCAGGCGGGCATCGTCGTCGCCGACGTGCTCGACCATGCCCGGCGGGCCGGCGACGGCGCGGATCCCAGCGGCACCGCCAGCGCCGTCAGCGGCGCGGTCGGCGCGGCCAGTTCGTTGGCGGCCACGGGATCGAGCGGCTCGGCGGGCTCGGTGCCCCGTGCCGACTATCGGGCGCTGCCCCGGGTCACCTTCACCGACCCCGAGGTCGGCGCGGTCGGCCTGACCGAGCAGCAGGCCCGCGAACGCGGCATCAACGTGCAGGTCGGCTTCACCAAGCTCTCCTCGTCCAGCCGGGGCTGGATCCACCGGACCGACGGTGAGGGCTTCATCAAACTGATCGCCGACGCCGACCAGGGAGTGCTGGTCGGGGCCACCTCGGCCGGTCCGGCCGGTGGCGAGGTGCTGTCCGGGCTGGTGGTGGCCGTGCACGCGGCGGTGCCGCTGGCCCAGCTCCGGCACATGATCTACGCGTACCCAACCTTCCATCGCGCCATCTCCGACGCACTCCACAACCTCAATTCATGACCTGACGCCACCCCCACCCCAGCCCTTCCTCCCCGCCGATCTTGCACTTTCGGTCGCCGTTTTGTCGGTTGCGTAGGCCTTTGTCCCGACGCAAAGTGCAAGATCGACGGGGAGGAGGGCTGGGGTGGGGGTTGGGGAGATTGTGGGGTGGTGTTGAAGGGGTGGCGTCGAGGGTGGTTGGTGATTTGTCCCGGGCGACCGGTTTGCGACCGCGATCGGCGGGAAGTCGGTAACCGTGCGAGCCTTGTTGACGAAGATCGAGCAAGCGTCCGGCCTGGACCGGTTCGGCGACCGGTTGCAGAGTGTGGTGCAGGGCGTCCTCCGCCCGCAGCGGGTCCGCGACCTGCTGCACGGGGTCTGGCTCGGGCACCCGCTGCACCCGGCGATGGTGCAGGTGCCGGTCGGCTCCTGGATCAGTGCGGCCGTGCTGGACCTGATGCCGGGCCAGCGACGGGCGGCCACCACCCTCACCGCGGTCGGCACCCTGAGCGCGGTGCCGGCGGCCGTCGCCGGGCTCAACGACTGGGCCGCGCTGGCCCGGGACCAACGCCGGGTCGGGCTGGTGCACGCCGCGGCGAACACCGTCGCGCTGGCGCTGTACGGCGGCTCGCTGGCCGCGCGGTTCACCGACCGGCACAACCTCGGGCGTACGCTCGGCTGGCTCGGACTGAGCGCCGCCAGCGCGGGCGCCTACATCGGGGGGCACCTCGCGTACAAGCAGGGTGCCCAGGTGAACTTGAGCGTCGCCGACCTGCACCTGATCAGCGACGGCTGGCACTCCATCGCCGAGTTGGCCGAGCTTCCGCAACGGGAGCTGGTCACCCGCAAGGTGGACGACGTGTCGCTGATCGTCTACCGGCACGGTGACGAGGTCACCGTGATGCTCGAGCGCTGTCCGCACCAGAGCGGCCCCCTCGGCGAGGGCGAGGTACGCGACATCGACGGGCACGTCTGCGTGGTGTGCCCCTGGCACGGCAGCACGTTCCGGCTCAATGGCGGCGAGGTGGTGCACGGGCCGTCTCCGAACGACCAGCAGGTCCTGCCCACCCGCATCGTCAACGGCGTGCTGGAAACCCGCCTGCCCTGAAGCACACCGGCCGGCGGGGCCACCCATGATCGTCTGCGTTTCGGTGTTCGCCGCCCCGGCGGGTCGTGTCACTGAAGCGCAGACGATCGGCGGTAGCAGGGCGGTCAGTCCCTGCGGTGGCGGCCGGCCGGTAGGCCCGACGGCGGGCTGACCGGTACCCGTTGCCCCCCGACGGCGCGCGCCACCGCTACCCGCCGGCGCATGCCCAGCACGGCGCCGATCTGCGCGCCGACGATGCTCGCCACGGCGAGCACCGCGGAGACCGCGAGCGGCCGGTTCACCCGGTCGGGTTCGCTGGCGCTGGCCGCGCCGACCGTCACCACCGGTGGGTGGCCGCCCGTCACGTGGTCGCCCGGCGGCGCGTGTTCTCCGCCCTTCGGCGCGGGCGCCACGGGTGTGAGGTTGCCGGTTTCGCTCGGTTGTGGGGTGTCGCCGGGTTGCGCGGGTGCTACGGGCGTGAGGCTGCCGGCCCCGCCCGGGTGTGGGGTGTCGCCGGGCGGCGTCGGTGCCACGGGTGTGCGGATGCCGTCCGGTTGTGCCGTGTCCGGTGCCTGCTGCTTGCGCTCGGCCCGCTCGGGCGTGGCCGGACCGGGGGAGGGAGGCGTCGCCGCCCGGGTGACCAGACGGCCGGTGGCGTGTGGCCGGGAACCCTGGTCCGCCGCCTCGCCCGGCAGCTTGATCAGCTGGCCGGGGCGGATCCGGTCCGGATCACGCAGCCGGTTGAGGGCGGCCAACTCCCGGTAGTCCTCGAAGTCGTCGAGGTACCGCTCGGCGACCTTGCCGAGGTAGTCACCCTTGGCCACCCGGTAGACCGGTGCGCCGGAGGATGCCGGGCCACCGTCCCGGGCCGCCGCTGCGGGGCCGGCCACCTGCAACTGTGCGGCCGCTGTCCCCGATGCGGCCACCCGCAACTGTGCGACCGCTGTCCCCGGTGCGGCCACTTGCATCGGTGCGGCCGCGGCAGGGGCGACCCTCGCGGGCGCCGTCATCGCCGGTGCGGCGGCGTAGGCCGGGGCGGCGTACGTGCCGGCGTACGCCGTGGTGGCGGCGGTGGCGGCCGGGCTGGCGGCCAGGATCAGCGCGACCGACCCGACCAGCGCCGCTGCCGCCCGCTGCTGCCGGCTCATCCCGGGCAGCCGGGGCGCCGGCCGGCGCAGCGCCTGCGCGCCCACCTCGACGAGTACGGAGAGGACGAACGTGGCCCAACCGAACCACCCGGCCAGCGCCAGCGCCCGCAGGAAGAGCTGCCCGTCGTCGCGGCTGGTCAGCGCGGTGCCGATCTCCGCCAGCGTGGGTACGTGGTCGGGCAGCGGGTTGCCGGCGAAGGCCAGCAGCGCGATGGGCCCGCCGGCCAGCAGGCCGACCAGCACGATGAGTGCCCCGAAGCCGGTGAGCATCCGACCGGCCCGCCGTGCGGCGGTTCCACCCGATGCGGTCATGGCCACCTTCCTTCCCTAGGGTGCCCCGGTCAGCGCCCGCGCGGTCGCCTCGCCGGAGACGGTGACGGTGTTGGAGAAGCCGAAAAGGCCGAGCACGGCCCGGCGGTAGGTGATGGTGACGCGTACCTCGATCAGGGTTTCGCCGTTGACCACCGGGAAGCTGACGCGGTGACCGCTGGCCCCGGCGGCGGAGAGGTACCGCGCGACGGCCCGCCGGGCCTGGGGCCGGTCGATCCGCTTGGGCCCGCCCTCGATCGCGGTGGCCCGGTCGATGGCCTGGCCCCCCGTGCGGGCCGCCTCGGCGGCCAGGTTCTCGGCGCGTTGCAGGGCACGGAGCTGACCTGCGCCGTCGAACGCCATGCCGATGACGGCGAGCACCCCGAACAGGGCGACGGCGAGGAAGACGCTCACCCGCCCGGCATCGCCACGGCCCGCGCTCATCCCCGGCTCCGGTAGCGGTCCAGTGGCGAGGTGAAGGCCACGGTGATCCGCTTGCCCGCCGGCATGCTCTTCAGGGCGGGCAGCTTGATGTCCCGGTAGGAGACCGTGCAGGCGACCTCGACGGTGACCGAGGCGTCCTGCCCGACCTGGCTGCGGAAGGCCGCGTCGAAGCTGGTGGACCGGCCGTCGACCGTGCCTCGGAAGGTCACCCGTGGGGCGTCGGCGCAGGACACTCCCCGCCAGTCGAGTTGCCGGCGGGCCGCGTCCCGCGCCTCCCGACGGGCGGTGGTGGCGTCCCGGGAGATCGACGCCGCTCGGGCCGCGTCGTGCGCGGCGGCCTCGAGCGCCTCGCTGGCCACGGCGGTACGCCCGGCGACGCCGGCCAGCACCATCAGCGCCACGAAGGCGGGCGCCAGAACGGCGACCTCGATCGAGACCGATCCCCGGCTCACGGTGCGCTCCATCGCTCCACCGTTCCGTGTGCGCTCTGCCGGACCGAGAACTCGACCCCGGGTACAACCGACAAGGACCGGCCGGTGACGGTGCAGGTCACGTCGGTGTCGGTGATGACACAGCTCGGTCCCGGCTTGTCCCAGTCGACCAGCCAGTCGCCGGCCTGGTGGAGAAACTTCGTGGCCCGCTCCGCGCCGGCCCCCGCCGGGGCCTGGTGGAGCCGCTGCGCGTTGACGCCGCTCTGCGCGGCGTTGAGCGCGGTCGAGCGGGCCACGAAAACCGCGGCGACCTGGATCGAAGCGAACAACATCAGCAGGATCGCCGGCAGCGCCACCGCCAGTTCGACCGGGTTGCCGCCCCGCTCCGGGAAGGGATCGGGCAGCCGACGATGCCGGACGGCCACGGCCATCCGGCACCACCCGGTGGACAGGACGTCGCGCACGGATCACTTCGGGTCTTGATGCTTCGGGATGTTGTCCATCCAGTCGTTGGCGGCGCCGAGGGCGGCGGCGGTCACCGCCATCGCCACGGCCACCAGGCCGAAGATGATCACAGCGGTGGGTACCGGACTGTCGCCGCGGTCGCCGCGCAGCTCGGCCAGTCGCGCGCGGAGCGCGACGTGCAGATAGGTGAAGACGGACACTGCTTGCTCCTTTGCTCGGGAGGAGAGGGGAGGTCAGAGGCGGGCCAGGAACGGGTAGATGGCGAAGCCGAGCAGGACGAAGACCAGCAGCGCGCCGGGGATGTCGAGCCGGCTGGTCACCCCCTCGGCCCGGGCCAGGTTGTCGGTGCGGATCTGGTCACGCAACGAGTCGGCCCGGCTGCGCAGGGTCTCGTGCACCTGCGCGCCCTCCTTGCCGGAGGAGCGCATGATCGCGCCCACGTCGCCCAGTTCCGGGATGCCGATCCGGTCGGCGAGGTCACGCAGTTCGTCCCAGGGCGAGTGCATCTGCATCTGGGCGATGCGCAGCGCCTCGGAGATCCGGTCGAAGACCCAGCCCTCGCAGATCGCCGCCGCCCGCTCCAGCGACTGCACCGGACCGTGCGCGGCGGACAGTTGCAGCGCCACCAGATCCAGGTAGGTGCAGACCGCCTGGCGGAACTCGTCCCGGGCGGCCTCGGCGCGGACGATCATCGACCGGTGCGCGATCAGCGCGCAGAGCAGCGCCAGGCCGAGACTGCCCAGCACCGGCACGGCCACCGGCAGCGCCACGCCGACGGTGAACAGTGTGGCGCTGACCAGGGCCGGTCCGGCCAGCCCGACCAGGGCCGACAGCAGCAGGGACAACGCGTACTGCTCGGGGGTGCGGTCGAGCAGGGCCAGTTGCCGGTGCGGCGGGCGCAGCCAGCGGGCCAGCCCGGTGAGCCACTCCAGCCGGCGGTCGGCAGGGTCGAGCCGGGCCCCTGCCGGCTGGTGCAGCCGGCGCAACGCCGGGCCGAGGGCGGGGGTCGCCGGCACCAGTTCCCGGACCACCAGGAAGACACCCAGTCCGATCGCGGCGCCGCCGGTGACGGCGACGGTCAGCAGCCAGTTCACGCCACCACCTCCGCCGGGTCGGGTGCCGGCAGGAAACGGGCCGGTCGGGGCGGCTGGCTCATCGAACGCACCCAGGCCAGCAAGCCCACGAAGGCGGCGCCGAGCACCGCCATCACCACCTGGCCGACCGGCGTGCCGTACGGCCGGACGTATTCGGTGTTCAGCAGCCCGTACGCGATGGTGGCCAGGGTCATCCCGGTCAGGAAACGGACCGCGAAGCGCGGCTGGGTGCGTTTGGCCTCGACCTCCCGGCGGGTGGCCACCTCGGCCGCCGCCGCCGAGGCGATCGAGCCGAGCACGTCACCGAGCCGGTCGCCCCGGTCGGTCAGGTGCAGGATGAGCGCCGCGACCACCTGGTCGCAGACCGGGTCGCCGATCTCGTCGGCGAAGGCCAGCAGGGCGGCGCGGGCCAGCCAGCCGGCCTGGAGCCGGGCGACGAGCAGCCGTACCTCCTCCTGAATCTCCTCCGGGGCGGTGGGTACCGTGCCGATGATCGCCTGTTGGAGCCCCTGGCCGGTGGCGGAGACGTCCTTGAGCCGGCGGGTCCACTCGCCGACCGCCTCGATCCGGGCGATGGCCCGCTGCTCGGCCCGGCCCACGGAGAACAGCCACGGGGTGCCGGGCACCGCCACCGCGACCAGCAGGCCGACCACCGGCAGGCCGGTCAGGAGGAAGGCCAGCGCCCCGGCGACCAGCGCACCGACCAGCAACGCCTGGTGTGCCCGACGCTCGCGCAGGGTGCCCGAGCCGTGCCAGAGCCGGGCGATTCCCGGTCCCGCGCCGGGGGCCCGGCCGGGCGGGCGCCGGGTGCCGACGAGGGCGACGACCGCCAGCACCAGCCCGGCCACGCAGGCCGCCCCGGAGACCATCGCGATCAGTTCGATGTTGTCGTGCACCACTCACCGCCGGCCGAGTCGGGTCTGCTTGGGTCGGCGCCAGGCGCCCTGGCCGGCCTCGATCCAGCGGCTCAGCAACCGCGCGTCGTAGCCCACCCGCAGCAACTGCTCCCGGACCCGCTCGGGCAGGTGTCGCGGCACCGCCCGGCCGTCCGGCCCCGGCCCGAACACCTGCGTGGTGGCGATCCGACTGCCCTCGCTGACACCGAGCACCTCCTCGACGTGCGAGACGTACCGGTGTTTACGCCCGCCGATGCCGGTCTCGTCCTCGACCGTGACGTAGACGATGAGATCGAGCGCGTTGCCGGCCATCCGGCGGGCCTGGTCGACCGTCATCTCCCGACCGTGCGCCAGCGCCAGCTCGATGATCCGTTCGCTCACCCCGCCCGGGCTACGCGCGTGGATTGTGCACATCGAGCCCCGGCTGGTGGTCATCGCCTGGAGCATCGGCACGATCTCCCGGGACCGCACCTCGCCCACGATGATCCGCAGTACGCCCATCCGCAGCGAGACCGGGATCAGGTCGGCGATGCTCACCTCGCCGGCCGGCCGGCCGTCCGGCCCGCGTTCGCCGTGCCCCTCCCGGGCTTCGAAGCTCATCACCGCCCGGTGCCGCTCGGTGCGTCGGGCCGGCAGCAGCTCGCGGCTCTCCTCCAGCAGCACGTACGGCTCGTCCGGTGGGATATCGCTCATCAGTGCCCGGATCACGGTGGTCTTACCGGCCCCGGCCAGCCCGGCGACCATGACGTTCAGCCCGGCCCGCAGCGCCGCGCGAAGGAAGTCGCGCAGCAGCGGGTCGATCATTTCGTCCAGGTCGCCGCGGGCGCCGGCCAGGTCGTCCAGGGTCACGTCGAGGGTGTTGTGTTTCCGGATCACCGCGTACGGGCGGTGGCTGACCAGGAACACCGCCGCGAGCCGGCTGCCGTCGGGCAGTTGCAGGTCGAGGGTGGGCTTCGAGGTGGACAGCGAGCGTTCGGTCGCACCGGCCCGGCGGGCCGCCGCCTGGAGGATCTCCACCAGCTCGTCGTCGCTGTCGGCGATCGGCTCGGCCCACTCCACCCCGCCGCCGTGCCGGGTGACGCGTACCTGGTCGCAGCCGAGGATGTGCACCTCCTCGATGGTGTCGTCGACGAGCAGCGTCTGGAGCCGGCCGAGACCGGCCAGCTCGGCGGTGACCTGGTCGAGCAGCAGTCGCTCCTCGCCGGCGGGCATCGGAGTGCCGGCGCGGCGTACCGAGTCGGCGTACTCGGCGACCAGCTCCACCGCGAGCCGGGCCCGCTCGGTGTCCTCCTCGTCGACGCTGAACTCCCGGCCGCGCTGCCACCGGGTGAGCCGCTCGCTCAGCTCCCGCCGCAGCTCGCGGACCACCTGGAAGTCGACTCGGGGGCGGGGTGGCGCCTCGGGCGACACCGGCACCACGGCTACCGGCACCGGGTGGTGCTGCCGGCCGTTGGCCGGTGGCAGCGGTGGGGCGGTCGAGGTGACCCCGGGCGGTTGCCGGCGGGGATCCGACGAGACGGGTTCAAACCGCATCCGGCACCCCCTGGGAGACCGGCCACGCCAACCGCGCCCGCCGGTGCTCCAACAGGGCGCCGACCGGCACCTCCAGCCCGCGGGCCGCGCGCAGCAACGGCCGTCCGGTGCGAACGGTGCCGCCCAGGCTCAACACCTCGGCGGTACGCGGATCGTGTGGCAGCCGGGCGATCACCGGCAGCCCGAGCGCCTTGCCGATCTCGCCCTTGCCGTGCCCGCCGCCGACCAGGAGCAGCCGCAGCGTCCCCGGCGGCACCCGGTGCTCGGCGAAGTCCCGACCGATGGCGTGGATCGTGGCGCGGGCGCTGGACAGGTCCGGCAGCTGTGCCCGGGCCACCACCAGCACCACCGACGCGGCGCGCAGCAGCGGCCACGGCGCACCGACCGCGTGCAACCGGCCGCAGTCGACCAGCACGTCGTACGGCGGGTTGCCCTGATCGAGCCCGGTGAAGAAGTCGGCGAAGCGTTGCCAGAGCGGGACGACGCTGCCCGTCTGCGCGGGATCGATGACCCCGGGCAGCAGCAGGCGTTCACGGTGTGGCGCGTCCAGGTCGACCAGCTGTGACCAGAACGCCGTCTCCAGGTTGCCGTCGCGCAGCTCGCCGACGGCCAGTTCGCCGATGCCGCGCCGCCCGTCCAGCGCACCGCCGAGGTAGCCGGCGAGCACCGAGCCGCCGGCCGGGTCGCACTCGGCGAGGATCAGTCGCCGGTGCCAGCTCAACGTGCAGGCCAGTGCGGTGGTGGTGACCCCCGGCGAGCCCTTGGCCGAGACCAACGCGATGAGCGCCATGCTCAGGCTGCCCGGGTCAGCACGAGGGCGATCCGGTCCTGGGCGGCCAGCGCCACCACGGCCGGTACGTCCCGGACAGCGAGGGCCAGGTAGACCACCACCTCGTCGCGGCCTTCGGTGCTGACGGCGTCGGTGACGGTGGCGGTGAACCGGGTGGCGCCGCCGGACGAGCCGCTGCTGCTGTCGTCGCGCGGGGTGCTCACCAGCAGGACCTCGTCGCCGGGGCGGAGCTTCGGGGCGGGCACCTGGGCCGCGCGCAGGCCGAGCGCGAGCTGTTGCTGCCCGGGGCCGAGCAGCGGTTCGTCGGTGAGCTGCGCCATGGTCAGCAACGTTCCCGGGGTGAGCGAGACGGCGGCCCGCATGCCGACCACGTCGGCGAGTTGGCCGGCCGGCACCGGGTCGAGCCCCTGCCCGCCGGCCACCTGCACCGACACCAGGTCGTCGGCGCTGAGCACGCTGCCGACCTCGATCGTCCGGGCCACCGCCAGGTAGCTGCCGGTCGCCCGGACCGAGGTGACCGCGAACGCCGAGCCCAGCCCGCCGAGCGCGATCAGCAGCACGGCCAGGCCGAGCAGGCCAGGCCGCACCCGGCGCTGCCGGACCACCCGGGGTGGGGCGACCGGTGCGTCCACCGGAGAGGTTCCGTCGCGGGTCGCCACGCTCATCGGGTCACCACCTGAAGTTCGTTGATCTGGATGTCGACCGGGTTGGTGATGCGGGTGACGCCAGGAATGTTGCCGGCCTGGCCGCTGCTGCTGCGCCACTCGACGGTCCAGTACGCGGTTGCCCGGACCTGGTACGCCCCGGCCTTCGGGTAGCCGCTGTGGTAGCCGCAGTCGGGTGAGCGCCGACCGGCGCGTGGGCCCTTCGTGTCGTACGCGGTGCCGGGCCCGGTGCAGGTGACCTCGATCCCGTTGCCCATGTCCCAGACGACCTTCTCGACCTTGGCTTCGATGGTGACGGTCAGGCCCCGGTCCGTCGCGGAGGCTTCGAGCGGGCCGAACTGGTTGCGACCTCGCTCGGCCCACATCCACACCGGCAGGCCGACCAGCCCGGGGCCGATGCGCTTGCGCGGTGCGACCGATGCCCGGGGCGCGAGCAGGGTGATCGAGGCGAAGGCCCGGCGGGCCAGTTCCTCCGGGTCCGGCGGGGCGCCGAAGCCCGGTGGCGGTTCGGCCAGCAGCCGAAGGCTCACATCGCTGATCGCGCCGCCGTAACAGCTACGCGTGTAGTACTGATAGCCCGGGGGAGGCTCCTCCGGTGGCGACTCGGCGATCTTGTAGTAGCAGCCTTCGCCGCTGTTGAACCAGCCGAGGGCCTCGTCGTAGCAGGGAATGGTCCGCCCCTCCCACTGACAGACGCCCCCGCCCCCGCCGCCGTTGCCGCCCCCGCCGTTGCCGCCTCCGCCGTTGTTGCCGCCGCCTGGTGTGCCCGGGTCGTCGTCCCAGACGTCGCAGTTCGGTTGGGCGGGCGGGCAGCCGGCGCCGGGGCCGGCCGCGGTCGCCGGCACCGCCGGTCCGGTCGCCAACAGCAGGGCCAGGCCGGCAGCGAGCAGGGCTTGCCGGCCACCGATCAGCCATCGGCGGCCTGCGCCGCGAGGACGGTCAGCGGTGTCGCGGGTGTCGATCTGGCCGGCGGTCCGGCCGACCCGGGTCGTGGCCGGGGTCAGCACGGCTGGTCCTGGTGGGCCGTGCCGGCGCTGATCCGCCAGCGACCGTCGGGATGGCGGGTGGCGGTCGCGGTGGCCAGATGCCGCGTGCCGCGCGTGCCGGGCACCGCCTTCCGGTCCTTCACGTAGACCATCCGGTAGCCGGTGGCGTCCACACAGTCCTGGATCTCCACGCTGGGCGGCTTCCCGTCCAGGTGCACCGAGATCACCGTGGGATCGGAGCGCAGCGTGCCGACGCTGACGGCGCCGTGCCGGTGGGCCTGGAGAAGGCTGAACCGGACCCGGGTCAGCAGCGGGTCGGCCAGGAACCGGTCGAGTTCCGGGTGTTGTGGGTCGCTCTGCCGGCTCGCCGTACGGGAGGCGGCCAGGTATCCGGCGTAGGCCTCCAGGGCCGCCTCTTCCGCGGCCCGTTCGTCGGCGGCCCGCTCGGCGCCGATGGCCTTGACCCGATCCTTGCCGGTGCCGACGGTCACCTCCGGTGGGTCGCCGCAGGCGGAGGTGGTGCCGACCGCGGCCACCGCGACCAGGCCGGCCGTCCAGCGGCTCAACTGCCGTGCTCGCACCGTCGTGCCCTCCTCGGTGCCGGCCCGGCGACCGCCGTCGCCGGCGTCTGGGGGCATGCGGCGGCGCCGCGGGAAGGGCCGCTGACGGCCCTGTCCAATACGCAGCCGCATTTACCCTTGCGGATCACTTACAAGTGCTCTGTCCTGGGTGGTCGTGCCGATGGACGTGGGTTGCATCACATCCAAGGGGCGAGCATAGGCTGATGCCGGCCGATGCAACAGAGGCAGTTCGTCCGAACACGGTGAGTTACGAACGGTGGTGGTCCCGGATGGGTACCCGCAGGTCGTCGGGGTTGCTCGGCGTCGCGCGGTCGTCGGGCCGGTGCGGCTCGCGGCCCGGCTCGGTCTGGCTCCCGGCGATGTGCCCGGCGGCCGGCCGGAATAGGGCGGGAAATAGCGGCTCGCCCGATCCGTCCCCCCGAATAACGAGGCGAATTTGGCGACAATTGCATTCGATGGGAATTCCGCCGTCTGCATTGAAGCGTTTCGGCGCCGTCGCGTCCGCCCCCGGTGGAGCCGTCTCCCGACGTTCGGGTCGCCACCCGAACCAAGCGGGCAGATTACGGTCCGTGTTCACTCTCTCGGGTTGGTCGGCATGAGCCGGCCGCCGGCCGCCAGCCCGGTGCGCCACGAGAACCCGCTCGGCGGCCCGCCACCGGAACGCTTCCGTCTCCGCTGGCCTCGGCCGCTGGCCGTGCTGGCGCTCGCCCCACTGCTGCGGTACGCGGTCGCCCGGCACGCCGTACCGCCGGGAACCGCTCGACGCAGCGGCTGCGACGCCTGCGGTACGCCGATCGGCCTGGCCCGCCCGTGGCCGGCGCTCGGCCCACGGGCGCGGTGCGGCGGGTGCGCTGCCCGGGTCGGGGCACCGCCGGGCACCGCCGAGTTGACCGTTGCCGCGGTCGCCCTGGTGCTGCTGCTGGCCCGTCCGCCCGCCGGGGAACTGATCGCCACGGCCTGGTGGCTGGCCTTCGCCGTGCCACTGGTCTTCGTGGACGTCGCGGTGCACCGGCTGCCCGACCGGCTCACCCTGCCGGCGGCGGCCGGCACCTGGCTGCTGCTCGGGCTGACCGCCCTGGCCGGCGCCGGGGCGGCACCGTGGCTGCGCGCGATCGCCGCCGCGCTCGGGCTGGCCCTCTTCTTCGCCACCACCACGCTGCTGCTCGGCGCGCGTGGCTTCGGCATCGGCGACGCCAAGCTCGCCCTGGGTGCGGGCGCGCTGCTCGGCTGGTACGGCTGGACCGTCCCGGTGCTCGGGCTGCTGCTCGCGCTGACGCTCTCCGGCCTGGTCGCGCTCGGGCTGCTGGTCACCCGGCGCGCCGCCTGGTCCAGTCACCTGCCGTTCGGGCCGTACCTGGTGCTCGGCACCCTCGCCGCACTCCTGCTGGCCTGGTGAGTCATCGGGCGGCGAGCGGGGAGACGGCCACCGCCGGCTGCGGTGCGACCAGCGCCTGCTTCCGGACGCCCCGGACGATCAGGTAACCGAGGATCCAGAACTCGCCCACGGAGGCGGGGATCACGAGAAGGTCCGCGACGATTCCCGCGCCGGGGGCGAGGTACGCGACGAACACCGGCCACGAAGAGCCGCGGCCGGATGATCAGGAAGCCGAGTCCGCCGGCGACGGCGAGGCTGAGGTAGAACAACCCGGTCGTACGGGCGGTGCGGATCAGCGGGTGCATGACGGCTCCTCAGGTTGCGGGTCAGCACCGGTCGGCTCCGCCGCCATGACGGCCGAAGGCGGCAGGCACCTTACGCAGTAAGGCAACCATACGGCGTAAGGTAAAGGAAGAGGGGGGTCGATGGGAGCGAGGAAATCTCGGGAGCCGCTGAGCCGTGAGCGCGCCCTGGCGGCGGCGATCGCGCTGGTGGACGCGGAAGGGCTGGCGGCGCTGACCATGCGTCGGCTCGCCGCTGGGCTCGGTGTCGAGGCGATGTCGCTCTACTATCACCTGCCCGGCAAGGAGGGCCTGCTCGACGGCTTGGTCGAGGCCGTCATCGGCGAGATCGAGGTGGCGGTCGGCCGGGCCGAGGCGACGGCGGCCGGCGGCGACTGGCGTACGCGACTGCGGGGCCGCTTCCTGGCCGCGCGGGCGGTGATGCTGCGGCATCCCTGGGCACCAGCCCTGCTCAGCTCCCGCCCCACCATTCCCGTCGGGGTGTACGGCTACTACGACGGGATCATCGCCACGCTGCGCGACGGCGGATTCTCGTACCGGATCGCCCACCGGGCCCTGCACGCGTTCGGCAGCCTGGCGCTCGGCTTCGCCCAGGAGGTCTTCCGTCCGGCGGCGGCGGGCGGCGCCACCGATGTCGAGGCTGCCGAGACGGACCTGGCCGCGATGGCCGAGGCGCTGCCGCACCTCACCGCGATGGTCGCCGCCGAGGCACACGCCGCCGAGGACCCGACGCTCGGCTGGTGCGACAGTCAGACCGAGTTCGAGTTCACCCTCGACCTGCTCTTCGACGGCCTCGAGCGGGCTCGGGAATGACCGCAGCGAATTGCCGTGGCGAATCTGTCAAGTGGGTCGTCTTGAGACTGGCGAAAACCCGGGCCGTCGATGAGCCGTCCGGGCGGCATTGATGCTCGGCTAACCTGTTCCGGTGTCAACCGTGATCGTCTTCGAGACCCACTCGTGGAGTGAGGACAATGAGCGCGGCGTTGCGACCGGTTGGTCGCCGGGCCGGCTGTCGGAGCGAGGGCGGGAGCTGGCGGCGCAGCTCGGCGGGCGCCGCCGCGCCGACGGCATCGACGCGGTGTTCACCTCCGACGTGCGTCGTTCGGTCGAGACAGCGGAGCTCGCCTTCGCCGGCAGTGGGATTCCCATCCTGCACGACTGGCGGCTGCGGGAGTGCGACTACGGCGCCCTGACCGGTATCCCCGCGATCGAGTTGCACCAGGGTCGCCGGCGCTATCTCGACCAGCCCTATCCCGGCGGCGAGAGTTGGCGGCAGGCGGTGCACCGGGCCGGGCGCTTTCTCGCCGACCTGCCGACTCGATGGGACAATTGCCGGATCCTGGTCATCGGTCATGTGGCCACCCGCTGGGCGATGGACCATTTCCTCGACGGCGTGCCCATCGAGGAGCTCATGGCCGTTGACTTCGACTGGCGCGAAGGGTGGGAATACCGGCTCCAGGACCCCGTGCTGCGTCAGCGCTCGGTCAACGCGCGTACGGTCTCTTCGGGTAGCGGCCGGTCGCTGTAGAGCAGCCGTACGGCCGAGGCGTCCGGATTCCCGGCGTCCGCACCACGCCAGACCAGCCCGAGCCCGATCCGCTCGACAGTCCGCCGAGACCGTTCGTTGCTCTCCAGCACGTACGCGGTCACCGGCAGGTCGGCGCGTAGCCGTCCCGCCGCACTCGTCGCCGCCGCGCTGATCTCCTGCGCGTACCCGCGCCCCCAGAAGCGGGGCACGATGCGGAAGCCGAGATTCCACGCGACGTCGTAGCGGACGAAACAGCCGCCGATGCCGACGAAGGTGCCGTCCGGGTGGTGGGCGACCCACATGCCCAGCCCGTCGCGGTGCCAGGCGGTACACCAGTTGTCGAGCATCCGTTCGGTCTGTTCGATCGTGTGGTGGCGGCTCACCGGATCGGGCCTCCACGCCTGCGGGTCGGTGTACAACGCGAACAACCGCGGCAGGTCCCGTCGATCCGGCTTGCGCAGCATCAACCGCTCGGTCTCGGTGGGGTACTCCGGATCGGTCACCCGCTCATCGTCGGTCAGCGACAGCACGCGCCCAAGCAATTAAGAACCTGAGCAGAGTTCTGTCGCTAACAGAAGGCCGTCGGCTGGTCGAGAGGGATGGCGCCGGTCCCACGGCGCTGACGGAGTCGATGGGTCAGCGCCGCCTCACCCCCCTCCACTGCCTTTGCTCTGCTTCAAGCCACGCAACGGGTTCGGCGGCAAACCGTTGCGTAGGTTGAAGCAGAGCAAAGGGGCCACAAACCCAGGTGAGGACCGGGCCGGCAGTGCTGCCGTCGATCAGTCGAGCCCCACCGCAGCGTGCGCAACATCAAGCTGTACGAGCGCGCCGGCGATGCCCGCAGCCGCGTCGACAGCACCTCGGGCGGCATCGTTCACCTCACCAAACAGCGGAGGACCACCTGATATTTGACGCGGCAACTAATTCGCCGTACAGTAGTGGTTGAGAGTTCAACTACCCGTGAAGTAGTCGGCAGTCACATCGCAGCCTGGAGGTAGCAGCCATGACCAACTCCGCCGTCTCCACCACCGCAGCCGCCGACGCCCGGATTCCCGCCGAACACCCGTTCGCCGCGCACCTACGGCACGCGGCCGCGATGGAACGCGCCGAGCCGCACCGGCCGTGGACGCCCGCGGCCGGTCCGCTGCCGGCGCTCTACATCAGCCACGGCGCGCCGATGCTGTTTGAAATGCCCGACTGGATGACCCAGCTGCACACCTGGGCCAGGGCGCTACCGAAGCCGCGCGCGATCGTGATCGTCTCCGCGCACTGGGAGTCAGCGCCGTTGAGCATCACCAGCAGTCAGCCGACCGAGCTGGTCTACGACTTCGGCGGATTCCACCCGATGTACTACCGGATGCGCTACGACACCCCGCCGGCTGCGGAGCTGGCCCGGCAGGTCGTCGGGCTGCTGCCGGATGCTGAGCAGGTCCACGAGCACCGCGGCCGCGGGCTGGACCACGGCGCCTGGGTGCCGCTGAAGATCATGTACCCCGACGCCGACATTCCGGTGCTGCAGCTGAGCATGCCCACCCACGACCCGGACCGGCTGATGGCACTGGGTCAGCGGCTGAAGGCGCTGCGGGAGAGCGGGGTGCTCGTGATCGGGTCGGGCTACATGACCCACGGGCTGCCCTTCATCGACTGGCACAACCTGGACCAGGTGCCCGGCTGGTCGGCTGACTTCGACCAGTGGGCCGCCGACGCCCTGACCCGCGGCGACGTCGACCAGCTCGCCGGATTCCGCTCCAAGGCTCCGGGCATGCCGTACGCGCACCCCACCGTGGAGCACTTCACCCCGCTGTTCGTCACCCTCGGTGCCGCCACCGACCCCACCGCATCCACCACCGTCATCGACGGCTACGCCCTCGGTCTGGCCAAACGCTCCCTGCAGGCCGCCTGACCGCGCAGGCTCCCGGCACCCAACGGCACCGGGAGCCTGTCACCATCCCGGCGCCACGCCGTCGACCTGGTTTCCTCCGTCCCGACACCGCACCCGAAGCAAGCCGTCGAGCATTCGGCGTAGCCCGAACTCGAACCAGGTGTCGAGGTCTTCGTCGGGGTCGGTCTGGCTGGCTGCCGTCAGCCACGGCCGTTGTTGGAGGCGGCCGGTGCGTTCGAGCCGGAGCCGGGTTGCTGAGTGCCAGGTGCGCCAGGTGCAGTGATCGTTGTCGGCTGGCGGGCGTCGGATGAGCAGGGCCATGCCCTGGATGTAACCGCTGAGGACGAGGTAGGCGCGGTACGCCTCCGCGGGATCGAACCCGGCCTCGGTCAGTACCGACACGACGCGGTCGACCATGGCGAGTACGGCGGGACCGGTCGGCGGCCGGTCGCTGGCAAGAACGGTCAGAAGCCAAGGGTGCCTGCGGTACATTGCCCACTCGTCTTGGGCGAGGTGTGCCAACTGTGCCCGTGGATCGTCCTGCGATGGGATGGTGCGGGACCGGTGCGCGTCGATGACGTGCTCGGCCATCCTGCTGAGCAGGTCGCTGCGGTTGCGTACGTGGCGATACAGCAGGTGGGCGGGGAGGCCGGCGCGATCGGCGAGAAGCCGCATGGAGACGCTCTCGATGCCGAGGCTGTCGGCGAGCTCGATCGCGACGGCCACCGGGTCGGGGTCGTCGCGCGCAGGCGGCGCGTCGACCCCTTTCGACGATGTGATCGGGCCGTGGTCACGGCGTCTGCGGTACGCGCGCGCCCGGCAGCTACGCGAGCAGTAACGGCGTGGCCGTCCCCGGCCCGCCCCTGCCGGCAGGTCGGCTCCGCACTCGGCACATCTGATGGTGGCATCCCTTTCGGGCGCTTTTCGTCACGCCGGATCGTGTGACGAAACTACTGTACGGACACCGAGGGTCTTTACAAGGCTCGATGCCATGAATGTGCTCCGATCTGACTGGCCGGGCCGCGGCCGACCGGGACCGTCGTTCGACAACGACCGGACCAGTGACAACGCCCAGACCAGCGACGATGCCCGGATCAACGTCGTGGACGCGTTGCGCGGGACGGCGCTGCTGCTCATCCTGCTGGTCAACGTGTCCTTCTTCGCCTCCGGATTTGCGTTCCACCTGGTCGACGATCCGGCGCACGGTGCGCTCGACCGGCTGGTCGAAGGTGCGGTCGAGTTGCTGTTCGCGATGAAGGCGTACCTGTTGTTCTCGTTCCTGTTCGGCTACAGCTTCACTCTGCAACTCGATTCGGCGGCCCGGCGTGGGGCGGCCTTCGGCTGGTCGTTCCTGCGCCGGCTGTCCGGGCTGTTTGTGCTGGGGGCGCTGCACGCGGTGCTGCTGTTCCACGGCGACATCCTCACCACGTACGCGGTGCTCGGTCTCGTGCTGCTCGCCGTTCGCCGGATCGAGCCGCGTACCGCCCTGCTCGTAGCGGCGGCCATCGTGGGCGTGGTCGCGTTCGTGATGGGTCTGGCTGCGGTCTCCGGTGCCGCGCTGGTCCCGGACGAGGCCGCCGCGCTCGCCGCCGGCGCGCATTCGGCGGAGGCCCTGCGCGGCGGATTCGGTGATGTCGTCCTGGAGCACCTGCGTTCGTTGCCGGCCATGCTCGGTGGGCTTGCCGTGCAGGGGCCGTTGGCCTTCGCCGGGTTCCTCGTCGGTCTCGCCGCCGGCAAGCACCGGATGCTCGCTGCCGTGCACAGCCACCAGGATCTGCTGCGTCGATGCGAGCAGGTCGGCTATCCGGTCGGCCTGGCCGGTGCCACCCTGTTCGCGGTCGGCGGCGGCACCGCGAACGTGACCGGCCTGATGGTCAGCATCGTCACCGCGCCGTTCCTCGCGGCGGCCTACGCCGCGACCCTGCTGCGTCTGTTCACCCGGCGGCCGCGCGTCGCGGACGCGTTGGCGCCTGCGGGACGTATGGCCCTGACGAACTATCTCGGCCAGTCGCTCGTCTGCCTGCTCGTCTTCACCGGCGTCGGGCTGGGCCTGGTCGGCCGTACCTCGCCGGCGCAGACCCTGCTCATCGCAGTGGCGATCTTCGTGCTACAGGTGGCGGCCAGCTGGTGGTGGATGCGGCGGTTCCGGTACGGCCCCGCCGAATGGGTGTTGCGCGCGTGGACGCACCGCAAGCGGCCCACCATGCGGCGATAGACGCATCTGCTTGATGGTGTCGAGGACGTCGCGTGCGGCGTGGGCCACTGCGCAGTCGGGGGTGTGGCAGATCGGGCAGGTGCGACGGCGGGGATGAGCAGGTCGACCAGCCGCTGCCCGACCCGCCGTCGCACGATCAGACCATCCAGACCAGGCAGAACGGGTGGCCGTCCGGGTCCGCGTACACTCGCCAGTTTTCCCCGTCGCCGGGCAGCCGGGTCGCACCGAGCTCGAGCACCCGAGGCTCGGACGCGTCGATGTCTTCGACCAGAAAGTCCAGGTGCAATTGCTGCGGGTGTGCAGGATCCGGCCACCGCGGCGGGTTGTAGTCGGCCACCGGCTGGAAGAAGATCTCGCCCATTGGGGTTGGCTCCTCGGCGCCGATCCAGGCCATCTTGTCCTGTGAGTACTTGACCTTGTATCCGAGCAGGGCCGCGTAGAACGCCGACAGCGGTTCACCGTCGGGGCAGTCGATGGTGACCGCGGACGTCGTGATGGGCTCGGTCTGCTCGTAGGCGCACAGGCAGAAGGGGTGCCCGGCCGGGTCGACCATCACGTTCCAGTTGCTACCGCTGCCAATCTTTCGCGCGCCGAGCTTCTCGGCCTCAGCCGTGGCCGCAGCCAGGTCGGCCACCCGAAAATCCATGTGCATCTGCTGCGGGTGCCCCGGGTCGGGCCACTGCGGCGCTACATGGTCGGGGGCGGCCTGGAACCCGAGCCGCCAACCGTCACCGGTGAGGGCCGTCGCCCACTCGTCGTCGGCGTACTGCTCCTTGCCGCCGGTCAGGGCGACGTAGAACCGGGCCAACCCCCGATGATCACGCGCGTCGAACACCACGGTCTTGAGTTGAAAACTGCTAGCACCTGCCATGCCGAGTGATCCTGCCACCGACCACCGACACAAACGGCTGGCCTACGGACCACGCGATAATCCGAGGGCCGAAGGCGGAAGGAGACAGGCCATGCGCCATTGGCCGCGTGGACGTTGGTAGCGGTGGAACGAGTCGTGCGGTGACCAGCCGCGCCGGTGAAGCGTTCTCGACCGACCGGGCCATCTACGACATCGAGGCGCTCCTCGCCGTGGACCTACCGGCCGGCGGCTCGGCAGTCAGGGAGGGGGACCCAGAAACCGGGGAGTGGACCGCCACCAGGGGCGATGGCTTCGAGATCAGGCCGATCTGGGAAAGCGAAGGGCTCACCGGGGTGTACGGGAGGGACTGGAACGAGGCGGAGGAGGCCGCAGCGGAGAACCTGGCTCTCGTCGTACGCGAACTGGACCGCCGATGGGGTCCCCACCGGCCGGTTTCCATGCGCGTGCCGCTCTTTCGTGCTCGGGCCGGCGAACCGATACTGCCGCTCTTTCAGTCGCTGTGCGATGTGGACTGTTACGGCGATCTGGCCGTGTGGGAGCCGGTGAACCCCAGCGGTCGGTGGGTCGGGGTTTCCGTCAACCAGTGCGACGGCGATGCCCCGATGATCCTGACGGCGGTCGTCAGCAACCGACCGATCATCGAACTCGCGGACTGAACCCGGGCAGGTGGCATCAGGGCCGCATCCACTCAGCTCAGAGTGAGGGTGGGATCCGGGGCGACCACCAGGGCCTGTGATCCCCGACGTGCTGCCAGTCGGGGTCCTGGAAGATGTCCGCGGTGGCTGGTAGGCCCATTTACATAGGCCTACCAGCTGAACCCCTGGTCAAGTCATGTTCATCTACCTGTCACCCAAGATGGACTTCGCAGAAACCGCGATACCTATACGGTTCAACAACACCTACAGGTTTGGGGGAATTTATGAGGAAAGTAACGGCGAAGTGACTCGCGGCGGCGGGCGGAGCTTTCGCGCTCACGTTTGCCGGCATCCTTCCTGTTGCCATGCCGGCATCTGTGGCAGTCGATCAATTCCGAGCGCAACGGCGAACGAGATGGACGCCGAACCGGCGGACGTCGAAGCTGCGGCCTCATGCTTCGCTTGGACGCCGCACATGAGGCGAGTCATCGTCGGCAGCGCCAAGGTGCACAGCAGCTATTACGGGTCATCCCCGGTGATAGCAACGTGGAAGTCCAAGACGCTTTTCCGCATCGACAAGCGCTGCGTGAACGATCACGGAAACCTGTGGTGGCACTCGGACTGCTGCACTGGCGTTAAGGGCTGGATCTGGAACGACTATACAGAGTTCGCCCACTACAACTGACTCAGCTCAAGAATGGCGAGGAGTTCATCGCCTCAGACGCCTCCATCACCTGCGAAATAGAGCGTGCCTTGGAGGCGAGGTGGCTGGGGCGACAAGGTGTAGCGTCCGACCGGACATACAAACTCCTTGTCGCCCTGACCCCTTAGGTGTCGGCCCCTCCGATCCCCACCCCGCAGTCGATGCGAACTCGTGACGCACCCCCGGACATCTACCGGTACGGGCCGGAGGCCCGGATCGATTAGGAGCCGAGGTAGTGCAGGATCGCCAAGACCCGGCGGCTGTAACCGGTCACGTGGGACAGGTCGAGCTTGTCGAAGATCGTATTGATGTGTTTCTCGACCGCGCTCTGCGACACGTGTAGCCGTCCGGCGATGGCGGCGTTGGTGTGTCCCTGGGCCATGTGGTGCAGTACGTCGCGCTCGCGGGGGGTGAGGCGGCTGAGCGGGTCAGTGTGGCTGCTGGCGGACATGAGTTGCCGGACCACCTCGGGGTCGAGGGCCGTTGCGCCGGCGGCGATTCGGTCGAGCGCGTCGAGGAAGTCTTCGACCTGGGCGACGCGGTCCTTCAGGACGTAGCCGACGCCTTCGGACCGGTCGGCGAGGAGTTTGGCGGCGTAGCGTCTTTCGACGTACTGGGACAGGACGAGTACGGCGATGTTAGGCCAGCGGCGGCGGATCTCCAGCGCGGCCCGCAGTCCGTCGTCGGTGTTGGTGGGCGGCATGCGGACGTCGGTGACGACGACATCGGGATGGTGTTGTTCGACGGCGGTGACGAGCTGGTCGGCGTCCGCGACGGCTGCGACCACCTGATGTCCCTCGTCGGCGAGGAGACGGACCAGTCCTTCGCGGAGCAGGGTGGAATCTTCGGCGAGAACTATGCGCATGGAAGTTCCGCCCGGATCATCGTCGGGCCGCCGGCTGGGCTGTGCACGTCAAACTGGCCGTCGAGTGCGGCGACCCGGCGGGCGAGCCCCTGTAGGCCGCTGCCGTGTGGGTCGGCGCCGCCGATGCCGTCATCGCGTACGCTCATCTCGATTTTGGTGTCCCGCGTCTCGATCTTGATGGTGATCAAGGTGGCTCGGGCATGTTTCGCGGCGTTGGTGATCGCTTCGCACGCGACGAAGTACAGCACGGTCTCGATCGGTCGGGCGGGCCGGAGCGGTACGTGGTAGCTGACTTTGACGGGTGTGGCCGATCGTTGCGCCACCATGCTCAGCACCTCGTCCAGGCTGGTGTGGTCGAGTGCGGAGGGGTAGACGCGCCAGGCCACGTCCCGCAGGTCGTCGACGGCGCGCTGCGCGTCCTCGTGCGCCTGCACGAGAAGTTCGCGCGCCTTGTCGGGGTCGCGGCTGCGTCGCGCCCGGCCAAGCAGTATGCCGAGCGCGACGAGGTGTTGCTGTAGCCCGTCGTGGAGGTCGCGTTCGATGCGTTGGCGTTCGGCGTCAACGGCAGCGATGACGCCGGCTCGGCTGACAGCCAGTTCGCTGATCCGCTGGTGCAACGCCTCGCGGGTGCTGGGTTCGAGCAGGCTGCGGGCGAGCCACCGGTCCAGTGTGGCCACGCTGGCTATCGCCTGCAGGTTCACCACCAGCAGGGCTGCACCGATGAGCAGTTGCAGCAGGAACGCGGCGATGGTCATGGTGCCCGCCACGAAAGAGCGCACCACGATGGCGGCGAGTACGGCACCGACCACGAGCAGGCCGACAGTGAGCGCGCCGAGCGCCGCGGGTAGGAGCCGGGCACCGAGATAGCCGAGCACCTGCGGTCCGCTCGCCCGGACCGGGGGCGGGGCTGGTTCCGAGGCGATGACGGCCAGGCGTCGCCGCTCCCACTCCGCGATACGCCGGGTGAGCCGGACGATGATGATCCCGATGCGCCGGCGAACTGTCGGCACAGGCGAGAGCGCGACCATGACGAGCCCGGCGAGGAGCAGGAACAGCACCTCGACCGCAGCGGTCAGGACGCCGACTGCCACGCCCCCCACCGGTCGGCTCCACCGGGCCGCGCGCTTTGTCACCAGGTCCTCCCTCCGTAGCTCAGGTCGTCTCGGGGCGATGGCGGGCGGTCACGAGCATCGGGGGTGCCCGGCCGCCCGCCCAAACTGACTACCGGTCGCCGGCGACCATGATGACCTGTGTATCAGCCTCGCTGTCACGTCGGGTGACATCGGTTGTTCGGCGGCCGGCGAGGAATCGTGGGGCCCACCAGTTCGCTTCGCCGAGCAGCCGCATGAGGGACGGCAGGACGACCGCGCGAATGATGGTGGCGTCGATCAGGATCGCGGCGGCGAGCCCCACGCCGAGTTGTTTGAACTCGACGATCGACAGGGTGGCGAAGATGCAGAAGACGGCGACCATGATGATCGCGGCGCTGCTGACCGTGGACGCTGACGAGACGATGCCCTGCTCGATCGCCAGGCGGGTCGGAACGCCGCGCTGGACCGCCTCGCGGATTCGGCTCACGACGAACACGTGGTAGTCCATCGAGAGCCCGAAGAGGATCACAAACAGCATCAGCGGCAGCCAGGACACGACCGCGCCGTTGGAGGTGAACCCGAGCAGATTTTCCGCCCAGGTGTGCTGGAACACCAGCACCAGCAGTCCGTACGAGGCGGCCACGGAGATCGTGTTGAGCAGAACCGAGCTCAACGCCACCACCACCGACCGGAACGTGACGAGCATGACCAGGAACGTCATGCCGAACACGAACGCGACAACCGACGGCAGCGCCGCCGCCATGCGGTCGCGGAAGTCGGCATCGCTCGCGGTACGGCCTGCCACCGCCCACTCCGTGCCTGGGACCCGGCCGACCGTCTCCGGCAGCAGTTCGGTGCGCAGCCGGTGCAGCGACTGGGCCGCCTCGCTGCTGTCGCTGGTGCCCGACACACGGACGGTGGCCAGAAAGACAGTGCCATCGGCGGACCTGCGTACGGTCAAGGCCCGATCCTGGGCGAACCGGCTGTCCCCCTTGATTCGCTTGGAAAGCTCGGCGAGTCCCTGCTCCACCGCCGGTCCTTCGGCGACGCCGGTGCGGATCGCGACGACGTGGCTGGTGCCCAGATCGTTGCTCGGAAATGCCTGAGCCAGGCGGTCGTAGGTGCGCAGAATCGGGATCGAGCGGGGCAGGTCGGTGACGGTCGGCCGCTTGAGGTTCATTTCCAGTGCCGGGATGGCGACGACCACCAGTACTCCGACCGAGAGTACGAACGTCACCAGCGGTGCGCGCAGCGCCGGTCGCAGAACCACCGCCCAGAAGCGGCTGCGCTCCGCTTTCTGGATTCGCCGACCGAGGAAGGGCACTCGTGGCCGGTCCACCCAGCACCCGAGGACGACCAGGATCGCGGGTAGGGCGGTGAGGGATCCGATCACCGCCACCCCGACGACCAGGATCGAGCCGGTGGCCATCGAGCTGAACGTGTTGTCGCCGACCAGGAACAGACTGGCCATGGCGACCATGACCGCGACTCCTGAGACCAGTACCGCGTGCCCCGAGGTGGCGGCCGCGATCTCGACCGCGCTGCGATGGTCACGCCCGCGTGCTCTTTCCTCCCGCTCACGGCGCAGGTAGAACAGCGAGTAGTCGACGCCGACCGCCATGCCGATCAGCAGGATGATGCTGCTTACCAATTCTCCTGCCGGGAAGAGATGCGAGGCGAACTGTGCCAGCCCCATCGCACCGGCCACCGCCGACAACGCCAGCACGACGGGCACTCCGGCGGCGATCAACGCACCGAAGCTGAACAGCAGGATCACCAGCGCGACCGGCACGCTGATCAGCTCCGCCTTGACGAAATCCGCCGTCAGTGTCTCGGTCAACGCCTTGGCCAAGGATGCTGACCCCACCTGTTCCACCCACAGGTCGGGATACCGCTGCTGGGCCTGCGAGGTCACCTCGAGCAGTGGGCCAACCCTCGCGTCAGCGTCGTTCGCCGAACCGGTCATCTCGACCTCGATCAGCACCGCGTCCCGGCCGGGGGAGGCAACCGGGTCAGCGACCTTCGCCACCTCGGGCAGGACGCGCATCCGCGCCGACAGGTCGGCCGCCACAGCCTGCGCACGTTGAAGATCGAGGTTGCCGGTCCGCGCCGTGATCAGGAGACTCTCCGCTGCCGGGGGCTCCGGGAACGCGCCGGCCTGCTCGATGCGGTCCGCGTGGGCCAGCTCCCCGTGCAGGCTGTCCTGCGTGGTGGCCTTCACCGTGCCGACCAGGCTGCCACCGACCACGCTGGCCGCCACGAAACACAGCCAGGCGGCGATCGCAAGCCAGGGATGCGTGGCGCTCCACCGGCCGACCCGCGTGGTGAACGGTGCACGGGCGGCATGCCGCCGGCGGCGTCCCCCGGGCACGCGGTTCTCAACACCCGGCATCATCGGTCATCCGCCGACCGGCGCGAGCTTCCGTACACCCTGCCGCGTACGGCTCGGACCGGATCACCGGGGTGCCCGTACGGCTCGACGCGTGTGTCCGACCCGTACGGTTCGGGCTCGTCGGGTGCCAGTTCGGTCACCATCGCCGATCGCCTTCGCGTCTTGATCAGGCGGAAGACGACGAAGTACGCCACGGCGAGTGCGCACAGCGCGATGACGACCTTCTGGAACGTCCCGGCGTGCGACTCGACGGCGTCCCAGTTCTCCCCGAGCAGGTAGCCGGCCATCACGAACACCGTGTTCCAGATCAGGCTGCCGAGGGTGGTGTAAAGCAGGAACGTGGCGTTCGGCATCCGCTCCACACCAGCCGGAATGGAGATCAAGCTGCGGAAGATCGGGATCATCCGGCCGAAGAAGACCGTCTTCACCCCGTGCCGGGCGAACCACGCCTCCGTTCGGTCGATGTCGCTCAACTTGATCAGCGGCAGCCGCGCCGCGATTGCGCGGACCCGGTCCCGTCCGAACGCGACGCCGACGTAGTACAACGCCATCGCACCCACCACCGAACCAATCGTGGTCCAGGTGATGGCGGCGAACAGGCTCATCTTGCCCTGACTGGCGGCGAACCCCGCCAGCGGCAGGATCACCTCACTCGGGATCGGCGGGAACAGATTCTCCAACGCGACCGCCAAGCCGGCGCCAGGGGCACCGAGCCGCTCCGTCAGGTTGGTCACCAATCCGACCAGATCGCCCTGCGGCGGATCAGGCTCCTGGATCGCCAGGCCAGCCTGCATCGACACGTGCCATGAACGGATCATGCCGAGAACGCTATGAACTCACCGCGGCCCGGACCATGCGGTCGGCCGCCGATCTCAGCAGGTCGACCGCAACCGCCGGAGTGCGGAAAACCACACTCCCCAAGCCCCCAATACCTGCTTCATCACCTCGTAGCGGGCTGTCACTTCTGGTGCCGTTGCCAACAGCGATGGCGCCGTTGTAGTCCGACTTGGCCGTCCCTCCCCTGGAAACTACTCACCCTGCTACACCTGAGTAGCCGTCCGGTGTTGTCGGGGGCTCACGCCACGCCGGCGTTTGAAGGCGGTGCTCAGGGCGAAGGAGCTGCCGTAGCCGACGCGATGGGCGACCGCGCCGACGGTGGCGCCGGGCTCGCGGAGGAGGTCGGCGGCGAGGGCCAGCCGCCATTCGGTGAGGTACGACATGGGCGGTTCGCCGACCAGCGCGGTGAAGCGGCGTGCCAGCGCCGCCCGGGAGACCCCGGCCTTGGCGGCCAGTGACGCCACCGTCCACGGCTGGGCGGGGTTGTTGTGCAGCAACTGCAGGGCCCGGCCGACCACCGGGTCGCCATGTGCCTTGTACCAGGCAGGGGCCTTCGCCCCCGGCTGGGCGAACCACTCGCGCAGCGTGGCGATGAGCAGCAGATCGAGCAGACGATCGAGTACGGCTTCCTGGCCGGGGGCGTCCTTCACGATCTCGGCGGCCAGCAGCGGGATCAACGGGGACTCCCAGGATTTCCGCGGGACGACCAGCAGCGGTGGCAGCGCGTTCAGCAGCCGCTGGCTGACGGCGCCCTGCATCGTGTAGGTGCCGGTGAGCAGCATCGTCGGGCCGTCCAGGCTGTTGCCCCAGGTGCGTACGCCCAGTTGCGTGGTCTCGAACAGTTCCTGCCCGTCCGGGGTGGTGCAGCGCTGGCCCGGGTGGATGATCGCCTGCGGCTTCGTGGCCGGGTCGTCTGCGACGGTGTACGGCCCGGTGCCGCGAATGATGGCCACATCTCCGGAATCGACCCGTACGGCCGCGGTCTCGTCGGAAACGATCCAGGCGTCGCCTCGGACCATGGCCACCAGGGTGAGTGGCGCCTCGTCCTTGATCGCTATCGACCAGGGTGGAGTCAGGATCGAGCGGAGCAGGAAGGCACCTTGGGCTCGGGGCCCGTCAAGCAGTCCGCCAATAGCATCCACGTAGACGATTGAACACAAAGTTGCGTGTCTTGGCTATGTGGCGTCTCGCCAACCCGTATTTCAATTGGGCATATGACGAACGAGCAAGAGCAGAAGTCGATCCTGGTCCTCGGCGGTACGGGCAAGACCGGCCGCCGGATCGTGGAGCGACTGCGAGGCCGTGGAGTGGCGGTCCGGGTTGGTTCCCGGTCCGCCGCGCAGCCATTCGACTGGACGGACCGGACAACCTGGGCGGCGGTGCTCCAGGATGTCGGCGCGGTGTACGTGTCCTTCTACCCGGACCTTGCGGTGCCCGGCGCACCCGAGTCCGTCGGCGCGTTCGCTGATCTCGCGGTGGCGTCCGGGGTGACCCGGCTGGTGCTGCTGTCCGGCCGTGGTGAGGAGGAGGCCCAGGCTGCCGAGAAGCTGATCCAGTCCGCCGAAGTCGACTGGACGATCCTGCGGTCGAGCTGGTTCAGCCAGAATTTCAGCGAGGACTACCTGCGGGACCCGGTACTGAGCGGCGAGGTCGTCCTCCCGGTCGGAACCGTGCCCGAGCCTTTCGTGGACGCCGACGACATCGCCGATGTGGCCGTGGCGGCGCTGACCGAGGACGGACACGCGGGGCAGCTCTACGAGTTGACCGGGCCCCGCCTGCTCACCTTCGCCGACGCGGTCGGCGAGATCGCACGGGCGACGGGCCGGCGCATCGATTTCGTCCCGGTCTCCGTCGAGGAATACACCAAGGCGCTGGACGCCGAAGGCGTGCCGGGAGAGGTCGTCGAGTTGCTGACGTACCTGTTCACGACCGTGCTGGACGGCCGCAACGCCCGGTTGGCCGACGGGGTGCAGCGCGCCCTGGGCCGACCGCCCCGGGACTTCGCCGACTACGCCAAGGCCACCGCCGCCACGGGTACTTGGGGCAGGGAGTAGAGACGAAACCCTCGAAGGAGGGGGCCGTGGGCGTCCGGTCCCCTCCTCACAGTGGGTCACACCCGCCGTCGGCCGCCGATGTCAGGCGGTGGCGCCACCATCGATCACGTGGTCGTGGCCGACGACGTAGCTGGACTCCTCGGAGGCCAGCCAGAGGACGGCGTTGGCGATCTCCTGGGGGTCGGCGACGCGGCCCAGCGGCACGGTCGGGGCGAGGCGGGCGTCACGCTGCTCGCGGGTCTCACCAGGGAGGTAGGACATCGGGGTGTCGATCGGCCCGGGGCTGATGGAGTTGATGCGCACGCCCTGATTGATGTATTCGAGCGCGGCGGTACGGGTCAGGAAGCTGACTCCCGCTTTGGACGTCGAGTAGGCGCTCATGCCGGCCAACCGCCAGTGGGCGCCCAGGTTGGAGGCGGTGTTGACGATGACGCCGCCGCCGTTGGCCGCCATCTGCGCGGTCTCGTACTTCAAAGCGAGGAAGACGCCCGTGAGGTTGACCGCGAGGACCTTGTTCCACACGTCCTCGTCGTGCTCGCCGACCGGTGTGCCGCCGCCCAGAATGCCGGCGTTGTTGAACGCGATGTGCAGGCCACCGTGGCGGGAGACCACGGTGTCGACCATCGCCTTGACGCTTTCGGAGCTGGTGACGTCGACGATGATGCCGGACGCCTTCCCACCCTCGGACTCGATCATCTTGACGGTTTCGTGCACGGCACTCTCGTTGAGATCGGCGACGGCGACGGCCGCTCCCTCCTGCGCGAACGACAGGGCGGCGGTACGGCCCAGCACGCCGCCAGCGCCGGTGACGAGGACGGTCTTGTCGGTGAAGCGATTCATTTCGGTGACTCCTTGAGAGGGATTACTTGGTGCGGTAGGTCAGGATGGCGACGACGGCGAGTACGGCCCCCGTCGCGGCCAGGGACGAGGCGTCGCTGCCAAGCGTGAGCAGGACTGCGAAGAGGACAGTCGGCCCGAATTCCATCGCCGTGTTCAGCGCACCGCCCGCTAGCCCGGTCTGCTGCTGCGGCACACCTTCGACGGAGAGCACGGCGGCACCCGCGAAGGAGGCGGCGGCGCCGGCCGGCAACAGCACGAGACCCGGCAGCAATCCATACGCGTACGAGATGTGCGCATCGAGCCCGGTTAGCGCGAGAAGGGCGAGCCCGGCAGCTCCCATGCTGAGCCCGGCAACCGTGGTGGTCTGGACGCCGTACCGGCCGATGAGCCGTTTTGCCATCCAGCCCGCGGCGATCAGCACGATGGCGAAGGGCACGAAAGCGGCCGAGACCTGCAGCGGTGACCAGTCGCGAGCCTGCTGGAGGTGGAGCGAGAGGACCACGAACGCCATCGAGGTCCCGCAAGCGCTCATTGCGGTAGCCCCGAGGGCGAGGGCCCGCCGCCGGTCGAGCAGGAACCCGGGCGGCAGCAGCGGATCGCCGGTGTGCTTTTCGGCGCACATGAACGCGACAAGCAGCGCAGCCCCGGCGAGCAGTGGTACGAGCACGCCGGCCGACAACCAGGGGCGGGCGTCGGTGACGACGAGCCCGTAACTGGCGAGGGTGATCCCGGCGGTGGCGAGCAGAGCGCCCGACAGGTCGAGAGACCTGCCCCGACTCGGCGCGGTTTCCGGCAGCAGCCGGGGTGCAAGGACGAGGGCCGCGACCGCCACCATAAGCGGTACGGCGAAGACCCAGCGCCAGGACAGCAGCGCCGAAATGACGCCGGAGAGCAGGTTGCCTGCGGTCGCACCGAGTACCGACAGCCCGCCCCAGGTGGCCAGCGCCCGACCGTACGCCGTGGGCGCGGGAAAGACGGCGCGCAGCACGGCCATGGCGGCCGGCGCGACGAGAGCCGCACCCGCGCCCTGCGCGAAGCGCACCGCGAGCAGTGTCCCGATGCCGGGGACGAGCGGGGCCACAGCCGAGGCGGTGGCGAAGATGACGAGGCCTGCGGTGAGTGTTTGGCGCCCGCCGCAGCGGTCGGCGAGGCGTCCGCCGAAGAGCAACAGCCCGGCAAAGGTCAGTCCGTATGCCGCGCTGAGCAGGATCAAGTCAGCGCGTTCCAGGTCGAACTCGCGTCCGATGCGGGGTAGCGGCACGAGGATCGCGGTGAGCGTGAAGATCAGTGTCGTTTGGACACTGCCGAGGAGGAGGAAGGCGTATCGATGGCCCACTCCGGTGGCGCGGGCAACGTCCGTGGCCGCCACGCTCTCCTCCTTTTCTTGACCGATCGGTCAATTATTTAGGCGTGCGGAAGTGAACCCAATTAGTTCAGCGAGTGTGGTTCAGCCCAGCAGCGCTAGCGCCTGCTCGGCCGCGTCGCGCACTCGGGCGGGATCGTTCGACGCCTTGCCGACGATCCGTAAACCCTGCAGCAGGACGAACAGCATGCGGGCCAGTGCGCGCGGGTCATGATCCTCGGGCAACTCGCCTTGAGCCTGTGCTCGCGCAAGGGCGGAATGCAGCAGGGTTTCGACATGCTCCCAGCTGATCTCCACCCGCCGGGCGGCAGCGGGATCGTGCGGAGCCAGCTCGGCTGCCGTATTAGTGATGAAGCAACCACTCGCGCGCTTTTCGGGAGAGGCGGCTTCGGCGGCAAAGCGGCGCACCATCGCCCGCACCGCAGGCAGTGCGGGGCCCGGCTGAGACAGCTCGGCCAGGAGAGGTTGGTTTCGCATCTCGGTGTACCGGTCCATAGCCTTCAGGTACAGCTCGTGCTTGCTGCCGAAGGTTGCGTAGATGCTGGCACGGCCGATCCCGAGGTGCTCGACGAGGTCTGCCATCGAGGTCGCTTCGTAGCCGCGCCGCCAGAACAGCTCCAGGGCCGACTGCAGCGCGGCGTCCGGATCGAATTCCTTGGTCCTGGCCACGCCGCAGACGATAGACCTTTCCAGACCGATCGGTCAAGTTAGGTTATGCGGCAGGTCGTCAGCGTCACTGGCCTCGGGCGATCGTCCGGCGTCGGTGGATGGAGCCTGACGCACGCGGCAGTAACCCATCTGCCAGCCCGAAGGATGCAACGACCCCTGCCATGACAGCAGGTATGCCCTGCCCTACACGGACCTCTCCGCCAACGCGTCTTCGACGGTCACACCAGATCCAACGACTCACTCAGTCCCAGTGAAACTACAACCATGTAATTCGCGGACGGGCCCTTACGCGTTGGCGGGGTCTTCACCGGCGGCAGGTAGATAGCAGTCGCTGAGAAGTCCGACGGCCAGGTGATCGAGGCCCTTCGTGGTGGTGAGGGTGACCGTGATCGCCGTCTGCGGGTCGCGGGCGGCCAGCGCTCCGCGGGTGCCGTCGGCGAAGGTGCGGTCCTCGGTGATCTCGTATCCCTGTTGCCGTAGCGTCTCGCGGATCTGGGCGAGTGTGGTGATCTGATCGGCCGGCGCGACCCGCAGGTTGGCGGAGGCGCCGAGGTACCACCGGCCGTCGTCGGCGGTTTCACCGCGGCGCCCCTCACAGGGCACCGTGTTGGTACTCCAGTTGTCCAGCGGGCTCCCGGCGGCGTCGGCAACCGCATTGGCTCGGGTCTGTATGAGGTGACGTATCTCGGCCACCGCTTTGGTCTGCATGGGCTCGTCCTTCCCCTTCGGGCTGTCGCCGTCGCTGGTGCAGGCCGCCAGTACCAGGGTCAGGGCGAGCGCGATGGTGGCGGGCAGTCGGTGTCTGCGCTGCCTGATGTGTGGGGTCGTCACGGTGCCTTCCCGTGTTCGAGCACGGCGGTGTCGTAGTCGCCGATGATGACCGCTGCCTGCGAGTCCAGAATCTGACTGTTCGGGCTCCAATAGCCGCTGTGGCCGGAGGTGTCGACGTCCAGGACGTTGGCGCCGAACTCGGGCAGATGCGGGCCTGGTCCGTGGATGCCCACCGCTC
Organism: Micromonospora sonchi; assembly: GCF_014646235.1. Classification (GTDB taxonomy): domain Bacteria; phylum Actinomycetota; class Actinomycetes; order Mycobacteriales; family Micromonosporaceae; genus Micromonospora; species Micromonospora sonchi. Next base: position 23,871 of record NZ_BMNB01000012.1, on the reverse strand, counting down.
CCGCGGCCGCCCATCCACCGATCAGGGGTACGCCAGTCAGCCAGCGGGCGTTGTCCTCGGGACGCGCGACGAGGGTGTCGTCGCCGGCGGCGCCGACCCAGACGTGCCGTGGGTCGACGTTGAACTCGTTGGCGCTGTCGACGCGCATGCCTGGGCTGCCGACCGCGATGATGTCGTCGGCGGCGAGGCCGTCACCGGTGCTGGCTGCTTCTCCGAGCACGGTGGAGCCGTAGCTGTGCCCGATCACGGTCAGGCGGGAATGGCCGCCGTCGTGTGCGGCACGCAGTCCGTCGACGAAGCCGTCGAGGGCGCGGGCGCCGGCTTCGGACTTGCCGCCGAACGGGGCGGTGACGATGTCCGTGCCGATCGACGGGGTGTCGTAGCCGAGCCATGCCACGACGGCGACCGGTGGGCCGGTCGGGTCCTGTCCGATTGCCCTGTCCTGCAGGAGGCTCGCCCGGTTGATCAGACCGCGGATGCCGTCGAGTTCCGTTCCAACGCCCGGGACCAGCACCGCGGTGTGCCCGGCGGTGTCCGGGTTGCCTAGAGCAACGGCTGCTTTCCCGTCTCCCATCGGGTCGACTGATAGCAGGTACAGGCGTTTGTGTGGTGGCGCGTTCTCCGCGGCTTCGAGTTTGTCCAGCAGCATCAGCGCCGTCGTGTACTGCGAGCTTTGCCCGCTGCTATGCACATTGACGTTGTCGCCGATGAAGGTCCGCAATGCCAGTTGGTTCGCCGCGTCCCGGTCGGTGGCGGGGAGGCCGTCGAGCGCGCCGATGCGCTGCGGGTATGCGGTGAGGTAGACCTGTCGTTCGTCGTCGGACAACCGGCTCCACCACGCGTTGGCCTCGGCTGGGCTGCTGCCGGGGGCCGGGATGTCGCTGTCGTCCAGCCCGAGGGCCGCGGCGGCGGCCAGGGCTCCCTGTTGGGCTTTGTTGTACTCCCAGGGCCGCTGCCCAGGGAAGGCCGCCTTCACCTGGGCCAACGCCCGGGCGACCCGGTCGTCGGACTCGGTGGCGTCGGCGACGATCCGCGCGATGAGGTCGGTGTAGATGGCGGCGTTCTGCCGGTCCCTGTCGTGTAGCAGGGCGGCGTCCGGATCGTTCCTGGCCGCAGGCGGGATCGGTGGAGGAGACACCCGTCCGTTGTCGTCGACGGTCAGACCCACACCGCGGGCAGCGTTCGCTGCAGCAGCCAGCCGCCGCTGCAGATCATCGAAGTCCTCCGCAGCGGAGCGCAACACACTGGCGGCGGTGCGGGTCTGCAGGCTCGCCACTCGAACTCGTCGTCGAGCACATCGAGCCGATCCATCGCCGCGTTCGCCGCCGGCCCGGCCCAGCCCGAGGCACGCAACGGCCCGGTCAGCTCAGCACCACACCGCTGTTCCAGATCCGCGCAGGCCCGCGCCAACTCCGTCCAGGCATGAGCGGCGTACCGCAGCGGAGCGACGTGCGCATCCCGTAGGTCCGCGTAGGTGACCATCGGACCCTCACCGGCCGCGAATGTCGAACCGGGCGGCGGCCGTGCTGTCGCTGTAGCGGTAATCCCTCGCACACTCGTTGAACGCCTCGCTCAGGGTCGACAGGTATCCCATGAGTTTCCTCAGATCGTCCTGCCAGGACACCGCCACCTGCTCCAGCGCTGCCCGGGTGCGCCACCCCGGCAGGCCCGCAACCGCCGCCAGCGTTTCGTCATCAACGTCCGCAGCGCTGCGTCGCAAGCCGTCGCGTAGGTCCCCGCAGACAACGCCTGCTTTTGTCAGCACCTCCGGATCGACCCGCATTTCTGTCACCTGCTGGCCTCCCCCGCTCACGCGGTGAACATACCGTAGTCACGCGCCCACGCAGCACCAGTTGATCGACCGTTGTGGTTCGATTCGATTCCAGCTGACAAGTGGTTCCTTGCCCCACGGGCACCAAGGCATCTTGCCAGCGAACGCGATCGCGCCAGTCATGCCCACACGCGGGGAAGTCGCCATGCCATCTCGGCCGTCGTCGCATCCTCACCGAGTCATTGTGATTGCCCGGCCAGGAACACGCGGCTTGGGAACGGTGTGCCGCTTGGCACCGACTGCGTGATTTACCAGGCCAAACGGCAGACCTTACGTCCAAAGCATTTTTGATCATTCCGCACCTGTTTCTGATTTTGCGGTGGCGGCCATGGAGATCTATACCGTGGTCTCCTCGGGCTGCCACCCGCGACGCGCTCAAGCGACTCGGCCAGACGCTCGACCAATGACTGCAGCGATCAGGTCCTGGATGCGCTTGATCAGCTTGCGGTCCGTGTGACTGAGGTACTGGCTTCACGCCGTCGCGGTGAATACCAGCCGCACGCGGCGTCCCGCCGGGCGTCCGGGTCGGTCAACTACCGCTCGGCCGTGTCGCCCTGCTCAAGCTCCGCGATCGAGCGGCGGAGCGCGGCGGCGTTGCTCGGGCTGCGCAGGAGGTACTCGGTCTCCTTCAGCTGGGTGAAATTCACGGTCCGCATGACCACCTCCAGGGCCGGTACAGAAGCTCGTACCACGGGTAGGCCTTGCTGCCTCACTCCTGGCCGATGCTGCACTTCGCTGCTGTACGCCGGGATCGCGGCTCAGCCAGCGCGCGGAAGGGCCTCTGACCTGCGGAGGAGTGGGCCGCCGGGGGCTCGAACCCCGAACCTACTGATTAAAAGTCAGCAGCTCTGCCATTGAGCTAGCGGCCCGCCGAGCCACAAGGCTACCCGAGTCCCGGGCGACGAGGCGCGCGGCTGTCCGAACAATCGGTCTCCCGCAGCCCGTCCTTGCCACGTTCGGGCGTCTGCTGCTGGACCCGGAGGGCTCCGGCCGAGTCTCGCCGCCGGGCCGGCGTCGCTACCCGCTCCGGCCCGATCCTTCCATCAGCGGCGACCGCCAGGCGGCCGGGTCGGTCGGATCGTCCGGCGCCGCCCGGAACAGGACGTAGTGGCGCGGCGCCAGCGCTGTGTGCCGGCCCGGCAGCGCGGCCAGGCAGGCGGCATGCGCCTGTTCCGGGGTCGTCACCGACTCGCTCGCCACCAGGTACGCGACGAGCTGCCGGCCGTCCCGCTCCGGGAGGAGCAGCGTGCGTCCCGGGCCGAAGGTGTCGGCCAGCATCCGCCGCATCTCGGGGAGCTCCACCCAGCTCGAATCATCGTAGCGCCAGTCCGGCCCGGACGGCGGCGGCGGGACCGCCAACGCCCGCGCCAGCGCCGTGTGGTCCAGGTCGGACTCGGCGGCCAGCACCAGCACCCGCTCCACCGCGCGTAGCATCGACTCGACGGCGTCGGCCGACACTCGGCTCGTGTCGCCGGTCCAGAGCCGCAGGTCCATCACGTCGTCGTATTCTCGCAGGTCGAAGCGGAGAAGGGTGAGGGTGCGCCGCATCGACTCCCGGGACACGGTGGTGGCGGCCAGTGCCGAGCGCGGCTGCTCGGCGGTCGGCGGCGGGCGCTCGTCGGCCCGGTCCACCATCGGGCTGTTGAACAGCGGCTCGAAACTGAAGTGGATGCCTCGCTCCGAGCTGACCCGGCGGTCGATCTCGACGCGCCGGTCCACGTCGTACATGCCCCGCTCGCTGGCGGCCACCACCGCCAGCCAGGCCCGCCGGATCACTTCGTCGAAGTTCGCCGTGCCGACCGTCACCCGGGTCAGCACGGTCTGCACCAGCGTGCCGACATGGTCGCGCAGATGTCGCTCGAACCGGTTGCTGGCAAGCGTGGGGAAGACCACGTCCGGCGAACCGGTCCGCTGGGCGAGCAGCGCGCAGACGGCGGCGAGCACGGCGCTCGGTCGGCTGCGGCCGGTACGCGCCGCCAGTCGCCGCAGCGCCAGGGCCGCCGCCGGGGACCGCAGGTTGACGGCGACCGACTCGCCCGTCCCGGTGCCGCGCGGCGCCGGGTACAGGCAGGCCGGCATCTGGTACAGCAACCCCTGGCGGTAGCGCAGCGCACGGTCCACCCGGCGGCGCAGCCTCGGCTCACCCTCCTGTAGCGCCTGGTCGACCGGCTGGTGGCGCGGCGGGCCGGGCACCCGGGTGGCCGGGTCGCCGATCATCTCGTAGAAGTCGCGGCCCAGCAGTGCCATTCCCTGGAGGTCGACGACCAGGTGCGAGAGCCGTACGTGGCCGGCCAGCACCTGCCCGTCGCGCATCGCCAGCACGACCCATATCGGCAGGTGCCCGGGACCGCAGCCCAGGCCGGGCGCCCACCGGCGTTCCAGTTCGGCGGCGACGGCGTCCCGGTCGGCCGGTTCAGACCCGCCTGATCCGACGTGGTAGGTCGCGATCGGCAGCGCACCGCTGCCCAGCACCCGCTGTCGCGACCGGTCGCCGAGGTCGAACACCGTGCGCAGCCCTTCGTACCGGGCGATCAGGGCGGCGAAGGTGTCCACCACGTCGGCCAGGCGGGTGCCGTCGGGGAAGACCAGCGCGCTGCCGAGCGTCGTGTCGAACGAATCCGGGGCATCCTCGATCCACTTGAGGATGTTGAGCTGGCCGAGGGTCAGCGCGCTTTCGCGGGCTCGCAGGCCGGCGAAGCGCACCACCGCGTCCGGCCCGGACGTCAAGCCGGAACGCCGCGGCTCCAGCACCACGCTTCCGCTCATCTTGTCACGCCGCCTTCGCCGACGCCGTCAGCAATGCCCCGTCGAGCGGTGACAACCCGTCGACCGGTGCTGCCACGTCCACCGACGACACCCAGTCCGGCCGGAGCCAGCTGGCGGCCTGCACTCCAGCCTGGAACCGGCTGACCGAGTCCAGGCTGCGCAGCAACGCGGCGACGTGCCGCCGGCAGGTTCGTATCGACATGCCGAGCTTGCGGGCGATCACCTCGTCCGTGAAACCCTGGGCCATCAACTGCGCGAGGGCGTACCGCAGGTCGTCGACGACCGGCTCGTAACCGCTCTGTTCGGAGCTGAACGGCACGCCACCGTCCCACAGTTGGTCGAAGAGGCCGACCAGGCAGCTCACGAGGTTGTGGTCGCGGATCCGCTGCGCGGTCGGCAGCCCGTTCTCGGTGGTACCGAGCAGGACCGCCAGCCCGCGGTCGAAGATGACCGCGTTCTGGGCCAGCTGGGCGACCGTTCGCACCTGTCCGCCGCCTTCGATCAGCCGCAGCGCGCGCGCCCGGTCGGCGAAGTCGGCCCGGTACCCGTGCGGGCACAGCGCTCGGATGGCGGCCCGGCGGTCGGGATGGCCGGTCAGCAGGTCGACCAGTTCCATGCTCTCCGCCGACGAGTGCAGCATCAGGACCTCGTCGCGGCAGTCGTCCAGCGCGAGCCTGAGCAGGCCGTGGACCTCGGCCTCGCCGACCACCCAGTCGACCGCGGGGACCGGCCCGGCGACCGCCGGGGGTACGCCGGCCGGGCGGGGCGGGTCGGCCGGGAGCGTGTGGGCGGTGACGTCGAGGCTCTGCCAGAGCCGGTCGATCAGCGCGCGGTGGACGAACACCGCCCGCTCGGCGCGGGTGGCCAGTTCCCCGTTCGACAACATGGCGAAGCCTCCTCCATACACCCTTCGGTGGCGGCCACAGCATCCGCGCCCCGGACATCGCGGCGCTATGCCGAACCAATCGTCGATGTCACTGACGGTGGCGCGACGGTGCCCGACAGGTGGCGGTCGCGAGGATAAGGCCGTGATAGCGCCGAGAAAGGCCCGTCTGCTTCGCTGCTCGGCGAACGGACCTCCCACCGACCCGAGGTGAGATCATGACGGCTGAGACAGGGACGATCGGACAGGTACCCCGGAGATTCCAGGAGATCGTGCGGCCGTACCTGCCGTACGCCGACGACGCCGAACTCTCCGCCGACGACGACCTGGCCGTACTCGGCCTGGACTCGATGGGCGTGGTGCAGCTGCTCGCCGCGGTGGAGGAGGGCTATCAGCTCCAACTTCCGGACGAGCTGCTCGACCAGGAGAGTTTCAGCACGGTCGGCACCCTGTGGCAGACGGTGGCCGCCGTTCTGCCGCCCGATCAGCGCGGCGAGAATTGAGCGCCCTGGCCGCGCCGGGCCGGCTCGACGACCTGATCGGTTGTGGTGAGCCGGAGCGGCCGGCGGTGACGTTCCGGGACGCGACGCTGACCTACCGGCAGTTGCGCGATTCGGTCACCCGGGCTGGGGCCGGGTTGCGTGGGCTGGGCATCCGCCGGGGCGACCGGGTCGTGATCTTCCTCGAGAAGCGCCTGGAGACGGTGGTCGCGCTGCTGGCCGTGGCCCGGATCGGCGCCGTCGTGGTGCCGGCGAACCCGGTCTTCCGGCCCCGGCAGCTCGGCCACGTCGCCGCGGACTGCGCGGCCACCGCGATCGTCACGACGCCGGACCGGTACGACACCAGCAGGGACGAACTGCGCGGTGTCGCCTCGATCGAGCACATCATCCTGGTCGGCTCCCGCGACACCCGGGCACCGGGCGACGGAACGGCGGTCGACGCGGGGGCGGACGGCGGGCCGCCCGGGGTGTCGTGGCGAACCGTCGGGTGGGATTCGCTGGACGGCCCCGACACCGACGCGGTCCGGGTGATCGACGAGGACGTCGCGGCGATCCTCTACACCTCGGGCAGCACCGGCGGCCCGAAAGGCGTGGTGCTGACCCACCGGAACCTGATCGTCGGTGCCCGGAGCGTGGCCAGCTATCTCGGTCACACCGCCCAGGACGTGATCCTGGCGGTGCTGCCGCTCAGCTTCGACGCGGGTCTCAGCCAGCTCACCACCACCCTGATCGCCGGCGGCCACGTGGTGCTGGTGAACTTCCTGCTGCCCGGCGAGGTCGTCAAGGCCTGCGCGCGGCACCGGGTAACCGGCCTCACCGGCGTACCACCGCTGTGGATCAAGCTGGCGTCGGCGGACTGGCCGGCCGCCGCAACCGGCCAGCTGCGTTACTTCGCCAACACCGGCGGCCGGATGTCGAAGACCACTCTGGATCGGCTGCGGTCGCTGTTCCCCTCGGCCCGGCCGTTCTTGATGTACGGGCTGACCGAGGCGTTCCGGGCCACCTACCTGGATCCAGACGAGGTGGACCGCCGCCCCGCCTCGATCGGCAAGGCGGTGCCCGAAGCAGAGGTCCTCGTCGTACGCCCGGACGGCTCGGTCTGCGGGCCGTACGAGCACGGCGAGATCGTCCAGCGCGGCGCACTGGTGGCCCGGGGCTACTGGAACGATCCCGAGCGCACCGCGATGCGGTTCCGGCCGGTACCCGAGGGCGTACGGGACGCCCGCGCCGACTGCGGCCGGCCGGAGACAGCGGTCTGGTCCGGCGACGTGGCGTACCGGGACGAGGAGGATTTCCTCTACTTCGTCGGCCGTACCGACGAGATGATCAAGACGTGCGGCTACCGGGTCAGTCCCACCGAGATCGAGGAGGCGGCGTACGCCACCGGCCTGGTCGTCGAGGCGGTGGCGCTGGGCCGACCGGACGAGCAGATCGGCGAACACATCGTGCTGGTGGTCGCCGGCGACACCGACGAGCGAACGCTGCGCACCGCGCTGTCCGGGGCGCTGCCTGGATATCAGCGCCCTCGTGAGGTGGTGATCCGGGGTCAGTTGCCCCGCTCGCCGAACGGCAAGTTCGACCGGGTCGAGCTGCGGCGGCAGCTCGGTGTCGATGGCGGGGCGTCATGAGCGCCCCCGGAATCCCGGACGGCTACCGGTGGAGCTCGGGGCAGCTGACCGTCGGCGGGATCCCGCTCGACCGGCTCGCCGCCCGGGTGGGTGGTACGCCCTTCTTCGCGTACGACCGGCGCCTGGTCACCGAGCGGGTGGCGCAGGTGCGGGCGGCGCTGCCGGAGGTGCACCTGCGCTACGCGGTGAAGGCCAATCCGATGCCGGCGCTGCTGGCCCACCTGGGCCAACTGGTCGACGGCTTCGACGTGGCCTCCGCGCTGGAGATGCGGCACGCGCTGGACACCGGGGTTCCGGCGGACCGGATCAGCTTCGCCGGACCGGGCAAGACCACCGCGGAACTGTCCGCCGCGGTCGCCGCGGGCGTCACCGTGGAGGTCGAGTCGCCGGGCGAGCTGGAACGGCTCCGTGCGGTGAGCGAGGGGCTCGGCATCCAGGCCAGCGTGGCGGTACGGGTCAATCCCGACTTCGCGGTGACCGGTTCCGGCATGCGCATGGGCGGTGGCCCGCAGCAGTTCGGCACCGACGCCGAGCGGGTGCCGGAGCTGCTGGCCGCCATCGGCCGGTACGGGCTGGCGTTCGACGGCTTCCACGTCTTCGCCGGCTCGCAGAACCTCGACGCCGAGCGGATCTGCCAGGCGCAGCGCCGGACGGTCGAGCTGGTGGTGAAGCTCGCCGCGGAGGCGCCGGGGCCGGTCCGGCACCTGAACATCGGCGGCGGCTTCGGCATACCGTACTTCCCGAAGGACCGGCCGCTGGACCTCGCGCCTATCGGGGCGAACCTGGCGCGACTGCTCGACGACGTGGTACGCCCGTTGCTCGGCGACGCCGAGGTGGTCGTCGAACTGGGCCGGTACCTGGTCGGCGAGGCGGGCGTGTACGTGACCCGGGTGGTGGACCGCAAGGTCTCCCGTGGCACCACCTACCTGGTGGTGGACGGTGGGATGCACCACCAGCTCGCCGCCTCCGGCAACTTTGGCCAGGTGATCCGCCGCAACTATCCGGTGGCGGCCGGACGGCTCGGCGACGGCGAGCCGGAGACGGTGACGGTGGTGGGTTCGCTCTGCACCCCGCTCGACCTGCTCGGCAAAGCGGTGCGGCTGCCGCGGACCGGTCCCGGCGACCTGGTCGTGGTGTTTCAGGCGGGCGCCTACGGGCTCACCGCCAGCCCGGTCCGTTTCCTCAGCCATCCCGAGCCGGTCGAGGTGCTGGTGTGAACGAGCTGGTCGAGGCCGCGGCTCCGCCCGGGGCGAACGGAGGTGTCCCGTCGGACCAGGGCACCCATGCGACACTGACCGCCATGGATTACGGAGATCCTCGGGAGTCCGGCGACGATATCGTTCTCGCCGCAGTGGACCTACGGAAACGGTACGGCGACGTCCAGGCGTTGGACGGCTTCTGCCTGACCGTGGCGGCCGGGGAGGTGGTCGGCCTGGTCGGCCACAACGGCGCGGGCAAGACCACATTTCTGGAGATGGTGGCCAGCTTGATCCGGCCGGACAGCGGCCGGATCACGATCGACGGCGCGGACCCGATGCAGAGCCGAGGTCTGGTCGGGATCTGTCCACAGCACATCGCGCTCTATCCGTCGGCCACGGTGCGGGAGCACCTGCAGCTGTTCGGCGGCGTCAACGGGCTGCGCCGCCGCGCGCTGCGCAGGGAGATCGACGAGCTGGCTGTCGGCCTGCGGCTTACCGAGATCATGGCCCGGCGGGTCGGCGTGCTCTCCGGCGGGCAGCAGCGGCGTACCCAGGCGGCCGTGGCGCTGATCCACCGGCCCCGGTTGATGTTGCTGGACGAGCCCACGGCGGGCGCCGATCCGGAGACCCGGCAAGCGGTGCTCGACGTGGTCAAGGGCCGGGCGGCCGAGGGCGGCTCGGTCATCTACACCACCCACTACCTGCCGGAGTTGACCGAGTTGCAGGCCACCATCGCGGTGGCCCGGCGCGGGCGGGTGATCGCCCGCGGCACCGGCGCCAAGCTGCTGGAGCAGCTGCCCGGACAGGTACGGGTACGGTTCGGGAACGACGAGGTGCGGATGTCTGCGATGGACACCACCGGCGCGCTGGTGACGCTGCTGAGTTCGGCGACCGCCGCAGTGACCGAGATCGAGATCCGTAAGCCCTCGCTGGACGATCTCTACCGCTCGCTGGCGGTGTCCGATGATCGGTGACGCGCTCTACGCCACGGCGGTACAGATCCGGCACAACGTGCTGCTGCGGCTGCGCGATCCAGCCCAGATCATCAGCTACATCTTCCTGCCGATGGCCCTGATGCTGGTCTTCGAGCCGCTGTACCAACGGGCACTCGACGGCGGCACCCTCCAGACCGTCACCGGGCCGTTGATCCTGTTCTCGGTCTTCGCTCTCGGCGTGGTCGGCAACTCGGTGCTCACCGAACGCGAGTGGCGCACCTGGGACCGCCTGCGGGCCAGCCGCGCCCCGCGTACCTCGTTGCTGATCGGCAAGGCCGTCCCGGTCTTCACCGTCCTGCTGGTCCAGCAGACGGCGTTGCTGGTCTTCGGCTGTGCGGTGATCGGCCTGCCGGTGCCCCGCGACCTCCTCCACGTCGCCCTCGCCGTGCTGCTGTGGGGTTTCGCGGTGCTCGCGGCGGGCACCGCGCTGGCCACCGTGGTGCGCAGCCGTGGTGACCTGATGCTCGCCACCGACCTGGGCGCCATCCTGATCGGTTCGCTCGGCGGCGCCCTGGTCCCGGTGGACCTGATGCCCGGCTGGCTGCAACACGCCGCACCGGCCTCACCCGGCTACTGGGGCCTGGCGCTGATGCAGAACGCGGTCCAGGGCGACCTCCGCGGAATGCTGGTGCCGGCTCTGGTCGTCGCCGGCATCGGCCTGGCCCTCGCCGGCCTCGCCACCTACCGGCTCTCCCGCGGCTGGGGACGCAGCGACCTGCTCTGACCCCGCCGACCAGCTCGACCATCGCTGACCGATCCGCGACCGGAGGCATGACGTGACCGAGGCAAGCTACGACTCCGCCGTCGCCATCATCGGCATGTCCGGGCGCTTCCCCGGCGCCGCCGATACCGACGAGCTGTGGCGCAACCTGTCGGCCGGGCTACCCGGCCTGCGCACCATCACCGACGACGAGCTGCGTGCGGCCGGCGTGGATCCCGAGGCAGCCGCCGACCCGGCGTACGTCGCGGTCGGCGGGCCGCTGTGCGGCATCGAGGAGTTCGACGCCGGGGTGTTCGGCTTCAACCCGCAGGAGGCGGCCACCATGGAGCCGCAGCACCGGCTCTTCCTGGAGTGCGCGTGGGAGGCGCTGGAGCGGGCCGGCTACTGCCCGACCGAAGCGCCCGGGCAGGTCGGGGTCTTCGCCGGATGCGGCTTTCCGGACTACCTGACCCGCAATCTCGACGGGCTGAACGACGAGCCGGGCGGACACCTCCTGCTGGCGGCCGGTAGCGAGCGGGACTCGCTGACCTCGCTGGTCGCCTACAAGCTCGGCCTACGCGGCCCGAGCATCACCGTCCAGACGTTCTGCTCCACCTCGCTGGTCGCGGTCCACCTGGCCTGCCAGAGCATCCTCACCTACGAGTGCGACATGGCGCTCGCCGGCGGCGCGGCGGTCGGCCTGCCGCAGCCCGCCGGCTACCGGTACGAGCAGGGCGGCATCCTCTCTCCCGACGGCGTGGTCCGCAGCTTCGACGCGGCCGCGACCGGAAGCGTGATGGGCAACGGCGTCGGCGTGGTGGCGCTGAAGCGGATGACCGACGCGCTGGCCGACGGTGACCCGATCCTCGCCGTCATCCTCGGTTCGGCGGTGAACAACGACGGCCCGGACCGGGCTGGTTACCCGGCGCCCGGGGTGGACGGCCAGGCCGAGGTCATCGAGTCCGCGATGACGGTGGCCGGAGTCAAGCCGGAGACCGTCGGGTACGTCGAGTGTCACGCCACCGGCACCGTACTCGGCGACGCCGTCGAGCTGGCGGCGATGGCCCGGGCCTTTCCCGCCGGCCGGGCGGAACCGTGCGTGCTGGGTACGCTGAAGCCGAGCATCGGGCACCTGGACCGGGCCTCCGGGGTGACCGGCCTGATCCGTGCCACCCAGGCGCTCCGGCACCGGACGCTGCCGGCCACCCCGAACTTCGTCACCCCGAACAGCGCGCTCGCCGCCGCCGGTGACCGGTTCGCCGTGCTGGACCGGCAGCGGCCGTGGCCTGCGGGGCCGCAGCCGCGCCGGGCCGGGGTGAGCTCGTTCGGTCTGGGCGGCACCAACGCGCACCTGGTGCTGGAGGAGGCGCCTCCGCTTCCGGCGGGCGACCCGCGCCCCGGTCCGCATCTGCTGACCTTCTCGGCTGCCGACCCGGCCGCGCTCAACGCATTGACCGAACGGCTGCGCCACCACCTGCGCGCCGCCGCTGACGACGATGTGCGGTCGGCCGACGTCGAGCTGGCCGACGTCGCGTACACCCTCCAGGTGTCCCGCGGCCAGTTCGCGCTGCGCCGCGCGATCCTCTGCCGCGACCTGGCCGACGCCGTCTCGGCGCTCGACGAGCCGGAGCGCTGGCTCGACGGCGAACCCACCCGCCGCGCCCCGGCGGTCCGGCTGGTGAACGCCACGGACCAGGTCGCCGCCTGGTTCGAACGGCTGTCGGTACGCCTCGGCGACGGCCCGATCGAGGTGGTCGTGCCCGCTGAGCCGAGCGAGGAGTGGCTGCTCGGCACGCTGGCCAGGCTCTGGCTCGACGGGTGCACGGTGGACTGGGCGGCGCTTCACGAGGGCCGGGGGCGGCGCGTCCCACTGCCGACGTACCCGTTCCAGCGCCGCCGGCACTGGGTCGAGCCGAAGGCGCGGGCGGAGCAGCCCGCGTACACCGGATGGACCTACCTGCCGAGCTGGCGGCAGCGCCCGCTGCCCGAGCTGGACCTGGACACCCGACTGCGGGCCGCCGGGCCGTGGCTGGTGCTCTCCGCCGACCCGCGCGGGGAGGCGCTGGTCGACCGGCTCACCCGGGCCGGCGCCGAGGTCACCACGGCCCGCCCCGGAGCCGCGTTCGAACTGACCGACGCCGACGACTTCGTCGTCGGCGCGGACCTGGGCGAGCTGTTCGGCGCGCTGATGGTCGCGCCGCGCACGATCGTGCAGGGCTGGAGCCTCGGCGGCCACGACCCGGACCGCCGCGGATACCGCGCGACGCTCCAGATCGCCGACGCGCTCGCCGGTGACGGGTACGGCGGCCCGACCGAACTCGTGCTGCTCACCTCCGGGGCGGTCGGCGTGACCGGTGGTGACCTGTGCAACCCCGACCAGGCGGCGGTCGGCGCGCTCGCGCCGACGCTGATGTCGGAGAACGACGCGCTGCGCTGCCGGCACGTCGACGTCGACGACCGGACGGACGCCGAGGTGCTGCTCGCCGCGCTGGTGCAGCCGCACGAGGGTCCGGTCGCCCTCCGCTGCGGCGAGCCGTGGCTGCGGCACTTCGACCCGCTTCCGCTGGACGAGCGCGGCGCGCCGCTCGGGCCCACCAGCACGGTGCTCATCACCGGCGGACTCGGCGACGTCGGGATCGCCCTGGCCGGGCACCTGGCCGACCGTTACGGTTGCCGGTTGGTGCTGACCGGGCGCACCGAACTGCCGCCGCAGGAGACCTGGCAGGCGTACCTCGACGGCGGCGCGGACGGCCGGGCAGCCCGACACGTGCGCAACGTACTCGACCTGGAGGCGCGTGGCGCCCGGGTGCTCGCCTGCTCGGCCGACGTGGCCGACGTGCGGCAGATGCGCGCGGTGGTGGACGCTGCGACCGAGCGGTTCGGTGGGATCGACGTGGTGGTACACGGGGCGGGTGCCCAGGATTCCCGCTACTTCACGTTGGCGCACCAGACCGACGAGACGACCAGCGAGGCGCACTTCCGGACCAAGGTGACCGGTTTCCAGGTGTTGCAGGAGGTGCTGGCGGGCCGCTGCGATGGGCCCCGACTCACCCTCTCGTCGATCGCCGCGGTGCTCGGCGGGCCGGCCCTCGGCCCGTACGCTGCCGCCAACGCCACGCTCGACGCGTACGCGCGGGCGGCCCGGCGCGACGGCCAGGGTCGGTGGACCACTGTGGACTGGGACACCTGGGCCGTGGATCCCCGGCGGGCCGGCGGCACGTTCCAGATGACGGCCGAGGAGGGCATCGGGGTCTTCGAACGCGTCCTCGCCGCCGCCGACCGGCTCGGTCACGTGGTGGTGTCCACGGGCCCGCTACAGGAGCGGGTACGGCGCTGGGTGATCGGCGACGACGGTCCGGACCGGGCCGTCGCGGCCCGGCCCGCCCACCCGCGGCCGAACCTCGACACCGCGTACGTCGAACCGGCCGACGAACTGGAGGCGGCGATCGCCGGCGTCTGGGCGGAGGTGCTCGGCCTGGCCGAGGTGGGCGCGGCGGACAACTTCTTCGAGCTGGGTGGACACTCGCTGGTCGCCATCCAGGTGGCCGCCCGGATCCGGGACACGGCGCGGGCGGCGGTGCCGGTGACGGCGATCGTCGAGCACCCCACGGTGCGTCAGCTTGCCGCGATGATCCGGTCCGGGAGCTGACGTAGGCAACCGGCACCCGGCGGCAGAACCCGAAGGTGTCCGTCCTCGCGTCCTGCCAGGAGCGGAAGCCGGGCCGGGCCGGGCGAGCGGAAGCCGGGCCGGGCCGGGCTGCGGGAGCCCGAGCCCGGCCCGGCTGAGGGCAGGGACAAGGTTCAGCAGGCGACGGTTCCGCGCAACGCCTCGGCGATGTGCCGATGCGTCACCGCCGCCTGTTCCAGTGCGGCGAAGTGGCCGCCGGCCAGGGTGTGCAACCGGAACGGCCCGGCGGTGTGCCCGGCCCACGCCTCCACGTCGCCGGGGCCGACGCGCGGGTCGTCGGTGGCGGCCAGCGCGGTGATCGGCACTGCCAGCGGCGGCCCTGGGCGGTATGCGTAGTTCTCCTTGATCACGAAGTCCGCCCGGAACGGCGGCAGGAACATGCGCAGCAGCGCCGGCTCGGCGAGCAACCCGGGCGGGGTGCCGCCGAGGCGACTCATCAGCGCGGCGATCTGCGCGTCGCTCATCGTGCTGACCAGGGGACCGGTCTCTGCGCTGCGCTCGGGTGCCCCGCAGCCGGAGACGAACAGATGCACCGGAGCGGGACCGCCGAGCTCGCCGATCCGGCGCACCACCTCGTACCCGACCAGCGCACCGAGGCTGTGCCCGTAGACCGCGTACGGGTGGGTGCCGCGGTCGAGCACCTCGAGGACGGCGCGGGCGAACTCGTCGGCGAGCGACTCCATCCGTTCGTGCTGGGGCTCCGCGTTGCGACCCTCGCGGCCCGGTGGCTGCATCGGGCAGACCGCGACCCCGGGCACCCGGCCGATCCACGGGCGGAAGACCGAGGCGCTGGCGCCGGCGTGCGGCAGGCAGTACAGCCGCAGCGCGCCGTCGGGTACCCCGAACGGCAGGACCCGCTTGGAGACACCGGTGCCGGCGGACCTCGTGGGTACGCTCACGGCACGATCTCCAACCGGACGTGCGGCGACGGATCCTGCAGATTCGTCAGGTCGGCGGCGAGCACGATCCGCTGGCCGTCCCGGCTGACCTCGGTGAAGCCGCTGAACGCGTACGTGATCCGCATCATCCGGTTGCGGTCGGTCTCCACGAAGTCGGCGTGCAGCCCCGCACCGGCCTCGGCGGCGAGCCGCATCACATGGTTGAGCAGCACCATGCCGACGCCCCGGGACATCACCCGGCAGGACATCAGCAGCATCCGAAGCCTCCACAGTGCCGGATCACGCTTCTCCACCAGGGCCAGGCCGATCTTTCCGTAGCTGCCGAACCGGTCGGTGAGCGAGGCGACCAGCAACAGATGGTCGGGGTCGCGGCGCAACTCGTCGAGTTCGTCGTAGGAGTAGGTCCGGCCGGTGGCGTTGAGCTGGTTGGTGCGTACCGTCAGCTCCTCGGCGCGTTGCAGGTCGACCTGGCCCGCCGGCGCGATGGTGAAGACCATCTCCAGCCCGGCCAGGAATTCGTCGTCGGTGCCGACGAACTCCCGAGCCAGCTCGTCCCGGACCATCTGGCCCTGGTACATCGCGCGGCGCTGGGCGGACTCGTCGGTGACGAACCGGGGGACGAACTCGGGCCGGGCCAGCGCCTCGTCGAGGTCGGCCACGTCGACGCAGGTCACCTCGGGCAGCATGTGCGCCACCTCGGCCAACTCGAACGGCTGGTCGTCGACGAAGGCGAACGCGTCGAGGCCGAGGTTGAGCGCCTTGGCGATCTGTCGGATCGAGTCGGACTTCGCGTTCCAGTTCGCCTGCGGGCAGAGGAACAGGTCCGCCACGCCGAGTTCGCCGAGCTTGGCGAGCGCGGCCTGCGGGTCGTTCCGGCTGGCGACGGAGTGCAGCACACCCATCCGGTCCAGCCGCCGGATGTGCGCCAGCACCGCCGGCCGGAGCGTGACCTCGTCCCCCTCCAGCAGCGTGCCGTTCCACAGCGTGTTGTCCAGGTCCCAGACCACACACTTGATCCGCCCCTGCCGGGGCTTGCCGGCCGCCGCCCGCCCGGCCGTTGCGGTGCTCGCCGCTGCGGCCGTCACGGCAACCTCGCTGTCCTGCAGGATGCTCATCGGACCCTCCCCCGGTAGGCCTCCGCGGCAATCATGGTGCGCTGCACCTCGGTGCTCCCTTCGATGATTTCCATGACCTTCGCGTCCCGGTAGTACCGGGCGACCGGGTACTGCGGGCTGCACCCGTTGGCGCCGTGGATCTGCACCGCCTCGGCTGCGTGCCGGGCGGCGGCGGTCGAGGTGAAGTACTTCGCGATCCAGGTCGCCATCAGGGTGGCGGAGTCACCGGCGTCCTTGAGCCGCCCCGCGTCGGCGAGCAGCAGCCGGCCGGCGCGCAGGTCGGTGACCATGTCGGAGATCTTCGCCTGGATCAGCGGCAACTCGCGCAGCGGCCGGCCGCCGACCGTGCGCTGTTCGGTGTACGCCGCAGACGCCTCCAGACAGGCCCGGATGATGCCGATCGAGCCGCTGGCGACGCTGTACCGGCCGAGGTCCAGCACGCCGGTCAGCACCATGCCGCTCGCGAACGCACTCGGACCGAGCAGCGCGTCCGATTTCAGTTCGACGTCGTCGAACGTCACCTCGGCGAGCATCGAGGCGCGGGTGCCGAGCATGTCGTCGATCGGACGGACCCCGACCCCGACGGTGCCGCGCGGCACCAGGAACGCGACCGTGCCGGCGCCGAGCCGGGCGAAGACCAGGAACAGGTCGGCCCGCTGCCCATTGGTGATCCATTTCTTGACGCCGGTCAGCCGCCAGCCGCTGCCGTGTGGGACCGCCCTGGTCGCGATGGCCGAGGTGTCGCTGCCGGCCGCTGGCTCCGAGAGGCAGAAGGCACCCAGCGTACGACCGGCGGCCAGCGGCGGCAGCCAGCGCTCGCGCTGGGCGTCGTCGCCGAAGCGCTGCACCGCCCAGGCCACCATGCTGTGCACGGTGAGCAGGCTGCGCACCGACGAGCAGCCCCGGCCGATCTCCTCGTGCAGGGTGCCGAAGCCGATCATGTCCAGCCCCTGCCCGCCAACCGTGACCGGGAGGAACGGTGCCCACAGCCCAGCCCCGGAGAGCCTGTCGAGCAGGTCCTCCGGGATCGCGCCGGCCCGGTCCCAGGCGTCGGCGTACGGGACGATGTAGGCGTCCACGAACTCGCCGGTGGCGTCCAGGTAGATCCCTCGATCCGTGACGCTCGTCATCGCGGCCGTCCTACGCGGTGACCGAGAGCTGCCGCTGCACCAGGGCGGCTATCGAGTCGGCGGTCCGGAAGTTGTCGATCCGCAGTGCCTCGTTCGGGACGGTGATGCCGAACTCCTTCTCCACGAACATCACCAGTTCCATCGCGAAGAGCGAGTTGACGAACCCGAGGGAGAAGATGTCCTCGCTTCCGGTGAGTTCGGCCAGCGGGAACCGCGCGGTGATGAACCCTAGAACTCGCTGCCTGATCTCCATCTGCCTCTCCTGTCAGCTGCCGTTGGGGTAGGTGTAAAAGCCGCGGCCGGTCTTGCGGCCGTGTAGCCCGGCGTCGGTCATCTGCTTGAGCAGCGGGCACGGCCGGTACTTGCTGTCCGCGTAGTGCTCGTAGAGCACTTCCACGCTGTAGAGGATGGTGTCGACGCCGATCAGGTCGGCGGTCTCCAGCGGCCCCATCGGGTGGCCGAAACAGCCGCGGAACACCTCGTCGACCGACTCCGCGGTGGCGACTCCCTCGTAGACCAGGTACGCGGCCTCGTTGACGGTGAGCATCAGCACCCGGTTGGAGACGAACCCTGCCGAGTCCTTCACCTGCACCGCCTTCTTGCCCATTCCGGCCAGCAGCGCCCGGGTCCGCTCCATCGCCTTCGGTGTGGTGTGTACGCCCGGAATGAGCTCCACCACCGGCTTGGCCGGCACCGGGTTCATGAAGTGCACGCCGACCACCTGCTGCGGCCGGCTGGACACCGCGGCGAGGCGGGTGATCGGTATCGCCGAGGTGTTCGCGATGACCACCGTGTCGGGTCCGCACACCTCGTCCAGCTCGGCGTGCACCGCGCGCTTGATCTCCCAGTTCTCGGTCACGTTCTCGATGACGACGGATGCCTTGGCCACCGCGGGTACGCCCACGGCGGTGGTGATCCGGGCGAGCACGGCGGCCGGGTCGAGCGCCGGCCCACCCATCAGGGCACTCATCCGGCAGTCCCGGGCGATCGTCGCCCGTGCCCTGTCCAGCGTCTCCTCGTCCCGGTCGACCAGCACCACCTGGTAGCCGCTCGCGGCCAGGTTCTGCGCGACGCCGACGCCCATCACCCCGGCTCCGACCACTCCTACAACCATCACCTGCGGTCTCCTCCTGCCTCTCTGCTGCCTTCCCGCTGCGACCGTTTCGCCGCACGGTGGCCCGAGCCGGCGAGTGCGGCACGGCGCCGTTCGTTGCGCGCGTCGTTGCGAGCGGTGGTGTCCGGCCGGCGTTCCGCCGGGTCGGGACGGTGTGCGGCGGCACTCCCCGCCCCTGGGCCGGCCGCCTCTGCCAGCGCGGCGGCCATCGCCGCGACCGTCGGGTGCTCGAACAGCAGCGCCGGGGGCACCGTGCGGCCGAGTTCCCGTTCCAGCGCGGCGGTGAGCGACATGCCGATCAGTGAATTGCCGCCCAGCTCGAAGAACGGGTCCTGGACGCCGACCCGGTCGATGGCCAGGAACCGGCCCCACGTATCGGCGATCATCGACTCCAGTTCGCTGCCCGGTGCCAGGTACGCGGTGCGCAGCTGCGGCCGGGGGTAGCGCGGCCCGTCCCGGCCCTGGGCCGGGCCGTCGGCGGCCGGGTTCAGGTCGGTCAGTCCGGCCCACTCGCGCCGGGCGGCGGCCAGTGGCTGGCGCAGTGCCAGCACCTGCCCCTCGGCGGCGCCGACCAGGCCATCCAGCAGGGCACACCCCGTCTCGTCGGTGAAGCCGTGCCGCCGCCGGTAGTCGGCGACGCGTTCGGCGATCGGCCCGCCGCCGGTGCCCCAGTCGTCGTGCCGCCACGGCCCCCAGGCGACCGACAGCACCCGGGTTCCGGCTCCGGCCAGGGCCGCCGCGTAACTGTCCAGCACCGCGTTGGCGGCCGCGTACTCGGTCTCGCCGATCCCGCCGAGCGCGGTCACTGCGGACGAGTAGAGGACCACGATCTCCGGTCGGCTCTCCGGCGCGGTGGCCGGACCGACCAGCTCGGTGAGCGGCCCCATCGCGAGGACTTTCGGCGCCAGCACCGGGCGGGCGTCCGCGGGAGTACGCCCGGCGGCCAGCCCGCCGGCCGGCAGTCCGGCGGCGTGCACCACGCCGGTCAGCGCGCCGAAGTGGTCGCGGCAGCGACGCAGCGCCGCGCGCAGCTCGTCCGGTACACCGGTGTCCGCGGTCAGCAGCAGCACCTCGGCCCCCTGCTGTTCCAGTTCGGCGACGTCCCGCAGGGAGCGGGCGGTCCGGTCGTCCGGCGCCTGCCGGTCGCGGTCCAGCGGGGTACGGCCGACGAGAGCGAGCCGGCGCACACCGGCGTGTACGAGGTGGCGGGCGAGCGCCATGCCGAGGCCGCGGGTGCCACCGGTGATCAGGTACGTGCCGTCGGGTCGCCACGGCACCTCGGTAGCCGTACCGTCCACGAGCAGCGGACCCCAGCCGCGCAGCAGGCGCTGGCCACGGCGGCGGACCGCGTAGTCGTGCTCGGCATCTGGCCACGGGCCGCGGGCCAGCTCCTCGACCAGCTCGCCGGCGCTGGTCACCGGCTCGCCGTCGGCGGGCAGGTCGACGCCGCGCCAGACCAGACCGGGGTACTCGGCGGGCACCAGTCGCCCGAAGCCGTGCACGATCGCCCGTGCCGGCGCCACCGCGTCGCCGCCGATCACCTCGGTCGCGCCGGCGCTGACGGTGAGCAGCCGGACACCACGGGAACCGCACAGCCCGGCGAGGGCCTGCACGGCGAGCAGCAGGCTGTCGAAGCCGTGCCGGATGGCGGCGTCCGGATCGTCGGGACCGGCCGCGAGGACGCCGAGGTGGGCCACGTGGATCGTGCCGGGACCGGCCTCGGCCGCCGCCACGAACGCCTGCCGGTAGTCGTCCGGGTCGCGTACCAGCAGTGCCGGGCTGCCGACCGCTTCGACCAGCCGCTCGCCCAGACCCGAGCCGTCCGCGATCACCACCAGCGGCCCGGCCAGCTCGTTCGCCGTGGTACGCGTGGCGCTGTCCCGCCGCCACACCGGAACGTAGCAGTGGTCGCCCGCCGCGACCGGCTCGGCCGGCACCGAGGTGGTGGTGCTGGCCGCCGGCCAGTACCGGGTGCGTTGGAACGGGTACGACGGCAGTTCGACGAGCCGGCCGGGCCGGCCCAGTGCCGTCCAGTCCAGGTCGACACCGAGTTCCCACAGCCTGCCGGCGGTCTGCAACACCGTCGGGTGGGCCTCGTCGCGCCGCTCGGCAGGCCAGGGACCGGGCAGCGTGCCGAAGACAGCGGCGCTCCCGGTACCGCCCTGCCGCACCAGGCCGCCGAGCGTCTGACCCGGCCCGACCTCGACGTACGCGTCCACGCCCAGCGTCGCAGCCTGGCCTATCCCGTCCGCGAACCGGACCGGCCGGCAGAGGTGGTCGGCCCAGTAACGCGGGTCGGTGGCTTGGGTCGCGGTCAGGGGCCGGCCGGTGCTGTTGGAGACGATGGTGACCGTCGGCTCGGCCCGGGGCACCGCCGCCACCGCCGCGGCCAGCCGGTCGCGTACCGGTGCCAGCAGCCTGGAGTGGAACGGGTGGGAGGAGCGCAGCAGCCGGGCCGCGACACCGGCCGCGACCAGGTGCGCCCGAACCTTCTCGACCTCGGCCGGGCGGCCGCTGACGACGGTCATCTGCGGGCCGTTGAGCGCGGCCAGGTCGGCCCCGCTGCCGCTGGCGGCCAGCGCCGCCCGGACCTGGTCGGCGTCGGCGGAGACGGCGAGCATGTGGCCGGTCTCGGCGGCGGCGATCAGCCGGGCCCGCTCGACCACCAGGCGCAGCGCGTCGTCGAGGGTGAAGACTCCGGCCAGGCAGGCGGCGACGTACTCGCCGAGGCTGTACCCGATCAGCACGTCCGGGGTCACGCCCCAGTGGGCGAGCAGGGTGGCCAGGGAGTACTCGACGGTGAACAGGAACGGGTGGGACAGCTCGGCCCGGTTCAGCTCGTCCTCGGCCGGGTCGGGCGCGGCGGCCCGACCGAGCAGCGCGGCCAGGCTGCCGTCGGCCGGTGCGGTCGCGCCGGCGGCCGGGAAGAGCACCGGGCGCAGGTCGACCCCGCTCTGCTCGCGGAGCAGGGCGACACACCGGTCGACCTCGGCGGCGAACGCCGGTTCCGCCGAGTAGAGGTCACCGGCCAGGCCGGCGTACTGGTCCCCGACGCCGGGCAGCAGGAACGCCAGCCTCGGGCGGCTCTTCGACCGGCGTACGGCCGGCAGGGCGACCGCGTTGGCGAACTGCTCCGCCGCACCGGTCGGGTCTGCGGCGACCACCGCGCGCCGGAACTCGTGCGCGGTACGCCCCCGCTGCAGGGTGTACGCGAGATCGGTCAGCGGTAGCTCCGACGCGGTGGCGACCCGGTCGGCGAGCCCGCGCAGCCGGGCCGCCAGCGCGGGTTCGCCGGCCGCCGACACCGGCAGCAGGTGGGCGGCACCCGCACCGGCTCCGGCCCCGGCGGCCGGCGGTTCGGGTTGCTTCGGTGCGGCTTCGAGTACGACGTGCGCGTTGGTGCCGGACCAGCCGAACGAGCTGACCCCGGCCACCCTGGGCCGGTCGCCGAGTCGGTACCGCTCGGTGGCGGGGCGGATGGTGCCGTCGGCCGGTACCGAGTCGGACGGGCTGGTCTGGTTGAGGTTGGGCGGAATCACTCCGTGCCGGAGGACGAGCGCTGCCTTGATCAGGCCGGCGACACCCGCGCCGGAGACCGTGTGGCCGATGTTCGTCTTCACCGCGCCGACGAAGAGCGGGCGGTCCGGATCGCGCCGACCGAAGACGTCGTGCAGCGCGGAGAGCTCGATGGCGTCGCCGAGCCGGGTCGCCGAGCCGTGTGCCTCTACATAGGACACGTCGTCGGCCGGTGTACCGGCGTCGGCGAGCGCGGCATGGATCACCGCGGCCTGCGACGCCCGGTTCGGAGCGGTCAGACCGTTGCTGCGGCCGTCCTGGTTCACCGCGGACCCGCGCAGCACGCCGTGGATCCGCCGGCCGTTGCGCAGGGCGGTGGAGAGCCGCTCCAACACGACCATGCCGCCGCCCTCGCCGAGCACGTAACCGTCGGCGCCGGCATCGAAGGTGCGGCAGGCGCCACTGGGGGAGAGCATCGACGCCGCACAGCCGTAGACGAACGCGGCGTCCGGCTGCATGGCCAGGAAGCCGCCGCCGGCGATCGCCAGCTCGCACTCGTCGCGGCGCAGGCTCTGCATCGCCAGGTGGACCGCGACCAGGGACGAGGAGCACGCGGTGTCGACCGTGAGCGTCGGCCCTCGCAGGTCGAAGTGGTACGCGATCCGGCCGGCCACCACACTCGGCGAGCTGCCCTGCACCAGGTACGGGTCGGTGAACGCCCGAATGCCCTCGGCCTCGGCCTGGATCCGGCCGTACTGGAAGGTGTCGAAGAAGCCCATCAGCACACCGGTACGGCTGCCTGCAAGGTCGGCGGCGGGAGTGCCGGCGTCCTCCATGGCCTGCCAGACCAGCTCCATCAGCAGCCGCTGTTGCGGGTCGGTCCGCAGCGCTTCCTGCGGCGAGATCCCGAACGCCTCGGCGTCGAAACCGTCGATCTCCGCCAGCAGCGCCGCGCGGCGGGTGTACACACCCCAGTCGCGCTGGTACGGGGCCAGGTCAAAGCGCTCGGCCGGGACGTCCGCCACGGCGTCGTGCCCGTCCACCAGCCGCCGCCAGTACTCGTCGACCGAGTCGGCGCCGGGATAGCGGCACGCCATGCCGACGATCGCGATCGGTTCACGGGCCCGCTCCTCGACCTCGGCCATCCGGCGGCGCACCCGGGAGAGTTCCCCGGCGGCCCGCTTGACGTAGTCGCGCAGTTCCTGCTCGGTAGCCATGCCTCAGCCCTTCTGCGGGTCGCCGTCGATGACCGCGAACAGCTCTTCGTCCGACGCGGTCGCCGTGTCCAGCGACTCCGTCGCCGCCCAGCCCGGACCCAGCCGATCCAGGTACCGGCGGAGCAGATCGGGCAACCCGGGCTCGGCGGATCTCGCCTCCAGCAGCCGTTCGATCTCGGTCAGCGGATCGTCGGCGGGAGAGGCCAGCGCGTCACCCAGGTGCGTGGCGAGTTGGCGCGGGGTGGGGTGGTCGAAGACGACCGTGGCGGCGAGTTGAAGCCCGGTGAGACCGATGAGCCGGTTGCGTAGCTCGACCGAGGTGAGCGAGTCGAACCCGAGGTCGCGGAAGGCCTGCTCGGGGTCGACGCCGTCGACCGAGTCCTGGGCGAGCACGACGGACGCCTGCTGCCGGACCAGGTCCTCCAGCATCCGCTGCTGGTCGGCACCGGAGAGTGCGGCCAGCCGGTCGGGCAGGCCCGGGTCGTCGTAGCGGGCCTGGGCCTGGGCCCGCCGCCGGACGGCCGGCGCGAGACCGCTGAGCATCGGCGGTAGCGAGGCCGGGTCGCTCAGGTTCCATTGGGTGGCGGTGGGGGTGGGGTGGTGGGTGGTGAGGGCGTGGTCGAGGAGGGTGAGGGCGGTGGTGGGGGTCATGGGGGTGATGCCGGTGCGGGCGAGGCGGTTGTGGTGGGT
>NZ_BMNB01000011.1 GCF_014646235.1 Micromonospora sonchi | reverse complement strand
AAAATCCCAGCAACAAAAATGCTGCCAAAAACACCCACAACCAACCCCGAAAGGCCAGCCACGAGCAATAACTTGGCACTGGCTTATCAAGCACCCTGTTGAGTTCTCAAAGAACAACCAC
The DNA here is from genome assembly GCF_014646235.1 of Micromonospora sonchi. GTDB lineage: Bacteria > Actinomycetota > Actinomycetes > Mycobacteriales > Micromonosporaceae > Micromonospora > Micromonospora sonchi. The sequence goes on along the minus strand of NZ_BMNB01000011.1, from coordinate 205,106 downwards.
ACACCATCAGAACACCCACACCACGCAGGCACCCATCCGGGGCTTCATGTCCCACACCCACCGCTCTCGCGCCGGGCACTTTTACTACGTTACCCGGTGGTTTCGGCCGTGTCAAACCGCTCCGTGGCGCTTTGTCGTGCTTCACACCATTTCCGGGAACCACACCATGAACGACTACCCGTCGCCCACGTCATGGTTTCGGCAGACCGGCCGCTGCGGTCTCCCGCAACGCGCCCGGCTCCCTGCCGATCGAGAACCTTACCCGGTCGGCTCCGCCTCGCCAAATCCGCCTTCCGGTGGATTCAGGGCACCGCCCGAACCGGCTCGCACCAGGTACAACCCGGACGACCCGGAGGTCATTCCCAGCGCTCCGACCGCTCAGGGCTTTTGCCCTGTTCGTCCGTTCCGCGCTGGCAGAGAGAAAGTTACGCGTCCGGCCGGTCGAACGTCAAATCCGCCGGACGCGTTCCCGGTCACACCGTCGACGTACCGCTATCTCCGCAGCTCGACGCCGGCGAACGAGCGCTTGCCCCGGCGCAGAACCAGGTACCTGCCGTGGAGCAGATCGGCTGCCGACACCACGGCGTCGACCTCGGTGACCCGCGTGTTGTTGACGTACGCGCCGCCCTCGGTGATGACCCGCCGGGCCTCCTTCATGCTCGGCACGAGGCCGGACTCCTTCAGCAGGCCGGCCACATCGGGCAGCTCGTCCAGGTGCACCAGGCCCGCCTCGGCGAGCGCGGCGCGCAGCGTCACCGGGGACAGCTCCGTCAGGGAGCCTCGGCCGAACAAGGCCTGGCTGGCCGCGACCACCTGGGCCATCTCCCGCTCGCCGTGCACCAGCGTGGTCAGCTCCTCGGCGAGAGCGCGCTGGGCGGCGCGGGCGGCCGGCCGTTCCGCGGTCTCCTTCTCCAGCCCTTCCAACTCTTCTCGCGAGCGGAAGCTGAAGTAGCGCAGGTAACGGCTGACGTCCCGGTCGTCGACGTTGACCCAGAACTGGTAGAAGGCGTACGGGCTGGTCATCTCGGGGTCGAGCCAGATGGCGCCGCCCTCGGTCTTGCCGAACTTCGAGCCGTCCGACTTGGTCACCAGTGGGGTGGTGAACGCCTGCACCGGGCCGAGGCCACGCCGACGGACGTAGTCGACGCCGGCGGTGATGTTGCCCCACTGGTCCGAGCCGCCGAACTGGAGCTGGCAGCCGTACCGGCGGTGCAGCTCGAAGAAGTCGTTGGCCTGCAGGAGCTGGTAGCTGAACTCGGTGAAGCTGATCCCGCTCTCCAACCGGGCCCGGACCACCTCCCGGGCCAGCATCCGGTTGACCGGGAAGTGCTTTCCCACGTCGCGGAGGAACTCGACCACCGACATCTCGCCGGTCCAGTCCAGGTTGTTGACCAGGAGGGCCGCGTTGTCACCGGTGTACGAGACGAAGGGCTCGAGCTGGTCGCGGATGCGCTGGACCCAGCCGGAGACCACCTCCGGGGGGTTGAGGGTGCGCTCCGCGCTCTCCTTCGGATCACCGATCTGGCCCGTCGCGCCGCCGACCAGCAGCAGCGGACGGTGCCCGGCGAGCTGGAGGCGGCGGGCCGTGGTGACCTGCATGAGGTGACCGGCGTGCAGGCTCGGCGCGGTCGGGTCGAAGCCCACGTAGAAGGCGGCCCCCGGGCCGTCGAGCAGCCCGGACAGCTCCTCGGGGTCGGTGGAGTCCTGGATCAGGCCGCGCCACCGCAGGTCGTCGGTGAGAGAGCCCCGCCCGGTCGGCGGGAGGTTGCTGTCGGTCACGGTCACCGATTCTCCCCCATGACGCCGGTTCCGCCCTACCGGGTTCGGCCGCGGCTACGCTGACGGCGCCAAGATCGAGGAGGTTCGCCGTGGACATGTCGGAGATGTCTGGTGGGTTCTTCGCCCTGCTCGGGCTGGAACTGGGCGAGGTCAGCGGTGACCGGGTGACGATCCGCTGGCGGGTCCGCCCGGAGCTGCACCAGCCGTACGGCATCCAGCACGGCGGGGTCTACTGCGCGGTGGTGGAGACGGCGGCCAGCCTGGGCGGGGGCTTCTGGCTGGGCGAGCGCGGCCGGGTGGTCGGGGTGGCCAACCAGACCGACTTCCTGCGGCCGGTGCGCGAGGGTGAGCTGACCGCGGTCGGGACCCCGGTGCACCGGGGACGCAGCCAGCAACTGTGGCAGGTGGAGATCACCGACGCCGAGCGCCGGTTGGTCGCCCGCGGTCAGGTGCGCCTGCAGAACCTCTATCCCGAGGTCGACTGACGCCGGCAGATGGAGATTCATTCGGAAATTGCGGGCATTCCGAATGATCGAATGACCCGGCACAGTGTTGGAATTCCGTCAGTGCACTGGCGTGTCGAATGACGCTGTCGATAGCGTGCCGGACGGACCTGCCGGAGTGGCGGGCCGATTCATCCTGTCCGGCCAGCGAAACGGGTGTCCGTGAACCGATTTCACGTCGCCAGTGCGGACCCGATCGGCGTCGCCGTCATCGGCGCCGGCTACTGGGGCCCAAACCTCGTTCGCAATTTTCAAACGTCTGTCGAATTCCGGCAACATTGGCTCTGTGACCTCGACATCGAGCGGGCCGAACAGGTGCTCGGTGATCATTCGACGGTCCGAGTCACCGACGATCTGGCCGAGGTCCTCGCCGACGAGGCCGTGCAGGCGGTGGCCGTCGCGACTCCCGCCGCCACCCACCTGGACGTGGCGATGGCGGCGCTGCGGGCCGGCAAGCACGTGCTCGTGGAGAAGCCGCTGGCGGCCAGTTCCGAGCAGGGGCGGGAACTGGTGGCCGAGGCGGAGCGTCGGGGTCTGTCGCTGATGTGCGACCACACCTACTGCTACACCCCCGCGGTGTTGCGCATCCGCGACCTGCTGCACGGCGGGGAGCTGGGTGATCTGCAGTACCTGGACTCCGTACGGATCAATCTGGGGTTGGTGCAACGCGACATCGACGTGATGTGGGACCTCGCCCCGCACGACCTGTCGATTCTCGATTTCGTTCTTCCGCCCGGGGTGGCGCCGGTCGCCGTGGCCGCGCACGGCGCGGACCGCATCGGAACGGGCCGGGCCTGCCTCGCCTATCTCACGGTGCGATTGAACACCGGGGCGCTCGCGCACCTGCACGTCAATTGGCTGTCTCCGGTGAAGGTGCGAAAAATGATCATTGGCGGCTCCAAACGCACCCTGCTCTGGGACGATCTCAACCCCGGTCAGCGGCTCTCCATCTTCGATCGCGGGGTCGACCTGGCCTCGACGGAGGAACTCGGCGACGAGCAGCGCCGGGAGGTGCTGGTGTCGTACCGCTCCGGGGACATGGTCGCTCCGGCGCTGACGGAGCGGGAGGCGCTGCGGACCATGGTCGAGGAGTACGCCCGATCCATCCGCACCGGCACTCCGGCGCTCACCGACGGCCGCTCGGGTCTGCGCGTGCTCGCCACCCTGGAGGCGGCGTCCCGCAGCCTCGCCGACGACGGACGGCTGGTCGAGATCGGCGAATGGGCGACGAGGTGACCCGGCGAGCAAGGAAACCGGACGTGGTGCCGCCCAGGGGCGGCACGGATTGGAGTGGATCGCTGTCATGAGCGCGGTGCAGATCGCCGGGGCGCGTGCCCTGGTAACCGGTGGGGCGGGCACGATCGGCTCCCACGTCGTGGACGAGTTGGTCGCCGGTGGGGCGACCGAGATCGTGGTGCTCGACAACCTCGTCCGAGGCCGGCGGGAGAACCTCGCCCGGGCCCTGCCGCACGCCGGCGTGCGGCTGGTCGAAGGCGACATCCGGGACGTCGCGCTCGTGCACGAGCTGACCCGGGGCAAGGACCTGGTCTTCCACCTCGCCGCCATCCGCATCACCCAGTGCGCCGAGGAGCCCCGGCTGGCCAACGAGGTGCTGGTCGACGGGACGTTCAACGTGCTGGAGGCGGCGGGCGCCGCCGGCGTACGCAAGGTGGTGCTCTCCTCGTCGGCCTCGGTGTACGGGCTCGCCGACGAGTTCCCGACCACCGAGCGGCACCACCCGTACCACAACGACACCTTCTACGGCGCGGCGAAGGCGTTCAACGAGGCCGTGGCGCGCAGCTTCCACCGCATGTCCGGGCTGGACTACGTCGCCCTGCGCTACTTCAACGTGTACGGCCCACGGATGGACATCCACGGGCTCTACACCGAGGTGTTGATCCGGTGGATGGAGCGGATCGAGTCCGGCCGGCCGCCGCTGATCCTCGGCGACGGCCTGCAGACCATGGATTTCGTCCACGTCGCCGACATCGCCCGGGCCAACATCCTGGCCGCCCGGGCCGAGGTGACCGACGAGGTGTTCAACGTCGCCAGCGGCACCGAGACCAGCCTGCGGGAGCTGGCGCAGGCGCTCAGCGAGGTGATGAAGTCCGACCGGGCGCCGGAGTTCGGGCCGCCCCGCGCGGTCAACGGCGTCACCCGTCGGCTGGCCGACACCAGCGCCGCCGCCGAGAAGCTGGGCTTCCGCGCCGAGATCGGCCTGCACGAGGGCCTTTCGGGCCTGGTCGACTGGTGGCGGGCAGCGCAGTGAGTGGGCGCCGCATCCCGGTCATGATTCCGCAGCTTGGCGAGGCGGAGGCGCAGGCCGCCGCCGATGCGGTCCGCTCGGGCTGGGTCGCCCAGGGCCCCCGGGTGGCCCGCTTCGAGCAGGAGTTCGCCGCCCTGGTCGGCGCCGACCACGGGGTCGCCGTCAGCTCCTGCACCACCGCGCTGCACCTGGCGCTGGTCGTGCAGGGCATCGGCCCGGGCGACGAGGTGATCATCCCCTCGTTCTCCTTCATCGCCACGGCCAACGCGGTGCGGTACGTCGGAGCGACGCCGGTCTTCGCCGACGTCGACCTCGGCACGGGCAACCTGACGGTCGCGACGGTCGATGCGGTGCGTACGGCCCGGACCCGGGCGATCATCGCCGTGCACCAGGGCGGTGTGCCGTTCGACGTGGTCGCGTTGCGGGCCGCCGCCGCCGAGTGGGAGGTGGCGCTGGTCGAGGACGCGGCCTGCGCCGCCGGCTCGACGGCGTACGGCCAGCCGGTCGGCACCGGCGCCACCATCGCGGCCTGGTCCTTTCATCCCCGCAAGCTGCTCACCACCGGTGAGGGCGGGATGGTCACCACGGACGACCCGGCGTGGGCCACCCGGCTGCGTCGGCTGCGCGAGCACGGGATGAACGTGTCCGCCGCAGATCGGCACGCCAGCGCCCAGCCGGTGCTGGAGCAGTACCTGGAGACCGCCTTCAACTACCGGATGACCGACATCCAGGCAGCGGTCGGGCTGGTCCAGCTCGGCCGTCTCGCGGAACTGGTGGCCCACCGGCGGGCGCTCGCGGCGCGCTACCACGAACTACTCGCCGGCATCAGGGGGCTGGTGCCGGTCCGTGACCCGGAGTACGGCACGACCAACTTCCAGTCGTTCTGGGTGTTGATCGAGCCGACGTACGGGGTGGGTCGCGACGAGGTGCTCGCGGAGTTGGCCGCGCAGGGCGTGTCGGCCCGGCGCGGCATCATGGCCGCCCACCTGGAACCGGCATACGCGGATGTCGCCCACGCACCGCTGCCGGTGACCGAGCGGCTGACCCGGGACTCGCTGATCCTGCCGCTGCACCACGCGCTGACCGAGGACGACCAGGATCACGTCGTGGCCGTGCTCGGCAAGCTGGCCGCCTGATGCGCGACCTGGTCATCGTGGGTGCGGGTGGCTTCGCGCGGGAGACCGCGGCTGCGGTCCGGGCGGTCAACGACGCCCGGTCGAGGTGGCGCCTGCTCGGCTTCCTCGACGACGATGCGGCCCTGCACGGCACCGAACGGATCGGGCTGCCCGTCCTCGGCGGGATCGACCGGCTCGCGGAGCTCGGCGAGACCGAGGTCGTCGTCTGTGTCGGCAACCCGCGCAACTACCTGGCCCGCCAGCAGATCGTGCGGCGGCTCGCCCTGCCGGCCGACCGGTACGCCACGGTGGTCCATCCGAGCGCCCACCTCGGCACGGCCTGCTCGGTCGGACCCGGCACGGTGCTGCTCGCCGGCGCGGTGCTCACCGCGGAGGCGACCGTCGGCGCGCATGTGGCGGTCATGCCGCACGTCGTGCTCACCCACGACGGCCGGGTGTCCGACCACGTCACCCTCGCCTCCGGCGTACGCCTCGGTGGTGGTGCCGCGGTGCACCTCGGCGCGTACGTCGGCGCGGGTGCGCTGATCCGTGAGGGCGTGACCATCGGCGAATGGTCACAGGTCGGCATGGGCTCCGTGGTGCTGCGGGACGTCCCACCGGGCGAGGTGTGGGTGGGGAACCCGGCCCGCCGGCTGCGGGCCGCCGAGTTGCCCACAGCAGCCGGGCCGGTGCCGCAGGTCGACGGAGCACACCCGGAGTCGGCGGGCGTGCCGACGCCGGACCAACGATGGACCAGGCCAACGGCCGTGGGGAGCTGATCATGCCGAGAATTCCGCTCGTCGATCTCGCCGCCGCGCACGCGGAGGTCGCCGAGGAGGTGGAGGCCGGCTTCAAGCGGGTCATCGCCGACACCGCCTTCGTCGGCGGGGCGGAGGTCGCCGCCTTCGAACGGGAGTACGCGGCGTTCAGCGGTGTGCCGCACTGCGTCGGCGTGGCCAACGGCACCGACGCGGTCGAGTTGGCGCTGCGCGCCGTCGGGGTCGGCCCCGGCGCGGAGGTGATCCTGCCCGCGAACACCTTCATCGCCACCGCCGAGGCGGTCGCCCGCACCGGCGCCCGGCCGGTGCTGGTCGACTGCGCGGCGGAGTCGTACCTCATCGACGTCGACGCGGCGCTCGCCGCGATCACCCCGGCGACGCGGGCGATCGTCCCGGTGCATCTCTACGGGCAGCTCGCGCCGGTGGAGCGCCTGCGCGCCGGCCTGGCCGGGCGCGACATCGCCGTCGTCGAAGACGCCGCGCAGGCTCAGGGGGCCACCCGGTACGGACGCGGGGCGGGCACCGACGGAATCGCGGCGACGAGCTTCTACCCGGGCAAGAACCTGGGTGCCTACGGCGACGCCGGAGCGGTGGTGACCGCCGACGCCGGCCTTGCCACGGCCGTACGCACACTGGGCAACCACGGTGGTCTGCAGAGGTACGTGCACGACGTCGTCGGCGTGAACAGCCGGCTGGACGGCTTACAAGCCGCGGTGCTGCGGGCCAAGCTCGCCCGGCTGGCCGCCTGGAACGGGATGCGTCGGGCCGCCGCGGCCCGCTACCACGCGCTGCTGGAGTCGGTGGACGTGCTCCGCCCCGCCGTGCTGCCCGGCAACGAGCACGTCTGGCACATCTACTGCGTCCGGGTCTGCGGCGATGGCGGTCCGACCCGCCGGGACGAGGTGTTGGCCCGGCTCAACGCGGCGGGCGTCGCCGCGGCGGTCCACTATCCCGTGCCGGTGCACCGCACGCCGGCCTTCGCCGGCCTCGGCGGCGCCTTCCCGAACGCGGAGCAGGCCGCGGCGGAGTTGCTCTCCCTGCCGATCTATCCGCAGATCACCAGCGATCAGCAGGAACAGGTGGTCGCCGCGCTGCGGGCCGCGCTCGCCGACTGAGCCGACGGCGGCGGGCGGGTCGGCGACGGGAGTTGGAGATGTCGTGTACGTGACGCTGCGGGACCGCCCGGCGGGCTCCCGGAGGGCCGGTGGCCCCCTGCCACGCGTCTCCGCGACCGTCGTGCTGCTCGGCACGGTCAGCCTGCTCACCGACGTGTCGTCGGAGATGGTGGCGTCGGTCCTGCCGTTGTACCTGACCGCGATGGTCGGTCTCGCCCCGATCGCGTACGGCGTCCTCGACGGGCTCTACCAGGGTGTCAGCGCGATGGTACGGATCGCCGGGGGTTACCTCGGCGACCGCGGTCAGCACCCCAAGTGGATCGCCGTCACCGGGTACGCCGCGTCCGCGCTGAGCCGGCTGGCGATGCTGCCCGCAGCGGGTTTCGCGGCCATCACCGCGGTGGTCACCGCCGACCGGCTCGGTAAGGGCCTGCGTACCGCACCCCGGGACGCCCTGATCGCGGCGGCGTCACCGCCCGAGGCGCTCGGCCGGGCCTTCGGCGTCCATCGGGCGCTGGACACCGCCGGGGCGGCCCTCGGTCCGCTCGTCGCTTTCGCCCTGCTCCTGCTCGTTCCCGGTGGTTACGACTCCATCTTCGTGGTCTCCTTCGCCTTCGCCGTCGCCGGGCTGGCGGTGCTGGTGCTCTACGTTCCGGGCCTGCCCACCGCGGCCCGCGCCGACCGCCCCGGCCCGCGACAGGTCCTCACGGAGATCGGCGGACGTCGACTGCGTCGCCCACTGCTGGCCGCCGCGCTGCTCGGGGTGTTGACCATCGGCGACGGCTTTCTCTATCTGGCCCTGCACAGCCGCGACGACCTGGCCGCCCGCTACTTCCCGCTGCTCTACGTGGGGACGAACATCGCCTACCTGGCGTTGGCGGTGCCCCTGGGTCGGCTGGCCGACCGGGTGGGCCGCGGTCGGGTGCTGGTCGCCGGGCACCTGGCGCTGCTCGGCGGCTACCTGATCGCGGCGCTACCCGGCGGAAGCCTCGGCCTCACCCTCACCGTCCTGCTGCTGCTCGGCTGCTTCTACGCCGCCACCGACGGCGTGCTCGCGGCGTTGGTCAGCCAGCTGGTGACGGCCGGAGCGCGGGGCAGCGGTATCGCCGCCGCCCAGACCACGGTGGCCCTGGCCCGCTTCGCCGCGTCAGTCCTGTTCGGACTCGTCTGGACCATCCAGGGGCCGCAGCGGGCGTTGCTGCTCTTCGCCGCCCTGCTGGCCGTGGCGGTGCCGGTCGCCGGGTGGCTGCTGCGCGGCGTCGACCGGCCCGCTCCGACAGCCGGCGACGCTCACCTTCACCAGGCTCCGGCATGAGTCGGCTGGGGCCGCGGGCCCGGCTGGCGGTGCTGACGGTGGTCCTGCTGACCACCGTCGCCGGCGCGTCCGGCTACGTCTGGCGCAGCCGGACACACCAGCCGAGGACGAAGGTGGCCGGTGGCGCACCGCCCCGCGCCGACCTGGCCACGGTGCGTGCCGTGCCGCATGTGGTGTTCCGCAACACCGAGGTGAGCGCCGACTACGGGCGGGTGGCGTTGGTTCCGCTGGCGGAGCCGGCCGCCCCACGGGCAATCACCGCCGAGTCCTGTGACCGGGTGTACGCGACCCGCGACGTGGGAATCTGTGTGGCGGCCGACCGGGGATTGTCCACCACCTCCCGGGTCCGCCTGCTCGGTCCGGATTGGACACCGCGACGTGACCTGCCGGTCGTCGGGCTGCCCAGCCGGGCCCGGCTGTCCCGCGACGGTTCGCTGGTCGCCACCACGACCTTCGTGCACGGCGACTCCTACGCCAGTCCGGGACAGTTCTCCACCCGTACGGTGGTGGCCCGGGTCGACGGCGACGTCATCGGCGACATCGAGCGGTTCGACCTCGTCGTCGGCGGCACGGTGGTCACCGCCGTGGACAAGAACCTGTGGGGCGTCACGTTCGCCGACGCCGACCGGTTCTTCGCCACCGCCGCGGCCGGCGCGAAAACCTGGCTGGTCGAGGGCAGTCTCACCGCGCGCCGGGTCACCGCGCTACGTCAGGACGCGGAATGCCCGTCGCTGTCGCCGGACGGGACCCGGCTCGCCTTCAAACGGCGCGGCGACCTGCCGCCGGGGCGCTGGCGGTTGGCGGTCTACGAGCTGGCGAGCGGAACGGAGACGCTGCTCGCCGAGACCCGCAGTGTCGACGACCAGGTGGAGTGGCTGGACGACACGACCATCATCTACGGCCTGCCCCGAGGCCGACCCGGCACGGCGACCAGCGACATCTGGTTGGTGCCGGCGGACGGGCGGGGAAGTCCCGCCCTGCTGATTCCCGACGCCTGGTCACCGGCGGTGGTCCGGTGAGCGTCATCCGACCGTCGGGCACCGCCCGACCGACCCCGAGGACCCGCATGCCGCGACTCGCGATCATCACCCCCAGCTATGCACCCGACTTCGAACTCTGCGTGGACCTGCACCGCTCGATCCAGGCCCACTGTGTGGGGCCGGTGCAGCAGCACGTCATCGTGCCGAGGCGGGATCGGGCCCGGTTCGGCCAACTGGCCGGGGCGCTGCTGCACGACGTCACCGAGTTCCTGCCGCGTTCGATGCGGAAACTGCCCGCGGTGAACGGCTGGGTGAACCTGCGCCGGCCGTTTCCGCCGCTGCGGGGCTGGATCACCCAGCAGATCGTCAAGCTCGCCGCGGCCGCCCGCTCGGACGCCGACGTGGTGCTGCTGGTCGACTCGGACATCGAGTTCGTCCGGCCGTTCGGGGCCGACCATTTCATCCGCGACGGCACCGTCCGCTTCTACCGCAAGCCACGGGAGATCGACACACGGCTGCCGCGCCACCTGCTGTGGCACCAGGTGGCCCGGAACCTGCTCGGACTGCCGCCGGCGACGCCGCCGTTGAACGACTACGTCTGCTGGCCGGCGCCGTGGGATCCGCGAATCGTCCGGGCGCTACTGCGGCGGGTGGAGTCGGTGACCGGTCGACCCTGGGCCACCGCGATCGGGGCACAGCTGCACTTCTCCGAGGAGATCCTCTACGGGGTCTTCGTGGACGAGGTGCTCGGTGCGCCCGCCACCTCGTACGCCACCGACGACATGCTGTGTCTCGGCTACTCGGCGGAGGTGCCACTCGACGAACGGGGCCTCACCGAACGGATCGAGCGGATCTCACCGGACGACATCGCGGTGATGATCTCCGCGAAGTCGGGGACCCCGCTGCCGCTGCGCCGGGCCGTACTGGCCGCCCATTTTCCGGCGGGTGAGCGTCGTGCCGTCGACTGAGTCCCGCCGTCTCGGCGACCGGGGCGACCTGCTCGTCTACTTCGCCACCACGCAGTACGACGGTCCGGCCGGCACCGACCGGCACCTGGCCGACCAGCTCAGCCGATACGCACCGGTCCTCTTCGTCGACCCACCGGTGTCCGTGCTGACCCTGCGCAACCACCCCGATTTGCGCCGGCTCGCCGACGAACCGAAGCTGCGGGTACTGCATCCCCGGCTGGCTCGGCTCATCCCGTGGGTGGTGCCCGGGGTCACCCGTCCCGGGTTGCACCGGCTGGTCGCGCCGATGATGCGCCGGGCGACCCGGGCCGCCGTAGCCCGGCTGACGGCACCGGCGGGGCGCGGCACGGACGCCCGGCTCGCCGCGGTGGTGTCGACCCGGATCGACGACCTGTGGTCCGCCGCACCGGCCCGCCGTACGCTCTTCTACGCCACCGACGACGTCACCGCCGGCACCGACCTGCTCGGCATGCCACGCGAGCGGATGCTGCGGCACGAGGCACGGACCCTGCGGACCGCCGGTGTCGTGGCCGCCGTCTCGCCGCCGCTGGTTCGTCGGTACACCGACGCGGGATATCCGGCGCACCTGGTGCCCACCGGCTGCGACCCGGCCGCGTACGCTGACGTCGACACCACGCCCCCGGCGGCGGAGGTGCGGCTGCCCGGGCCGATCGTCGGCTTCGTCGGCCACATCAACTCCCGGATCGACCTGGCGCTGCTGGAGGCGGTGGCCGCCGCCGGGCATTCGCTGCTGCTGGTCGGGCCGCGGTCCCCCGGCTACCAGCCGCAACGGTTCAGCGCCCTGCTCCGGCGGCACAACGTGCAGTGGGTGGGCGCGAAGCCGTTCGCCGCGCTGCCGGGTTACCTGCGGCTGATCGACGTGGGCCTGACACCGTACGCGCAGAGCGCCTTCAACCAGGCCAGTTTTCCCCTGAAGACCCTGGAGTACCTGGCCGCCGGACGGGCGGTGGTCGCCACCCCGCTGCCGGCCACCGAATGGCTCGGCACGGATCTGATCCGCGTCGCGGCCGACCCGGCACAGTTCGCGACGCAGGTCGGCCTGGCCCTGGTCGAGCCGCGCCCGATGGCCCTCGTGGCCCGGCGACGTGAGTTCGCCGAACGACACAGCTGGGCGATCCGGGCCCGCCGGATCGCCGACCTGGTCGCGCTGCCCGGCGCGACGCGCGACGCATCGGAGGCGCCGACATGACGAGCCTGAACATCCTGGTCTATCCGCACGCCATGGAGATCGGGGGCAGCCAACTCAACGCCATCGAACTGGCCGCCGCCGTCCGCGACCTGGGCCACCGGGTGACGGTGCTGGGCGAGGAAGGACCGCTGCTGGACCGGGTACGGGGACTGGGTCTGAAGCACCTGCCGTTGCCGCAGCGCCGACGCCGCCCCTCTCCCGCCGTGGTGGCCCAGCTGCGGACCCTGATCCGCGCTCGCCGCCTCGACATCGTGCACGGCTACGAGTGGCCGCCCGGCCTGGAGTCCTACGCCGCGGGTGCGGGCGGACGCGCCGCGGCGGTCTGCACCGTCATGTCGATGGCGGTGGCGCCGTTCCTGCCCGGCTGGCTGCCGCTGGTGGTCGGGACCCGCGCGCTGCAACGGCACGTCGCGGACCGCCGTCCCGGCGCGGTGCACCTGATCGAACCGCCGGTGGACGTGGTCGAGAACGCGCCGGGGCATCCGACGGAGGAGTTCCGCGTCCGGTACGGCCTGGACGGCTCACCCGGGCAGCCTCGACCGCTGCTGCTCGCCGTGGTGTGCCGGCTGGTGCCGGAACTGAAGCTGGAGGGCGTACTGACCGCCGTGGAGGTGGTGGGTCGGCTGGCCCGTGAGCATCCCGTACGACTGGTCGTGGTGGGTGACGGCCCGGCCCGAGACGTTGTCGAGGAGCGGGCGCGGCAGGCGAACGCCCGGGCCGGACTGCGGGCCGTGGTCCTCACCGGTGAGTTGCATGATCCGCGTCCGGCGTACGCCGCCGCCGACGTGATGCTCGGCATGGGCGGTTCCGCGCTGCGGGCTCTGGCCTTCGGTCGGCCCCTGGTGGTGCAGGGTGAGCGGGGTTTCTGGCAGTTGTTGACTCCGCAGAGCTGCGCGACCTTTCTGGAACAGGGCTGGTACGGCATCGGCGACGGCACCGGCGGGGCCGACCGGCTGACCGGTTTCCTGCGCCGGCTGATCGGCGACCCGCAACTGCGTGCGTCGCTCGGGCGGTACGGCCGGGACCTGGCCGTCGACCGGTTCAGCCTGCACCGGGCGGCGCGGACCCAGGAAGGGATCTACCGCTCGGCGCTGGCCGCGCGGTACGGTGCGCCGGGGTCGCTGGTGCGCGCCGCGGACGGTCTGCGCTGCGCCGGTGGGCTGGCCGCGTACAAGCTGCGCCGGCGGTACGCGCGGCTGTGCGGCACCGTGCCCCGCGACGACTTCAACGCGGCCGTTCTCGCCCAGGCGGCGGTGCCGGCCGGGGCGCAGCCGGCCTGCTCACTCGATTCCCTCGACGGTACGCAGTGCGCGCAGTGCGGTGCGTAGCCGGTAGACCAGTGCGCCGATCGCGACCGCGCTGGCGGTTCCGGCCAGCCCCAGGGCCAGCAGGTCGATCGGGACGGTGCGGGTCGCCGTCCAGGCGGCGAACGCCACCGCCGTGGTGCCGGCGATCGGCAGCAGCAGGCGCGCCACGAACGCGCCCGCCGCCACGCCGACCCGGCTCAGCTCGTACAGGTAGACCGGAAGCACGACGAGCAGGGCCACCGCGAACTGGGCGGCCCCGGCGCCCGGTGCACCGCCGAGCCGGGCGCCGTAGTAGACCGTCGGCACCAGCGCCGCCAACCAGAGCAGTTGGATGACGAAGACCGCCCGGGTGTTGGCGAGCACCACGAAGTAGTCGTAGACGAGTTCGAAGAGGATCCGGAGCATGGCCAGCAGGCCGAGCCACGGCAGCACGGCGGCGGCCGGCTGCCAGGCGGAACCGTAGACGAAACGGATCAGCGGGTCGGCCGCGGCGGCCAGTAGCACGCAGACCGGCATGGTCACCGAGGCGAGCAGCCCGGCCGTGGAGAGGAAGGTGGTCCGCATCGCCGCGGGATCGTGCTGCAACCGGGCCAGGGCGGCGGGCGCCACCGCGCGGACCGGCTGCGAGAATATCGACAGCGGCCAGTTGGACAGGTTGACCGCCAGGACGTAGACGCCGAGGGGTACCGGCCCCAGCACAGCACCGACGATCACCTTGTCGATGTTGCCGACGGCGAAGACCACGATGGCCGAACCCGCCAGCGGCACGCCGAAACGCAGCAACGCGGCGGCCTTGGCCCGGTCGAACCCGAGGCGCACGGCCTGGGGAGCGAAGGCGATGAAGAGCACGGCGCCGGCGAGCACACCGGCGACGTGCCCGATGGCCAGGCTCATCGCGCCGAGGCCGGCGATCGCGCAGCCGATGGAGGTCAGTGCGCTCACCCAGGTGGCCACCTGGTCCGCGATCATCTTGCGGTCCTGGCGGAACTCCCGTTGCAGCATCGCGACCGGCGTGGCCACCAGACCCGAGACGATCACCGCCACGGTGATCACGCGCAGCACCGGGACCGCCGCCGGGTCGCCCATCGCCGCCGCGAAGGCCGGCGCGCCCAGGAAACAGCCGAGATAGATCACCATGCTGGACAGCACCGAGATGGTCGCGACGGTCGGGGCGATCTCATCGGGTGGCCCGGGCCAGCGGACGATGGCCAGGCTCACCCCCAGTTCGTTGAAGCTCAATAGGGCGAGCAGGGCCACCATCGCCACGGCGTACGTGCCGAACTCGTCGGGCCCGAGGATCCGGGCCAGGGCGACACCGATGCCGAGGGTGCTCACCCGGCCCAGCACGGTGCTGGCGAAGCTCCAGCTCAAGGCCCGGCCGGCGGTCTTCAGCAGGGTCTTCTGGCTGTGCTCGGTAGCCGTCATGGACTCTCCCTGATCGGCGGCGCGGCGCCCTGGCGCCGCGCCGCCTAGGCGATATCACGAACCAGTGGGTTCAAAGAAGACATCGACCCAGTAGTTGTGGTTCGAGGTCGCGTTCGGGAATCCGCTCGGGCCGTACCGGTAACGGCCGCCGTTGGCCGGCACATTGAGCGGGCCCCGCTGGACGCCGCTGGCGTGCAACGAGTTGATGCTCACCGCGTAGTGCCCCGTCGTCGTGTGGTAGGAGGCGATGTAGGTCGCGCCGGCGGTGATCGGTACGGGTTCGGCGAACCGCACGTTCTGCCAGCCGGATCCAGTCTCGTTGACGAATGTTGCCGACGTTAGTCGTACACCCGACACCGACCAGAGCGAGGCGATGTGCTGGCCGGTGTTGCCCGGTCCCTGCCAGAAGCGGATCCCGGTCACCTCGCCGTCGACGGCGGCGGTGAACGCGACCCCCACCTCGAGAGCGTCCGGGTCCGGCCAGGCCGCCACACCCGGTGTCGCCGACCCGCCGAAGATGTTCACACCGGTCGGCGGGCTGACCGGCCCGGTCGGCGACGGCGACAGACTCGGAGTCGGACTCGGCGACGGCGACGGCGACGGCGACGGCGACGGCGACAGACTCGGGGTCGGACTCGGCGACGGCGACGGCGACAGACTCGGAGTCGGACTCGGCGACGGACTCGGAGTCTGGCTCGGCGACGGCGACAGCGTGAGGGCCGGCCCGTCACCGGGCTTGAACAGCGGATCCACCCAGTAGTTGGTGTTGTGGTAGGAGTTCGTCGGGAAGCCCGGCGATCCGTAGTGGTAGACCCCGTTGCCGTTGCTCGGCGCGGTGAGCGGTCCGTTGGTCCACGGCGTGTTGAAGAAGCCCTCGTCGTAGGCGTAGTTGCCGTTGGGCGCGAAGTACGAGATGACGTACGTGGTGCCGGCGCTGACCGGGTACGGTTCGGCGAAGGCGGCGGTCTGCCAACCGAGGCCGGACTTCCGACCGAAGGTGACCTGCCGCAGTGGTGTGCCGCCGGTCGACCAGAGGGTGCCGGTGTGCGCACCGGTGTTGCCGGGCCCCTGGTAGAAGCGCAACCCGATCACCGTGCCGCTGACCGTCGGGGTGAATCTGACTCCCAACTCGACGGCGCCGTCGTCATCGGGCGCCGCCGGGTGGGCCGGCACCCCGTCGGCCGCGAAGAGCCGCAACACCGACGCGTCGAGGTCGGCGCTGAAGCTCCACTCGGTCGGAGACTCGGTCGGGTTGCCCCGGGTATCCTCGGCTGTCACGCTCGCCGTGTAGCGCTGCGCCGGCTGCAACGGCTCGTCCGGGGTGAAGGTCGCCGTCCTGGTGGAAGCATGGTAGGAGGTGTCGCCCGACACCGGGTCCCCCGCCGCGTCGCGAACCGTGAACTGGATCGAGGTCGGCGCGATCGCCTTGGAGAAGACCGCCGACAGTGGGGAGTCCAGCGGTACCCCGGTCGCGTTGTCCAGCGGGCTGGTCGTCACCACCGTGGGCGCGGCGTCCTCGTTCGCCACGAAAACCACGTCCACGTAGTAGTTGATGGCCTTGTCCTCCCAGGAGCGGGTCGGGAAGCCAGCGTCGTACTTGAGCACCCCGTTGGGAGCGCTGGGGTACGCGCGCGGCGCGGTGAGCGGGCCCGCGGCGTGGTCGGACAGGGAGAAGTAGTAGGCATCGGCCGCGTAGTGCCCGTTGGGCGCGTAGTACGAGGCGACGTACGTCGTGCCGGCCGAGACGCTCACCCGACTGCTGAAGGTCAAGGTCTGCCAGCCCTGGCTGGTCTCGTCGGTGAACGTGCCGGTCGCCAACAGGTTGCCGCCAAGGGACCAGAGACTGCCGGTGTGCGTACCGGTGTTGCCGGCGCCCTTGTAGAAGCGGATGCCGGTGACGAACCCGGTGACCTGCGGAACGAACCGCACCCCCAGTTCGAACGGGTCGCCGCTGGTGGTGAAGGTCCGCGGCACCCGCTGCCCGAACAGGGTGCTCGGTCCGGTGAGGTTGAACTGGAGGGCCGCCGAGCTGCCGATGTTGACGCTGTCATCGATCGCGCGTACCTGGACGGCCTGGGCGCCGATGCCGGCCGTGTGCAACTCGTACTCCCAGTCGGTGGTGCCGGTGGCCGGGTGCCACGTGCCGCCGCCGTCGGTGGATACCTCGACGCCGGCGACCTGCCCGCCCCCGGTGTCGGCGGCGGTGCCCCGCAGGGTGGCCTTGGCCCCGTTGGCGACCGTGGTGGTGTCCGCCGGGGAGGTGATGCTGACCGTCGGCGCCTCGGTGTCGGTGGAGACCGCGCCGGGCACGAGGTCGGTCATCAGCGTGCCGGCCGGTACGCCCATGTCCGCCAGCAAGTTGACGGTGGCCTGTTGCATGGGCCGGCTGACCGGCGCGACGGTGCCGTCGTGGTACGTGTCCAGTCCCCAGGCCCACTGGATGGTGCCGGCGGAGAAGACCAGGGCCCCGCTGGCAGCGCGGTAGAGCGTCGCGTGGTGCGTGGTGCTGCCGGGTTCCGTGGTGTTGCCGAAGTCCTGGAGGTACTCCGGGGTCTCGCCCACGGTGGTGGAGAGGCGGATCAGGCCCGGCGGCCGGAAGCCGTTGTCGAGATCCTCGTTGGACTCGTAGCCGACGATGTGCGGGGCCAGGGTGGCGGTCCCCTCGGTGGGCAGCCCGGCGTTACGCCAGAAGCGGTAGCGACCCTGCTCGGCCGGCACCCGTAGCGGCAGGTCGGTGAAGTTCGCCATGTACGCGGTGCCGATCAGCTCGTTCTCGGGACGCCCGCCGCCCTGGGCCGGGATGCTGTACCGCGGATCCCGCCAGGTGCCCGTCCACTCCGACCGGTCCTCCTCGATCCGCTCGTACGACCAGGTCTCCTTGTAGCAGACCAGGGTGCGGTACGCGGTGTCGGTGCCGTCCACGCTCGGTTCCCAGCGGGTACGCCAGTAGACGTCGTTGCCGCTGAAGAAGGCGAGGCTCACCCCGGCGTCGCGGGCCGCCTCGACATTCGCGCGCTGAGGGCCGGACCAGTACTCGTCGTGGCCGGTGGAGATGAAGGCCTTGTGGTTGCGGATCAACTCGCCACGACGGTCGGAGTCGACCCCGGTGGTGTAGCTGACGTCGTACCCGTTGCGCTCCAGGAAGCGCAGCATCGGGTACTCGTTGCTGAACAGGAAGTCCCGGCCGTGTTGCTCCTTTCGGGTGGTGAACGGCCGGTTGTAGCTGATCTTGTACGCCCGGCCGCGCAGCTGCCCCTGGTAGAAGTTGGCGCCCCCGTAGGTGTTGTACGCGTGCCAGGTGGTGTCGGAGGTCTGGAAGAACAGGTCCGAGGTGCTGGCGTCGTCGCGGACGACGAAGGTGATGTGGCTGGCGCCCTGGGTGTCCGTCCGGGTCAGCCGGGCCAGGTAGACGCCGGAGACCGCCGTGGCCGGCACGTTCCAGAACGCCGACACCGCCCAGTTGCCGCAGTCGTAGAGTTCGGTGCTCGGGTCACTGATGCACGCTGGCTGGATCTGCGGCAGCGCGACCAGCGGGGTGACCTCGCTGGTCCAGCGCGCCCCGACGCCGCCGTACCAGCCGAGCCGGTAGATGTCGACGCGGTACTCCAACGCGTCCGTCTTGATCTTGAAGTCGATCCGCTCCCCCACATTGACGCTGATGTCCGTGGCGAAGCCCTGGATGCTCTCGTCCCCCGACCCGTCGACGTCCCACACATCGCTGTGCGTGCCTTCCCTGCTGTTCTCGCAGACGATCGGATTGTCCACCGGATCGCACTGATCGATGTCGGCCACCATCCTCGACGCGCCGAGCGCCACCGATCCGCCAGTCACCACGACCGCCGCCGAACAGGCGGCTACAATTCGCCAGAATCGATTAGTCTGACCCCCACGCATGACTCACCCTCCCGTCGTCGCCCCAGCCACGACCAGGCATTTTGGCCCAGCTAACTGAGAGTGACGGTAGCGAGGCGACTCCTCGGGCTGCTCCGCCAAACGGATCGTACCGCCGAGGAAAACGACGAGACCGGGCGCTGTCCGGGCCAATTCGTGGATTATGCAATCAGCAATTTGGGCGTCGGGCTGTCGCCTATCAGGCCGCATACCACCGGGCAGTTGAGGTACGCACCGCCCGCCGTGGGTGGGTGAAGCGCCACACCGCTCCGGTCGCCCCCATCATGAACGGCAGCAGCGTGGCGAAGGTGGTGAAGCTCAGGGAGTCGAACGTGAACCCGACAGCGATCGCGATGATCTGGGTCGAGATGAGCGCCGCGCAGAAGTGTCGGTCCTCCGGTCGACTCGCCCGGCGCAGGGCGATGACCGCCAGCGCGATCGAGACCAGGTGCAGCGCCACGAGCACGGCGACCCCGACCAGCCCGCCGGTGAGCGCCTGGGCGAACCACTGGTTGTCGAGGTACTGGTACTGCGGCGATACCCAGGTGCCGATCCCCCGACCGAGCCAGGGTCGCTGAACGAAGTAGCTCTGGACCATGTCGTACCGCTCGGTCCGCGACGTCACGCTCGGATCCTCGCTGGCACCGGTGAAGAGCCCGACGACCGTGTTGATGAGTCCAGGCTTGAGGAACATCAGGGCGGCCAGCAGACCGGCGGCGGTCACCGCCATGTTGTACCGCATCCGCCCGTCCCAGACCGGCACCATGACCAGCAGCATCAGGCCGGCCGCCAGGAAACCGGTGCGGGAGACCGTGGTGGGGATCGCCGCCGCGATGACCAGGGCGAGGATCACGAAACGTTGCCGGGACTTCCGCTCGGGGGCGAACCGGGCGAAATGGATGGCGAACGGCAGGGCCATCGCCATCACCGCGCTGAACTCGATGTAGTGCAGGGTGGTGCTGGCCACCCGGACGCCGGCGCCGCGCACCTCGAAGCCGGGTACGAAGCCTTTCGGCTCAAGCCCGGGCACCATCAGATAGACGGTGACATCGGTCCAGAACACGAACTGCAACAACCCGACCAGGGCCATGAACCCGGCACACCAGACGAACACCCGGAAGACCAGCCGAAGCCGGTCCCAGTTCGGCAGCCCGTCGGCGACCACCAGCAGCACACCGGCGAACGCGGCTACGTAGAGCATCGCCCGGTCGGCGCTGTTGGCCTCCATCGTGGTCAGACCACGCAAGAAGCCCACCGCGTAGGACAGGATCGCCCAGAGCAGGTAGAGCAACACCACCCACCGAATCGGCTGCGGCCCCACCATGGACAGGCGGGGATTGCACCGGACCAGAACCCACCAGGCGGACATCAACACGGCGATGATGAGCGCCGGCCGCCCCAGGTCGGTCATGTTGGGCACGATGAGCTTCGCCGGAATCAGCATGAGCAGGCAGAGCATCAGGCCGAGCAGCACGGCGGCGTCCACCCGGGCGTACCGGCGCCGGGAGGCGTACACGCCTGTCGCGACGCTGGCCGGTTCGAGGTCCGCCGGATGCAGGAGGGACATGGTCAACGGCGGTTACCCTCGACGCCCGGCGGCGGCCACTCCGTGCGCGGCACGATGACCGTGGCGTCGGCGGAGACCGGTTCGAGCGCCCCGGAACGGTCCTCCACGCCGGTCTGGGCCGAGTTCCGGTCGGCCCAGATGGTCCGCTGGTTCATCGGTGGGGCGGTGGGCGGCGCGGGGTCGTGTCCCCGGCCGTGCTCGGTTCGGGGCGCCGCCACCTGTCGCGCTCGCCGGCGCCGAATCACGGCGTCCAGCAGCACGGTCAGTGCCGTGGTGAGCAGTACGCCGATCCCGGCGATCGCGACCAGCGCCCGCTTGACCTTCGAGGTCGACTCGGTCACGTTCTCCCCGACGGTCAACCGGAGGGTGGTGATCGTCTGCTCGGCGGCGGCACCGTAGTCGGCCTGGAGCGCGGTCACGTTCTCGCCGAAGCGCCGGACCAGTTCCTGGGTGGTCGCCGTCGCCTGCTCCCTGGTGGACGCGATGACCTCGAAGGTGACGATCGGCAGCGCCTGGTCCAGGGTGAGGGTGAAGGCGTCGGTGTACCCGGCGGCCTTGAGCGCCTCCACCACCTTCTGGTCCTGCACGGTGAGGATGGCAGCTTTGCCCAGCGAGGCGAGGCCGAGATCGAGCCACGGGTTGCGCGGTCGCGGCGCGCGGCCGTCGTACTCCTTCGGGGTGACCGAGGGCGGGACGAGTTGGACGTAGCTGGTCGCCACGTAATTCGGTTCTATCTTGACTGCGGCGAGAACGGTGGCGGCCACCGTCAGCAACAGCAATGGACCGGCGATGTACCACCGCCGGATCAGAAGTTTGGTCAGGTCCCAGAAGTCCACTACGTCCCTCTCAGCCCCAGGTACGAGGGCCGACGTTTTCCCGGACGTGACCCACCCACGCCGCCCATGCGTATCGCCCGCCCAGTGTCCAATCGGCATGCCCCTGGTGCAAGGAGGTAGCCGCCGCGCGGAGCGGGAATTAACCTCGTCGTCCAGCTCAGCGGAGGTCACGATCGTGGCCAGTCAGGAACACGACAGTCAATTGCTGCGGACTGGTTTCGTAATTGCGACAGGCCGGCGCCACCACAGGTGGCACCGGCCTGCCCGCCGATGGCCTGCCAATCAGGCGGTCGGCGTGATCTTGTAGATATGGTACGAGTGCTCGCTGGCGAAGTTGTCGGTGATCATGCCCCCGCTGATCGGCACCGTCCGGTCTTCGAAAAGCACCTGCGCCTGGTGGGCGGTCAGACCCGGCGGCAGCGTGAGCCCTTGGGTGCCGGTGCCACCGGTGCGGCCCGGCATCGCGAAGAGGTAGTACGAACCGGCGTACTCCTTGAGCATGGTGTCGAGATGGTGGTTGAAGGTCCAGACGTACGACTGGGTGTTGAGCACCGGCGCCAGGCCGGTGATCCGCTTGTTCAACTCGGTCACCGTCGGCCGCACCGCCGCCCCGCACGCGTCCCGCAGCAGATGTTGGGTGATGCACGATCCGCCGAAGCTGTGGTTGAAGTAGATGATGCCGCGGGCCTCGTTGATCAGGGAGCTCATCACGGCCCCGGCGATCTGGGGCGCCGTGATGGTCGGTGCCGACGCCTCCTGGAACGGATGGCCCAGCTCGACGAAGGCCCAGATCGGTTGACGTTTGCCGTCCAGCGCGTCGACATGGCGCATCCGCTGCATCGTCAGGCCGTAGTTGGCGGCGCGGCGGCAGGTGCTCGCGGCAACCCCGATGCTGGGACCCTCCGAGGAGGAGAGGCAGACGTTCGGGTCGGTGTACCAGTAGATGTCACTGGAGAACAGCGACGTGTAGCCGTTGACGAACTGGCTGGAGTCGCTGTCGGATTCCCAGAACATCACTCCCTTGCCGAAGTTCGCGTACCGCATCCGGCCGTCGCCGGTGGGCAGCCTCGCGGAGAGCCGTCGCAGCACGTCGAAGCCGCAGTCGAGCTTGACGCCGACACAGATCTGCCCCTCGCCCGGGTAGTTTCCGGTCCAGGTGCTGGTGCCGGGGCCGGCCCACATGTCGACCTCGTCGTTGAGCTCCCACGCCGTCGTCTCGGCACCCTGGCCCGGCACGTCGGTGTCGACGACGGCGAACATGCCGTTGTGCCGAACCAGGGACAAATCGGAGTTCGAGGTCAGTGCGACGTAGGTGTTGAGCCCGGCGCCGCGGTCCAGGTCGACGTCGTGCTGGGTGAGCACCGACTCGTACCACACACCGATCGGGAAGAAGTTGTGGTTGGTCCAACCCGCAGCGTTGGCCACCGGGAAGCTGGCGTAGTGGGCCGGACCGCCCTCCCAGGCGACCCGGGGCAGGTTCAGTGCCGGGCGAACCGGCGGGCTGGCCGTGGGTGTGACCGTCGGTGGCGGTGACGTCACCGGTGGCCTGGTGGTTGTGGGCGGCGTGGTCGGGGCAACCGGCGCGGGCGCGAAGACCACATCCACCCAGTAGTTGCTCGCCCGGTAGGTCTCGGTGGGGAAGCTCGACTCGCCGTACGCGTAGACACCCGCGCCGGAGGTGGTCATCAGCGGACCCGCGATGGCCTTCTCGGTGAAGTAGTCTTCCGACACCCGGTACCGCGTCGTGTGGTACGAGACCACGTAGACCTGGCCGGCCTTGATCGTGACCGGCGTCGGCAGCCGCACCTCCTGCCAGCCGGAACTCGTCTCGGTGGTCGAGGTCGCCGTGGCCAGTCGCTGACCTGCGGTCCACACGCTCACCGGGTGGGTGTTGCCGGAGCCCTCCGCCTTGAGGAATCGGACGGCGGTCAGCGTGCCGTTGCTGGACGAGGTGAAGCGCAGGCCCACCTCGACGGAGATGAAGTCCGGGTCGGTCGGCACGCCGGAGACGTCGAGGTTGGCGAAGAACGAGTAGGTGGTGCTCGCTGTGGCGCTGCCCCAGGCACCCAGCGCCGACGCCAGCACGATGACCACAGTCGCCGCGACTGTGGCGGTCAGGCGGCCGCGCCGCGATCGACGGGTCGGCGAAGCAGGCTGCGGGTACGCGAGACGAAGTGGAGCGACGGGGGGATTCGGGCTTTCCACGAAATGGCGCCTTTCCGGTCAGGTGTGCGCCGCCACCGGCGTAGGGTCGGCGTGAAGCCGCGATCGAGCCCGGCTCGCCGAATGCGAGCGGCAGCCGCGTTTTCGCTCGTCATTGCTGTGATTGCTAACGATGCCCGACGAGCCGCCGGGATGGTCGTCCGGCAGAATTAAGCGGCACTTAACGAGTATCCTGCCAACCCGTATCGCCCCATCAATGGCAGAAAGACGAGATTGTCTCGGGACTACCGTCGCGCGCGCACCGACTCGGGCCGCCCCCAGCCGGACCGCGCACTCCAGCCCGGTGAGCGGCGCTTCGCCTCGGCCAACAGGATGATCGCGACGTAGCAGAGCGCCGCGGGCAGCAGCCCGGGCGACCGGAGCAGCACCTGTCGCAGCCAGGACCAGGACCGCGGGCCGGGCACCGGATCCGCCACCACGCCGTACTCCGGCGACGCGGCCCGCAGGAATCGCCAGAACTCCGCGTTTCCCTCCCGGGCCCGGGCCACCCGGCGGACGAGATCCCCGGTACGTCGGGGCGCCCGCACCTGGACCACCGCCGGTATCTCCACCTTCTCATCGGCGCCGATGACCGCGTCGAGGAACATGTCGTCGGCGATGAGCTCGGGAAAGTCCTCGAAGCGCGACCGCGCCTCGGCGGAGAGCGCGATGACCCCACGGCCGAACAGCCGGTTGCGGAAGACGGGCAGCCGGGCGTTCACCGCGTAGTACGCGCGGACCGGCCAGGCGCTGCCCGAGGTGTCGATCATCGGCCGGGGCACCGCCGCGGCGATCCCGGGCCGCCCGACGGCGGCGGCGAGGTCGCGCACCAGTTCGGCCGTGAGCGGCGCGTCGGCGTCCGCGTAGATCCGCACATCGCCGTCGACCATCTGGTCGGCGGCGTTCATCGCGGCGGTCTTCGACGGTGTCGGGATCTCCAGGACGCGTACCCCGAACGAGCGGGCGACCGCGGCGGTGTCGTCGGTGCAGCCATTGGCGACCACGACCACGGTCACATTGTTTCCGGCCGATGAAGAATTGAACAGCCGACCCAGCGTGTGGGCGATTCCGTCAGCCTCATTGAAGGCTGGCATGATGACATCGATTCGCACTCCGCGATAGTGTCAGCCTATAACCCGAGCGAACAACCGGTCGATCAGCCAGGCCAGGGCCGAGAGACCGAAATACGACATCGCCGCATCCCGTTGTCGGCGCGTACGCGTCGCTAGGATCCTTTTTCGTGTCAACCGATGCGAACGGTTCCAGCTCCGGAAACCGGATCAAACTGTACGGTATTGACTTTGATCCATTTCATGAGAAGGACGTGGTCCGGCACGTCGTCGCCGAGATGACCGCAGGCCGGGGTGGGCAGATCGTCACCCCGAACGTGGACATTCTTCGCCGCGCTCGCCGCGATCAGGAGGCCCGCGCGCACGTGGAATCGGCGAGCGTGGTCGTGGCCGACGGGAAACCGTTGATCTGGGCCAGCCAGATAGCCGGAAATCCGCTGCCGGCCCGGGTTCCCGGTGCGGACCTGATCTGGAGCCTGTCGGCGGCAATGGCCGAGCAGGACCGCTCCGTCTACCTGTTCGGCGGTGCGCCGGGCACCGCCAGCCGGGCGGAGCAGGCCATGCGGGCCCGGTTTCCCGGCTTGCGCATCGCCGGGCATCTCAGCCCGCCGTTCGGGTTCGACGCCCGGCCCGACCAGTTCGAGGCTGCCTGTGCCACCGTGACGGCGACCGCGCCGGACGTCGTCTACGTCGGGTTCGGCTTCCCCAAGCAGGAGCGGGTGATCGCCCGGCTGCGCGCCCGGCTGCCCGGCACCTGGTTCCTGGGCTGCGGCGCGGCGATCGGGTTCGTGGCCGGCATCCACCGGCGGGCACCGCTGTGGATGCAGCGATCCGGCCTCGAGTGGGCGCACCGCCTGGCCAACGAACCGGCCCGGCTCGCCCGCCGCTACCTGGTCCACGACCTTCCGTTCGCGCTGGAGCTGCTGGCCGTCACCGCGCTGCGCCGGCTGCACCGCCGCGGCGACATCCGCCCGGGAGGACAGCCGTGAACCGCCCCGACGTCTGCGTCGTGATCGTCTCGTACAACACCTGCGACCTGACCCTGGGCTGCCTGCGGGAACTCGACCGCAGCCGCACCCCGGACGTCCGGTTCGACGTCGTCGTCGTCGACAACGCCTCGACCGACGGCTCGGCCGACGCGATCGCCGAAGAGTTCCCCCAGGTGCGGCTGGTACGACTGACCGAGAACGTCGGCTGGGGCCGAGGGGTGAACCGGGGGGCGGTCGCCGGCGACAGCGACTACCTCCTGCTGATCAACCCGGACACCGTACCCGTCGGTCGGCCGGTGACAGAGCTGCTGACGTTCGCCCGGCAGCGGCCGCAGCATCGCGTCTACACCGGACGGACCCTGAGCGCCGACGGCACGGACGACGGC
Source organism: Micromonospora sonchi (assembly GCF_014646235.1). GTDB lineage: Bacteria > Actinomycetota > Actinomycetes > Mycobacteriales > Micromonosporaceae > Micromonospora > Micromonospora sonchi. Next base: position 179,403 of record NZ_BMNB01000011.1, on the reverse strand, counting down.
TACTCCTGCTGGGGGCTGCCGAGCCTGTGGAGTCAGTTCACCTTCGCCACCGGCCTCTCGACGGCGTTCCCGCGCCGCCACTGGGCCAACCCGGAGGGCCTGCCGCGGTACGACCGGCGCACGGTACGTGAGGTGCCGGCGGTCTCCGGCTGTCTCCTGCTCATCGAACGTGCGCTCTTCGACCGGCTCGGCGGGTTCGATCCACAGTTCTTCCTCTACAGCGACGACATCGACCTCTGCACCCGCGCCGCCGCGCTGGGCGCGCGGCCGGTGCTCCACCCCGACGCGGCCGTGATCCATGTCGGCGGTGCCTCGTCCAGCTCCGACGGGCAGCGGCTGAAGATCCTTCGCGGCAAGGTCACCTACCTGCGGCGGCACTGGTCACCGCTGCGGTCCCGGCTCGGCGTCGGCCTGCTCGTCGCCGGTGTCGGGCTGCGGGCCGCCGGCAGACTCCTCCTCGGCGCCGGCCGGTCACGCGGCGTGAACTGGGTGGCGCTCTGGCGACAGCGCGACACCTGGACCGCCGGCTGGCCACCGGTCGACGAGCCCCGGCCGCCGGACGACCCGGACGGCCTTGGCAGCGACGTGTCCGCCGACGCCAGATCGGCCGGGTGAGTCCTTTACGGCTCAGTCCCGCCGCTAGTTCGCCCCAAATAAGGGGATATCGACGATATTGTCGGGTCGATGACCAGGTCCGCGACGCCGACATGAGGAAACTCCTCGCCGCCACGCTCGGGATCCTCTCCGCGGTCGGCGGCTTCGTGGACGTCGGCGACCTGGTCGCCGCCAGCCAGGCCGGTGCCCGGTTCGGCATGGCGCACAGCTGGGTCCTGCTGCTCGGCGTGGTGGCGATCTGCGCGTACGCCGAAATGGCCGGACGGATCGCGGCGGTGACCGGGCGGGCGGTGTTCGACCTGATCCGGGAACGGCTCGGCGCCCGGGTGGCGCTGCTCAACCTGGTGGCGTCGTACGTGGTCACCGTGGTCACCCTGGCCGCCGAGCTGGGCGGGGTGGCGCTGGCGGTACGGCTGGCCACCGGCGTGCCGTACCTGATCTGGGTGCCGGTCGCCGGGGCGGCGGTCTGGTTGGTGCTGTGGCGGATGCGCTTCCCGGTGATGGAGCGGGTGTTCGGGCTGGCCGGCCTGGCGCTGGTGGTCTTCGCCGTCGCGCTGTTCTGGCTGCCCACCGACTGGGCGGCCCTCGGCCACAGCGCGGTGAGCGGTGGACAGGCCGGGCAGGGGTGGGGAGCGTACTGGTTCGTCGCGGTGGCCCTGTTCGCCTCCACGGTCAGCCCGTACGAGGTCTTCTTCTTCTCCTCCGGCGGCGTGGAGGAACGCTGGGGCACCGCCGACCTGGCCGACGCCCGCTTCAGTGTGCTGGTCGGATTCCCGATCGGCGGGTTCCTCGCGCTGGCCCTGATCGCCACCGCGACCGTGGTGCTGCGCCCCGCCGGCCTGACGGTCACCGGCCTCGAACAGGTCGCCCATCCGGTCGTGCTGGCCTTCGGCGGCCTCGGCCTGGCGATCGCGGCGTTGGCCTTCTTCGCGGTCACCTTCGGCGCCGCGCTGGAGACCGGCCTGTCCGCCGCGTACGCCGCCGCGCAGTACTTCGGCTGGCAGTGGGGCAAGCGGGTCAGCCCGCGCGAGGCCACCCGGTTCCACACCGTGCTGCTGGTCAGCGTGCTGCTCGGGGTGCTCCTGCTGCTCACCGCGATCGACCCGGTGGCGCTCACCGAGTACATGCTGATCATCAGCGCGGTGGCGCTGCCCCTGACGTACCTGCCGATCCTGGTGGTCGCCAACGACCGCACGTACCTCGGCGACCGGGTCAACGGACCGTGGCTCAACACGCTGGCCGCCGCGCTGCTGCTGGTCATCCTGGCGGCGTCGATCGTCGCCATACCGCTGGCCATCGGCACGAGAATGGGGCAGTGAGGATCGAGGTGAGCCGCCAATTGCTCGACCGCCAACTCGTCGACGTGCAGGGCCGGCTGATCGGCAAGGTCGACGACGTGGAGTTCGCGATCGACCCGGAGGGCAGGCCGTATCTGGGGACGCTGCTCACCGGGCCGGGCGCGCTCGGGCTGCGGGTCGGCGGCCGGCTCGGCCGGATGATGGCGCTGGCGGCCGAGCGGTTCGTCACGGACCGGCCGATGGCGCCGCTGCGCATCCCGTACCCGTTGGTCGCGCGGATCGACAGCGCCGTGTGGCTGCGGGTACGCGCCGAGGAACTACCCGCCCCACCCGTGGAGCAGTGGCTGCGCCGCCACCTGATCGACCGCATCCCGGGAGCCGGCCGTGCGGGCGGGTGAACTGCTGGGTCGGACCGCGTACGACGAACGGGGGCGACGGCTGGGCCGGGTGGTGGACCTGGTCGTCCGCGGTACGCCCGGCGGACCGCTGCGCCTGACCGACCTGGTCGTCACCCGGCACTGGTACGGCCGGCTGAGCGGGCGGCTGATCGGCCCGGAGCTGCACCCCTCCGGCCCGTGGGCGCTGCGCGCCGCCGCCCGGCTGCTCGGCCGCAGCACCATCCAGGTGCCGATGCACCGGATCCGGCTCGACCCGCCGCTGCCCGAGTGGCCCAGGTCCGGCTCGCCGTCCAACCGGCCCGGGCCCGACTCGCCGCCGACAGGCTGAGCCGGCGCAGAGCCATGACGTGCGAGAGAATCAGCGGCTGCCGTCCAGCACGGTCCGGGCATCGCCGGTCGCCGGATCCGGTGCCGCCGGCCCATCCTGGTCGGCTTCGCTCGGCGCGGCGGCACGACTGAGCCGTACGCCGGAGATGGCCCGGTCGTCGACGTGGGTGACCTCCAGCCGCCACTCGTCGACGGTGACGTGTTCGCCGCGCCCGGGAAGCCGGCCGAGAACGGCGAGCACCAGCCCGGCCACCGTGGTGTAGTCGCCCTCCGGTCGGCCCGGCAGGTCGACGCCGACGTCGATCAGGTCGTGCACCGGGAAGGTGCCGGGCAGCAGCAGCGAACCGTCCGGCTCGGTGCGCACCTCGCGGACGTCCCGGTCGGTCTCGTCGTAGATCTCCCCGACGATCTCCTCCAGGATGTCCTCCAGGGTGACGATGCCGTCGACCGCGCCGCGCTCGTCCACCACCAGGGCCATGTGCTGGCGTTCGGCCTTGAACCGGCGCAGCGCGTCCACCACCGGCACCGAGTCCGGCAGCAGCATCGGCGGCCGGGCGTACTCGTCGACCGCCTGGTCGTCGCGTACGCCGACCAGGTCCCGCAGGTGGATGACGCCGACCGCCTCGTCCAGGCCGCCGTGGCGGACCACCGGCGCGCGAGAGTGCCCGGAGGCGGCCAGCACGAGCCGGGCGGCCTCGGCGGGGGTGCCGCTGTCCAGGCAGAAGACCTGGAGCCGGGGCACCAGCACCGCCCGCAGCTTCCGCTCGGCGATCTCCACCGCGCCGGCGATGATGGTCTGCTGCTCCTTGGTGAAGCCGTGGTTGCCGGCGACGATGTCACGTAGTTCGTCGGGGCTGATCTCGTCCGGCTCGGGCTTCGGGTTCAGGCCGACCATCCGCACCACCAGGTCGCTGGTGGCGCTCAACGCCCAGACCGCCGGCCGGGCGAGCGCGGCGAGCAGGTCCAGCGGGCGGGCGACCAGCAGCGCCCACCGCTCCGGGACCTGCATCGCGATCCGCTTCGGGGCCAGCTCGCCGAAGACCAGGGTGACGAAGGTCAACGCCAGCGTGACCAGCACGACGGCCGCCGGTTCGGCGGCCCGGCCGAACACGTCGGCCAGCAACGGCACCAGCGGCCGGGCGAGGGACACCGCGGCGGCCGCCGCGGCGAGGAAGCCGGCCAGGGTGATGCCGATCTGGATGGTGGCCAGGAAACGGTTGGGGTCCCGAGCCAGCCGGGCCAGCACCCGACCGGTGCGGCCCGTGCGCTCCAGTCGCTGCACCTGGCTGTCGCGCAGCGACACCAGCGCCAGTTCACTGCCCGCGAAGATCGCGTTCACCACGATCAGGACTCCGACCAGGGCCAGCTGGCTCCAGTAGTTCTGCACGCCCGGCTCTCCCTCGCTGGACCGCGCCCCGTGGCGCCGCCGGCGGCCTTCCGTCGACGTAGCGGTGCCTATGCCCACTCGCCACGGCGGTGAATCCTCTCCCGACCGTGGTGCGGCGCGACCGCGCCGTGCCCGCCGACCCGCCGGTCGAAGGGGCCGGTCAGCCGGGCAGTTCGAGGAGGTACTCGTCGACCTCGTGGCCGCGGCCCGGGGCGTACGCCCGGTCGGTGCCGCGCACCACGAACCCGCACTTGCGCAGCACCGCCAGCGAGGCGGCGTTGTCGACCGCCGCCCGCGCGAACAACGGCCGACGGGTCACCTCGCGCAGCAGGGCGGCGAGCGAGCGGCTGGCGTACCCCCGGCCCCACCGGGGCCGGTCGATCCAGTAGCTGACCTCGGTCCGACCGGCCGCGGGAAACGCCAGCACGTGCCCGACCACCTCGCCGTCCACGGTCACGGTGCGGGCCACGATCCCCGGATCGGTCAGGATGCGCGCCCAGTGTGCGGCGAACGCCCGCCGGTCGGTCGGGTCCGGCGCCCCGAAGGCGGCCATCCGGTTGGCCGCCGGGTCGAGTTGATGGGCGAAGAACTCCAGCAGGTCGTCCTCGCCGACCGGGCGCAGCCGCAGGTCGTCGGTCACCGCCCGACGATACGTGTCCGGGTAATGCTCCGGGCCCGGCGGCTGGTGGTGCAACGCTGATTCCCGGGCGTCCCCTGCGGTGCGCGGGGGCGCGCTGAGCAAGCGCCGCGCGGTTGCCGCGGGGCGTCGATGCCGGCCCAACGGTCGTCGTCGGCGCCGCCGTCGGGTGCCGGGGGCGGGGACACCCTTGGCCGGGTCGTTGGTCCCGGGTCATGCGGGCGGATCGCCTCTGCCGGGCGGCGCCGGCCTCGGCGAGGCTGGTGACATAGCGGGCGTGCCGTAGGGGCGGGCCGGGCGGAGAGGGCGGAGCGGACGGTGGCCGGACAGGTCGCAGGCGGCAACGTAGCCACGGAGATCACCCCGGCGGCGCGGCCGAGCGCCGGGCTCAGTTCCGCCGAGGCCGCCCACCGGCTGCGCGTCGACGGGCCGAACGTCGCGGCCGCGCCGCCCCGCCGGCACCTGGCCGGTCGGATCCTGCGCCAGCTCACCGACCCCCTGGTCGCCCTCCTGCTGGCCGCCGCGGTGGTCACCACCGCGCTGCGGGACTACCCCGACACGGCGGTGATCCTGCTCGTCGTCGCGGTCAACACCGCGATCGGGGTGGTCCAGGAGGTACGCGCCGACCAGGCCATCGCCGCGCTCGACCAGCTCGCCGCGCCGACCGCCCGGGTGGTGCGCGACGGTCACGACGTGGTGCTGCCCGCCGCCGAGCTGGTGCGGGGCGACCTGGTCCGGCTCGAGGCCGGTGACGTGGTGCCGGCCGACCTGTTGCTGGACGACGCGAACCGGCTGCACCTGGACGAGTCGGCGTTGACCGGCGAGTCGGTGCCGGTGACGCGCGAGGTCGGCGACCAGGTCAGCGCCGGCACGGTGGTGAGCACCGGTCGGGCCGCCGGCACGGTGCTGCGGACCGGCCCGGCGAGCGCACTGGGCCGGATCGCCACCCTGGCGGCCACCACCCGACCGGCCGCCACACCGCTGCAACGCCGCCTCACCTCCCTCGGCCGGCTCCTCGGCCTGGTCGCCGTGTTCCTCTCCGGGCTGGTTTTCGCCGTCGGCGTGCTCGGCGGGCAGCCGGTGGTGGAGATGGCGGTCACCGCGGTGAGCCTGGTGGTGGCCGCCGTGCCGGAGTCGCTGCCCGCGGTCGTCACGTTGGCCCTGGCGCTCGGCGCGCGCCGGATGGCCGCTGCCCGGGCGATCCCCCGCCGGCTGCACGCCGTGGAGACGCTCGGCTCGGTCACCGTGATCGCCTCGGACAAGACCGGCACCCTCACCGAGGGGCGGATGGCCGTGCAGCAGGCGGTCACCGCCGACGGCGCCCGGTTCGGGATCACCGGGAACGGCTACGCCCCGTCCGGCGCGGTGCACCGGGACGGCGTCCCGGTGACCGCGCCGGACGAGTTGCGCCGGTTGGCCCGGGCCGGACTGCTGTGCAACGACGCGACCCTGGCCCCGCCGTCCGACGACCGGCCACGGTGGGACGCCGTCGGCGATCCGCTGGAGGCCGCGCTGGTGGCCTTCGCCGCCCGGTGCGGCCTGGATCCCCAGGCCACCCGCCGGGCCTGGCCGCGGATCACGGAACACCCCTTCGACCAGCAGCTACGCCGGATGACCACGGTGCACCGCAGCTGCGACGGCCACTACCTGGTGGTCTGCAAGGGTGCGCCGGAGAGCGTGCTCACCGCCCCGCTGCTCGACGCCACCACCGACGAGGTGGCCGCGCTGACCGCCGCCGCACACCGGGTGGCCGCCGACGGGCTGCGGGTGCTCGCGCTGGCGGCGGGCCTGGTCGACGCCCCGCCCGCCGACCCCGCCCACCCGCGGGCACTGCGCCCCCTGGGACTGGTCGCGGTGGGTGATCCGCTGCGCGCCGCTGCGTCGGACACCGCCGACGGCCTGGCCGACGCCGGCGTCCGGCTGGTGCTGGTCACCGGCGACCACCCGGCCACCGCGGCGACCATCGCCGGCCGGCTCGGTCTGTGGCAGGAGGGCGACCCGGTGGTACGCGGCGACGCCGGCGATCCCGCCGACGCGCCCCCGGCCGCGCGGGTGTTCGCGCGTACCCAGCCCGAGCAGAAGCTCGACATCATCGCCGGGTTGCAGTCGCAGGGGCACGTGGTGGCGATGACCGGCGACGGGGTCAACGACGCCCCGGCGCTGCGGCGGGCCGACATCGGCGTGGCCATGGGTGGCGGTACCGAGGTGGCCCGGCAGGCAGCCGACCTGGTCCTGGTCGACGACGAGTTGTCGACCGTGACCACCGCGATCGGCGAGGGCCGGCGGATCTACGACAACATCCGCCGCTTCCTGCGCTACGCCCTCGCCGGCGGGGTGGCCGAGATCGCGGTGATGTTGCTCGGTCCGCTGCTCGGGTTGGCGGTGCCGTTGCTGCCGGCGCAGATCCTCTGGATCAACCTGCTCACCCACGGCGTGCCGGGGGTCGCCCTGGGCGCCGAGCCGGCCGAACCCGGCACGCTGCACCGGGCACCGCGCTCGCCCCGGGAGTCGGTGCTCGGTGCGGGACTGGGCCGGCAGATCCTGGTCACCGGGGCGTTGATCTCGGCGGTGACGCTCGGCGCGGGCCTGCTCGCCGCCCACCGGGACCGGCCCTGGCAGTCGGTGGTCTTCGTGGTGCTCGGCCTGGCCCAGCTCGGCGTGGCGCTGGCGGTCCGCACACCACGCTCGGGCGGCCGCCGAGGCAATCCGGCCCTGCCGCTGGCCGTGGCCGCCTCCGCGCTGCTCCAGGTGGCCGGGGTGCTGCTGCCGCCGCTGCGAGGGCTGCTCGGCACCGAGGCGCTCGGTGCCGTGGAGTTGCTCGCCTGCATGGCGGTGAGTGCTCTGCCGGGCCTGGTCCTAGGGTTGACCAGGCGGTTCACAGACCGGAAACGGCGGTGCGCGTCCGCGGCGCCGTCCGGTGGTTCAGGCTGACAGCCGACGAGGAGGAGACGATGACCAGCGACATGGCTGCCCCCGTCGTGGTGGGTGTGGACGGTTCCGAGATCGCCTTGCAGGCCGTACGGGCCGCCGCCCGCGAGGCCGCCACCCGGCGTCTCCCACTGCGGATCGTGCACGCGTTCATCTGGCCGTTGATGCGGGTGCCGCTGGGCCCGGCGCCCGGGGCACCCGCCGACGGTGGCCTGCGCAACCAGGCGCAGCGCTACGTCGACGAGGCGGTGGCCGAGGCGGGCAAGGCGGCGCCGGAGGTGACGGTCGACGGCGCGGTGGTCGAGGGCGCGGCCAGCGGGGTCCTGCTCGCGGAATCCCGCGCCGCCGCGCTGGTCGTGCTCGGCAGCCGGGGCCTGGGCGGCTTCGCCGGCCTCCTGCTCGGCTCGACGGCCGTGCAGGTCAGCGCCCACGCCGACTGCCCGGTGCTGGTGGTACGCGGTGAGCCGCCGGCGAACGGCCCGGTGGTCGTCGGCGTCGACGGCTCGGAACTCTCCCGGCAGGCGGTCGGTTTCGCGTTCGAGGAGGCGGCCCGGCGTGACACGGAACTGGTCGCGGTGCACGCCTGGCTCTATCCGACCCCGGCTGGTCCCGGCGACATCCTGCCGCTGGTCTACGACCTGGACGCCTTCCGGGAACAGGAGGAGCGCGTCCTCGCCGAATCGGTGGCCGAGTGGTCCGAGCGCCATCCGGAGGTGACTGTGCGGCAGCGGCTGGTCCGCGGCTCGCCGGGCCGGGCGCTGGTGGAGCAGTCCCGCACCGCGCAACTGGTGGTGGTCGGCGCGCGCGGGCGGGGCCCACTGGGCGGGCTGCTGCTCGGCTCGGTCAGCCACGCGGTGCTGCACCACGCCGAGTCACCGGTGGCGATCGTCCGCAAGCCGCGTACGGTCTGAGGGCAACGTGTGAGACGGATCTCTGGGAGGAGGCCGATGAACCGACCTGTCGTGGTGGGAGTGGACGGATCACCACCGAGCCTGGTCGCCGCCGAGCAGGCCGCGCAGGCAGCGGTGTGGCGCTCCCGCCCGCTGCACCTGGTGCACGGCTATCTGCACCCGCTCGGCTACGGGGTGGCGATCAACCCGTACGACGTGGGGTTGCCGATGCCCACGGAGGACGGCCGCAAGATGCTCGAACAGACCGCCGCCGAGCTGGTCGACCGGTGGCCGGGGTTGAGCGTCGAGGTGCGGCAGGTGGCCGGTGGCCCGGGCGCCACCCTGGTCGAGGAGTCCCGGCGGGCGGAGCTGGTCGTGGTGGGCAGCCGGGGTCTGGGCGGCTTCGCCGGCCTGCTGCTCGGCTCGGTCGGCACCCAGGTGGCCGCGCACGGCCACTGCCCGGTGCTGGTGGTCCGGCCGCCCGACGGCCCGATCCCCACCGAGGGGCCGGTCCTGGTCGCGGTGGACGGGTCGGAGCCGGCCGAACTCGCCGTCGGGTACGGCGCGGACGAGGCCACCCGGCGCGGCACCGAGCTGGTGCTGGTGCACGTCGCCGACGAACGCGACACCGACGAGCGCAGCGCGGCCGAGGCGCTGCTGGCCACGGCGGCCGCCGCCGCCCGGGGCAGCCACCCGGGCCTGACCGTGGCCGAGCGCCTGGTCACCGCGGCAAAACCCGACCAGGCGCTGATCGAGGCGTCCGCGACGGCCGTGCTGCTGGTGGCCGGCTCCCGTGGCCGGGGCGGTTTCGCCGGGCTGCTGCTCGGCTCGGTCAGTCAGGCGCTGGTGCAGCACGCCCGATGCCCGGTGCTCGTCGCCCACCCGCACGGGCACGCGGCGTGAGAAGCGACCGCCGCCCCGGGCCCGGGGCGGCGGTCGTTCCGGTGCCTCAGTGATCGTCTCGAAGCGGCGGCTGCTTCTCGGATCAGGTGTCCCCGCCGCCGCGCAGCAGCTGCTCGAAGTCGGTGGTGAGGGTGAACGGGTCGACCGGCCCACTCGACGCCGGCCGCCGGTGGACCTGCTCGGCCAGTTCCCGGGCGGCCCGGCCGATCCGAGCCCGCAGCGCGCTCTCCACCGTGCCGCCGGACCAGTCCTCCGGCGCGGCGAAGACCGCCGTCGGCAGCGCCACCGCCCGCAGGTAGGTGAACATCGGGCGGACGGCGTGTTCCAGGGCCAGGGAGTGGCGGGCGGTGCCGCCGGTGGCGCCGAGCAGCACCGGCCGGCCGGTCAACGCCTCGGCGTCGACCAGGTCGAAGAAGGACTTGAACAGCCCGCTGTACGAGGCGTTGAAGATCGGGGTGACGGCGATCAGCCCGTCGGCGCCGGTGACCTGCTCCAACGCCTGTCGCAGCGGCTCTGACGGAAAGCCGGTGAGCAGGTGGTTGACGATGTCGTGGGCGTGCTCGCGCAGCTCGACCGGGCGCAGCTCGACCGTGTCGCCGCGCCCGACCAGCTCGTCGCGGGTGGCGACGGCGAGCTGGTCGGCGAGCAGCCGGGTCGACGAGGGCTGGCTGAGTCCCGCCGACACCACGGCCAGGGTTCGCGAGGTCACCGGTCAACCTCCGCGCCGGTCCCGGCCAGGGTGTCGCCGCTCTGCGCCGCCCGCTCGGCGGCGGCCCGCAGCGACGCGTGCGTCGGCGCCGGCGGTACGTGCGCCGGCCGGAGCGAGTCGAACTCCTTGCGCAGCACCGGCACGACCTCCTCGCCGAGGATGTCGAGCTGCTCCAGCACGGTCTTCAGCGGCAGCCCGGCGTGGTCCATGAGGAACAGCTGCCGCTGGTAGTCGCCGACGTAGTCGCGGAAGCCGAGGGTGCGGTCGATGACCTGCTGCGGGCTGCCCACGGTCAGCGGGGTCTGCGAGGTGAACTCCTCCAGCGACGGACCGTGCCCGTAGACCGGCGCGTTGTCGAAGTAGGGGCGGAACTCGCGTACCGCGTCCTGGGAGTTGCGCCGCATGAACACCTGGCCGCCGAGGCCGACGATGGCCTGGTCGGCGGAGCCGTGGCCGTAGTGCTCGAAACGCTGCCGGTACAGGTCCACCATCCGGCGGGTGTGCTCGGCGGGCCAGAAGATGTGGTTGGCGAAGAAACCGTCGCCGTAGTACGCGGCCTGCTCGGCGATCTCCGGGCTGCGGATCGAGCCGTGCCAGACGAACGGCGGGACGTCGTCGAGCGGACGCGGCGTCGAGGTGAACGACTGCAACGGGGTGCGGAAGCGGCCCTTCCAGTCGACCACGTCCTCGCGCCAGAGCCGGCGCAGCAGGTCGTAGTTCTCGATGGCGAGCGGGATGCCGTTGCGGATGTCCTGGCCGAACCACGGGTAGACCGGGCCGGTGTTGCCGCGGCCCATCATCAGGTCGACCCGGCCGTCGGCAAGGTGCTGCAGCATCGCGTAGTCCTCGGCGATCTTCACCGGGTCGTTGGTGGTGATCAGCGTGGTCGCGGTGGAGAGCAGCAGCCGCTCGGTGCGGGCGGCGATGTAGCCCAGCATCGTGGTGGGCGAGGAGGGCACGAACGGCCGGTTGTGGTGCTCGCCGGTGGCGAAGACGTCGAGACCGACCTCCTCGGCCTTGAGCGCGATGGTCACCATCGCCTTGATCCGCTCGCCCTCGGTCGGTTCGCGACCGTTGGTCGGATCGACCGTGACGTCGCCGACGGTGAAGACACCGAACTGCATGAGGCCCTCCTTGGGTGGCGGCCGGAACCTCGGCTGGCCCGGACGACCCGCACAACATACTTGACGAGTCAACTATTCCGGCGGGTGCCAGACCCTCAGTAATTCGATCACGATCCGTCCGGCCGGTGCCACCCTGGGCAACCCCGGGCCGCTCGGCCGGTCACACGCTGGCCAGCTGCCCCGCGTGGCGGCCCTCGGCGAACTCCTCGACCAACTTGTCGCAGAACGCCGGCAGGTCGTCCGGCTTGCGGCTGGTCACCAGGCCGTTGTCGACCTGAACCGGCTGGTCGACCCAGTTCCCGCCGGCATTGCGGATGTCGGTCCGCAGGCTCGGGAACGAGGTGACCGTCCGGCCCTTGACCATCCCGGTCTCCACCAACGACCACGGGCCGTGGCAGATCGCCGCCACCGGCTTCTCCTGCGCGAAGAACGCTGTGACGAACGCCATCGCGTCGGGATTCATCCGGAGCCGGTCCGGATTGACCGTGCCGCCCGGCAGCACGAGGCCGTCGTACTCGCTCGCGTCGGCCTGGTCCACCGTGCGGTCCACGGGATGCTTCCCGGCGGGACTGATGTCCTGGTTCATGGCCTGGATCTCGCCCGGCTTGAGGGAGATCAGGTGGACCTCTGCGCCCGCCTGCTCCGCGGCGGACCTCGACTGGGTGTACTCGATCTCTTCCACTCCGTCGGTGGCGAGGATCGCGACCCGCTTCCCGGTCAGTGGTTGCTGGGTGTCAGCCATGGTTCGGCTCCCTTCCCGGCACCGCCCCTGTCTGCGGCGCACTGGCTCGGTACAGTTCGCGTACCCGGTGCCACTTCCGGCAAACCGTCGCACGTCACCCGCCTGGTGAGAGACAATCCCACGATTGGGCAGCCCTTCCGTATGACCAGTTCGTTGCGCTCGCCGCGCCTGCGGCAACGTCGGAAGGACGACCTGGAGCGGTGCGTGGCGGTGTTGCGCGAGGTGCACGACGCGGACGGCTACCCGCTTACTTGGCCGGCCGACCCGGCACGCTGGCTGACCCCGGCCGGGCTTCTGGACGCCTGGGTCGCCATGGACGGGCACGGCGCCATCCTGGGTCATGTCCTCCTGGCGCGGACCGAACAGGCCGCCGGCCCGGTGGCCGAGGTCGGCCGCCTCTTCGTGGCACCACAGGCGCGCCGGCAGGCGGTCGGCCGGCGGCTTGTCGAGCACGCCCTGATTGTCGCGGACGACCAACGGATGCCGCTCGTCCTGGAGGTCGTCGACGGCGACAGCGCGGCGTCGGCGATGTACGAGGCGACCGGCTGGCGACTCACCCACATCAGCACGGCGGACTGGACCGGCCCGAACGGCGAGGCGGTCCGCCTCCGCCACTACCGGAGTCCGATCGGCTCAGCCGACGCGTAGGCCCGTGACTGCCTTGCCTACCTGCTCACCCTCTGACCCTGGCAGGGCCGGCCCTGTCGAGCTGAGAGCGTCAACGAATCGCGGCCTTCGGCCGAGCGGCCCTCACGTGATGGCACCAGCGGTTCAGCTCGACAGCGACAGCAGATCAGCGTCGTCGCCGGGGGACGTGGCGGCGGTAGGTGCTGACGGTCGGGTCGCCGGTGATCCAGAACCGCCAGGGCACGTCGTGGGCTGCCGCCACGCCGACGCGTGGGCCGGCGGAGACGGCAGCCGGCGCGACTGGGCGGGTGGGCGGGGTCAGCAGCAGCGGGCCGCTGCCGTCGAGCATGGAGGTGCCATTCGCCGTCGCGTCGATGCCGAGCGCGACCACCAGCCGGGCGGGCCCGCGAGCCAGGTCCCGGTCGGGCACCTCTCCTCGACGCTTGCGAGCGAGGTCCAGCCCGTCGACCACTTCACCGGCGCGCAGCAGGACCGCCGCCGCCTCCCCCTCGTTCCCGCAGACGAGATTGAGACACCAGTGCACACCAAAGACAAAGTACGTATAGGCGTAACCCGGCGGCCCGAACATGACCTTCGTACGCGGGGTCGGCCCGCGATGGGCGTGCGAGGCAGGATCCTCGCCGGTGCCGGCGTACGCCTCGACCTCGGTCAGCCGGATCCGGACGCCGTTGGCCGATATCTCCCAGCCGAGCAGGGTCCGGGCGGTTTCGGCGACGTCGGCGGCGGGGGCACTGAGCCAGGGATGATTCACGCGTCCAGGTAACCCGGCCCGCGCGCGACCGACAACCCACACCGTCCTTCCGTATGCCGGGTCGCGCCAGCGCATCCGCTTGATCCCAGGTGGTCCGGGACGTCATCGCGCCGATCGGCGCGTCGACAGGCGGCATTTCGAGGTATCTCCACGAACCTGTCCGAACCGTAGGATGAAGAAGCGATTTGCCAACCTCAGGAGGACCTTGATGGTTCGAACTTTCACTGCCGCGGTTCATCAGGAGGAGGACTGGTACGTCGCACGGTGTTTGGAACTGGACGTCGCCAGCCAGGGCCAGACGCTCGACGAGGCCCTGGCCAACCTACGAGAAGCAGTTGAGGTTTACCTCGAAGAGGTTTCCCAACCCGCTATCGAGGCGACCCCGTTGGTGACCTCCTTCCAGGTCGGAAGGGCGGCGTGAGCCCGGCGTTGGCCGACCTTCCGCTCCGGAAGGTAGTCGCTGGGCTCGTCAAGGCCGGGTTCGATCATGTGCGCACCAAGGGCAGCCACGCGGTGTACCGCAACTCTGCCGGGAAAGTAGTCATCGTTCCGCAACACCACACCATCAAGCGCGGGACTCTCGCCTCCATTCTTCGGCAGGCTGGGTTGACGCCGGGAGAGTTCCAGCAACTGCTCGATTGAAGCGGAAGCGCCGGGAGCACGAAGACTTCGCTATGCCGGGTCGCGCCAGCGCATCCGCTTGATGGTGTCGAGGACGTCGCGTGCGGCGTTGGCCACCGCGCAGTCGGGGGTGTGGCAGGTCGGGCAGATGCCGTCGGGGCTGGGCAGGTGCTCGCGGAGGGCCCAGCGGGCGGTGAGGGCGAGTCGGTTGAGGATCTGGGCCAGGGACAGGAACGGTGCGGTCATGCCCCGGGCACCCCGAGCGTGGCGGCGAGTTGGATGATCGCCGCCGGGGCGTACGGGTTTCGGGTCAGCTGGGTGAGCAGGTCGCGGGCGGCGGGCCGGTGTCGTACCTCGGCGAGGGCGATGCGGTCGGCTTCCAACAGGACGCGGGCGGCGTTGGCCGGGTCGTCGGCCTGGAGGTGGGCGCGGGCGGTGTCGATCAGGTGGGCGGCGCGGTGTTCGGCGGGTAGCCACCGCCAGCCGTCGCCGCCGGTGGCCTGGCGATGCCACGCCACTGCCGTTGCCGGGTCGCCCCACTCCACGGCCGCCAGCGTGCGGGCGGTGGTGACGGCGGTGGGCCCGAACCCGGTCCGATGATGGTCGTGGCCGTCGCCCACCCGGGCGGCCAGGTCGGCGGCTTCGTCGAGCAGGCCGGTGGCGGCGCGTTCGTCGCCGTGCCGGGCCGCCGCGAGGGCCGCCTGCACCAGCAGCGAGCCGCACAGCGACAGGTGCGGCGGCGGGCCGCCGTCGAGGCCCAGCACAGCGATCCGGTACGCGGCAGCCCGCATCGTCGGCACCGCCAAGCCCGCCCGACCGGTGGCGCGCAGCACCTGCCCGAGCTGCACCGCCGCCGCTGCCACCAGCACCACGTCCCCGGTCGCCACGCTCATCGCCCGGTCGGCGGCCAACCACGCCAGGTCACCTTCACCGAGTTTCACCAGCAGCGACGCGGTCACCCGGTACGCCTCCACCAGCGACACCCGCCCCGACTCCGCCTCCCGGGCAAAGCCGCGCTGCGCCCCGCTCAACAGCTCCGGCAGCACACCGATCAACTGCGGGTACCGCCCGAGCTGGTAGGTGGTCCAGGCGTGCCGCACCCCACGCGCCACCTGCGCCGCCGTCACCTCCCGGCCCGCCACCCGCCGACCCAACGCGATGTCGTACGACGACAACGCCGCCCGGATCCGCTCCACCCCCTCGACCCGCGCGTACGCCTCGACCGGCTGCACGTCACGGCCCAGCAGCACCGCCCGATCGATCCGCAACACCGCGGCGATGTCCGCGAGGGTGGACACCTTGTCCAAGGTCCGGGCACCCCGCTCCACCTTGTCCACCCAGCTCTTCGACTTGCCCAACCGATCGGCGAACACCTGCTGCGACATCCGCCGCCGCACCCGCCAGTACGCCACCCGCCGACCAACCGGCAACGATCCGTCACCCACGCCGCCACCGCCGATCCGGCACCGTCCGGGTCGTCTCCTCCACCGGTATTCGCTCCGCCTCAGCCTGCGCGAGTATCCGCCGCTTGGCCGCCTCCCGTTCGGCGGCTTCGATCTGCTCACCCCTGCTGGGCTTGTCAGCGTCGTTCTGGCCGTTCATCCCCCACCTCTCGCTGGCAGGGGCGCGGCCGGGCTGACTCGGGCCAGGAATCCGTTACCGCCGCACCCCAACTGCAGGCGGGTCTGCGGTCTTGCCGACCTGTTTATGCTTTCCCGCCCCTCATCCACAGCATGTGGTGAACAGGCGATGGCAGAAAGCTAGTGGCTGTCCGCTGGCCGCGCGTACTGTCCGCTATCGAACCGCAGGCCGGTGGGCCTCGTACACCTCGCGCAGCACTACGGCGTTCGCCGTGCCGGTCAGTTCGACCCGGAGCAGCACCTCCCGCGCCCGCCACCAGTTCGACGACACCACCCGGCCCGAACGAACCGCGTCGGCGGCGACCACGATCGCCTCGTCCGGCTGGTCGGCGGCCACCAGTGCCATGGCGAGATCCAGACGCGCGGAAGCGGAACGCCGTGGCCGCTCACCGCCGTCACCACGCGGGTCCAACTCCGCCAAGGCGGCCCGAGCGACCTGCTCGGCCGCCGGATCACCCGCCCACGACAGCGTCGTCGCCGTGTACGCCAACGCCTTCGTCGGGTCGTACCGGTAGTGGTGCTCAGCCCGCTCCGGCACCGGCAGGTTCGCCGTCAACCGCTCCAGCCGATCCAGCGCGTCACGCGTCCGCCGAACATCCGCCAGCCGCGCCCACACCCGCGCCTCCTGAGCGGCCGCCTGGATGTGCGCCGAACTACTCCGAGGAGCCAGTCGCTGAGCCTGCTGCGAAAGGTCGACAGCCCGCCGGTAGTCGCCCCGAGTAAGCCGGTCCCACGCCTGCGTCTCCAGGCACCACGCCTGAATCTCCGGATGCTCACCATGCTCCGCGAGCGCCATGGCAGCGTTCAGGTGCGTGCCCGCCGCGGACCGTTGCAAGAGATCTATGTGCACCGTCGCACGCAGCACCGTCAACCAGCCAGCGGCAACGACGAGGCGCCGCCGCTGCGCCAACGTGCCACGCCCGTCGAGCAGCCGCCCCACATAGGCCAACTGCCGCCGCACCATCGGCAGCAGGTCAACGGGCCGCGTGGTCGCGTACGCACTCGCCAGATCGTCCACACTGGCTTCGATCCGAGCGAGCGTTTCGGCGCTCACATCGCTGGCCCGCACCCGGGCCAGCAACTCGCCGGCCTCGGCATCGTGGTCTACGGGCTGGTCAACCAGACAGGCGAGGGTCCCGCCCGCTCGCAGCACCTCATCAAGGTGTCGAGCCGTCTCGGGTGTAGGGGCCTTCGCGCCGGTCTCCAGGTCGTGCAAGTGGCTCTTGCCCCGATGGGCGATCTGACCCAGCGCCCGCAGTGACAACCCATGCCTGGTCCGAAGCGCGCGAAGTTGGGCACCGAAGCGCGGATCGACGTGCGACACGACGACGCTCCCAGGTAGCAGGCTGGACGAACCCAGACCTGGCCAGCGGAACACTGTGACGGACAGTACACCGCGCGACCACCCTGCCGCGACGCATGCCCCTGCTGAGCGAGGGCCGGCCCGGTCGCGCCCCCGCCGCATCAGCAACAGCCGCTCCTGACGCGAGCAGGCGCGGTAAACACCAAAAACGCAACTCGACAACCGCATCTGTGCTGTTCAAACCGCATCACCTCGGGAAGGAAAGAGACCCCCGCTCGCACGTGGGGTGCGGTCCTCGCCGGCGGGCATAAGGTGGGTGTAGATGCGGAGGGTGAAGCCGGGGCCGGCGTGGCCGAGGTAGGAGGCGAGGGCCTTGATGCTCTCCCCCGCGTCGAGCAGCGCCACTGCGACCCTGACCGGCGCCGATGCGGGTGCCCGGCATCATGGGTTAGGAAAGGCTTACCTTAGAGTGTGTCCCCGTGACCTCCCCGTCGTCGTTGCTTCCGGCCGTCGAGGCGGTGCCGTTCGTTCGCGAGCTGGCCGCCCATGGTGACCGTCCCGCGATCGTGACCAGGGACGGGGAGATCTCGTACGCCGATCTCGCCGGGCGGGTCGCGCGGACCGCCGAGCGGCTCGGCGGCGGCCGCCGGCTGGTGCTGGTGGTCGGCGCGAACACGGTCGAGTCGCTGGTGGCGTACCTGGCCGCGCTGCACGGCGGCCACCCGGTCCTGCTGGTGCCGGACGGGCACGACGCCGCCCTCGCGAACCTGGTCGAGGCGTACGACCCGGACGTGGTCATCGGCCCGGCCGAGGGCTGGCGCGTCGCACACCGCCGGGCCGGCTCCGCGCACGATCTGCACCCGGATCTGGCGCTGCTGCTGTCCACCTCCGGCTCGACCGGCTCCCCGAAGCTGGTCCGGCTGTCGCACACCAACGTGCAGGCCAACGCCGAGTCGATCGGCGAGTACCTGGGCATCCGGGACACCGACCGGGCGGCCACCAGCCTGCCGTTGCACTACTGCTACGGATTGTCGGTGGTCAACAGCCACCTGGCGCGGGGGGCCGCGCTGGTGCTGACCGATTTGTCGGTCGCCGACGCCTGCTTCTGGGAGCTGTTCCGCCAGGCCCGGGCCACCACGTTCGCCGGGGTGCCGTACACCTTCGACCTGCTGGACCGGGTCGGCTTCGCCGCCATGGACCTGCCGCACCTGCGGTATGTCACCCAGGCCGGCGGTCGGCTCGCCCCGGAGCGGGTGCGCCGCTACGCCGAGTTGGGTCGGCGTAGCGGCTGGGATCTGTTCGTCATGTACGGGCAGACCGAGGCGACCGCGCGGATGGCGTACCTCCCACCGGACCTGGCGGCCCGACACCCGGCGGCGATCGGCGGGCCGGTGCCCGGCGGCGCGTTCCGGCTCGCGCCGGTGCCCGACCATCCGGACCCGGCGGTCGGCGAGCTGGTCTACGCGGGTCCGAACGTGATGCTCGGCTACGCCGAGGCCCCGGCCGACCTGGCCTTGGGGCGCACCGTCGAGGAGCTGCACACCGGGGATCTGGCCCGACGCACCCCGGCCGGGCTGTACGAGATCGTCGGTCGGCGCAGCCGGTTCGCGAAGATCCTCGGGTTGCGCGTCGACCCGCAGCGGGTCGAGGCGCTGCTGGCCGCGCACGAGGTCGCCGCAACCTGCGTCGGTGGCGACGACGAGCTGATCGTGGCGGTGGTCGGCACCGCTGATCCGCGGCGCGTCCGCCGGCTGGTCACCGACGAGGTGGGGCTGCCGGCGCGCGCCGTGCGGGTGCTCGCCCTGACCGAGCTGCCCCGGCTGGCCAGCGGCAAACCCGACATGGTCGGGCTGCGCGCGCTGGCCACCGCGGCACGCGCCGCCGCCACGCCGGCCGGCGACGAGCTGTCACCCGCGGCGCCGGTCGGTGACCTCTGCCGGCTGTACGCGGAGGTGCTCGACCGCGACGACGTACGCCCCGAGCTGAGCTTCGTCGACCTGGGCGGCGACTCGCTGTCGTACGTGGAGATGTCGGTCCGGCTGGAGCAGGAACTCGGCCACCTTCCGCCGAACTGGCACATACTGCCGATCGAGGCGCTGCGCGCACCGCGGCGGCCCGGCGGTCGGCGGCGGGCGCTGGAGACCAGCGTGGCGCTACGCGCGGCGGCCATCGTGCTGATCGTCGGCTCGCACATCCCGCTCTTCACCGTCACCGGCGGGGCGCATCTGCTGCTCGCGGTGGCCGGGTTCAACTTCGCCCGGTTCCAACTCACCACCGCCGGGCGGCGCGATCGGCTGCGACAGATCACCGCCGGCCTGTCCCGGATCGTGCTGCCCACGGCGGCCTGGATCGGCGCGGTGATGCTGGTCAGCGACCAGTACCGACCCAGCACCCTGCTGCTGGTGCACAGCATCGTCGGCCCCGACGACGCCACCGGGTGGCACTTCTGGTTCATCGAGGCGGTGGTGTACCTGCTGGTGGGGCTGGCGGCGCTGCTCGCGCTGCGGCCCGTCGACCGGCTGGAGCGGCGGTACCCGTTCGCCCTGCCGCTGGGTCTGACCGCGCTCGGCCTGCTCGGCCGGTACGACGTGTTCGGCCTGGACGCCCGGCACGACCTGCCGGCCGCGCTGGTCGCCGGCTGGCTGTTCACCCTCGGTTGGGCCGCCGCCCGGGCCGACGGCGTCGGGCGGCGGGTGCTGGTGATCGTCGCGGCGGCGCTCACCGTGCCCGGCTTCTTCGGCCAGCCGGCCCGGGAGGCGTTGATCGTGGCCGGCCTCGCCCTGCTGGTCTGGCTGCCCACCGTGCCCAGCCTCGGGCTGGTCAACCGGGTCGCCGGGGTGCTGGCGGGCAGTTCGCTCTACATCTACCTGACCCACTGGCAGGTCTACCCGCACCTGCGGGACTGGCCGCTGGTGGCGCTGGCCGCCTCGCTGGCCGTCGGCATCGGCTACGCCGCCCTCGCCGGGCGGGTGGGTCGCTGGCTCACCCACCACCTCTCAACACTCCGTTGACAACGTTTCGTTGAAGTGCTGTGATCGGGGCATGGAATCACTCGCCGCGTCCGAGGCGGCTCAGAATCGATCCCGCCGCGCCTACGCCGCGCTCCAGCGGCTCACCGAGCGGCACGCCGCCACCGAGGCGCAGCGTCGGCGGCACACCAACCCGTACGCCGCCGACCCGTACGAGGCGATCGCCGTGGTGCTGGCGCTGGCCGCCGGAGCCGCCGCGCCGACCCCCGGCGAGGAGCCGGTCGACGAGGCCGACCTGCTCGCTGCGCTCGCCCTCTTCCCGCACCTGCGAGCCGAGGTCGACACCCTGGAGGCGGGTCTGTTCGACCTCGCCCGCAGCCGTGGCCTGACCTGGCAGACGATCGGGCACGGGCTGGGCCTGGGCAGCGCCCAGGCCGCCAAGCAACGCTACGAACGCCTTTCCGCCCGCACCTCCCCGACCCCCTGAACCTGGACAAGCGCGCAGCGACTTCGGGGACGGCCCGGCAGGTGCGGGCGGTGGCTCAGCGGGGGACGACCTGCTCGGCGGCCCACTCCTTCCAGGTGGCGAGATTGTCCGCAGCGGCGGCGAGCTGGTCGGCGACCGGGCCGGGGCCGGTCGAGCCGGGGGTGGTCCGGGCCGCGAGGGCCGAGCGGACCGACAGCACGTCGCGTACGCCGGGGTCGAGGTGCTCGCTGACCGTGGCCAGGTCGTCGTCGGAAACCTCGTCGAGGGCGCAGTCCCGGGCCGCGCAGAGCGCCACCAGCTTGCCGGTGATCTCGTGCGCGTCCCGGAACGGCACACCCTTGCGCACCAGCCAGTCGGCCACCTCGGTGGCCAGCGAGAAGCCCACGGGCGCGGCGGCGACCAGGCGGTCGACGCGTACCGTCATGGTGGAGATCATCCCCGCGAGGGCCGGCAGCAGCAGTTCCAGGGTGTCGACCGCGTCGAAGGCCGGCTCCTTGTCCTCCTGCATGTCCCGGTCGTACGTCATGGGCAGGCCCTTGAGCATGGTCAGCACGGCGACCAGCCCGCCGACGAGCCGCCCGGACTTGCCCCGGGCCAGCTCGGCGATGTCCGCGTTCTTCTTCTGCGGCATGATCGACGACCCGGTGGCGAACGCGTCGTCCAGCTCGACCCAGCCGAACTCCTGCGACGTCCAGAGCACCACCTCCTCGCCGAGGCGGGACAGGTGCACCCCGATCATCGCGGTGATGAAGAGGAACTCGGCGACGAAGTCGCGGTCGGCGACCGCGTCCATCGAGTTGGCGAAGGAGGTACGGAAGCCCAGCTCCCTGGAGATCGCCACCGGGTCCAGCGGCAGCCCCGATCCGGCCAGCGCCCCCGCGCCGAGCGGGCTGACCGCGGTTCGGTGGTCCCAGTCCCGCAGCCGCTCCAGGTCCCGCAGCAGTGGCTGGACGTGGGCGAGCAGCCAGTGGCCGAAGGTGACCGGCTGGGCGTGCTGGAGGTGGGTCATGCCGGGGGCGGCGGTGTCCACGTGCCGCTCGGCCTGCTCGACCAGCGCCTCGGCCAGCTCCACCAGCCGGGCGGCCACGCCCCGGGCGTGGTCGCGCAGGTAGAGCCGCAGGTCGGTGGCGACCTGGTCGTTGCGGGACCGGCCGGCGCGCAGCTTGCCGCCGAGGCTGCCGAGCCGCTCCAGCAGCCCGCGTTCCAGGGCGGTGTGCACGTCCTCGTCGTCGACGGTCGGGCGGAACGCCCCGGAGGCACAGGCGGCCTCCAGGTCGTCCAGGGCGGCGAGGATGCGGCCCAGTTCCTCCGGGTCGAGCAGCCCGGCGCCGGCCAGCACCCGGGCATGCGCACGGGAGCCGGCGATGTCGTACGGGGCCAGTCGCCAGTCGAACTGGACGCTCACCGACAGCCGGGCGAGCGCCTCCGACGGGCCACCGGCGAACCGGCCACCCCACAGGCTCGTCCGGTTCGCGGGGGCGTTGTTCTCGGTCAGGCTCTTGTCATCCACCCCGCCAATTCTGATGGTCAAGACTCCACCCCACCCAACCGGGCGGTCGTTCCGCTCTCCCACTGCTCGGTCATGGCGTGTTGTCCCCTTCACCGTTGTCTTCGCGTCGTGCCCAGCGGGCGAGCCGTTCGCCGAGCGCCGCTCCGCCGGCGGGCTCACGGGCCACGACGAAAATGGTGTCGTCGCCGGCGATGGTGCCGACGACTTCCGTCAGACCCGCCCGGTCCAACGCGCTGGCCAGGTACTGGGCCGCGCCGGGCGGGGTGCGCAGCACCGCGATGTTGCCGCTGGAGTCGACTTCGTTGAGCAGTTCCCGCAGCAGTCGCACGAGTCGGGCCGGTGCCCCCTCGGCGTCGCGCAGCGGCCGGTGGCCGTCCTCCGGGATGACGTAGACGGCCCGGCCGTCCCCACCCCGGGCGGTGACCGCGCCGAGTTCCTTCAGGTCCCGGGAGAGGGTGGCCTGGGTGACCTGGACGCCCTCGTCGCCGAGCAGCTCGGCCAGTTCGGTCTGCGAGCGGATCTCCCGGTCGCGGATCAGCTCCACGATGCGGGCGTGCCGGGCGGCACGGGTCGACGGTGCGGTCACCGAACCTCCTTGTTCGCGAACTGCGCGGCTCACGGTGACTGTGTGAGCAGGAACGTCAGCAGCGCCTTCTGGGCGTGCAGCCGATTCTCCGCCTGGTCGAAAACCGCGCTGCGCGGGCCGTCGAGCATCTCGTCGGTGATCTCCTCGCCCCGGTGTGCCGGCAGGCAGTGCAGCACGATCGCCTCCGGCGCGGCGTGCCCGAGCAGCGCCTTGTTGACCTGGTACGGCAAAAACGGAGTGAGACGGTCCAGCCCGTCGCCCTCCTGCCCCATCGAGGTCCAGGTGTCGGTGGCGACCACATCGGCGTCACGGACCGCGGCGACCGGGTCGGTGAGTACCCGCACCGAACCGCCGGTGCCGGCGGCGATCGCCTCGGCCCGGGCCACCGTGTCGGCGGCGGGCAGGAAGTCGGCCGGGCCGGCGACCCGCACATGCATGCCGGCGGTCGCGCCGGCCAGCAGGTACGACTGGGCCATGTTGTTCGCCGCGTCGCCGACGTACGCCAGCCGCCGGCCGGCGGTGCCACCGCACCGCTCGCGCACGGTGAGCAGGTCGGCCAGCAGCTGACAGGGATGGAAATTGTCGGTCAGCGCGTTGATCACCGGCACGGTGGCTCCGGCGGCCACCTCCGCGATCCGGTCGTCGCCGTGGGTGCGCAGCACGATCGCGGCCACGTAGCGGGACAGCACCCGACCGGCGTCGCCGAGGGTCTCGCCCCGGCCGAAGTGGGTGACCTGGGTGTCCACCACGAGGGGGTGGCCGCCGAGTTCGGCGATGCCGACGTCGAACGAGATCCGGGTCCGCAGGCTCTGCTTGTCGAAGAGCACGGCCACCGCGCGGGGCCCGGCCAGCGGCCGGTACGCGAACCGGTCGGCCTTCATCCGCGCCGCCAGATCGAGCACGGCGGACTGCTCGGCCGGGGACAGATCGTCATCCCGGAGAAAGTGCCGGATCATGCGGATGCCTCCGTGGTGACGTCGCTGGAAGTCCTGGTGCGGATCGACCCCTCCGGGGGCTGCGCCGGATGAGGATCCGCGGTGACCGCCGTGAGGGCGGTGGGGAGGGCCGCGAGGAAGGCGTCGGCCTGGGCGGCGGTGAGGATCAGTGGTGGTGCGAGGCGCACGACATCCGGTTGCACCGGGTTGACCAGGAAACCGGCCGCGCGCAGCGCCTCGGCGACGGCGGCCGACACGGGCGCGGTGAGGGCCACGCCGAGCAGCAGCCCGGCACCCCGGACGCCGACGACGAGCGGGTGATCGAGCGCCTCGATCCCCCGGCGCAGCCGTTCGCCGACCCGCTTGACGTGGTCGAGCAGCCCTTCGTGGGCGATGGTGGAGAGCACCGCCAGGGCGGCGGCGCAGCTGATCGGGTTGCCGCCGAAAGTGCTGCCGTGCAGACCGGGGGCCAGCAGGTCGGCAGCCGGGCCGAAGGCGAGGGTCGCGCCGATGGGCAGCCCGCCGCCGAGCCCCTTGGCCAGGGTCACCACGTCCGGCTCGACGCCC
This sequence comes from Micromonospora sonchi, assembly GCF_014646235.1. Taxonomy (GTDB): domain Bacteria; phylum Actinomycetota; class Actinomycetes; order Mycobacteriales; family Micromonosporaceae; genus Micromonospora; species Micromonospora sonchi. The sequence continues at coordinate 155,428 of NZ_BMNB01000011.1, read as the reverse complement.
TCGGCCTGGTGGGCAAACCAGTGCCCGGTACGGCCGACGCCGGTCTGCACCTCGTCGAGCACCAGCAGCGCCCCGTGCCGGGCGGTGATCCGGCGCGCGGCCGTCAGGTAGCCGGCCGGCGGGACGACCACGCCGTTCTCACCCTGGATCGGTTCCAGGATCACCATGGCCGTGGCGTCGGTGACCGCCGCCTCCAGGGCGGCCACGTCGCCGTACGGGATGTGGTCGACCTCGCCGGGCAACGGGCGGAACGGGTCGGCCTTGGTCGGCTGGCCGGTCAGGGCCAGGGCGCCCATCGTACGGCCGTGGAAACCGCCGACGGTGGAGACCACGTGGCTGCGACCGGTGCGCCGGGACAGCTTGAACGCGGCCTCGTTGGCCTCCGCGCCCGAGTTGGCGAAGAAGACCCGCCCGGGACGGCCGGCCAGCGCCAGCAGCAGCTCGGCCAGGGCCACCGGCGGCTCGGCGACGAACAGGTTGGACACGTGCCCGAGGGTGGCGACCTGCTTGGAGACGGCGGCCACCACGGCCGGGTGGGCATGCCCGAGGGCGTTGACGGCAATGCCGCCGAGCAGGTCGACGTACTCCCGACCGGCGTCGTCGACCACGACGGCGCCGGAGCCGGAGACCAGCGCCAGCGGCGGCGTGCCGTAGTTGTTCATCATCGACTGCTGCCACCGCTGGGTCAGCGCGCTCATGCCGGTTCTCCGTTCCGCGACGGGATCACCATGGTTCCGAAGCCTTCCGAGGTGAACACTTCCAGCAGCGTGGAGTGCGCGACCCGGCCGTCCACGACGTGCGCGGCGGGCACTCCCTGGCTGACGGCCCGCAGGCAGGCCTCCATCTTGGGCACCATGCCCGACTCCAGCGACGGCAGCAGCCGCGCCAGGTCGTCCGTGGTGATCTCGCTGACCAGGCTCGACGTGTCCGGCCAGTTGGCGTACAGGCCCGGCACGTCGGTGAGGACGACGAGCTTGCGCGCCCGCAGTGCGACGGCGAGCGCGGCGGCGGCGGTGTCGGCGTTGAGGTTGTGCAGCACCCCGTCCGCGTCCGGCGCCACGGTGGAGATCACCGGGATCCGCCCGGCCCCGATCAGGTCGGCCACCGCCGAGATGTTCACCGACTCGACGTCGCCGACCTGCCCGACGTCGACCGGCTGTCCGTCGACGTACGCGGGCCGCCGCACGGCGGTGAAGAGTCCGGCGTCCTCGCCGGAGAGCCCGACCGCGTACGGGCCGTACGCGTTGATCAGCCCGACCAGTTCCCGGCCGACCTGACCGACGAGCACCATCCGGACCACGTCCATCGCTTCCGGGGTGGTCACCCGCAGGCCGCCCCGGAACTCGCTGTCGATGCCGAGCCGGCCGAGCATCGCCGAGATCTGCGGGCCGCCGCCGTGCACCACCACGGGCTTGAGCCCGGCGTAGCGCAGGAACACCATGTCAGCCGCGAAGGCCCGTTGCAGTTCGGGGTCGACCATGGCGTTGCCGCCGTACTTGATCACGACGGTGGCGCCGGCGAAGCGGGCCAACCAGGGCAGCGCCTCGATCAGCGTGGCGGCCTTGGCCTGGGCGCGGGTCAGGTCGGAACTCAGGTTCACCGGTCCGCCCTCTCGTTCGCGACTGCGGGACTCCGCTGCGCTGTTTTCCTCGCGCTCACCGGTCCGCCCTCTCGTTCGCGACTGCGGGACTCCGCTGCGCTGCGTTCCTCGCGCTCACGTTGAGTACGCCGAGTTCTCGTGCACGTACGCGTGCGACAGGTCGTTGGTCCACACCGTCGCGGCGACGGGGCCGGCGTGCAGGTCGATCCGGATGGTGACGTCACGCCCGGTGAGGTCGACCTTCGACCGGTCCTCGGCGGCGGCGCCGGAGCGGCAGACCCAGATCCCGTTGACGGCCACGTCGACGGCGTCCGGCTCGAACTCGGCGGCGGTGGTGCCGACCGCGGCGAGGATCCGGCCCCAGTTCGGGTCGTTGCCGAACAGCGCGGTCTTCACCAGGTTGTTGCGGGCCACCGCCCGGCCCACCTCGACCGCCTCGTCCTCGCCGGCCGCGCCGACCACCTCGATGGCGACCTGCTTGGTGGCGCCCTCGGCGTCGGCGAGCAACTGCTGGGCCAGGTCGTGGCAGGCGGCGGTGACCGCCGTGGTCAGCTCCGCCTGGCTCGGCGCGATGCCGGAGGCGCCGCTGGCCAGCAGCAGCACGGTGTCGTTGGTGGACATGCAGCCGTCGGAGTCGAGCCGGTCGAAGGTGACCCGGGTGGCGGCCCGCAGGGCGGCGTCGAGCGTCTTCCAGTCGGCCACCGCGTCGGTGGTCAGTACGCAGAGCATGGTGGCCATGGCCGGGGCGAGCATGCCGGCGCCTTTGGCCATGCCGCCCACGGTCCAGCCGTCGCCGGACACGGCGGTGCTCTTCGGCCGGGTGTCCGTGGTCATGATCGCCTCGGCGGCGGGGGCCCCACCCGTCCGCGACAGTTCGCGCACGGCAGTGCCCACCCCCGGTAGAAGCTTGTCCATCGGCAGCCGTTCGCCGATGAGGCCGGTGGAGCAGATCGCCACCTCGCCGGCGCCGACCTGGTCCGCGCCGGCCGTGGTCAGCGCGGCGGCGGTGGTCAGCGCGGCGGCGGTGTGCTCGGCGGTGGCGTGGGTGTCCTGGAAGCCGGCCGGGCCGGTGCAGGCGTTCGCTCCGCCGGAGTTGAGCACCACCGCCCGGACCACGCCGCCGCGCACCACCTGCTCGCTCCAGAGCACCGGCGCGGCCTTGACCCGGTTGCTGGTGAAGACCCCGGCGACCCCGGCATCGGGGCCGTCGTTGACGACCAGCGCCACGTCGAGCGCGCCGCCCGTCTTGAGTCCGGTGGCCACCCCGGCCGCCCGGAAGCCTTGCGGTGTGGTCACGCTCACGGGGCGACTCCCCAGGTGGACAGGCCCGTGGTCTCGGGCAGGCCGAACATCAGGTTGGCGTTCTGCACCGCCTGCCCCGCCGCGCCCTTGCCCAGGTTGTCGAGGGCGGCGACCACGATCAGCCGGCCGGAGTCGGCGTCGACGGTGGCTTGCAGGTGGCAGGAGTTGCCGCCGAGGGTGGCGGCGGTGTGCGGCCACCGGCCCTCGGGCAGCACGTGCACGAACGGGCTGTCCGCGTACGCCTGCGCCAGCACCGCCCGTGGGTCGGTGTCGGCGGCGGGCAGCGCGGTCACCGTGGCCAGGATGCCGCGTGGCATCGGCGCGAGCACCGGGGTGAACGACAGCCCGGTGGCCCCGGTCGCCTGTTTGATCTCCGGTACGTGCTGGTGGGCGCCCACCTTGTACGGCGACAGGTCGCCCATCACCTCGCTGCCCAGCAGGTGCGCCTTGGCGGCCCGGCCCGCACCGGAGGTGCCGGAGGCGGCGACCACCACCACGTCGGTGGGTTGGGCGGCACCGGCGGCGATCAGCGGCGCGAGGGCCAGAGTGACCGTCGCCGCGTAGCAGCCGGTGCTGGCGACCCGGGTCGCGGCGGCGATCCGCTCGCGCTGGCCAGGCAGTTCGGGCAGCCCGTAGGTCCAGGTGCCGGCGTGCGGGCCACCGTAGTAGCTGGCCCAGGCGGCACTGTCGGCGAGCCGATGGTCCGCGCCGAGGTCGACGACCCGGACCCCGGCGGGCAACTGCGCCGCCAGGGCCGCGGACTCGCCGTGCGGCAGGGCGAGAAAGACCAGGTCGGCGTCGGCCAACACGTCCGCCGTGGTCTGCGCGAACGTCAGGTCCAGCCCGGTGAGCTGTGGGTGCACCGCGTCGACGCGCTGCCCCGCCTGACTGTGCGCGGTGGCGGCGACCAGGTCGAACTCGGGATGCCCGGCGAGCAGGCGAAGCAGCTCACCCCCGGCGTAGCCGCTCGCCCCGGCCACAGCGATCCGAATTCCCATACCTACCTCCGCATGACTATGCAGCGAAGGCTAACAGCGAAAAGGCAGACGATGCAAGGTCATACGGCCGACCGCATGGAAATGACAAGGCTCGCCCCAACGGTCTCCCCCGGAACAAAGCCGGGCCAGAGCCCGGCGAGCGGTGCCAGGGCGTTAAGAAGGGCCCCTTCCTATGCACCAGGCGTTAAGAAGGGGCCCTTCCTTACACCTCAGCCGCCGCGGAGGGTGGCGCCGAAACGCTCGGCGGCGCGGGCCACGGCGGCGTCGCGGGCGGCGACGGCCTCCTCGCTGGTGAGGGTGCGGTCCGGGGCGCGGAAGGTGAGCTTGTACGCCAGCGACTTGCGCCCGACGCCCAACTGCGCCGAGGCGTACACGTCGAACAGGCGCACCGACTCCAGCAGCTCGCCGGCACCCTCGGTGAGGGCCTGCTGCACCGACTGCGCGGGAACCGAGTCGTCCACCACCAGCGCCACGTCGATCAACGCCGGCGGGAAGCCGGAGACCATCGGCGCGGGCGTCACCGGGGGCACCGGCAGCGCGTCCAGGTCCAGCTCCATGGCGCTGGTCCGCCGGGGCAGCTCCAACGCCGCCAGCACCGCCGGGTGCAGTTCGCCGGCGTGGCCGACCACCGTCCCGTCGACCAGCAGTTCGGCACAGCGTCCCGGGTGCCAGGGGGCGTACGCGGCGGCCCGCACCCGCACCCGCTCCGGCGGCACCCCGGCAGCGGCGAGGACCTCCCGGCCCGCCTCGACGGCGTCCGCCCAGCCGGCCGGGCGGCCGGGGCCCCACCAGCCGGCCGGCTCGAGCTCGCCGGTCAGCACGACGGCCACGTGCCGGGGCTGGTGCGGGACCACCGCGTCGGCGGCGGCGAACTCCGCGTCGGTGGGCCGCCGGTCCACCCCCATCGTCGGCGGGCGGCCCGCGCCCGGTCGCGGCTGGAAGACCGCGCCGATCTCGTAGAGGGCCAGATCCCGCAGCCCACGACCGAGGTTGCGCTGCACGATGCCCAGCAGCGGGCCGAGCAGCGTGGTGCGCAGCAGCGGCTCCTCCTCCGACAGCGGGTTGGCCAGCCGCACCGCCTGCCGGCGCGGATCGTCGGCGGGCAGGCCGAACCGGTCGGCCAGCTCGGCGGAGACGAACGGGTGCGCCAGGACCTCGACGTAGCCCCGCTCGGCCAGCGACCGGGACACCGCCCGGTTGCGCCGCTGCTGCCAGGTCAGCCCCCGGCCGGGCGGCGCGGTCGGCAGCAGCGACGGCACATGGTCGTACCCGTCGAGCCGGACCACCTCCTCGACCAGGTCGGCCGGATCGGTCAGGTCGGGCCGCCAGGTCGGCGGGGTGACGGCGAGCGTCTCGCCACCACCGGCGGAGACCCCCACCTCACCCGGATCCTCGGTCAGCCGGTCGGTGCCCCGGGCCACGGTGCAGCCGACCTGTTCCAGCAGCGCGACCACCCGGGCCGGCGGGTAGTCCACGCCGACCCGCCGGCTGGGCAGGTCGACCGGCATGGTGACCGGGGTACGCGCCCGGACGTGGTCGATGTCCAGCACCTCGTCGCTGGCGGTGCCGCCCGCGTACCCGGTGAGCAGCGCGACCGCCCGGTCCAGGGCGACCAGTGGCAGGGCCGGGTCCACCCCCCGTTCCCAGCGCTTGGCGGCCTCGCTGAACAGCTTGTGCCGGCGCGCGGTGCGCCCCACCATCGCCGGGTCCCAGTGCGCGGCCTCGAAGAGCACGTTGACGGTGCTCGGCAGGACCTCGCTGGTCTCCCCGCCCATCACGGCGGCGAGCGAGATCGGCATGCCCTCGCCTTCACCGGCGAGCGGGTTCGGCAGCCCGGTGTCGCAGATGACCATGTCCTCGGCCGCGAGCGCGCGGGTCACCCCGTCGAGCGTGGTCAGCTTCTCCCCCGGTACCGCCCGCCGGATCACCAGCGGGCCAGCGATCCGGTCCGCGTCGAAGGCGTGCATCGGCTGGCCGAGTTCGAGCATCACGTAGTTGGTGATGTCGACCGGCAGCGAGATGCTGCGGATGCCGGCGATGGTGAGCCGCCGCTGCATCCACTCCGGGGACTGCGCCGTCGGGTCGACGCCGCGCACCATCCGGGCCGCGTACCGGTCGCAGCCGACCGGGTCACGCACCTCGACCGGGTACGCCGGTTCGGCCGTGCCGGCCGTCGCGGGCATCCGGCCCCGGTCGGAGTAGTCGACGCCGAGGGCGTGCGCCAGCTCGCGGGCCAGCCCGCGCAGCGACATCTGGTAGCCCCGGTCCGGGGTGATCTCCACCTCGACGATGATGTCGTCGAGGCCGACCACCGGACGCGCGTCGTCGCCGGGCTCGGCGACGACGTGCTCGGGCAGCACCAGGATGCCGGAGTGGTCGTCGCCCAGCCCCAGCTCCTTCGCCGAGCAGATCATGCCGTTGGAGTTGCGCCCGTACGTCCTGCGCGCGCCGATCGCGAAGCCGCCCGGCAGCACCCCACCGGGCAGGATCACCACCACCCGGTCACCGGGGGCGAAGTTGCGCGCCCCGCAGACGATCTCCTGCGGCTCGCCGGTGCCGTTGGCGGCGCCCACGTTCACCCGGCAGAACCGGATCGGCTTCTTGAAGCCGGTCAGCTCCTCGATCTCCAGCACCTCGCCGACCACCAGCTGCCCGGTGACCGTGCCGGTCAGGTCCACGATGGACTCGACCTCGATGCCGAGGTCGATCAGGGCCCGCTCCAACTCGTCGACGGACAGGTCGGGAAGGTCGACGTACTCCCGCAGCCAACTGACAGAAACTCGCATGACTTTGATCCACCGTCTCCGTGACTCGTACCCGTCGCCCTACAGCCCGGCCCCGAACGCGCGGGTGAACCGCGCGTCCCCCTCGGCCATGTCGCGCATGTCGCTGACCCCGTGCCGGAACATCACCGTCCGGTCGATGCCCATGCCGAAGGCGAAGCCGGAGTAGACCTCCGGGTCGATGCCGCAGGCGCGCAGCACCCGCGGGTTCACCATGCCGCAGCCGCCCCACTCCACCCAGCGCGGGCCGTCGCGGTGCTCCGGGAACCAGACGTCGAACTCGGCCGACGGCTCGGTGAACGGGAAGTAGTGCGGCCGGAAGCGGGTCCGTGCGCCCTCGCCGAACATCGCCCGCGCGAAGTGGTCCAGCGTGCCGCGCAGGTGCGCCATCGTGATGCCCCGGTCCACCACCAGGCCCTCGACCTGGTGGAAGACCGGCGCGTGGGTGGCGTCCAGCTCGTCGGTGCGGTAGACCCGCCCCGGCACCACCACGTAGATCGGTGGCTTGCGGGCCAGCATGGTGCGCGCCTGCACCGGCGAGGTGTGGGTACGCAGCACCAGCCCCGACTCCTCGGGTGCGATGTGGAAGGTGTCCATCAGCCCACGCGCCGGGTGGTCCGGCGGGATGTTCAGCGCGTCGAAGTTGGTCCACTCCAACTCGACCTCGGGCCCCTCGGCCACCTCGTAGCCCATGCCGATGAACAGGTCACTGATCTGCTCCGTCAGCACGGTGATCGGGTGCCGGGAGCCACGCGGCCGCCGGTCGTAGGGCAGCGTCACGTCGACGCGCTCCTCCACCAGGACCCGCTCGGCCTGCTCACGCTCCAGCACCTCGGCACGGGCGGCGTACGCCTGCTCGATGGCACGGCGGGCCTCGTTGACCCGCTTGCCGGCGTCGGCCTTCGCGGCCGGCGGCAACGCGCCGATCTCCCGGCGGGCCAGCGAGACCGGGGCCCGGTCACCGAGGTGCGCCGGCCGCGCCGTGGCCAGCGCGTCGGGGTCACCGGCGGCGGCGAACGCCTTCCCGGCCTCGGTCACGGCCTCGGCCAGGGCGGCCGGGTCGAGCAGGGCGACCTGTTTCGGGTCGTACGGATCGTTGCGGTAGCTCATGGCGTACGGGCACTCCCTCACGGCGGTGCCGGCCCTGCACGGGGGCGGCGAAGCGAGTCTACGGACGCACGGCTGTGCCGCAGCCCGCCGGTGGGAGTCGCGCGGTGAGCAGGTCAGGCCCGCCGCCCGCCGACACCGGCGGGCTGGCTAAACGAACGCCGTGTCGCGTTCACCATGGGGGCGTTCTCCTCGTGCTCTGCGCCGGACCTCGGGTCAGCGCTGCGCTCTCGCTGAAGCGTACAGGCAGACCGCCGCGGCCGCAGCCAGGTTGAGACTCTCGGCCCGCCCGTGCAGCGGCACCCGGACCCGGGCGTCGGCGGCCTCGACCAGCTCCTCGGAAAGGCCGTGCGCCTCGGATCCGAACAGCCAGGCGGTGGGTGCGGCGAGCCGGCCGGCGTCGGCCAGTTCGTCGAGGTCCTCCTCGCCGTACCCGGTGGCGGCGAGCACGGCCAGGCCGGCGGACCGCGCGGCCGCGACCACGGCGGCCGGGTCGCGTTCGCGGACCACGTCGACGTGGAACAGGCTGCCGGCCGACGAGCGTACGCACTTGCCGTTGTACGGGTCGACCGCGTCCCCGGCGAAGACCACCGCGGCGGCGCCGGCCGCGTCGGCGGTGCGCAGCACGGTGCCGGCGTTGCCCGGGTCACGGATCCCGGCGAGCACGGCGACCAGCCGGGGGGCCCGGGCCAGCGCGGTCGCCAGGGGCACGTCGAGGTGCCGGCAGACGGCGACCAGGCCCTGCGGGGCGACGGTCTCGGCCAGCGCCGCCAGCGCCTCGTCGGTCACCTCGGTCACGGGTACGTCGGTGCCGGCGGCCCTCGCCGCCAGGTCGGCGTACCGGTCGAGGGCGTCGGGGGTGCCGAACAGCTCGACCACGGTACGCGGGCGGGCCAGCGCCTCGCGGACGGCCTGCGGTCCCTCGGCCAGGAACCGGCCGGTGGCCTCGCGTTCCCGGCGGCGCTGGAGCCGGCGGGCGGCGACCACCCGGGGCGTACGCGGTGTGAAGGGCATCATGTCCTCACCGCACACGCGCGCGAGGCGCCCCCCGTCTGAGAAGAGGGGCGCCTCGCCGCGTGGTGCGGGGATCAGGCGGCCTGGGCCGCCGCGCCGCCGGTGCCCTCGGCCTGCACCGCGGTCCGGGCCAGCTCGACGATCGCCGCGAACGCGGCGGCGTCGTTGACGGCCAGGTCGGCGAGGATCTTGCGGTCGACCTCGATGCCGGCCAGACGCAGGCCCTGGATCAGCCGGTTGTAGGTCATCCCGTTGGCGCGGGCGCCCGCGTTGATCCGCTGGATCCACAGCTGCCGGAAGTCGCCCTTGCGGTCGCGACGGTCCCGGTAGGCGTACTGCATCGAGTGCAGCACCTGCTCCTTGGCCTTGCGGTACAGCCGGGAGCGCTGACCGCGGTAGCCACTCGCGGTCTCCAGCAGGGTACGACGCTTCTTCTGGGCGTTCACAGCCCGCTTGACGCGTGCCATCTCAACTCCTTCTTCGGTTCAGGTGGCGCGCGTCAGCGGCCAAGCATCTTCTTGATGCGCTTGACGTCAGCCTTGGCCACCTCGACCGTGCCGGTCAGCCGGCGGGTCCGGGTCGAGGACTTCTTCTCCAGCAGGTGACGCTTGCCGGCCTGCTCGGCAACGATCTTGCCCCTGCCGGTCACACGGACCCGCTTGCCCATTCCCGTGTGGCTCTTCATCTTCGGCATTGGTACGCCTTCTCCCCTGTTACTGACCGTTGGTGTCAGCGGTCATGCCGGTCTCACCGGCTGCTGCGCTCTCACTGGTCGCCGTAGACTCGGCGGCCACCGCGTCGGCGGGCTCCTCCGCGGTCCGCTCCCGGGGTCCGCCACGGGAGGCCGTGGCGGCGACCGCGGAGGCCTTCACGGCCCGATGCGGAGCGAGAACCATGATCATGTTTCGGCCGTCCTGCTTCGGAGCGGACTCGACATATCCCAGTTCCGTGATCTCGGACTCGAGCCGGCGCAGGAGCCGGTAGCCCAGCTCCGGGCGGCTCTGCTCGCGGCCACGGAACATGATCGTCACCTTGACCTTGTCGCCGGCCTTGAGGAACCGCACCACGTGACCCTTCTTGGTCTCGTAGTCGTGCGGATCGATCTTCGGCCGGAGCTTCATCTCCTTGATGACGGTCTGCTGCTGGTTACGCCGCGCTTCGCGCGCCTTCAGTGCGCTCTCGTACTTGAACTTGCCGAAGTCCATGAGCTTGCACACCGGCGGGCGCGCCATCGGCGCTACCTCGACCAGGTCCAGATCGACGTCCGCGGCCAGCTGAAGGGCGCGCTCCAGCGGGACGATGCCCACCTGCTCACCCTCGGGGCCGACCAGTCGGACCTCACGTGCCCGGATCTGCTCGTTCACGCGTGGTTCGACGCTGATGGGGCCTCCTCGAGTCGGTTCTTCATCCGTCAGCCGACCCGGCGGCCCCCGGTTGGGAACCGGCCCGGAAAGCAGAAGGCCCCGGCACATGCCAGGGCCCGCTCGACCGGTCGGCACGATCACAGGATCGTGCATCCGGAACCGGGATGTGCCCGGAACCGGGGACCGGACCCGGCCACCGAAGGCGGCGACTCGGGTGGGAGCAGGGCGCTCCACTTTCACGGCCACCCGCGCATGCGGACAGCCTGGTCGACTCGACCACACTACACCCTAGGTGACCCGCCGCCCAAACCCGGGGGCGGCGCGCCACTGCGGAAGCGACGCGACGAATCCGGACGCGGATCAGCGACGCGAGGCGCGCTCGGCGAGGGCGGCCAGATGCGCCTGATGCAGCCGGCGCAGGGCGCGGACCCCGTCGACGGCGAGCTGCTTGTCGGCGGCCTGGAGCGCGACCACCGGCAGCAGATCGTCGTCGTACAGCTCCAGGGCCGCCCACGGGGCACCCCGGTCGAACCGGATCCCCCGGACGACCTCCCAGGGCAGCTCGTACGAGCCGAACACGTTGCGAACCCGGATGCCGCGCGCGTCCGCCTCCACCCGCGGACGGGTGAAGAGCAGGGAACCGAGGGCGAAGAGAATGCCGAGCCCGATCATGGCCAACTGGTCACCACGCTGGAAGGTGCCGAAGCCGTTTCCGGTGGGCCCGGTCAGCGTGGTGGCGATCACCGCGAACAGCACCACCAGCACGACCGCCGAACTCCAGCAGACCAGCCGGATGCGCCGGGGTCGAAGAGTGATCACGTCGGTGCCGACCGCCGGGCCGGAACCCGGCAGTGCTGCCTCCTGCCGCTCGCTCATGGCACCAGTCTGTCATCCCGCGCCGGCGCAGCGTCCGGCGCCACACGGAGGCCGGCCTCGGGCGGGGCCGGGCGGGACCGGCGGCCGGTGATCAGCACCGCGAGCAGGGTGAGCAGCGCACCGGCCAGCACCGGCAGCCGGGCTCCCGGCCCGTCCGGCAGCAGCACGTCCAGCAGCAGCGCGCCGGCGAGTTGCCCGCCGACCAGAGCGAGGCCGGTACGCAGCACGCCGGCCGCGCGTACCCCCAGCACCAGACTGGCCACGATGCCGACGCCGAGCAGCCCACCGAGGTAGAGGTGCCAGCCGGTCGGCCAGCTCACCGGCGGGCCGGTGAACGCGCCGGCGAGCGCCGCGACGAGCAGCACCGCCGGCGTAGCGACGACGAAGTTCACCGCGACCCCGGCGGCGGCCGAGCCGGCCGCGGAGATCCGCCCGTTGAGCGCGGTCTGCAACGCGACACCGATCCCGGCGGCCACCGTGAGTAGGAGCACGCCGACGGCCAGGTCACCGACGGGCTGGCCGACCTGGGCCAGGGCCACCGCCGCCATCCCGAGCAACGCCCCGGCCACCCGGGGCGGGCTGAGCGGCAGCCGACCCACCGGGGCGAGGCCGGCCCGGTCCGACGCCAACCCGCCGAAACCGTTGCCGGCGACCTGCGCGATGGTGAACACCGCGACGCCCAGCACCGGGACGGCGTACGCGGCGACCAGCACGATGGCCGCCCCACCCAACCCGCCCAGGTACGACCACCAGGGCAGCCGGGCCCGCCGCAGCGCGACCAGCCCGGTGCGCATCGACGGCAGCACCAGCAGCCCGACCAGGATCAGCAGGGTCCCGCCGAGGTTGTTGACGAGGGCGCCCAGGGTGGCGTTGCCGACCCGCTGGCCGAGTTCGGCGTTGATCGCGCCCTGCGCGGCCGAGGCGGCTCCGCCGAGGGTGACCAGGGCGAGCGCGACGGCCGACGGGGGCGGTCTCACAGCCGGCAGGCGTGGATGTTGGTGACCAGGATCGCCCGGGCGCCCAGCTCGTAGAGCTCGTCCATGATCCGGTGCACGTCGTCGCGGAGCACCATCGCCTGCACCGCCACCCAGCCCTCGCGGTGCAGCGGGGAGACCGTCGGTGACTCTATGCCGGGAGTCAGCGAGCTGGCCCGGTCCAGCAGACCGGCCGGCACGTCGTAGGCGAGCATCACGTACCGGCGGGCCACCAGCACCCCGTGCAGCCGGCGCAGCAACTGCGCCGCCTGCGGGTGGGGCGTCGCGCCGATGCGGCGTACCAGCACCGCCGAGGAGCGCAGCAGCGGCTCGCCGAAGACCACCAGACCGGCCTGGCGCAGGGTGGCGCCGGTCTCAACCACGTCGGCGACCACGTCGGCCACGCCGAGGCGGATGGCGTTCTCCACCGCGCCGTCGAGCCGGATCACGTCGGCCTTGACGCCCAACTCGACCAGGTGGCGTTCGACCAGTCCCGGGTACGCGGTGGCGATCCGGTGCCCGCCCAGCGCCTGTACGTCGTCGACGTCGTCGGGCCGGGCGGCGAAGCGGAAGGTGGCCCGGCCGAAGTTCAGGTCGAGCACCTCCTCGGCCGGGGCGCCGGAGTCGATCAGCAGATCGCGGCCGGTGATGCCGACATCCAGATCACCGGAGCCGACGTAGGTGGCGATGTCCTTCGGTCGCAGATAGAAGAATTCGACATCGTTCTGCTCGTCCCGGCAGACCAGGTCCTTCGGGTCGGTGCGCTGGCGGTAGCCCGCCTCGCACAGCATCTGGGCGGCCGACTCGGCCAGGGTGCCCTTGTTGGGTACGGCGACACGCAGCATGACGGAGTGCTCCATTCGATCGGTATGTGGTCGACGGCAGGCACTCAGAGATGTCGGTAGACGTCCTTCAGCTCGAGGCCGCTGGCGAGCATCAGCACCTGGACGTGGTAGAGCAGCTGGGAGATCTCCTCGGCGGCGCGCTCAGGCCCCTCGTGCTCGGCCGCCATCCACGACTCGGCCGCCTCCTCGACCACCTTCTTGCCGATGAAGTGCACCCCCTTCTCCAGCGCGGCGACCGTGCCCGAGCCGGGGGTGCCGGCGGCGGCCTTGGCCTGCAGCTCGGCGAACAACTCCTCGAACGTCTTCACGGATCCGGATTCTCCCAGTTGCCCTCGGTCGCCGCACGCACCGGGTCCGGCAATAACCGATCGGCGGGACCACCATTTCCTACCGCTCTGGTGGGACACCTCTTCGACGCTCACCGATGCTGGCCGTACGCTGTCCGCCATGGTCAGCACCTCACGCATCCTCCGGCTCGCCACCGCCGCCGGTGTTCTGCTCGCGGTCGGCGCCTGCAGCCCGCAGGCCACCCCCACGCCCATGCCCACCGTGGGCGCGCCTTGCAGCAAGGAGAGCCTGCCCACCCGGACAGCGGGCAAGCTCACCATCGCCACCGACGAGCCGGCCTACCAGCCGTGGTTCGTCGACGACAAACCCGACAACGGCGAGGGCTTCGAGTCCGCGGTCGCCTACGCGGTGGCCGAGAAGCTCGGCTACGCCCGCGAGGACGTCGTCTGGACCCGGGTGCGGTTCGACTCCGCCGTCGCGCCCGGTCCGAAGGAGTTCGACTTCGACATCAACCAGTTCTCCATCACCGAAGAGCGCAAGCAGGCGGTGGACTTCTCCGCCCCCTACTACCTGGTGCGGCAGACCGTCATCGCGCTGAAGTCCTCCAAGATCGCCGGGAAGACCGCGCTGGCCGATCTCCGCGCCGCCAAGCTCGGCGCCCAGGTCGGCACGACCAGCTACCAGGCGATCACCGACGTGATCAAGCCGACGGTCGAGCCGCAGGTCTACAACAGCAACGACGACGCCAAGAAGGCCCTCCAGAACGGCCAGCTCGACGGTCTGGTGGTGGACCTGCCCACCGCCTTCTACATCACCGGCGCGGAGATCGACGACGCGGTGATCGTCGGCCAACTGCCCCAGGTGGGCACCCCGGAGGCGTTCGGCCTGCTGCTGGACAAGGACTCCCCGCTCACCGGCTGCGTCAGCGGCGCGGTGGGGAAACTCTCCGCGGACGGGGCGCTCAAGCAGTTGGAGCAGCAGTGGCTCGCCCGGGACGCGGGAGCACCCGAACTCACGTGAGCACCAGCGCGCACGTCCTCTCGCCCGCGCAGCGGGCCCGGGTCGCGTACCGACGCCGGCAGACCGTGCTGAGCGTGCTGATCGCCGCTGCCTCCACGGCGGCGGTCGGCACGCTGCTGGCGGTGGCGGTGACCGGGGCGCCCGGCTGGGAGCGGGTACGCCAGACCTTCCTCGACCCGCAGATCGCCCGGGACGCGCTGCCCCGGGTGCTGACCGGGCTCTGGCTCAACGTCCGGTTGCTGGTCTGCTGCGCGGTCGCCGCGCTGCTGCTCGGCCTGCTGATCGCGGTCCTGCGTACGCTGCGCGGGCCGATCTTCTTCCCGATCCGGGCCCTGGCGACCAGCTACACGTACGTCTTCCGCGGCCTGCCGCTGATCATCGTGCTCTACGTGCTCACCCTGGGCGCACCCGGCCTGCGGTTGCAGGGCATGCCGTCGGTGCTGGTGCTGGGCGGGGCGGCGCTGGTGCTCACCTACAGCGGCTACCTCGCCGAGGTGTTCCGCGCCGGCATCGAGTCGGTGCACCCGAGTCAGCTCGCGGCGGCCCGGTCGCTGGGGCTGACCTACCGGCAGACCATGCGGCACGTGGTGCTGCCCCAGGCCGTCCGCCGGGTGGCCCCGCCGCTGCTCAACGACATCGTGGCGTTGCAGAAGGACGTCGGCCTGGTCGCCCTGGCCGGGCCGATCGACGCGGTCCGGGCCGCGCAGATCGCCACCGCCCAGACCTTCAACTACACGCCTTACATCGTGGCCGGGGTGCTCTTCGTCCTGCTCGCCATCCCGCTGATCGCCGTCACCGACCGGGTGACGCTGCGGGCGGCCCGACGCCAGTCCGGAGGCTGATCGTGGACGTGTTGCGCTGCCGCGGCCTGCGCAAGGAGTTCGGCGGGCAGGCCGTCCTGGACTCACTCGACCTGACCGTGGCCGAACACCAGGTGGTGGCGCTGATCGGGGCCTCCGGGTCGGGCAAGTCGACCCTGCTGCGCTGCGTCAACCTGCTGGAGGAGTTGCACGACGGGACCATCGAGCTGGACGGCGAGGAGATCTCCGCGCCGGGCGTGGACCCGGACAAGGTACGCCGCCGCATCGGGATGGTCTTCCAGGCGTACAACCTCTTCCCGCATCTGAGCGTGCTGGACAACGTCACCCTGGCCCCGCGCCGGGTGCACCGGCGCGCCCGGGTCGAGGCCGAGGCGCACGCCCGCGAACTGCTCGATCGGATGGGGCTCGGGGCGAAGGCCGACGCCTTCCCGGACCGGCTCTCCGGCGGACAGCAGCAGCGGGTGGCGATCGTCCGGGCGCTGGCCAACTCGCCCCGGCTGCTGCTGCTCGACGAGGTCACCTCGGCACTCGACCCGGAACTGGTCGGCGAAGTCCTCACCATGATCCGCGACCTCAAGGCCGACGGATTGACGATGGTCCTGGCCACCCACGAGATGAGCTTCGCCCGCGACGTCGCCGACCAGGTCTGCTTCCTCGACGGCGGACGGGTGCTCGAGGCCGGACCGCCGCAGCAGGTCCTCGGCCAGCCGACCCGTCCGCGTACCCAACAGTTCCTCTCCCGCATCATCGAAGCCGGCCGCCTCTGACCGCCCCCGTTGATCATGAAGTTATCGCCCTGGAAAGCGCTTACCGATGGCAATAACCTCATGATCAACGGGGTGATCCCCGGGGGGGTGAGTCAGGCGAAGCCGACCCGGTGGGTGGCCGAGGTGGTGACCGTGCGGATCGCCAGGGCGGCGTCCAGGGCGGCCACGGTGGCGGCCCAACCCTTGTCCTCCGCGGAGCCGGGCAGGCCGGCGCGGTCCCGGGCCTGGTCGATGGTGTCCACGGTGAGCACGCCGTGGGCGACCGGCTTGCCCTCGTCGAGGGCGATGCGGGTCAGGCCGTCGGTGACCGAGCGGCAGACGTAGTCGAAGTGCGCCGTGGCACCGCGTACCACCACGCCGAGCGCCACCACCACGTCGCAGCGGCGGGCCAGGGCCTGCGCCACCACGGGCAGCTCGACCGAACCGGCCACCCGGGCCACCAGCGTCCGCGCGCCGCACGCCTGCGCGGCGGCCACCGCCCGGTCGAGCATGTGGTCGGTCAGCTCGCCGTGCCACCGCGCGGCGACCACGCCCACGGTCAACCCGGTCGCGTCGACCGGGGCCGTCTCCGGCTCACCAAAACCCGCCATCGCCTACGCTCCGATCTCGTCGCCGGGAACCAAACGGCCCATCGGGGCCTCGGTCACCTCGTCCAGTTGGTCAAGCAGGTGTCCCATCCGGTCCCGCTTGGTGCGCAGGTAGCGCACGTTCTCCGGGTGCGGCCGTACCGGCAGGCCCTCCCGGCCGGTGACGGTCAGCCCGTAGCCCTCCAGCCCGGCCCGCTTGGCCGGGTTGTTGGTCAGCAGCCGCATCGAGCGCACCCCGAGGTCGTAGAGGATCTGCGCGCCGGTGCCGTAGTCGCGCGCGTCGGCCGGCAGCCCGAGGTCGAGGTTCGCGTCGACCGTGTCTCGGCCCTGGTCCTGCAACTGGTACGCCCGCAGCTTGTGCAGCAGCCCGATGCCCCGCCCCTCGTGGCCGCGTACGTAGAGGACCACGCCCCGGCCCTCCCCGGCGACCCGGTCCAGCGCGGCGTTGAGCTGTGGGCCGCAGTCGCACCGCAGCGAGGAGAAGGCGTCGCCGGTCAGGCACTCGGAGTGCACCCGCACCAGCACGTCCCGACCGTCGCCGAGCTCGCCCATCACCAGGGCCACGTGCTCGGTCGAGTCGAACTCGCTGCGGTAGCCCAGCGCCCGGAACACCCCGTGCTCGGTGGGCATCCGGGCGTCGGCGACCAGCTCCACCTGCTTCTCGGTACGTCGCCGGTAGGCGATCAGGTCGGCGATGGTGACCAGGGACAGCGAGTGCTCCGCGCGGAACTTCTCCAGCTCGGGCAGCCGCATCATGGTGCCGTCGTCGTTCACCAGCTCGCAGAGCACACCGGCCGGCCGCAGCCCGGCCAGCCGGGCCAGGTCGACGGCCGCCTCGGTGTGCCCGGGACGCCGCAGCACCCCACCGGGACGGGCGCGCAGCGGCACCACGTGCCCGGGCCGGGCCAGGTCGGCCGGGCCGGTACGCGGATCGGCGAGCAGCCGGATGGTGTGCGCCCGGTCAGCGGCCGAGATGCCGGTGCTCACCCCCTCCCGCGCGTCCACCGTGACCGTGTACGCGGTCTGCCGGCGGTCCTGGTTGGTGTGGTGCATGGGCGGCAGGTCGAGCCGGTCGCACTCGTCCTCGGGCAGCGGTACGCAGATGAACCCCGAGGTGTACCGCACGGTGAAGGCCAGCAGCTCCGGCGTGGCCAGCTCGGCGGCGAAGATCAGGTCGCCCTCGTTCTCCCGACCGGGGTCGTCGACCACGATGACGGGCCGGCCGGCGGCCATGTCCGCCACCGCCTGTTCGATGCTGTCGAAGGAACCCGTCATGCCGCGGCCTCCGCATAGGTCGAGATCGGGGCGGTCGGGCGGGTGCGCCGCGAGGTGCGCCACCAGCTGACCAGACCCCACACACAGAACGCGCCGTAGCCGAGGTACATGGCCGCCGACGGGTAGTAACCGCCGCGCAGCAGCAGCGGTACGCCGACCGCGTCCACGGCGATCCAGATCAGCCAGAAGTCCACCCAGCCGCGAGCCATGCCGTACGTGGCCAGCAGGCTGCCGGTGAGGATCCAGGCGTCGGGCAGCGGGCCCCAGGAGCCGAGCGCGGCCAGCACCGGGTAGGCCACCGCGGTGCCCACGACCGCAGCGGCGAGCAACCCCAGCCGCTCGGCGCCGGTGGCCCACCTGGGGGTGACCGCCGCCCCGTCGGCGTCGGTGCCGAGGCGGCGGGTACGCGTCCAGCGCCACCAGCCGTAGAGGCTGACGCCGAAGAAGAACACCTGCCGGCCCGCCTGCCCGTACAGGTCGTGGGCCTGCGGGGTGGCGAAGGCGCCGCCGAGGAAGACGGTGAACAGCAGCGCGTTGCCGATCATGCCCAGTGGCCACGCCCAGACCAGCCGGCGCAGGCCGAGCAGCGCCGAGCCGAGCCCGAAGACGTTGCCGACGATCTCCCGCACCAGCACCGGCGAGCCGGCGATCTGCACCTCGGCGGTGAGCAGCCAGCCGAGCGCGCCGGTCACGACGTCACCGGACCGGGTGCGGTGCCGCCGGACAGGCCGACCGGGGGCGCGGCGACGGCGACGCCGAGGAAGGCATCCGGGGGCGCGGCGACGGCGCCGGCGCGGGCGCCGAGCAGCCGCTCGACGTACTTGGCCAGCACGTCGACCTCCAGGTTGACCGGGTCGCCGACGGCCCGGGCGCCCAGCGTGGTCAGCGACAGCGTGGTGGGGATCAGCCCCACGGTGAACCAGTCGTCGCCGACCGCGGCCACGGTCAACGAGACCCCGTCCACGGTGATCGAGCCCTTCTCCACCACGTACCGGGACAGGGCGGCGGGCAGCCGGAACCGGACGGTTTCCCAGCGCGGCGCGGGCTCGCGGGAGAGCACCTCCCCCACCCCGTCGACGTGGCCCTGCACCAGGTGACCGCCGAGGCGGCTGCCGAGCGCGGCGGCGCGTTCCAGGTTGACCGGGTCGTCGGCGCGCAGCGCGCCCAGCGCCGACCGGCGCAGCGTCTCGCCCATCACGTCGGCGGTGAACACCCCGCCGTCGACGTCGACCACGGTCAGGCAGACGCCGTTGACCGCGATCGAGTCGCCGTGCCGGGCGTCGGAGGCGACCAGCGGGCCACGGATCGCCACCAGGGCTGAGTCCTCCGCGGTCGGGGTCACCCCGACGACCTTGCCCAGTTCCTCGACGATGCCGGTGAACATGCCTAGCCCTCCCTTTTGCGGGGCAGTGCGGTGATCCGCAGGTCGGGTCCGATCTGCGTGACGTCGGTGATCTCCAGGTCGATGGCCTCGGCGATGGTGGTCACGCCCGCGTCGACCAGGGCGGCGGGTCCGGCGCCGAGCAGCCGGGGGGCGAGGTAGCCGACGACCCGATCGACCAGTCCGGCCGCGAGGAACGCCCCGGCCAGTCGCGGGCCGCCCTCCAGCAGCACGGCCCGTACCCCGCGCACGTGCAGGGCCGCCAGGAGCGCGGGCAGGTCCACGCCGCCGTCCGGGCCGGCGCCCACCTCGTCGGCGGTGGCGACCCAGGTGGCGGCGGCGCCGTCGCGGACCTGGGCATCGGCCGGGGTCCGCCCGGCCGAGTCGACCACCACCCGCAGCGGCTGCCGGATGGCCAGGCTGCCGTCGCGCAGGTTGCGCACGGTGAGCCGGGGATCGTCGGCGAGCACCGTGCCCAAGCCGACGACCACCGCGTCGACGGTGGCGCGCAGCGCGTGCACGTCCATCCGGGCCGCCTCGGACGTGATCCACATGCTGGTGCCGTCGGCCGCCGCCGAACGCCCGTCGAACGTCGCGGCGTACTTCCAGATCACGTACGGCCAGCCCCGGCGCATGGCGGTCAGCCACGCCACGTTGCCGCTCTCCGCCTCGGCGGCGCGTACCCCCAGGTCGACCCGGACTCCGGCGGCGCGCAGGGTCGCGGCGCCACCGGTGGCCACCGGGGTGGGGTCGGGTACCGCGATGACGACCCGGGCCACTCCCGCCTGCGCCAACGCGAGGCTGCACGGGCCGGTGCGGCCGGTGTGGTCACAGGGTTCCAGGGTCACCACGGCGGTGCCGCCCTTCGCGCGGTGACCGGCCTGGGCCAACGCGACGATCTCGGCGTGCGGCCCGCCGGCGTACACGTGGAAGCCCTCGCCGACCACCTCGCCGCCGGCGTCGAGCAGCACACAGCCGACCACGGGGTTGGGACTGGTCGTGCCGAGCCCGCGCGCCGCGAGTTCGATCGCGCGACGCATCGCCTCGTCGACGGAGACGCTCGCCATCGCCTGGCCCTGCCCTCTCGCTCTGCGCGCGGGCGGGGCGGGGAGTCGGACAGGCAGGCGGAGTCCGGGCGCGGCGACCACCGCCCCGGTGGGCGGTGCGCACGCCGAAGCCCGGCGAGCCGCACACGACCCTTCCGTCCCGCGCGCTGTCTCCCATCCGGACTTTCTGGGCGCGGACGAGGCCGCCCCCAACCGTCGGCCCTGGATTCTCACCAGGTCCACCGGGCGGACGAACCGCTCCCGGGTCGCGGGCTTACCACGGTCGGGCCGTGGATCACCGCCGGTTCGGAATTACACCGAGTCCCGCCAGCGCGTGGTGGGTACTGAAGGAAGTCTTACACGCCGACCGGGGTGTTCGGCCAGTCCGGCGAGCTACTTCACATGACGGTGGTTCGGATCGCCGACCCCACGGCGGCGGTCCACCGCCACGTACGAGCCGGGTTGGCTCTTGGCCACCGTCTTCATCTCGGAGGCGATCGTCATCGCGTCGAGAGGGTCGGTGAGACGCTTTTCGGCGTCGGAGATGGCGACACCGATGGAGAGGGTGACCAACGCGGCCCGGCGGATGTTGCCTCGCCGATCCTTCAGCTCGACGTAGCCGCGCTCCCGGTCGGTGGGGTCGTAGAGCGCGTCCGCGGCCTTCTCGTAGTCCGCCGACACCCGCGAGGTGAGCGCCAGGACCTGCTCCGGGGTGCAGACGAAGACGAAGTCGTCACCGCCCACGTGACCGAGGAAGGCCGGCGGCAGCGCCACCGAGACCACCGCCCGGTGCAGGGTGCGCGCCAGCGCGGAGATGAAGTCGTCGCCCCGGACGAAACCGTACCGGTCGTTGACGCTCTTGAACCGGTCGATGTCGATGTAGCCGACCGCGTAGTCGGTCCCGCTGCGGACCCGGTCGGCGATCTCCCGCCGGATGCGGCTGTTGCCCGGCAGGCCGGTCAGCGGGGAGACCTCGCGGAACTCCTTGTTACGTCGCAGGGTCGAGGTCACCCGGGCCAGCAACTCCAGGGTGTCGAACGGTTTGACCAGGTAGTCGTCGGCGCCGGCGCTGAGCCCGTTGACCTTGTCCTGGGTCATCCCCTTGGCGGTCAACATGATCACCGGCAGCGCGGTCGTCATCGGGTCGGCGCGCAGCCGCCGGGTCAGCTCCAGGCCGTCCACCCGCGGCATCATCAGGTCGACCACGGCCAGGTCGGGCCGCTGCCGTCCGACGAGGTCGAGCGCCTCCTGGCCGTCCCCGGCGATGATCACCTCGAACCCGTGCAGCCGCAGGTTGAACTCGACGAAGCGGGCGATGTCCTCGTCGTCGTCGACAACGAGGATCACGTCCTTACGATCATCGCCGGGCTCCACGTCACGCCTCGGCCGCCGCGCGCTCCGCCAGCCCGCGCAGCCGGCGTACCGCCTCGGCCGGATCGTCGGCCCCGTAGACGGCGGTGCCGGCGACGAAGGCGTCGGCACCGGCCGCGGCCGCCTGCTCGATGGTGTCGGCGGCGATCCCGCCGTCGACCTCGATGCGCAGTTCGAGGTGGCCGGCGTCGACGTGCCGACGCGCGGTGCGGACCTTCTCCAGCAGCTCAGGGATGAACCGCTGCCCGCCGAACCCGGCCTTGATCGTCATGATCAGCAGCGTGTCGAAGCTCGGCAGCAGGTCGAGGTACGGCTCGATCGGGGTGTCCCGGTCGATCGCCAGCCCCGCCTTGGCGCCCGCCGCGCGCAGGTCCTTGGCCAACGCCACCGGGTCGTCGCACGCCTCGGCGTGGAAGGTGACGTTGTACGCCCCGGCGTCGGCGTAGCCGGGCGCCCAGCGGCGCGGATCGTTGATCATCAGGTGCACGTCGAAGGGCAGCTCGGTGGCGGCCCGCAGGCTCTGCACCACCGGCAGCCCGATGGTCAGGTTCGGCACGAAGTGGTTGTCCATCACGTCCACGTGCAACCAGTCCGCCGCCGTCTCCACGGCGCGGACCTCTTCGGCGAGACGGGCGAAATCGGCGGCGAGGATACTTGGCGCGATGATCGGCGGCGGTACGGTCACAGGGCCAGTGTACGAACGCGGTCACCAGCCGTCGGCGGCACGGCACCAACCGGAACACCCCGTGACCCGGAGGCTACCGACGGTGCAGAACGATCCCCTTCAGGCCAATGCGGCGAAACCGAGGGAGCGCCCGGACTGGCCAGACTGCGCGAGGGCGGCGAGACTCCATCGGGGACGGTGACCGGTAAGGTGCAGGCCGGTGGGCGCGGGAGCCGACAGCCGGGCAGCGGCTTCCGGGAAGGGCGAACGATGCGACGGTGGCTCGCGGCGCTGGCGCTGGCCGGCGTGCCGGTGCTCCTGCTGTCCGGCTGCGTGCGGCCGGGCGGGACGGACGGCAATCTCACCAACGACTGGCCCGCGCTGCGCGCGCCGGCGATGTTCGTGCCGGCCACCGACGCCTGCCTGCCCCGGGTCACCGCGATCGTGCAGGCGAGCACCTACGAGATCGTGGACTGCGCCCGCAACCACCTCGCCGAGACGGTGTACGTGGGCACGTTCGCCGGTCCGGCGGCGAAGGGTCCGCGACCCGAACCGGGTTCGACGGCGCTGCGCACCGCTCGGGCCGAGTGCGACCAGCGCGCCCGGCTGGTGCTCGGTGGGGACTGGCACGTCGCCCGGCTGACGCTCAACATCGCCCTGCCGTCCGTGGCGGCCTGGAACGGCGGCGCCCGGTGGTTCCGCTGCGATCTGAGCGAGACCGACAGCATCGACAACACCCGACCGGTGAACCGCACCGGCAGCCTGCGCGGGGCGCTGATCGGCGACTCACCGCTGGTCCACCGCTGCTTCGACCCGAAGCTGATCGGCAACAGCCTGAACTACATGGCCCCGGTGCTGTGCACCGAACCGCACGGCGCCGAGTTCGTCGGGGTGTACATCGAAGAGAACATGACCTGGGAGCAGTTCACCGACTCGGCCGGCCAAGCGCACCAGCGCTGCATGGAACTGATCGCCACCTTCGCCGACGTGCCCAACAACGCCGAGCTGCCCTACCGCGCCGGATCCATTTTCTACCCGCCCTCGCAGCGGGAATGGGAGGAGGGCGACCGCGGGGTGCGCTGCATCTTGTGGAGCGACGACCGCAAGCTCACCGGTTCGATGCGCGGGGTCGGCCCGCAGGGCCTACCCGTGACCTGACCGGCACACCCCGCCCGCGACCGCCGTGCCGGTCGCCGGCCCGGACCGCTGGTGCCGGTCGCGGGCCCGGACCGACGAAGGCGGTCAGCCTCGGCGCAGCAGGGCGAGGAACATGGCGTCGGTGCCGTGCCGGTGCGGCCACAGCTGCACCGTCGGTCCGTCGCCGAGCCCCGGCATGCCCGCCGGCAGCGCCGGCCGGGCGTCGACGAAGTCGACCGACGTGCCACTGCGGCGGGCCGCCTCGGTCACCGACACGTGGGTCTCCACGGTGTGCGGCGAACAGGTCACGTAGGCCAGCACGCCGCCGGGCCGGAGCGCGCGCAGCCCGGCGGCGAGCAGCTCACGCTGCAACCGGGTCAGGGCGGGCAGGTCCGACGGTTGGCGCCGCCAGCGCGACTCGGGCCGGCGGCGCAGCGAGCCCAGACCGGTGCACGGCGCGTCGACCAGCACCCGGTCGAAGTGCCCCTCCGGCAGCTTCGGCTCGGCGCCGACCAGCCGGCCGTCGGTGTGCAGCACGGTGACCGGCAGGCCCTGGGTCGCGGTCTCGACCAGCCGCGCCCGGTGTTCGGCCACCTCCACCGCGGTCAACCGCGCGCCGCGCTGCGCGGCGATGGCGCCGAGCAGGCCCGCCTTGCCACCCGGCCCGGCGCACAAATCGAGCCAACGGCCGTCCGGGCCGTCCAACGGCGTGACGGCCAGCGCGGCCGCGACCAGCTGCGAGCCCTCGTCCTGGACGTGGGCCCGCCGGTCGGCCACCGCCGCCAGATCACCCGGGGAGCCGCCGGCGTCGAGATAGACGGCGTACGGCGAGAAGGCCCCCGGGGTCCCGCCGGCCTCGTCGGCCAACTCGACCGGGTCGGCGAGGCCCGGCCGGGCGCACAGGTGCACCGGCGGGCGTTCGTTGTCCTCGATCAGCAGCCGGGTGGTCTCGCCGAGGTCGCCGCCGAGTGCCTCGGCGAACGCCCGGACGATCCACTGCGGATGGCTGTAGGCCAGCGCGAGGTGGCCGATCGGGTCGGTCTCCAGCGGCGGCGCCAGTTGCGACACCCACTCGTCGGCGTCGCGTCCGGCGACCTCGCGCAGCACCGCGTTGGCGAAGCCGGTGGCGCCCGGACCGACCGTCCGGACCAGGTCGACGGTGGAGGAGACCGCCGCGTGCGCGGGCACCCGGGTGTGCAGCAGCTGGTACGCGCCGAGCCGCAGCGCGTCGCGTACCGGCGGGTCGATCCGCTGCACGTCCCGGCCGGCGGCGGAGGTGAGGATCGCGTCGAGGGTGCCGAGGCGTCGCAGGGTGCCGTAGGTCAGCTCGGTGGCGAAGGCGGCGTCCCGGCCGATCAGCCCCTGCTCGCGCAGGATCACCGGTAGCACCAGGTTGGCGTACGCGTCGTCGCGGTTGACCGCCGCGACGGCCTCGTACGCCGCGTGCCGCGGGTGGTCCACCGGCGGTCGTCCCGAGCGTGGCCCCCGGCGGTCCGTGCCCCGATAGGGGGCGGTGTCCCTCACGCGAACTCCTCCCCGGCGCTGACCCGGGCGCCGCGCGCCCAGTCGGTCGCCGGCATGGCCCGCTTGCCGGCCGCCCGCACCTCGCCGAGCCGGACCGGCACGGTGGCCGTGCCGGCCAGCACCCGCGCCTTCTCCACCCGCAGCTCGCCGGGCTTCAGATCGGGGGCGTCGGGGGCCGGGGTGACCGGGCCCAGCTTCACCCGCTCGCCCCGGAACGTGGTCCACGGGCCGGGCGCCGGGGTGCAGGCGCGGATCCGCCGGTCCACCGCGAAGGCGGGGTCCGACCACCGCACGCGGGCGTCCTCGACGGTCAGCTTCGGCGCCAGGGTGACCCCGTCGGCGGGCTGCGGCTCGGCCCGCGCGGTGCCATCCTCCAGCGCGTCGAGCACCGCCACCAGCAGCCCGGCACCGGTGTGGGCCAGCCGCTCCAGCAGGTCGCCCGAGGTGTCGGTGGGCCGGATCTCGTCGGTGAGCGTGCCGTAGACCGGCCCGGTGTCCAGCCCCTCCTCCAGTTGGAAGACGCTGGCGCCGGTCACCTCGTCGCCGTGCAGCACGGCGTGCTGCACCGGTGCCGCGCCCCGCCAGGCGGGCAGCAGCGAGAAGTGCAGGTTCACCCAGCCGTGCCGGGGGATCTCCAGCGCCACCGGCGGCACCAGCGCGCCGTAGGCCACCACCGGGACACAGTCCGGGGCCAACTCGCGCAGCCGGTCCAGGAACTCGGGCTCGCGCGGACGGGCCGGAGTCAGCACCTCGATGCCACGCTCGTCGGCCCAGGCGCCGACCGGGGAGCGGGCCAGGCCCCGACCACGCCCGGCCGGGGCGTCCGGTCGGGTGACCACGGCGACCACCTCGTGTCGGGAGTCGGCCACGGCGGCGAGGGCGGGGACGGCGACGGCCGGCGTACCGGCGAAGATCACACGCATCGGTTCACCGCCCCAGGCCGAACGGGCTGCCGGCGCCGTGTGGGCTCAGCTTCACGGTGGGCGGGGCGGCGGGGTCGTACCACTCTGCCTGGCGGATCGCCTTCATCGCCTCCTTGCGTCCGGCCGGGTCCAGCCGGTCGACGAACAGCACGCCGTCGAGGTGGTCGGTCTCGTGCTGCACGCAGCGCGCCATCATGCCGGTGCCGACGATCTGCAACGGGTCGCCGTGGCCGGTGAAGCCCTTGGCGATCACGTTCTGCCGGCGCTTGGTGTCGAAATACAGCCCGGGGATGGACAGGCAGCCCTCCGGGCCGTCCTGCTCCTCGGCGTCGGGAAACTCCAGGACCGGGTTGACCAGGTGACCGAGCACGTCGTCGACGTGGAAGGTGAACACCCGCAAACCCACGCCGATCTGCGGCGCGGCGAGACCGGCGCCGTTCTGCTCACGCATGGTGTCGGTCAGGTCGGCGATGAGCTTGCGCAGCTCAGCGTCGAAGTCGACCACCGGATCGGCCGGCGTGCGCAGCACCGGATCCCCGAACAGACGGATGGGCTGGACGGTCACGCGGGTTGGCTCCTTGTCGTGGACGGCGGGTGCCGTACCAGTCTACGGAGTGCCCGGAACGGGTTCGCCGGAGCCAGCCGCCGGCGGCCCCGTGGACGTTCAGCCGGCGCTTCCGGGGCTCCCCGGCGGACGTTCAGCCGGCGCTGCCGGGCTCCCCGGCCAACACCGCGTCGCCGGTGAACAGGGCGTGCTCCGGCAACGGCAGGCGGATCTCGTGGGCCGCCTCCCAGTCGTGGATCAGGCTGGGCCGGACCTGCGCGGCGAAGTAGTCGATGGCGCTGATGTCACCCACCACGGGCTCGTCGACCTCGGCGACCAGCCGGCCGGGCACCAGCCGGAACCCGTTGCGCAGGGCGGCGCTGAGCCGGCGGTGCCCGTTGACCACGAAGAAGTACTCGCCGGTGTAGCCGATCTCCAGCGGCTCCAGGCCGGTCTCGCCCATCGCGGCGACCTCGTCGACGAAGGTCGAGTCCCAGAGCCCGCGCAGGCCCGCGATGTCCTCGGTCGGGTAGATCCGGGCCGGGTCGAGCAGCAGCAGCGGCGGCGCACCGCCCAGCACCTCGGGGGCGAGGCGCCCCTCGTACACGTCGATGATGCGCTCGATCACCTCGTCGGCCGGAGCCCGGGTGGTGTCGCAGATCAGGTCGTAGTTGCGCAGCCGGGCCTTGTCCACGCCGTAGCGGATCAGGAACCGACCGCGCTCGCTCTCGCTGCGCTCCCGGAGCTTGAGCTTGGCCTCCTCCAGGGAGATGTAGCTCTCGGCCGGGCCGGAGGGGCGCAGCAGCACCCGTCGGGCCGCCTCGGCCGGCTCGGTGATCATGTGCACCTTGAGCGCGTCGGTGAAGAAGTGCCAGGCCAGTCGCGAGTCCATGACCAGGCTCTCGCCGGAGGCGGCGATGTCGCGTTGGAGCTGGTCGACGTAGCCGTCGACGGCCTGGTCCAGCTCGGCGTGCAGGTTGAGCTGGAGCGCGGTCATCTGCCGCTCCTGGGCCATCTGCCGGTAGAGGTCGCCGACGCTGACCCGGCGCAACCCGAGCCGCTCGGCGATCACCACCGAGACGGTGCTCTTGCCGCTGCCAAGGTCACCGTTGAAGACGATCGACTGACGAACGGTCACGACTCGTTACACCCCTGATCACCGGCTGATTGAGATCATTGATATCGCGCCGGACCGACGCGGGCCCGCCGTCGTGGGCATGACGGGCGATGCTACCACCGCACCGGAGCATCCCCGAACGCCACCCACCGTAACGGTGCCGTCAGAACATCGCGAGCGGGTCGATCTCGAGGCGTACCGGATCGGGTGCCTTGCGGGCGCTGCGCACCGCGGCCGCCTCGTGCAACGCCTCGGCCAGCACCGCGGCCCGCGCCCGCGGCACCCGCACCAGCATCCGCTCCCGCTCACCGTCGGCCGGCACCGGGCCGAGCAGTTCCGCCTCGTCGGGCAGCCGCGCCTGCGCCAGCAGATCGGCCACGGCCGTGGGCGGGCCGGTGACGCTGGCCATCCGCACCGCCGGCGGGAAGCCCAACTCCCGCCGCTCGGCCAGTTCCCGGGCGGCGAACCAGGGCGCGTCCCAGCGCAGCAGCGCCTGCACCGGCGCGAGTCCACCGTCGGCGACCACCACCACGCGGCCACCGGCGGCGGCCGGTCGGGCCAACGCGGCGGCGGCGCTCCACCGGCGCAGCGCCTCCTCGCCGGCGCGCAGGTCGGCCCGGGTGAGCAGGGCCCAGGTGTCCAGCAGCAGCACCGCGCCGTAGCCACCGCTCGCGACCGGTTCGGCGCCGGGGGTCGCGATCACCAGGCCGGCGCCGCCGGGCACCTCCGCCAGCACCTCCTCGCGGCCGGAGGTGCGTACCGGCACCCCGGGAAAGGCCCGGCCCAGTTCCTCGGCGGTGCGTCGGGCCCCGACGACGGAGGCCCGCAGCCGCCGCCCGCCGCAGTGCGGACACGCGTACGCCGCGGCGACCCGGGCGCACCAACGGCAGCCCGGGGCCCCGCCGGCCGACGGCAACGCCAGCGGCCCGGCGCAGTGCGGGCAGCGGGCCGGGGCGCGGCACTCGGCGCAGGCCACCGAGGGCAGGTAGCCGCGCCGGGGCACCTGCACCAGGACCGGCAGGTCCGCCCGCAACGCCTCCCGGGCGGCGGTCCAGGCCAGGCTGGGCAGCCGGGCGGTGGCCGCGGCCGGGTCGCGGGCCAGTTGCGGATCGTCGCCGGCCGGCGCGACGGCGGGGGTACGCGCCCGCAGCACCGCCCGGTCGGCGACCACCTCGCGGGCCCAACCGGTCTCCACCAGCAGTTGCGCCTCGGCGGTACGGGCGTAGCCGCCGACCAACGTCGCGGCCTGTTCGAGCTGGGCCCGGGTGAGCAGCACCTCCCGGGCGTGCGGATACGGGGCCCGAGGCTCGGCGTGCAGGTCATCGCCGTCGTCCCAGATCCCCACCAGTCCCAGCCGGGCCACCGGGGCGAACATGGCCGCCCGGGTGCCGATCACCACCGGCGCGTCGGCTCGGCGGGCGGTGAGGAAGGCGCGGTAACGCCGCGCCGGTCCGAGCGCGGCGGAGAGACACACGTGCCGGCCCGGGCCGAGCGCCGCGGTCAGCGCCGCGTCGAGCCGGTCCAGGTCCCGCCCGTCGGCGACCACCACCAGGGCACCCCGGCCGGCGGCCACGGTGGCGGCGACCGCATCGGCGTAACGGGCCGCCCAGTCCTCCCCCGGCAATGCCGACCACACGGCCCGGGGTACGCGGCCCGCGGCGAGCGCGCGCAGCAGTGCGGGCCCCGCCGGATAGTCCCGCCACCCACCCGGCTCCGGCACGCCGTCCGAGCCGGGCCGGGCGATCGGTCGCGGCTCAGGCGTGGCCTCCGGCGACGGCGTGGACGCGGCCTCCGGCGACGGGGCGGGCGCAGCCTCCGGCGACGGGGCGGGTGTGGCCTCATCGGGGGCCGCCTGGGCGGTGATCTCCTTCTCCACCCGGGCGTGCCGTGGCGGCACCGCGAGGCGCAGCACGTCGGCCAGGCTGCCGGCGTACCGGTCGGCGACGGCGCGGGCCAGCCGGGCCACCTCGGGGGCGAGCACCGGCACCGGCGAGACCACCTTCTCCAGGTACGCCAGCCGGGGATGGTCGGAGCGCTCGGCCCGTTCCAGCAGCCACCCGCTGACCAACTGGCCAGCGAAGCGGACCTTCACCCGCACGCCGGGCAGCGCCTCGGCGGCCAGCTCCTGCGGGACCAGATAGTCGAACGGCCGGTCCAGGTGCGCCAGCGGCACGTCGACGCAGACACGAGCGACCGGCGACCCGTCGGCGGGTCGCCGGTCGGCTCGCCTGCCGCCGGTCAGGCTCCTGCGGCCGACTTGAGGTCGGCGGCCCGGTCGGTGTTCTCCCAGGTCAGATCCGGCAGCTCCCGGCCGAAGTGGCCGTACGCGGCGGTCTGGGCGTAGATCGGGCGCAGCAGGTGCAGATCCCGGATGATAGCGGCCGGACGCAGGTCGAAGATCTCGGTGACCGCCTTCTCGATCGAGGCGACCGGCACGGTCTCGGTGCCGAACGTCTCGATGAAGAGGCTGACCGGGTGCGCCTTGCCGATCGCGTACGCGACCTGCACCTCGCAGCGCTCGGCGAGGCCGGCGGCGACCACGTTCTTGGCCACCCACCGCATGGCGTACGCGGCGGACCGGTCGACCTTCGACGGGTCCTTGCCGGAGAAGGCGCCCCCGCCGTGCCGGGCGTAGCCGCCGTAGGTGTCGACGATGATCTTCCGCCCGGTCAGGCCGGCGTCACCCATCGGACCGCCGATCTCGAACCGGCCGGTCGGGTTGACCAGCAGCCGGTACCCCTCGGTGTCCAGGCCGAGGCTCTCCAGCTCCGGCGCGATGACGTGGTCACGCACGTCCGGGGTGAGCAGCGAGTCCAGCGAGATGTCCGCGGCGTGCTGGCTGGAGACGACAACGGTGTTGAGCCGCACCGGCCGCAGCCCGTCGTACTCGATGGTGACCTGGGTCTTGCCGTCCGGCCGCAGGTACGGGACGGTGCCGTCCTTACGGACGGCGGCCAGGCGGCGGGCCAGCCGATGCGCCAGCGCGATCGGCAGCGGCATCAGCTCGGGCGTCTCCGAGCAGGCGAAGCCGAACATCATGCCCTGGTCACCGGCGCCCTGCGCGTCCAGCGCGCTCTCGGACGCGCCGGTGCGCAACTCGAAGGCGTTGTCGACGCCCTGGGCGATGTCCGGGGACTGGGAGCCGATCGAGACGCTGACGCCGCACGACGCCCCGTCGAAGCCTTTCTTCGACGAGTCGTAGCCGATACCGAGAATGGTCTCCCGGACGATCGTCGGGATGTCGGCGTACGCCTTTGTGGTCACCTCGCCGGCGACGTGGACCTGACCGGTGGTGATCAGGGTCTCGACGGCCACCCGGCTGTGCGGGTCCTGGCGGAGGAGGGCGTCGAGGATGCCATCGCTGATCTGGTCGGCGATCTTGTCCGGGTGGCCTTCCGTGACCGATTCGGACGTGAAGAGGCGGCGTGTCACGGCACTCCTAAGATTTTGGATGTCGTTCTGCGGCAGTGTAATCAGCAGCCGTCAGCAGATCGGCCAGCGGTTGTCCACGGTCCAGCGCTCAGGAGGGGGCGTCCGTGAACCTGGCGACGACCAGATCCCACACGCCGTCGGCCAGCTCTTCCTTGGACCGCTCGGGCATCCGGGTGACCGAACCGTCCACGCCGATGACGGTGGCCGCGTTGGTCTCGGCGCCGAAGACCTTGTCCGGGCCGACCTCGTTGATCACGATGAGATCGGCCCGCTTACGGGCAAGCTTGGCCCGCCCGTTGGCCTCGGCGTCGTCGGTCTCGGCGGCGAACACCACCAGCACCTGCTCCGGTCGACGGCGCTGCCCCAGCTCGGCGGCGATGTCCGGATTGGTGACGAGTTCGATGGTGGGCGCCACGCCGTCGTCCGACTTCTTGATTTTGCCAGGTGCGTACGTCGCCGGCCGGAAATCAGCCGGAGCCGCCGCCATCACCACCGCGTCGGCGTCGGTTGCGGCCTTCAGCGTCGCCTCGCGCAGCTCCATCGTGCTGCCCACCCGGATCATGTCCGCTCCGGCCGGGTCCGGCAGCGCCACGTTGGCCGAGATCAGGGTGACCCGGGCGCCGCGGGCGACGGCGGAGCGGGCGAACGCGTAGCCCTGCTTGCCGGAGGAACGGTTTCCGAGGAATCGCACCGGGTCCAGCGGCTCCCGGGTGCCACCGGCGGTGACCACCACGTGCCGGCCGGTCAGATCGGCCGGGGCGGCGGCCCCGCGGACCAGCGCCCGCCGGGCGACGGCGAAGATCTCCGCCGGATCGGGCAGCCGGCCCTTGCCGGTGTCGACGCCGGTGAGCCGTCCCACGGCGGGCTCGATCACCCGTACGCCCCGGGCCCGCAGCGTGGCGACGTTGGCGACGGTGGCCGGGTGCTCCCACATCTCGGTGTGCATAGCCGGCGCGAGCAGCACCGGACAACGGGCGGTGAGCAGGGTGTTGGTGAGCAGGTCGTCGGCGAGGCCGTGGGCCGCCTTGGCCAGCAGGTCGGCGGTGGCGGGCGCGACCACCACCAGGTCGGCCTGCTGGCCGAGGCGGACGTGCGGCACCTCGTGCACGTCGGACCAGACGTCCTCGGCGACCGGCTGACCGGAGAGCGCCGCCCAGGTCGGCGGGCCGACGAACCGCAACGCGGCGGCGGTCGGCACGACCCGCACCGAATGACCCGACTCGGTGAACAGGCGCAGCAGCTCGCACGCCTTGTAGGCGGCGATCCCGCCGCCGACGCCGAGGATGATCCGGGCGCTCATCGAGGCGCGGGGATTACGGCTGGTCGGTCGGCTCGGCGGTGAGCAGACCCGCGTTGATCTCGCGCATCGCGATGGAGAGGGGCTTCTCCTGGGGGGTGGTCTCGACCAGCGGGCCGACGTACTCGAGCAGGCCCTCGCCGAGTTGGCTGTAGTAGGCGTTGACCTGACGGGCACGCTTGGCCGCGAAGATGACCAGCGCGTACTTCGACGTCGTCTTCTCCAGGAGCTCGTCGATCGGCGGGTTGGTGATGCCTTCAGGGTTGGCGATGGATCCCACGGGTGAACCTCTGCGTCTTTCGCACGGACCGCGTAACCGCGGTGCCGGCGCTCAACCGCGCGGACGCGGTCGGGCCGGAGCCAGGAAGGAAGAACCGATAAATCCTACCAGCTCGCTTATCACCCGCTCGGTGCGGTCGTGCGACAGGCGGCGGTCGAAGGCCACCGTCGCGGCCATCGCCGGAAGTCGTCCGGGCGGATGGAGTAGGACGAGTCCCGCCTCGGGCCACACGGACCGGACCAGCAGGGCGCCGTCGAGATCCAACGGCAGCAGGACCGGCTGTCCGGCGGCGACCCGGCGACGCAGCGGGGCTGTCTCCGTACCCCGACGATGTGCCCCGAACCAGCTCCACTCCAGCAGTTCGCCGGCGGCCACCCGGCGATCGAACTCCCCGGGCGCGACGAAGTGCCGATGGACGCCGTCCAGCTCGCCCTCCCGGCGGGGCCGAGTGGTGAGCGTGATCGGCGTCCACACTGACGGAGAACGCGCCCGGACCGACTCGACGACACTCTCCCCGCCGGCACCGAATGGGCTGACCAGGACAGTGAGCCGAGTCGCCGGGCGCGCCTCGTCATCCAAGCTCACTGCTTGTTTCTACACGCAGCCGCACTCAGTTGGCGGCGAACTCCCCAAGCAGGGCCTTGCGCTGCTGCTCGCCGAGGCCACGCAGGCGACGGCTGTCGGCGATCTTGAGCTTCTCCATGATCTGGGTAGCCCGGATCTTGCCGATGCCCGGCATCGCCTGCAGCACGGCCGACACCTTGAGCTTGCCGACGACATCATCGGACTCGGCCCGCTCAAGAACGGCAGCGAGGGTGGTCTTGCCCTGCTTGAGCTGCTCCTTCAGCTCGGCACGGGCTTTGCGGATCTCCGCAGCCTTCTCCAGCGCGGCTGCGCGCTGCTCGGGGGTCAGTGACGGGAGCGGCACCAGTTCTCCTCAGGTCCCTATCGCGACGGGCGGGACGCACCGCCGCATCTGTGAAACGTGGTGTCGCTGTGAACCAAGGGGTTCCCAGCGCGGGGAAAACTAGCGGCCAACGGAGCTTTCGGCAACGTGGGCACGCGACCATCACCACAAAGTGACCGACCCGTCAGTCAGTCATGACGTCGCCAGAGCCGCCCGGCAGTCGTCCACCGCGCGGTCCGCCGCGGCCCGCAACGCCGCCGGATCCGGCCCCGCGCCCAGCACCTCCCGGGAGTACGAGGGCAGCACCGCGGGCAGCGCCGAACCGAACACCATCCGCAGATCCGCTGCCGTGGCACCCTGCGCGCCGAGGCCCGGTGCGAGCAGTGGACCGTTCACCGCCGACAGGTCGCAGCCGGTCTCGCCGACCGTCGCACCGATCACCAGCCCGATGCTTCCGAGCGGCTGCGCACCCGCGTTGAGCTGGGAAACCTCGTCGATCACCAGCTGCGCGACGCTGCGCCCGTCGGCGGCGCGAGCCCGCTGCACCGAGGCGCCCTCGGGGTTCGAGGTGAGCGCCAGGACGAAGACTCCACCCCCGTGCTCGGCGGCCAGTTCGAACATCGGGGCGAGCGAGCCGACTCCCAGGAAGGGGCTCGCGGTGACCGCATCGACATACATGGGGCTGGATGGTTCGAGGTACGCCGAGGCGTACGCGCGAACGGTCGAGCCGATGTCGCCGCGCTTGACGTCGAGCAGAACGAGCGCGCCACGCTCGCGTAACTGTCGGATAGTTGACTCAAGGATCGCCAGCCCTTGGGACCCGAATCGCTCGAAGAATGCCGACTGGGGCTTGATCACCGCAACCCGGTCACCGAGGACGTCCACGACGGTCCGGGCGAACCGACCCAGCCCGTCGACGTCATCGGTGAGGCCCCAGCGGGCCAACAGCGCCGGATGCGGATCGATCCCGACGCAGAGCGGGCCCCGCTCGCTGACGGCCCGGTGCAGCCGGGCGCCAAAGCTCTCCATCCCGTCAGTGCCTTTCTCTCATGCTCAATCTGGACTGTCCGACTACTCAATCCGCGCCGAGCGCCGCCGCCTGAGTACTCAACCAGCCTTGACTGCCGCCGCGACTCCCGCCGCGATCAGCGCCAGGTCGGCGTCGTCGGTGACGTACGGCGGCATGGTGTAGACCAGATCCCGGAACGGGCGCAACCACACCCCCTGCGCCACTGCGGCGGCCGTCGCGGCCGCGAGGTCCACCTCGTGGTCGAGTTGCACCACACCGATCCCGCCGAGCACCCGGACCTCCGCCACGCCCGACACGCCACGCAGCGGCTCCAGGCCGGCGCGCAGGCCCCGTTGGAGTCGCGCCACCTGCCCGGCCCAGTCATCGGCCCGCAGCAGGCCCAGCGAGGCGTTGGCGACCGCGCAGGCGAGCGGATTGCCCATGAACGTCGGCCCGTGCGCCAACACACCACCGGCGCTGATCTCCCGCGCGATCTCGGCGGTGCACAGCGCGGCGGCGAGGGTGAGATAACCCCCGGTGAGCGCCTTGCCGACGCACATCACGTCCGGGGCGACCCCGGCATGCTCGGCGGCGAACATCCGCCCGGTGCGGCCGAACCCGGTGGCGATCTCGTCGAAGATCAGCAATACGCCGTGGGCACGGGTCACCTCGCGCAGCACCCGCAGGTAGTGCGGGTGATGGAAGCGCATCCCGCCGGCCCCCTGCACCACCGGCTCGACGATCACCGCGGCCAGTTCGTCGGCGTGCCGTTCGACCGCCTCGACCAGCGCCGCCTCGTACGCCGGGTCGGGCGGGGACTCGACACCACCGGGCGGCATCGGGGCGAAGACCTGCCGGGGCAGCACATCGCCCCAGAGGTGGTGCATGCCGCCCTCCGGGTCGCAGACGCTCATCGGGTGAAAGGTGTCACCGTGGTAGCCGCCCCGCCAGGTGCCCAGCCGGCGGCGCTGCGGCCGGCCGACGGCCCGCTGGTACTGAAGGCACATCTTCACCGCGACCTCGACGCTGACCGAGCCGGAGTCGGCCAGGAAGACGTGTTCCAGCCCGTCCGGCGCCAGCTCGACCAGGGTGCGGGCCAGTTCCACGGCGGGGGCGTGGGTCAGTCCGCCGAACATGACGTGGCTCATCCGGCCCAGTTGGTCGGTGACCGCCGCGTCCAGCACCGGATGCCGGTAGCCGTGGATCGCCGCCCACCAGGACGACATGCCGTCGACCAGCTCACGGCCGTCGGCCAGGCGCAGCCGTACCCCGTGCGCGCCGTCCACCAGGTAGGGCGCAACGGCCGGCGGCAGCGTGGCGTACGGATGCCAGACGTGTGCGGCGTCGGCGGCGAGGATCTCCTCCGGGGTCATCGACTCTCCGTCACCTCTCCGGGTGCTCCGATGGGCGCCGCTGGCGGCCCGCTTCCTGCCGGGACGCCCGCCGGCGCTATCCAGTCACCTCTCCGCAGCCTTTGCTCTGCTTCACCGGACGCACCGGTTCTGCGCCAGATCCGTTGCGTGGGTTGAAGCAGAGCAAAGGCTGGAAGGAAGAGGGAGGGTGCTCCGGCCGGAGCCGCGAGTCGGACCAGGCCACGCGCGGCCAGGTCGGCTGTTCGCGGCCGGGCCGGCCGGCGTGATCGGCGGCCGCGGGACCGCCTCATCCGGCGGCGGCGGGCGCCGGGGCGCCCGCCGCGGCACGGGCGACCGCGCGGGCCAGCGCCGGGCCGCGGTAGATGAAGCCGGTGTAGAGCTGCACCAGGCTGGCGCCGGCGTCGAACATCCGGGCGGCGCCGTCGGGGTCGACGATGCCGCCGACGCCGATGATCGGCAGCCGCCCGTCGGTCTCGGCGTGGACGAAGGCGACCACCTGCCGGGCCCGGTCGGCCAACGGCCGGCCGGACAGGCCCCCCGCCTCGCCGCCACACCCCCGGTCGGCCGGGGCGAGCCCGTCCCGGCTCAGGGTGGTGTTCGTGGCGATCACCCCGGCCGCGCCCCGGGACAGACACACCTCCAGCAGTTCGGCGATCGCCGGCTCGGTCAGGTCCGGCGCGATCTTCACCAGCACCGGCTTCTCGCCCACCAACGCGGCCAGCAACGCGTCCAGGTGCTCGCGGTCCTGCAGGGCGCGTAGCCCGGGCGTGTTCGGCGAGGAGACGTTGACCGCGAAGTAGTCCCCGTGCCCGCGCAGCGCCCGGTAGGACGCGCGGTAGTCCTCCACCGCGTCCTCCAGCGCTGTCACCTTGGACTTGCCGAGCGAGATCCCCAGCGGTACGCCGAGCGGGCGGGGCAGCGCCGCCAGTCGCGCCGCCAGCGCCGCCGCGCCGGCGTTGTTGAAGCCCATCCGGTTGATCACTGCCGCACTGTCGGGCAGCCGGAACAGCCGCGGCCGGGGGTTGCCCGGCTGCGGGTGCGCCGTCACCGTGCCCACCTCGACGAAGCCGAAGCCCAGCGCCGGCCACGCCGGCAGCGCCACACCGTCCTTGTCCATTCCCGCGGCCAACCCGACCGGGTTCGGGAAGCGCACCCCGAACACCGTGCGCGGTGCCGCCACCGCGTACCGCCCCCGCAGCGCCGCCAACGCGACCGGCCGCTCGGACAGCGCCGACAACCGCCGCAGCGTCCACTCGTGCGCCGCCTCGGCGTCCCCACCCCCGATCCGGAACAACCCCGGCCGCACGACCCGCTCAAACACCCCCACCCGCACTCCTCCCACTCCCCTTCCCTCCCTGATCCGCGTTGATCATGAGGTTGACGGCGATGTCGATCTCCTTCGCTGCCGCTAACCTCATGATCAACTCGGGTGGGCTGGGGGACGAAGGGCGGCGTGGAGGGTTTGGAGGGGACGGACCTGCATGTCGCCGCGGATGAGAGCCTCGATGCCCATCACCGCGGCGGCGGCGCCGGGGACGGTGGTGATGCAGGGAATGTCCCCCGTCACCGCGGCGCTGCGGATCTCGTAGCCGTCGGAGCGGGCGCTGGCACCGGAACCCTGCGGAGTGTTGATCACCAGGGCGATCCGGCCGGAGCGGATCAGCGACACCGCATCGTCGTCGGTGCCGGCCTCGTAGTGCTTGGAGGCCAGCTCGCAGGCGATGCCATGGCGGCGCAGCACCTCGGCGGTGCCGCTGGTCGCGACGATCTCGAAGCCCAGGTCGGCCAGGCGCTTGATCGGGAAGATCATGCCGCGCTTGTCGCGGTTGGCCACCGAGACGAAGATCCGGCCCGAGGTCGGCAGCGAACCGTACGCCGCCGCCTGCGACTTGGCGAAGGCGTGCCCGAAGGCGGTGTCGATGCCCATCACCTCGCCGGTCGACTTCATCTCCGGGCCGAGCAACGAATCCACCCCCTTACCGGCGGGCGTGCGGAACCGCTTGAACGGCAGCACCGCCTCCTTGACCGCGATCGGCGCGTCCGGCGGCAGCGTGCCGCCGTCCCCGCTGGCCGGCAGCAACCCCTCGTCGCGCAGTTCGGCGACGGTCGCGCCGAGCGCGATCCGGGCCGCCGCCTTGGCCAGCGGCACCGCCGTGGCCTTGGAGACGAACGGCACCGTACGCGAGGCACGCGGATTGGCCTCCAACACGTACAGCACGTCGTCCTTCAACGCGTACTGCACGTTGAGCAGACCGCGTACGCCGATGCCGCGGGCGATCGCCTCGGTGTATCGGCGGACCTGGGCCACGTGCGAGCTGGCCAGGGTGATCGGCGGCAGCGCGCAGGAGGAGTCGCCGGAGTGGATTCCCGCCTCCTCGATGTGCTCCATGATCCCGCCGAGGTAGACCTCCCCGTCGGCGTCGCAGAGCGCGTCCACGTCGATCTCGATGGCGTCGTCGAGGAAGCTGTCCACCAGCACCGGATGGTTCGGGGAGATGTCGGTGGCCCGGCCGATGTAGTCACGCAACGTCACATCGTCGTAGACGATCTCCATCCCGCGCCCGCCCAGCACGTACGAGGGGCGGACCAGCACCGGGTAGCCGATCTCGTCGGCGATCTCCTTCGCCTCCTCATAGGAGGTGGCGGTGCCGTGGGCCGGGGCCCGCAGGCCGGCCCGGGCCAGCAGCGACCCGAAGGCACCCCGCTCCTCGGCCAGGTGGATCGACTCCGGGGAGGTGCCGACCACCGGCACACCGGCGTCCTTGAGCCGCTGCGCCAACCCGAGCGGGGTCTGCCCACCGAGCTGCACGATCACCCCGATCACGCCCGGCCCGCCGGCGGCGCGGCCGGAGGTGTCCTCGGCGTGCCAGACCTCCATCACGTCCTCGAAGGTCAGCGGCTCGAAGTAGAGCCGGTCGGCGGTGTCGTAGTCGGTGGACACCGTCTCCGGGTTGCAGTTGACCATGACGGTCTCGTACGCCCCCCGTAGCGCCTGGACCGCGTGCACGCAGGAGTAGTCGAACTCGATGCCCTGCCCGATCCGGTTCGGCCCGGAGCCGAGGATCAGCACCTTGGGCCGGTCCGAGCCGACCACCTCGGTCTCCGCGTCGTAGGAGGAGTAGTGGTACGGAGTGGCGGCCTCGAACTCGGCGGCGCAGGTGTCCACGGTCTTGTAGACCGGCCTGATGCCCAGCCGGTGCCGCAGCGTCCGCACGCCGTCCTCGGCGGCCAGCTCGGGACGGAGCGCGGCCAACTGCCCATCGGACAGGCCGGCCCGCTTCGCCCGGCGCAGCAGGTCGACGTCGAGCACCGGGGCGGCCACGATCTCGGCGCGCAGCTCGACCAGAGCGGCGATCTGATCCAGGAACCACGGGTCGATCCCGCCCGAGGCCACGGCGACCTCGCCGATCGAGGCGCCCAGCCGCAGCGCCCGCTCCACCGTGTAGAGCCGCCCGTCGTGCGGCGTACCCAGCGCGGCGAGGGTGTTCTCCTTGGTCGCCCCCGGCGGGTCCGCGACGGTCCAGAACCCGGCCGCCCTGGTCTCCATCGAACGCATCGCCTTGTTCAGCGCCTCGGTGAAGTTGCGCCCCAGGCTCATCGCCTCGCCGACCGACTTCATCGTGGTGGTCAGCTCCGGGTCCGCGCCGGGGAACTTCTCGAACGCGAACCGGGGGATCTTCACCGCCACGTAGTCCAGCGTCGGCTCGAACGCGGCCGGCGTCTCGCGGGTGATGTCGTTGGGAATCTCGTCCAGGGTGTAGCCGATGGCCAGCTTCGCGGCGATCTTCGCGATCGGGAAGCCGGTCGCCTTGGAGGCCAACGCCGAGGAGCGCGACACCCGCGGGTTCATCTCGATGACGACGATCCGCCCGTCGGCCGGGTTGACCGCGAACTGGATGTTGCAGCCACCGGTGTCCACCCCGACCTCGCGCAGCACCGCGATGCCCAGGTCGCGCAGGTGCTGGTACTCCCGGTCGGTGAGCGTCATGGCCGGGGCCACGGTCACGCTGTCGCCGGTGTGCACGCCCATCGGGTCGATGTTCTCGATCGAGCAGACCACCACCACGTTGTCGTTGCGGTCCCGCATGAGTTCGAGCTCGTACTCCTTCCAGCCGAGCACGCTCTCCTCGATGAGCACCTCGTGCACCGGGCTCTCGGCCAGCCCGGCACCGGCGATGCGCTCCAGGTCGGCGTCGGTGTGCGCCATGCCCGACCCGAGGCCGCCCATGGTGAACGACGGCCGGATCACCACCGGCAGACCCAGCTCGCCGGCGGTCTGGCGAACCTCGTCCATCGAGTGGCAGACCCGGGAGCGGGGCACCAGCGCGGCCGGGTCCTCGATGCCGATCCGGACCCCCGCCTTGGCGACGATGTCCTTGAACAGCTGCCGGTCCTCGCCGCGCCGGATCGCGTCGATGTTGGCGCCGATCAGCTCGACGCCGTACTTGTCCAGCACCCCGGCCTCGTGCAGCGCGACCGCGGTGTTCAGCGCGGTCTGCCCGCCGAGGGTGGGCAGCACCGCGTCCGGGCGCTCCTTGGCGATGACCAGCTCGACGAACTCCGGGGTGATCGGCTCGACGTAGGTGGCGTCGGCGAACTCGGGGTCGGTCATGATCGTGGCCGGGTTCGAGTTGACCAGGCTGACCCGGATCCCCTCCTCGCGCAGCACCCGGCACGCCTGGGTGCCGGAATAGTCGAACTCGCACGCCTGCCCGATGACGATCGGCCCGGAGCCGATCACCAGGATGTGCTTGAGATCGCTCCGCTTAGGCATTCGTACGCCTCTCGCTGTGGTTCCGGCCCTCGATCAACTCGGCGAACCGGTCGAAGAGGTAGTCCGCGTCGTGCGGACCGGCCGCCGCCTCCGGGTGGTACTGGACGGTGAACGCGGGCACGTCCCGGGCCCGCAGCCCCTCGACCACGTTGTCGTTGAGGCAGACGTGCGAGACCTGAACCCCGCCGAACTCGGTCTCGATCACCTGGTCGGGCACCGTGCCGACCGCGACGCCCGGGACCTGGACCGCGAAGCCGTGGTTGTGGCTGGTCACCTCGACCTTGCCGGTGGCCAGGTCGAGCACCGGCTGGTTGGTGCCCCGGTGGCCGTAGCCGAGCTTGTACGTGCCGAAGCCGAGCGCCCGGCCGAGGATCTGACTGCCGAAACAGATGCCGAACAGCGGCACCCCCCGACGCAGCAGGTCCCGGGCCAACGCGACCGGCCGGTCGGCGGTGGACGGGTCACCCGGGCCGGGCGAGAAGAAGACGGCATCGGCACCGGTGGCCAGCAGATCCTCGATGGTCGACTCCGCTGGCAGGACGTGAGTGGTCACACCACGGGCCGCGAGCCGACGCGGCACGTTGCGCTTGATGCCCAGATCGAGGGCGGCGACGGTGAACCGGTGCTCGCCCTCGGCGGCCACCACGTACGGCGTCGCGGTGGTCACCTCGGCGGAGAGGTCCGCGCCGAGCATCTGCGGTGACTGGCGCACCCGGGCCAGCAGCGCACGGGGGTCGTCGTCGACGCTGGAGATGCCGACCCGCATCGCACCGCGCTCGCGCAGGTGCCGGGTCAGCGCCCGGGTGTCCACCCCGCTGATGCCGACGATCCCCTCGGTGGCCAGCCGGTCCTCCAGGCTGCCGGTGGCCCGCCAGTTCGAACTCACCCGGGCCGGGTCACGCACCACGTAACCGGCCACCCAGATCCGTCGCGACTCGTCGTCCTCGCCGTTGACGCCGGTGTTGCCGATGTGCGGGGCGGTCTGCACCACCACCTGACGGTGGTACGACGGGTCGGTCAGCGTCTCCTGGTAGCCGGTCATCCCGGTGTTGAAGACCGCCTCGCCGAAGCTCTCCCCGACGCTGCCGTACGCCTCGCCGGGGAACGTGCGCCCGTCCTCCAGGACGAGGATCGCGGATCTGCGTTTCATGCCGTCTCTCCGATCCGGACTGTGGTGCTCCGCTCCGCTGCGCTCCTCGCTCGGATCACTTGACTGCCTTTCCGTCCAGGACCGTCGCCTCGCCGCGCAGGAAGGTCGCCACGATGCGACCCGGCAGCGCCATCCGGGCGTACGGGGTGTTGCGGCTGCGACTGGCCGACTCCGCCGGGTCGATCACCCGGCGGGCCGCCGGGTCGACCAGGGTCAGGTTGGCCGGCGCGCCGGGAGCGGGATCGTGGCCGTGCTCGGTCAGCCCGGCGATCCGGGCCGGGGTGCGCGACATCCGCTCGGCGATCAGATCCCACTCGGGGCCGAGCACGTCGAGCGCGATCGACAGCGCCGTCTCCAGCCCGAGCATGCCCGGCCGGGCGTACGCCCACTCGCACTCCTTGTCCTCCACCGCGTGCGGGGCGTGGTCGGTGGCGATGATGTCGATCACCCCGTCGACCAACGCGGCGCGCAGGGCGGCGATGTCGGTGGCGGTGCGCAGCGGCGGGTTGACCTTGTACACCGGGTCGTAGGTCTCGGCCCGGGCATCGGTGAGCAGCAGGTGGTGCGGGGTCACCTCGGCGGTGACGCGTACCCCCCGGGCCTTGGCCTGGCGAAGCACCTCGACGCTGCCGGCGCAGGAGACGTGGCAGACGTGCAGCCGGCTGCCGACGTGCTCGGCCAGCAGCACGTCCCGCGCGATGATCGCCTCCTCGGCCACCGCCGGCCAACCGGTCAGGCCCAGCCGGGTGGAAACCTCCCCCTCGTGCATCTGCGCGCCCTCGGTCAGCCGGGGCTCCTCGGCGTGCTGGGCGATGATCCCGTCGAACGCCTTGACGTACTCCAGCGCGCGGCGCATCAGCCGCGGATCGGCGACGCAGTGCCCGTCGTCGGAGAAGATCCGCACCCGCGCCGCGGAGTCGGCCATCGCGCCCAGCTCGGCCAGGCGCTCGCCGGCCAGCCCGACGGTGACCGCGCCGATCGGCTGCACGTCGACCAGCCCGGCCTCCCGGCCGAGCCGCCAGACCTGCTCGACCACGCCGGCGGTGTCCGCCACCGGCGAGGTGTTCGCCATCGCGCAGACCGCCGTGTAGCCGCCCAGCGCCGCCGCCCGGGAACCGGTCTCGACGGTCTCGGCGTCCTCCCGGCCCGGCTCGCGCAGGTGGGTGTGCAGGTCGACCAGGCCGGGCAGGGCGACCAGCCCGTCGGCGTCGACCACCGTGGCGCCCGGCGCGGACAGCCCCGGGCCAGCCTCGGCGACCACGCCGTCGCGCAGCAGCAGGTCGGTCGGCGCGGCGCCGAGCACGCTGACGTTCCTGATCAGGTACGAGTTCACCGGTTGTTCCCCCCGAGCAGCAGGTAGAGGACGGCCATCCGGACGGAGACCCCGTTGGCGACCTGTTCGACGATGGTGGAGCGGGGCGAGTCGGCGACCTCCGGGGTGATCTCCATGCCCCGGTTCATCGGGCCGGGGTGCATGACGATCGCGTGACCCGGCATCCGACGCATCCGCGCACCGTCCA
The DNA here is from genome assembly GCF_014646235.1 of Micromonospora sonchi. Lineage (GTDB taxonomy): Bacteria > Actinomycetota > Actinomycetes > Mycobacteriales > Micromonosporaceae > Micromonospora > Micromonospora sonchi. The sequence continues at coordinate 112,358 of NZ_BMNB01000011.1, read as the reverse complement.
GGCCGTAGCGGCGGGCGTACTCCCGGGCGGAGGGGAAGTAGGAATCGTTCATCCGCTCCCGCTGCACCCGAAGCATCATCACCACGTCCGCTGAGGGCAGCACCGCGTCCAGGTCGTAGCAGACGTCGGTGCCCGGTGCGAGGGCCGCGGCGATGTCGACCGGAATGAGGGTGGGCGGCCCGACCAGGGTCACCTTGGCGCCGAGCGTGGAGAGCAGCAGCACGTTGGAGCGGGCCACCCGGGAGTGCAGCACGTCGCCGACCACCACGACCGACAGGCCGGCCAGCCGGCCCAGTCGGGAGCGCATGGTGTACGCGTCGAGCAGCGCCTGGGTGGGATGCTCGTGGGTGCCGTCGCCGGCGTTGATCACCGAACCGTCGACCCAGCCGGCGAGCCGGTGCGGGGCGCCGGAGGCGGAATGCCGGACGACGACCGCGTCGGCACCCATCGCCTGAAGGGTCAACGCGGTGTCCTTCAGGCTCTCGCCCTTGGCGACGCTGGACCCCTTCGCGGAAAAGTTGATCACGTCGGCGGAGAGCCGCTTGGCCGCCGCCTCGAAGGAGATCCGGGTGCGGGTGGAGTCCTCGTAGAAGAGGTTGACCACCGTACGGCCACGCAGCGCGGGCAGCTTCTTGACCTCGCGGCCGGCCACCGCCGCCATCTCCGCGGCGGTGTCCAGGATCTGGGTGGCGGTGTCGGCGTCGAGGTCGGCGCCGGAGAGCAGGTGCCGGATCACGAAGATGCCACCCCCGCGTAGAGGCGGACCTCGTCCGCGCCGTCAGTCTCGCCCAGCGTGACCTTCACGTTCTCGGCGAGCGCGGTCGGAATGTTCTTGCCCACGTAGTCGGCGCGGATCGGCAGCTGCCGGTGCCCCCGGTCGACCAGCACAGCGAGTTGCACGGACGCCGGCCTTCCGAGGTCGCCCAGCGCGTCGAGGGCCGCCCGGACGGTACGACCGGAGAAGAGGACGTCGTCGACGAGGATCACCCGCCGGCCGTCGATCCCGCCGGGGGGAAGTTGGGTGGGGCCGACCGCGCGCGTGGCGTGCCGGCGCAGGTCGTCCCGGTAGAGGGTGATGTCGAGCACACCGACCGGCACGGCGACACCCTCGAAGGCGCTGATCCGGGCGGCGAGCCGCCGGGCGAGGGGGGCGCCACGGGTCGGGATGCCGAGCAGCACGGTGTCGGCGGCGCCCTGGGTCTTCTCGAGAATCTGGTGGGCGATCCGGTCGACGACGCGCTGAACGTCAGCGCTGGTCAGGATCACCTTCACCGAGGGTTGTCGCGGCGGCGACGAGCGGGCAGCCGACGGCTGGGCCACGGCGGACCTCCTTTTCCGCCTCACGGGACGGGTCGTTAAAGGATGTCGGATCCTCCGGACCATTCGCTGACGGCCGGCGGAGGCTGCGGCCACGTTACCAGTGGTCGGCATCGCGATCAGGGCTGGGACCGAGTGGCCCTGAACACGCCGGAGCGTCACCGGACAGCGTATCGATTCAGCCCCCGAAACGGGACAACTCGCACGAGGCACCAATGGGAAGGTCGCCACCACTTGACCAGGTGTGCGAATCCCCGTACCGTCACGCTCCGTAGCGATCGCGGGGAGAACCCCGAGCAGCACTGGGAGTGTCCGAATGCCCTCTGAATACGCCAAGTCTCTGGGCGCCCGCCTGCGCTCCATCCGCCAGCAGCAGGGCCTGTCCCTGCAGGGTGTGGAGGAGAAGTCGAACGGGCGGTGGAAGGCGGTGGTGGTCGGCTCGTACGAGCGCGGCGACCGCGCCGTCACGGTGTCCCGCCTGGCCGAGTTGGCCGAGTTCTACCGCGTTCCCGTCTCGGAACTGCTGCCCGACGGTAGCGGCGTGCGGCACGAGCCGACCAGCAAGATCGTGCTGGACCTGGAGCGGCTCTACGACGAGGCCAGCGAGGAACTCGCCTACGTGGCCCGGTACGCCCGCGCCATCCAGCAGCAGCGGGGTGACTACAACGGCCGGGTGCTCTCGATCCGCGCCGATGACCTGCGCGCCCTCGCGATCGTCTACGACGCCTCGCCGTCCGGCCTGATCGAGCGGCTGACCGAGCACGGCGTACTGGTCGCCGACCCCCGGGCGTTCTTCGCCAGCTGAGCATCGAGCGGAAAGGGCCCGTGCCGGGGACGGCACGGGCCCTACTCGTTTCCGCTCGTGTCACTCGGCCGAGGGGGCTCCGCCGTCAGCGGCGCCTCAGCGGGTGGCGTACTCGGCGATCCGGCCGAGCAGCCCGTTGAGGAAGCGGGGCGAGTCGTCGGTCGACATCTGCCGGGCCAGCTCGACCGCCTCGCTGATCGCCACCGCGTCGTCGATCTCGTCGACGTACAGCAGCTCGTAGACCGCGATCCGGGCGAGGTTGCGGTCGACCACCGGCATCCGGTCCAGCGTCCAACCCTCGGCGTAGCTGGCGATCAACTCGTCGATCCGGTCCAGGTGCCCGGCCACGCCCTCGACCAGACCGACCGCGTAGCCCAGGTGTTCGGGGCGTGGCACGGCGATCCGCTCGACGTAGCCGGCGAGCACCTCGACGGGCGGACGATCCCGCAGGTCGGCCTCGAAGAGCACGTCCAGCGCCCGCTTGCGCGCCTTGCGGCGCGCCGGCATCTGCTGCTTCGCACCCTCGGCCATCAGGCGCGGCCGAGGTAACGGCCGTCGCGGGTGTCGACCTTGATCTTCTCGCCGGTGGTGATGAAGAGCGGCACCTGCACGGTCGCGCCGGTCTCCAGGGTCGCCGGCTTGTTGCCGCCGGTGGACCGGTCGCCCTGCAGCCCCGGCTCGGTGTACGTGACCTCCAGCACGACGGAGGCCTGCATCTCGACGTAGAGCGGCAGGCCCTCGTGCGTGGCCACGATGACCTCGGCCTCGGGCAACAGGTAGTCGGCCGCCTCGCCGACCGTCCCGCCGGGCACCGTGATCTGGTCGTACGTCTCCAGATCCATGAAGACGTAGTCCTCGCCGTCGGCGTAGAGGTACTGCATCGTGCGCTTGTCCACGGTCGCAGTGTCGACCTTGGTGCCCGCGTTGAAGGTCTTGTCGACCACCTTGCCGGAGAGCACGTTCTTCAGCGTGGTACGCACGAACGCACCACCCTTACCGGGCTTGACGTGCTGGAACTCGACGACGGACCAGAGCTCTCCGTCGAGGTTGAGTACCAGGCCGTTCTTCAGGTCGTTGGTGGTGGCCATTTCCTGCCTTGATCATAATTTGGCGGACAGACCTGTGAAGTCTACTAGTCGCCCCCACAACCCACCGCCCGCCCGATGAGGGCGGGTCAGCGGCGGGCGGCGAGGTGGTGCAGGGCGAGGCGGTAGCCGTCGACGCCGAGCCCGCAGATCACCCCGGTGGCCACCGCCGAGACGACCGAGTGGTGCCGGAACTCCTCCCGGGCGTGGATGTTGGAGATGTGCACCTCCACCAGCGGGCCGCGCAGCAGCGCGCAGGCGTCCCGCACGGCGATCGAGTAGTGCGACCAGGCGGCCGGGTTGAGCACCACCGCAGCCTGCTCGTCCGCCGCGGCATGCAGCCAGCCGATCAGCTCGTGCTCCGCGTCGGTCTGCCGGACGGTGACCTCCAGCCCGAGCGCCCGCCCGGTCGACTCGCAGAGTTCGACCAGATCGGCGTAGCTGGTCACGCCGTACACGTCGACCTGGCGGGTGCCCAGCCGGCCCAGGTTCGGCCCGTTGAGCACGTACACCTTCATGCTGGGCTGCCTTTCGTTCGCGACTGCGGGGCTCGCAAACCCGGCTCACTCCTCGCGCTCACCGGGCCACCGCCCGGTAGGCCGCGTGCAGCAGGTCGTCGTCGGGGCCGGCCAGGATCGCCGGCCGGGCCAGCCCGTCGAGCACCACGAAACGCAACGTGCTGCCCCGGGCCTTCTTGTCGACCCGCATCGCGGCCAACAGCCGGGGCCAGGCATCGGCCGGGTAGCCGGTGGGCAGGCCGAGTGCGGTGACCACGTCGCGGTGCCGGCGTGCGGTCGCGGCGTCCAGCCGGCCGGCCAGGCGGGACAACTCGGCGGCGTACACCAGGCCGACCGCGACCGCGTGGCCGTGCCGCCAGCGGTACTCCTCCACCTTCTCGATCGCGTGGGCGAGGGTGTGCCCGTAGTTGAGCACCTCCCGTACGCCCGACTCGCGCAGGTCACCGCCGACCACGTCGGCCTTCACCCGGATCGCCCGTTCGATCAGCTCCCGGGCCACCGGCCCGGTCGGGTCGGTGGCCGCCGCCGGGTCCCGCTCGACCAGGTCGAGGATGACCGGGTCGGCGATGAAGCCGCACTTGACCACCTCGGCCAGGCCGGCGGCCAGGTCCGCCGGGGGCAGAGTGTCCAGCGTGGCGAGGTCGGCCAGCACCCCGACCGGCGGATGAAAAGCGCCGACGAGGTTCTTGCCGGCTGCGGTGTTGATCCCGGTCTTGCCACCCACCGCCGCGTCGACCATGCCGAGCAGCGAGGTGGCCACCGGCACCCAACGCACCCCGCGCAGCCAGCAGGCGGCCACGAACCCGGCCAGGTCGGTCACCGCGCCGCCGCCCAGGCCGACCACCGCGTCGGTGCGGGTGAACCCGGCCGCGCCGAGCCGGTCCCAGCACTGCGCCGCCACGTCGACATGTTTGCCGGCCTCGGCGTCGGGCACCTCGATCGGCAGCGGCGTCATCCCGGCCGCGGCCAGTCGAGCGCCGGTGGCGTCGGCCCGTTCCTTCAGCGGCGGGGCGTGCAGCACCGCCACCCGGGTGACGTCCGGCAGCAGGCCGGGCAGCGTGTCAAGCAGGTCGCGTCCGACCAGCACGTCGTACGGCCGCTCGCCGCCGACCGGGATCCGGGTCACCTCGTCCATCGCCGGGAGCCTAGCCCACCGGCCGCCGTTCCGGCCGTCCCCGCCCACCGCGTGCCGAGGGCTGGAACCGACGTTTACCGCGGCGTGGAACGGGCACCGGCAGCCACGACCACCGGACGGGCCAGGAGGCGGGATGGCGCAGCGGACGATCGACGGCGCCGACATCCGGCTGCCGGCCACCATCCTCGGCGTCGGTCTCGGCGGTTTCGTCGACGGCATCCTGCTGCACCAGGTCTTCCAGTGGCACCACATGCTCAGCAACACCGGCAACGACAACATCGGGGTACGCGACTACCCGGTGGACACCCTCTCCGGACTGCAGATGAACACCGTCTGGGACGGGCTGTTCCACGTGCTGACCTGGGTGGCGGTGCTGATCGGGCTGGCGATGCTGTACTCCCGGGTGACCCGCTCCCGGGGCCGGCTGTGGCGCTCACCCATGCTGTGGGGCTGGGCGCTGATCGGGTGGGGGCTGTTCAACCTGGTGGAAGGCATCATCGACCATCACATCCTGGCCATCCACCACGTCCGGTCCGGGGAGTACCAGCTCTGGTGGGATCTCGGCTTCCTCGCGCTGGGCGTGGTGCTGATCGTCGTCGGCTGGCTGGTGCAGCGCCGCGCCACCGCCGTGGACGTCTGCGCCGACCAGCGGCAGACGCCGACCCGGGACCGACGCGGATGAGCCCGATCGTGGTCTCGGCGCACGGCACCGAGCACGCCACGACCGTCGGGCCGGCGCTGCTCGTACCGCTGCTGGTCGGCTGGCTCTACCTGGCGGCGGCGCTGCGGCAACGCGCCCCGGGCCGCGCCGGCTGGAGTCACGGGCGGACGGCGGCCTTCGCCGTCGGATGCGCCCTGCTCGCCGTCGCCCTGCTGCTGCCGATGGACGGCTTCGCCACACACATGTGGCAGCATCTCCTGCTCGGCATGCTGGCTCCGCTGGGGCTGGTGCTCGGCGCGCCGGGCACGCTGGCGTTACGTACCGTCGACCGGCGGGCCGGTCGGGCCGCGCTGCGGGTGCTGCGTCATCCGGCGGCGCAAACGCTCACCCACCCGGTCACCGGGCTGCTGCTCACCGCCGGCGGGCTGTGGCTGCTCCACCTCACCCCGCTGTACCGGGCCACCCTCGCCAGCCCGGCCCTGCACGACCTGGTCAACCTGCACTTCCTGCTCAGCGGGTTGCTGTTCACCTGGTCGATCGCCGGTCCGGAGCCCACCGGGCACCGGCCCGGAGTCCCGGTACGGCTCGTGGTGCTCGGGATCGCGGTGGCCGCCCACGCCGGCCTGGCCCAACTCCTGTACGCGGGACTGCTCGTCGACGTGCCCGCCCCGGCGGAGCAGCTGCGCGCCGGCGCCACGGTCATGTACTACGGCGGCGACCTCGCCGAGATCCTGCTCGCGCTCGCGCTATTGGTCAGCTGGCGTCCGCAGCCCCGCCGACACCCCGCGCCGGCGGCCGCGCTCACCGGCAGCCGTTAACAGATCGGCAACTGCGTCGTCGGCGAGTTCACCGGCGGGTCCAGGGGCACCCGGCCCATCTCGCCGTACAGGAACAGCCGCAGGCTGACGTACAGCGTCTCCATGTCCACCCGTGTCAGCTCGGGGAACCCGTGACGCAGGACAGCGGTTCGTACGTCCACCAGCAGCGCGAATGACAGCCGCTGGTCGCCCTCGTAGTACGGAAGTGGGTAGGTTGGCACGTTTACCCCCGGAGGCAGGTCCACTAGACGATCGACCTGAGGGCGTACACCCCAGGCTGAAGGTCAGACAGGGGATGCCGGTCAGGTAGAAGTTGCGCTCGTTGGTCGGGGTACGGCGGACGCAGGTTCACTGGTCATCCTCCGCTGACTCGGACAGGTCAGGCTTTCGACCCGTTGCCAGGAACTTTTCGATCTCCTCGTCAGACAGCCCTCGCTGCGCCTCGACCAGCTTGGTGAACAGCAGTTGAGCACTGCCCTGTGGCTGGTCGCACCAGGTGGTGTGCTGGGCAAGCCGCAGCAGTCCCGTGATCCCACGAGACAGTTCGCCAGCCTGCCGGATCGACAGCGGGAACGCTGAGGCTGGCTGCCTGACCTCAGGATTGGTGTCGTAGGTCTCCAGCAGGACCAGCAGCGGCGCGTCCATCGGCGTGTGCGCGATGTTCAACGCCAGCCGGAGATGCACGAGCTCCTGGTTGCTGGCGGTGATCGTGACGGGACGTGAGACGTGTGGCCCTGACGGATGGTTTGGGTTGACCTGACACCCTGGTGCACACCACCTCGGGTGCAACATACGGTTGCTCATGGGTCCACTCCTTCGCAGTGGATCTAGGTCCGGGACCAGAGCGGCGAACTCCGGTCCCGGACCGCTATCGATTCATCACTAGTCCTCGTGCGGGTGCATGATCGTTACGACCGGTTCGCCGTTGTCGCCTGGGCGGATCAGGCTGCTCGCCTGCCTCGATCCGCGCCTTCTTGCCCGCCTCGTCATCGGCCGGCGGGCTCTCCGCGGCCTGCTCGTTCTCACCGTTCTCGACTTCGGTCGGCTGGGTCGGGTTTCCTCGGCCTCGGTCACCGTGGCTTCGGAAGCCTCGTTCACGACAGTCATCTCGCATCGCTCCATCGATCAATCGCCGACTCGAGCGAACCGGACATCTTAATCGATGGCCGCCTATCATCTAGAAATAAGACAACCTCCGATATCACGTGATTAGCCCCAAAGCCCGGCGACCCCATCAGCCTCCCCTTGATGGGTGCCAACTGTCAACCCTTCAAGTTGAATGCATGGGGAGTAGGCACCCTGCAGGGGTGCGGGTGCCTGCTGTCCGGGTGCATGGAGCGTCAGCGGCTCGCCGGCCTGGCCGAGATCGCCGAACTACTCGGCGGCGTCTCCCGCCAGCGCGCGTCCGAGATCATCCGGCGGCCGACGTTTCCCGAACCGATCGACATCCTGGCGACCGGCCGGATCTGGGACCGGGCCGACGTGATCGCGTGGATCCGGGAACACCGCCCGCACCAGCAAGCGGACTAGTCACGCGGCACCGGGCGAAAGTGGGTGGCTGCCGACGAGGTTCTCAGCTGTGTTTGTTGTGGCCGCTTTGCTCTGCTTCAACCCACGCACCGGTTGCTGCCGAAACCGTTGCATGGGTTGAAGCAGAGCAAAGGAGGCAGCGGAGGGGGTGGGTGGGCGGGCGCTGACCCATCCACTCCGTCAGGGTCGTCGGGCCGACGCTTCCCTCGACCAGCCGATGTTTGAGGCGTTCTCGTACCAAGATCCCCCAAGGGCTCGGCCCACAGCGGAATGCCGGACACAATAAACCAGTCGTGAGTCCGCGACAGCAGGTAGAGATGCCAGGGATCGATCGTCAGCCCGCGCAACTCGCAGAGGCGATCCGAAAGAGCCTGTCGGGCACTTCGAGGAAGGCTTTCCGTCCCGATCACCGCCCGCCGGCCCGAGGAGATCGAGTGAACCTTGATCGTTGGCAGTTCAGCAGCACCGATAACCGGCGTGTCGCGCTGCTGAGCTGCCAACGATCGAGAAGGTCATGGGCAGCCAGGCCGCGGCGGCTGAGGCGACCACCGCGTCGACCAACTCCTCGGCGGCAGCGCGTGCAGCACCGCCACCCGCGTGGCGCAGACCGGGCAGCGCATCGAGCAGGTCGGGACCAGGACGTCGTACGGCCGCTCGCCGACCGGGATCCAGGTCGGGATCCTCGTCCGCCGGGGCCTAGCTATCCGTGCGCAGCAACTGCGCGATCTCGGCGGCGATCTCTTCGGGCGTGCGGCCGTCGGTGTGCACGGTGAGGGTGGCGACCTCGGCGTAGAGCGGGCGGCGCTGGTCCATCAGGTGCTTGAGGGTGGCCCGAGGATTGATCGCCAGCAGCGGCCGACCGACACCGAGACCGACCCGCTTCACCGCGTCGGAAAGTCCGACGTCGAGATGAACCACCCGGTGCCCGACCAGGGCAGCGCGGTTCTCCTCGGCCAGCACCGCGCCGCCGCCGAGGGCCAGCACCCCGGAGCAGGAGGCCAGCGCCGCCGCCACCGCCGCCCGTTCGAGGGTACGGAAGTGCGCCTCCCCCTCGTCGATGAAGATCTCCGGGATCGGCTTGCCGGCGAGGCGCTCGATGTCGGCGTCGGTGTCCCGGAACTCGACGCCCAAGGTCTTCGCCAGGATCTCGCCGATGGTTGTCTTGCCCGAGCCGGGCGCCCCGACCAGGACGCAGACCGGGCGGGTCCTACCGGTCACCGGATCACCAGCGCGTCGAGGTAGCCGGCCAGGTTGCGGCGCATCTCGGCGATCGAGTCACCGCCGAACTTCTCCACCGCCGCCTCGGCCAGCACCAGCGCCACCATCGCCTCGGCGACCACGGCGGCGGCAGGCACCGCGCAGACGTCGGAGCGCTGGTTGATCGCGGTGGCCGGCTCGCCCGTGGTGACGTCCACGGTGGCGAGGGCACGGTTCAGGGAGGAGATCGGCTTCATCGCCGCCTTGACCCGCAGCGGCTCGCCGGTGGTGATGCCGCCCTCCAGACCACCGGCCCGGTCGGTGACCCGACGGACCCCGGTGGCGGTGGGCATGATCTCGTCGTGCGCCTCGGAGCCCCGGGACCGGGCCTGCTGCCAGCCGTCGCCGATCTCCACACCCTTGATCGCCTGGATCGACATCAACGCGGTGGCCAGCCGGGCGTCGAGCTTGCGGTCCCACTGCACGTGACTGCCCAGGCCGGGCGGTACGCCGTACGCCAGCACCTCGACCACGCCACCCAGGGTGTCGGCGGCCTTCTTCGCGGCGTCGACCTCGGCGACCATCCGGGCGCTGGCCTCCGGGTCGAGGCAGCGCAGCGGGTCGGCGTCGATCCGCTCGGCGTCCTCCGGGCGGGGCCGCAGCCCCGGCTTGGCGGCGACCGGGCCCAACTCCACCACGTGCGAGACGATCTCGACGTCGAGCGCCTGGCGCAGCAGCGCCTTGGCCACGGTGCCGACGGCGACCCGGGCGGCGGTCTCCCGCGCGCTGGCCCGCTCCAGGATCGGCCGGGCATCGGTGTGGCCGTACTTCTGCATGCCGGCCAGGTCGGCGTGGCCGGGCCGGGGTCGGGTGAGCGGGGCGTTGCGGGCCTGCCCGGCCAACTCGTCGGCGTCCACCGGGTCGGCGGCCATCACGGTGCGCCACTTGGGCCACTCGGAGTTGCCGACCCGGATCGCGACCGGGCTGCCCAGCGTCACACCGTGCCGCAGGCCGCCGATGATCTCGATTTCGTCCTGCTCGAAGGCCATCCGCGCGCCCCGGCCATAGCCGAGCCGGCGGCGGGCCAACTCCCCGGCGATCTCGGTGGAGGTCACCTCGATGCCGGCCGGCACCCCCTCCAGCAACGCGACGAGGGCGGGTCCGTGCGATTCTCCTGCGGTCAACCAGCGCAACACAGCGGTCAGTCTGTCACGCCCGGTGCCCGCCGCCCCGCACCGCCCGGCGCGTCCCGCCCTGCGGACACGACAACGGCAGCGGTGGGTAGCAGCCCGCAACCATTTCGGTCGGGTCCACTACCCACCGCACCACTCCCGTGCAGCTAGCGGCTGCCCTCCCGGCTGCGCCGGAGGATCCAGGCCGCTCGAATCATCGCCCCTCCCATCGCCACCGCCAGGGCGATCCGGACAGCCGATCCCACGTTCGCCGGCAAGGACATCCACTTCTGCACCAGGGTGACCACCGCCAGGAGAATTCCCAGCAGACCAGCGGCGACGATCAGGGCCCCGGAACGACGGGCAGCGGCGGTGTCGCCCCGCGCTCCCGGCACGATCCTCCCGGTCCGGACCAGCGCACCCAGAAGTACCACCAGTGCCGCCAGCACCACGATCACGGCCAGCCTTCCTGCCATCCGATCGTCACCTACCCCGGTCCTCGAAGAGAGCAACCACTCATAGACACTGCCAGCCCAGCGGCCACCCGTAGGAGTACGGCGTGGCGAACGAGCTCGTGCCACCCCCTGCCCACCAGCGCCAATAAATCGTGGTGTACGTGATTCTGGTCTTGAGGGTGGCCCGCACTTTGATTCCGCGCTGCTTCTTGCAGCGAGCTGAGTACTCAACTGGCCCAATCTGCCCGATCAAAACTCCGACGACCGCTCCGCCGACGCCGCACCAGGGACCACACAGGAAGCCGAGCAATGCACCGATCGCCCCTCCGATCGCGGGAGTTCCATAACCCAACATCCGCAGCGTCGTGTTGTGAGTCAGGCTGCACCTGATGTTGAGCGTCTTGCCGACCCGCTTGTTCGAAATCTTGTAGTACGGCATATATTTCGGATAATTCGTCGTCCACCTGTCGGTGAAGTGCTGGCTCCACCAACTGTCGCGGCAGGTGTTGCTTGCCATACCCGATGTGTCGGTGCAACCCGTGGGATCTCCCCCACAGTATTCGTAGGCGTTCAGGTTGCCGCCGACAATTGGGTCGACCGACAGGAACCGACCGGTGGCCGGGTTGTAGAGCCGGGCCCCCATCAGGATGACCCCGCTCGGGGTGTCGGCGGCGCGTTGCGCCGAGCCCAGCCAGCCGTACCGGGGCGGGTTCGCGGCAGCCGCATCACGTGGCTGTCCGTACTCGAGGAACTCCCGCGTGTAGAGCAGCCCGGTCCCGCTCTGTGCCATCCCGGCAACGACGTTGCCGTGCAGATCCACCAGTTGCCAGGTGACGCCGACACCCGTGGCGAAGATGCCGACCAGGCCGAGCAGGGCTCCGATCGGACGGGTGATGCTGCCACCACCCTCATCCGTCCAGACCGGCGAATCGTCGTCCGCGGAGTAGTGATGGCGTTTGGTGACACTCGGACCGCCGGGCGTGGTCGTGACCCACGACCTGATGCGGTTGTTCACCACGTCCACGGTGTACGTGGCCGTACGGCCCGCCTGCGAGATCGTCCGCACCATGTCGTTCGCGTGGTAAGACATGGTCGCCGGTCCGCCGCCGGCGATGGCGGAGTCCACTCCGGGTTGCGTCAGAGTCCGTCCGAGCACGTCATACGTGTAGCCGTCGCCAGTGGCTCGGTCGGCGTTGTCGTACGCCCAGACCTTCTCGTCGGCTGGAACTGCCCCCTGACAGCCGCCGGTTCCGGCTGCGGACTGCATCAGTCGTGTGCGGTTGGCGCCGGCATCGAACTCGTACTGCCGTACGACGCAGTGGCCATTGACCGTGTCGGACACGGTCGAAATCCGTCCAGCCTGGTCGTAGGTGAATTTCTGCTCGGACAGACTGGTCGCCCTCGCCGCCCACTGCCCGGCGGCCGACGGCACCACACTGTCCACGAAGAGGGAGCAGGACGGCTGGCCACACCCCGGCTGGTCGTACCGGATGCCGGTAGCCGCACCGATCTCGTTGATGGTGAGCGTCACCTGTACGCCGTTCGGCATGCTCTGCGTGACGATGTTGCCGTCGGCGTCGTAGGTCGCCTGGAAGGTCCCCGCCTGGGAGTCCACCAGGGTGGTGGGCAGGCCACGCCGCTCCGTTGCACCGTCGTACGTCACGGCCTGGCTGGCGACCGGATCACCGATTGACACCACCGTGCCCGCCACGCCGAAGCCCGTCGTGGTCTGATTGCCGTCAGCGTCGGTGTAGCTGGTCTGTCGGCCAAGGCTGTCGTAGCCACGAATCACCTCCGCGACCACCGCACCACCGGCGTCGACGCTCTGCGTCCGGACCAGATCCCCGCTGACGGGATCGTAGATGTTGCGGCTGCGGTTGACCGGTGTACCCGGGCCGGAAACCACCAACTCGAACGGTCGTCCCGCCTCGTCGTATGAGGTGCTGTTCGTCCGTTGCACGCCCGCGGTGTTCTTTTCGGTGACGACCCGGTTCTGTCCATAGAAACCGTACGTCGTCACCATCGCCAACAGCTCGGGCGCACTTTCCGCCGGGCCACCCGCATGGGTGCGGCATACCTGCCCCGCCCACTCAGCCCGTCCCCCACACTCCGGATGGCTGGCGTTGGCCCCGGCACCGTAGTAAACGCTCACCCGGGTGGCTGGTGTGGAGTCGGCGCTGCCGCCGGCAGGTTGGGTACTGCGAACCACCCGGCCCGAGGCGTCGTACTCCGTCCGGTTCACCAGGTCCAGACCGCCGGGGTCGACAATCGTCTTGGTGGCCAGCTTCAGGGTCCAGTCATACTCCGTCTTGGTGGTGCGGACATCCTCGTCCACCGTCTGCCCGCCGACCACGTGGCTGACCGAGACCCGCTCCGTGGTGGGTAGGCCAGGAGCCTCACCACCTGACGGGGCACCTTCGTCATAGGTGTACGAGGTGTGCGCGCGGCCTCGCACCACGGTTCCGGTCGACAACAGCACGTCGTGCTCGGGACCGAAGATCTCCTGAATCGTCTGGCCGTCGTCGGAGTACCGGGTGACGGTCGAGAGCCGAGAGGCGATCTCGGCCTCCGCCGCGGCGCTGTCGGTGCCGGATGCCTCCAACGCCCGCTTACGGTTGCCGGCCGTCAGCTCACCGATCACGTTGCCGGAAAGGTCGTACCAGACAGCGTCGATGTGGCCGTTCGGCTCGGCCGTGTTCACCGTCCGCGCGTTGCTGTCCATGTAGCTGATCGTGGCCCGCTCATAGGAACCGGGCAGGACACCGGTGGACGGATCGCCGCCCGGTACCTGGGTGGCCGGAAAGATCGCCGTGGCGTCCGTCGGCGCATCCGCCTGGCCCCACCGCGCGGTTTCACCGGCAGCGAGATTGTAGGGTGCTCCGCTGCCCGAGACGGGTACCTGGTACACCACCGTCTGCACGGCGGTGCCCGCCGACAGGGCGGAGCGGGTGACCTTGTGCAGGCGGCCCTTACCGGGATCACCCGGGACGGTGGTGTAGGAGAACAGCCACGGCTCCTGTGCCGGCGGCGTGATCGAGGTGATGATGCCGTCGCCGTTGTAGTAGTACACGGTGCGCACCTGGTGGCTGCTGCCACCGCTCTGGTGGTCGAGTCGCGGGTCGGAGACGGTACGCAACCGCCCGCCGCTGTCGTAGGTGTAGCGGGCCAGGACGACCGTGCGCATGGCAGGCGTCGGAAGGTCCGGGTCCCAGGCGATGTACGAGATCTGTTTGACCCGGCCGGAGTAGTCACCCCACGTGCCGTCCGCCAAGCCGGTCGCGGTCGTCGTGTTCGCATAGGTGAAGGTGATGGCCCGGCAACCACGGACCAGCGTGGTACAGGTGACACCGCTGGGAACGGGCGCCAACAGCCGCGTCGGGCGCATCACCTCGCTCGATCCGAGGACGACCTTTTCCCAGGAGTAGGTGGTGGTGTTGCCCGACCCTGGGGCAGTGGCGGCCGTCGGCGTGTAGACGTTGGGCGGATCGTTGACGGCCCGGGTGAACGTCACGACGTTCCCGTCCCGGTCGGCCAGGGTGAAGGTGCTGGTACCGCTGTTGAAGGTCAGTACATGGTTCTCCGAGCCCACCTCCGGCTCGTACCTGGTCCCGCCGGCGTCGATCCTCGTGAAGCCGATCGTCGAGTCGTCCGGGAGCTTGACCTGCACGAGGCTCCCGAACGTCGTGAGCCGCGTGTAGGGGGCCTGCGCGTCCGAGACCACGGTGCCGGAGATCCAGCCCGGTCCGAAGAGCGGATCCGCGTTACCCGAGGGCCGACGGCTGTTGAGCGTCCGGGACACCACCAGTCCGGCCACCGAGACGTCGGCGTGCGAGAGCTGGTAGTTGCCGGTGATCAGGTTGACCGATCCGGGTCCGACCTGTGCCGTGGTCGCGGAGGCGAGGTTGCGATCGAAGCGGATCTTCACCGGGTCGCTGGGCGCACCGTTGTTGTTGGGGTTGAAGTAGCCGCGCACCTGTAGCGGCCCGTCGCGTGGCACGCCCTGCCCGTCGACCGCGGCGAGGGTGGCGGCGATGTCCCAGTTGAGCTTCGGAACCGTGCCTCCCGTGACCGGGACGGGCCAGGTGACCGCGCCACCACCAGCGGTGTAGGTCACGTGCGAGTTCGGGATCTGGACCCAACTGTCGGAGCCTGCGCGGCGCCACTGGTAGGTGACCTCCGTGAACGACGACGCCGAGATGGAGCTGAGCACGCTCTTCGCCCCACTGATGTCACCCGTCTTGGGTGAGGTCATCGCCGCGGAGCCCACCTTGAACGGATATGACCGCAACTGGGTCACGTTACCGGCGGAATCACGGGTCCGGGCCCAGATGTTGTGCCAGCCGGGGGTCAGCGGAGTGATGTTCACCGTCGCCGGGGCGCCTGGCGCGGTGGTGTTGACCACGCGGTTCGGTGGCTGCACGTCCAGGCTGTACTCGTAGGCGACCGCGTCCGCGACCCCGTTCGCGTCGAAGGTGAACTGCCCGGCCACCCCCGCGTCCCCTCCCCAGGCGTTCTCCGGGTACGTCTCGGAGGTGATGATCGGCGGGCTGCCGATCGACGTGTCGACGTTGAACTCGCAGAACGAGGACCAGGTGCCGTTGACCGTGCCGTCGTTGCCGCGCACCCGCCACCGGTAGGAGCTGCCGTGGGCCAGGACGCCGGCGGGAACGGTGGCGGTGAAGGTCGTACCGGAGGCGCCGGCCGAGGTGATCACGCTACCGAGCTTGGTGGTACCGGTCAGCGTCCACCATTCGAACTCCGCGGTGACCGGCGATCCTTCGGCATCGGCGATGACCGACCGTAGCTGGGGGGTGGCGGTGTTCATCTTCGGCCGTGAGGATCCCGTGACGCAGGCCGTGGCCGGCACGGTGGAGCGGGTGCCGACGGTCGGGTACGAGTTGTAGGTGACCGTCGCGTACGGCACCTGGCTCGAACTGGCCGCGTTCCGCGAGCGGAACTGCTTGAAGCTGTTGGTCGAGGTCTCGTCGGTGCCGCGTACGCCCATGTAGGCCGTGGTCTGGCCGGCGGTGGCGGCGCGCTGGAAGAAGTTGGTGCCGCTGATGCTGACCCAGCCGTCGTCGCAGGCCGACGAGTAGCCCTTCGTCTGGGTCGAGGTCGCCTCCTTTTGGATCCAGGTCGGCTGCGTTCCCCATCGGGTGGCGGAGGAGGCGGAACCGGTGGTCCAGATCTCCCACGAGCTCGCCGTGCAGCTGTGCGACCACCAGTTCCAGAAGTAAACGGTGGCTGCGGTGATCTGTTTGCCCGCGAGAGCGGACACCGGCCAGTGCACGAAGGAGCGCGTCTTCACGGCCGGGGTGGTCGCGAGCAGACCGAGTTGGAGGTCGCTCGCACCGCTGCGGTCCACGCTGTCTCCTTCCTTCACATAGGTGTCGAAGGAGGTGTAGAGCGGGTTGATCTGCGGGTCGATGGTCACCGGGTACTGGGTGGCCGGGTCCTTCAACCAGGTCAGGTCGGGCCGCAGCCGCATGACCAGGCCGCCGTCGCGGGCACCCTTCGCTCGCTCGGAACGCGCACCGACCAGGGTCCGGCGAGTGGGCTGCTCCGTCCCGGCGGCACGCCGGGCGTCCCACATCTCCGGCGCCGGGACGACCGCGATCGACCGGCCCTTCCCGTCCTTCAGCGTCAGCTCACCGCCACTACCCTGGTGGAACGAGGCGAACCCTTTCCCGGTCAAGGGAAGATCCAGTGCCGGCAGCCGATCCACCGCTGAGCGGCTCTTGACCGTGAGGTACTGGGAGAACCCGGTCCGGGTGGCCTCCACCACGAGGTCGATGCCGGGTGCCACCTCCGGATACGTCGCCCTGTTGTCCAGCAGCACCGGAGCCGGCAGCTCTCCCGGCCAGCCGAGCGTGAGTCGGCGGTCCCCCTCGCCGACGGCGGCCAGGTCACCGCCCTTGCCCCGGGCACCGGAGATCCAGAGGTTCAGCGGATGGGCCTTTGCGCGTACCGAGCCGTCGTCGGCCGGCTGTAGCGTCAGATCGATCTCGACCCAACCGCCGTCCCGCTGCATGCGCACCGGTCCGGCGTGGACCGTGGCCTCGATTTTCCCGTCCGGGTGCGCCACATATTCGGCGGAGTCGGTCGTCATGCCGGAAATCCGGACCTTCTTGCCGGACGTGCGTGCCGTTACGAGCGCCGCCATTTCATCGGGCCGCTCCAAAATCTCGTCGGCAGCCGGCTTGGTCGCCGCCGCCGCAGCACTTGATTCCACGGGAATGTCGGAAATGGTGAGCGCCATGACGACAGCTAAACTCGCGGCCAGGATCCGCTCCGAACGGGATCGGACCACCCTTAGGCCATCACCGATGGAATTTTTCGTTCGAAAATGCGTAGGTGTCACTGCGGACCAACTTCCCCCGTGCAGGCATGATGAGGGATCATAGGCAGAGAGAAGCCGTCTGGTACATCGTAACTTTGAGCTAGGACGCACCGCTGGACTCGCCAATATTCGAGCAGGCGACAAGCCTGAAGCCGCGTCCGCGAACACTTTCGGTGATGCTTCGTCGCCGATGCGGCCAGACAAAATTTCATCGACCACGACCGACCGCAATCAATCAAGCGTGTCACGCAACGGACAAATCAGAGGGATGCCGGGTCATTCATCGCCAACGATGACACAGGCCGCTGAAGGCCAGCGAACCACCCCGGTCAGATTCCTCGACCTCGGCGGTGCAGGGTGCGGAGCACCGTGTCGGGGCGGAGCATCCGCCCGGCCACGGCCAGGGCCAGGTAGGCACGCGCTTCGCGCGGGTTGCCGCGAAGAGTGCGCCGGGCCCAGCGCAGCGCGGAGCGGGAATCGCCGCACGCGGCGCGGGCGAAGGCGATCTGCCCGGCGATCCGGGCCTGGCCCGCCGGCTGGGTGGCGAACTCGGGATGGCGCTCCAGCAGCCACTGCAACGCCTCGGCGATGGTGTCCCAGCGCTGGGCGAAGTACGACCGCCGGTGCCAGCGCACCAGCACGTACGCGGCGGGCAGGTTGACCAGCGGGGCGGCGCGGGCGGCCCGGAGCAGGAAGTCGTAGTCCTCGGCGTAGCCGCCCGGGATCTCCTCGTCGACCAGTCCGATCCTGTCGCGCAGCGCGGTGGCCCGGACGAGGAAGGTCGACGGGTGCAGTTCGGTCATCCGGTCCCGCAGCAGGTCGGCCAGGGTGATCGAGTCGCGGTCCAGCACCCGCTCGACGGTGTGCCCCTGGTAGCTGATCCGGATGCCGCAGGTGACGAACGCGGCGCCGGACGCGGCCAGGGCGTCGACCTGGGCCTGTAGTTTGCCGGGCAGCCACTCGTCGTCGTCGTCGCAGAAGGCGATCAGCTCGCCGGTGGCGGCCAGGGCACCGGTGTTGCGGGCGCCGGCCAGGCCCGGGGTACGGGTGTTGCCGAGCACCCGAACCGACCGGTGCGGTGCGGCGGGCGCGGGCGGTGGGCGGTCCGGCTCGCACTGGTCGTACACCATGATGACCTCGACCGACCCCGGGTAGTCCTGCGTCACGACGGCCCGGATAGCGGCGGACAGCAGTTCCGGGCGGTCGCGGGTGGGTATCACGACGCTCACCCTCGGGTACCGGGTCACGGCTGTCGTCCCTCGTCGCGTCCCGGTCCCCGCCACGGCGGCCACCAGGGTCGGTGCCGGCGCTGCGCGGTGGCGACCAGGTCGTCGACGATCAGTCCCACCCGGTATGCCGCGGCCTGTTGCCGGTCGACCGACTCGGGGTCCGCCGCCACGGTGAACCGCGACCGGTCGGACAGGCCGGCGGCGAGCGCGTCCCGCAGGGCCTGCCGGGATTCGCAGAGCGCGATCAGCCCGGCCGCGCCGAGCCGGCGGGCGAAGCGCTGCTGGTGGTCGTCGACGTGTTCGCCGTGGGCCGGGTCCCGGGGCACCACGATCGGCAGGTGCCCGTGCCGGCGGGCCTCCAGGATGGTGGCCGGCCCGCCGTGGCAGACCACCAGATCCGCCTGGTCCATCGCCTTCTGCAACTCGGCGTGCCCGAGGAACTGCACCGCGTCCGGCAGGTCCGCGACCGGGGTGTAGCCGTGCTGCACGGTCAGGATGACCTCACCGGCCACCTCGGCGTACCACTGTTGCAGCCAGTCGACCAGCCGGACGAAGGGATGCCGGTCGGCGCCCACGGTCACCAGCAGCTGCGGCCGGGCGTCGACGGGCGGCAGCGTACCGCTCACAGCAGCGTCCCGACGACGGTCGCCTCCGGGTACTGGCGGCGCTGCTCCTCCCACTGCACGAGCATCGTGGACAGGAACGGGCGGCACAGCCGGGCGGTCAGCGTCGGCGTGTCGATCCGGTCGTAGACCTCGATGTAGACGGTCGGGATGCCCCGCAGCCGGGCGAGCACGACGAACGGGACGGCCACGCCCGCCCCGGTGGTGACCACCGCGGCGACCCGCCGGTGGCGCAGCACCCGGGCCGCCAGCACCCCGTTGCGCAGCAGGTTGCGCAGGTTCCGGGTGGTCGGATGGTGGGCCAGGACCATCTCCTCGCCGGCCAGCAGCGACACCGCGTCCGGCGTGTCGAACGTGACGAAGCAGCGCCGCCACTTCTCGTACCAGGGCCGCAGCGCCAGCAGCTGGGCGAGGTGCCCACCGCTGGAGCCGACCAGCAGCAACACTGGCGGTTGGCCGGGCTTCCGAGTCTTCGCGTCCATGCGACTCCCCACAAAAGTTCGCTTGGATTCCGTCAGGTCATCGACACTTATCGCATTTACAGAATTCTTTCCACCCTGTGCTGTCGCCGATCAGTCGCCGGACTGTTCGACGACGTCCAGCAGCGCGGGATGCAGTCGCCGGTTCCAGCCGGCGCCGGCATCGGCCAGGCGCCAGGCGCGCAGCCACAGCTCCAGCAGGTACGCGTCGACCACCAGCCGCTGTCGCCGCAGGTCCAGGCCCAGGCGCGCGCCGTGCCGGGCCAGCGCCGCCGCCATCCGGGCGACCGCGGGGGCGACCGGCTCACCACGCAGCACCAGCGCGCGGTGGAAGGCGTCGTGGGCCAGGTCGAAGCCGACCGGCACGTCCGGCCCACTGTGTTCCCAGTCCCAGGCGACCAGGTCACCGCCCTGCCGGCCGAGGTTCCACGGCACCCAGTCGCCGTGCCAGTGCCCGAACTCGACCGCGACGTCGCCGTGTCGGCGGGTCAGCGCGGCGACGGCCCGCACCGCCCGGGACCCGCCGGGGGTCGTGGCGGCTGACCGCCGCGCCTCGGCGGTCAGCCGGCTCAGGAAGGGCGAGCCGGCCAGCGGCCGGGGTTCGGCCGGTGGCCGGTGGCGGCGGGCCACCGCGAGCAGCGCCACCGGATCGGGTGCCGCGCCCGCCGGCACCCGCCGGACCTGCGGCGGCAGCGGTTCGACCACCGCGACCGCCCGCCCGTCCCAGTCGGCCTCGGCGAGCAGCCGGGGCACCCGGGGATGGCCGTCGATTCCGGCCACCCCGGACAGTTCCCGCAGCGCCGCCGCCTCCGCCGCGACGAGCGCCCGGGTCGCCGGATTCCACCCGATCTTGGCGTACCCGCGTGGCCGTCCGGCACCGTCGAACAGTTGCAGTGTGGGTTTGTGGTTCGGGTCCGGCGGGCGGACGCCGCACGCCGCGTACCGCGCGCCGCCGCCGAGGAGGGCGGCGAGCCGGTCGGCGAGGAGCACCTCGGCCGGGTGCAGTCCGGCGGGCAGGGCGACGGTCAGGACCGGGAACGGCGCCCGGTCCACCGCGCCGACCCGGGCCGCGACGCCGAGCGCGGCGCGGATCAGGCGGATCGTGGCCGGCCGCAGCCCGTTGTACGCCAGCAGCGCCGCCGCCGTGACCCGGGGTGCCCCGAGCGGCAGCAGGAAACGTGCCCGGGCGACCGACGGCACGACCGCGTACCGCGCCGCGACGGCGGACCCGGCCGGCGGCTCGACGCCCACGGTCAACGCGATCCGCTCGTCGCCGAAGAGCGCCCGGCTCACCCAGCCCAGCCCGTCGTCCCGGCATCGGGGGTCGGTCGAGGCGCGGCCGGCCACCGTCACGCCACCCGGTCCGGCCAGTCGAGGGCCAGCCCCAGCCGCTGGCGTAACGCCTCGTTGTGCGGGCGGTAGTACTCGGTCAGCTCCGCCCGCGACGCCGGGTCCAACGGCGCGGAGTGGGTGCGGTTGTGGACCGTGAAGTCGGGCAGCTCGACCGGGGGCAGGCCGAGGAATTGCAGGGTCCGCCGGAACGCCGCCCGCGCGTCGCGGTAGAGGTCCTCGCTGGGCAGGAAGAGGAACTGGGACCGGTCGAAACGCTCCAGCCACGGCGCCAGGTGTTCCAGGTAGCGGCCCCGGGCCCGGTAGGTGTACCAGTCGTAGGGCGCGCTTACGTACTCCGGCTCGGCGATCAGCCGATCCCGCTCCCCCGCCGTACGCTCCGGCTCGGCCGCCAGCGCGGCGGCGAAGTCCAACGGCTCGACGCCGTTGACACGCCGTTCCTTCCAGTGCGAGTACGCCCGTTCCACCGGGTCCCGCAGCAGCACGATCAGGCGCACCGACGGCATCAGCGCGGCGACCCGCCCCGCGACGAGGGGGTGGAACATGTACAGCGGCGCCGCCTCGCCGACCCGCACCGGCCCGCCGTGGCGACCCTCCAGCCCTTCCCGCTGGCGCACGGTCGGGAAGTGCGAGCGGTACCACGCCTCGCCACGCCGCCAGTTCTCCTCGAAGTAGTGCGACGACTTCGTGTTCCAGGCGGGAAAGAGCCGGGGCACCAGCGGATGCCGGATGAGGTAGTTCCACAGCGAGGTGGTGCCGCCCCGTTTGGTGCCGATGATGAGGAAGTCCGGCAGCGGCCGGCGGTCGCTGGTGCGTACGCCGTAGTCGACCAGATTTTCCCGTACCCGGTTGGTCACCTGGCGGGGGATCACCTGCTTCACCCGGTCCCGCAGCGGCGGCACGACCCTCACCTACCCTTCATCGACGGCTCTGGCGCGGCGGCAGGCCCAGCCGGCTCGCGCTCACGAATCTGTGCCAGGGCAACGCCGATGCGGGCGCGTACCCGGGGCAGCGTCAACAGGCCGAGGGAGGCGGGTGCCAGCAGGCCCACCGCCACCGCCAGGCCGACCGGGCCACCTCCCGGCACGAGCAGGCCGAGCAGCGCCGCGGCACCCACCGCCAGGACGACCAGCCCGGCGACGCGGACCAGCGCGGCGTCGACGAGCGGCTGGCCGACCACCGTCCGGGCACAGCAGTACGCGACCAGGTTCTCCACCACGATCCCGGTCGCCCAGGCCAGCGCCGCGCCGGTCGCCCCCCGACCGGGGATCATCAGCAGGCCGAGTGAGACGGTGACCAGCAGCCCGGCCGAGGTGGCGGCGAGATGCAGCCCGCTGCGCCCGCTCATCAGCAGCAGACTCTGCACGTTGCCCACCCCGGTGTTCACCAGCATGGCCGCCGCGAGCACAGCCACGCCGGTGGTGCCGGCGGCGGCGAAATCCGCCCCGAAGACCGCCAGGAACGTCGCGCCGTGCAGCGCCAGCAGCAGGTAGACCGGCCAGCAGAGCAGCACGGCGAGGGCGGTCATCTGCCGGTGCACCGCCGCCGCCGTGGCCCGCCGCCCCTGACCGAGCAGCCGGGACAACTGGGGTGACACCGCCACCCGCAGCCCGTGCATGGCCAACTGGCCGGCGAGGATGTAGCGGCCGACCGCGCCGAAGACACCCGCCTCGGCCGGGCCGGCGAGCATCGAGGTGAGCAGCACGCCCACCCAGACGGCACCGGAGTCCATCGCCGCCGAGGCGGCCCGGGGCAGCGCGAAACGCCAGAACGTACGCCAGTCCCCCGGGGCAGGTCGGAGCGCGGCGCCCCGGCCGACGCCGAGCGGGCCGGCGACCAGGGCCAGGCAGAGCAGGAGGGCCAGCGCCGCCGGCACCAGCCAGCCGGCCAGCCCGGCCACCAGCCCCCAGCCGGCCAGCACCGCCAGGCCGACCAGCGCGGGCCGGGCCAGCGGGAGCAGCACCGACTGCACGGCGAGGTAGGCGCGCAGCGGCCGGACGCAGCGCAGGGCGGCCAGCAGCAGCGTCATGGCCACCACCACGGGGATCGCGGCGCAGCTCAGCGCGACGAGCACGGCACCGTCGCCGGTGGAGGTGTCCAGCAGCCGGGCGGCGACCGGCGTCGCCCCGAGCACCCCGAGCACGCCGACCAGGAGGGCGACCGACAGCGGCGGAATCAGCGCCACCGGCAGCAGCCGCGCCGCGTCGCCCGCCGCGCCGGTACGCCGTCGCGGCAGCATCCAGATCAGCCCGGTCTCCGCGCCCAGGGTGCAGACGGCGGCGGCCACCGTCACCACTCCGATCGCCGCGAAGAACGCCCCCGACCCGCTGGGACCGTAGCCGCGGGTGATGACCACCACCAGGACGAAGCCGAGGAGCCCGTTGACCGCTGCGCCGAGCAGAGCGGCCGAGGCGGCGCGCGCGCTGCGCCGGGTCTCCCGCACGGACTCGGGTGCCGACGCGTGGTCGTCCCCGGGCAGGTGCGGCGTGACGGCGGCGGGGCTCCGGGTCGCGCCGATCATCCGGGCACCGCCACCGCGTCGGTGCGCGTACGCCGGCGTGCCGCTGCCTGGCGCGCGACGAGCGCCATCGACAGGGCCACGGCGAAGCAGGCCACGGAGATGGTCGGGCTCGCCATCCCGTAGAACGGAAGCTGCGCCAGGCAGATCACCGGCACCACGGCGAGCCACTGCCCGGCGGCGCAGGAGGCGCGGGCGCAGATCACGGTGGCCGCCACGAACCAGGCGAGGAAGCAGACCAGCGCCGGTACGCCATGGCTGAACAGCACCATCCAGAGCTGGCCCTGGGTGCCGACCGGCACCTGCGCGGCGACGGTGTCCGCGCTGACCGGCGCGCCGTAACCGAGCCACGGTGAGTGGCCGATCCGGCGCACCACCTCGGCGTAGAGCGCGAACCGGTCGGCGTTGGTGTCGCTGGCCGCGACCCGGTCACCGATCAACGTGGCGACCGGAATGAACAGGGCGGTGAGCAGCGCCGCGCACAGCACGCCCAGCACGGAGAAACCCACCCGCACGTTGCCGCGCAGCGCGGCCCGGACGCCGAGCACCGCAAGGCCCACCCCGAGGCTGGCGAACATCACCCGGTTCAGGGTGAGGAAGGCCGGTGCCAGCGACAGCGGCAGTGACGCCAGCACCGCCCAGCGCAGCGCACCCCGCCGGCGCAGCATGGTGAACGCCACCGCGCAGGGCAGCGTCATCGCGTACGCGCTGCCGTAGTTGTTGGTGTACGGGAAGGGCGCCGCCGGCCGGTAGACCGGATCCGCTGCCCGCAGGCTGTACTCGGAGGCCGTGACGTGCACCAGGTCACGGAGGTAGTCGTTGTCGGCCAGCCCGGTGGGCAGCAGCAGCTCCACCGGGGTGGTGAGGGCCAACCGCGGCGCCAGCACGCCCAGCCAACCCAGCGCGACCAGACCGAACCAGAACACGCAGAGCGGCACGAGCACCTGCGCGAGGTCGGCGGTCTCCCGGGCCCGGGTGTACACGTAGACGCCGACCACCAGGGCGGTGACGTAG
The DNA here is from genome assembly GCF_014646235.1 of Micromonospora sonchi. Taxonomy (GTDB): domain Bacteria; phylum Actinomycetota; class Actinomycetes; order Mycobacteriales; family Micromonosporaceae; genus Micromonospora; species Micromonospora sonchi. The sequence continues at coordinate 88,112 of NZ_BMNB01000011.1, read as the reverse complement.
AAGCCCAGCCGCAGTCCGAACGGGGCCAGCGCGGCCGGTGCCGGCAGGCGGGTGGCGCTGATCACGACGAGCGCCAGGAAGAGCAGCCAGAGCCCGGTGGCCGGCGGCAGCGGTACGCGCCCCCGCACCAGCAGCATCGCGAACAGCAGCGCGCCGAGCAGCGACCAGCCGAGGTAGAAGGCGCCGAGCAACCACCAGAGCGGCACCAGGCCGAACATCAGCATCAGCGGCCAGCCGGGCAGCCGGGGCACCGCAGCGGGCGGCTCGGGGCGCGGGGGATCCGGCCACCCGTCGCCGGCCGGGTCGGTCGCCGCCGGCGCGCGGGTGACGGGCACGGATCAGCCCCGCCCGTCGCGGGTCAGCACCATGCCCAGCGTGTTCACCCCGGCGGCCCGCAGTCGCTCGACCAGCCGGCGCAGTTCGCGCTGTCGGGTCCGGTCCCGTTCCACCACCACCACCGCGCTGCCCTGGCGGGCGGCCGCGACTCCCCGCTCGTCGGACTCGGCCGGCGGCGCGTTGAACAGCAGCAGCGGGTGGCGGGCCCCGTGCCGGAACGTGCCGAGCAGGATCCGTCCGGCGCCCACCCGGAGCCCGTCGTCACGGGCGGCCCGGCCGTTCGGCCCGCCCTCGGCGGTCGCCGCCTTGGGCAGGGTGAGGGTGGCGTCCGGGTCGGCCGGGGTACGCGTACCGATCGGGTGGGGCGACGGGCGGCGACGCACGGCCTGGATCCGTTCGGTGATCGGGTCGGCGTCGGTCGGCGGGCGCGGTCTCGGCAGGGGCTGCCGCGTCGGGTCCACGTACGCCGGCAGCCGCTCCCGGTCGGCGAGCACCGCGTCGCGGAGGCGGTCCAGACGACCGCTGTCGTCGGCGACGAAGACCTCCCGACCGGCGACCGCGAGCGCGACGGCCAGCCGGGCGGTGATCGGGGTGGGATCCTCCTGCGCGCTCAGCAGGGTGACCCGGGCCGGCTGGTGGATCCGCTCCGCGATCGCCATGGCGACGTATCTGACGTCGGCGTCGTCCGGGCTTCGACGGCCGGCGATGCCGCCCCGGCCACGGACCGTGCCGAGCAGGGTCAGACCGCTCACCCGCCGGGCGTCGTCGACGGAGCGGATCCGCCGGTCCACCGATTCCCAGGCGTACGCGAGCACCCCGCCGACGAGCGCTCCGCCGAGCAGACCGGCCAGCAGGAACAGCGCCTGCCGGCCGCCGCCGGAGGAAGCCATCGCCGGCTCGGCGGCCCGGGTGACCCAGCCCGGGTTGACGTCCACCGCGGCGATCTCGGTACGCGCGGAGTTCAGTTGGGTCAGCTGATTGTTGATCCCGGTGAGTTCGGCCGCCGCCGCCTCGTTGCCGCCCGAGCCGGCGTTGGCCATCCGCTTGCGCACCGCCGCCTGCTGCGCGGCCACCTTGGCGATGCTCTCGTCGTACGAGCGGAGCATCTCGGTGCGCTGCCGCTCGTACATCGTCCGGCGGATGTCCAGATAGGACTCAGCGGCCAGGTTGACGCTGCGCACCGCCTCGTCCAGCGAACTCGCCCGGTAGGAGAAGCGCAGGATCTGTCCGCCGGTCGGCACCTCGACGTCGAGGGCGTCCCGCACGTCCCGTTGGTCCTGCCCGCTGCGCTCGGCCAGCCGGCGTACCACCTCGGTTCCGGTGGCGATGCCGCTCTCCACGTTCATGTTCACCGCCCGGTCGGCGGCGGCCCCGCTGGGGCTGAAGGCGTCGGTGACGACCGGACGGACCGCCACCACCGCGCTCGCGGTGTACCGGCCGGGCATCAGGAACAGATATCCGAGCGCCACGACGAGGCCCACCGCGGCGGTCGCCGCCACCAGTCCGATCCGCTGCAGCGGTACGCGGAGCAGGTCGCCCAGGGTCAGCGTCCGCTCCGACGCCCCCTCGACGGCGGGCGGGCCAGCGGGCCAGGGGCCGTGCGAGGGGTCAGTCATCCGGCTTCACCGTCGGTCAGGTCTTCCGGTGCGGAGGTCTCCGACGCTGCTCACTGCACCGAGAAAAACATCGATGGGGTGGACCAGCTTAACCCCGAACTCCCGGTGCTGAGTACCGTGCTCTGCGTACCGTTCACCACCGCCGCCGGTGCCGCGGTCGGGTCGAAGGGGACGCTGCGTAGCGAACCGTCGGCGCCGCCGTGGACGATCCGCCCGCCGACCCAGGCCATGCCCCGCACCGACGACCAGGTGACGCCGGTGGTGGGCAGGCTGAACTCGGTGGCGCCGAGGTAGTTGCCGTCCGGCTCGAAGTAGCGGTAATACAGCTGGTTCGCGCCGCTGCGGGTGTAGTAGAGGCGCCCGTCGAGATAGAAGGCGCCGGTCAGCTGGGCCGGGTTGAACCAGTCGTTGTAGCCGGAGGACTCCCACGGGACCCCGATGTCACCACCGTTGAACATCGAGATGTCGATCCGACTACCGGTCGGCGTGCCCGCCACCCGGTGCGACCAGTAGATCCGGTCGTCCACCCGCCAGGTGGCCCCCGCCTGCGTGTAGTTCGGCTGGCTGACGGTGGTGGCGGCGCCGAGAGTCGTACCGTTGAACGGCACCTTCGCGAGCCGTCCCTCGCCGACGCTCAGGTAGAGGTGACCGGTGGTCGCGGTGGGTGGGTTCCGCAGCACCACGCCGCGCCCGCCGGCCAGGGGGAAGACACCGAGCCGGCCGTGGTACTCGTTGCCCATCCCGTCGGAGTTGTGCCCGAAGTAGAGGCCGTCGCTGCCCCGCCAGAGCACCGGCACCTGGGAGCCCCAGTTGCTGGCGCCCGCCGGCAGCGAGCTACCGCCCCGGCGGCCGGGGTTCCAGTTCACCGGCATGCCGGTGGCCGGGGTGACCGCGGCGATGCCGAGCCGGTCGACGGCGCCCGGACCGGCCGCGTCGCTGGCGTTGGGGTTGTTCAGCCAGCGGAAGTGCCCGCCGAGGTAGATGACGTTGTCCGCCACCTCCACCGAGGTGATCGTGTCGTTGCCGGTGTAGTTGACCCAGGTGCCGAGCTGGTTGGCGCCGCGGGCGGCGGTCTCGAAGCGGACCAGCACGTCGCAGTACGCCGCCGGCCAGCCGGCGCCGCCGTTGGTGCCGACCACGAACCAACTGCCGTCCCCGCCGAAGCGGACGTCCTGCACGTAGTGTGTGAACGTCTCCGGGGCCGCGCACGGCGGCACGAATTTGTCACTGCTCCAGTCGATCACGCTCGGCGTCCCGGTGAGGGAGATGAGCGCCAGCTGGTTGCGGGACAGGCCGCCGACGTACTGGAAGTTGCCCCCGGCGACCAGGGTACGGCCGTCCGGGGTGATGTCGATGGCCCAGGCGTACGACCCGGTGCCGTGCCGGCCGACGGTCGCGTCGACAGTGAAGGTCGGGTCGACGTCGCCGGTCGTGGCGTTGAGCCGGGCCAGCCCGGAGTGGGCGGTGCCGTTGATCCAGTTGAAGGCACCGGCCAGGTAGAGGTGGTTCTGGTGCAGCACCATGTCGCGGATCATCCCGCCGTCCGAGCGGCCGACCCAACTGGCGACGGTCGCGCCGGTGGCGGGATCGAGCGCCACCAGGTTGCGCCGGGCGACGCCGTTGACGTTCTTGAACGCCCCGCCGACGATCAACGTCCCACCGGGCCCGGCGACGAGCGCGTTGACCGCGCCGTCCAGCACCGGCAGGAAGGTCGTGGAGATCGCCCCGGTGGAGCGGTGGTACGCGAACAGGTAGGCCCGGGCGACCCACGGCGAGCTGGCGGTCTGCCGGATCTGGGTGAAGCTGCCGCCGACGAAGACCACCTCGCCCACCTGCGCGAAGGCGCGGGCCTCACCGTCGCGGGCGTGCGGGGTGTGGTTGGCCGGATCCGTCGACACCAGCGTGCCCGGCGTCGGCACCGGCACCACGGCCGCCGTGGCCGTCGCGGCGGACACGGCCAGCACGGCCGCCACGGTCACCACCGCGATCAGTCCGGCTCGGAACCGGGCCGGACGCCACGGGAAGGAGATTCTGGGCACGCTACGCCTCCAGAGTGGACTACGATTCACGTAGCGTCCCCCGTCGGCAACGGAGGGCGATATCAGCCGATTGGCCGTTTAGCGGATCCGGAATCAGACAGCGGGGCGGGTCGACTTCTCCATCCGGTCCACGTTGCGCACCCGGTCAGCGCCCTCTCGTGGGCTGACGCAGGTAGCCGTCGCGCCCGGCGGCGGTGAACCCGGCCAGCGCCGACGCGTCGTGGTTCATGGTCATGTCGCAGGTGCTCGTCGTCCGGGTCACGCCCGGCGAGTTGAAGTAGATCGCCGCCTTGATCTTGGGGTGGGCGCGCAACGCCGCCGGGAACTGCTCCAACCAGCGCCGCTTGGCGCTCGGGTCACCGGCGTCGAAGTTCGTGCCGAACTCGGTCAGCATGCGCGGCTTGCCCGCACCGATGCCGCGCTCGTCCAACCAGCGATAGAACGGGCCGATGGTGTCGCTCGGGCTTTTCCAGACCGGGCTGCCGGTGCAGACGTGGAAGTTGTACGGATCCCAGGCCACCCAGTCCACGTAGCGGTCACCGGGGTAGAGCCCGGCGTACCGGTGGTAGTGGCCGGACCAGCCCATCACCGTCCAGACCCAGACCGCGTTGCGGACCCCGGCCGCGGCGAACCGGTCGTGCACGTGCCGCCAGGCCCGGACGAAGTCCGCGTCGCTCCCCTTGGCCGGCTCGTCCTCCGGCTCGTGGTCGAAGCCGAGGAAGACCGGCACCCCGGCGGCCCGGATCCGCCCGGCGACCGCGTCGATCGTCGCGTCGTACCGGCCACTGTGGACGTCCCGCCAGGTCAACACGGCACCGGAGGAGAAGATCCGGGTCTCCCAGGCGAAGAACATGATCCGCCCGTCGCGCATCAGCCGCTGCTGGTAGGCGTCCGGAAAGGCGCCGTTGCTGCCGACGTCGGAGAAGTCGTGGTAGCGGCGGACGATGTCGAAGCGCCGCCCGACCTGCGCCTCCACGTCGGTCACCGCCCGGCCGTGGTCCCAGGTCGCAGGGTCGGTCGGCGAGTAGATCCCCCACCAGGCGCCGCACGACGGAACCAGCTTCGCCGAGACCCTCCCGCACCGCCCCGAGCCGTCCGACCCGGCCAGCGGACGGCCGGGCGCGGCGTCGGCCGCAAGCAGCGCCACCAAGCCCACGACCGCCACCCTGAACACCGCGCCCAGGATGCCGAGGACCATGGCGGTACGCCGAGGGCCCGCTCTCACCGCCAGTGCGGGTCAGCTCGTCGGAGCGATCCGCTTCGCCAGGTCGACGAAGGACTGCCAGGAGCCTGGCGTGAACGCAAGGGTGCCGCCGTCCCGGTCCTTGGTGTCGCGCACCAGCACCGCGCCGGGCAGATTGTCGGCAACCTCGACACAGGATCCGCCGTTGGTGCCCGAGTAGGTCGACGTGCGCCAACTGGCCCCGGTCATGTCCATGTCTGCGCCACTTCCTTGATCAGCTCGAGTGACTGCCGGCGCGGGAGTGCTTCACTTCGGACCGCCTCCCACGTCCGCTGGAGGGTAGCAAGGTCATCGGTCTGGCTGACCACCTGCGCGCGCACCTGGTGATCGAGGTGTGCCACCAGCGAGCCGTCGCCGAGGGTCGCCACGATGAAGCCGCCCTGCAAGCCAGGGTAAATCCCCGCCTCCTCGGGCACCACGAGTATCTGGACGTGCGGCAGCTCGGACATCTTGACCAGGTGTTCGAGCTGTTCCCGCATGATGTCGGGCTGCTGATTGACCGGCCGGCGGAGCACCATCACATCGATGATCGCCACCAGCGGTACCGGCACGTCGCGGGTAAGGATCGCCTGCCGATCCAGCCGGGACGCCACCATCTGATCGATCTGGCCCGGAAGGAGCAGGCCGTTGTTCATCATGCCTCGCGCATACGTCTCCGTTTGAAGAAGACCGGGGACGAACGCCGGTTCGTACCAGCGCAGGAGCGCTGCCTCGCGTTCCAGCTCGATCCACTCACGCAGCCAGGCGGGCGTCTGCTCCAGTTTCGACAGTTCCCGCAGCATCCGGGTGAAGCGTCCCTCCCCAGCTTCCGCATCGAAGGCCGGGTCGTGGGCACGGTCGACGGAGACCATGTAATCCCTGGTGGGTGGTCGACCACCGGTCTCGACCGAGCTGACGTGCGACCCGGAATAGCCGATGCCGCGACCGAAGTCGTCCTGACTCAACCTGAGATGCACTCGCAGCAGCCGCAGTTCCTCGCGGACGTAATCGACAGCGCTGCCCATCGATCCTCACTCCTGCCCGTTTCCGCTCGACGATTCGCCAGTTACGCCCAGTTACCCCTGGTGCATGCGCGGATGCCGTGCGCGCCTACCGACAGTAGGGCGTTCTATCCAAACTGTCACGCAGCGGAGCCGCTCCTATCCAGGAAGGGACGGGGTGGTTCCTGCATCGGGGTCGCCCGCGAACTTCCCCCGTGCACGGGCGACCCCATCCAGATGCGGAATGGAGGCCAACCATGGCGGGTGTGTATAGGCCAGCGGTGATCACCAACCGGCTGTCGCCACCGAAGCGCGGCCCTCACCCCGATCGTCCGCACGTCACCGGTGGCGGGTTGCCGCACACCCCGATGCGGCCGATGTGGTGCTGCCGGGCCGACGGGCAGCCCTGGCCCTGCGGCGAGGCTCGACTGCTGCTGAGGGTGGAGTACGACGGCAATCTGGCCGGCTTGTCGATCTACCTCGCCGGCTTGATGTACGAGGCCATGCGCGACCTCTACCACCTCAACCCACACGACGCCCCCGACCCGGCCGCCCTCTTCACCCGATTCCTCGCCTGGTCCCGCCACACCAATTTCGAGCCCCGATGAAGCGACCGGCAATAGGGCGGCGATAGGGCCGAGGCGGATCGACTCCGTTTCGTCGGTACGGCCGTGTCCAAGCGGTCGGGACACCACCATTACGGCGAAACGGCGATCTAAGTGTCAATCTTGGACAGTTTCCGTTAGCTGCTAACGGCAACTGTCCAAGATCTCGGATCGGCCGCCCGCAGCGCGTCGCCGCCAGCGTTCGGCTTGGTGCGGCGATGGCGCGTCCGCTGCCCGGCTCATGACCAGGACGGACAGCTGACTGGCGCTGGTCGGCTTCCAGGTCGGCATAGAAGGGGTCTCCCGGAGACACGCTTCAGCAGCGCATCCGCGCGGACGACCGCTCGATCCGAACTGGGTCAGCCGGCGCGGGCGGCGGCGAGGGCGGCGGACATGGCGGGGCGGGGGGCGGCGACGCCGGTGAACTGTTCGAACTGGCCGATCGCCTGGGCCAGCAGCAGGTCCAGGCCGGAAACGATGCGGCAGCCGGCCGCGCCCGCCGCGGCGGCCAGCGGGGTCGGCCAGGGGTCGTAGATCGCGTCGAAGAGCACGGTGCCCGGCCGCCAGCACACCGTGTCCGCAAGGTCGTCAGCGGCGCCCTTCGGCACCGTGGAGATCACCACGTCGGCCTCGGCTCGCGTCGACGCCTCGGACCAGCCGGCGGCGGTCATGGCCAGCCCCAGCCGGCCGGCCACCGGGGCCAGCTCGGCGACCGCCGCCGGTCGGCGAGCCACCACGGCCACCGCCGATGCGTGCAGCCGGGCCGCCGCCGCCAGCGCCGCCCGCGCGGTGCCGCCCGCGCCCAGCACGGTCACCGTGGCACCGGAGCGTACGCCCGCCTCGGTCAGCACCTCGACCATGCCGGAGACGTCGGTGTTGTCGGCGTACCAGGAACCGTCGGGGCGGCGTACCAACGTGTTGGCCGCACCCACCGCGGCGGCGACCGGCGAGACCTCGGCGGCAACCGCGAGCGCCGCCTCCTTGCTCGGCATGGTCACCGACAACCCGGCCCACTCCGGCCCCAGGCCCGCGACCAGGCCCGCCAACTCCTCCGCCGCGCACTCGATCCGGGTGTACGACCACCCGGTCAACCCGGCGGCGGCGTAGCCGGCATTGTGGATCACCGGGGAGAGCGAGTGCGCGATCGGCTTGCCCACCACCGCCGCCTTGTGCGCCGACACAGCCAACGATCCTCCCCAAACCGCAGTGCCAACCGTCAACGGTATTCAACACCGAACCGACCGCTGCGGCAGGCCCCCGCTCTGCGGGATCATGAACGTCGTTCACGGCCGGGCCACGCGAAGGAGAGGCATGTCTGACACCAGCCTGCGGCATCGCAGGGGAAAGACCACGCTCGTCGTCCGGGGGCCGGAAGGGCAGCCGCTCCCCGAGCAGCCGGTGACGGTCGCCCAGCAGCGGCACGCCTTCGGCTTCGGCAACATCGGCTTCGACTTCGTCGACCTGGTCGGTGGCCCCCGCCCCGAGGCGGACGGCCAGCCCTTCGGCGGTACCGACCAGGTGGACCTGGAGCGGCTGGGCGAGCTGTGGCTCAACCTGTTCAACACCGCGACCCTGCCGTTCTACTGGGGCAGTTACGAGCCGCGGCGCGGCGCCCCCGACACCGAGCGCCTGACGAAGACGGCGCGGTGGCTGGCCGAGCGCGGCGTGACGGTCAAGGGTCACCCGCTCGTCTGGCACACCGTGCAGCCGCCGTGGCTGCTCGGCGTCGACCTCGACGAGGTCGAACGGCTGCAACGGGCCCGCATCCGTGACCTGGTCGGCGGGTTCGCCGGCCTGATCGACACCTGGGACGCGATCAACGAGGCGGTCATCATGCCCGTCTTCGCCAACGGGGACAACGCCATCACCCCCCTGGCCCGGGCCCGGGGCCGCATCCACATGGTGCGGATGGCGTTCGAGGAGGCCCGCGCGGCCAACCCGGCGGCCACCCTGCTGCTCAACGACTTCGACCTCAGCTCGGCCTACGAGTGCCTGATCGAGGGGGTGCTCGAAGCCGGGATCCGCATCGACGCGATCGGGCTGCAGACCCACATGCACCAGGGGTACCGGGGCGAGGAACAGATGCAGCAGCTGCTCGACCGGTTCGCGCGCTACGGTCTGCCGCTGCACCTGACCGAGACCACGCTGGTCTCCGGCCACCTCATGCCGCCCGAGATCGTGGACCTCAACGACTACCAGATCCCGGAGTGGCCGAGCACCCCCGAGGGCGAGGCGCGGCAGGCCGACGACATCGCCCGGCACTACCGGTCGCTGCTCGCCCACCCCGCCGTCGAGTCGATCAACTACTGGGGGCTCACCGACCGGGGCGCGTGGCTCGGTGCCCCCGCCGGCCTGGTCCGCGCCGACGGCAGCCGCAAGCCGTCGTACGACGCCCTGGAAGCCCTCATCAAGGGCGAGTGGTGGCTGCCGCCCACCACCATGCGCACCGACGCGGACGGCACCGTCACCGTCGAGGGCTTCCTCGGCGACTACACCGTCTCGGCAGGCGACCGCACCGCGCGCTTCACCATCGATGCCGCCGACACCGCGGCAACCATCGACCTGGCCTGACCACGACTCAGGCCCCGACGTGCGGTGGGGTGCAGATCATCTCCACCCCACCGCATGAGCCGCCGCCGGATCAGATGATCCCGGCCTCCCGGGCCTTCGCCTTGTTCTTCTCGTGCTGCTCGTAGGTCTCGGCGAACTCGGAGTTGCCCTCCTTGTCGACGGCCACGAAGTAGAACCAATTCCCCTTCGGCGGATCCATCGCGCCTTCGAGGGCGTCCTTGCCCGGATTGTTGATCGGGGTGGGGATCATCCCCCGCAGCTTGCGGCTGTACGGGTTCTTGGTGTCGAGCAGCTCGTCCCGCGTCATCTCAGCCGACGTCTTGGTCTTCTGCCCCGTCATCTCCAGGTAGTAGTTGACCGTGACGTCCATCTCCAGGCAGTTGCATGGGAACTCGCCGTAGGCCCGGTTGTAGGCGACCCGGGCGACCTTGCCGAGGTCCTTCTTGGTGCCGGCCTCGGCTTGGGCGAGGGAGGCGACGATCAACGCCTCGTACGGGCTGATCCCGCCGCGTTCCTTCTCCACCCGGTCGGCGAACTCCATCTGCCCGGTGACGGTGAGGAAGTGGTCGACCATCTGCTTGAGAATGGTTTCGGCGGTGGCGTCCGGCGGAATCTCGTAGGTGTCCGGGAAGAGGAAACCCTCGATCGACTTCTTGGACTTCTTGCCGTCGGTGCGCTTGAACCACCAGTCCGGCACGCCGAGCTTCTCCGGGTTCTTCGCGGCGGTCTCGAACTGCTTGACCGGAATGTCGGTGTGCTTGCTGAGCAGCTTGAAGATGCTCGTCGCGGAGCGCCCCTCGGGGATGGTGATCCCGTTGACGATCCGGTTGGCCGGATCGAGCATCGCGGCCAGGGCGTTCTCGCCGCTCATCTGCTTGCGCAGCTTGTACGTGCCGGGCTGGATGTTGCGGCTGCGCGAGTTGTCGTTGGCGGCGTTGGTGAACGCCTTGGTGCTCTTGACCACGTCGGCTTCGTAGAGCACCACGGCCATGTCGGCCAGGAACGCGCCCTGCGGGATCTGGACCGTCACCTCCTCGGTGCCGGCACCGTCGTAGTCCGGGGTGGTGAGGAAATTCTGGATCCGGTCGAAACCGTAGAAGGCACCGCCGCCGATGCCGCCGAGCAGCACCAGCGCCAGCAGCAGGGCGAAGATGGTCTTGCCCCGACCACCACCGGATCGGCCGTCGCGTTTACGGCCGCGTCGGTGTTTGCCCTTGTCGCCCCTCTCACGCTCGTCGAACCCGAGATCCAGCTCGTCCATCATCGCGTCGGCCTCCGCTGCGCATCCAGCCAGCTCTGCAGAATCTCCACCGCGGCGGCCTGGTCGACCACCGCGCGTTGTTTCTTCCCCCGGACACCCCGCTCGGCAAGCCTGCGGCTCGCCACGACCGTGGACATCCTCTCGTCGGTCAGCGTCACCGGTACCGGCGAAATCACACCAGCCAGAAGTCGAGCGTACGCCTTCGCGTGCTCCGCCGCGGGTCCATGTTTGCCGGCAAGGTTGATCGGAAGACCCACCACCACCTCGACCGCCTCGTGCTCGGCGACCAGCGCGGCAAGCTCGGCGATGTCCGACGGCACCGCGTCTGACCTGGGGTTCTGCTCCCTGGCGAGGGTGACCAGCGGGGTGGCGAGCACCCCGTGCGGATCGGACCGGGACACCCCCACCCGGACCTGACCGACGTCCACGCCCAGCCGCACGCCACGAGGCAAATCAGTCACGCCGCGTCACCTTTCGCAAAAAACGGGTCAGGGCGGACCGGATTGGCCCGCCCTGACCCGCCTCGCTGGTGGCTCACGCCTCGGCGATCGCCTTCTCGACCGTGAGCAGGAGGTTCGGCGCCTCCGACTCGGGCAGCCCGCCGCCCTGGGCGAGATCCGGGCTGCCGCCGCCGCGCCCCGAGAACGCGGCCTTGACCAGGTTGTTCGCGGCCAGCCCTCGGCTGCGGGCGGCCGGGTTCACCGCCACCACCAGGGACGCCTTGCCGTTCGAGCGGGCCGCCACCGCGACCACTCCGGGCCGGGCGGGATCGATCCGGCCCCGGATCTCCTGGGCGAGGGTCCGCACATCGTTGCCGGCCGCCCCCTCGGGCGCTTCGGTGCCGACGTACGCGACCCCCCGCACGTCCCTGGCCTGGGCGGCCAGCGCCGCGGCGCCGCCGAGCACCAGCTGGGCGCGCAGCTTCTCCAACTCCTTCTCGGCGTCGCGCAGCTGGGTGACCGTCTGCTCGACCCGTTCGGCGACCTGTTCGGAGGGGACCCGGTACAGCTCGGCGAGGCGGGCGACCAGCAGGTGCTCGCGGGCCAGGAAGTTGAACGCGTCCATGCCGACCAGCGCCTCGACCCGGCGTACGCCGGACCCGATGGACGCCTCGGAGAGGATCTTGACCAGGCCGAGCTGGCCGGAACGGGACACGTGGGTGCCACCGCACAGCTCGCGGGCGTAGTCGCCGACCTCCACCACCCGGACCTGCTCGCCGTACTTCTCGCCGAACAGCGCCATTGCGCCGATGCGGCGCGCCTCCTCCAGCGAGGTGACGAAGGCGTGCACCTCCAGGTCGGCCAGGAGCACCTCGTTGACCTGCTGCTCGACGTCGCGCAGCACGCTCGGCGCCACCCCGGTCGCGGTGTTGAAGTCGAAGCGCAGCCGACCCGGGGCGTTCAGCGAGCCGGCCTGGGTGGCGGACTCGCCGAGGAAGTTGCGCATCGTCTGGTGCACCAGGTGGGTGGCGGTGTGCGACCGGGAGATGGCCCGCCGACGGCTGGTGTCGATCTCGGCGTAGCCGGTCTCCCCCGCCCGCACCTCGCCCCGGATCACCCGGGCCCGGTGCACGATCAGCCCCGGCACCGGCTGCTGCACGTCGAGGACCTCGACCTGACCGCCACCGACGGTGATCATTCCGTGGTCGGGCTGCTGCCCGCCGCCCTCGGCGTAGAACGGGGTGGTGTCGAGCACCAGCTCCACCACGTCGCCCTCGACTGCCGCCGCGCGCGGACCGGCGGTGCCCAGCACCGCCCGTACCGTCGACTCGCGGGTCGTCTCGGTGTAGCCGGTGAAGGTCACCGGCCCGCCGGCGTCGAGCACCGAGCGGTACGCCGACAGATCGGTGTGCCCGGTCTTACGGGCCTGTGCGTCGGCCTTGGCCCGGGCCCGCTGGTCGGCCATCAGCCGGCGGAAGCCTTCCTGGTCGACGTCGAGCCCCTGCTCGGCGGCGATCTCCAGGGTCAGGTCGATCGGGAAGCCGTACGTGTCGTGCAGCTGGAAGGCCTTGTCACCGGAGAGCGCCCGGCCACCCGCGGTGCGGGTCTCGGCGATCGCGGTGTCCAGGATCGTGGTGCCGGCGCGCAGCGTGGCGAGGAAGGCGTCCTCCTCCGCGTACGCGTACGCCGAGATGCGCTCGAAGTCGGTGGCCAGTTCCGGATACGACGCGGCCATGCAGTCCCGGGCGACCGGCAGCAGCTCCGGCAGCGCCCGTTCCTGCCAACCGAGCAGCCGCACCGCCCGGATCGCCCGTCGCATGATCCGCCGCAGCACGTAGCCCCGGCCCTCGTTGCTCGGGGTCACCCCGTCACCGATCAGCATCAGCGCGGTACGCACGTGGTCGGCGACCACCCGCAGCCGTACGTCGTCCGGGTGCGACTGGTTGGCGGCCTGGCCGGAGTGCACGCCGTACCGTTTGCCGGTCAGCTCGGCCGCCCGGTCCAGGATCGGCCGGACCTCGTCGATCTCGTAGAGGTTGTCGACGCCCTGCAGGATCGAGGCCATCCGCTCCAGGCCCATGCCGGTGTCGATGTTCTTCTTCGGCAGGTCACCGACAATGCGGAAGTGCTCCTTGCTGGTCACGTCCGCGATCTCGTACTGCATGAAGACGAGGTTCCAGAATTCCAGGTACCGGTCCTCGTCCACCTCCGGACCGCCCTCGGCGCCGTACGCCGGGCCCCGGTCGTAGTACAGCTCGGAGCAGGGGCCCGCCGGCCCCGGGATGCCCATCGACCAGAAGTTGTCCGCCTTGCCGCGTCGCACGATCCGCTCCGCCGGCACGCCGGTGCGGCGCCAGATGTCGTACGCCTCGTCGTCGTCGAGGTAGACCGTCGCCCAGATCCGCTCCGGGTCCAGCCCGAAGCCGCCCTGATCGACCGGTTTGGTCACCAGGTCCCAGGCGAGCGGGATCGCCCCGTCCTTGAAGTAGTCACCGAAGGAGAAGTTGCCGTTCATCTGGAAGAACGTGCCGTGCCGGCTGGTCTTGCCGACCTCGTCGATGTCCGGCGTACGGATGCACTTCTGCACGCTCACCGCACGCGAGTACGGTGGCGTCTGCTGGCCGAGGAAGTAGGGAACGAACTGCACCATGCCGGCGTTGACGAACAGCAGGTTCGGGTCGCTGATGGCGGGCAGCGGAGCGGACGGCACCACGGCATGGCCGTTCGCCTCGAAGTGGGCGAGGTACCGCCGCTTGATCTCCGCCGTCTTCATCGCTGGGGTTCCTCCGGAAAGATTTCTCGGTCACCGATCCGCGGGTCCTCCCGCAACTCGGCGAACTGGTCGTCGAACGCCTCACCCTGGGCGAACGCCTCGTGGATCTCCTGCTCCCGCTCGGCCATCCCGGCGCGTACGTCCGCCACGAAGCTACGCAGTTCCTCGACCAGACCGCCAGCGGATTGTGACAGGTTGTCGGCGATGCCGGCCGGGGTGTACGCGTGTGCGGCGCGGGTCGCCTTGCGGACCACCACCACGCCGACGGCCAGCCCGATGCCCAGCCAGAACAGGCGCCTCATGCTCGTACCTCCGCTTTCGCGTCGGTCAGCGGTTCCCGCGCCGGTTGGCGCGCCGCTGAGCCTTGATGGTGTCGCGGACCTCGCGTTCGGTCTCCGCGTGCCGCCGGGCGGCGGCCGCCCTGCGCACCCCGTAGCCGAACGCGGCCACCTTGACCAACGGGTTGGCCGCGGCGGCCGAGACGACGGTGACCAGGTTGGCGACGTTGGCGCTGATGTTCTGCGCGTGGCTGGTCATCGTGTCGACCTTGGCCAGTTGCAGGTTCACGCCGTCGAGCGACGTCTGAACCTGCTCCAGCGTGATGTTGACGTTGCGGACGGTGGCGTTGACGTCACCGAGCAGCGGGCCGGTCCGGTCGTTGAGGTCGTTGATCATCCGGGTGGTGGCGTCCACCGTGTGTCGCAACCGCAGGATGGGCAGCGTCAGGATCAGCACCAGCATCGCGAACGCGATCGCCGCGACCAACGCCGCGACTTCCAGAAAGCCCACGCCTGTCCTCCTCAAGCAGATGCCCCGGGACCTCGACGGTCCCGAGACGCACGACCGTCTCGCCCACGACAACGCCCGGCAGGCCCGGACCAGCGCACGCACACGGGCCGCCAGAAGCAGACCCTACCGTCCGTGATGACAATCGGCTCAGGACGGTGGTGACGAGGTCAACTCGCCCAGCGGGTCCTCGCCCAGAGTCGGATAGGGATCCACACCGGTCAGCGAGGGGTCCGTGGTCGGTTGTGGCCGGGTCCGCTCGTCGTCGATCGCGTTACGCACCTTCACCGACACCAACGATCCGGCGCACTCCTCCGCCGCGGTCGACGGGTCCGGCTCCGGCACCACCGCCGGCTCGCCGTCCACCGGCGGCGGCACGCAGGCGGGTGCCCGGACCCAGAGGTCGAGGGTCAGTTCGTCCCGTCGCCAGCAGGTGTAGCTGCCCTTCTCCTCCTGTTCGGGGCAGTAGGCCGGCGTCCACCGCTGCCAACCATCCTGGCTCAGCGCGGCCTCGTAGACCTCGGCCGTATCCTCCGGCGACCGCTCGGAGTTGACGGTGCGCTCCCGCAGCCGGCAGTCGAGCAGGCACCAGCGGCTGCCACTGACGTCGTCGACCGGTTCGACGGCGGCCCAGTCTGGCACGTCCAGTTCGTCCAGCGAGACGAAGACCGGATCCTGCCTCATCGCCTGTACGCCGAAGAAGGCCGGGACACCGCCGAGCAGGATCACGCTGACCACCGCCAGGATGATCGCCCGTACCCGCTGCTCGCCACCGGCCTGCCGGCGCGGTTCCGGGCCGACGTCGGACAGCTCGTCCCCGGGCCGGTCGGAGTCCGGCTGCTCCGGCTCGGTGGGCCGCCGCAGCGACGGTTCCGGACCGGACCGTTGCCCGACCGGGTCGACGGGAGCCACGGCCGCCCGGGCCACCGCCGGGTTCTCACCGGCACGCGGCGGCGGGGGCCCCGGTGGGCCGGCGGGCTCAGGGGTCCGATGGGGTGGCGCGGCCCGCCCGGCCAGCCGGTCATCGGGTCGCACGGGCGGGGTGGCCGCACGGGCCACGGTCGGTGACGGTTCGCCCCGTTCCGCGGCGACGCCGGCCGGACGTCCCGGGGCGGGACCGATCGGCGGGGCAGCGCCCGGCCGGGGCAGGCCCGCATCCAACCGGGGCGGACCCGCGTCGGGCCGGGCCGGGTCGGTCCCGGGGCGGGCCGCAGCGCGGGCGGGACCCGGTGGCATGCCGCCCGGGCGGCCGGGACCGCCGATCGGGCCCTCGGGCTGGGCGGCACCGCGCGGCGGACCGTCGGGACGGCTCGCCCTCGGCGGCCCCGCCGGCGGCATGTCGAGTCGGGCTGCACCGCGCGGGCCGGCCTGCGCACCGTCCGGGCGGACGGCACCGCGCAACGGGCCAGCCGGCGCACCATCCGGGCGGACGGCACCGCGCGGCGGGCCAGCCGGCGCACCGTCGGGTCGGGCGGACGCCCGGGGGCGCCCGAGGGGCGCCTCGGATCCGGCGCGCCCGCCCGGTAGCTCGTTCGTCGCCGGGCCGGTGGTGGGTGGCCCGGAGTCGGGCACGGCACGCCCCCGCCCGGTGGGCGGTTCCTCGGCACGGCGCGGCACGGCGGCACCCGCACGTCCCGGGCCGGGGCCGGGGCCGGGGCCGGCGGAGCGTCCGTCACCGAGGGGACGGCCAGGCACGGTGCCACCGTCCGGCCGGACGGTGGCGGGGCCGGTGGGCGGCTCCGCGCCGCGCTCACCGAGCACCGGGATGCCGCCCGACGGTGTTCCGCCGGCACGCCCGGCCGGGTCTCCGGGTGATGTCCCGCGCCGTTTGATCGTCGACAGTGCCGGATCGGTGTGGTGGGTACGGCCGGCCTGTCGCAGCCAGTCGGCCGGTCGCTCGGGGCGGCCGGCGCGGCCGGCGCCGGACCGGGGCACGGTCGAGCGTTCGGCGGTGTCACCACCCGTCCGACCCCCTCCGGGCAACGGTTCCTCGGCGGCCCGCCGCTCGCGGCCCGGCGTCGGCCCCGTGTCCCGCGACGGCGAACCGGCGTCGGTCCCGTGCTGACCCCGTGACGGCAGGTCCGTGGCATCGGCCGAACGGCGTCCGGCGTCCGGCGCCCGCGGCCCCGTCCGGTCGCCCGGTACCGGCATCGCCGGATCCTCCGGCAGGCCACGGCGGCCACTGCGTACCCCGGCACCGCCATCGGAGGCGGCAGTGGCGCCGCCGGACGGCACACCGGGGATCGGCGGTGCGTTGCCGGAGAGCGGCACCACCGGTTGGCCGTCGTCAGGGGCGCGCCGACGGCCGGCATGTCGGCCGTCGGTCGGGCCCTCGGGTGCGGACGTCATCCCCGGCACCGGACGACCCGGACCGCGGCCCACCTGGTCCGTGGCGGGCGTGGGCTCTGCCGCGGCGCGTCGGCCGCGTCGAGCCGCCAGCGGGTCCGGAGGGCCGGCCGGCGACCCCCCGGCGTCGGATTCGCGGGTCGCCGGGATGCGGGGAGACTCGACTCCGCCGGGCGCCGCCCGCCGAGAGCCGGCGGGCACCCCGTCCGGCCGACGGTCGGGCATCCGGCGCGGTGCGGGCGGGCCCGACACGGGACCGGCCGGCACCCCGGAGAAGGGCCCGACGGGGGGACCGGAGATCGGGCCGGTCGGCGGACCGGAGGCCGGCTCGGCGGGCGGACCGGAACGCGTCCGCCGGGCGGGCGCAGCGGCGTCAGCCGCCGGCCAACCGCCAGGCGGAGTGTTCGGCGCGCCGGTGTCGCGACGCCCGACGGGACCGGCCGGCGGCGGACCGGCCGGCGGCGGACCGGCCGGCGGCGGACCGGAATATGGCGGGGCGACGGGTGGCTGCTGCCGGCCAGTGGCGTCCGGCCGGGGCCCGGCACCAGCGGGCACAGGTCCGGCGGCCGGTCGGGGGCCACCGACGTTCGGGGGGACAGCCGGAGGGTGCGGGCCCGGGGCACCCGGCCAGGGACCATCGACCGGCCGAGCCCGGGGCGGCTCGGCGACTCCCCGGCGCGGCGGGGCGGTGGTCGGCGGGGCGGTGGTCGGCGGGGGAGTGGTGGGCGGGCCAGCGGTCGGCTCCACCGGCACGGAACGGCTCGGCGTCCCCGGCGCGCGACCACCGGGGCCCGCAGGCGGGACAGGCCCACCGGGCCCCACCGGTACTCGACCGCCGGGCGGAACCGGCCCACCCGGCCCCGCCGCACGACCACCGGGGGCCACCGGCGGGACGGGGCCGCCGGGCGGCTCCGGCGCCGGGCGGCCGACGGGGGGCGGGACGGGACGACCGGGTGGCATCTGGCCGGCGAACTCGGGGCCGGGCGGCGTGTCCGGTGCCGGCGTACCGCCGGGGCCGAGATCGCCGCGCTGCTGCTTGGCCGATCGCAGGTCGTCGATCCAGCCGAGGTCCTCGCCGGCTGCTGGTTCCTCCGGGGTGGCCTCGGGCCTGCCCCGGCCCCAGCGGCGGCCCTTGCCACGCCGCTCGTCCGGGCCGTCCTCCGGTCGCTCCGAACCAGGCGATCTCACTGTTGACCCTTTCCGTCGGCGCTGCCACCGATCTGATCGGCCGCGTCGACCTGCGTGGCCGTCGGCCGGCCGCCGTCGCCTGCGGGCGACGTCGGCGCCCGGCCGTTCGCCGTCGACGTTTCCCTGACCGCGGGGGTGGGCAGCCCGCGGACGATCCGGCGCAGCAACGGCAGCCGGGTGGCCACCGATCGCTCCGCGCCGTGCTGACTCGGCCGGTAGTAGTCGACGCCGACCAGGTCGTCCGGTACGTACTGCTGACCGACCACGCCCCGCTGGTCGTCGTGGGGATAGCGGTACCCGGTGCCGTGGCCGAGCCCGCGGGCGCCGGCGTAGTGCGCGTCACGCAGGCTGCGGGGCACCGGGCCGCCCCGGCCGGCCCGTACGTCGGCGATCGCGGCGCCGATCGCCGTGGTCGCCGAGTTCGACTTGGGCGCGGTGGCCAGGTGGATCACGGCCTGAGCGAGGTTGAGCTGTACCTCAGGCAGGCCGACGTACTCGACGGCCTGGGCGGCGGCGGTGGCCACGCCGAGGGCACCGGGGTCGGCCATGCCGATGTCCTCGCTGGCGAAGATGACCAGCCGACGCGCGATGAACCTGGCGTCCTCCCCGGCGACCAGCATCCGGGCCAGCCAGTGCAACGCGGCGTCCACGTCCGAGCCCCGCATGCTCTTGATGAAGGCACTGGTCACGTCGTAGTGGGCGTCACCGGCGCGGTCGTAGCGGACGGCCGCCGTGTCCACCGCACGCTCGGCGGTGGTCAGGTCGATCCGCCCGGCGCCGAGCGCGGTGGCCGACGCCGCGGCCGCCTCCAGCGCGGTGAGCGCCTTGCGTACGTCGCCGCCGGCCAGCCGCACGAGGTGCTCCTCGGCATCGGCGTCGAGGGTGAGCGCCCCGGCCAGGCCCCGCTCGTCGGTCGACGCGCGGCGCAGCAGGGCGCGGACCGCCGCGTCGTCGAGCGGCTGGAGCGTCAGCAGCACGCATCGCGACAGCAGCGGGGAGATGACGGAGAAGTACGGGTTCTCCGTGGTGGCCGCGAGCAGCGTGACGGTGCGGTCCTCCACCGCCGCCAGCAGCGAATCCTGTTGGGTCTTGCTGAACCGGTGCACCTCGTCGATGAAGAGCACGGTCGGCGGGCCACCGGAGCGCCGCTGCCGCCGGGCGGTGTCGATGACGGCCCGGACGTCCTTCACCCCCGCCGACAGCGCTGACATGGCGACGAAGCGTCGGTCGGTGGCTCCGGCCACCAGGTGGGCGATGGTGGTCTTACCGCTGCCCGGTGGCCCCCAGAGGATGACCGACATGGGCGCGTTGCCGGCGACGAGTTGCCGCAGCGGCGACCCGGGGGTGAGCAGATGCTCCTGGCCGACCAGCTCGTCCAGATTCGCCGGGCGCATCCGGACGGGCAGTGGCGCGTCCGGCCCGACCGCGGTGAAGCCGCCGACGCCACCGGAACCCGTCTGCGCACTGGGCGCTGCGGCGGGTTCACCGAGGGTGAAGAGGGCATCAGACTCCATCACGAGAACAGTACCGGGCTCGGCCGACAGCGCCGGAATCGCGCCACCGACCGAGCCCGAGATGATCCTTTTCGGTCAGCCGCGTCCCGGTCGGCGGCCCCGGTACCAGCGGCCACCGCCACCGCCCGCGCCCCGGCCGACGCCGGCGAAATAGAGCGAGAGCAGCAGCAGGCCGATCAGCACGAGGGTGTTCCAGTTGAACAGGCCCGGCGCTCCGAGGTTGGTGTCCAGCAGGTCCAGCAGCAGCGCGAAGCCGAAGACCGCGGCGGCGGCGATGGCGAACATGGCGTTCCTCCGGTGGGGGTTCCAGTAGGTTGGCGCGGGATGTACCCGATCGGTCGGCCCGCCAATCTCCACCGTGGATCGCCCGGCCCTCCCGGCGTCGCGACCAGGCTGCCCGCCATGACCGGCGTCGACGAGGTGCTCGACGGGCGGGAGAACATCCTGGCGGCCGTGGACCACCACCCTTTCGTCCGGCACTCACTGCCGCCCGACCAACCGATTCGGGGCTGGCGACGCGACGGTGCCGTGGGCTGGCTGCTGCCGCCCACCTTCCACGGGCCGGTGGGCGGCTCGCCAGGCCGGCAGGTACAACGGCGCGGCGACGGCCAGCACCACCGCGCCGACCAGCATCGCCGTGCTCACCCCGGCCCGGTCGCCGAGGTAGCCGAGCAGCACTCCACCCAGCGCGCCGGCGGGCAGGGCCACCATCGAGTTCACCGAGATCACGCTGGTCCGGTACGGGCCGTCGACCTGGCGGTGCAGCAGCCCCATGTGCAGCGGGTTGGCGGCACCGTGCACCGCGTAGCAGGCGAAGAAGGCGATCAGCATCCCGGTCGGACCGGCGACCAGCGCCATGCCGACCACGGTGATCCCCTGCACGATGCGCAGCAGGGCGGCGCCCGGAGCGGCACCGAGCCAGCGGATGAGCAGCGGCGTGAGCGCCGCCCCGCCGGCCGAGGCGAGCCAGGCCACGGTGCTACCCGGTCCGAGCAGCGCGGCGGCCCGGTCGGCGTCGCCGATCACCTCGGCCAGCCGGATCGGCAGCAGGCCCTCGAAGGTGACCATGCCGAAGCCCCAGAACAGCTCGACCGCGACCAGGGCGAGCAGCACCCGGGACCGGCGCAGGAGGCCGAACGCCTCGCCGATCATCCGTGGGGCGGCCCGCACCGACGCGTGCAGCGCACCCGCGCCCGTCACCGGTCGCCGCTCCACCAGCAGCATCAGCAGCGCCACCAGAGAGATCACCTGAAAGCCGGCGGCGACCACCACCGGCCCGGTCAGCGCGCTGACCGGGCCCACTGGGCCGAGCGCCACCAGGGCACCACTGAGCAGGGCACCGGCGGCCACGCTCACCCCGAGCACGGTCCCGCCCTGGCCCAGCCCTTTCTCGTAGGCGTCATCCGGGTCCGCAGCCAGGGTGGTGTCGACGTACCAGGATTCGAGGGGGCCGCTGTCCAGGGCGCGGAACACCCCCTGCAACGCCCAGACGGCAGCCAGCAGGGCGAACGAGTCGGCCACCACCAGCAGCCCGGTCGAGACGAGACCGACCAGGGTGGCCACCACCAGCACGGGCTTGCGGCCCAGCGCATCGGCGAAGCCGCCGGTCGGCAGTTCCAAGGCGAGCACCACCACCCCCTGTGCGGCGACGGCCAGCCCGATCTGGGTCAGCGTGAGACCGCGCTCCTGCATGAGCAGGATGCTCACCGGGATCACCAGACCAGCCGGCAGCCAGCGCAGGCCGTGCAGGACGAGATAGCGTCGCCGGATCTGACGTACGGACAGGGCGCGCGTCATGGCTTCCCCCTCGGCGGCGCCAACTTCTCGCCCAGCAGCAGCGGCAGAGCGGTCAGGAAGATCTGCACCTGCTCGGCGTCGGGCTCCTTTGGGTCGGCCTCGGCGCGGTAGCGCTCGAGAACCTGCCACAGCTCCGCCTTGAGCGCCTCCAGCCGGGCCGCCGGAACGGTCATGAAGATGTCGCCCGTGCCGAACGCGTCACGCCACTGCGGCGACCACTGGTCGCGGACGGCGAACCACCGTTCGGCGTGCTCGACGAAGTGGCGTATCTGCTCGGCCTGGATCCACTCGATCGCGGCCCGCGCGTCCGGGTCATCGTCGAAGTCGGTGTTCTCCCAGCTGGTGACGTCGTGCGCGGCCCGCCACCAGCGCTGCCGACCGGTGCCCCGGTCGGGCTCCTCGACGACCAGCCCGACCTCGGCCAACTGCCGCAGGTGGTAGCTGGTCGCCCCGGTGTTGGTGTCGAGCAGCGCGGCAAGGTCGGTGGCCGTGGCCGGTCCCTTCACTCGCAACGCGCCGAGCAGTCGGGTACGCAGTGGATGCGCCAGCGCGCGCACCTGCCGTTGATCGATCCGCACCCGCCGCACCGCACCCCGCTCCACACGCCCCATGCCTGCACAATAGTTATGCACAACTTCTATGCACAAGCCTTTACGCCCAACCCCGGCCCGTCGATCTTGCACTTTTGGTCGCCGAAATGCCCCTTTTTGCGGCATTCATTCCGACGAGAAGTGCAAGATCGCGGAGGAGAGGGAGGGAGGGAGGGGGAGAGAGGGGGCGGGGCAGGTTCAGGGGGTGAGGAGCTCGGTGATGCCGCGTAGGCGAGTACGCAGGAGAGCGGCGGCGCGGGTGATGTCGAGGCGGATCTCGGCGGGGCGGACCAGACCGCGCTCGGTGGCGGTGGTGGTGGTCAGGGCACCTGGGTCCAGGCCCGCCTGGCGGGCCACCAGCAGGCCGAGTTCCGCCCGGCTGACTCCGTCCGGGCCGGCCACGTTGAGCGGGCCGGCGTAATCCGAGGCTGCCAGTTCGAGCACGGCGGCGGCGAGGTCGGTGACGTCGACCGGGCAGCGCAGCTCGTCGGTGAAGAGGGCTCCCCGCCCGGCCAGGGCGTCCCGGCAGAGCCGGATCTGCGGGCTGCCCTCCCCCACGATCAACGAGGTACGCACCAGCGCGGCACCGGGGTCGAGCGCGCGTACCGCCGTCTCCGCGGCGGCCTTCGCCGCGCCGTACGGGAAGATCGGGCTGGGCGGATCGTCGTCGGCGTACGGCTCGGGGCGCCCCGCATGCAGCGCGTCGCTGGAGATGTACACCAGCCGCGGCCCGGTCGGTCACGTCGAGCTCCCGCGCCACCACGCCCGCCACCCCGACGGCCCCCGAGTGGTACGTGCCCACCACCCGCCGTCCGGCCGCGACCGCCCGCCGGCAAACCTCCGCCCCCAAAAACCCACTACCCCCCACCACCACAACCACCCCCACCCCACCCCCTCCCGCCTTGTTGATCATGAGGTTAGCGGCACGTTTCGCGATCAACATCGCCGCTAACCTCATGATCAACGGGAAAGGGCTTGGGGTCAGGTGGGGTCGGCTACGGGGGCGGCGGGGCCGGCGGTGCCGGTGTGGGGAGCCGGTTGGGGCTTGGGCTTGGCGTCGATGCCGGCTTCGGCGCGCTGCTGGCCGGTGATGGGGGTGGGGGCGCCGGTGAGGGGGTCGTAGCCGCCGCGGGTCTTCGGGAAGGCGATCACCTCGCGGATCGAGTCGGCGCCGGCGAGGAGCATGCAGACCCGGTCCCAGCCGAACGCGATGCCGCCGTGCGGCGGCGGGCCGTAGCTGAAGGCCTCCAGCAGGAAGCCGAACTTGTCCTGCGCCTCCTCGGGCGTGATGCCGAGCAGGTCGAAGACGCGCTGCTGCACGTCGCGGCGGTGGATACGGATCGAGCCGCCGCCGATCTCGTTGCCGTTGCAGACGATGTCGTACGCGTAGGCCAGGGCCCGGTCCGGCGCCTCCTCGAACCGGCCCTCCCACTCGGCCTTGGGCGAGGTGAACGGGTGGTGCACGGCCGTCCAGCCCTCCGCCCCGCCGGCTTCCTGGTCGGAGACCGGCTCGAACATGGGCGCGTCGACCACCCAGCAGAACGCCCAGGCGCTCTCGTCGACCAGGTTGGCCCGCTTGGCGATCTCGATCCGGGCCGCGCCGAGCAGCTCCTGCGCCTCGCGGGTGTTCGGGCTGGCGGCGAAGAAGATCGCATCGCCCGGCTTGGCGCCGACCGCGTCGGCCAGCCCGGCCAGGTGCTCGGCCGACAGGTTCTTCGCCACCGGCCCGCGCGCCTCGCCGGTCTCGGCGTCGAGCACCACGTAGGCCAGGCCCTTCGCGCCGCGCGCCTTGGCCCAGTCCTGCCAGCCGTCCAGCTCCTTGCGGGTCTGGGACGCGCCGCCGGGCATCACCACCGCGCCGACGTACCCGCCCGCGTCGATCGCGCCGGCGAAGACCCGGAACTGGGTGCCGCGCAGGTAGTCGGTCAGCTCGGTCAGCTCGACGCCGTAACGCAGGTCCGGTTTGTCCGAGCCGTACCGCGCCATCGCGTCGTGCCAGGTGATCCGCGGGATGGGCCGGGGGATCTGGTGACCGGCCAGGTCGGACCAGAGGGTGGTGACGATCTCCTCGCCGAGGTCGATCACGTCGTCCTCGGTCACGAACGACATCTCGATGTCGAGCTGGGTGAACTCCGGCTGCCGGTCGGCCCGGAAGTCCTCGTCGCGGTAGCAGCGGGCGATCTGGTAGTAGCGCTCCATGCCGCCGACCATCAGCAGCTGCTTGAACAACTGCGGCGACTGCGGCAGCGCGTACCAGCTGCCGGGCTGCAGGCGCACCGGGACCAGGAAGTCGCGGGCGCCCTCCGGCGTGGACCGGGTCAGCGTCGGGGTCTCGATCTCCAGGAAGTCCCGCTCGTGCAGCACGGTGCGGGCCAGCTGATTGGCCCGCGAGCGCAGTCGCATCGCCGCCGCCGGGCCACTGCGGCGCAGGTCGAGGTAGCGGTACTTGAGCCGGACGTCGTCACCGGCGGTCACCTGGTCGTCCACCGGCAGCGGCAGCGGCGCCGCCTCGGAGAGCACGTCCAACTCGGTCGCGGTCACCTCGACCTCGCCGGTGGGCAGCTCCGGGTTCTCGTTGCCCTCGGGCCGGCGGGTCACCTCGCCGACGACCTTGACGCAGTACTCGTTGCGCAGCGCGTGCGCGTCCTCCTCGCGGAACACCACCTGGACCACGCCGGAGCCGTCCCGCAGGTCGACGAAGATGACCCCGCCGTGGTCGCGCCGGCGGGCCACCCACCCGGCCAGCGTCACCGTGCTGCCGGCGTCCGTCGCGCGCAGGCTGCCGGCGTCATGGGTACGGATCACGGCGTGTGTCTCCCTCATCTGCTCCACGGTTGCCTCTCGGCATTCTGCCCGCCCCCACTTCCCGGGTGTAAGGAAGGGCCCCCTGTTAACGCCTGCGGTAGAGGAGGGGCCCCTTCTTAACACCCCAACCCGAGGGACGTGGTGCGGGCCGCCGGAGGAGGAATCCGGCGGCCCGCGGGCGGAGGGTCAAGTGCTAGGACGAGATCAGTAGACGCTCACGCCGTACCGGCTGAGCACCGGGCCGACCGGCTGGAAGTAGGTGGTGCCGCCGGTCGAGCAGTTGCCGCTGCCGCCGGAGGTCAGGCCGAGGGCGACGCTGCCGCTGAACAGCGAACCACCGCTGTCACCCGGCTGGGCGCAGATGTTGGTCCGGATCAGGCCCCGGACCTGCCCCTCGGCGTAGTTGACCGTGGCGTTGAGCGCGGCCACCGAGCCGCCGCGCAGGCCGGTGGTGCTGCCCGAACGCTGGGCGGACTGGCCGACGTACGCGTTGCCGGAGCTGGTGATGTCCTGGTAGCTGCCGTTGTAGAGGTAGACG
Organism: Micromonospora sonchi; assembly: GCF_014646235.1. Taxonomy (GTDB): domain Bacteria; phylum Actinomycetota; class Actinomycetes; order Mycobacteriales; family Micromonosporaceae; genus Micromonospora; species Micromonospora sonchi. Next base: position 62,684 of record NZ_BMNB01000011.1, on the reverse strand, counting down.
TTGCCCGGCTGCACGGTGCTCTGGTTGCTGTACCGGACGATGCCGTAGTCGGTGCCCGGGAAGGCGGTGCCGGTACGCGAGCCGAGCAGGGCGGTCTGGCCCGAGTTGCTGTACCAGTTCGCGGCGATGTTGGTGCAGTGCCCGGCGGTGATGAAGTAGTACGTGCTGCCGGCCCGCACGTTGAAGCCGAGCGAGCAGCGTCCGCCGCCCTGGGCGTAGATGGCCTCGCCGCCGGAGATGCGGGTGCTCAGCACGCCGGCCTCGGCCTCGATGCGGACCGCGCCGTTGGTACGCGCCGCGGCGGCCTTGACCTGCTCCAGCTTGGCGCCGGTCACGGTGCTGTCCACGGAGACGACGACCTGGTTGGTGGCCGGGTCGACCCACCAGGCGGTGCCGGGGATCGCGGCGGAGCGGTCCAGTTCGGCGGTGGCCCGGTTCAGCTCCGCGGCGCCGCGCTTGACGAGCTTCGGAGTCGCGCCGGCGGTGGCCACCTGGCGGGCCGCCAGGCTGTCGGTCACCGCGACGACCATCGTGCCGGCGGCGTCGGCGTAGGCGCCGGCGGCACGGTCGCCGGGCCGCTCGGCGAGGGTGGCCGCGGCGTCGGGCGAGGCGGACGCGGGCGCCGCCTGGGCCGGCGCGCCGGCCAGCGCGCCGGCCACCAGGGTTCCGGCGGCGGCGACGGTGGCGACACGACGCAGCATTGACCTTGTGGGTCGCATGTAACAGCCTCCCGGTTGGGGGTTGGGGGCCCTGTCATGGCGACAGGGCAGGGGGCAACTCAGCCACCTGGGGAAATGGCCAAGCGAGGGCAAGTATTCACATATTTAAGATTCTAAGCAAGACCCCTGTTTGCCCGGATTCACTCCCCGGCTCCAGGTAATCACTCCGCAACATTGTGGACACAGACAGTCGTCTATACGCTCAGGTCACCGTCGCAAGTCCGGCAACCGTCACCCGGAGGCCACGATGACCCTCGTCCGACGCACGCTGGCCACCCTCGCCGGCGTCACCGCCCTCGTCCTGCTCGCCACCAGTCCCGCCACCGCCGACCCCGGCCCACCACCGACCTCGATGGCAAGCCTCGGCGACTCCATCACCCGGGGCTTCAACGCCTGCGGGTGGTACGTCGACTGCACCAGCCGCTCGTTCAGCACCGGCGACGACTCCGCCGTGAACAGCCACTACCTGCGCATCCGCCGGGTCAACCCGGCCGTCAACGGCCGCAACCACAACGCCGCCCGCACCGGGGCAAAGTCCGCCGACCTGTACGGCCAGGCCGGCACCGCGGTCAGCCAGGGGGTCGACTACGTGACCATCCTGATCGGCGCCAACGACGCCTGCACCGGCGCCGAGTCGACGATGACCTCGCCGACCACCTTCCGGTCCAACATCGACTCCGCGCTGGCCCGCCTCAAGTCCGGCCTGCCGAACGCCAAGGTCTACGTGATCAGCATCCCGGACGTGCACCGCCTCTGGTCGGCCGGCAAGGGCAGCAGCAGCGCCCGTACGGCCTGGTCGCTCTTTGGCATCTGCCAGTCCATCCTGGCCAACCCGACCTCGACCGCCCAGGCCGACGTCGACCGGCGCAACCGGGTCCGACAGCGGGTGATCGACTTCAACGGCCAGCTCGCCGCGGCCTGCGCCGCCTACGGGTCGAACTGCAGGTACGACGGCAACGCCGTCTTCGGCTACCCGTTCACCCTCGCCCAGCTCTCCGGCTGGGACTACTTCCACCCCAACGCCACCGGCCAACAGGTCCTGGCCACCGTCTCCTACCCCGCCGGCTTCGCCTGGTAGCCCCCCACCCCACCCCACCCGCGATCTTGCACTTTTGGTCGGCCCAAAGCAGGGCACAAGCCTCGTAACGGCGACCGAAAGTGCAAGATCGCGAAAGGTGGGCGGGGTCAGCTCACCAGGGGCTTCAGGTCCGCTCGGGGGGGTGTCCACTCGCCGGCGGCGGCGACCTGGGTGCCGGAGCGGATGTCCTTGACCTCGTCGGGGGCACCGTCGGTGCCGGGGAACCAGACGTACGGGATGCCGCGCCGCTGCGCGTACTTGATCTGCTTGCCGAACTTCGCCGCGCTCGGCGACACCTCGGTGGGGATGCCCCGCGAGCGCAGTCCCTCGGCGACCCGGTTGCTGACGCCCCGCAACTCCTCGCTGGTCACCGCCACCAGCACACAGGTCGGCACCTCCCGGGACACCGACAGGGCACCCGCACCGAAGAGCAGCCCGAGCAGCCGGGTCACCCCAATCGAGATGCCGACCCCGGGGAAGCGGACGTTGCCGGCGCTGGCCAGGTTGTCGTACCGGCCGCCGGAGCAGATCGAGCCGAACCGCTCGTACCCGATCATCTGTGTCTCGTAGACCGTGCCGGTGTAGTAGTCCAGGCCCCGCGCGATCCGCAGGTCGGCCACGCAGAGGCCGGGCGAGTGCGCGGCGGCGGTCTCCACCACCCGGACCAGTTCCTCGACGCCCTCGTCCAGCAGCGGGTCGCTGACCCCGAGCGCGCGCACCGCGTCGGCGAAGGACGCGTCCGGCGCGGAGATCTCGGCCAGGGACAGCACGGCCTTGGCCTGCGCCTCGCTCGCCCCGGCCGTGGCGGCCAGCAGCTCCGTCACCCCGGCCGGGCCGATCTTGTCGAGCTTGTCGACCGCGCGCAGCGCCGCCTCCGGGTCGGTCAGCCCGATGCCCCGGTAGAAGCCCTCGCAGATCTTGCGGTTGTTCACCTGGATGCGTACCGGCGGGATCGGCAGCGAGCGCAGCGCGTCGCCGATCACCAGCGGCATCTCCGCCTCGTGGTGCGGCGCGAGGGTGTCCCGGTCGACGATGTCGATGTCGGCCTGGAGGAACTCCCGGTAGCGCCCCTCCTGCGGCCGCTCACCGCGCCACACCTTCTGGATCTGGTAGCGGCGGAACGGGAACGGAAGCTTGCCGGCGTTCTCCAGCACGTAGCGGGCGAACGGCACGGTCAGGTCGAAGTGCAGGCCGAGGGTGTCGTCGCCGGCCGAGCCCTCCGGGTCGCCGTGCAGCCGCCGGATAACGTAGACCTCCTTCGAGGTCTCCCCCTTGCGCAGCAGCTGGTCCAGCGGCTCGACGGCCCGGGTCTCCAGGGGCGCGAAGCCGTACAGCTCGAAGGTGGCGCGGATCCGGTCGAGGACGAACTGCTCGATCATCCGCTGGGCGGGCGTCCACTCCGGGAAGCCGGAGATGGGCGTGGGCTTGCTCATGATGCTCCGTTCGGAAACCCGCACGGTCCGCGCGGGTGAGCGTGGGCGCGGCCGCTACAGGCCGCGGGTGGGGGCCGCCGGTCGCGCGCCGCCCATCCCGGCCACTTCGGCGAGGTACGGGTTGGTGGCGCGCTCGCGGCCGATGGTGGTCGCGGGGCCGTGGCCGGGCAGTACGACGGTGTCGTCGGCGAGCGGAAGGATCTTGTCCCGCAGGCTGGTGAGCATCGCCGGCATGCTGCCGCCCGGCAGGTCGGTGCGGCCGATCGAGCCGGCGAAGAGCACGTCACCGGAGAGGCAGACCTGCTCCGCCTCAAAAGGTGAGCCGGCGCCGGGCAGCCGGAACAGCACCGACCCGCCGGTATGGCCGGGCGCGTGGTCGACGGTGATCTCCAACCCGGCGAGGGTGAGCGTCGTGCCGTCGGCCAGCTCGGCCACGTCCTCCGGCTCGGCGTACGGCAGCCGGCCGCCGAACAGCTGGGCCAGGTCCGCCGACAGGCCCTTTGCCGGGTCGGCCAGCAACTCCCGGTCGTCGGGGTGCACGTACGCGGTGATCCCGCGGGCCCCGCAGACCGGCGCCACGGAGAAGGTGTGGTCGAGGTGCCCGTGGGTGAGCAGCACCGCGGCCGGGTGCAGGCGATGCTCGGCGAGCAGCGCGTCGAGCCGGTCGATCACCCCGATGCCGGGGTCGACCACCACGCACTGCTCCCCCGGCGCGGTGGCGACCACGTAGCAGTTGGTGCCGAAGGCGTCCGCGGGAAAGCCGGCCACGAGCACGTCCGCTCCCCTTTCCGTCGGTACTGTCGTCCTGCCGCAGCCTAACCGGCGTCCCGACCGGTGACCGCACATCCGTCCCAGCTGCACCAACCGGCACCGGACTACCTCAACGCACATCGGCGGCGACCTCGTACACCACTTTCCCAGCCGGTACCCGTACACTCTGGCGGGCGTGTGGCGTGGCGCACCTGCCGCCCGAGGGGTACGCGACCACCGGCTGACGACCAGGGTAGAGGAAAGGGGAGCACGGGTGGCTTCCAGCAGGGACCGGCAGCGCAAACTTGCGCGGGCCAAGCTCGACCGGCAACTGGCCCGCCGGGCCGCCGCCGCCAAACGCCGCCGGCAGATCCGCGCCGGGGTCGGCTCCGCCCTGATCCTGGTGCTGGTCGTCGCCGGCACGGCCTGGGCGCTGGGCGCGTTCGACTCCGAGCCGACGGACACCAACGCCGCCGACGAGGTCTGTCTCTGGACCCCGCAGAACACCGCGGGCAACAGCAACCTCAAGGACGTGGGCGAGCCGGCCACCACCGGGCTGCCGGTCACCGGCACCCGGCCGATGACCGTCGTCACCAACCAGGGTTCGCCGATCTCCATCGAGTTGGACCTGGCGAGTGCCCCGTGCGCCGCCGCGAGCATCGCCCACCTGGCGAGCCAGTCGTTCTACGACAACACCAAGTGTCACGAGATCAGGCCCGAGGGCGCGGTGCGTTGCGGCGACCCCAGCGGCACCGGGCTGGGTGGCCCGACGTACTCGTTCCACAGCGAGAACCTGCCGACCGCGCCGGAGGCGTCGCCGAGCGCCAGCCCGGCCCCGGATGCGCCGCCGACCTACCCCAAGGGCACGGTCGCCATGATCTCGAACCCGCCGGGCGCCAACGGCAGCCAGTTCTTGATCTTCTTCAAGGACCACACCACCACCGACGAGCCGCAGTACCCGATCATCGGTCGGGTCACCGAGGGACTCGACGTCGTGGAGAAGATCGGGGCCCTGCCGACCGTAGACAATGGGGCTGGGGAGAAGGTCAAGCCGAAGAACGACGACGTGATCGTCCAGAGCCTGACCGTCGGTGAGCCGGTGCTGGACCCGGCATCGCCCGCCGATCCCACCCCCACGGGTACGCCGAGCTCCGAGGCTTCCGGCGCGCCCGAGGCCAGCGCGAACGCCGGCTGACCCAGCGAATCCCAGCACAGCAGCGGCATCCACATACCGTCCCAGGAGGTTCGAGGCGTGACGTCCACCAGAGAGCGGCAGCGCGCGGCGGCCCGCGCCCGGCTCGAGAAGGAGATGGCCGAACGGTCCGCCCGGGCCCGCAAGCGCCGCCAGACGCAGGCGATCGTGGGGGGCGGCGCGGCCCTGCTGCTGGTGGTCGCCGGCACGGTCTGGCTGGTCAGCAGTCTGACCGGCGACGACAGCGGCACCGACAACGCCGCCCAGGACGCGACCTCGGTGCAGTGTGACTGGATCGAGTTCCCGGCCGGTGAGCGGACCCCGCAGACCAAGGATGTCGGTTTGCCGGACACCCAGCAGAGCCGGGTCGGCACCCAGACCATGACGATCAACACCAACCTCGGCCCGATCACGGCCCGGATCAACCGGGCGGCGGTGCCCTGCACCGCGGGCAGTTTCACCCACCTGGCCGAGAAGGACTTCTTCGACAACACCAAGTGCCACCGCCTGGTGACCCAGGGCATCCAGGTGCTCCAGTGCGGCGACCCGAGCGCAACCGGCAAGGGCTGGCGGGACACGGACGGCATGGGCGGCCCGAGCTACCGGATGGCCGAGGAGAATCTGCCGACCGAGATGCGTCCGCCATACCCGGCGGGCGTCATCGCGATGGCCAAGTCCGATCAGCCCGCCACCACCGGCAGCCAGTTCTTCATCGTCTACGGCGACTCGCCGCTGCCCCCGGACTACACCGTGCTCGGCACGATCACCGGCGGCATGGACATCGTCGAGGACGTCGCGAAGGCCGGCGACGACGGCGCGTTCGCCCAGAGCGCCGGCGGCGGTCACCCGAAGAAGGAGGTCGTCATCACCGACCTCACCATGGCCGACGCCTGACCCCCGAGCATCCCCAAGCGCCCGCCGGCTCCCCCGGCGGGCGCTTCCACATCTCCCCACCGCGAGGCCCATCCCACCCACTCCACCCACCCACCCCAGCTCGCGGCGATCTTGCATTTCCGGTCGCCTTTATGGGCCTGTTGTCCCGATATGCGGCGACCAAAAGTGCAAGATCGCGGGGGCGAGGGTGGGGCGCAGGGGGTGAGGGCGGGGGCGAGGGGGGCGGGGGTGAGGGTTAGGAGCCGGAGGTTACGCGGTAGGCGTCGAAGACGCCGTCGACCTTGCGGACGGCGGCCAGGAGGTGGCCCAGGTGTTTGGGGTCGGCCATCTCGAAGCTGAACCGGCTCACCGCCACCCGGTCGCGGGTGGTGGTGACGGTGGCGGAGAGGATGTTGACCCGCTCCTCGGAGAGCACCCGGGTGACGTCGGCCAGGAGTTTGTGCCGGTCGAGGGCCTCCACCTGGATGGCGACCAGGAAGGTCGAGGCGGAGGTGAGCCTCCAGTTCACCTCGACCACCCGCTCCCCCTGGGTGCGCAGGTCCTCGGCGTTGGCACAGTCGTCGCGGTGCACGCTCACCCCGCCGGAGCGGGTCACGAAGCCGAACACCGAGTCCGGCGGTACCGGCGTGCAACAGCGGGCCAGCTTGATCCACACGTCGCTGACGCCGCGGACCACCACACCCGGGTCGTGGCTGTTGGCCCGACTGCGCGGCGGCCGGGTGGCCACGGCGGTCTCGGCGATGTCCTCGGCCGCGCCCTCCTCGCCGCCGTAGGTGGCCATCAGCTTCTGCACCACCGACTGGGCGGAGACCTGACTGTCGCCGACCGCCGCGTACAGCGACGCCACGTCGGGCAGGTGCAGGTCCCGGGCGATCGCCATCAGATTGTCGGAGGTGAGCATCCGCTGCAACGGCATGCCCTGCTTGCGCATCGCCTTGACGATCGAGTCCTTGCCCTCCTCGATCGCCTCCTCGCGGCGCTCCTTGTTGAAATATTGCCGGATCTTCGTCCGCGCCCGCGGGCTCTTCACGAAACCCAACCAGTCCTGCGTCGGGCCGGCCGTCTCGGACTTCGACGTGAAGATCTCGATCACGTCACCGTTGGACAGCGTCGACTCCAACGGCACCAACTTGCCGTTGACCCGCGCCCCGATGCACTTGTGCCCCACCTCGGTGTGCACCGCGTACGCGAAGTCCACCGGCGTCGACCCCGTCGGCAACGGGATCACGTCGCCCTTCGGGGTGAAGACGTACACCTCCTGGCTGGACAGGTCGAACCGCAACGCGTCCAGGAACTCGCTCGGGTCCGCCGCCTCCCGCTGCCAGTCCAGCAACTGCCGCAGCCAGGTCATCTCGTCGATGTGCGCCGGCGGGCCGACGATCTGGGTGCCCTTGTGCTCCTTGTACTTCCAGTGCGCCGCGATGCCGAACTCCGCCGTACGGTGCATCGCGTACGTGCGGATCTGCATCTCCACCGGCTTACCGGTCGGCCCGATCACCGTGGTGTGCAACGACTGGTACATGTTGAACTTCGGCATGGCGATGTAATCCTTGAACCGGCCCGGCACCGGCTGCCAGTTCGCGTGGATCACCCCCAACGCCGCGTAGCAGTCCCGCACCGTGTCCACCAGGATCCGCACACCCACCAGGTCGTAGATGTCGTTGAAGTCCCGACCCCGCACGATCATCTTCTGGTAGATCGAGTACAGGTGCTTCGGCCGGCCCGTGGTCTCCGCCTTGATCTTGGCGGCCTTCAGGTCGATCTGCACCTTCTGCGTCACCTGCCGCAGCAACGCCTCCCGCTGCGGCTGGTGCTCCCCGATCAGCCGGTTGATCTCCTCGAACCGCTTCGGGAACAACGTGCCGAAGGCCAGATCCTCCAGCTCCCACTTGATGGTGTTCATACCGAGGCGGTGGGCCAGGGGGGCGAGGATCTCCAGCGTCTCCTTGGCCTTCTGCTCCCGCTTCGGCGCAGGCAGGAAGGAGAGCGTACGCATGTTGTGCAGCCGGTCGGCCAGCTTGATCACCAGGACCCGCGGGTCCTTGGCCATGGCGACGACCATCTTGCGGATCGTCTCGGCCTTGGCAGCGTCACCGAGTTTGACCTTGTCCAGCTTGGTGACCCCGTCGACCAGCAGGGCGACCTCGCCACCGAAGTCGGCGCGCATCTGGTCGAGGGTGTACTCGGTGTCCTCGATGGTGTCGTGCAGCAGCGCGGCGACCAGCGTGGTGGTGTCCATGCCCAGGTTGGCCAGGATCGTCGCCACCGCGAGCGGGTGGGTGATGTACGGGTCACCGGACTTGCGGTACTGGCCGGAGTGCCAGCGCGCCGAGGTGTCGAAGGCCCGCTGCAACAGCCGCGCGTCGGCCTTGGGGTGGTTTTCCCGGTGCGAGGCGATGAGCGGCTCCAGCACCTCGCTGACCTGCGACGACTGCCACGGCGCGTTGAACCGCGCCAGCCGCGCCCGGACCCGCCGGCCGGTGGGCGCGTGGGACAACCCGAAGCCACCGCTCGGCGACGGGTCACCGGTGCTCCCGGTGGGCACCACGTCGGCGCCGACGGCTGTACGTGCCAGATCGCCGGTGGGCTGGACCACGCCGGGCCCGACGCCGGACGCCGGGGCGACGCTGCTGTGATCGGTCACCGAGCCGTCCGCGTCGCCTGTCGGGTGCACCGTGCCCTCCACCGGAGGGGCGACATCGTGGGACACCGGCCTCCTCACCGCTCGCCGGAAATGAACCGACCGTCCGCCGGCCGGCCTGATCTCACGCCGCTCGGACGGGTGACCGTCCGCCTCAGCAATGGGCAATGCTACCCGCACCGGAGGTGCCCTGCCGCTCCGCCGGACGGTCCGTGCCGGCTCCGCCCGGTGGCGGCGTCGTCTCAAACGGTCAACAGGGCATGCACCGGACGCGGCGCCAGTCGCTGCCGGCCGCCGAGGAAGGACAACTCCAGCACCACGGTGAATCCCGCCACCGTGCCACCGGCCCGCTCCACCAGATCCAGCGTCGCCCCGGCGGTGCCCCCGGTGGCGAGCACGTCGTCGACCACCAGCACCCGGTGCCCGGCGGTGAAGGCGTCCTGGTGCACCTCCAGGGTGGCCTCGCCGTACTCCAGCGCGTAGGAGGCGGCGTAGGCGGGCCGGGGCAGCTTGCCGGCCTTGCGGACCGGCACCACACCGACCCCGGTCGCGTACGCGATGGCCGCGGCGATCACGAAGCCGCGCGCCTCGATGCCGACCACGGTGTCGAACGAGTCGCGCCCGTGGTGCGCGACGATCCCGTCGACCACGTCCCGGAAGGCGTCACCGTCGGCGAACAACGGCATGAGGTCCTTGAACATGACGCCAGGCTTGGGGAAGTCGGGCACGTCGAGCACCCGGCTGGCGACCAGCCGGGCCACCTGCGGGCCGCTGTCTCCGCGCACCCCGATGCTGTGGGTCTCCGTCACGGCAGTTCCGCTCCCCTTTTCACACGTCAACGGCGTCCGGCACGCTGCTCGCACAGCATGCCGGACGCCGTCGGATCCGTTCCTACCGGGTCGGCCCCGGAGGCTCAGCGCCGCTTTCCGCCGCCGGGCCGGTTGCCGCCCCGGGGACGTCCACCCCGGGCACCGACCGAGCGCTTGCCGGCCGGCCGGGCACCCGCCTTGGGAGCGGCGGCGCCGGCCAGGGCGCCGCTCTCCACCGGCTCCGGCTCCTCCTCGTCCTCCTGCTCGTCGGAAGGGGCGTCGGCGATCTTGCCGGTGGCCGGCGTCTCGCCCACCGTGCCCCGGCGGGCCTCCACCCGCTTGTTGTGGGCCAGGATCCGCGGCTCGCGGTTCTTCAGCACCACCAGCAGCGGGGTGGCCAGCAGGATCGAGGTGAGGAACGCCATGGCCATACCGACGAAGAGCACCAGGCCGAGGTCCTTCAGGGTGCCCGCGCCGAGCAGGCCGGCCCCGATGAAGAGGATGCCGCCGACCGGAAGCAGAGCCACCACCGAGGTGTTGAGCGAACGCATCAGGCTCTGGTTGACGGCCAGGTTGGCCGCCTCGCCGTACGTCTGGTTGTTGTTCGCGGTGATTCCTCTGGTGTTCTCCTGCACCTTGTCGAAGACCACCACCACGTCGTAGAGCGCGAAGCCCAGGATGGTGAGGAAACCGATGATCGTCGACGGGGTGACCTCGAACCCGACGATCGAGTAGACGCCGGCGGTGAGGATCAGGTTCATCACCAGGGCGAAGAGGGCCGCGACGGCCATCTTCCACTCGAACCGGAAGGCCAGGTAGGTCGTCACCAGCGCCAGGAAGATGACCAGACCGAGCAGGGCTCGGCTGGTCACCTGGCTGCCCCACGCCTCACTGACCCGGTTGGCGCTGATCTGCGCCGGGTCGATGCCGAACTGCTCGGCCATCGCGTGCCGGACCGCCTCGGCCTGCTCGGCGTCGAGCTGGGTGGTCCGCAGCTCGTAGAACTCGCCGCCGGGACCGCCGACCTGCTGCGCGGTGACCACGTGCGCGTCCGCGGCGCTCAGCGCCCGGTCCGCGGTGGCCTCCGCATCGGCCATGGTGCCGACGCTGGTCGGGACCTGGAACGAGTTGCCGCCGGCGAACTCGATGCCCAGGCTGAACCGGTTGAAGATCACGCTGCCCAGCGCGATCACCACCAGAACGGCGGCCACGGTGAACCACATCTTGCGCCGGCCGACGATGTTGAGGCCGGCCTCGCCCCGGTAGAGGCGGCTTGCCAGAGAATTCTCAGCAGCGGCCATCTCAGGCCTCCTTGACGACGCGCGGGTTGCGGGACTGGGCCTGCTCCGACCGGGCCGGCAGGACCCGGCCGAGACCGCTGACCCGCGGGGACAGGAATGCCCGGCTGCGGGCGAGCATGGTCATCATCGGGTGCCGGAAGAGGAAGACCACGACCAGGTCCAGCACGGTGGCCAGGCCGAGGGCGAAGGCGAAGCCCTTCACCGTACCGACCGAGACGATGTAGAGCGTGAGGGCCGACAGGATCGTGATCAGGTTCGCCGAGATGATCGTCCGGCGGGCCCGGACCCAGGCGCGGTTGACCGCGCTGCGTGGGCTGCGGCCCTCGCGGATCTCGTCCTTGAGTCGTTCGAAGTAGATGACGAACGAGTCCGCCGCCACACCGAGCGAGACGATGATGCCGGCGATGCCGGCGAGAGTGAGCGTGAAACCGATCTGCCGGCCGAGCACCACCAGGGCGCCGAAGAGCAGCAGCGCGGAGAGCACCAGGCTCGCGAAGATGACCGAGCCGAGCAGCCGGTAGTAGAAGAACGAGTAGATGATGACCAGCAGCATGCCGATACCGGCCGCGAGCAGACCGGCCCGCAGGTGGCTCTCGCCCAGGGTGGCGGTGACGTTCTGCTGCTCCTGCTGATCGAAGGTGATCGGCAGGGCACCGTAGCGCAGCTTCGCGGCCAGGTCGGCGGCTTCGGCGTTGTCGAAGTTGCCGGTGATCTGGGAGTTACCGGTGAGCACGCCCTGGATCTGCGGCGACGAGATGATCTCGTTGTCCAGCACCACCGCGACCCGGCACTTGCCCTCGTCGCCGAGCGCGGAGGCGTCACACGCCTGGCCCTCGTTGTTGAACGCCTCCCGGGTCAGCGCGGTCCACTTCTCCTGGCCGGAGCCGGTGAAGTTCAGGCTGACCACCCACTGGCTGGTCTGGTCGCGCACCGCGGTGGCGTCCGAGACGTCGGTGCCGAGCACCTTCGCCGCGTCCAGCAGGTTCTTCGCGTAGCCCCCCTCACAGGAGACGACCTGCACCTCCGGGTTGGAGATGGACGCCGGGGGCCGATCGTCGAGCTGGACGCAGTTGATGGTCGGCACGTTGAACTGCATCAGCGCCGGCAGCACCGCCACCTCGCGGCCGGTCAGCTCGGCGAAGGGCTTGAGCTTCTCGGCCAGCGCCGGGTCGGCGCTCAGGTCGGCCGGTGCCTGCAACCCGTTGGCCGCGGCCCACGCCTCGGCGCCGACCTTCTGCTCGACGGCCTTGCGCTGTTCCTCGATGCTCTGCGGCACCGGCTCCTCGCTGGCCGTCGGCGACGGGGCGGCGCTCGGCGTCGCGGCCGGGGTGGGCGTCGGCGCACCGCCGGCCTGGCCGCCGGCGGAGGGCGACGAGCTGACCTCGGCCTCCGGGGTCGGGCTGGTGGTGCCGGACGGCGTCGGCTCGGCGGTCGGGCTGGGCGCCGGCGACGGGATAGCACCGCTGCCGTCGGCGATCTTCAGGACCTTACGGAACCGCAGCTCGGCGGCGCTGCCCACCTCGGTGAGGTCGCGGTTCTCGCCGGGCAGGGAGATGACGATGTTGCGGTCGCCCTCGGTGACCACCTCGGCCTCCGCGACGCCGTAGCCGTCAACCCGGCCCTGAATGATCCGACGCGCTTCTTCGAGGTTCGCCGCCGTCGGGGCCCGGCCGTCGATGCTGTTGGTCGCCTCCAGCGTCAGCCGGGTACCGCCGACGAGGTCGAGACCGAGACGGGGTTCGAGCCGGTCCTTCCAGCCGCCGCTGGCATCGCCCGAGAAGAACACCAAAAGGTAGAGGACGACGAGCATGCCCGCGAGGACGGCCAACTGCCGTCCCGGGCGCATCTGTCCCTGAGGTGGTGCCACGGCTGTCCTGTCTCCCTGTACGGTCGCGCCGCCGCGGCGCGGCGGCGGTTCGGCCGGGTACTCCGGCCGACGATCTGCCTACATGGCGGCGCCCGGGGCTGACGCCGCCGCCTGGGGTGGTCGACGCGGGTGCGTGGACCGGACCGAACCGGCGCGCTCCGACGCCGGGCGTCGGCCTGCTATCCAGTTGTCTCACCGCTGCTCGGTCGCCCGCCGGGGACGCGTGCGGGCGATCCCCCACCCGGTCGAGCCCAACCGGGTGGGTGCGGTGCTCATTCCTTGACGGCGTCGGTCTCCTCGACCGCCGGCTCGACGGGGCGCTCCGCCTTGGTCACGACCCGGGCGATCGCCGGGCGGGCGTAGCGGGTCTGCACTCCGGGGGCGACCTCGAGCAGGACGCTGTCGTCCTCGATACCGGTGACCGTGCCGTACAGCCCGCCGATGGTGACCACCTCGTCGCCCGGCGACAGGTCGGACTGCATCGCCTCGGCCTCGCGGCGGCGCTTCTGCTGCGGGCGGATCATCATGAAGTACATGACGCCGAAGAGCAGGGCGATCATGAGGATCGGGGTGAAGCTCCCCGCTCCTCCGCCGTCTGCTGCGTAGTGCACGGTTGTCGACCTTCCCATTGGCCTCCGAGCCGGCACTGGGCACCGGGCGGAGGCGGCTTTTCACATCCTGTACAGACCGCGGCGAGTCTAGTCGCTCCACCTGGGAACGCCGAATGCGGCGCAGATCACGAACAGATCACGTCTCATCGGTGTCCATCGAGAAAAGATCGGGCGTCGGAGGAGCTTCGGAGCCAAATGTACCATTCGGCGGCATACGCCCCAGGTGGTGCCAGGCCGCCTCGGTGGCCACCCGGCCGCGCGGCGTACGGGCCAGCAGACCGGCCCGCACCAGGAACGGCTCGCAGACCTCCTCCACCGTGTCCGGCTGCTCCCCGACCGCCACCGCCAGGGTCGACAGGCCGACCGGGCCGCCCCGGAACGAGTCGACCAGGGCGGTCAGCACCGCCCGGTCGAGCCGGTCGAGCCCGAGCGCGTCCACGTCGTACACGGTCAACGCGGCGCGGGCGGTCTCCACGGTGACCACGCCGTCGGCGCGTACCTCGGCGAAGTCCCGCACCCGGCGGAGCAGACGGTTGGCGATCCGCGGCGTGCCCCGGGACCGGCCGGCGATCTCCGCCGCCCCCTCGTCGGTGGTCGGTACGCCGAGGATGCGCGCCGAGCGGCGCAGCAGCACCTCCAGCTCGGCGGGGGTGTAGAAGTCGAGGTGGGCGACGAAGCCGAAGCGGTCCCGCATCGGGCCGGTCAGCAGGCCGGACCGGGTGGTCGCACCGACCAGGGTGAACGGTTCGACGTCCAGCGGGATGGCGGTGGCGCCGGGCCCCTTGCCGACCACCACGTCGACCCGGAAGTCCTCCATCGCGCTGTAGAGCAGCTCCTCCGCCGGGCGGGCGATACGGTGGATCTCGTCGATGAAGAGCACGTCGCCCTCGGCGAGGCTGGTCAGGATCGCGGCCAGGTCCCCGGAGCGTTCGATCGCCGGGCCGCTGGTCACCCGGATGCCCGTGCCCAGCTCGGCGGCGACGATGTTGGCCAGCGTGGTCTTCCCGAGGCCCGGCGGGCCCGACAGCAGGATGTGGTCGGGCGGAGAGCCTCGGCGCATCGCGCCCTGCAACAGCAGATCGAGCTGGTCGCGGACCCGGTGCTGGGCGATGAACTCGTCCAACCGCTTCGGCCGGACGCTGACCTCCGCGTCCCGTTCCGCCTCGCTGACGTACGCCGAGACCAGGTTGCTCTCGGCCCCGGCCGCAGCCGGCCCGAGCGAGCCGGACGCGGTCATCGGGTCCGGCCCAGCAGCCGGATGGCCTGCTTGAGCAGCACCGGCACCGGCGGGGTGGGACCGTCGACGGTCTCCGCCACGGCGGCCACCGCCTGGTCGGCCTGCCCGGCCGTCCAACCGAGCCCGATCAACGCCTGGCGCACCTGCTCGGGCCAGGCGCCGCCGGTGACCCCGGCCGCGCCGTCGGCGCCCACGGGCACCGGGCCGATCCGGTCACGCAGCTCGAGCACCAGGCGTTCGGCGCCCTTCTTGCCGATCCCGGGCACCCGGGTCAGGGCGGCGGTGTCGGCGTTGGCGATCGCCTTGCGTACGGCGTCCGGGGTGTGCACGGCGAGCACCGCCTGCGCCAACCGGGGGCCGACCCCGCTGGCGGTCTGCAACAGCTCGAACAGGGACTTGGCGTCGTCGTCGGCGAAGCCGTAGAGAGTGAGCGAGTCCTCCCGGACGACCAGGCTGGTGGCCAGCCGCGCCGGCTGGCCGACCCGCAGCTCGGCGATGGTGCCGGGGGCACACTGCACGGCCAGGCCGACCCCACCGACCTCGATCACCGCATGGTCTCCACCGGTGGCGGTCACCACGCCACGCACACTGGCGATCATCTCGTGCCTCCTCGTCTCACCCGGTCCGCGGCGGCGGCCAGTTTCGAGCGCGTGCCACCGCGCCACACGTGGCAGATGGCCAGCGCCAGGGCGTCCGCGGCGTCGGCCGGACGGGGTGGCTCGGGCAGCCGCAGCAGCCGGGTGACCATCGCGGTCATCTGCGCCTTGTCGGCCTGGCCGGAACCGGTCACCGCCGCCTTCACCTCGCTCGGGGTGTACGTCTGCACCGGCAGCCCGGCGCGCGCCCCGGCGAGCACGGCGATCCCGCTGGCCTGGGCGGTGCCCATCACCGTACGCACGTTGTGCTGGCTGAACACCCGCTCCACGGCCACGCTGTCCGGCCGGTGCTCGGCGACCAGGTCGGTGAGGGAGCGGTCCAGGTGCAGCAGACGCAGCGGCAGCTCGTCGGCCGGGTCGGTGTGCACGACGTAGTAGGCGACCAGTGTGCACGGTCGCCCGGGCACCCCCTCGACCACGCCGACCCCACACCGGGTCAACCCAGGGTCGACGCCGAGCACCCGCACGCGCCCCTCCTCCCCGCCGCCCCGGGCAGCACATGTGTTCGACACCCTACCGAGGCCGCGACACCGCCGCGCCCCGGGACACGCCCGCCGCCGCCTGATGTCCGCTCCGGCCACAGAGTGCGGCACGAGTATGTGCCACGACCCCATGTGCGCCCGGCAGCACAGCTCGTAATTTGATGCGCCATGACGGCAGAACCCGTGGCGGTCCGCCACGTCGTGAACGTCGACCTCGCTGGTCGTACCGCCCTCGTCACCGGCGGCGGCAGCGGCATCGGCCGAGCCTGCGCCCTGCGGCTGGCCACGGCCGGCGCCACCGTGCTGGTGGTGGACCGCGACGTGGCGGCGGCCAGGCTGGTGGCGGCCGAGGCCGGCGGCCGGGTCGAGGGGGTGGACCTGGCCGACCGGGAGGCGGTCGACCGGCTCGACGCCGACGTGGACATCGTGGTCAACAACGCCGGGCTGCAGCACGTCGCCCCGGTGCCGGAGTTTCCCGTCGAACGCTTCGAGTACATCCACCGGGTGATGGTCGAGGCGCCGTTCCTGCTCGTCCGGCGGGCGCTGCCGCACATGTACGCCCAAGGGTGGGGCCGCATCGTCAACATCTCCTCGGTGCACGGGCTGCGGGCCTCGCCCTACAAGGCCGCGTACGTCTCGGCGAAGCACGCGCTGGAAGGGCTGTCCAAGGTGGTGGCGTTGGAGGGAGCGCCGCACGGCGTCACCGCCAACTGCATCAACCCCGCGTACGTGCGCACCGCGCTGGTGGAGAGCCAGATCACCGATCAGGCGGCCACCCACGGCATCCCGGAGACCGAGGTGATCGAGAAGATCATGCTGGCCCGGGCGGCGATCAAACGACTGATCGAGCCCGAGGAGGTGGCGGAGCTGGTGGCCTACCTCTGCTCGCCGCCCGCCGCGTTCCTCACCGGCGCCTCGATCGCACTCGACGGGGGGTGGACGGCGAACTGATCACGCGTGCGGACAATGTCGTCATGTCGTCGCCGGTGGAGTTCCTGGAACTGCTCGCCCGGGAGGCGGCCGCGGTCGAGTTCGAGGGGCCGCTGGTCGCCGCCCGCTCCGCCGGGCTTAGCACCGACCGGATCGCCGAACTGGAGCGGGCCAAGACCGTGGCGCTGCGGGTCCGCGCGCTGCTGGAACGCCGCCGCCGTCGGGAGAGCGAACTCTCCGGCCTGTACGACACGGTCCGCGACCTGGCCGGGCTGCGGGACCTGGACGACGTGCTGCGGGCGATCGTGCACCGGGCCCGGCACCTGCTCGACGCCGACGTCGCCTACATGACCCTCAACGACGCCGAGCGCGGCGACACCTACATGCGGGTCACCGACGGCTCGGTCTCGGCCCGGTTCCAGCAGCTGCGGCTGCCCATGGGCGCCGGTCTCGGCGGCCTGGTGGCCCAGTCGGGCGCCCCCTACGTGACCGCGGACTACCCGCAGGACGAGCGCTTCCACCACACCCGGGAGATCGACGCCGGGGTGAGCGAGGAAGGGCTGGTGGCCATCCTCGGGGTGCCGCTGCGGCTCGGCTCCACCAGCATCGGCGTGCTCTACGCGGCGAACCGCTCGGCCCGGCCCTTCGCCCGCGAGGAGGTGGCGCTGCTGCTCTCGCTGGCCGCGCACGCCGCCGTGGCGATCGACACCGCGCGACTGCTGGCCGAGACCCGCGCGGCGCTGGCCGAACTGTCCGCCGCCAACACCACCATCCGGGCGCACAGCAGCTCGGTGGAGCGGGCCGCGGCGGCGCACGACCGGATGACCGCGCTGGTGCTGCGCGGCGGCGGGGTGGAGGACGTGACGGCGGCGGTGACCGATGTGCTGGGCGGGTCGCTGCTGGCGCTGGACGCCGAGGGCCGGCGGCTGGCCCGGGTCGGCGAGATCGACGAGCCGGACCGGGCGGAGATCATCGAGGCGGTGGCCGCGTCCCGGACCGAGGGACGCAGCGTACGCCGGGGCACGCTGTGGTACGCCGCCGTGGTGGCCGGCGCGGAGAACCTGGGCGCGCTGGTGCTGCACCCCGAGGACGAACTCGCCGACGCCGACCAGCGGATCCTGGAGCGGGCAGCCCTGGTGACCGCGTTGCTGCTGCTGTTCCGGCGGACCGTCGCCGAGGCGGAGGGGCGGGTGCGGGGCGAGTTGCTCGACGACCTCATCGCCCGGCCGCTGCGCGACGCCGACGCCCTGCGCAGCCGGGCCCGCCGCCTCGGCGTGGACCTGGACGCCCCGCACGTGCTGGTGGCCGTCGGCGAGGACGCCATCGCGGCGACCGGCTCGGCCCGGCAGCGGGTGCTCTCCTGGGCCACCACGTACGCCTCGGCCCGGGGCGGGCTGGCGGCGGCGCGCGACGGCCGGGTGGCGCTGATGCTGCCCGGGCAGGACGCCGGAGACAGCGCCCGCGCGGTGGCCCGGGACCTGTCGCGGATCACCGGACGGCCGGTGACCGCCGGGGCGAGCGGGCCGTCCAGCGGGCCGGCGTCGCCGGCCGCCGCGTTCCGGGAGGCCGACCGCTGCCTGACCGCGCTGGTCGCGCTGGGCCGGGCCGGGCAGGGGGCGAGCAGCGCCGAGCTGGGCTTCGTCGGTCTGCTGCTGGGCACCGTCGCCGACGACGGAGAGGCCGACGTACGCCGTTTCCTCACCACCACCCTCGGTCCCGTGATCGAGTACGACACCCGGCGGGGCACCGCCCTGGTCCGGACGCTGGAGGCGTACTTCGGGGTGGGTGGCAGCCTGGCCCGGGCCGCCGAGCAGCTGCACGTGCACGTGAACACGGTGACCCAGCGGCTGGAACGGGTCGGGCAGCTGCTCGGCCCGGACTGGCAGCGCCCCGACCGGGCCTTGGAGGTACAGCTCGCGCTGCGCCTGCACCGGCTGCGTACCGCCGAGGGTTGAGCCGCCTGCTCAGTGCTTGCGTGCTCGCGGGTCTCGTGGATCGCCGCTCAGTGCTCGCGGGTCTCGTGGATCGCCGCCTCGGCCGCCGCCCGCTCCTGCGGCGTGACGCCCCGCTTGGCGGCGATACGTGCCCGGAGCAGCTCCACCGCGATCGGGAGGACCGAGATCCCCACGATGGCGATCAGGATGAACTCGATGTTCGTCTTGACGAACGGGACCTGGCCGAGGAAGTAGCCGAGGACGGTCACCCCGGTGCCCCAGAGGACGCCGCCGATGATGTTGTAGGTGACGAAGGTGCGGTAGTTCATCCGGCTGACCCCGGCCACGATCGGGGTGAACGTCCGCACGATCGGCACGAACCGCGCCAGCACGACCGAGCGGGCGCCGTACCTCTCGAAGAAGTCGTGCGCCTTGAGCAGGTTCTCCTGTTTGAACAGACGCGAGTTCGGGCGGCGGAACAGGGCGGGCCCGACCTTCCGGCCGAACAGGTAGCCCACCTGGTCGCCGGCGATCGCGGCGATGGTGATGAGCAGGCACACCAACCACAGCGGATAGGTGATGTACCTGCCGTCGGCGACGAGCAGCCCGGCGGTGAACAGCAGCGAGTCACCCGGCAGGAAGAACCCGATCAGCAGACCGGACTCGGCGAAGACGATGGCCAGGATGCCGAGCAGCCCGAACGTCGAGATCAACCATTCCGGGGCGAGCCAGTCCGGCCCGAGGGCCAGGGTGGTGACGGGCGTCGACACGAGGGACCTCCGATGACTGTGGCGAGCCGCCCCACGGCTCGGGACGCCCGTAGTCTACGGCGGCAACGGGCCCCGGCGCGGCGTCGCCGGTCAGCGGCCCTCAGCGCGGCGTCGCCGGCCCTCAGCGCGGCGTCGCCGGTCAGCGGGCGCGGATGCCCGCCAGAAGTCCGTCGACGACCTTCTCGGGCAGGCCGGCCTCGTCGAGGTCAGGGTTCCAGTTCATCACCCGCTGGATGAGCATCGGGCCGGTGAGCATCGCCATGGTCACCTCGACATCGAGGTCGGCCCGGAGCTCACCGGCACGGATGCCCCGCCGCAGCACCTCCCGCATCGCCGCCCGGCGGGGCTCGATGATGTTCTGGTAGAGCGCGTAGTGCTCGGGGCTGCGCTGCGCCTCGGGCACCAGGCACGGCATGATCTTCGCCGCACGCGGGTCGAGGTTGTGCCCGACCGCGCCGACCAGCAGGATCAGGTCCTCCCGGACGGAACGGCCGACCGGCTGCGGCGGTGCGCCCTTGAGCGTACGCAGGGCGTCGTGCAGCAGGGCCCCCTTGCCGGGCCAGCGGCGGTAGATCGTGGCCTTGCCGACCCCGGCCCGCGCGGCGATCGCCTCGATCGAGATCGCCTCGATCGTGCTGCCCTCCGCGAGCAGGTCCAGCGTGGCCTCGATGATCGCCTCGGCCGCGCGGGTGCTCCGCGGCCGACCCGGCGACCGCGGAGCATCCGTCGTGCCTGTCATCTCGCCATTCTCGCCGAAGTCAGGCCGCACCGGCCAACTCGGGCTCGCCGACGGGCGGCGGTGTGACGGGGCCTGGCCGCCCCGGCAGCCAGCGCAACGCCACCAGGACGCCGGCTGCCGCCACCAGCGCGGCCAACGCCGCGGACCAGTGCATCGCCGAGACGAAGGCGTCGTCGGCCGCCGCGACCAACCCCGGCGCCGCCGGCCCGAGTTGCCCGGCCACGGCGTACGCCCCGGCGATCGACTCCCCGGCCGCCTCGCGCGCCGCCGGCGGTAGGTCCGCCAGGGCCGGGCCGATGCCGGCACGGTAGCCGGCGGCCAGCACCGACCCGATCACCGCCACGCCGAGGGCGGCGGCCACCTGGCGGATGGTGTTGCTGATCGCCGAGCCGACGCCGGCCTTCTCCCGGGGCAGCGCAGACATGATCGACTCGGTGGCCGGTGGCATGATGCTGGCCATTCCGGCGCCCTGGAGGAAGAAGAAGACCAGCACCACCCAGATGGGTGTGGCCGCGTCGACGAAGGCGAACGCGCCCAGCGCCACCGCGGTCAGCACCAGCCCCACCGTCGAGACCGCCCGGGCCCCGTACCTGCGCACCATGGCCGCGCTGCGCGGGGCGAAGAAGAGCTGGGCGACGGCGAAGGGCAGGAAGAGCAGGCCGGTCTGCAGCGGGCTGTAGCCGCGCACCAGTTGCAGGTAGAACGAACTGAAGAACATCACGCCCATGGCGGCGAAGAAGACCAGCCCGATCATCGCCACCGGCGCGGCGAAGCGCGGCATCCGGAACAGCCGTACGTCCAGCGAGGGGTGGCTGCTGCGGCGCTCGTACCAGACGAACCAGCCCAGCACCCCGAGGCCACCGAGGAGAGCGGCCCAGACCAGCGGCCGACCGAATCCGTGCTCGCCGCCGTCGATGATCCCGTACGTCAGGGTGACCAGGCCGACCACCGAGAGCAGTACGCCGAACGCGTCGATCCGGCCCGGGGCCGGGTCTCGTGACTCGGGCACCAGCAGCGCCACCAGGAGCACGCCGAACGCGACGACCGGCACGTTGATCAGGAAGACCGAGCCCCACCAGAAGTGCTCCAGCAGCAGGCCGCCGAGGATCGGGCCGATGGCCACCGCCAACCCGACCGCGCTGGCCCACATCCCGATGGCCCGCCCGCGTTCCCGAGGGTCGAAGACGCTGGAGATGATCGACAGGGTGGCCGGCATGATGGCCGCGCCGCCAACCCCCATCAGCGCGCGGGCCGCGATCAGCTGGGCCGGACTCTGCGCGTACGCCGAGAGCAGCGAGGCCAGGCCGAAGAGCGCCAGCCCGATCAGCAGCATCCGGCGCCGCCCGGCCCGGTCGCCGAGCACGCCGAAGGTGAACAGCAGCCCGGCGAAGACCAGTGTGTACGAGTTGATGGACCATTCCAGCTCGCCCTGGCTGGCCCCGAGACCGCGCACCGGGTCGGCGAGGGTACGCAGCGCGACGTTGAGGATGGTGTTGTCCAGGACGACCACGAGCAGGCTGATCACCAGCACCCCGAGGATCGCCCACCTCCTCGGGTGTCCCGTGTTCTCATTCGGTGGCATATCCGGCACCCCCCGGTTTTCGATACGGCTTCGTCCGTAATCGCCCTTCGAGCGTAGGGTGGGCATTAACGATACGGAACCGTTCCGTATCGACTGTGACGGCCGACACACCGCCCCCCCAAACTGACCACCCAAGCACGAAGCCTCGCACCGCCTGCACCGAATGTCGGATATGATACGCATTCTCGACCACGGCCTCGCCGGAATGTCGGGTGGCTCGGCGGCGTTGGATCGGGTGGCTGACCGCACCGGCTCCGCTCACGGCGGCGGCCGATGCCCCCGGAAAACGCGGCCGATGCCAGCCCCCTGGGAATCACCGCCCCCGGTCAGTCGTTACACATGGTCCCGGCGCCGCGAAGAGGCCCTGGCCCCGCGCGCTGGACGACCTTCCCCCCCCTTTTTCTTTGAGCGCCGGACGGTGCTTGCGCATCCAAAAGCCGACCCCCATCGGCGGGTGCGCCAACCCCCGAATGGAGCCTCTCTCATGAACACGATGATCCGTAAGACCGTGCTGGGTATCGCTGGTCTGGCTGTTGCCGGTGGTCTGGCCGCCGGCCCACTGAACCACGCCACGACCGAGACCACCCCGACCACCACCAACCCGGTCACCGCCGTCGCCCAGGCCGACAAGCCGGACGCCGGCAAGCTGATGCCGCACGGTGTGCAGGGTAAGCAGTCGCGCATCGACCTGAACGACGAGCAGGTCGGCAACGCCAAGGCGATCATCGCCGCGACCAAGAAGACCGGCATGGACGAGCGTGCCGCCGTGGTCGCCATCGCCACCGCGTTCCAGGAGTCGAAGCTGGAGAACCTGGGCCACCTCGGTGCCCGTAACGACCACGACTCGCAGGGCCTGTTCCAGCAGCGCCCGTCCAGCGGGTGGGGCACGGTCGAGCAGATCACCGACCCCGAGTACTCCACCACCGCCTTCCTGAAGGGCCTCAAGCAGGTCAACGGCTGGCAGGACATGCCGCTGACCATGGCCGCCCAGACCGTGCAGGTATCGGCGTACCCCGACCACTACGCCCAGTGGGAGCAGCAGGCCGCCGACCTGGTCGCCCAGCACTGGAACAGCTGACCCGACAAGACATTCCTCTACAGGGGGAGCAGGAACCGCTGGCCGGCACCCGAACCCGGGTGCCGGCCAGCGGCGTCTCCGGCGAGGGTCGTCCTGCGCCGTCGGGGCGCCCCGACGGCGGCTGCGCCTCGGCCGGGGCGGCCCCGGCGCTGCGCAACGGCAATCCCGCTGCCCCAGATGCCGGATCCGGAGCCCTTGCCCCGGACGACTATGTTGATGATCAACTCAACAGGTCATTCCGATGGAAGGTTTCGGCGCTCATGCCTTTCGGCTTCATCCTCGCGATCGCCACCGCCGTCATCGCGGCCATCAGCGTCGCCGTCGCCCTGCTCAGCGCACGAAGCGTGCGGCAGAGCGCCGCGCTGATCTCGGCCGCCGCCCTGATCGTGACGCTCGTGCTCACGGTCACGTCGAGCGCCCACTCGGTGCCGATCCGGTCGGTCGGAATCGTCACCAGCTTCGGCAAGCCCACCGGCGAGGTGACCGGCTCCGGACTGAAGTGGGTCGCGCCGTGGCAGCGGGTCGGCGAGTGGGACGCCGGGCGGCAGAAGTACGACCACATCGGCGACACCAACTGCGTCCGGGTGCGCACCGGCACGCTCGCCGACGCCTGCGTCGAAGTGCTGGTCGAGTGGCAGGTCCGGCCCGAGAACGCGCCACAGCAGTTCATGGACTACAAGGGTGACTTCGACAGCTTCCGGGGCCAGCGGGTCGGCGTGCAACTCGACAGCGCGGTGAACGACGCGTTCGCCTCCTACAACCCGCTGGAGCGCATCGACGCGAAGACCGGCAGCCTGAACGTCGACCTCAAGCCCTTCTCCGAGAGCATCAAGACCGGTGCCGAGGGCCGCCTCGCCGACGACGTGGACATCCTGTCGGTCACCATCACCCGGGTCAACCACGACGACAAGACCGAGGGCAACATCAAGGCGTTCCAGGACAAGCTCGCCCAGACCCGCAATCTTGAACAGGACCGCCGCAACGCCGAGATCCAGAAGCAGATCACCGAGACCAACGCCAAGGTGGACAAGGTGACCCGCTGCCTGGAGATCTCCGAGAAGAACGGCAGCGCCCCGGGGCTGTGCATCAACCCGGGCATCATCACCGGCACCGGCAAGTAAACTCCGCGCCCCCGCCATCCGAGATGGCGGGGGCGGACGTCCACCCGTCGGCAAGCAATGTCGAGCCCTGCGGTGTTGCGCGGGTCGCCATGGGTGCTGGCGAGAAACGTACGGCTGAGGGCTGCTGCTGCCGGGCCGATCGGTTCCCCGCAGGTCCCGGCCCCCGGATGCTCGTCTGCCTCCCTGTCGAGCTGAACCGTTGGCGCCATCACGCAAGGGCCACTCGTCGCTGCCCGTCGATGCGGTCGCTGCCCGTCGCTCCGCTTGTCACTGCCCGCCGCTGCCCCCGTCACTGCCGGTCGGCGCTCGTCGGTGCCCGTCACTGCGGTCACTGTCGGTCACTGCGGTCACTGTCGGTTCGAAGGCCGCGATCCGTTCACGCTGTCAGCTCGACAGGGCCGGCCCTGCCACAGGTCGCCGAGGACGGACATGAAGGGCAGACCGTTCACATGCCCGCGCCGTCGCCTGAGCCGGTGAGCGACGAGGCAAGCTGCGATGCTGGTCGCGCCGGCGCCGGCGCCGGTTGTTAATAAGGGGCCCCTCCTCTACACGAGGCGTTAATAAGGGGCCCTTCCTTTCACCCGGTCAGCGCGTCGAGTGCGAGGTCTACGTCCTGCTGGGTGGTGTAGAGGTGGAAGGATGCCCGGACGCGGCCGGCGCGGACCGCCGCGCGGACGCCGGCCCGTTCGAGCTTCTCCCGCGCGCCGGGCACCTCCACGCTGACGATCGCGCTGTGCCCGGACGGCTGTCCCAGCCCGGCCAGGAACCGGTTGGCCAGCCCCACGTCGTACGCGTGCACCGCCGGCACCCCGATCTTCAGCAACAGTTCCAGGGCCGGGGCCGCCCCGACCCAGGCGAACCAGGCCGGCGAGATGTCGAACCGGCGGGCGTCGTCGCTCAGCCGCAGTGGCGGCCCGTAGTAGGAGGTGTGCGGATCGCTGGCGGCGCACCAACCGGCGGCGTCCGGGCGCAGCCGCTCCCGCAGCGCGGGATCGAGGTAGGCGAAGGCGGTGCCCCGGGGACCCATCAGCCACTTGTAGCCGCCGACGACCATCACGTCGGCCAGGGCCGCGTCGAACGGCAGCCAGCCGCACGCCTGGGTGGCGTCGACGGCGACGAGCGCGCCGTGCGCCCGCGCCGCCGCGACGATGTCGTCGTACGCGGCCACCGTGCCGTCGGCGGACTGCACGAGGCTGAACGCCACCAGGTCGGTGCCGTCGTCGACCGATGCGGCCAGCTTGTCCAGCGGCACGGTGCGGACCTCGACACCCCGGATCTCCTGCACCATCCAGGGGAAGAGGTTGGAGGTGAACTCGACCTCGGGGACGACCACCCGGGCACCGGCGGGCAACGCGGCGGCGACCGGCGCCAGCAACTGGGAGACGGTGGCCCCGATCGCCACGTCGGCCGGTGGCACGCCGGCCAGCCGGGCGAACGCGTCCCGGGTCCGGCCGGCCGCTTCGCTCCAGCCCTCCCACGCTCCCTGGCCCACACGCCAGTCGGCGAGCGCCTCCTGCAACGCGTCCCAGGCCGGGTCGGGTGGCAGCCCGTAGGTTGCGGTGTTCAACCATCCCGGATGCGGTTGCCACAGCTGCTGCGCCTGTTCCAGCTTCATGCCCACCGACGCTAGCCGCCCGGACACCCTCCCCCAGAGCGCCAATCCCACCCTCGTGGCACGAAAGGAAGGGCCCCCTTTTAACGCCTGCGGTAGAGGAAGGGCCCCTTCTTAACGCCCGAGCCCGACGCGCGGCGGCGCGAGCGGCAACCTCGATCCGCCCGGGTCAGGTGACGTTGGCCGGGCCGAGGACGCTCTTCAGGTCGGCCATCAGCGCGGTGGTCGCGGCCACCCGCACCGGCCCGAGCCGCCAGGTGGTGGTGTGGCTGCCGTTGAGCAGCTTGACGTGCACCTCGGCGTCGCCCGGGTGCAGCACCAGGGTTTCCTTCAGCCGTTGCACCAGTGGCGGGGTGCAGCGGGTCACCGGGATGGTGAGGGTGACCGGCTTGTTGGTCGCGCTGGCGCTGACGTCGGGCAGGGACATGTCCATCGCCATGATGCGCGGGGTGTCGTCGCGCCGGTCGACCCGCCCCTTGACCACCACGATGGCGTCCTCGGCGATGTACTGCCCGATCACCTCGTAGGTGTTCGGGAAGAACAGGGTCTCCACCCCGCCGGCAAGGTCCTCCAGGGTGGCCGAGGCCCACGCCCGGCCCTGCTTGGTGACCCGCCGCTGCACGCCGGAGAGGATGCCGGCGAGGGTGACGACCGCGCCGTCGGGCACGCTGCCCTCCTCGGACAGGGCGGCGATGGTGCAGTCGGCCGCCGGGCCGAGGATGTGTTCCAGGCCGAACAGCGGGTGGTCGGAGACGTACAGGCCGAGCATCTCCCGCTCGAAGGCGAGCTTGTCGCGCTTGTCCCACTCCCCCTCGGCGATGGTCGGCATGACCGTGGTGGTGGTCGTCGTCTCGGTGTCGCCGAAGCCCGCGCCGAACAGGTCGTACTGGCCGACGGCCTCCTTGCGCTTGACGTCGGCGTACGCGTCGATGGCGTCGGCGTGCACGGTGAGCAGCCCCTTGCGCGGGTGGCCCATCGAGTCGAACGCGCCGGCCTTGATCAGGGATTCGATGGTCTTCTTGTTGCAGACCACCGCGTCCACCTTGGACAGGAAGTCGTAGAAGTCGGCGTACTCGCTCTTCTCCTCGCGACACCGCATGATCGAGGTGACCACGTTCGCGCCGACGTTGCGGATCGCGCCGAGACCGAAGCGGATCTCCTTGCCGACCGGGGTGAACGGGCCGGCCGAGGTGTTCACGTCCGGCGGCAGCACCTGGATGCCCATCCGCCGGCACTCCGACAGGTAGAGCGCCATCTTGTCCTTGTCGTCGCCGACGGAGGTGAGCAGCGCCGCCATGTACTCGGCCGGATAGTGCGCCTTCAGGTACGCCGTCCAGTACGAGACGAGGCCGTACGCGGCGGAGTGCGCCTTGTTGAAGGCGTACCCGGCGAACGGGACCAGCACGTCCCAGACCTTCTGGATCGCCTCGTCGGAGTAGCCGCGCTCGCGGCAGCCGTCCCGGAACGGGATGAACTCCTTGTCCAGGATCTCCTTCTTCTTCTTGCCCATCGCCCGGCGCAGCAGGTCGGCCTGGCCGAGGGTGTAGCCGGCGAGGATCTGCGCGGCGCGCTGCACCTGCTCCTGGTAGACGATCAGGCCGTAGGTGGGGGCGAGGATCTCGCGCAGCGGCTCCTCCAGCTCCGGGTGGATCGGGGTGATCTCCTGGAGGCCGTTCTTGCGCAGCGCGTAGTTGGTGTGCGAGTCCACGCCCATCGGGCCCGGCCGGTACAGCGCCAGTACGGCGGAGATGTCCTCGAAGTTGTCCGGCTTCATCATTCGCAGCAGCGAGCGCATCGGCCCGCCGTCGAGCTGGAACACGCCCAGCGTGTCACCGCGGGACAGCAGCTCGTAGGCGGCCTTGTCGTCCAGCGGCAGGGCCAGCAGGTCCAGCTCCTTGCCGTGGTTGAGCCCGATGTTCTTCACCGCGTCGTCGATGATGGTCAGGTTGCGCAGGCCGAGGAAGTCCATCTTCAGCAGCCCGAGCGACTCGCACGTCGGGTAGTCGAACTGGGTGATGATCACCCCATCGGAGTCCCGGCGCATCAGCGGGACGTGCTCGATGATCGGCTCGGCGGACATGATCACGCCGGCGGCGTGCACCCCGGTCTGCCGAATCAGCCCCTCGATGCCCCGGGCGGTGTCGATGACCTTCTTGACGTCGGCTTCCGACTCGTACATGCCGCGGATCTCGCCGGCCTCGGCGTAGCGGGGATGCTTCGGGTCGAAGATGCCTTCGAGCGGGATGTCCTTGCCCATCACCGCCGGGGGCATCGCCTTGGTGATCCGGTCGCCGACCGCGTACGGGTAGCCCAGCACCCGGGCCGAGTCCTTGATCGCGGCCTTCGCCTTGATGGTGCCGAAGGTGGCGATCTGGGCGACCTTGTCCTCGCCCCACTTGTCGGTGACGTACTTGATCACCTCACCGCGCCGGCGCTCGTCGAAGTCGATGTCGACATCCGGCATGGAGACCCGCTCGGGGTTGAGGAACCGCTCGAAGATCAGTCCATGTGGGATCGGGTCCAGGTCGGTGATGCCCAGGGCGTACGCGACCAGCGAACCGGCCGCCGAGCCCCGGCCCGGACCCACGGCGATGCCCTGGGACTTGGCCCAGCCGATGAAGTCGGCGACCACGAGGAAGTACGAGGGGAAGCCCATCTGGATGATGACGCCCAGCTCGTACTCGGCCTGCACGACGTGCCCCTCGGGAATCCCGTTGGGGAAGCGGCGGGCCAGTCCGGCGAAGGTCTCCTTGCGGAACCAGGACTCCTCGGTCTCCCCCTCGGGCACCGGGAAGCGCGGCATCAGGTTGTGGAACTCGAACATCCCGGCCGGGTCGACCTTCTCGGCGACCAGCAGGGTGTTGCGGCAGCCCTCCAGCCAGATGTCGGAGTTGTCCACGCCACGCATCTCGTCGGCGGACTTGATGTAGTAGCCGCTGCCGTCGAACCTGAACCGGTTCGGATCCGCCACGTTCGCCGCGGTCTGTACGCAGAGCAGCACGTCGTGCGCCTCGGCCTGCGCCTCGTGGGTGTAGTGCGAGTCGTTGGTGACGACCGGCGGGATGTCGAGCTTGCGGGAGATGTCGATCAGCTCGTCGCGGACCCGGCGCTCGATCGAGATGCCGTGGTCCATGATCTCCAGGAAGAAGTTCTCCCTGCCGAAGATGTCCTG
The DNA here is from genome assembly GCF_014646235.1 of Micromonospora sonchi. Lineage (GTDB taxonomy): Bacteria > Actinomycetota > Actinomycetes > Mycobacteriales > Micromonosporaceae > Micromonospora > Micromonospora sonchi. The sequence continues at coordinate 34,076 of NZ_BMNB01000011.1, read as the reverse complement.
GTACTTGGCCGCGGCTTTGAGCGCCTCGTCGTACTGGCCGAGCCGCAGCCGGGTCTGCACCTCGCCCGACGGGCAACCGGTGGTCGCCATCAGCCCGTCGGCGTGCTCGGCGAGCACTTCCGCGTCCATGCGGGGCCACTTGACGAAGAAGCCCTCGGTGAACGAGCGCGAGGTGAGCTTGAACAGGTTGTGCAGGCCGGTCTGGTTCTTGGCCCAGATCGTCATGTGCGTGTAGCCACCGCTACCCGAGACGTCGTCGCTCTTCTGCTCCGGTCGACCCCAGCGCACCCGCTGCTTGTGGAAGCGCGACTCCGGCGCCACGTACGCCTCGATGCCCAGAATCGGCTTCACCCCGGCGGCCATGGCCTGCTTGTAGAAGTCGTTCGCGCCGTGCATGTTGCCGTGGTCGGTCATCGCCACCGCCGGCATGCCCTGCCGCTTGACCTCGGCGAACAGGTCCTTCAGCCGGGCCGCCCCGTCGAGCATCGAGTACTCCGTGTGCACGTGCAGATGCGCGAACGAATCGCCCATGCGGAGGCCCCCCGGGTCGGATGATCGAGTCGGTCGGGCCCACCCTATCCCCGCCGCAGCCGCCACTCCACCGCGCCGCGCCCGGACCCGCCAAGCCACCCCACTCCCCGTCGATCTTGCACTTTGGTCGCCGAAACATCCCCTTTAGACGGCTTTGCCCCAACAGGAAGTGCAAGATCGACGGGGGGTGGCGGACTGTGTTGGGTGGCGGACTGTATTGCAGCCCTCGACAATGCTGTGTGACACACACTATAGTGTGTGTCATGGTCAGCGATGACGTCCTGCGGACACACCTTCAGGAGCTACGCCGGGGCACGGTCGTGGTGGCCAGCCTGATCGCCCTGCGCCGGCCCGACTACGGCTACGCGCTGCTGCAACGGCTCACCGGGCACGGCTTCCCGGTCGACGCCAACACCCTCTACCCCCTGCTGCGCCGGCTGGAGGAGCAGGGGCTCCTGACCAGCGAGTGGAACACCGAAGAGAGCCGACCGCGCAAGTTCTACCGGACCAGCCCCGACGGCGAAGCCATGCTCGACCGACTCCTCGCCGACCTGACCGCCGTCCAGACCTCCATGACCGCCCTGCTCGAAGGAGTCGACCGATGACCACCCTGGCCGACCGCTACGTCGCCGCCACCCTGCGCTCGGTGCCCGCCCCCCGCCGCGAGGAGATCGCCACCGAGCTGCGCGCCTCGATCCAGGACATGATCGAGGGCCGCACGGACGGCGGGGAGGAGACCGCCGCCGCCGAGCGCGAGGTGCTCACCGAGCTGGGCGACCCGGCGCAGCTCGCCGCCCGCTACGCCGACCGCCGTCTGCAACTCATCGGCCCGAGGTACTACCTGGCCTGGGAGCGGCTGCTGAAGCTGCTGCTCTCCTTCATCCCGGCGATGGTCGGCCTCGTGGTCGGCCTCGTGGCGGCGACCGACGGGAAGAGCGTCGGCGCCGCCGTCGGCGCCGGCTTCGCCAGCGCCTTCGAGGTCGCGGTCCAGATCGCGTTCTGGGTCACCCTGGTCTTCGCGGTGTTGGAGCGGACCAACACCCCCCTGCACCTGCCCGACTGGAGCGTCGACCAACTCCCGGAGGCCCCGGTCGAACGGCAGATCACGCTCACCGACACGGCCGCGGCGATCGGCTTCCTGGCGCTCTTCATCGCCTACCTGCCGCTGCAGCACTTCCGGTCGTTCGTCCCCGCCGACGGTGCCGGCAACCTGCCGGTCCTCGACCCGGCGCTGTGGAGCTTCTGGCTGCCGTTCCTGATCGCCGTGCTGGTCGCCTCCGTGGGGCTGGAGTTCGCCAAGTACCGGGCCGGACGCTTCACCTGGCCGCTGGTCGCGGTGAACGCGGTGCTCAACCTGGCGTTCGCGGTGCCGGTGGTCTGGCTGATGTCGGCCGACCGGCTGCTGAACCCCGACCTCGTGGCCCGCTTCGAGTGGCTCCGGGAGGGCCACAACCTGAAGACCGTCACCACCGTGGTGGTGGTCACCACGATCCTGGTCGTGCTCTGGGACACCGTCGACAGCGTGATCAAGGCACGCCGGGCCGCGCGCTGACCGCCGGCGCCGGGCGAGGGCGGGAGGCAGATCCCGTCCTCGCCGACGGTCCGCCGAAGGGAGAATGGGCAGGTCTGGACACGTGAACGTACGATCACGAACGGCAGGACCGACGCGTACCGAGGGAGCGGCCGTGGAACTGATCATCGGTTTGGTGTGTCTGGCGTTGATCGTCGTGGCGGTCCTCGGCTTCGGCGTCTCGATCTACAACGGGCTGGTCCGGGCCCGCAACGCGTACCGCAACGCGTTCGCCCAGATCGACGTGCAGCTCGTCCGCCGGCACGACCTCATTCCCAACCTGGTCCAGACCGCCAAGGGCTACCTCAAGCACGAGCGGGAGACGCTGGAGGCGGTGATCACCGCCCGCAACGCCGCCGTCAACGCGCAGGCCACGGCCGCGGCAGCCCCCGGTGACCCGGCCGCGATGCAGCAGCTCAGCGGCGCGGAGAACGCGCTCACCGCCACCCTGGGCCGGCTCTTCGCGCTCTCCGAGGCCTACCCCGACCTGAAGGCCAACCAGAACATGATGCAGCTCTCGGAGGAGCTGACCTCGACCGAGAACCGGGTCGCCTTCGCCCGGCAGGCGTACAACGACGCGGTGATGGCCTACAACAACAAGCGCGAGGTCTTTCCCTCCAGCATCCTCGCGGGGATGTTCTCGTTCGGGCCGGCCGCGCTGTTCCAGCCGGACGACCCGCAGCAGCGCCAGGCACCGCAGGTCTCCTTCTAGAGGCTCGACGACCGATGAACTTCTTCGAACGGCAGCGCCAGGTCCGCCGGCTGTCGACCCGGTTGGTGCTGCTGTTCGTGCTGGCCGTGATCGGCATCGTGGTGGTGGTGAACGTCGCCGCGGTGTTCGCCTTCAACGCCACCGCCGGCCCGCCGGGACAACTGATCGGGCTGATCGCCGTGGTCAGCGTAGTCACGGTCGCGGCGATCGGGCTGGCCGCGCTGGTGCGTACCGTCACGTTGCGCGGCGGCGGCGGGCAGGTGGCGCGCGAGCTGGGCGGGGTGCCGGTGCCGGCGGACACCACCGACCCGGAGCTGCGCCGGCTGCGCAACGTGGTCGAGGAGATGGCGCTGGCCTCCGGCGTACCCGTCCCCGAGGTCTACGTCCTGCCGAACGAGTCGTCGATCAACGCCTTCGCCGCCGGGTGGGGGCCCGCCGACGCGGCCGTGGCGGTCACCCGGGGCGCGCTGCAACGGCTCAACCGCGACGAACTCCAGGGGGTCATCGCCCACGAGTTCGCCCATGTCGTCAACGGGGACATGCGGCTCAACATCCGGCTGATGGGCCTGCTGTTCGGCATCCTCTTCCTGACCGTGATCGGCCGTGGCCTGGCCCGCGCCGGCATCATCGGCGGCGGCGGTCGGCAGCGCAACAACAGCGGCGGCGCCAACCCGTTGGCGCTGGTAGGGCTGGCGCTGCTGGTGGCCGGCTACGTCGGGGTCGTCGCCGGACGGCTCATCCAGGCCTCGGTGTCCCGGCAACGGGAGTACCTCGCCGACGCCTCGGCCGTGCAGTACACCCGGCAGACGCGGGGCATCGCCGGGGCGCTGAAGAAGATCGGCGGGCTGACCGACGGCTCCGAGCTGAAGTCGCCGAAACGCGACGAGGTCGGGCACATGCTCTTCGGCGAGGCGGCCCGGGCCTCCTGGTTCGCCACCCATCCCCCGCTGGCCGCCCGGATCAGGGCGCTGGAGCCGTCGTTCGACCCGGCCGAGCTGCAACGGCTTTCGCGGCAGTGGGCGGCGGCCCCGCCCTCGGGCCGGCAGGAGGACATCGCGCTCGGCCTGGCCCCGACCGGTCAGGGCGCGGCGGGTCAGGGCGCCCCAGGCCACCAGGGCGGCGCGGCGGGTCAGGCGCGGCAGGCCGCGCCGGGGCTGCCCGAGCAGGATGCGCGGGTACGCGTCGCGCCAGCCGAGGTGCTGGGCCGGGTCGCCGCCCCCACCGAGACCGCCTACACGCACGCCGCCGCGATCCTCGACCGGATCCCGGAGCCGCTGCTCGGCCAGGCCCGTAACCGGGAGGCGGCCGTACCGCTCCTGCTCGGCCTGCTGCTCAGCGCCGAGCCGGAGGTCCGGCAGCACCAGTACGCCGCACTGGCCCAGCAGCACGGCCGTGACCTGGCCGACGGCGCCCTGCGCGCGGCGGACACCCTGGCCGGGCTGCACCCGTCGCTGCGGCTGCCGCTGGCCGAGCTGACCTTCCCGGCGCTGCGCGACCGACCGGGTCCACAGCTGGAGGCGCTGCTCGCCGTCGTGTTCACGCTGATCCACGCCGACGGTGCGATCGACGTGACCGAGTACTGCCTGTCCCGGCTGCTGCTGGCCGAGATCCAGGAGTCGCTGCGGCCGGACTCGCGCTGGCGCACCGACCGGCGCACCCTCACCGACGCCCGTTCGGCGGCGGCTGCCCTGCTGGCGCTCCTCGCCCAGGTCGGGCACCCCGAGCAGGCCGAGGCCGAACGGGCCTTCCAGGCCGGCGTCGCCGCCCTGATGCCCGGGACCACCCTGCCGTACGCGCCGCCGGAGAACGGCGTGCTCGCCCTGGAGACCGCCTGGCCGGTGCTGGACGGGTTGCGACCGGGCGACAAGGAGCGGCTGGTCGCGGCAGTGGTGGCGGTGATCAGCCACGACGGGATGATGACGGTGCCCGAGGTCGAGCTGTTGCGCACGATCTGTGGCCTGCTGCACTGCCCGCTGCCGCCGATGGCCGGCCACGGCCTCGGCTGAGCATTCCCGGCGGCCCCGGTAGCCACGCTCGGTAGCGTCGGGTGGCATCCTGGCCAGGGTGAGCACCGAGACAGGGGACGACTGGCGGCGGCCCGGCCCCACTGGCGAGCAGCAGCGGCTGGACCTCTACGCCGGGCTGGCCGCGACGGCCCTGGCCCTGCTCAGCCTCACGCTGGCCCGCAGCACCGGAGCGTTCCTGCTCGGGCCACCGCCGTCCGGCCTCGAACAGCTCCTCTGGACCGTCGCGGTGCCCCTGCCGCTGATCTGGCGACGGCGCTTCCCGGCCGCCACCGCGCTGGTCGTGTCGGCCGCGTTCATCGGTTCGCAGATCCGCGCCGTCCCCGAGTGGCAGCTCTCCGGGTGGGCGCTGTTCGCCGCCATCTACACCCTCGGCGCCTGGGGGCGGGACCACCGGCTGTCCCGGCGGCTGCGGATCGGCATCATCGCCGCGATGTTCGGCTGGCTCACGATCGCCTACGCGATCAACTACGACGTCCTCACCGAGGGGACCTTCGCGGGGGCGCTCGGGCCGGTGCCGCCGGTGCTCGCCACGGTCGTCACCGGTCTCCTGGTCAACGGGCTGTACTTCGCGTTCGCGTACTTCTTCGGGGAGACCGCCTGGGTCGCCGCCCGCCGGCAGCACGAGCTGGCCGAGCAGGCGGAGCGGCTGCGCCGCTCGCAGGCCGAGATGCGGGAGCACGCCGTGGTCGGTGAGCGGGTCCGGATCGCCCGCGAGCTGCACGACGTGGTCGCCCACCACGTGTCGGTGATGGGGGTGCAGGCGTCGGCCTGCCGCCGGGTCTTCGACAAGGACCCGGCGAAGGCCCGGACCGCGCTGACCGCGATCGAGGAGTCCGCCCGCACGGCCGTGGACGAGCTGCGCCGTATGCTCGGCGTGCTACGCGCCCGCGACGGCGACGGCGAGGGTGCCGGGCAGCCCGCCGGGGTCGACCAGATCGCCGCCGTGGTGGACCGGGCGCGCGAGGCCGGCCTGCGGGCGACCCTCGGGGTGTACGGCGAGCCGAGGCCGCTGCCCGGGTCGCTCTCCCAGGCCGCGTACCGGGTGGTGCAGGAGGCGGTGACGAACGTGCTCAAGCACGCCACCGGCGCGAGCATGCTCGACGTGCGGATCCGTTATCTGGCACAGGAGGTGGAGGTCGAGGTGACCGACGACGGCCGGGTCACCCGCCCGGCGAACGCCGATGGGCTGGGCCTGATCGGGATGCGTGAGCGGGTCGGCACCCACGGCGGCGAACTCGAGGTCGGTCCGCGTAGCGGCGGTGGCTGGCGGGTGCGGGTCCGCTTCCCGCTGCCGGTCGCTGGCGGCGCGCCGCCCCACCCTGCCGGTCTGGGGAGTCCGGCATGAGCGCGGTCACCCCAGACGACGCCGGGCCCGAGGCGGGTCGGCCGATCCGGTTGCTGCTCGCCGACGACCAGCATCTGGTCCGCACCGGCTTCCGGGTCATCCTTGAGGTGGAGGACGACATCGAGGTGGTGGGCGAGGCCGCGGACGGCGAACGGGCGGTCGCCATGACCCGGGCGCTGCGCCCGGACGTGGTGCTGATGGACGTGGAGATGCCCGGGGTCGACGGCCTGGAGGCGACCCGGCGGATCAGCGCGGACGCCGACCAGCCGGGCGGTCCGGCGGTGCTGATCCTCACCACCTTCGACCGGGACGACTACCTGTTCGCCGCGCTGCGCGCCGGGGCCAGCGGCTTCCTGCTCAAGAACGGCACGCCGGAGGCGCTGGTCGAGGCGATCCGGGTGCTGGCCCGTGGCGACGGCCTGCTCGCCCCCGAACTCACCCGGCGGGTGATCGCCACCTTCGCCCGTCCGGGCGGCCCCGGCGTCGGTGCGACCACGCCGGAGGCGGCGCTGCGCGACCTCACGCCCCGGGAACGGGAGGTGCTGGTCCTTCTCGCCGGGGGTGCCAGCAACGCCGAGATCGCCGGCGCGCTGCACCTCGGCGAGGCGACCGTGAAGTCGCACGTCAGCCGGGTGCTGGCCAAGCTGGGCCTGCGCGACCGGGTGCAGGCGGTGGTCTTCGCGTACGAACACGGGGTGGTCCGTCCCGGCGGGTGAGCGACCTCCGTCGCGAGAGGGAGTCATGATCTCCGTCGGCGGGCGGACGGCAGCCGACCATCGACGGCCTAGCGTCTACGCCGTGACCAGTGTGCTCCGCCTCGACGGCGTCGACCGCAGCTTCGGCGACCGTCAGGTGCTCAAAGAGGTGTCCTTCGAGGTCGTCGCAGGCCGGATGACCGGCTTCGTCGGCGGCAACGGCGCCGGCAAGACCACCACCATGCGCATCATCCTCGGCGTGCTCGCCGCGGACGCGGGCGAGGTGACGTGGCAGGGCGCCCCGCTGAGCCGGGAGGCTCGGCGACGGTTCGGCTACATGCCCGAGGAGCGGGGCCTCTATCCCAAGATGAGCGTCCGCGAGCAGGTGACCTACCTGGGCCGGCTGCACGGGCTGACCGCCGAGGGCGCCCGCCGCGCCACCGACGCGCTGCTGGAGCGGGTCGGGCTCGGCGAGCGGGGCGACGACCTGCTCGAGACGCTGTCGCTGGGCAACCAGCAGCGGGCCCAGATCGCCGCCGCGCTGGTGCACGAGCCCGAGGTGCTGGTGCTCGACGAGCCCTTCTCCGGCCTGGACCCGCTGGCCGTGGACACGGTCGTCGCCGTGCTGCGCGAGCGGGCCGCCGCCGGGGCGCCGGTGCTCTTCTCCAGCCACCAACTGGACGTCGTCGAGCGGCTCTGCGACGACCTGGTGATCATCGCGGACGGCACGATCCGCGCCGCCGGCAGCCGGGAGGAGTTGCGCGCGGCGTACACCACGCCCCGGTTCGAGCTGGTGGTGGAGACCGACGCCGGCTGGCTGCGGGACCAGCCCGGGGTGAGCCTGGTCGACCTGGACGGCGCCCGCGCCGTCTTCGACCTCGCGCCCGGCGCGGACGAGCAGCCGGTGCTGCGGGCGGCGCTGGAGCGCGGCCCGGTGCGCGCGTTCCGTCCGGTCAGCCCGTCCCTCGCCGAGATCTTCCGAGAGGTCACCCAGTGAACACCTTCGAGGCCACCCGCCTGGTCGCCGCCCGGGAGATCCGGGTCAAGCTGCGCGACCGTACCTTCCTGATCAGCACGCTGATCTTCTTCCTGATCGCCGCGGCGGCGACCTTCCTACCGCCGCTGCTGGCCGGCGGACCGCCCACCGTGGCGGCGACCGAGGCGGCGGCCGGACCGCTGCACGCGGCGGGGCTTCAGGTGCGTACGGTCGCCGATGACGCCGCCGCCGAGCAGGCGGTCCGCGACGGGGACGTGGACGCCGCGGTCGTCGCCGGCCCGGCCGTGCTCGCCATGAAGGAGGCCCCCGGCGAGGTGGTCTCCGCGCTGAGCAGTGAACCTCCGGTCCGGCTGCTGGATCCCGACGCGGTGGATCCGACGCTGGCCTTCATCGTGCCGTTCGCCTTCGCCTTCGTCTTCTTCATCACCTCGCAGACCTTCGGCGTGCAGATCGCGCAGAGCATCATCGAGGAGAAGCAGACCCGGATCGTGGAGATCCTCGTCGCCGCGGTGCCGGTCCGGGCGCTGCTGGCCGGCAAGATGCTCGCCGGCACGCTCCTGGCGCTCGGTCAGATCGGGCTGGTAGCCCTGGTCGCGCTGGCCGGCGTGGCGTCCGGCGGCGACAGCGGGCTGCTTTCGCTGCTCGCCCCGGCGATCGGCTGGTTCATCCCGTTCTTCCTGCTCGGCTTCGTGCTGATCGCGGCGATGTGGGCGGCGGCCGGCGCCCTGGTCAACCGGCTGGAGGACATCGGCGGCGTGTCGATGCCGGTGCAGCTCGCGGTGATGCTGCCGTTCTTTGCGGTGATCTTCCTCAACGACAACGCCGTTGGCATGCGGGTGCTGTCCTACCTGCCGTTCTCGGCACCGACGGCGATGCCGCTGCGGCTGTTCACCGGGGACGCGGCCGGCTGGGAGCCGTTCGTGTCGCTGGCCCTGCTGCTGGTGGCGTCGGTCGGGTTCCTGCTCGCCGGGGCCCGGGTGTACGAGGGGTCGCTGCTGCGCACCAACGGCCGCACCTCGCTGCGCACCGCCTGGCGCGGCTGACGGTGAGCTGACCCTTTGCTTGATCGTCTGCACTTCAGTGCCTCGACACGCCGCTGTCCTGGTCACTGAAGTGCAGACGATCACAGGTGCGGCGGGATCGCTGCCCAGTTGGCGGGCAGACGCGGGACGATCCAGGTCGGCTCGGGCTGCCAGGCCGCCCAGCATTCGTCCCACCAGCGCTCACCCGCGTCCAGCAGCGCGGCGATCCGGTCGCCCTCGGCCCGGATCGCCTCGCCCATCCCCGGGTAGCGCCCCTCCACCAGCCGCTGGGCGAAAATCTCCACATCCTTGAAGACGTACCGGTCGGCGTCCGCCACCCACCACAGGTCAAGCTCATGGTCGAGGGTGTCCACCCCGATGGGCGTACGCCGGAACGGGTCCTGGAGGTTGAAGTACCAGCCGGCGAAGCTCCGGGCCGGGCCGGACCAGAACACGTCTACCGAGTGCGCCTCCCCGGGACGCTGCAACATCAGCTTGCCGTGCCCCGTCCAGGCGGTATGGCCGGCGACCTGCCACGGGTGCCGGCCGCACGGGAAGCTCCCGGTGTCGGGAAAGCCGAACTCGGCTCCCGGCGGCAGGTAGAGCGCGAGCAGATCAGGCGAATCCTCGACGCAGATCGTCGGGCAGCCGAACCACACCTCGCCACGCAGGATCTCCCGCCGGACCACCACGTCACCCGGCGCGAAGCGATTTTCGGCTGCTCCCGGGGTCACTCGCCCGCCAACTCCGGCCGATGCACCTTGATCCACGCCTCCACATCCGACTTCCGCCAGATTTGGCCCATGATCAGCACTTGGTAAGGGGCCGGGAAATCGCGTCGAGACGCAATCACGGATGCGCGGGCGCGGCTGACTCCGCCCAGCATCTGCCGGATCTCAGCGATCCCCACGAACTCGCCCACATGTTGACGGTAGGCACCGGCGGTCGCAGCTCGACCGCTAACACTGATCAGGGTTGACGGTCGGCAACAGCGGGTGCAGGATGAGTAGGTGACCCTGCCGAACATTCCGCTGGGCCGTGAGCCGCTCAGCCGACTCCACCCGGTGCACCAGCACCTGCCGGAGCGGCCCGGCTGGCGGTGCCGGGCGTGTGGCGCTGCCTGGCCGTGCCCGATGGCCCGGATGCTGCTGCGGGCCGAGTACGGCCCCGATCGGGTCGGTCTCTCGGTCTACCTGGCCGGAGTCCTCTTCGACGCCACCGAGGACCTGATGCGCGAGACCCCACCACCCACCCCGGGCGAACTGTTCGAGCGCTTCCTGGCCTGGAACGCCCCGGGCGCTCCCCCGGTCACCGTGAACCCATCGACGTGAGGAGCAAAACCATGGACGTACGCGAAGCGGTCCGGCGGTGGACGGAGGCCTGGTCCCGCGGCTGGCCCGCCAAGGATGTGAAGAGCATCGTCAACCTGTACGCGGAGCAGGGCGACCACTGGGCGTCGATGTTCCACCGGTGCCGAGGGCGGGCCGGGCTACGCGCCTACGTCATGGAGTGCTTCGAGGAGGAGACCTGTCCGGCCGAGGTCTGGTTCGCCGAACCACAGGTCGACGGTGACCTGGCGACGGTCGAGTACTGGGCGGTGACCTACCCGTACGGCAGGCCGCTCACGACGTCCGGCTGCACCGTGCTGCGCTTCGACGCCACCGGCCTGGTCACCGAGTCCCGCGACTACTCCCACACCCAGGAGGGCCACATCCCCCCACCCACCACCCTCTTCCCCCGGCCTCTGCGCAGATCTTGGACAGGTTCCGTTAGGAGCTAACGGAACCTGTCCAAGATCTGCGGCGACTCGGCTGGCTGGGGGCGGGTTCGTCGGACTGATCGAAGTGGAAACCTTCCGCGTCGGCCAGGTCCTGAAAGCAGAAGAACGCCTCCCGGACAAAGGGATGTCCGGGAGGCGTTTCAGCTACTGATCGTCAGCCGACGGCAGCCATGATCTCGTCGCTGACGTCGAAGTTGGCGTAGACGTTCTGCACGTCGTCGCAGTCCTCCAGGACGTCAATCAGCTTGAAGATCTTGCGGGCGCCCTCCTCGTCCAGCGGCACGTTGACGCTGGGAATGAGCGAGGACTCCGCCGACTCGTACTCGATGCCGGCGTCCTGCAACGAGGTGCGTACGGCGATCAGGTCACCCGGCTCGGAGACCACCTCGAACGCCTCGCCCAGGTCGTTGACCTCCTCGGCGCCCGCGTCCAGGACCGCCAGCATCACGTCGTCCTCGGTGGTGCCCGCCTTCGGCACGATCACCACGCCCTTGCGGGTGAACAGGTACGACACCGAGCCGGCGTCGGCGAACGAGCCGCCGTTGCGGGTCAGCGCGGTGCGCACCTCGGTGGCGGCGCGGTTGCGGTTGTCGGTCAGGCACTCGATCAGCAGCGCGACGCCGTTCGGGCCATACCCCTCATACATGATCGTCTGGTAGTCGGCGCCGCCGGCCTCCAGGCCGGAGCCGCGCTTGACCGCGCGGTCGATGTTGTCGTTGGGGACCGAGTTTTTCTTGGCCTTCTGGATGGCGTCGTAGAGCGTCGGGTTGCCGGCCGGGTCACCGCCGCCGGTCCGCGCCGCGACCTCCACGTTCTTGATCAGCTTGGCGAACATCTTGCCGCGCTTGGCGTCGATGACCGCCTTCTTGTGCTTGGTCGTCGCCCACTTTGAGTGGCCGGCCATCTGTTACCTCCGTTGCTACCCGCCGCCTGCATCGACCGCACCGTGCCCGCCCCGCTTCGCACCGGCGCACACGGTGGTGCCGGTCAGCTCTGGTGGAAGCCGTGGCGGCAGATGGCCCTGCCGAATCTCGGCAATCCTACCGAGGTGCGGCGGGTGACCGTCACCCGCCGCACACCACGCGCCACGCCAATCACCGCAGAACGACTCATAACGGACGAAGGCTATTCCCCCATGCCGTACGACCCCAGCACGGTGAACTCCGAGACGTCCCGCTGCTCACAGCGCTCCTCCAGGGCGGCCCGGTAGCTCCGGAACGACTCCAGTGTCGCCAGCGGTCCCGGTAGTTCCGGTCCCATCGCCACGTCGACGAAGCTGTGCCCGTCGTCGAGCCGCAGCGTCAGGTAGCGGAACCCGGGCGGTCCGAGCCGGGCCAGTTCCTCGTGCACCGCACCGAGCAGGGAGAGGTGCTCGTCGAGCCGGTCCGGGCGGACCCGGTACCTGATCAGGATCGTCTCCATGCTCATGCCACCGCAACCAGGTCGCGGGCGGCGTCGAGGAGGTCGGTGAGCAGCGCCGTCACCGCCGCGGCCCGGTCCTCCCCGGGCGCGATCCGCGCCGCGGCCGTCGGGTCGGACAGGTCCTCGCCCGGCCACTCGAAGTCGACGAAGAGCCCCAGCTCGACGTGATCGTCCACGACCCTCGCCCCCACCTCGGTGAGGATGTCCCGCAGGTGTCCGGCCGCCCGACCGCCACCGTCTGCGCCGTAACTGAGCAGTCCGGCGGGCTTGCCGCGCCACTCGGCGTCCAGGTAGTCGATGCCGTTCTTGAGGACGGCGGGGATCGAGTGGTTGTACTCCGGCGTGACGAAGACGAAGGCGTCGCACGCCGCCATCGCCGCCGACCAGCGGCGGGTGTGCTCGTGCCGGTAGTCGCCGAACCGTGCCGGGACCGGTTCGTCGAGCAGCGGCAGGCGGTGCTCCGCGAGGTCGATCAGCTCGATCGTCACCTCACCGGCCCGTACCGCCGGGTGCTGGGCCAGCACCTCGGTCACCCAGCCGGCCACCGCCGGCCCCCGTCGGCCCGGACGGCTGCTGCCCACGATCACGCCGACGACGAAAGGTTGTTGCTGTCTCATGACTCCACCTCACCGGCGGGCCGGTGTTCCGGGAAGGCCGGCCGGAGGGTAGCCCTGGCGGGGCCACCCTTGCCGGCGACGGTCGCGGCAGACTGGGAGGCATGCTGGACGGAGAGTTGGGCGTGTTCCTGCGCAGCCGGCGAGAGGCCGTGCGCCCCGAGCAGGTGGGGCTGCCCGTCGGCCCCCGACGTCGTACGCCGGGGTTACGCCGGGCGGAGGTCGCGACGCTGGCGCAGGTCAGCGTGGAGTACCTGACCCGGCTCGAACAGGGCCGCGACAATCGTCCCTCACCGGAGATCCTCGCCGCGCTGGCCAACGCGCTGCGCCTCGATGAGGCCGACCGGCGGCACCTGCAACAACTGGCGTCGGTCGAGAACCACCGGCAGTTGTGCACGGGACGACGTCCGGCGGTCTCGCGTACCGTCCGCCCTGAGATCCGCAGTCTTCTGGACGCGCTGCGGGACCGGCCCGCGTACCTGCTCAACCGGGTCGGTGACGTGCTGGCCTGGAACGATCCGTTCGACCGGCTGGCCCGCGCGCTCGGGCTGCTCGACGGCGACCGCCCCAATCTGGTGTGGTTCGTCTTCGCCGACGAACGCGCCCGGGAGCACTTTCCCGACTGGGCGGAGCTGGCCGACCAGCAGGTCGCCGAACTGCACCGGCTGCGCCAGGGTGACCCGGCCACGGATGCCTTCGCCGAACGGCTCGGCCGCGCCGTGGGGGCAGCCTTCACCTCGCGGTGGCAGCGCTGCCCGGTCGCGGCCCAACCCAGCGCCGTGCGCCGGTTGCGGCATCCGGAGGTCGGCCTGCTGCGCCTGGCGTACGAGACCCTGGAACTCCCCGACGATCAGCAGCGACTGGTCGTACACCTGCCTGCCGATGCCCCCACCACAGCGGCCCTGGCCCGCCTCCTGATCCCCCGCCCCCGCACCCTCCACCCGCTCGCCAGCTGACCGACCCGCACCCGCCCGGTCCCCGCCCCAGCCCGTTGATCATGAGGTTGACGGCAGCGTTGATCTCCAAAACGCCGTCAACCTCATGATCAACGAGCGTGGCGGACCAGGTTCACGAAGTACGCGTGCAGGCGTCGGTCGTGGGTGAGTTCTGGGTGGAAGGAGGTGGCCAGGAGGTTGTTCTGGCGTACGGCGACGATGCGGCCGGCGGCCGGACCCTCGGTGACCGTGCCCAGCACCTCGACGTCGGGGCCGACGCGCTCGACCCAGGGGGCGCGGATGAAGACGGCGTGCAGTGGCCCGCCGTCGATCCCGTTGATCTCCACCGGTGCCTCGAACGAGTCGACCTGCCGGCCGAACGCGTTGCGCCGTACGGTCATCGCGATGCCGTCGAAGCCACGCTGGTCCGGCCGGCCGTCGAGGACCTCGGCGGCGAGCATGATCATGCCGGCGCAGGAGCCGTAGACCGGCATGCCGGCGGCGATCCGCTTGTCGATCGGTTCGCGTAGCTCGAAGAGTTCGACCATCTTGCTGATCGTGGTGGACTCCCCGCCCGGGATGACCAGGCCGTCGACCGCGTCCAGTTCCGCCGGCCGGCGCACCGGGCGGGCCTGCGCGCCCACTGCGGCCAGCGCGGCGAGATGTTCGCGGACGTCGCCCTGCAGGGCGAGCACACCGATCACCGGTGCTGTCACGTGCGTTCCTTCCGCCGAGCGGAGCGCGTCACCCATCGCTCACCGCGTCGCCACACCGGCTTGCCGGGTGTTAATAAGGGGCCCTTCCTCTACCGCAGGCGTTAATAAGGGGCCCTTCCTTACACGTCACCAGCCGCGGTCGGCGAGGCGGTGGGGGACGGGGATGTCGTCGACGTTGATGCCGACCATCGCCTCGCCGAGGCCGCGGGAGACCTTGGCCAGCTCGTCCGGGTCGTCGTGGAAGGTGGTCGCCTTGACGATCGCGGCGGCCCGCTGGGCCGGGTTGCCGGACTTGAAGATGCCGGAGCCGACGAAGACCCCCTCCGCGCCGAGCTGCATCATCATGGCGGCGTCGGCGGGGGTGGCGATGCCGCCGGCGGTGAACAGCACCACCGGCAGTCTGCCGGTCTCGGCGACCTCCTTGACCAGCTCGTACGGCGCCTGAAGCTCCTTCGCCGCGACGAACAGCTCGTCGGTCGGCAGCGACGCCAGGCGGCGGATCTCCTGGCGGATCTTCCGCATGTGGGTGGTGGCGTTGGAGACGTCACCGGTGCCGGCCTCGCCCTTGGAGCGGATCATGGCGGCGCCCTCGGTGATCCGGCGCAGCGCCTCGCCCAGGTTGGTCGCCCCGCAGACGAACGGGACGGTGAAGGCCCACTTGTCGATGTGGTTGGCGTAATCGGCCGGGGTGAGCACCTCCGACTCGTCGACGTAGTCGACGCCGAGGGCCTGGAGGATCTGCGCCTCGACGAAGTGGCCGATGCGGGCCTTGGCCATCACCGGAATGGAGACCGCGTTGATGATGCCGTCGACCATGTCGGGGTCGCTCATCCTGGACACCCCGCCCTGGGCGCGAATGTCGGCCGGCACCCGCTCCAGCGCCATCACCGCGACCGCGCCGGCGTCCTCAGCGATCCTGGCCTGCTCGGGGGTGACCACATCCATGATCACGCCGCCCTTGAGCATCTCGGCCATGCCCCGCTTCACGCGGGCGGTGCCGACGATCGGGGTGGCACCGACGATCGGGGTGGCACCGACGTTCGGGGAAGTCGTCTCGGACACGGGCTCATCGCTCCTCGGGCTGTCGTGACGGGCAGCGACATGCTACGTCCGGCCAGTCGCCGTGCCGACAGCCAATCGGACCCGTGGTGGCCTGCGCTGTGGTCGCCGTCACCACAGCCGACAAGGTCCACGGATCACCTGGTGGTGGCGTCCACGGTCGGCACAGCGAGGGTCGGGTCGTCGATGTCGAAGTAGCGCGGCCAGGTGTGCCGCCGCCCCATCCGCAGCAGCCGCACCAGCGGTCGGCCACGGGCCGACCGCGCGTCCCGGACCAGGTCGGTGTGCACCTGCCGGGCCAGGGCCAGGCGGCGGCTGGCGGCGATCACCGCCTCGCAGTCCGGGTCGGTGGGGTCCAGTTCGACCGTGCGCAGCTGGCGGGTCAGGTCGTTCTCGGCCGCCTCCCGCTCCTCCGGCCGGGCGTCGAGCGCGATGCGCGCCGCCGCGTACAGCTCGACGCCGTAGCGGCGTTCGGCCAGCACCGCCGCCGCAGCGGCCCGGCGCAGCAGGTGGGCGTCCAGGGCACGGGCGGCGAGCTGCGCACGGGACTGGAGCCGTTCGACCCGGCCGGCGGTCCAGATCAGGTACGCCGCGACCAGGGCGACAAGCACCGTCGCGCCCACCACCCACCACATGCTCGGCATCGTAGTGCTGCTCACGTTCCTCCCGGTCAGTCCGGCCCCACCCACTCCTGGTCGATCACCCGCCCATCGGTCGCCTCGATCGCCGCTGCGTATACCTCCAGAACCCGGCGGGCAACCACGGGCCAGTCGAAATTTGCCACCACCTGGTCACCGCAGGCGGTCAACTCCGCCCGCTGGTCCGGATCGTCCAGCAGTTCGGCGATCGTCTGCCGGAGGGCCACCGCGTCACCGGTGGGAAACAACCGGCCGGCCCGGCCGCCGTCGAGCACCCGGCGGAAGGCGTCGAGATCGCTGGCGACGACGGTGGTGCTGGCGGCCAGCGCCTCGGTGAGAATCATGCCGAACGACTCGCCACCGGTGTTCGGCGCGACATACAGGTGCACGCTGCGCAGCATGCGCGCCTTCTCCTGCTCGGGTACCAACCCGAGGAAGGTGACCCGGTCCCGCAGGTCGGCCGGAAACCGGTCGAACAGGTCGTCCGGGTCACCGGGGCCGGCCACGAGCAGACGCAACCCGGGGCGCTGCCGGGCCAGCTCGACGAAGGCGTCGCGCAGGATCGGGAACCCCTTGCGGGGCTCGGTGAACCGGCCCAGGAAGCCGAGGGTTCCGCCGCTGCCCGTGGCCAACTCGCCCGGCCAGCCGGGCAGCGGCTCGACACCGGCGAACTTGGCCACCGCGACCCCGTTGGGGATCTCCACCGCGCCGCCGTCCAGGTGCTCGACCTGCACCTTGCGGGCCAGGGCACTCACCGCGATCCGCGCGGTGATCTGCTCCAGCACGATCTGGAGTGCGCCCTGCGCGGCGGCGAGCACCCGGGAGCGGGTCATCGCGGTGTGGAAGGTGGCCACCACCGGCCCCCGGGCGGAGAGCACGGCGAGCATGGACAGGCTCAGCGCCAGCGGCTCGTGCACGTGCAGCACGTCGAAGTCGCCCCGGGTGATCCACCGGCGTACCCGGGCGGTGGAGACGGGACCGAACGCGATCCGGGCCACCGAGCCGTTGTACGGCAGCGGCACCGACCGGCCGGCCGGCACCACGTACGGCGGCAGCGGCGAGTCCTCGTCCGCGGGGGCGAGCACGCTCACCTCGTGTCCGAGCCCGATCAACGCCTCGGCGAGGTCCATGACGTGGTTCTGCACCCCGCCGGGCACGTCGAAGGAGTACGGGCAGACGATGCCGATCCGCATTGCGCCCGTCCCCCTCAGTCCAGCCACATCCGCTGCAACATGTGCCAGTCTTGCGGATGCCGGGCGATGCCCGCCGCGAGACCGTCGGCGATCCGCTGGGTCAGCGTCCGGACCCGCATGTCGAGCGTGCCCTCCTGCGGCCCCGGCAACGGCAGCGGGCCCTCGATCGAGGCGCCGGCCGCGTCCGGTTCGTACCACATCGACGCCACGTACAGCGGCGCGCCGGTGCGCAGCGCGAGCAGGGCCGGGCCGGCCGGCATCCGGGTCCGGCCGCCGAAGAACTCCACCGCCACGCCACGGGCGGACAGGTCCCGGTCGGCGAGCAGCGGCACCACCGCCCCGGCGGTCAGCCGTTCGGTGAGCACCTCGAGCGGCGGCCGATCGCCGCCGGTGGCGGGCAGGATCTCCATGCCCAGACCCTCCCGGAAGGCCACGAACCGCTCGAAGACCCCCTCCGGCTTGAGCCGCTCGGCGACGGTGGACAGCGGCCAGCCGTTGGCCACCACCCACGCACCGGCCAGGTCCCAGTTGCCGGCGTGCGGCAGCGCCACCACCGCGCCCCGGCCGTCCGCCACGTCGGCGGCGAGCATGTCGGCCCCGTCCAGCCGGAACCCGGCGAGGATCTGCTCCCGGCTCAGCGAGGGCAGCCGGAACGCCTCCATCCAGTACCGGGCGTACGACCGCAGGCCCCGGCGGACCAACTCGTCGAGTTCGGCCTCGGGCAACTCCGGGCCGACCACCCGGCGCAGGTTGGCCCGCAGCCGGTTGGCGCCGGCGCCGCGACGGCGGTGGGCCTGGTCCGCGACGGCGGTGAACGCCGCGGCGGCGACCGGTCGGGGCAGCGCGCGGACCACCCGCCAACCGGCGGCGAAGCCGAGTTCGGTGAGGTTCACGGGCAGGTACCGCTCACCGACGACCGCCCGGCACGTCGACCTGCCGGGCCTGCTGGTACACGTGCCGCATCCGCTGCCCCACCGTGAACAGCGACACCGCCGCGAGCAACCACAGCGCGATCGGCAGGGCCGGCTCGAGGCCGAGGCCGGCGAGCAGGCCGCCGACGCCGACGATCAGGAGCCGCTCGGTACGTTCGGCGATGCCGACGTTGGCGCTCATGCCGAGCCCTTCGGCGCGGGCCTTGACGTAGGAGACGAGCCCGCCCGCGGCCAGGCAGATCAGCGCGGCGGCCAGGCCCGCGCGATCGCCCTGGGTGGCCAGGTAGAAGGCGACCGCGCCGAACACCGCGCTGTCGGCGACCCGATCCATGCTGGAGTCGAGGAAGGCGCCGAACCGGGTGGATCCGCCGCTCATCCGGGCCATCGTCCCGTCGAGCAGGTCGGTGAGCGCGAAGACCGTCACGATCAACGCTCCGGCGACCAGGTGGCCGCGGGCGCCGAAGCCGAGCGCACCGACGAGCACCCCGAGGGTGCCCGCGACGGTGACCGTGTTGGGGGACACGCCCGCGCGCAGCAGGCGGCGTGCGATCGGCTCCACGACACGGGTCATCCCCGCGCGAGCCGACACTTGGAAGATCTTCGCCATGGCGGTCCCACGATATCGGTCGGCACCCGGACCGGCGACAGCGCCGGTCCGAGCAGGGAGGGTTGTGCCGGTTCGTCATCGGGTGTGAGATCGAGCCAGGCGGGTGACCCGAATCACCCGACCGCCCGTTGACCGCCCGGCTCGAAGCGAACCACCGGAGGATGTCGCCGCAGTACCCGCCCCGGGTCGCAGCCCCGCCGCGCACGGCGGTCGCCACCCACCACCGGCTGAGGAGGTGCGCCCGATGGCGCAGAAGAACCAGGACAGGGGGGTCACCGGTGTACCGGCGGTGACCGATCCCGCGAGGATCCGCAATGTCGTGCTCGTCGGGCACTCGGGAGCGGGTAAGACCACCCTGGTCGAGGCGCTGCTGGCGGCGACCGGCACGATCGCCCGGGCCGGCTCGGTGACCGAGGGCAACACCGTCTGCGACCACGACCCGGCGGCCGTACGCCAGCAGCGCTCGGTGTCGCTGGCCTGCGCTCCGCTGCTGCACGACGGCTTCAAGGTCAACCTGCTGGACACTCCCGGCTACGCCGATTTCGTCGGGGAACTGCGCGCCGGCCTGCGCGCCGCGGACGCCGCGTTGTTCGTGGTCTCCGCCGTCGACGGGATGGACGCCGCCACCGCCGCGCTGTGGGAGGAGTGCGCCGCGGTCGACATGCCCCGCGCGGTCGCGGTCTCCCGGCTGGATCATCCGCGCGCCGACTTCGACGAGGCGGTGGCGCTGTGCCAGCGGGTCTTCGGCGACAACGTGGTCCCGCTCTACCTGCCCATGCTCGGCGACGACGGGGTGTCCACCGTCGGCCTGCTCGGGTTGATCACCCGGCGGGTGTTCGACTACACCGACGGCCTGCCGCCGCAGGTACGCGAACCCGACCCGGAGCATCTGCCGGCCATCGTCGAGTCCCGCAACGAGCTGATCGAGGGGATCATCGCCGAGAGCGAGGACGAGACCCTGATGGACCGTTACCTCGGGGGCGAGGAGCTCGACGCCGACCTGCTGATCGAGGATCTGGAGAAGGCCGTCGCCCGGGGGCACTTCCACCCGGTGGTGCCGGTCTGCGCGGCGACCGGGGTCGGGCTGGACGCGCTGTTGGAGGTGCTCACCGCCGGTTTCCCGACACCGCCGGAGCACGCGCTGCCCGCCGTCACCGGGGTGGACGGTACGCCCCGCCCACCGCTGACCTGCGACCCGGCCGGGCCGCTGGTCGCCGAGGTGGTGAAGACCACCATCGACCGGCACGTCGGGCGGGTCTGCGTGGTCCGCGTCTTCTCCGGCACGCTGCGTCCCGACCAGGCGGTGCACATCTCCGGGCACGGCCTGGCCGAGCGCGGCCATCCCGACCACGACGCCGACGAGCGGATCGCCCACCTGTACAGTCCGCTGGGCGCCACGCTGCGGGAGGTCGACGTCGCGGTGGCCGGCGACATCTGCGCGATCACCAAGTCCGGCAGCGCGGAGACCGGTGACACCATCTCCACCAAGGACGACCCGCTGCTGATCGCCCCCTGGGAGATGCCGGAGCCGCTGCTGCCGGTGGCGATCGTGGCGAAGTCGCGCGCGGACGAGGACGTCCTGGCCCGCAACCTGGCCCGGTTGGTGGCCGGCGACCCGACGATGCGGTTGGAGCGCAACCCGCAGACCCACCAGTTGGTGCTGTGGTGCATGGGCGAGGCCCACGCCGACGTGGTCCTCGACCGGCTGCGCGCCGGCGGTGTGGAGCTGGACACCGAGCCGGTGAAGGTGGCGCTGCGGGAGACCCTGACCGTGCCGGCGCGTGGCCACGGCCGGCACGTCAAGCAGTCCGGCGGGCACGGCCAGTACGCCGTCTGCGACATCGAGGTGGAGCCGCTGCCGCGCGGCGCCGGCTTCGAGTTCGTCGACCGGGTCGTCGGCGGCGCGGTCCCGCACAACTACATCCCGTCGGTGGAGAAGGGGGTACGCGCCCAGATGGAGCGCGGCCTGGTCGCCGGCCACCCGGTGGTGGACCTGCGGGTGACCCTGGTCGACGGCAAGGCACACAGCGTCGACTCCTCCGACGCGGCGTTCCAGACCGCTGGGGCGCTGGCCCTGCGCGACGCCGCCGAGCGGGGGCAGCCGACGCTGCTGGAGCCGATCGACGAGGTGACCGTGCGGGTGCCCGACGGCAACGTGGGCGCGGTGATGGGCGACCTGTCCGGCCGGCGTGGCCGGGTGCTCGGCACCGAGCCGGACCCGGCATCCGAGGGTCGGACGCTGGTCCGCGCCGAGGTGCCCGCCCTGGAACTGCTGCGCTACGCCGTCGAGCTCCGCGCGATGACCGCCGGCGCGGGCACCTTCCGCCGGCACTTCGTCCGCCACGAGCCGCTCCCCGGTCACCTGGCCGACCAGATCGTCAAGTCCGGCAGCTGACCCGGGGAGGCGGGTCAGGGGCGGGCGGTGGGGAGCATGGGACTGGGCCAGTACGGCCGGTCGACCTCGCGCAGGGCGGCGGCACGCAGGGCGGCGAGCTGCTGCTCCACCTCGGCGAAGTGGTCGGGGCGCAGCGGCCCGAGGGCCAACGCGGCGGCGTTCTCCGCCACCTGGTCGACGCTGCGGCAGCCGGGAATCGGGATCGCGCGAGGGCTGCGGGCCCAGATCCAGCCCAGGGCGCCCTGGGCCAGGGTGCGCCCGTCGGCGGTCAACGCCGCCCGGACGGCCTGCACCCGGCGCAGCCACTCCGGGGCGGGCCGGCCACCGCGGAACCATTCCAGCCAGCCCGAGGTGATGCCCCGCACGTCGTCGTAGGGCAGGGTCGAGGCGGGGTGGTACTTGCCGGTGAGCAGCCCCATGCCGAGCGGGCCGCAGCTGATGCTGGCCAGGTCGTACTTCTCGCAGAGGTCGAGCAGCTCCGGGGCGTCGCGCAGCACCGACAGGCTGTGCTGCACGGCGGCGGCGCCCGGGGCGTCCTGGCCGAAGGCGGCGACCCGGTCGGCCCGGTCGGTGCTCCAGCCGTACGCCCGGATCAGGCCGTCGGCCACCAACTCCTCGAGGGTGCCGACGAGCGCCTGCGCCCGGGGGACCGGCAGGTCGGGCAGGTGCAGCTGGTAGAGGTCGATCCGGTCGGTGTCGAGCCGACGCAGCGAGTCCCGCACGGCCCGGCGCAGGTACGCCGGTGACGCGTCCGCCCCGGTGGCCTGCCGGGTCCGCTCGTCGAACGTGTAGCCCCACTTGGTGGCGATGACCGCCTCGTCCCGCCGGCCCGCCAGCGCCCGCCCGAGGACGCGTTCGCCGTGCCCGCCGCCGTACGTGTCGGCCGTGTCGAAGAGGGTGACGCCGAGGTCGAGCGCCCGGCGGATCGTACGGACGGATTCCTCGTCGTCGACGGCACCCCAGCCCAGTGGGGTTTTTCCCTCCGCCCACGGGCCGGCGATCGCCCAGCATCCCATGCCGAGGGCGCTGACCTGGATGCCGCTGCGGCCGAGTGTCCGCGTCGACTGTGCCATCGGCGCATCGTGCCATGTCGCGGGCCGGGTGTGGCAGAGCTCCATCACGATCATCCGTACGGGTCGTCCGGCCCGCCGGATCACCGGCGGACCTGCCCGGTTTCGCAGCGGTACCGGCCCGGCCGTGCCGTCGCAGCTCAGGGTCGTGGGCGTCGAGTCACCTCATACCTTCGGCGCTGACGGAGCGTATCCGGCCACGTCACCCAGCCCCGTCGCCCCCTCGGACCCGCCGGCCTGGCACGCAGAGCCGCCGGCCTGGCCAACTCAGTCGGGCCAGGCGCGGACGAGCAGGTCGCGGGTGTCGGCGAGCAGTTGCGGGAGGACCTTGGTGCGTCCGATCACGGGCATGAAGTTGGCGTCGCCGCCCCACCGGGGCACCACGTGCTGGTGCAGGTGGGCGGCGATGCCGGCGCCGGCCACCCCGCCCTGGTTCATCCCCAGGTTGAAGCCGTGCGCGTTGCTGACCTTGCGGATCACCCGCATGGCGGTCTGGGTGAACGACGCCAGCTCGGCGGTCTCGGGCCCGTCCAGGTCGGTGTAGTCGGCCACGTGCCGGTAGGGACAGACCAGCAGGTGACCCGGGTTGTACGGGTACAGGTTGAGCACCACGAAGACGTGCCCGCCCCGCGCGACCACCAGGCTCTCCTCCGGCGGCCGCTGCGGGCCCAGGCAGAACGGGCACGCGGACGGCTTGTCGTAGCCGCCCTCGGGCCGGTCCTCACCGGAGATGTACGTCATCCGGTGGGGCGTCCAGAGCCGGTCCAGCCCGTCGGTCATGTCCCTGTCGGTGTGCTCCTGCGCCCCAGTCACACCGGCGATCCTACGACCCGCGCCCGTCCTCACATGTCGGCGGATGGGCCGGTGTTGGTGCGGGAGCGGATCACGTCGAGGACGTGGGTGACGGCCTCGGCGAGCGGTACGCCGTTGCGCTGGGAGCCGTCGCGGTAGCGGAACGAGACGGTGCCGGCGGCCACGTCGTCGTCCCCGGCGATCACCATGAACGGGATCTTCTGCTGCTGCGCGGTGCGGATCTTCTTCTGCATCCGCTCGTCACCGGCGTCGACCTGGGCCCGGACACCCTCGGCCCGCAGCGCGGCGACGAAGCCGTGCAGGTAGTCGGCGTGGTCGTCGCGGATCGGGATGCCGATCACCTGCACCGGGGCCAGCCAGGCCGGGAACGCGCCGGCGTAGTGCTCGGTGAGCACGCCGAAGAACCGCTCGATCGAGCCGAACAGCGCTCGGTGGATCATGACCGGCCGCTGCCGGGTGCCGTCGGCCGCCTGGTACTCCAGGCCGAACCGCTCCGGCAGGTTGAAGTCGACCTGGATGGTGGACATCTGCCAGGTGCGGCCGATGGCGTCCTTGACCTGCACCGAGATCTTCGGACCGTAGAAGGCCGCGCCACCCGGGTCAGGCACCAGGTGCAGGCCGGATTCCTCCGCGGCGGAGCGCAGCGCCTCGGTGGCCCGCTCCCAGTTCTCGTCGGTGCCGACCGACTTCTCCGGGTTGCGGGTGGACAGCTCCAGGTAGAAGTCGTCCAGCCCGTAGTCACGCAGCAGTTCGAGCACGAAGGCGAGCAGCGACTTCAGCTCCCCCGCCATCTGCTCCTCGGTGCAGAAGATGTGCGCGTCGTCCTGGGTCATCCCGCGCACCCGGGTCAGGCCGTGCACCACGCCGGACTTCTCGTACCGGTAGACCGTGCCGAACTCGAACATCCGCAGCGGCAGCTCCCGGTAGGAACGACCGCGCGAGCGGAAGATCAGGTCGTGCATCGGGCAGTTCATCGGCTTGAGGTAGTAGTTCGCGCCCTCCATCTCCATGGGCGGGAACATGCCGTCCGCGTACCAGTCCAGGTGCCCGGAGACCTCGTAGAGGTGGCCCTTGGTGATGTGCGGGGTGTTGACGAAGTCGTAGCCGGCCTGCTCGTGCTTGATCCGCGAGTAGTTCTCCATCTCGCGGCGGATGATGCCGCCCTTGGGGTGGAAGACCGCGAGGCCGGAGCCCAGCTCGTCGGGGAAGCTGAACAGGTCGAGGTCCGCGCCGAGCTTGCGGTGGTCGCGCCGGGCGGCCTCCTCCAGCAACTTCAGGTACGCCTTGAGCGCGTCGCGGGTCGGCCAGGCGGTGCCGTAGACCCGTTGCAGCTGCGGGTTCTTCTCTGACCCGCGCCAGTACGCGGCGGCCGAGCGCATCAGCTTGAACGCGCCGATCAGCCGGGTGTTCGGCAGGTGCGGGCCGCGGCACAGGTCCGACCAGCAGACCTTGTCCTCGTCGGCGGCGAGGTTGTCGTAGATGGTCAGCTCGCCCCCGCCGACCTCCATCACCTCGGAGGAGTCCAGCCCCTCACCCTTGACGTCGATGAGCTCCAGCTTGAACGGCTCGGCGGCCAGCTCCGCCCTGGCCTCGTCCAGGCTGTCGAAGCGGCGGCGGCGGAACCGCTGCCCCGACTTGACGATCTCCTGCATCCGCTTCTCGAGCTTGGCCAGGTCGTCGGGCTGGAACGGCTTGTCCACCGCGAAGTCGTAGTAGAAGCCGTTGTCGATCGGCGGGCCGATGCCGAGCTTCGCCTCTCCGAAGATGTCCTGCACGGCTTGGGCGAGCACATGCGCCGTCGAGTGGCGCAGCACGTTGAGCCCGTCCGGCGAGTCCAGCGCGACCGGCTCGACGACGGTCTCCTCGGCGGGTTTCCAGTCCAGGTCGCGCAGCACGCCCTGCGGGTCGCGGACCACCACGATCGCCCTGGGGCCGGCGCTGGGCAGCCCGGCCGCGGCCACCGCGTCGGCCGCCGTCGTCCCGGCGGCGACGACGACGGGGTCGGCCACGGCGGGGGTACGGGGTGCGGACACGGGTGACTCCTCTGGCAGATGTGACGGTAGGTGCCGACGTCGGCTCACCCGCGATGCTATCGGTCGCCCGTCGGGTGCTGCCGCCCGATATCGGCAGCACCGGATCACCGCCGGCGTTGAACCTTTCCGGGCCGGCATCCGAACTACCGGGTGTGGCCGGAGCCCGTTCCGGCCCTGCCGACGCAGGATGGGGAACCCAGGATGGCGATGACGTGCGGCGGGAGCCGTCGACGCCGGGGCGGGCTGGTGGCTGCCCTGGCCACGGTCGGGGTGTTGCTCTGGCCCGCTACGGCGTGGGCGGACGGGGTGACTTTCACGCCGACCGAGGCCCAGCAGGGCAACTCGGTCAAGCTCGAGTTCGTGGTGCCCGACGAGCGGCCAGGTGTGCGTACCGAACGGATCGACATCCGGATGCCGACGGACACACCCGTCGCCGAGGTGTGGCCGCTGTCGGTGTCGGGGTGGGCTCCGGCGATCACCACCCGCAAGCTGGACACGCCGGTGACCGGCATGCACGGGCCCGCCACCGATGTGGTGACCGCCGCGCTGACCTGGACCCGCGCCGCGGGTCAGGCGGACGACGGCCCCGCCCGGCTGGTCTTCTCGATGGCCCCGCTGCCGCAGACCGATCGGCTGGCCTTCGAACTGACCCAGACGTACGCGGACGGCTTGCAGGTGCACTGGGGCGAGCGCCCCGGTCAGCGCCCGCTGCCCGCGCTGACCCTGACGCCGGGCGACCCGGCCTACCCACACGCCGGACACGCCGGACACCGCGTGTCCCCCGCTGGCGGCGGTGCGCCAGCCGCCGAACCGCCGGCCACGGCGGCCACCGACAGCGGCCCGAACGCCAACAGTCTGCTCGCCGCCGGCCTGGTCGCCGGCCTCGGCGGCGGCGCGGTGGTGGGCTGGCTGATCAGCCGGCGACGCCGGGGCACCGCCGAGGAGATCGACCGCTCCGTGCTCGACGCGGCGTCGCCGGGGTCAGCCGGCCCAGTCGGGTAGCGGCTCCCGGGCGGCCAGCCAGTCGGTGGGCACCCCGCCGGGTGTGCCCACCCCGGTGTACGCGGCGACCATCCCGCCGGCGATCGCGGCCGTGGTGTCCACGTCTCCGCCCGCCTCGACGCAGGCGCGCACGGCCGCCGGGTAGTCCTCCAGGTGGGTGGCGGCCACCCAGCAGGTGAAGGCGACGGTGTCCTGGGCGGTGACCCTTGACCCGTTGCCCACCGCGGCCACGATCTCGTCCAGTGGGCGGCCGAGCAGGCCGGCGACCCGGCGTACGCCCCGGTGCACCTCGCTGGCCGGGTCCAGCGCGGCCGCCACCCCCGCGAGCAGGCGGGCCGGTTCGGGCCGGTCGCCGTCCAGGCGGGCGCGGGCCGCCAGCGCGGCGGCCACCGCCACCGCCACCGCCCCGGCGATTCCCTCGGGGTGGGCGTGGGTCACCTCGGCCGACGCCCGGGCCTGCGCGGCGGCCCGGCTGATCGAGTCGGCGAAGTACGCCCCCAACGGGGCCACCCGCATCGCCGCGCCGTTGCCGCAGGAACCCTGCCCGTCGAAGGCGGCCGCGGCAGCGACCGGCCACGGCGTGCCGGTGCGGATCAGACGCAGGATGCGCACGGCGCCGGGGCCGTACCCCCGGTACGGCTCGCAGCGCTCGGCGAAGGCCAGCGCGAGGGCGTCCCGGTCGATCCGGCCGGCCTCGGCGAGCGCCGCCAGCACCGAGCAGGCCATCTCGGTGTCGTCGGTCCACTGCCAAAGCGCGGGTGGCAGCCGGCCGGCGACCAGGTCGGACGGGCGGCGGCCGGGCACGAAGAACTGGGATCCGAGGGCGTCGCCGACCGACAGGCCGGCGAGTGCGTCGCGGGCCAGGGCCAGCCGGGTGTCCGGATAGAGGGTGAAAGCCATGTCATGCCATCTTGCGCAGATCCTCGGGTGGGCCGCAATGACGCCGCCCTTCGCTGCGAGTACCGTTCTTGGGTGGCCACCGTTCTCCTGGTCGAAGACGATCACGTCGTACGCGGCGCGATGCTTCGGTCACTCACCGACCGGGGTCACGCCGTGCACGCGGTCGGCACGGCTCTGGACGCGTTGCGCCGGGTCGCCGCGGAGACCCCCGACCTCGTCGTGCTCGACCTCGGTCTGCCGGACCTGGACGGGTCCGACGCCCTGCGGATGCTGCGCGGGATCACCGACGTGCCGATCATCATCGCCACCGCCCGCGACGACGAGCAGTCCGTGGTCCGGCTGCTGCGGGCCGGTGCCGACGACTACATGGTCAAACCGTTCACCGGTGCGCACCTGGACGCCCGGATCACCACCGTGCTGCGCCGGGTCGGCCGGGCCAGCCGGGCGGTCCAGCCGGCCGTGCACAGCGTGGGCGGGCTGCGGGTGGACGTCGGCGAACGCAGCGCTCACCTCGACGGGACGGCGCTGGCGCTGACCCGCAAGGAATTCGACCTGTTGGCGTATCTCGCCGCCCGCCCCGGCCGGGTAGTGTCCCGGCGGGAACTCTTGGAGGAGGTATGGCGGCAGCCATCGGTCGGCGAGGACCAGACCATCGACGTTCACCTGTACTGGCTGCGCCGCAAAATGGGCGAGTCCGCGGCGAAGCCGCGCTACCTGCGCACCGTGCGGGGAGTGGGCTTCCGGCTGGTGGCGCCGGACTGAGACGGACGCTGGCCCTGCTGACGGCCGGCATGGGCACGCTGCTGGCGCTGGCCTTCCTGATCCCGCTCGGGCTGGTCCTCGACGGACAGGCCCGCGAGGAGGCGATCGCGGACGCGGCCCGCCGCAGCGCGCTGGTCACCGGTTCGCTCGCCGCGAGCACCGAGCCGGACGTGGTGGCCCGCGCCATCGAGGCCAGCGGCGACGACCCGGCCACCCGGCCGGTCGTGCACGGCCTGGCGGTGGACGCCTCCGCCGGCCGGGCCGACGCCGGGCAGTTGGAGCGGGCCCGAACGCAGGGGCGGTCGTTGGTCGTCGACGTCGACGGTGGCGCGTTGCGGCTGGACCCGGTGGTGCTCGGCGACCAGATCGCCGTGGTCGAGGTCTTCGTCCCGGACTCCGCGCTCGGCGGTGACCGGGACAGCTGGCTGCTGCTGGCCGGAGTGGCGCTCGCCCTGGTGGGTGCGGCGGTGCTGGTGGTGGACCGGGTCGCGGCCCGGACGGTGGACGCCACCCGGGGCCTGATCGAGGCGGCGTTCGCGGTGGGCGACGGCGACGTTGGCGTACGCGTCGAGCCGAGCGGCCCGCGCGAGCTGGCCGAGGCCGGCCACGCCTTCAACCGGATGGCGGAACGGTTGGTCGCAGCCCGCACCGAGGAGCGGGAGCTGGTGGCGGACCTGTCGCACCGGCTACGGACCCCGCTGACCGTGCTGCGGCTGGACGCGGAGGCGTTGGAGTCCGACGACACCAGCGTGGGCTCGTTCAGCCAGGCGGAGCTGGACTACCGGCGCGGCATCCGGCGGATCCGGCAGGCGATCGTCACCCTGGAGGGGGAGATCGACACCCTGATCAAGACCACCCGCAAGACGGTGGCCACCGAGGCGGGCCCGGCGCTCTGCGACGTCAGCGAGGTGGTCCGGGAGCGGATGGTCTTCTGGGCGGCCCTGGCGGGCGACCAGAACCGTCCGCACCGGGTCAGCGGTGCTCAGCTGCGCATCCCCGTGCCGGTGGCCCGGGCCGAGCTGGCCGCCGCGCTGGACGCGGTGATCGGCAACGTCTTCCGCTACACGCCGCAGGGCACCGCGTTCGAGGTGGCGGTCTCGCGCCGCGACGGGTACGTGGCCATCCGGATCGACGACGCCGGTCCCGGCATCGCCAACCCGGATCGCGCCCTGCGCCGTGGCGCCAGCGATCAGGGCTCCACCGGGTTGGGGCTGGACATCGCCAAGCGGGTGGCGTTGCAGGCCGATGGTTCGGTCAGCATCGACCGGGCCCGGCTGGGCGGGGCCAGTGTGGTGATGCTGCTCGCCGACCCGGAGGCGACGCCGCGCCAGGTCAGCCGGTTCGGCCTGGTGGGCCGAATGGCCCGGGAGGCTCGGGAGTCCAAGAGCAGCGGGCGCCGGTGGCCCCGCCAGCGGCCGTCGGACGATTGACCGACCCGCGCCGGTGGCGCACGGTGATCCCGTCGGCGCAGACTGTGCGCCGGCGCAAGTCTTCCTTAGATCCGAGTTAACGCCGCCCCACAGACGGCCTCCGGCTGCCAGGATCGTCAACGAACCCAGTAGTTCCACCGGCCCTTCGCTCCCAGCGCAGACCGGTCCGGTGGAGCCGTGCGCGCGGCGGGAGAGACGGTCCCCCCACACCACACCTCCCGCCGCGCGCCACTTCCGGTCCGCCCGCGCAGTCTCCCGATGTCTCAGTCGTGGGTGGTCAGGTAGGCGTCGATCTCCGCGGTGATCCGCCGCTTGGCGGCCTCGTCGAGGAACGAGGCGGTCACCGCGTTGCGGGCCAGGTTCGCCACCTGTGGCGGGTTGGCGTCGAGCAGGTCGGCGGCCACCGCGTACTCGTCGTTGAGGGTGGTGCCGAACATCGGCGGGTCGTCGGAGTTGATGGTCACCAGCACCCCGGCGTCGATCAGGCGAGGCAGCGGATGCTCCTCGATGCGGGCCACCGCGCGGGTCCGCACGTTGGAGGTCGGGCAGACCTCCAGGGGGATCTGCCGCTCCGCGAGGTGGGCGAGCAGTCGCGGGTCCTCGGCGGCGGAGATGCCGTGGCCGATCCGTTCGGCGCCCAGCTCACGCAGCGCGTCCCAGACGGTCTGCGGGCCGGTGGTCTCCCCGGCGTGCGGCACGGAGTGCAGCCCGACCGCCCGGGCCCGGTCGAAGTACGGCTTGAACTGCGGCCTCGGCACGCCGATCTCGGGGCCGCCCAGGCCGAAGCTGATCAACCCGTCGGGGCTCTCGTCGAGGCAGATCCGCAGCGTCTCCTCGGCCGCCGGCAGGCCCGCCTCACCGGGAATGTCGAAACACCACCGCAGCTCGACGCCGAAGTCCGCGGCGGCGCGCCGGCGGGCGTCCTCGATCGCCTCGCAGAACGCCGGTGCCGGGATGCCCCGCTTGACGTGCGAGTACGGCGTCACCGTCAGCTCGGCGTAGCGGACCTGCTGGCGGGCCAGTTCCCGGGCCACCTCGTGGGTGAGCAGCCAGACGTCCTCCGGGTCGCGGACGAGATCCACGACGCTGAGATAGAGCTCGACGAAGTGTGCGAAGTCGCGGAAGACGAAGTAGTCGGCCAGCAGCTGCGGGTCGGCGGGGACCGGACTGCGCCCCTCGTGCCGAGCGGCCAGCTCGGCCACGATCCGGGGCGAGGCGGAGCCGACGTGGTGCACGTGCAGTTCCACCTTGGGCAGTCCGGCGATGAAGGTACGCAGCTCGGTCACGGGTTCTCCTGAACGTGGGGTGCGGCGGCTCACCGGGACGCGGCGCCGGTACGGGCGACGACGAAGATCCGGCGGAACGGAAAATACACCTGCCCGGGCCGCCCTGGGGGTACGCCTTCAGCCCACCCCTCCCGCCTGGCAGGAAACCGTACGTTCGTTTTGTTTGACGTATGGCCCGGCCACGGGTGGGGCAAGGCTGGTCACTAGGCTCACCCGTATGGAGCAACGCACATTTCCTCGACTCGGTCGGCAGGTCGGCGTGGTCGGCCTCGGCGCCTGGCAGCTCGGCGCCGACTGGGGCACGGTCACCGAGAACGACGCGATGGCGGTGCTGAGCGCCGCGATCGAGGCCGGTGTGACCTTTCTGGACACCGCCGACGTGTACGGCGACGGGCGCAGCGAACAGCTGATCGGCAGGTTCCTCGCGGCGCACCCCGACGCCGGGCTGACGGTGGCCACCAAGATGGGCCGCCGCGTGCCGCAGACCCCGCAGGCGTACACGCTGGACAACTTCCGCCGGTGGACCGACCGGTCGCGGGCCAACCTCGGCGTGGACACCCTGGACCTGGTGCAGTTGCACTGCCCGCCGACGGTGGTCTTCGCCGACGACGCGGTCTTCGACGCGCTCGACACCCTGGTCGCCGAGAAGCGGATCGCCGCGTACGGCGTCAGCGTGGAGACCTGCGACGAGGCGCTCACCGCGATCGCCCGGCCCGGGGTGGCCAGCGTCCAGATCATCCTGAACGCGCTGCGCCACAAGCCGTTGGAGCGGGTGCTGCCGGCCGCTGCCGCTGCCGGGGTCGGCATCATCGCCCGCGTGCCGCTGGCCAGCGGCCTGCTCTCCGGCCGCTACGACGAGCAGACCACCTTCCCCGCCGACGACCACCGCTCGTTCAACCGGCGCGGTGAAGCCTTCGACGTCGGCGAGACCTTCTCCGGCGTCGACTTCTCCACCGGGCTGGCCGCCGTCCGTCGGCTCACCCCGCTGGTCGGCGACGACCGTACGACGGCGCAGTTCGCGCTGCGCTGGGTGCTCGACCAGGCGGGGGTGACCGTGGTCATCCCCGGTGCCCGCGACGCGGCCCAGGCCCGCGCCAACGCCGCCGTGGCCGGCCAACCGCCGCTGTCCACGGCGGAGCTGGCCGAGGTGAGCACCGTCTACGACGAGCTGATCCGTCCACAGGTGCATCACCGGTGGTGAGCGGCGCAGCCGTCGGCGGGACTCGGCAGAGGGAGGTCGCGATGGGGGGCTGGTTCCGGCTCGCCCTCGGTCTGCTGGCCGTGGTCGTCGGAGCGCTGTGGACGGTGCAGGGCCTCGGCTACATCGAGGGCAGCGTGCTGACCGACCAGCGGATCTGGGCCGTGATCGGCCCGGTGCTGATGCTGGTCGGCCTGGCGCTGCTCTGGCTCGGCGTGCGGGCCCGCAACCGACGGTGAAACTTGCTGGCCGGCACACCAGCCGTGAGACTTGCTGGCCGGCACACCGGCAGTGAAACTTGTGGGCCGGCAACACGGCGGTGAATGCGGAAAGCCCCGCCTCCCATGCGGGATGCGGGGCTTCGCGTGATCCGAGTGGCCGGATCACCCGTCGCCGGCGGTCGCCGGCTGGGTCGTTCAGAGGGGGCGGACCTGCTCGGCCTGCGGACCCTTCTGGCCCTGGGCGATCTCGAACTCCACCCGCTGGTTCTCCTCCAGCGACCGGTAGCCGTTGGTCTGGATGGCCGAGAAGTGGACGAACACGTCAGCACCCCCGCCGTCGACGGTGATGAAGCCGAAGCCCTTGTCAGCGTTGAACCACTTCACGGTTCCCTGCGCCATGTGTATCTCCTTCTAAAACTGGCGGCCGAGCACGCCGTGCGGCCGGTTGGCCGTTTTCGAGCAGCGGTGCCTGAGGCGGCCCCCGGTAAAGGAGACTTCTCTCAACCCACGCCATCTCGCAACGGCGTGGAACAGCAAACCACGTACGCAAAAACTTCGCACAGTCTACCCGACGAAATTCTCCGACATGTGACCTGAAGGTTGCGTCAGTTCCGCCGGGCAGGGGTGGCCCGGTACGATGAAAGGCCCCCTCACCAGCGAACCGATGAGCGGGCCTGGGCGCGTTTTTCCTCGTAACTAGTCCGGCCAGCGGCCGGTGAGTCGGCGTACGCCGACCGCTCCGCCGCGGTCCACGGCGGCCCGGACGACGGCGAAGATGGCCCCCTGCAAGGCCGCCGCCGCGAGGATCTCTCCCCAGTGACGGTCCTCGTCGGTGGGGCTGGGGGCGTCGCCGTCGCCGGTCATCTTCCACACCTGGCGAAAGATCGCGCCCGCGATCGCACCGGCGGCGATGCCGGCCACGATGCCGAGCGGCCGGTAGGCGACCTTGCCGATCCCCTTGCTCACCCACGCCTCCCTCTGATGATCAGCAGAATCACCGCGGCGGCCATCGCGCCGGCCGCGAGAGCCACGAACGGCGCCGGACTTCGCCGTAGCCCGATCTCGCCGGGCCGCGCCTGCTCGTGGCGGAGCCCGGCCTGCGCGCGGACCCGCGCGACGGTCTGCGCGGCCTGTTCCCGCATCCGCTCCCGGGCCTGGTCCGCCGAGGACTTCAGTCGCTTCTTGACGTCGGCCTTGGCGGCCAGCGCCTCCATCGTCTCGCTCAACTCGACCCGGGTACGCCGGATCTCCTCCCGCAGCGCTTCCGTGTCGCCGGTGCCGTTGCGCGTCATACCCGCCCCCTGTCCCGGACCGCGGCGCTGAGCACGTCGACATCGGCCCGCAAACTGTGCACGGTCGCCTGCGGCACCGGCGGAATCGCCTGACCGACCTGCCGCTTGCCGATCAGGGCGAGCACGCCGGCGACCAGGAACAGCGCCGCCGCCACGATCAGGGCGGCCGCCCACGCGGGCAGCACCAGGGCCAGCAGCAGGATCGCGGCGGTGATCAGCGCGCCGAGACCGAAGAAGGCGAGCGCGCCGCCGCCGGCGAGCAGACCGACGCCGATACCGGCCCGCCTGCCCTTCTCGGTCAGCTCCGCGCGGGCCAGCGCGAGTTCGTCGCGCACCAGGCGGGACACCTGCTCGGCCGCCCGCTGGACCAACTCGGCAGTGGACGGTTCGCTCCCGTTGCGGGAGGTACGGACGTTCGCCACATCAGCCATGCTGCCCCCTCTCCTCGTTCCCGCGCTGTATGCCCGAAGTCGCCGCCCGGCAATCCTGTCCCGAGAACAGGAAACCAAAACCCCACCCCGCACACCCACGCCGCCATTCCCCCCAAACCCCCACCCCAAACCCGCTCGCCCACCACACACGCCCACCCTGCCCACCCCACCCACCCTGCCCACCCTGCCCACCCTGCCCAGCGTTGATCATGAGGTTAGCGGCAGTGGTTGATCTTCAAACTGCCGCTAACCTCATGATCAACGAGGGGGTGGGGGGTGGGGGTGGGGTGGGGGTGGGGTGGGGGTGGGGGTGGGGGTGGGGGGTGGGGGTGGGGTGGGGGTGGGGGGTGGGGGGTGTCCCTATGACCTTTGTCAAGGAGACGCCCGCAGCAGGGCGATCCACTGGTGATGTGCAGGACGGGTTGGGTGTCGGACAGGGGATGAGTGT
>NZ_BMNB01000010.1 GCF_014646235.1 Micromonospora sonchi | reverse complement strand
TCGCCACCCTGCGTTCTTACCTGTCCACTGCCGCCAAGCACGGCATGGACGCCCTCGACGTGCTCAAGCAACTATTCACCACCGGGCCGTGGTTGCCCCAAACGGCTACCCCAAGCTGAATACGTACCCTGAGCCCACTACTACCACGTCGTAACTGTCGTGCCAGCTCGCCGTCTCGTTCATTTCCGAGCCTCCTAGCAGGTCGCCCCGGACGAATGGTTAAACCAAAGATAGTTGAACATTCACCTATTGCGGCGAGAGTTGCGGTGTGACTTTTTACCGAGACGCCGGACACCCCCCGCCCCCACCATTTCATCTCTGAAGCAGTGGTAACGCGTCAAACTTCATCGGCCGGGGCGGCGAGCGTGGCGCCGCCGATATCCATGGGGCCGCCGTCCTCGGCCTTGAGCCGGGTGATCTCGGTGACCGCGTCGCCGGTGACCAGGCGGGTGTTCCAGTCGGCCGTGCTGATCGTCGAGGAGAACACCACCTTCGGCATGTCCCGCCACCGGCGGGCGAACTCGATCTCC
The DNA here is from genome assembly GCF_014646235.1 of Micromonospora sonchi. GTDB lineage: Bacteria > Actinomycetota > Actinomycetes > Mycobacteriales > Micromonosporaceae > Micromonospora > Micromonospora sonchi. The sequence continues at coordinate 221,411 of NZ_BMNB01000010.1, read as the reverse complement.
GCCGGTAGTCGGTACTCGGCGTACAGACCAAACACGGCGCGGAACAATCATCGGTCAAGCAACACCTGGGATCGACATACACTTGCGGCCATGCGGCGACGCGACGCGCTCTGGTGGGCTTTGTTCGGTGCAGGCTGTTTTGCCGTGCTGGCCACGGGCGCCTGGGCCTACGCAAACGGGCAGCCCTCTCATCTGCTCTTTGCCCTCATCGTCGCCTACGGGATCACGTTGTCCATCGCCTTCCGCGCCTTGGGCGTGAGGCGGATCTGGCCGAAGCGCTCACCGGACAATGCCAGACGTTGAAGCGAAACGTCGAGCCGCTCTTCCCCCAACGCTCGGAGAGTGTCTGCCGCTGAAGCGCCGCACGTCGGGCACCGGTCCTTTCGCCGGATCTGCTCGCGGAGAGTGCGCCGGGCAGCGAGGGTCAGCCGGTTACGGATCTGGGCCAGGGACAGGAACGGGGCGGTCACTCCTCACACCAGCCCGAGGCTGAGGGCCAACTCGCCGATCATTGCCGGAGCCTTCGGGTCCCGGGCGATCTCGGCGAGAACGTCCCGGCCTACCGGCCGGCGGCGCACCTCGCACGGGGCCAGGATCTCCGCATCCAGCAGCACCCGAGCAGCGTTGGTCGGATCGTCGGCCTGAAGGTACGCGCGGGCAGCGTCGATGAGATGCGCGGCCCGATGCTCCACCGGCAGCAACCGCCACCCGTCCCGCCGAACCACCTGTCCGTGTCGGGCAACCGCCACCGGCCCGTCGCCCAACTCCACCGCTGCGGCGACCCGGGCCAACTCCACAGCAGTCGGCCCGAACGCCGTCCGGTGAAGGTCATGCCCATCCCCCACCCGAACCGCCATCTCGGCAGCCTCGTCCAACAACTCACCGGCCGCGCGTTCGTCGCCGGACCGGGCCGCCACCAACCCGGCCTGCACCAGCAACGCCCCACACAACGACAACTCCTGAGGAGAGCCGGCATCAAGATCCGAAGGAGCGATCCGGTACGCCGCCGCCAGCAACACCGACCGCGCCCACGCCGACGACCGCAACACCTGCCCAAGCTGCACCGCCGCACACGCCACCAACACCCGATCCCCGGCAGCTGCAGCCATCGCCCGATCGACGGCCAACCAGGCCAGATCCGCCTCGTCCAGCTTCACCAGCAACGCCGCCGTCACCCGGTACGCCTCCACCACCGCTGCCCGGCCCCGAACCGGATCCCGGGCATACGTGCGCTGCACATCGCACAGCAGGCTCGGCAGCAGCTCCACCACCTGCGGATATCGGGCGTGCTGGTACGCAGTCCAGGCGTACCCGACATGGCGGTCGAGACGATCGGCTGGCAGCACCGGTGCTGGCCGGTCACGCACGAGCTCGTACGCCGACAACGCTGCCCGGATCCGCGCAACGTCCTCGGTCTGCTCGACCGCACCGGCGGGCTGGGCGTCACGCCCGAGCAGCGCCGCGGCGTCGACCCGCAGCACGGCGGCGATGTCCCGGATGGTCGACACCCGCTCCAACGAGCGAACCCCACGCTCGACCTTGTCCACCCAACTCTTCGACTTGCCGAGACGATCAGCAAGAGACTGCTGCGACAACCGCCGCCGCACCCGCAGATACGCCACCCGCCGACCAATCGGCACCCGCTCACCGGTCACGACGCCACCGCCGATCCGGCACCGCCCGAGTCGTCTCCTCGACCGGACCGGCAGCACCGGGCCGTGGGTGCTCACCGCGCACCGCCCGAAAAACCGGACGACGCTCGCGCAGGCCTGCCGGCTGGTCGCCCGCTCCACCTGCCAGCATGGGTATGGAGCCAGCCGCAACCACCACGCCCGGGCAGACGACACACAAGCCGTCGCGCCCTGGTAGATGGACCGCGAGGATCACCCGCTCCGGTCCGCCGCTCACTGCTCACCCACCTGGGGCCAGTGACCACGATTGATCGGAATCCGATGCCGGGCATGGCACGGCAGGTCGGCACCACAGCGACAGATCCGCCGCTGGAACTGCGAGGACCACACCGGCCGATGCCGCCGCGCGAAGGTCAACGCGGTGGCCGAGATGTACTCGTCGTACGAGACGTGCCGGCCCGTCGCCGCCGACTGGCCCAACGACCTGGCCACGCGTCGGGTCACCGGAGGCCCTCCGGTCGGCGTGCGCTGCGCTGGTCTGCCGATTCGTGGCGGCCCTGGCAGCGCCGTAGTTGCCTCGCGTGGTCGAGCAGACGCTCCTGCGCCGCTGCCTGCTCGACGTCCTGATATCGCTGCCCGGTCCCTGGCGGTGGCGGAGGCTGAGGCCGCCGGAGCAGCCACCGCGTCAGCATGCGCAGCTCAGACCAGATCGTCACAGACTCGCCTCCTTGATCGAGCAACAGGAGGCGGCGACGAGGTTCGGCGCGGCTCTATCGGGTGTCAAGCAGGCACAGGCCCGCCGCCGCCAGTGACGGGAACGCTACGAGTAGTCACCGGCCGTGGCGGGGAGAGTCTGTACCTGAGGGAGAGTTACCCGGTCATGCCGATGGCGAGGGCCAACTCTCGGGCATCCTCACCAACCGTGCCCGCCCGATTCGACAGTTCCAGCGCGACAGTGCGGGCATAAGGGTTGTGCCGTACCGTGTCGACGCTCTCCCGCAATGCCCGGCCGAGCAGGTGCACCGCCGCGACCTCCCCACGATCCAGCATGTGCGCCCGAGCGGCATCGATCAATGCGGCAGCCCGGCGGGTGTGCGAGGGCAACGCCCGATAGTCGGTGGTGTCGGCCCGCCGCACCGCCTCGCCCGGCCGGCACAGGTCCGTCTCTATGGTGACCGCATACGCCGCACACGCCGCCGAGCCGAACATCAGCCACGGATGGACGTACCCACCGCCGAGCCGGCTCGCGGCCGAGTCGGCGGCATCCCACGCCCGCCACGCCCGACCGGCCCGGCCGGCCTTGCTGTGGCCCAGCGCAATACCGAGTTGCACCTGACCCCACCGCGTCAACTGCTCACCACCCGCCGCCGGGTCGACCAGTTCCGCAGCCTCGACCAGCACCTGCTCGGCGGCGTCGACCTGGTTCGCGCCCCGGTAGACGTGCGCGTAGTACCAGGCAGCCACCGCCATCGCGGCCGGGTCGTCCGCGTCCTGGGCAGCCGACATCGCCCGGTCGGCAGCCAGCCACACCAACTCCGGCAACGGTTGGTGCGCCAAGTACAACTGCACCAGGTGATACACCCGCGCCAACTCGACCAACGCCTGCCGACGGTCCCCGCCATCGAGCTTCCGGACGCTCCGTTGCACATCCGTCAGCAACCCGGGAAGCACAGCCGCTGCCGCCGTACGCTCAGCCGTGGACCGATGCCACAATGCCCAGGCCTGATCAACCAGATCGCGCACCACCTCAACTGGCGTCACCGCGCCCATCGGCACGGAAGCGCGTTGCATCGCGGCAGCCACCTTGCCGACCTCGGAATGCCCGGCCCTGGTCACCGACGCCACCGGCAACGACTGATCACCAGTCAAATCCGCAAGATCGGAAATATCGAGCACCTCAGCCAACCGCAGCAACATGGGCAGGCGAGGCGGCAAAAGCCGACCATTCTCCAGAGCCTTGACCCACTCCGCGCTACGCCCGACCAACCCACCAAGAACCGGCCGGGTCTTCCCCGCACGCTCGCGGTACATCCGAAGACGCGCACCAAACGTCGCGGAATCGCTCATCATCGTCCCCCAGGTAGCAGTCTGGGCAGCGGACCACCAGTGATTGGCAGACCACCACAGTCGACGGTACCCGCGCTTACCGCCAAAGTCTGCAAGCGCCAGGCCGGAGAGTTCGACCTTCGCCACACCAACCTCGCCAGTTGGAGAGGCGAGGCCGGCGACCACCACGCCGCCATCACCAGCTTCGAGCAACTCCTCACCGACCAACTACGCGTCCTCGGCCCCGACCACCCCAACACCCTGGCAACTCGCGCCAACTTGGCGCATCTGCTACTACGGCGAGGCGCGGTGCTGGCCGCACGAACACAGGCAACGGCAAAACTCGAAGCAGAAAGACGACTATTCGGATCAGGCGACCATCGGACGCGGCAAACACAGAAGTTAGTTAACGAGATTAGAACCCACATGGGCGGACGACCGGGCCCGAGACCTAACAACCGGAAGAAGCGTTGAGCCGCCGCCAGCAGACCGGACACATGCACCAGTGATGTCGGAATCTTCGGCGATTCGGGCGCCACGCTCGGCCCGGCTCAGCGGTGGTGCCGTCGGCACCAGCGCACGATGCCGCCTCTGGTTGCGCAGTCGCCTCGCTGCTGGGTGCTGTCGCTGCCGCACTCGGTCAGGGAACCCTCATCGTACGCTTCAGTGTCAGCGAGGTACGCCGTCACCCCCAACGCCTATGAGCCGTGAGATCCGAGAGCCCCCGATCGGCACCCGGTCACCGTCCACGACCAACGTCGATCCGCCCCTGCCCGAGTCGTCTCCTCAACTGGAATCCGCTCCGCCTCAAAATACGTGCAATGATCTTGGGCGTCTTGGAGCACCCGTTTGCCCAGCTCAACAGCGCTGCTGATAGCCCGCCGAGGCTAGGTGAGGAGCCGGACTCGGGGCACCTCTCGGCTCTCGGCGATCGGCACAGCGCAGTGTTCGCAGGGGGTGGGGCACGGCCGGACGAGGTTGGTCTGATCGGAGAAAGCACCTGACGCGTTGTGCTCGGGACAGTGGTAGCCGAGGTGGAGCCGGACCCACGGCGAGCCATACCCACGCGTCAGTGGCGTAGCGGCTACATCACGTTTGGCGTCATGGAATGGCGCAAACCAGTAGTCCACCACCGCCCGGAGGGTGATCTGATCTTTCGCTGCGCCAGTATCGAAGGCTGACATCCGTGCGGCGGTGTAGTGCCTGTCGGTGCGGCTGTCCCCGGAGCAGATGGCTCGCTCCGCTCCCAATTCGAAGCGAGTGGTCCGGCCAATGCGCTCGCAGACGAAGCAGTCGATGCTCAGTTCAAGTGCACTGTTCCAGTGGAGGTTGTGGAACGGCGACTGTGGCACGGCGAGGGTGGCCGTGATCTCTATAGATTGGAGCACCACGCGATGGTGCCACGGGGTCCCAACAGCATCGCTCAGATCATGATCGCTTTCCTGTCATTCGCAGACCTCACCGGCCCAGTACTCACTCAAGCCGACGGCATCCCGAGAAGATCACTTGCCGTGCCGTTCCTGGCGCGCCCGCTCACATGTCGTCCGCGACGTGCCCCAGATCGCCGTTTCGCCATAATGGCGGTGTCCCGACCGATCGGACACCGCCGTACCGACGGAACGGAGTCGATCAACTGGCTGCGGAGGTCAGGCGAGCCCCTCCATCCGCATACCAGTTGACAACGAACTCCCCGGGCTGACGGGTGCCCGAAGTCCGCAGGTGCCGGAAGTGCAGGTCACGGCACCTGCGGTCATTACTTGGCGTTGAAGTAGCTGGCCTCGGGGTGGTGGACGACGATGGCGTCGGTGGCCTGCTCCGGCATGAGCTGGAACTCCTCGGAGAGTTGCACGCCGATCCGCTCGGCGCCGAGCAGCTCCACGATCTTCGCCCGGTCCTCCAGGTCGGGGCAGGCCGGGTAGCCGAACGCGTACCGGCAGCCGCGGTAGTCGGTGCGCAGCAGGCCGGCCAGGTCCGCCGGGTCGTCGTCGGCGACGGTACGGCCCTCGGGCAGGGTCAGCTCGGCTCGGACGCGCTTGTGCCAGTACTCGGCGAGGGCCTCGGTGAGCTGCACGGAGAGCCCGTGCACCTCCAGGTAGTCGCGGTACTCGTTGGCGGCGAACAGCTTGGCCGCGTACTCGCTGACCGGCTGGCCCACGGTGACCAGCTGCAACGCGACCACGTCCAGTTGGTCGCCGCGGGGGCGGAAGAAGTCGGCCAGGCAGAGTCGCCGCTCCTGGCGCTGCCGGGGGAAGGTGAACCGGGCCCGCTCGGCGTGCCCGTTCTCGTCCAGCACCACCAGGTCGTTGCCCTCGGAGTAGGCCGGGAAGTAGCCGTACACCACGGCCGCTTCCAGCACCTGGTCGGCGATCAGCCGGTCCAGCCAGTAGCGCAGCCGGGGCCGGCCCTCGGTCTCCACCAGTTCCTCGTACGACGGGCCCGTGCCGCCGCGCGCACCCCGCAGCCCCCACTGGCCCATGAAGGTGGCGCGCTCGTCCAGCAGCGCCGCGTAGTCGGCCAACGGCACACCCTTGACCACCCGGGTGCCGCGGAACGGCGCCGCCGGCACCGGCACGTCGGTGGCGACGGTCGAGCGGACCGAGGTGTCGTGCAGGTCCGGCAGGGACTCGGCGACAATGGCCCGTTGCCGTTCCCGGCGGGCCCGCCGGGCCGCCAGGGCCACCTCCCGCTCGGGGTCGATCACCGGCGCGCCGCCGCGCTTGGCCGTCATCACCCGGTCCATCAGGGACAGTCCCTCGAAGGCGTCGCGGGCGTAGTGCACCTGGCCGGGGAAGATCGACCGCAGGTCGTCCTCGACGTACGCCCGGGTCAGCGCCGCACCGCCGAGCAGGACCGGCCAGCGCTCCGCGACCCCACGCGAGGCCATCTCGGCCAGGTTCTCCTTCATCACGACCGTGCTCTTGACCAGCAGGCCCGACATGCCGATGACATCGGCGCGGTGCTGCTCGGCGGCGTCGAGGATGGCGGAGATCGGCTGCTTGATGCCGATGTTGACCACCTCGTAGCCGTTGTTGGAGAGGATGATGTCGACCAGGTTCTTGCCGATGTCGTGCACGTCGCCCCGGACCGTGGCGAGCACGATGCGACCCTTGCCGTCGTCGTCGGCCTTCTCCAGGTGCGGTTCGAGGTACGCCACCGCGGTCTTCATCACCTCGGCGGATTGAAGCACGAACGGCAACTGCATCTGCCCGGAACCGAACAGCTCGCCGACCACCTTCATGCCATCCAGCAGGATGTCGTTGATGATGGCCAGCGGGGCCGTGCCGGCGGCCATCGCCGCGTCCAGGTCGGCCTCCAGGCCGTTGCGTTCGCCGTCGATGATCCGCCGCTTGAGCCGCTCGTTGAGCGGCAGCGCGGCCAGTTCCTCGGCGCGGGTGGCGCGCGCCGAGGCCGCGTCGATGCCCTCGAAGAGCTCGATGAAGCGCTGCACCGGGTCGTAGCCCTCGCGGCGGCGGTCGTGGATCAGGTCGAGGGCGACCTCGCGCTGCTCGTCGGGGATCTTCGACATCGGCAGGATCTTGCTGGCGTGCACGATCGCCGAGGTGAGCCCGGCCTGCACGCACTCGTGCAGGAAGACCGAGTTGAGCACCTGCCGGGCGGCCGGGTTGAGCCCGAAGGAGACGTTGGAGATGCCCAGGGTGAAGTTCACCCCGGGCCAGCGGCGGGCGATCTCCCGGATCGCCTCGATCGTCTCGATGCCGTCGCGGCGGGTCTCCTCCTGACCGGTGGCGATCGGGAAGGTCAGCGCGTCGATGAGGATGTCGGAGCGGCGCATCCCCCACCGGCCGGTGAGGTCGGCGATCAGCCGCTCGGCGATGCGTACCTTCCACTCCTTCGTGCGGGCCTGGCCCTCCTCGTCGATGAGCAGGGCCACCACGGCGGCGCCGTGCTCGGCAACCACCGGCATCACCCGCGCGTACCGCGACCCGGGGCCGTCGCCGTCCTCGAAGTTGACCGAGTTGACCACGCACCGGCCGCCGAGCATCTCCAGCCCCGCCTCGATCACCGCCGGCTCGGTCGAGTCCAGCATGATCGGCAGAGTGGAGGCGGTGGCGAACCGGCCGGCCAGCTCGCGCATGTCGGTGGTGCCGTCGCGTCCCACGTAGTCGACGCAGAGGTCCAGCAGGTGCGAGCCGTCGCGGGCCTGGCCACGGGCGATCTCCACGCAGGACTGCCAGTCGGCGGCGAGCATCGCCTCCCGGAACGCCCGGGAGCCGTTGGCGTTGCTCCGCTCCCCCACCATCAGCACGCTGACGTCCTGAGCGAACGGCACGTGCTGGTAGACCGAGGAGACACCCGGGTCGATGCGCGGCTCGCGCGGGCCCGGCCGGGCGCCGGCCAGCCGCTCGGCGAGCACCCGGACGTGCTCGGGGGTGCTGCCGCAACAACCGCCGATCAGGGATACGCCGTACTCGGTGACGAAGCGTTCCAGGGCGTCGGCCAACTCCACCGGGGTCAGCGGGTAGACCGCGCCGTCGGCGGTGAGCTGCGGCAGGCCTGCGTTCGGCATCACCGACAGCGGCACCCGGGCGTGCTGGGAGAGGTAGCGCAGGTGCTCACCCATCTCGGCCGGCCCGGTGGCGCAGTTCAGGCCGATGAGGTCGACGCCGAGCGGCTCGATCGCGGTCAACGCCGCGCCGATCTCGCTGCCGACCAGCATGGTGCCGGTGGTCTCCACGGTGACCTGGCAGATCAGCGGGACCTTGCGGCCCAACTCCGCCATGGCCCGGTGCGAGCCGACCACGGCGGCCTTGGCTTGGAGCAGGTCCTGGCAGGTCTCCACGATCAGGGCGTCCGCGCCGCCCTCGAGCAGGCCGGCGGCGTTTTCCTGGTACGCGTCCCGCAGCGTCGCGTAGGGGGTGTGGCCGAGGGTGGGCAGCTTCGTGCCGGGGCCGATCGAGCCGAGCACGAAGCGGGGCCGTTCGGGTGTGGCGTACGCGTCGGCCGCCTCCCGGGCGATCCGGGCGCCGGCGGCGGAAAGTTCCCGGATCCGGTGCTGGATGTCGTACTCGCCGAGATTGGCCAGGTTCGCGCCGAAGGTGTTGGTTTCGACGCAGTCCGCGCCGGCGTCGAGGTACGCCTCGTGCACCCCCCGCACCACGTCCGGGCGGGTGATGTTGAGGATCTCGTTGCAGCCCTCGAGGCCGTCGAAGTCTTCCAGGGGCAGGTCGGCGGTCTGGAGCATCGTCCCCATCGCCCCGTCGGCGATGAGGATCCGGTCTGCCAGCGCATCGAGCAACGAAGTCCGCACGTACCCCAGGTTAGTCCGCCCGAGTGCGGCGCGATTCCCGGCGCCGCACCGTCCCACATCATGCCACCGGGAGCAGGCTGTCCGGCTTTGCGCCGCTATGCCGGTTGGCGTCGGCGATCCGGTTCTGCGGCGGCCCGGGACGCCGACGCGGACGCCGGCCGCAATCCGGCGCGGCCAACGGGCCACCTTTTCGCGCGGCACGTAGGCTGACTGATGTGAGGGACTACAGCGACACCACCATGCCCGACGGGCGCGCGACGGGGGCCGCCCCCGGCGCCGCCGGTGACGAGCGGGGTGGGGTGACGGCGTGACCGAGTTCGACGGCCTGCCGGTGCTGCGGTCTCCGGTGGCCATCGCCGCGTTCGAAGGCTGGAACGACGCCGCCGACGCCTCGACCGCCGCCGTCGAGCACCTCGAGCAGGTGTGGCAGGCCCGGCCCGTCACCGAACTGGATCCGGAGGACTTCTACGACTTCCAGGTCAGCCGGCCCACCATCACGATGTCCGACGGCGCCACCCGCCGGGTGGAATGGCCGACGACGCGGTTCACCGTGGCCAGCCCGTCCGGCACTGAGCGGGACGTGGTGCTGATCCGGGGCATCGAGCCGAGCATGCGCTGGCGGACCTTCTGCGAGCAGGTGCTGGAGCTCTGCCACGCCCTGGAGGTCGAGCGGGTGGTGCTGCTGGGCGCCCTGCTGGCCGACGTGCCCTACACTCGGCCGCTGCCGATCAGCGGCAGCGCCTCCGACGCCGACGCCGCCAAGCGCTACCAACTCACCCCCACCCGCTACGACGGGCCGACGGGCATCGTGGGCGTGCTGCACGACGCCTGCACCCGGGCCGAGGTCGACGCGGTCTCGTTCTGGGTGCACGTGCCGCACTACGCCAACAACCCGCCCTGCCCGAAGGCGACTCTCGCCCTGCTGCACCGGGTCGAGGAGGTGCTCGACCTGCCGGTGCCGATGGCCGACCTGGCCGAGGAGGCCGCCGAGTGGGAACAGCGGGTGCGCAGCGCCGCCGAGCAGGACGCCGAACTCGGCGAGTACGTGCGTGAGCTGGAGGAGCGGGTCGGCGACGCCGGCATCACCCCGCTGACCGGGGACGAGATCGCCCAGGAGTTCGAGAAGTACCTACGCCGTCGAGGCGGCTCCGCCGGCCCCACCGCCGGCTCCTGGTAACCGTTACCCCACTCTCTGCGCGTTGATCATGAGGTTAGCGGCACTTTGAAGATCGACCACTGCCGCTAACCTCATGATCAACGGACAGAGAGTGGGGGCGGCGGGGAGGGGAGGGCAGCTGGGCGGGGTGGCGCGGGGCACAGCGCGTGGGGCATCCTAGGAACCTAGCTGATGAGGGAGGCGGGTGTGCAGATCAATCCGGGCGCCGCGGAGTTTCCGCACCGACAGATCGCCGCGCAGCTCAAGACACAGATCCGGCGCGGCGACTGGGGGCCGGGTGAGCGGCTGCCGTCCATTCCGGCCATCGCGGAGATGTTCGGGGTGGCGAAGCAGACCGTGCAACGCGCCGTCGACCAGCTGCGGGTCGAGGGCGTCCTGATCACCAAGCCCGGCTCGGGTACGTACGTGCGGGGCACCCGGCGGCGGCTCAACCGCCTCTCCCGCGGTCGCTACGGCGGCTTCCGCGGCTACCACACCGACCTGGCCGCCCGGTACCGGCAACAACTGGTCTCCGTCGGCCGTTCCCCCGCCCCGCCCGAGGTGGCCGACGCGTTCGGCGTACCGGACGGCACCGAGCTGCTCTGCCGCCGGCACCTGGTCCGCACCGATGACTCACCGGTCGAGGTGGGCGCCTCCTGGTTCCTGCCCGCCGACACCACCGGCACCTCGCTCGAGCGGGCCGAGGCCTTCGGCCGCCCGCTCTACCAGGAGGCCGAGGAGGCCACCGGCCGGCGGTACGCGACAGCCACCGACACGATCACGGCCCGCCAGCCCAGCCGGGAGGAGGCGGAGACCCTCCAGATCCGACCGGACACCCCCGTGCTGCACCTGCTGCACGTCGCGTACGACCCGCACCGCAAGCCGATCGAGGTGGCCCAGGCCACCTGGCCCGGCCCGGTCACCACCCTCACCGAGGAGTACAAGATCCCCGCCCCCACCGAGGCCCCCGACCCCGACCCCGACCCCGGTCTCGTGCTCGGCTAAGGGCTGCCCCCTCCGCCGCCCGAGCGCTCACGATCTGACCCTTCTCGCTGCGAGGCGTCTCGAAGAGACTCGCGATCTTGCACTTTTCGTCGCCGCAAAAGCCATGAAAGCCGCGTAACAGCGACCGAAACTGCAAGATCGCCGAGGCGTCGAAGCGCGGGGGCGGGGGCGGGGGGTTAGAGGTTCAGGCCTAGGAGGGCGTCGAGGGTGGTGGCGAAGAGGGCGGGGGCGGCCGGGTCGTCGGTTGCGCCGGCCAGGGCGCGGTCGGCCCACTCGTCGGCCAGTCGCAGGGCGCCAGGCGAGTCCAGGTCGTCGGTCAGGCGGTCGCGTACACCGGCCAGGAACGCCTCCCCGGACGGCCCGGCGGGTGCGGCGGCGGCCCGGCGCCAGCGGGCCAGTCGCTGCTGGGCGGCCGCCAACAGGTCGTCGGTCCACGGCCGGTCGGCGCGGTAGTGGCCGGAAAGCAGCGCCAGCCGCACCGCCATCGGGTCGACCCGGTCGGCGCGCAGCCGGGAGACGAAGACCAGGTTGCCGCGGGACTTGGACATCTTCTCGCCGTCCAGGCCGATCATCCCGGCGTGCACGTAGTGCGCGGCGAACGGCGCCGCCCCGGTCAGCCGCTCGGCGTGGGCGGCGGAACACTCGTGGTGCGGAAAGAGCAGGTCGTTGCCGCCGCCCTGCACGTCGATGGTGGCCCCGAGCAGGTCCAGGGCGATCACCGCGCACTCGATGTGCCAGCCCGGCCGCCCCGGCCCGAGGTCGCCGCCGGGCCAGGAGGGTTCGCCGTCGCGGGCGCCGCGCCACAGCAGCGGGTCGAGCGGGTCGCGCTTGCCGGCCCGGTCCGGGTCGCCACCCCGTTCGGGGAAGATCTCCAGCATCTCGGTACGCGACAGGTTCGACTCGTAGCCGAAGCGGGGCGCGGCCGAGATGTCGAAGTAGACGTCGCCGGTGCCGTCGTCCAGGCGGTACGCGGCACCGTCCTTGAGCAGCATCAGCACCTTCTCGGCGATGTCCGGGATCGACTCGACGGCGCCCACGTAGTGCGCCGGCGGGATCATCCGCAGCGCCTCCATGTCCTCCCGGAACAGCGCCGTCTCCCGCATCGCCAGGACCCTCCAGTCCTCGCCGTCGCGCTCGGCCCGCTCCAGCAGCGGATCGTCGATGTCGGTGACGTTCTGCACGTACCGCACCTCGTGGCCCGCGTCGCGCCACATCCGCTGCACCAGGTCAAAGGCGATCATGGTGGCGGCGTGACCCAGGTGGGTGGCGTCGTACGGGGTGATGCCGCAGACGTACATCGTCGCGGCGCCGTCGGGCTCGGTCGGGTGCACGCCCTGCCGTGCCGAGTCGAACAACCTCAGCGGCCCGCTCCTGCCCGGCAACCGCGGCACCTCGTGCCCCACCCAAGATTCCATGTCCGCCAGCCTAACGAGCGGCGGGGCGCACGCACGCCGGCTCCGCAGTGATCAACGCCTCAGGTTCACAGGGGTGGCCACGGTACGGCCGGCCAGTCCTGCGGCGGCTGCGGGAACCGGCCGTCGGCGCGCAGCCGGTCGATCCGGACCGCCAGCTCGGTGACCTCGCCGATGGTGAGGTGCTCGGCCAACTCGTCGCCGAGCGGACCGGCGACCTGGCGGGCAAGCCGGTCGAGCGCCTCGACGGCGTCGTCGGGCAGCGGCCGGCCGGCCCAACCCCAGAGGACCGTACGCAGCTTCTCCTCCACGTGGAAACTCACCCCGTGGTCGACCCCGTGGATCCGGTCGTCCGGGCCGCGTAGGACGTGCCCGCCCTTGCGGTCCGCGTTGTTGATCACCGCGTCGAAGACCGCGAGCCGGGCCAGCCGGGGATCGTCGGCGTGCGCCAGGGCGTACGGGGTGCCCTCGTCGTCGCGGGCCGCGGCGACCGGGATCCATCGGGGCGGCAGCGCGTCGGCCGGTACGAACGCGACCAGCGGTTCGGTGTCGGGCGGCTCGTCGATCCAGAGCTGGCACGAGCCCGGGCCGAACGGCCCCGCCCGCAGCACCGTCGGTGGCACCAGGCCCCAGCCGGTGGCCGCGGAGACCAGGTAGGCGGCGACCTCGCGGCCGGCCAGCGTGCCGTCCGGGAAGTCCCACAGCGGCCGCTCGCCGCGCACCGGCTTGTAGACGCACCGGGCGGCCGCGCCGGCCAGGGTGAGGATGCCGCGCAGGGTGGTGTTCGACGCGTCGACCAGCCGCCCCTCGACGGTCAGTTCGCCGTCGCGCAGCAGACGCAGTGCGGCGGCACCGTCGCGCCGGGGTGCCAGGCCGGACGAGGTCACCGGTGGTAGCCGTTGTTCCGGGGGCAGAGGTGACCGGCCGGGTCGAGCGGCTGGCCGCAGAGCGGGCAGGGGGGACGTCCGGCGTTGACCACCCGGCGGGCCCGTTCGATGAACGCGCGGGTCTCCTCGGGGGTCAACCGCACCCGGAGCCGGTCGAGATCCTCGTCGGGCTCGACGTCGTCGGCCTCGTCGTCCTCCTCCGACTCGCCCAACTCGATCTCGGTCTCCGCCTCGCCGACCGCGATCGCCTCGATCACCACGGTCGCGGTGTCCGCGTCGAAGGCCAGGCCCAGGGTGCCGACCCGGAACTCCTCGTCGACCGGCGTCTCCAGCGGGTCGTTGTCACCGAGCGAGGCCGGCGCTTCGGGCAACTGGACCCCGAATCGGCGCTGCGCCTCGGTGAGCAGTTCCTCCAGCTTCTCGGCGAGCAGGGAGACCTGGACCTTTTCCAGCGCGACGCTGACCAGCCGGCCGCCGCCGCGCGCTTGGAGGAAGAAGGTGCGCTCCCCCGGCGGCCCGACGGTCCCGGCGACGAACCGCTCCGGCGGCTCGAAGGCGTGCACCTGGTGGGTCATACCAGAGACCCTATCCGGCGCCTCCGCGTGCCGCGCACCCCACCGACCCGAATCGCTGCCCGGTGGGCCGGCGTCGGTCGGCTCACCCGGACGCTCCCGTACCGCCGCCGACCGCGGCGTCCGAGTCCGCCGGGCGGCTGGCCCGCCGACGCCGCTTGGGCGGCGGCGGGACCAGGGCGTTCAGGTCACCGCCGATGTCGTTGAGCCGGAGCAGGAAGGGACGCAACGGGGTGTAGCGGATCGCGGTCACCGACGCCGGGTCGACCACGATCCGCTGAAAAAGATCCAGGTGTACGCCGAGCGCGTCGGCGACGATGGCCTTGATCACGTCGCCGTGGCTGCACGCCAGCCAGACCGCCTCGGGGCCGTGTTCGGCGGTCAGCCGGGCGTCCCAGGCGCGTACCGCCGCCACCGCACGGGCCGCCATCTGCGCCATCGATTCGCCCTCGGGAAAGACGGCCGCGCTGGGGTGCTGCTGCACGACCGGCCAGAGCGGTTCCTTGGCCAGCTTCTTCAGCGGCTGCCCCTCCCAACTGCCGTACCCGCACTCGATGAGTCCCTCGTCGACCACCGGCGCCGCCTGCGGCAGCGCCAGCGCGACGGTCTGCCGGCAGCGGATCAGCGGGCTGGTCACGACGGCGGCCAATGGCACCGCCCGCAGCCGCTCGCCCACCGCTTCGGCCTGCGCCCGGCCGGTCTCGTCCAGCTCGACCGGCTGCCGGCCGGCCAGGCCGCCGTCGGCGTTCGCGGTGGTACGTCCGTGCCGCAGGAGCAAAAGGGTCGCCACCCGACCCACACTAGGCCCACGCCCGGACCTCGACGGGGGCGTGTCGGGTGTTAAGAAGGGGCCCCTGCTCTACCTGAGGCGTTAAGAAGGGGCCCTTCCTTGCATCTCAGGTGGCGGTGATGGTGCCGGTGAGCAGGAGGGCGAAGACCAGGGTGCCGACCGCGACCCGGTAGAGCACGAAGACGTACAGGGTGTGGTGTGCGACGTAGCGCAGCAGCCAGGCGATGGCCGCGTAGCCGACCACGAACGCGATCAGCGTGGCGACGACCATCTGCGCGACGGTGGGCACGGAGGTGCCCGGGGCCGCCGGTTCGAAGACGTCGCCCAGGCTGAATATCCCGGACATCACCACGGCCGGGATGGCCAGCAGGAACGAGTAGCGGGCCGCGGTCTCCCGGGTGAGGTTGAGGAACAGGCCGAAGGTCAGGGTCGCCCCCGAGCGCGACACGCCGGGGATGAGCGCCAGCGCCTGGGCGAAACCCATCACCACGCCGTCGCGCATCCGGAAGTTCTTGAGCGTCCGGGTCTGCCGGCCCCAGTACTCGGCGAACGCGAGCACGAAGGCGAAGACGATCAGAGTGGTGGCCACCACCCACAGGTTGCGGGCGGTCTCCCGGATCTGGTCCTTGAACAGGAAGCCGAAGGCGCCGATCGGGATCGAGCCGATGATCACGTACCAGCCCATCCGGTAGTCCAGGCTGCTACGTACCGAGGAGTCCCAGATGCCGACGACCCAGGTCCGGCCGATCCGCCAGATGTCCTTGGCGAAGTAGAGCAGCACCGCCGCCTCGGTGCCCAACTGGGTGACGGCGGTGAAGGACGCGCCGGCGTCCCGCTCGAAGAAGATCGCCGAGGTGATCCGCAGGTGCCCCGACGAGCTGACCGGCAGGAACTCGGTCAGGCCCTGGACGATGCCCAGGACGATGGCTTCGATCCAGGTCACTCCCCGACTCCCGAGAGGTCCAGGGCCTCGGCGACGGTGCGCAGGGTCTGCACCCCGCTGTCGCGGTCGGCGGCGAAGAGGGTCACCGAGAGGGTGGTCACCCCGGCCTCGGCGAACTGGCGCATCCGCTCCGCGATGCGTTCCTTGGGCCCGAGCAGGGAGGTCCGGTCGATGAACTCCAACGGCACCGCGGCGGCGGCGTCGCGCTGCCGCTTGGCCAGGTAGAGGTCCTGCACCTCGCGGGCGGCGTCGCCGTAGCCCATCCGGGTGGCCAACTGGTTGTAGAAGTTCTGCTGCCGGCTGCCCATGCCGCCGACGTAGAGGGCCGCGTACCAGCGGACCAGTTCGGCGCAGGAGGCGACGTCGTCGCCGACCACGACCGGCACGGAGGGCACCACGTCGAAGCCGGCCAGTTCCTTGCCGGCCCGGGCCCGGCCGGCGCGTACCGCCGCGAGCTGCTCGTCGGCGAACTCGGGGGCGAAGAAGACAGCCAGCCAGCCGTCGGCGATCTCGCCGGCCAGCTCCAGGTTCTTCGGTCCCACCGCGGCCAGGTAGGTGGGGATGTGCTCGCGCGGCGGGTGGAAACCCAGCCGCAGCGCCTTGCCGGGGCCGTCGGGCAGCGGCAGGGTGTAGAAGTCGCCGTCGTAGGCGACCTCCTTACGGGCCACCGCCAGCCGCACGATGTCCACGTACTCCCGGGTGCGCGCGAGAGGCTTGCCGAAGCGTACGCCGTGCCAGCCCTCGGAGACCTGCGGACCGGAGACCCCCAGGCCTAGGCGGAACCGACCGCCGGAGAGCGCGTCGATGGTGGCCGCGGTCATCGCGGTCATCGCGGGCGTACGGGCGGGGATCTGCATCACGGCACTGCCGATGTCGATCCGTTCGGTCTGCCCGGCGATCCAGGCCAGCATGCTCGGCGAGTCGGAGCCGTACGCCTCCGCCGCCCACACCACCGCGTAGCCGAGCCGCTCCGCCTCCTGAGCCAGGGCCAGGTGGTCGGCCGGTGTGCTCCACGCTGTCTGGTATCCGAGGCTTAGCCCGAGTCGCACAGAGTCCTCCCCCATTCGCAGTCGCATCAGGTTACGCAATGCCGGCGGTAGGGACGATCACCGGCTCACCCTCGCGTCGTGGGCAGACTCGACAGGAGCGAGGATGTCGGTTTGGCCTGGTACGAAATAAGGTTCACCCATGCAGCAGCGACCGCTCGGCCGAAGCGGGCTGGCGGTTTCCCGGCTCGCGCTCGGCACGATGACCTGGGGTCGGGACACCGACGCCGACGACGCGGCGGCGCAACTGAAGAGTTTCCTCGACGCGGGTGGCAACCTGATCGACACCGCCGACGTGTACGGCGACGGCGACGCCGAGTCGGTGATCGGCTCCCTGCTGGGCACCCTGGTGCCCCGCGAGGAACTGCTCATCGCGACCAAGGCGGGGTTGCGCCCCGGCGGGGAGCGGCGGCGGGACAACTCCCGGGGGCATCTGCTGCGTACCCTGGACGCCTCGCTGCGCCGGTTGGGCACCGACCATGTGGATCTCTTCCAGGTGCACTGCTACGACCCGCAGACCCCGCTGGAGGAGACCCTCGCAGCGCTGGACCACGCGGTGGCCAGCGGACGGGTGCGCTACATCGGCGTGTCCAACTTCTCCGGCTGGCAGACCGCCCAGGCGGCGGCCTGGCAGACGGCCTGGCCGGGGCGGACGCCGGTGGTCGCCGCCCAGGTGGAGTATTCGCTGTTGGAGCGGGGCGTGGAGCGGGAGGTGCTGCCGGCCTGCGAGGCGCTCGGCCTGGGGGTGCTGCCCTGGTCGCCGCTGGGTCGCGGGGTGCTCACCGGCAAGTACCGGCACGGGCGGCCGGCGGACTCCCGGGCGGTGTCGCCGCACTTCGAACGGTTCGTCGCCACCTACCTGGAGCCGCGCTGCTCCAGCATCGTCGAGGCGGTGGCCACCGCCGCGAGCGGGCTCGGGGTGTCCCCGCTGGAGGTGGCGCTGGCCTGGATCCGGGACCGGCCCGGAGTGACCGCGCCGATCCTCGGCGCGCGTACGGCCGGGCAACTGCTCGGCGCGCTTCAGGTGGAGCGGATGCGGCTGCCCGAGGAGATCACCACGGCGCTGGACGACGTCTCGGCGCTGGAGGTCGGCTACCCCGAACGCGACGGGTGAGCGGCCGGCCCCCGAGACGCGACGCCGGGCGGCCGGCGGCGTGGGTCACCCGGCCGAGAGTGGCGTTCGGGGGTACGGCTGGGCAGCATAGGGGCCATGGACTACGAGTACGCGCCGCTGCGGTTGCCGCCGAATGTCGACCGGTTGACCGCTGCGGCGCAGCTGGCGATCCAGGCCGAGTTCTCCGGGTGGGAGTTGGCTCGGGTACGACTGTTCCGGGACGGCACGCGCCAGGTAATGTTGCGCCGCCGCCGAATCAACACGCCGCAGCCCGGCCTGTCGTACTGAGTCGGCGGCCGGGACCGGTCCCCCGATCCCGGCCGCCTCCGGTGCTCCGGCCACGCCGTCAGCTCGACGGCGCGGACTCAGTGCACGTGGTCGTGCTCGTCGTCGAACTCCGCGAACGGGTGCTCGTCGAGCCGGCCGACCAGGCGGTCGTCGGCCGCGGGCCGGAACGGGCCCGCCGCGTCGTCGTCGTCGAAGGACTCCAGGTCGACCGGGGTGGCGACCTCGCTGACCATCACCACGCCGTCGAGTGGCTCCAACTCCGGCACGTCGAGCGCACCGAGTGAGCCGTCGCCGCTCTGCAGCAGCTCCAGCACCGCCTCACCGACGCCCTCGACCGGCGGCACCTCCTCGTCGGCCGGCAGTCCCTCCCGCCGGGCCGCGTCGGCGACGCGGATCAGCGCCGAGACGCTCGGTACCCGGTAGTCGCGCCGCTGGCGCACCGAGATCACCCGGGAGTGCGGGTCGTCGGGCTCGCCTCCCTCGCCACCACCGAACCGCTGGTCGGCCTCGTCCGGGTCGATCGACTCGACGTCCCACGGGGTGACCTCGCCGAAGGCGTCCATGAGTTGCTCGTCGTACGCGAACGACGCGTTGTTCAACGCGACGTACGCGCGCCAGACGTCGTCGTCGTCGATCCGGCCGGCGGCGGCGCGGACCGCCGCCAGGTGGTGACGGGCCGCTTCGATCACGCGCTCGAGTGCGGCGTCCAGCTCACCGTGCTGGTCGGTCATATGAGGCGTCCCTTTCACGTTGCGAGGTGCCGCGCCCGAACCGGGCGCGGGTCAGCAGGTACGCAGGAACCGGTCGAGAACCCGCACGCCGAACTGTAGTCCGTCCACCGGAACCCGCTCGTCGATGCCGTGGAACAACGCCGAGAAGTTCAGGTCGGCCGGCAGACGCAGCGGCGCGAACCCGAAGCAGCGGATGCCCAGCTGCGAGAAGGCCTTGGCGTCGGTGCCGCCGGAGAGCATGTACGGCACCGGCCGGGCCCCCGGATCCTCGGCCCGCAGCGCGGCCGACATCGCCGCGACCAGGTCGCCGTCGAAGGTGGTCTCCAGCGCCGGCTGCCGCTGGATGTACTCGATCGCGATGTCCGGGCCGACCAGCTCGCGCAACTGCCGCTCCAGCAGCTCCGACTGCCCGGGCAGGCTGCGGCAGTCGATGGTGGCGCTGGCCCGGCCGGGGATCACGTTGTCCTTGTAGCCGGCGGCGAGCCGGGTCGGGTTGGCGGTGTTGCGGATGGTGGCGCCGATGATGTTGGCGATCGGGCCGAGCTTGGCGATCGCGGTCTCCGGGTCCTCCGGGTCCAGCTCGATGTCGAGCACCTCGGCGACCTCCTCCAGGAAGGCGCGTACGGTGTCGGTGACCACCACCGGGAATCGGTGCGCGCCGATGCGGGCCACCGCCTCGGCCAGCGCGGTCACCGCGTTGTCCTCGTGCACCATCGAGCCGTGCCCGGGCCGGCCCCTGGCGTGCAGCCGCAGCCAGTCGATGCCCTTCTGCGCGGTCTCGATCAGGTAGAGCCGCCGGGACTCGTCCACCGTGTACGAGAAGCCGCCCACCTCGCCGATGCCCTCGGTGCAGCCGTCGAAGAGCTCCCGGTGCCGGGTGGCGAGGAAGTGGGCGCCGTACTCGCTGCCCGCCTCCTCGTCCGCGGTGAACGCCAGCACGATGTCACGCGGCGGGCGGACGCCGGTGCGCTGCCAGTGCCGGACCACCGCGAGGACCATCGCGTCGAAGTCCTTCATGTCGATGGCGCCCCGGCCCCACAGGTAGCCGTCGCGCAGCTCACCGGAGAAGGGGTGCACCGACCACTCGTCGGGGTCGGCCGGCACTACGTCCAGGTGACCGTGCACGAGCAGCGCCCCCCGGCTCGGCTCGGTGCCGGGGATCCGGGCGACCACGTTGGCCCGCCCCGGGGCGGACTCGTGGATCACCGGCTCGATCCCGACCTCGGCCAGCTTCTCCGCGACGTACTCCGCGGCGCGACGTTCGCCCGCGCTGGTGAAGTTGTCGCCGGTGTTCGTGGTGTCGATGCGCAGCAGGTCCCGGCAGAGCTCGACGACCTCGTCGGTCGGCGCGGGAAGGGCGGGGTGGGCGTCGCTCGTCATCGCCCCTTCATACCAGCTCACCGTTTCGGCGCGGGGCGGTGCGGGTACTGCGCGCGCGTCCAGGTGCCATATCATCGGGCGCTCCGCCCGCCAGCCGAGGAGGGACCGTGTCCGTCCACCTGCCGCCGCTGCCCCCCACGCCCGGCGACGGCTACCAGCCCGCCGGGCACAGCATCGCCGACACCATCGCCGAGGAGCACCGGCAACTGCTGGCGCTGACCCGGCGGCTGGTCGCGCCGGGCCCGGACCCGGCACACGGCCGGGAGATCCTCGTCGCCGCGCTGTCCCGGCACCTGTCCGCCGAGGAGCAGTACCTCCTACCCGCCGTCCGCCAGGCCCTCCCCGACGCCGACGGGCCGGTCGGTGAGGTGCTGGCCGGTGACGCCGCCCTGCTCATGGCGCTGCGCGGGCTCACCGACGACCGTCTCGCCATGGTGGCCCAGCTGGTCGAGGCGCACGTGACGGCGGTCGACGCGCTGGTGGCGCGGCTCTGCGCCAGCGCCACCGAGGAGGAGTTGATCCGGCTCGGCAATCGGCTGGAGATCGCCGAGGAGGCCGCGCCGACCCGCCCGCACCCGGGCGTGCCGCACACCCCGCCCTGGAACCGGATCGTCGAGCCGGCGGTGGCGCTGGTCGACAAGTTCCGCGACGCGGTCACCGGACGGCGTACGCAACTGAGTGAGCTCCGCAACCTGAGCGAGCCGCCGCCCCACTGAGCGACCTGCGGCACTTTCATGCTCGTTGATCCGTACGGGCCCTTCCGTGGATCGCGGTGTCGCCCTACCGTCACGCTATGAATCTGGAGTTGCGCCACCTGCGGGTGGTCTGCGCCATCGCGGAGACGGGCAGCGTGACCAAGGCGGCCTCGACGCTCGGCCTGGCCCAGCCGGCGCTGACCGCCCAGCTCCAGCGCATCGAACGGACCCTGGGCGGGCCGCTGTTCGAACGGGACCGCCGGGGTGCCCGGCCCACCGCCCTCGGTGAGCTGGTGCTCGCCCGGGCCCGGGTGCTGCTGCCGGCGATGAAGGGCCTCCAGGACGAGGCGGCCCGGCTGGCCGGCGGGGGCGACGCGCCCCGCCGCTACCGGTTCGGCGGGGTGAACAGCCCGATCCTGGGTCGGCTGGTGCACCGGCTCGCCGCCGAGCAGCCGCAGGCGCAGATCACCACGCACGCCTCCTGGTCCGTCGACGAGCTGGCCCAACTGGTCGCCGGTGCACGTCTGGACTACGCGTTGACCGGCGTCTGCGGCGACTCCATCCCGTCGGCGGACTACGGGCTGAGCTGGCGGGAGGTGGCCGTCGACCCGGTCATGGTGCTGCTGCCGGAGACCCATCCGCTGGCCGCGCACGAGGAGGTGGCCCTGGCCGACCTGCGACACGAGCAGTGGGTGGCGGCACCCGGCGACGGCTGCTTCGGCGACTGTTTCGCCGCCGCCTGCGCACGGGCCGGTTTCACCCCCCGCAAGGTGTACGAGGCCGACGTACGCGGCTGCTTCGACCTGGTGGACGCCGGCGCGGCGGTGGCGTTGTGCCAGGCCACCTTCCGGCCGGTGGCCGGCCTGGTGACCCGCCGGCTGGCCGGCACGCCGCTGCGCTGGCGGCTGATGCTGGGCTGGCACCCGGAATCCCCCGCCGCCCGGATGGCCGACCTGGTGCTGGAGACGGCGCTCAGCGCGTACACCGACGCTCTCGCGCCGCACCCGGCGTATCTGGCCTGGCTGCTGCGCAACCCGGCGTTCGGGCTGCGCCGGCCGTTGGCCGCGGTCGTCGAACGCGGGGTGCGAACCGGCTGACGGCGGGTATGTGGCGGGCATGACCGACCTCTATCCCGCTGCCGACGACCGCGAGGTGCTGCGCGAGGCGGCCGCCCGGCACACCACCGCCGTCCGGGAGGTGGAAGCCTTCCTGCGCCGGCTGCCGGAGGTACCCGACCCGGCCGACCTGACCGAGTACGCCAACCTGATCACCCGCGAGGAGCAGACCCGCGCCGACCGTCAAGCCGCCGCCACCACCGCCGGCCTGCTCATCCCCAGCCTGGGCTCCGAGTAGCCCCTCCTCGCCGATCTTGCACTTTTGGTCGCCGATATGGGGGGTATGCCCCATATGGTGCGACCAAAAGTGCAAGATCGCGGAGTACGGGTGGGTGGGGTGGTGGGGTGGGGTGGGTGGGTGGTTAGCGTTCGGCTAGGGGGTCGTGGCCCAGGTCCAGGAGGGAGTGGCGCCATTCGTCGTCGGCGTTGCCTCGTTGGGGACGGGCGGCCGTGAGTGTGCGGATCTGCTCGATCGCGTCCCGCATCACCTCGATGTCCTCGGGGGTCAGGTCGACCTTGCGCTTGCGCAGCACGGCGAGGATCTGCCGGCCCGGCTCCGGCAGGTTGAGGTCCGGGTTCGGGCCGAACGCCTCCTCGCCGGAGCCCCGGGTCAGCAGCCACTGCCGCAGCTGCTCGGACGGCACGTTGACCTCGGCGTGAAAGTCCTCCCAGAGCACCTCCACCTCGGGGTCGAGTCGCTTCTCGCGTACCATCACTCCTCCTTGTTCGACGGCGGCTCGGGGGTCTCCGGGTGCCCCTGGTGGGTCTGCCCGTCCAGGCCCTCCTCCGGCACCTGCACCCGGCGGGGGTTCGCCGTCGGCGGGGCCAGGATCGGCTCGCTACGGTCGTCGTCCTCGTCCCGGTTTTGTTCCGGTTCGGTCATCGGTACCCTCCCGGTCAGCGGGGATGCGAGGTCGCAGCCGCCGTGTAGCCGCGCTCGCCGGCCGTCACGTCGAAGGTGAGCCGCCCGTCCCGGCCGTCGACGGTGACCCGTTGGCCCGGTGAGAGCTGCTGTTCCAGCAGCATCCGGGAGAGGTGGTTGTCCACCTCCCGCTGGATGGTCCGGCGCAGCGGCCGGGCACCGTACTCCGGCTGGTAGCCGTTCTCGGCGATCCAGTCGATCCCGGCGGTGGTGAACTCCACCTCGATGTCCTGGGCGTGCAGCCGGCGGCGGGTCTCCTCCAGCAGCAGCTCGGTGATCTGCCGCAGCTGCGCGGCCTCCAGCCGACGGAAAATGATCACCTCGTCGATGCGGTTGAGGAACTCCGGGCGGAAGTTCTCCTGCAGCCGGCGCATCAGCCGATCCCGCAGCTCGTCGCTCTCCTGCCCGCCGCCCGGCTCACCGGCGCCGAAGCCGACCGCCCGTTGGCTACCGGTGATCAGCTCCGAACCGAGGTTGCTCGTCATGATCAGTACGGTGTTCTTGAAGTTGACCGTCCGGCCCTGGCTGTCGGTGAGCCGCCCGTCGTCGAGCACCTGCAACAGGATGTTGAACACGTCGGGGTGCGCCTTCTCGATCTCGTCCAGCAGGACCACCGCGTACGGGCGGCGGCGCACCGCCTCGGTGAGCTCGCCCGCCTCCTCGTACCCGACGTAGCCCGGGGGCGCGCCGACCAGCCGACTGACCGTGTGCCGTTCCTGGAACTCGCTCATGTCCACCCGGACCATCCGGTCGGCCTCGCCGAAGAGCGCCTCCGCCAGGGCCCGGGCCAGCTCGGTCTTGCCGACACCGGTGGGGCCGAGGAACAGGAAGCTGCCCATCGGGCGGTTCGGGTCGGCCAGCCCGGTGCGGGAGCGGCGTACCGCCTCGGCCACCGAGGTGACCGCCTCGTCCTGCCCGACCACCTTCTCGTGCAGCTGGCCCTCCAGGCGCAGCAGCCGGTCCCGCTCCTCCTCGGTGAGCTGGCTGGCCGGAATGCCGGTGGCCCTGGCGACCACCTCGGCGATCTCGTCCGGCCCCACCTCGGGCACCTGGGTGGCGCCGCCCTCCTCGCCGCGCGCCCGGCGTACCTGTTCCTCCAGTTCGGAAACCCGGTCGCGCAGCGTGGAGGCGCGTTCGTACTGCTCGTCGGCGACCGCCTGCTCCTTGTCCCGGCGTACCTCATCGAGCTGCTGCTCCAGGTCGCGCACGTCGGCGGCGGGGGTGCGGGTGCGCAGCCGGACCCGGGCGCCGGCCTGGTCGATCAGGTCGATCGCCTTGTCCGGCAGGTAGCGGTCGGTGATGTACCGGTCGGCGAGTTCGGTGGCGGCGACCAGCGCCTCGTCGGTGAACCGCACCTGGTGGTGTGCCTCGTAGCGGTCCCGCAGGCCGCGCAGGATGGCCACGGTGTCCTCGACGGTGGGCTCGGGCACGAACACCGACTGGAACCGCCGGGCCAGCGCGGCGTCCTTCTCGATGCTGCGGCGGTACTCGTCGAGCGTGGTCGCGCCGATCACCCGCAACTCGCCGCGGGCCAGCGCCGGCTTGAGCATGTTGGACGCGTCCATCCCGCCCTCGCTGCCCGCGCCGCCCGCGCCGACCAGGGTATGGATCTCGTCCAGGAAGACGATCAGCTCCTCCCGGTGCGCCCGGATCTCGTCGATCACCTTCTTCAGCCGCTCCTCGAAGTCACCCCGGTAGCGGGTGCCGGCGACCAGCCCGGCCAGGTCGAGCTGCACCACCCGCTTGCCGAGCAGGGTCTGCGGTACGTCACCGTCGCAGATCCGCTCGGCCAGGCCCTCGACGATGGCGGTCTTGCCGACGCCGGCCTCGCCGATCAGCACCGGATTGTTCTTGGTACGCCGGGAGAGGATCTCCACCGCCTGCTCGATCTCGTCGGCGCGCCCGATCACCGGGTCGATCTGGTCGTTGCGGGCCAGTTCGGTGAGGTCCTGGCCGTACTGGTCGAGGGTGGGGGTGCCCCGGTCCGGCCGGGGGCCGCCCATCGGACCGCGCTCGGCGTTGGCGGCCTGCAACGCCTCGGGCTGGATCCGACCGGCGGCGAGCATCCGACCGGCCGGCGACTCGGGGTTGAGCGGCAGCGCCATCAGGATGTGTTCTGGGCCGATGTAGTTCGCCCCCATCGCCCGGGACAACTGGTGGGCGTCGAGCAACGCCCGCTTGGCCGCCGGGGTCAGTGACAGGTTCGGCGGGACCTCGCCCTGCGGTGCCCCGTCCCCCCGCCCACCGAGCGCGTTGAGCAGGGTGTCCGGGTCCGCGCCCGCCCGGCGTAGCAGGTCACGCAGCGGCTCGCGCTGCAACGCCGCCCAGAGCAGGTGGTCGGTGTCCAGGTCGTTGCTGTGCTTCTGGGCCGCCCGCCGCGCCGCGTCGGCCAGCATCTCCCGGGCATCGGCGGTCATCAGCCGGGTGATGTCGACCCGGTGCGCGGGCCGGCGCCCGCCCTCGCCCCGACCGAAGTACCGGGCCAGGAACTCGTCCCACGGGTCCGAGCCGAAGTCGCCGGGTCCAATCATCTCTGTCCTCCGCGGTTCGGCGCGAGACGGTCGGCACGGGCTACCCCGCCCCCGGCCGGACAAACGCCACCGCTCCGCACCGCCGGCGCGGCCGGCGGGCGGGTTGCCCGGCGGGGTGGCAGGGTGGGCGGATGAACCAGACTCCGCTGCTCATCGTCGACGCCGCCAACGTGGTCGGGTCCCGCCCGGACGGCTGGTGGCGCGACCGGGCCGGGGCCACCGCCCGGCTGCGGGACACCCTCGCGCCGCTGAGCGGGCACGGGGTCCCGCCGGAGCTGCCGCCGCCGGTCGAGGTGGTGCTGGTGGTCGAGGGCGCCGCCCGGCAGGTGCCCGGGATCGACGGGGTGCGGGTGGTGGCCGCACCGGGTTCCGGCGACGACACCATGGTCGACCTGGTCGCCGCCGCCGGTGACCGGCGCCGGCTGGTGGTCACCGCCGACCGCGCGCTGCGCGACCGGGTCACCGCGCTCGGCGCCGAGGTGTACGGGCCGCGCTGGCTGCGCGGCGACGCTTGGCGAACGCGTCCATCAGGACGGCCGGGGGGTCGGGCGCGCGGCGCGGGATGAACGCGTCCGCCGGGCGGTCGGGAACCACGCGGTGGCGCTGGGTGAGTCGCCGCACCCGGGTCCCGCGAACCGGACTCACGGCGCGGGCGGTCGACAACCGGTCAGCAGGGCGGGAACACTGACAGGGCACGTGTCCTTTCCCGACCGCATAGGCTCTAATGGAGTCCTCCCGGCCCCCAGGAGGTTCCGCGTGGCGAGCGTCGCCGAGCTCAAGGCAGCCATCGATGTCGCACTTCAGCAGATCGGTGACGGCCAGAGCGCCGTGCAGGCCGCCGGCGAGAAGCTGGCCGAGGCACAGCAGACCCTCGCCGGCGCGCTGGAGGGCAGCGGCCACGCCACCGTGGAGGCGGCCCAGGCGTCGTTGACCCAGGCCGGCCAGGAGCTTGAGGAGTGCCTCGCCGCGACACTCGTCGCGATCGAGCAGGCTCAGCAGTACGTCGCGACGCTGTAGGGGCGGGCGTGTCCATCGTCGAGGATGTCGGCGCACAGGTCCGTGCCACCGCCGAGGAACTGCCGCTCGGTCTGCTCGGGCAGGCGCTGGAGAAGTTCGGCCTGGCCACCGAGCGGCTGCGCTGGGTACGCCAGGAGTCGGCCAACCCGATGGGCGTGCCGGAGCTCTCCGCCGCCACCGAACACGCCGAGACCGCCGGGTACGCGCTGCGGGTGGCCCAGGAGCAGCTGAGCGCGTACCTGGCCGCGATCGGGCTGGCCCCCGACGGCGCGCCGCCGCCCACGGGTCGGCAGGAACGCCGACCCGCGCACGACGCGCCCCGGGGCGACGAGCCGGTGGCGGTGGCACCGGAGTCCCCCGGCGAGGTGCGGTTGCGCCGCTGGTGGTCGGTGCGGGTGGCGGAGCTGACCGGGGGGCGCGAAGGCCCTCCGGAGGAGCCCGACGAGCGGATCGCCGACTCCCGCGAACTGCTGCGCCGGGTGGTGCGCGGCGTGCGCGCCGGCGACCGTGACCGGCTGCACCGGGAGCTGCGCGGGGCGCACGCCGATGTCGGCATGGGGCTGGCCGCGGTGGCCCCGCCACTGCTGCGCGACCTCGCCGGGGAGCTGCTCGGACATCCGCCGCGCGGCGACGACCTGGCCCGGTTGCACCGCGAGCTGGACGGCCGGGTGCGCGACCTGCTGCCCGGCCTGCCCGCACCGGTGCTGGACACCCTGCTGACCCGGGTCTGCCGGATGCCCCCGCCGCGCCGCGACGGTGGCGAGCAGCCACACGCCGCCGACCCGGCGGTCACCGCCGGAGTCCTCGCCGGCGTCCTGCTCGACCGCCTCGGCCGCGACCTGCCCGATGACGACGAAAGGAAGGGCCCCCTGTTAACGCCTGACGTGGTAAAGGGGCCCCCTGTTAACACCACCGGCGGCACCGCGCCCGGCACCACCGGCGGCTCGCGGCCGGCGCCGAGCACCGCTGGCGGCTCGAGGCCCGCGCCTCGCACCGGGAGCACCGGCCGGCCGGGGCGCGGGATCGATGGCTGACCGGCGTAACCAGTTGGTCGGCCGGGTCCGGGAACTGCTCGCCGAGGCACTCGGCGCGTCCCGCACCCGGTCGGCCGTGGCGCAGACCGCCCTGGCCACCGCGCGCGAGCGGGCGGTACGCGTACGCCGGGCCGCCGCCGGCGTACCGGAGCGGGTCGGCGCCGAACGCGACCGGCGGTTGGCCGAGATCGAGAGCCGGCATTCGTCGGGCCTGACGGAACTGGCACGGCGGGCTGCCGAGGCCGCGGCCCGGGAAGCGCCCGGTGCCGGTTCGACGAACTGGTCGGCGTGGCAATCCACTCCGGCCGAGCGGGCCGAACCGCCGGGTGCCGCGCGGATCGGCACGCTGCGGCTGAACGGACCGGGTGACCGCCGGGGTCCGCAGGCCGGCGACGACCACCAACCGGTGCCGGCGCTGGTGGCGCTGCTCGACGGCGGGCACGTGGCACTCGACGGTGATCCGGCGGGCTGCGCGGCGGTGGTGTCCGCGTTGCTGCTGCGCAGCCTGGGCCGGGCGGCACCGGGCAGCGTACGGCTGGTCGGCTACGACCCGGACCACCTGGGCGGCGGGCTGGCGGGCTTCGCCCCACTCGGTACGGCCGGGCTGCTCACCTTCGTCGGGCCGGGCGGCCTGGGAGGGCTGCTGGACGACCTGGTGGAGCAGATCCGTCGGATCAACGAGACCGTGCTCGCCGGCGAGCACGCCTCGCTGCGGGAGCTGGCCGCCGCGACCGGCCGCCGGCCGGAGCCGTGGCGGGTGGCGGTGCTGCTCGGTGGGGACGAGCTGTCCCGACACGAGCGCGGCCAACTGGACCGGGTGGTCCGCGCCGGTGCCGCGTGCGGCGTACACCTGATCGTGCGTGGCGTGCCGCTGCCGGACGATCCGGCGGTGGCCCGGGTGATGGTCACCGCCGACGGCGCCCACATCGGCACCCTGCCGGTACGCCTCGACCCGCCGCCGCCGGCCGCGCTGGTCACCGAGACCTGCCGCCGGATCGCCTCGGTGGTCAGCGCCGGACCGGCCCCGACCCCCTTCACCGACCTGCTGCCCCCGCCCGAGCAGATGTGGCGGGAGGATTCGGCGACCGGCCTGACCGCGCCGATCGGCGAGGGACCGCAGGGCCGGCCGGTGCTGCTGACCCTCGGTGACTACCCGCCGCACGCGCTGATCGGCGGCCCCTCCGGCACCGGCAAGACCAACCTGATCTTCGCCTGGATCGGTGCCCTGGCCGCCCGCTACTCCCCCGCCGAGCTGGAGTTCTACCTGCTCGACTTCAAGGAGGGGGTGTCCTTCGCCCGGTTCGCCCAGGGCCGGCGGGATCCGAGCTGGCTGCCGCACATGCGGCTGGTCGGCATCAACGTCAACACCGACCGTGAGTTCGGTCTGGCGCTGCTGCGGTTCCTCGCCGAGGAGTTGCGCCGCCGAGCCGACGCCGCGAAGAAGCACGAGGTCACCAAGCTGGCCGAGCTGCGGGCGGTGGATCCGACCGGGCAGTGGCCCCGGATCGTGGCGGTGGTGGACGAGTTCCAGATGCTGCTGGCCGGCCGGGACGCGGTGGCCCGGGAGGCGGCCGACCTGCTGGAGGACCTGGCCCGTCGGGGCCGGTCGCAGGGCATCCACCTGGTGCTGGCCTCGCAGGACGTACGCGGCATCGAGGCGCTGTGGGGCCGTCCGGCGCTGGTCGCCCAGTTCACCCTGCGGATCGCGCTGCCCAAGGCGCTGCGTATTCTCGCCGAACGCAACGACGCCGCCCAGTCGCTGCCGAAGTTCCACGCGGTGGTCAACGCCGAGTCGGGGTTGTCCGAGGGCAACCAGGTGGCCCGGATCCCCTCGGCCAGCGACTGGGAGACCTGGAGCGAGCTGCAGCACCGGTTGTGGCGGATGCGCCCGGCCGAGGCGGCGCCGGCCCGACTCTTCGACGGCGATGCGATTCCCCGGCTGGCCGACGCGCCGGACTTCCGGGCCTTGCGCGCACCGGAGGTCGGTACGCCGCGCGGCCCAGTGGCCCTGCTCGGCGAGATCATCGACGTGCAGGCCCGGTCGGCGGCGCTGCGGCTGCCCCGGGCCCCGGGGCGCAACCTGGCCGTGCTGGGCACCCGGGTCGACGAGGCGTGCGCGGTGTTGGACGCGGCGGCCCGCTCACTGGCCCGGCAGCACCGCCCGGGCAGCGCCCGCTTCTCCATCGCCTGCCTGGACCCGGACGCCGACCCGGCGGCCCGCGCGCTCTACGAGGAACTCGCCGACGACGCCGCCTGGTACGACGAGGAGAGCGTGACCGAGCTGATGGCCGAGACAGCCGATGGCCTCGGTGGGCCGGGCGCCACCGGCACACCGCACTACCTGCTGCTGTTCGCCGTCGACGCGGCGGCCGGCGCGCTGGCCGCGCGGGTCGGGCGGGCGAGCGGGCTGGAGCACCTGCGCCGGATCCTGCACGACGGTCCGGAGCGACGCACGCACGTGCTGGCCTGGTGGCGAGGGGTGGCCCGGATGCGCGCCGACCTGGGTGGCGCGGGTGCCCGGACCGACCAGATCGGCGCCTGGGTGGCCCTGGACATCCACGGCGGGGAGCTGAGCGGTGCGCTGTATCCCGGCACCAGTGGGCCGGACTGGTACCCCCGCCCGTGGCGGGGTCTCTTCTTCGACCGGGCGGTGCACCGCACCGGGCAGACCATCATCCCGTACGGACCGGCACGATGAACGAACCGGTGACCAGTCAGACGTACGCGGCCCAGCTGCGGCGACTCGCCGAGCTGACCGCGCGGGTGCGCGAGCAGCGGGAGGAGGCGTACGCCTGGCACGAGCAGCAGTGCGCGGCGGCCGACCGCGCCGTGGCCGAGTCGGCCGACGAGGTCAACCGGGCCGAACGGGAGCTGGTCGCGGCCCGCGAGACGCAGGAGCGGGTCGACGCCGAGGTGGCGGTGCTGTGGCAGGAGCTGAACTCCCGGCTGGGTGGGGGCGGGCGCCGGGCCGGCACGCCCCCGGCCCCCCGACCGGACGCCACCGGCGACCCGGAGCCGCTGCTGGAGGCCGCGCGGGATCTGCTGCGCCGCACCCGCCAGCCGGGCGAGCTGCCGAGCGGCGTGAACCCGCTGCTGGCGCTCTGCGGAGTGGCCGGGGCGGTGCTGGCGTATGCCCTGGGCGCCGGGGCCCGCGCGCTGGCCGCGCGCACCGACGGGGAGTTGGCCGTTGGCCTGCCGGTGCTGGCCCTGGTGGTGACGCTGCTCGGCCCGGTGCTGGGGCTGATTCCGGCGCGCCTGATTGCCGACCGCCGGCACGCCGTGCTCAGCCCCCGCCCGATGATCATCGTCGTCATCGCCGGCCTGCTGACCACCCTCCCCCTCCTCCTCGCTTCCTGACCCGCCCACCCCCACCCCCACCCGATTGCGTTGATCATGAGGTTAGCGGCGAAGTTGATCTCCTTTACTGCCGCTAACCTCATGATCAACCGGGCAGGGGGCGGGGTGAGTGGGGGTGAGGACGGCTTCGCGGAGGAGACGGCGGGTGAGGGTGAGACGGTCGGCGTCGGTGTCCAGACCGGGCAGGTCGCCGACTCGGGCGACCTCGCCGGTGAGCAGGGCGCGCAGCGCGGGCTCGCAGTACGCGGGAAGGGTCAACGCGCGGTCGAACAGGCGCAGGGTGATCCGGTCGCCGTCGCCGGTGAGCTGCCAGCGTAGGCCGGGGCGGAGGATGACGTGGCTGTCCACGTTCAGCGCGGCGAGCGCGGCGGCCTGGGCCAGGGGGCGGATCGGCGCCGGACGCGACGCCGACCAGGCCCGCTGTCGCAGCCGGGCCGCCACCTCCGCCGGATCGACCCGCAGCAGCCAGTCCCGCAGCGCCTCGACGGTCTCGGTCAGTTCCGGCTCGATGGCGTCCGGGTCGGCCAGGTCGGTGCCGAACGGCAGGGTGGCGCGCAGCCGCCGGTCCCGCGCGGCCAGCGCGAGCAGCTCCTCCACCAGCGCGTACCGGGTGAGGGCGCGGATGCCGACGGTCAGGTGCAGGGAGCTGTCCTGCTGTGCCTGGGCGCTGTGCAGCCAGCCGCGCGGCAGGTAGAGCGCGTCGCCCGGTTCGAGCACCACGTCCAGGGCGGGCGAGCCCTGCGCGCTGGCCGTGACCTCGTCGGCCCGGCCGCCCCACGGCTGGCGCTCCAGCGGGTCGGGCAGCACCGGCGGGTGGATCCGCCAGTGCTTGCGCCCGTCCACCTGCAGCACGAAGACGTCGTGGGTGTCGTAGTGGGTGGCGAAGCCCTGGCTGTCGGGCGGCGTCAGGTATGCGTTGACCTGCATCGGCTGGCCGACGGCCAGGCTCAGCTCACGGGTGAACTCGATCAGCGCCGGCCAGGTGCGGTGCAGGCCCTGCAGGACGAGGGTGGCGCCGCCGGCGTACAACTCCAGGATCCTCTCGTCGAGGACCTGGTCGCCGATCTCGGCGCCGGCACCGCCGCCGCCGGTGAAGCGCGCCGCCGGCACCAGCTGGCCGTCCCGGGCCACCCGCAGGAAGGGGGTACGCAGACCGCGCCGGCTCAGCAGCTCGTCGGCGTCGGCAGGGCTGAGCAGGTCCGTGAAACCGGCCGGATTGGGCAGCTCCGCGGCGCGCGACAGCAGCGGGGTCTGTCCCCAGTGGGCGGCGGCGAACTTGGCCGGCTCGATGCTGACGCAGCGCGCCAGCGCCGCCAGGGCGGATGGTGGCGGTTCGGGGCCGACCGAAACGTGCCGAGCGGAGACCGCCGGGTGGCCGTCGCCGCCCGGCGGGTCGAGCTGGGTCATTGATCCGCTATCGGGCCGCGCCGTCAGCGCCGCCGTCGCGCTGGCCGGGGTTCGCGCCCCCGTCGGCCGGACCCTCGGCACCACCGTCCGCGCCACCGTCGCGCTGACCCGGGTTCGCGCCCCCGTCGGCCGGACCCTCGGCACCACCGTCCGCGCCACCGTCGCGCTGACCCGGGTTCGCGCCCCCGTCGGCCGGACCCTCCAGCCCTCCGCCGTTGCTGCTCTGAATGTCGTCGTCGTTGAGTGGCATCGTGCTCCCTCGGACCTCGGTGGGGTGCGTCGTGCCGCGGGTGGTACCCGCGCCCGAACTTCTCTAACCACGCTGCACCTCACCGTAGACGCCGGAACTGGACAGGATGCCCGGTTCGGCCAGGCAGTGCACGGTGGATCTGGGCGAAAGGTGCGAGGATGGGCGGACGTGAATCGACGGAGGTGCCGATGACCTCACCACTGGAGCCGGTGACCGAGGAGTGGCAGCGCGCCCTGGCGATCGTGGCGCACCCGGACGACCTGGAGTTCGGCGCGGCCGCCGCGATCGCCCGCTGGACGGGGCAGGGCAAACAGGTAACGTACTGCCTGGTCACCAGCGGCGAGGCGGGCATCGACGGGATGGTGCCGGAGCAGGCTCGGCAGGTACGCGAGCAGGAACAGCTTGCCTCCGCCGCCCTGGTCGGGGTGGACACCGTGGAGTTCCTCGGCCTGCCCGACGGGATCCTGGAGTACGGGGTGGCGCTGCGCCGGGAACTGGCCGCGACGGTCCGCCGACACCGGCCCGAGATCGTGATCACCAACAACTTCCGGCCCACCTGGGACGGGGCGGCCGTGCTGAACCAGGCCGACCACATCGCGGTGGGCCGGGCCACCCTGGACGCCGTCCGCGACGCCGGCAACCGTTGGATCTTCCCGGAACAGCTGACCGACGGCGTCGAGCCGTGGAACGGCGTACGACAGGTGTGGGCGGCCTCGTCGCCCCGCTCGGAACACGGCGTGGACACCACCGACACGTTCGCCAAGGGGGTGGCGTCGCTGCTGGCGCACGAGGCGTACCTCACCGGGCTGGGCGACGGCAGCTTCGACGCCGAGGAGTTCCTGGAGAGCGGTGCCCGTCCCGTCGGCACCCGGCTGGGCGTGCGCTACGGCACCTCGTTCGAGGTGTTCCACTTCGACCTCTGGTAGGCCCGTCGGCCGCCGGCCCGCCCCGCCGTGGGACGGGGCGGGCCGGAACGGTCAGGGCATGACCCGGGCCAGGTCAGCAGGCATGTTGTCCTTCACGTCGTCCCACTCGCCCTGGGTGACGTGCCGACGCAGGGTGTCCAGCACCACCTGGACCACCCGCTCCGGGCCGCCGTCGACGTCGTACGGGAAGCCCTGGCGGACCTCGTAGAGAAAGTCGTCCCGGTTGAGCTTGATCGGCACGTTCTGCGGCTGCCAGCCGTCGAAGTAGATGCCCCGCACCAACAGCGGCAACTGGGCCGAGAACTCCACGCTCTCCTGCACCGGCATCCGGTCGCGCAGCAGGTGCAGCACGGTGCGCAGGGCGGCGTACGACTGGTTGCGTTGCGCCTTCGGCCATCCGTACGCCTGCTCGATGTCCTTGAGAATCAGGTTGGTCTTGTCCATCGAGGACTCGACCGCCGACTGGAACTGCTCAGCCATTTGTCCACCCCCGTACGTCGGTCTCCAACCGTCGGTCGTCGTGGCGCCGCCGCGGGCCCGTCGGACCGCGCCGTGGCCTGATCGGGCTGGCCCGCCCGGCACCCGGCGTCCGTATCGACAGGTCGGCCGCCCCGACGACGCGCAGCACCCCGTCCGGTCGCCCGTGCGAAAGCACCCGAACCGTCATCGCCAACCACCTCCGTGCTGTCACCGCCTCGCGTGGTCACCGCCTCGCGTGGTCGTCGCCTCCCGGTCGACGCCGGCACGGTCGGCGAAGCCGACCGCACTGTCACCATCGGCACGACCGGGGTGAGCCGTCCTCACCCGCGCCGGGTGACCGGCAACCGTCGGGGCTCAGGCCGCCCGCCGCTCGCGGGTCTGCTTGCAGGTCACGCAGGTGGTCGCCGACGGAAAAATCTCCAGCCGCTCCACCGGGATCGGCGCGGAGCAACCCTCGCAGTAGCCGTAGGTCCCCTCGTCGAGCCGGGTCAGCGCGTGCTCGTACTGGGCACGCCGGTCGAGAATGGTCCGTAGCAGGGACTGCGCGGTGTCCCGTTCGGCCGTCTTGGTGCCGCTGTCGGCCTGGTCGTCGCCGGCGGTGTCGCCGACCTCGACCAACCGGAGCACCTGGCTCTGCTGCACCGCCTGCTCGTACTCCTCGGACAGTTCGGCGTAGCGGGCCTGCAGGGAGAGCCGGATCCGGTCGATCTCCGCCTGGGATCGGCCCGTGCCGACCGTGTCGTGGACGAGCATCGCTGCCTGCCTTTCCTCGGCCTCTTCGTCAGCCCGGGAAGGGGCGACCCCAACCCGGTGAAACCGCCCAGACGCGACTCGTCCGGGCGCTGTGAGCCCCGCGAATACCCCCGTCGACGGCGGATCAAACCGCGCCGTCGGCGGATTCCACGATCGCCGGGCGACGGGGGTCGTCCACCCGGACCACCAGATCGGCGAAGCTGTCCGGGGCGACCTCGTCGGCGTACCGGGCGAATGCCGGCAACGTCCACGCTTCGTCGGGCGCGGTGCGCCGGCGCAACGCACCGGCCGACATCCGCAGGTGCACGGTGAGGTCGAAGAGCAGGCCGCCGCCGAGCAGGAACGCGCCGCTGACCAGGAGCACACCCCCCAGGGGCAACTCGACGTACGCGGCCCGGGTGGCCCGATCCGCCCGGGCGTCCCACAACGAGGGCAGCAGTTGCCCGTTTCCGCCCGGTCCCGCCGGGTCCAGCACCTCCCGACGCAGGCCGGCCTCGTCGACCCAGCCTTCGTAGTACGCGTCCGGATTCCGCCGCCCCCGTTCCAGGCGGACGGAGGCGGGACGCAGGAAGTCCTCGGCGCGTACGTGCAGGACCGGCCGGCTCAGGGCGCGCAGCGGGTCGACCAGGGCAGCGGCCAGCGCGTCCGGGCGGGCAGCCGGGGGACCGTCCACGGCGACCCGTAACCGCCCCGCCGGCTCGGCGCGAGCGAGACGCTCGGCGAGTTCGGCGACCAGCCGCTGCGGGGAGATGGGGCGCACGCGCATGGCGACCATCGTGCCCGGATGGCCGGTGGCCGCCCACCGGAAACGGGTCAGCCGGTGCGGTCGAGGGTGACCCGGGCGTCGTCGGCCAGGCGGTAACCGACGCCGTAGACGGTGGTGACCAGGGGGACGTCGACACCGACCTTGCCGCGCAGTCGGCGTACGTGCACGTCCACCGTGCGTACGCCCGCGTGCTCGTAGCCCCAGACCGCGTTGAGCAACTGGAGCCGGGTGAACACCCGGCGAGGATGCGCCACCAGGTGCAGCAGCAGGTCGAATTCCAGGCGGGTCAGCGGCAGCGGCTCTTCGTCGCGCAGCACGGACCGGGACGAGGCCAGGATGTGCAGGCTGGGGATGGTCGGGGCGAGATGCCGCGGCGACCGTCCGGCCGGGACGGCCTCGCTGCGACGCTCCGGCACCACCGGGGCCACGGTGTTGACCACGCCCTCACCGTGCTCGATCATCTCCCGGGCCGCCTCCAGCAGCCGGCGCGCGGCCGGAGTCAACGACTCCTCGCTCACCAGCGGGATGGAGAGCGTGACGGTGAGCACTGGGGCTGCGGTGCTGGTGGGACGACGCTGACCGCCCGGAGGCCGACCGGGACCAGCGGGTTGGGACGTATGCCATCCGGCGCGCGACGAAGCGGGGCTGACCGACATGGTCCTCCTTGACTGGTCCGGGTTTTCCCCACACGGCCCCGGGACGCCGTTTTATCGATGCTTCCGGGCGTCCGTGCGATGGTCAAGAGGCGACTGCGTTGCATGAATGTGACAATTGACCGACACATCGCATCCGACCGCTCGCTCTGCGTGCGAGGCACCATGATTACAGCAGAGCCGCCCGCTTGATCTGTTACGGGGGGTGCCCGACCGATTCGTGTCCGGTCGATTCCGCGGCTCAGGTCACGCCCGGATTCACGGCTCGATAATCACCCGGGCCTCGTCGGCGAGGCGGTACCCGACCCCGTGGACGGTGGTCAGCAGCGGCGTGTCCAGTTTGGCGCGCAGCCGGCGGACGTGCACGTCGACGGTGCGCGCCACGGCGTGACTGTAGCCCCAGACCGAGTCGAGCAACTGCATCCGGGTGAATACCCGACGTGGCCGCTCGGCCAGGAACAGCAGCAGGTCGTACTCGATGCGGGTCAGTGGGACCGCACGATCACCCTGGCGCACGACGCGGGGCCCGGTGAGAATGCGTACGACGCTCGGGTCCGCCACGACATCGCGCTCGACGACCTCGTCGTCGGAGAGCCTGCCGTCGTGGGCCAGCCGGCCCTCGCCCGACTCGGCCAGTTCGTTCAGCAACTCCATCAGGCGGGTCAGGCGTGGGCTCATCGCTCCCGGGGCGAGGTCGACCGTGATGGTCAGGGTCGGTCCGGTGCGCGGTCGCGCGACCCGGGCCCGGCCGGGCAGGTTCTGGCGCGAGCCGATGGCGATGACGGACATGGTGGCCTCCTGGGACTACCGGCCACGCCGGGTCGGCGTGGGGTTCTTCAGCGGGACGCCCGACCGGCGATCGCCGGGGGCGCGAGGGTGGACGGACGCAGCAGTGCGGCCGGACCGAGTACGGGCAGGCCGGCGATCCGCCAGGCGGCGAAGCCGCCGATCACGTCGGTGGCCCGGAACAGCCCGAGTTCCTGCAACGAGACGGCAGCCAGCGACGAGGTGTAACCCTCCTGGCAGATGATCACCACGGGCAGGTCGTAGCCGACCGCCTGGGGCAGCCGGGCCGGGCAGCGCGGGTCGAAGCGCCACTCCAGCACGTTGCGCTCGATCGCGAGCGACCCCGGCACGGTGCCGTGCGCGGCCCGCTGGGCGACCGGCCGGATGTCGACCAGCAGGGCACCGCGACGGTACGCCAGGTGCGCCTGCTCCGGATCGAGCCGGTTGATCCGGGCGCGCGCGGCGGCCAGAACCTCGTCGATTCCCCGGGAGCCCGGGGGTGGCACCGGACAGCGGACGGTGGCGGCATCGGCCTGCTGCGACATCGTGGGTCCTTCCAAATCGTCGTTTCCGCCGGCGGCGAAGCGCCCCGCCGGCAGTTGAGGTGGAACGTGCGGCGATCACCATGCCACGTCGGCCTCGGCCACCTCGGCGACCAGCAGCCGGCCCGCAGCGAGGTGGTAGCGGGTCATCCGGCGCAGGGCCGGGCGGTAGACATGGACGCTGACCGTCGGCGCGGTGTGCCGGTTGGCCACCCCGTGCACGTGCCGGGGGCCGAACCGGCGCCCGGTGCCGGCGGCGAGCCGGTGCGGGCGCAGCCGTGCAGCGCTGATCGTCTCCTCGGTGAGGACACCTGCGGTGACCAGGAAGGCGCCGGCGGAGCCGCCGTGGTCGTGCAGGCCGGTGCCCTGGCCGGGCAGCCAGCTCAGCGCCCACACCTCGTGCTCGTCGTCGACGGCGAGCCGGGCGTACCACCGGCTGACGGGATCGAAGCGCAGCCGCACCGGCCAGCTCGCGGGATCGGCGGCCCAGCGTCGGGCGACGGCGAGCAGGTCCGACTCGGTGGTGGGTACGGCAGGCATCAGGTCCTCGCGACGGTCGACCGCGGTTGTCCCAACCAGAATAGGAGGCAAACTCTATAGACTTAGTAGACACTCCTGAATGCTGAGACGCCTCGCCGATCTTGCACTTATGGTCGCCGATACAGCCCTTTTGCGGCATTCGCCCGGACCGAAAGTGCATGATCGACGGGGTGGGGCGGCGGGGTCGCGGGCGGCTCGGCGGCGCCCACTAACCTGGACCGGTGAGCGAGGAACTCGACGCCGAGACCCTGGAATTCGCGCACCGGATGTTCGATCTGGCGCGCGACGGCGTGACTGCGGAACTGGCCGCCTACGTCGACGCGGGGCTGCCGGTCAACCTGACCAACGAAAAGGGTGACAGCCTGCTGATCCTGGCGGCGTACCACGCCCATCCGGAGACGGTGACCGCGCTGCTGGCCCGGGGCGCCGACCACTCGCGCGCCAACGACCGGGGGCAGACCGCGCTGGCCGCGGCGGTGTTCCGCAGCAACACCGAGGCGGTACGCGCACTACTCGACGCCGGTGCCGACCCCGATGGCGGCGATCCGTCCGCGGTGGCGACCGCCGAGTTCTTCGACCTGCCCGAGATGCTCGCGCTCCTCCGCACCACCCCGTAAGGAAGGGCCCCCTATTAACGCCTGGTGTAGAGGAAGGGGCCCCTGTTAACGCCGAGCGGCGTCCGAGCGCTCACCGATCGGGATCGCCGCTGGCTCGTGTGGCCTCAATGAGGAAGCGGCGGGCGTGGGCGACGAAGCAGCCCTCGGCCCGGATCCGTTCGTGCAGGCGCAACAGCGCGGGCCGGTGCGCCGCCACGGTGAAGCCGGGGACGGCCCAGATCACCTTGCGCAGGAACCAGACCACCGCACCGATGTCGTGGAAGACGGTTCGCAGCGTCGCCTCGCGCAGGTCCACCACGGCCAGACCGGCGGACCGGGCGGCGGCGACCGACCGCTCCGGATGACGGTGCGCCGGCGGCGGCAGAGGGCCGAGGATCGCCTCACTGAGCTCGCGCACGGTCCCCGGGCCGATCTGTTGGGAGAGGAACGTACCGCCCGGGCGCAGCACCCGTGCCACTTCCGGCCAGTCGGTGCGCACCGGATGCCGGCTGACCACCAGGTCGAAGGCGGCGTCGCGGAACGGCAGTGGCGCGTCGGGGCTCACCGCCACCACGCTCGCGCCGAGCGGGGCCAGGTTGGCCCGCGCCACCGGCACGTTCGGCGGCCACGCCTCGGTCGCGGTCAGCAGCCGGGGCGGGTGGGGCACCTCGGCCAGGACCTCGCCTCCGCCGGTGTCGATGTCCAACGCCGCCCCGACACTCGCCATCCGCGCCGCCACCAGGCGCGCGTAGCCCCAGGGTGGACGCTCCTCGGTGGCCCGCCCGGCGAGCCAGTCGAACGCCCACCCCTCGACCGGGGCGGTCGCCCCCTCGGCGATCAACTCCGCGAAGCTCTTGTCCCCCATCCGGGCAGCCTCCCCTGCGGACAAACTGCTCGGCAACGGCTTATCCGGCCCTGCCGGGCCGCGCCACGGCCACCTCAGTGGCACACCGCCCCGTGGGCGTCGGTCTCAGGATCGCGCCGCTCGGCCTCAGAACCGCACCGCCGGCGCCGGCCCGGATCGCGCCGGCGTCGGCCTCAGAACCGCGCCGCGCCGCGTCGGACAGAGGGGCGCGGCGTGTCGAGCACGGCGTTAACAGGGGGCCCTTCCTCTACCGTACGCGTTAAGAGGGGGCCCTTCCTTGCCTCAGGGTCGAAGTGGTGGATGAGGCGGGCGCCGAGGCGTACGCCGACCCCGCCGACGGCGAGGGCGAGCAGCTCGAGGAGGAGCAGCGCCGGTGCGGCGCCCCGGTGCGGAGCATCGGCCCGGACCAGGCAGGAGAGCAGGAACAGCCCGGACATCCCGGCGTTGACCAGGTTGAAGGTGATCGCGATGCGGCGGGTGTTGTCCGGCGGCACGTCCCACAGGTCGACCATTCCGGCGATCGCCGTCAACGCCGCCGCCACCAGGGCGGCGACCGCCGTCCAGTAGCCGGCCTCGCCGAAGAAGACCGGCCCGCCGGCCACGTCGGCGAGGTCGAAGATGGCCGCACAGACGAAGAGTCCGTAAGGGAAGGTCACCAGCATCGGTTGGATCGGATGCCCCTGCACCCGCAGCCGGCTCTGCATCGTGTGTCCCCCTGGGGTCGGCTCAGCCCGTCAGCCCAGGGTGCTACCCGGGTGCCACCCGGGTGAAACGAGCGGGGTCAGTTGTCCCGGGGCCGGGAGACGGTGCTGACCAGCCGCTCCGCCACCTCCCGCAACGGGATCGACAGCGACGCGGCGGCGCTGCGCAACACCTCGAGGGCGTCCTCGGCCGGGCAGCCGCGCTGCGTCATGATCACTCCAACGGCCTGGCCGATCACCCCGTCGCCGAGCAGCGCGGCGTCCTGCTCGCCGGCCTGCGCCGCCCGCCGCTGCCGGTCGCGTACGGCGGCCAGCAGCAGGCCGGCGTGCTCGGCGAGCAGCATCGCGGTCAACTGGTGACCGGTGGTCAGCGCGTCGGACTCGCCGGCGTAGAGGTTGACCGCGCCGATGACCTGCTCGTCGACGTCGACCGGAGCCGAGATCACTCCGTGTACGCCCAACTCGCGCGCTCGGGTGGTCCAGTCCGGCCAGCGGCGCTCCGTGTCCAGGTCCTCCGCGCCGACCATCTCCCGTCGCCGGATCGCGTCCATCGCCGGGGTGTCCGGGCCGTACCGGAGGTCGTCCAGTCCACTGAGCCGCGTGTCGGAGGCGGCCACCCCGGCCGGCTCGCCGGCCCGCAGGGCGGTGAACCCGCACCAGCTCACTCCGGCCAGGGCGTCCCGGGTGATCCGCACCAGCGCGGTGAGCGCCTCGTCGAAGTCGTCCAGGACGAGCAGCCCGGCGGTCAACTCCCGCAGCAGCGCGGCCGTCTCCAGTACGCCGAGCGTCTCCGCCAACGGTGGAGTGGTCTCCAGGTTCACCGCCGCACAGCCCCCGTGCGCCCGACCAGCGTCGTCACCCGTCTCCTCCTCGGCTCATCCCGGCACCGCGCGTCGCGGCACACCGGCACACCACGTGATTCTGTGCGCTCGTCCAGCGCCCGTGGCCGCACGGATGCGCCGTACTACCCACGCGAACATGGGTCGAAACGGTGCAAACCGGGGCCCCTCCCAGGGTACGGGTACCACCGGGAGGGGCGGGCGCGGGCCACCGAGACCGCCACCGCGAAACCGGGGTGACGGATCAGCGGGAGCCGGAGCCGGCGAGCCGTCGGCCCACCGAGGCGATCAGCCGGTCCAGCTCGGAGCCGAACGGGTTGTCGTGCACGAGGTACGTCCAGGTCGCGCTCGGGCGCACCAGCTCGGCCTCGTCCGGCTCCCAGTCCTCGTCGAACTCGGTGTCGGTGAACGTGGCGAGGGTCCGGGCCTCGATCTCCGGAACCAGGTTGGTGAAGGCCGGCACCGCGGCCCGGTGGAACTCGTCGAGCGGGTCGAGCCGGCCCAGGGCGCGCAGGTGCACGCCCTCACGGACCTCGGACAGCTCGGCCAGGTGCGCGGCCCAGAGCCGGTCGAGGTGGTAGAGCGCGATGGAGCGGGCCACCCGGGCCAGCAGATCCTCGTCCATCTCGCCGGCCTTCTCGGGCATCTTGTCCAGCAGCATCAGCGCCGCGACGTCGCTGGTCAGCAGCCGCTCGCGGCGCTCGGCCAGGGCCTTGCGCTGCTGCTCGATCACCACGCTGTAGCGCCAGGTGTTGCGGTGGATCTCGTGGTTGACGCCTTCGGCGACCCGCTGGGCGTGCTCCACGGCGTAGTCCACCTGCGCGTCGGTGACCAGGCCGTCGGCGTTCATCCGGGGCGACGGCGGCACGGTGTCACCGGCGTGCCGGACGACCAGGTCGTCCTCCAGGCTGACGAAGAAGACCGACCCACCCGGGTCGCCCTGCCGGCCGGCCCGGCCGCGCAGCTGGTCGTCGACCCGGCGACTGTCGTTGCGGCCGCTGCCGATCACGAACAGGCCGCCGAGCCCGGCCACCCGCTCCCGGTCGGCCTGGTCGCTGCCGCCGAGCCGGATGTCCACGCCCCGGCCGGCCATCTGGGTGGAGACGGTGACCGCGCCGTGGGCGCCGGCCTCGGCGATGATCGCCGCCTCCTCGTCGTCGTTCTTGGCGTTGAGCACCACGCACGGCACACCGACCGCGTTGAGGCCGGCGGCCAGCTGCTCGGACTCCTTGACGTCCAGGGTGCCCACCAGCACCGGGCGTCCGTCGGCGTGGCAGCGCTTGATCTCGTCGATCAGCGCCTCGTCCTTCTCCGCCCGGGTGGCGTAGATGCGGTCCGGCTCGTCCACCCGTACGCACGGGGTGTTCGGCG
This sequence comes from Micromonospora sonchi, assembly GCF_014646235.1. Classification (GTDB taxonomy): domain Bacteria; phylum Actinomycetota; class Actinomycetes; order Mycobacteriales; family Micromonosporaceae; genus Micromonospora; species Micromonospora sonchi. The sequence continues at coordinate 178,995 of NZ_BMNB01000010.1, read as the reverse complement.
GGATCACCGCGACCTCCAGGCCGAAGAACTCCCGGAGCTGGTCGCCGACGAGCACCGCGGTCGCGGTCATCCCGCACGCCTTCGGGTAGAGGCCGACGTACGCCTGCACGGCGATGGTGCCGAGCACCTCGCCCTCGGCCGTGGCGTCCAGGCCCTCCTTGGCCTCCACCGCCGCCTGGAGCCCGTCGGGCCAGCGACGCCGCTGGGCGACCCGGCCGCGCATCTCGTCGATCAGCTCGACCGTGCCGTCCCGGACGATGTAGTCCACGTCCCGGTGCAGCAGGGCGTGCGCGTGCAGCGCCACGTTCACCGCCGAGAGCTGCTCGACGTTCTCCTCGTCGTACAGGTCGATGCCGAGCTTGGCCTCGACGGCGGCCAGGCCGGCGGAGGTGAACGCCACGCTGCGGCCGTCCTCGGCGACGGTGTAGTGCCGGCCCTTGCGCAGGCCACGCACCAGCGCGGCGGCGGTGTGTACCGGATCCTGCTCGCCGGGCACCGAGCCGGCCAGCACCATCGGCACCCGGGCCTCGTCGATCAGGATCGAGTCGGCCTCGTCGACGATGGCCGTGCGCAGCGGCTGCTGCACCCGGTCGTCGATGTCGGTGACGAGCTGGTCGCGCAGGAAGTCGAAGCCGGCCTCGCTGACCGACACGTAGGTCACGTCGCAGGCGTACGCGGCCCGCCGCTCGTTCGGCGTGGACGCCTCGTTGACCCAGCCGACGGTGAGCCCGAGCAGGGTGTAGACCGGCTCCATCCAGACCGCGTCGCGGCGGGCCAGGTAGTCGTTGACGGTGAGCACGTGCACCGGGCCGTTGCCGAGCCGCACGTGCCCGTACGCGGCGATCGCGGCGGTCAGCGTCTTGCCCTCACCGGTGGCCATCTCGGCGACCTTGCCCGACAGCAGCGACATCGCGCCGAGCAGCTGGACGTCGTACGGCCGCTGGTCGAGGCCACGGCGGGCGGCCTCGCGGCCGAGCGCGCAGATCTCCTCGTAGCTCGACGCCGCGGTGGCGGCGTCGGTGAGCTCGGCGTCGTCGAAGGCCGAGACCTCCTCCTCACGTGCCTCGATGGCCGGCAGCAGCTTCTCCAGCGGGGCCAGGTCGACCGTGGTCCCCGGGCGCTGGAGGAATCGGCGGAACCTGGTCTTCAACCGTTGCGACACACCCATGAGCCGCAACGGTACGCGACGCAACCGATCTTGAGTGCCCGCCCGCCCTCGTCACCGATTGCCGAATTTCCGCGATCTTGTACTTCCGGACCCGGACAGAACGCGCGATCGGCGCCCAACGGCGACCAGAACTGGCGGGAATCAGCAGCTCAGGACCGTCTGGAGTTCGTGGCGGCGGTTTTCGGCCAGGGCGGTGAGCAGGGCGGGCGCTTCGGAGAACGGGACGACGGCCGAGATCAGGTGGGCGCGGATCGCCGGGCCGTCGGCGCGTAGCAGCTCGACCGTCTCGGCGGAGAGCCGTTCCCGGTCCCAGGCCGGCGCGAGCCCTCGGGGCACCCGGCCGATCTGCGCGCAGCGCACCGACAGACCGTTGTGGTGAAACTCCTCGCCGAGCCGGAGCTCGTCCGCGCCGGCCTGGTAGAAGGCGAGATCGATCACGGTGCCCTGGGGGCGCAGCAGACGTAGCGCCAGGTGCAGGGCCCAGCCCTGCCCCCGGCACTGGAACACCACGTCCGCGCCCCGGTCGCCGGGTCCGTGTGCCCAGCGGGTCTTGAGCAGCACGGCCGGGTCGCCGGCGGCGGGGTCGAGGGCCGCCAGGCCGAGCGCGACGGCGACCTCGCGCCGATTCGGCGTCGGGTCGAGCACCACCACCGAGGCGGCGCCGTGCCGCCGGGCGAACAGGGCGGTGATCAGGCCGACCACACCCGCACCGATCACCGCCACCCGGCGGCCGCGCACCCCGTCGCCGAGGTCGCGGGCGCCGGCGCCGTACAGGTCGGCGGCGGCGTGCAGCAGCCCGTTGGCGCAGATCGGCCCCAGGTGGGCGACGTAGACCCCGAGCATCGGATCGAGGTCGTCGGGCAGCGGCACGAAGCGCGCGGTGACCGGATCGGCCACCGCGGCGCTGCGGTGGCTGTAGGTCATCGCGCCCACCGCGCCGACCGGCACCGCCGGGGTGTCGCTCTCCACCACCCGGGCCACCTGCATGTAGCCCAGGTTCCGCACCGGGTAGGGGGTGCTCGCCGGACCGGGCGCGAACAGGCCCAGGTCGGCGTCCCAGCTGGCGTGCAGGTACGGGTTGGTGCCCTTGACGTAGCTCAGCTCGGTGCCGGCGGAGATCCCGCTGTAGCGCGTCCGGACCCGGAAGCCACCGGCCGGCAGCGGAGCGGGGTCCTGCTCGACCAGTTCCACCCGGCCGGGGCCGGTGACCACCAGCACCCGGTCACGCATCGACCACCGCCGGCACGGCCGCGGTGGCACCGGAGGGCAGGCGGACGGTGCGTCCGGTGGCGGCCGACTCCGCCACCGCCATGGCGAGGCGGTGGGTGGCCAGCGCCTCGGCGTACGGCACCCGCACGTCGTCGCCGACGCCGCGTACCGCGTCGACGAACGCCCGGTCCACCGCCACCCGGGCGCCGTCCGGGTCGGCGTCGAGCTGCCGCTGCCCGTCGGCGTCGCGGATCACCAGGGCGTCCTCGGCCAGGGTGAGGGCCAGCCCGTCGGCCAGGATCTCCACTGCGGCCCGGTGCTTCCAGCCCAGCACGCAGGCGGCGCCGAGGGTGCCCACGGCGCCACCGGCGAAGCGCAGCGCCGCGGCGGTCACCGAGTCGACGTCGGCGCCGTCGACCGGCGGTGGGTTGCCGTCGCCGTACGCGGTCACCTCGGTCACCTCGCCGACCAGCAGCCGGATCAGGTCCAGCACGTGGGCGGCCTGTTCGACCACCGGGCCGCCGGAGCGGTCCCGCCGGACCCACCAGTCCACCGGCGGCACCCGGTCCAGCCAGGCGCCGCTGACCAGGCGTACCGTCCGGCCGGCGAGCAGCTCGCGGGCCCGGGTCACGGCGTGCAGGTAGCGCCAGTGATGGCCGACGGCGGTGAGCAGCCCCCGCCGCGCCACCAGGCTGGCGATCCGCTGGGCGGTGGGCAGGTCCACGGCCACCGGCTTCTCGACGAACATCGGCACCCCGGCGGCGACGACCGCCTCCTCGATCGGTCCGTGGGCGAACGGCGGTACGCAGACGTACACCGCGTCCGGACCGGCCGCGAGCAGCTGCCCGATGTCGCCGTACGCCGGGATCCGGTGGGCGGTGGCCAGGTCGGCCGCGGCCCGCGCGGTCGCGTCGACCACGCCGATCAACTCGACGTCGGGGAAACCGGACAGCACCCGGGCGTGGCGTCGGGCCACTCCGCCGGCGCCCACCAGCCCCACCCGGCACACCCGCATCCAATCGCTCCCTCCCGCACCCCGCCGCTCGGTTCGCCGGCCGCCTCCCCCGGCCCGGCGCAATCAAACGTTCATCCGTCGACAACGTCTCGGGGCGGGGTGCTGATCAAGCTGGGGGGACGGTTCCGGTTAGCGTGCGGGGTGCTGGGAAATCCATCTCTCGGTCTACCCGCCCATCAGGGGGTGCCTGTGCGGAACACTGAAAGTCTGGTCTCGCCGGTGGTCGAGGCCTGGGCCACCTATCGGACCAGTTCGCAGGCGGACTGGTCGACCGCGCGGCTGCTGCGCGCCAAGGGTGGGACGCGGGTCAGCGTGGTGCTGCCGGCGCGCAACGAGGAGGCCACCGTCGGGGCGATCGTGTCGACCATCCGCGAGCACCTGATGGACCGGATCCCGCTGGTCGACGAGCTGATCGTGGTCGATTCGCGCTCCACCGACCGCACCGCCCAGGTGGCCCGGGCGGCCGGCGCCGAGGTGGTCGGTCAGGACGCGATGACCCGCGGGTTGCCCCGGCTGACCGGCAAGGGCGACGCGCTCTGGGCCGGGCTGGCCGCGGCCGAGGGCGACGTGGTGGCCTTCGTCGACGCCGACCTGCGGGAGTTCCGGCCGCACTTCGTCACCGGGCTGCTCGGACCGCTGCTCACCGACGGCTCGGTCGACTTCGTCAAGGGCTTCTACCACCGGCCGCTGATCAGCACCAGCGGCGTGGAGGCCGACGGCGGTGGCCGGGTGACCGAGCTGATGGCCCGGCCCGTGCTGAACCTGTTCTGGCCGGAACTGGCCGGTTTCGTGCAGCCGCTCGGTGGGGAGTACGCGGGCCGCCGTGAGGTGCTGGCGCGGGTGCCCTTCGTCTCCGGGTACGGCGTCGAGACCGCCATGTTGATCGACCTGCTGGAACTCGTCGGGCTGGACGCGCTGGCCCAGGTGGATCTCGGCGAGCGCAAGCACCGGCACCAGGACACCGCGGCGCTGGGCCGGATGTCCGCCCAGATCATGCTGACCGTCTGGTCCCGGTTGCAGCGACGGGGCTGGGCGAGCCCGGAGCTGCTGCCCACCGCGTTGTTGACCCAGTTCCGCCGGGGCGGCTCCGACGCCCTGCCGAACCTGGACCGGGAGATCGTCGTCAGCGACGTCTCCGTGGCGGAGCGGCCACCCCTGGCCGAGCTGCGGCACCTGCTACCGCGTCGGCGGGTCACCGCGGCGTGACCGACGACCGCCGGAGCCGGCCGTCGGCCGGCCCGGTCACCGCTTCGGCGAGGGGAGGCGCGACACGATGGGGCCCACCGTCCTGATGAACGCCGGTCCGTGGCTGCCCGTCCCACCACACGGGTACGGCGGAATCGAGAACGTGGTGGCCACCCTGGTCCCCGAGTTGCGGCGCCTCGGCGTCCGGGTGGTGCTCGCCTCGGTGGGCACCAGCACCCTGCCCTGTGAGGAGCGGGTCTCGGTCTTCGCCGAGGGCCAGTTCTCCGCCCTGCAACGGCCGTACAACCAGGTGTGCGGCATCTCCCAGGCGCACCTGGCGGGGGTGGTCCGCGAGTTGCGCGACCGCGACGACATCGACCTGGTGCACGACCACCTGGAGGCGGTCGGCCTGGCCACTCTCGCCGCCATGGGTCCGGACGGGCCGCCCGTGCTGCACACCCTGCATTGGGACCTGGCCAAGCATCCCGAGCTGTACGGCGGGCTCGACGGCGGCGACCGGATCCGGGTCAACGGGGTCTCGGCCGCGCAGTTGGCCCGGGCGCCGCAGGCGCTGCGGGACCACTCGGTCGGCTACGTGCACCTGGCCACCCCGCTGGCCGTGGAGGCGCACCGACGCCCACGGCCGGCCAAGGGCGACCACGTGCTGGTGCTGGGCCGGATCACCCCGGGCAAGGGGCAGGACGTGGCGGCCCGGCTGGCCCGACGGGTCGGCTTCCGGCTCGTCCTGGCCGGGCCGGTCGGCCCGTACCACCGGCCGGCGGAGCTCGCGGCGGCCGACGCCGAGGCGCGGCAGAATCCGGACGTACGCTTCTTCCACGACGCGGTGGCCCCGCACGTCGACGGCGATCGGGTGCGCTGGGTCGGCACGGTGGCCGGCCGGGACCGCGACGAACTGCTCGCCGGGGCGCGGGCCACGCTGTTTCCGCTGCGCTGGGAGGAGCCGGGCGGCACCGCGGTGGTGGAGTCGCTGGCCCTGGGCACGCCGGTGGTGGCGATCGCCCGGGGCTGCCTGCCCGAGCTGGTGGAGCACGGGCGCACCGGGCTGCTCACCGGCGACGAGGAGGAACTGGGCGAGCTGGTGTTCGCCGCCGGCCGACTGGAGCCCGACGAGTGCCGCCGGGAGGCCGCCGCCCGGTTCACTCCGGCGGTGATGGCCCGCCGTTACGCCGCCCTCTACGACCAGCTGCGCCACCGCGGGGCCGCGCTCCGGGCCGCCTGATCCGGCGTCGTCAAGGAACCGACCGCGCCATTGGGCCACACTACCGGCGAATTGACCGAAATTCCCTCTCTCGCCTGGTTACATGGTCGGCGGGGCGGGTAGCCACGCCCGTCCCTTTCCGTTCCTCAGCGGGGTGAGCACTCATGGCCAAACGGGCAACCTCCGGATCCGGCCAGGACCGGGGGCCGGCGATCCTGGCGCCGGCCCGGTTCGGCGGCTACCCCGGCCCGGTCCGCAGCCCTCTGCGCGGTGGATCGCTGATCAGGTTCCTGGGCACCACCGATCACAAGCAGATCGGGCTGCTCTACCTGACGACCTCGTTCGGTTTCTTCCTGGTGGCCGGGGTCGAGGCGATGCTGATCCGCGCCGAACTGGCCCGGCCGGGCCTGCAGTTGCTCTCCCCCGAGCAGTACAACCAGATGTTCACCTCGCACGGCGTGGTGATGCTGCTGCTGTTCGCCACACCGGCGGCGCTGGGGTTCGCCAACTACATCGTGCCGATCCAGATCGGCGCGGCGGACGTGTCGTTTCCCCGGCTGAACGCCATGGCGTACTGGCTCTACCTGTTCGGCGGCCTGATGGTCATCGGCGGGTTCGTCACCCCGCAAGGGACGGCCGACTTCGGCTGGACCGCGTACACACCGCTGAGCACCGCGGACCACTCCCCCGGGGTCGGAGCGAACATGTGGGTGATCGGTCTGGTCATCTCCGGCCTGGGCACCATCCTCGGCGCGGTCAACCTGATCACCACGATCCTGACCCTGCGCGCGCCGGGCATGACCATGTTCCGGATGCCGATCTTCACCTGGAACATGCTCTTCACCAGCGTCCTGATAATCCTGGTCTTCCCGCTGCTGGCCGCCGCGCTGCTCGCGCTCGCCGCGGACCGGCTGCTCGGCGCGCACGTCTACAGCCCGCAGACCGGCGGGCCGATGCTCTGGCAGCACCTGTTCTGGTTCTTCGGTCACCCCGAGGTGTACATCATCGCGCTGCCGTTCTTCGGCATCATCACCGAGATCATCCCGGTCTTCTCCCGCAAGCCGATCTTCGGCTACACCGGTCTGGTGCTGGCCACCGCCGCGATCACCGTCCTGTCGATGTCGGTGTGGGCGCACCACATGTTCGCCACCGGGCAGGTACTGCTGCCGTTCTTCGCCATCCTCAGCTATCTGATCGCCGTGCCGACCGGCGTGAAGTTCTTCAACTGGATCGGCACCCTGTGGAAGGGACAGCTCACCTTCGAGACGCCGATGCTGTTCGCCGTCGGCTTCCTGGTGACATTCCTGCTCGGTGGCCTGACCGGCGTGCTGCTGGCCGCCCCGCCGGCCGACTTCCACGTCACGGACACCTACTTCGTGGTGGCGCACTTCCACTACGTCGTCTTCGGCACGGTGGTCTTCGCGCTCTTCGGCGGCTTCTACTTCTGGTGGCCGAAGATGACCGGGCGGCTACTCGACGAGCGGCTCGGCAAGCTGCACTTCTGGACCATGTTCCTCGGCTTCCACGGCACCTTCCTGGTGCACCACTGGCTAGGCAACGAGGGCATGCCCCGCCGGTACGCCGACTACCTGCCCACCGACGGGTTCACCGGGCTCAACACGATCTCCAGCATCTCCGCCTTCGTGCTCGGCGCGTCCACCCTCTTCTTCATCTGGAACGCCTGGAAGTCCTGGCGGTTCGGGGCGCTGGTGGCGGTGGACGACCCGTGGGGCTTCGGCAACTCCCTGGAGTGGGCGACCACCTGCCCGCCGCCGCTGCGCAACTTCGACCGGATGCCCCGGATCCGTTCCGAGCGCCCGGCCTTCGACGCCAAGTACGGCGAACTCGTCTCCGACCTGGGCCGCGACCTGCCACAGCGGACCACCAAGCCACCGCAGAAGTTCCGCGAGGAGTTCCACCGGGAGGAACACGTGCCGGAGTCACCCAGCGCCGAGGGAGCACACGGAGCGCGAGAGGCGGTCGACTACCATCCCGCGCCGCGGTCCGGTGCCCGACCGGTCGATGTGCCGTCGCCGGAGGAGGTGCGCCGGCCGAGCTTCGAGGAGACCGACGAACCGGAGGAAGACCCGTTGGGCGGCGGACGCCGCCCGCAGCCAAACGACCGGTGGCGGCATCCGCGCGGGCACGGCGACACTCCGGAGGAATGACCGGGGCGGGGTGGCGTCGTTTCCCCGGCACCGCCCCACGTCACCTCACCGTTCCGGCACCGCCGCCTCCGTCATTTTCCGCGTCCTGGCCGAGGCGGGTCCGGGCTCCTTCGCCTTCGACTCGGACTCGGCGGCGCCGTTCTGCCAGGGCGGCGGAGCGTCGGCGAGCATTGCCTGGCGCAGCCAGGTCAGCGCCCGCGACAGCAGCCGCGACACGTGCATCTGGGAGATCCCGAACCGGGCCGCGATCTCGGCCTGGGTCTGGTTGCCGTAGAACCGCATGGCCAGGATGCGCCGCTCCCGCCAGGGCAGGCGGTGCAGCAGGCCGCTGACGGTCACCCGGTCGTCCACGGACTCCAGCGCGATGTCCGACTCGCCGACCAGGTCGCCGAACTCGGCCGAACTCTCCCCGCCCACCGGGGCGTTGAGCGAGGCCGGGCTGTAGCCGGCCGCCGACTCCAGCGCGGCGAGGATCTCCTCCTCCGGCGTCTCCAGCCGCTTCGACAGCTCGGCGACCGTCGGCGCCCGGGACAGTTCGCTGGTCAGCGCCGCCGTCGCCTGCCCGACCTCCAGGATCAGGTCGCGCAGCCGACGGGGCACGTGCACACCCCAGGTCCGATCCCGGAAATGCCGCTTGATCTCGCCCACGATGGTGATCGCGGCGTACGCGGTGAACGAACCCCGTTCCGGGTCGTACCGGTCGACGGCGTTGACCAGACCCAGCCGGGCCACCTGCTCCAGATCCTCCAGCGGTTCCCCGCGTCCCCGGTAACGGCGGGCCAGCCGGCCCGCGAACGGCAACGCGAAGCGGACCAGGTCGTCGCGCGCCTCCTGGCGCCGCTCCGGTGGCAGTCCTTCGATCCGCGCCGCGTACGCCAGCGCCGCCGCGTCGAGGTCCTCCAGGCCCCGATCGGTGGGTGGTGGTGTGGTCGTGCTGGTCTTTCCGAACATCCGCGCCTCCCTCAGGAAGGACCCCGCCCCGGATTCGCCGATCACCGGGCACGCGCATGGGCACGCACGGGCGGCGTGAGTGGGTTACGTGACTTGGGATGCCAGCGGGCGACGGCGCCGTGCCACGCCGAGGTGATCAGCCTGTCGCAGCCGGCGGTGTTCCCGCTCCGTAGGTACTCAATCACGGGATCGCGGGTTCGCGAGGATGTTTCGCCGGCCCGGGCGCCCCGGTCTGCGGAAAGCCGGCGGCCTAGCCGACGAGGAGGCCGTCGCGGCTGCCGGTTTCGCGCAGCAGGGCCAGCGCGTCCGCCATCTCCAGCGGCGGCGGGGCGGGCAGGTCGCAGGGCTGAGCGCGAAGCACCTCGGTGGCCCGGCGGGTGGGCACCGAGGTGACCGGGTACCCGCGGGCAGAGGTGCGGTCCAGCGCCCGACGGCGCCGACCGAACCCGGCCACCGCCAGCCACTGCGGCAGGCCGGCCAACGCCGGCGAGCGGACCCCCGGTGACTCGGGCAGCACGTCCACCGAGCTGAACGGGTCGCTGCCGGCCAACCACCACTCCGCCTGCTCGACGCTGCGCCGGGTGGCGTTCTCGCACCAGTACGGCACCAGCCCGGCCCGGAGCACCTGCCACGGGTCGAGCAGCCGGCCGCACTCGACCACCAACCGGTCACCGGTCTTGCCGGCGACGCGCAGCCAGTGTCGGTACAGGTCGGCCACGGCAGCGCTGAGCACCTCCGGGGCCGGAAACAGCAGCCGTCGGACCCGATGGGCGTACCGGCAGGCGAAGTCCCGGACGTCGAGTTCGAATCCGGTCTCCACGCCGTGCTCGGCGTAGGCCGGCGGGGCGCTGATCTCCGGCGGCTCCCAGTGCGCGCCGTTGCCGCCGGCGGAGCGCAGCACCTGTCGCAGCGCGTGGCTGTCGGGGTGGAAGTCCACCGGGTTCAGCCCGCTGCCCGGGCAGCCCAACTGGAAGCTGTGCCCGTCGGCGGCGTCAAGCACCGGCCAGGTGCGGCCGTCCCGCAGCACCAGCACCGACGCCCCGGGCGCGAGCCGCTCGGCCAGGAACCTCCGGTACGCCGCCGGAAGCCGGCGCCAGCGGGCGGTCAGCACCACCGTGGCGCCCGCCAACGCGCCCCGGCTGGCCGGGCAGTGCACCTGACGTAGATGCAGGTCGGGGTTGGCGGCGAGCAGCCGCCCGGCGAGCCCGGCGCCGTGGTCCAGGGCCGCACGGGGGCGGTCCACCGCGCCCTGCGGCCAGTGCGCGATCATCTCGAAGCCGGCGGGCAGCCACGGCATCCCGAGAGCCACCGCCAGGTGTGCGGCGGCGCCGTGCGGCGAGCCCACCAGCACCCCCGGGTAGCGGCGGGGCGGGTACTGGTCGGTGAACCAGCGGGCGACCCGGTCGGCGTCCACCGCGGCCGCCTGCCCGGCCGTCAGCGCGACCCGGCCGACGGCGCGGGCGGTCATGGCCCGGCGGACCGGTTCGGGCGTGCCGGCGAAGCGGGACACCGGCCCGGCGTGGCCGAGGTCGGCGCAGTCCGTGCCGCGAAGCGCGCGGGCGGTGGCCCCGACGAGGATCCGGGCGATGCTGCCCGCGGCCACGACCCGGTCGCCGGCCAGGCCGGCACCCTCGGCCGTCAGCCCCGGACGCACCTTGCGCACCGGCCCCATCCTGCCTCGTTCGCTCGCCACGTGGCCCGGCTTCCCGCCACGATGCGGGTTAAACAGGGCATCACCCCACCGAACGGCATCAACCAGCGGATGTTGGCCATCTCGGGAAGTCGCCCGACACGCCCGCCCGCACACCGCCGCGGTCAGGCACCGTCCCGGCCCGGAGTGGCCCGGTCGACGTAGCGCAGCACCGCACCGACCCCGTCCACCAGGTCCGGCACCTCGTCCGGGCCCAGCACGGTCAACTCGGCGTCGGTACCGACCAACGCGCGGACCAGCGCCGCGTCGGCGCGGACCCGGTGCGGGTCGGCGACGGCGGCCAGCTGGTGCGGGTCGGTGGCGATGTCGGTGGGCGTCGGGCCGATCCAGAGTTCACCGTTTGCCGACGGGTCGTCCACGATCAGCATCGTGTCGACCTGGTTGCGCTGCAACGCGGCCACCACGGCGTCCAGACCGGCACCGACGTCCTCCTGCATGCCGAAGCGATCCAACGCGGCGGTGACGCGCTGGTCGGCCACCTCCGCGATGGTCTGCACGGTGACATCGTCCAGCAGCGTCTGGTCGGCGCCGGCGGCCCGCGACCCCGCGTCGGTACGGACCACCAGGTCCTGCCAGCGCTCCGGCATCTGTGCGGCGATCATGCCGGTGGCCCGCACGTCACCGGCCACCACGACCACCTCGGCGCCGACCCGCTCGGCCAACTCAACGGTGGCGGCCGTGACGTCACCCGCGTTGTGGTGCCACGCCTCCATGGCGGCGCGCTGGTAGCGCGACTGCGACCAGCCACCGGGCTTGGCCCGGCGCAGCGGATAGCTCTCCCGGCCGGCAACGTGCGCCCGGCGCGGTACGCCGCCGGCGCTGACCGACATCGCGTCGGCGCCGGTCCGGTCGGCCAGCACCCGCACCCAGGCCACCTGCTCGCCCCGTTGGGCCAGCATCGGCATCACGTGCGGCAGCGAGGCGTACGCGGCCAGATCGCGACGCGGTGGTGCGTGCAGGTACTCGGAGAGCACGACACGTCCCCCGGTCGCGAAGACGGCCAGGCCGTAGTCGCCGGGCATCGGGTCGTGGCCGCGTACCACCCGGTCGATGGCGGCGACGCTCGGCTCGTCGGCGCCCTGTTCGGCCAGTTGGCGTTGCAGGCCACGCCAGCGCAGATCGAGTGCCGGGTGCGCGTCCTGGGTGTCCAGCGAGGCGTCCAGGTAGACCGAGCACCACGGCCCCGGACGCTGGTAGAGCGGGCGCAGGAAGGACAGCTGCATGCTCGACCCCTTTCCAGCTCGGCACACCGCTTACCCGCGCCCTCGGAGTTGTCACCTGCCGGCCACCGCGTGACCGGTTTTCATTCACGTCGTTCAACCCGGAGAATCGATACGATCTGTGCTCGTAAGCGAACTATCGGTGGTGATCATGGACACGACATCGCACTCCCGGCGCAGCCTGCACCCCACCGGCCGCATCCTGACCGCCCAGGTCGTCCGCCTGATGGACGGCTACCCGCGCGAGGTGCGGGTGGGACAGCCGGTGCTGGTGGTGGTGCTCGCCGCCGCCGGGGTGGTCGGGCTGCTCGCCAAGCTGGTCCGTGCCCTGCTCTCCGCCGGCTCCGGCACCGGCCGGCGCAAGTTCAAGGAGCTCAAGAAGGGCCCGGAGTTCCTGGTCACCCCGATCCGGCTGCGTGACGCCGACGGCCGGACGTACGAGGTCGAGCTGCACGGGCACCTGCCGCAGAGCGCGCTGCATCCGGCCGACCACGTCCAGCTGACCCTGCGCGACCAGGGCGACCCCGACCTGGCGCCCAAGATCGAACGGATCGTCAACCTGACCACCGGGCAGCTGCTGCGACCGCGTACCGCCACGATGTGGTCGCACCTCGGCCCGCCGCTGCTGCTCCAGGCCGCGCTCGGCGGGCTGCTGCTCGCCGCGCTGGCCGCCTGCGCCACGCTGACCTGAGGTTTCCGACCCGATCGCGGCGGGTTCGCCGGATCCGGGCTCTCCCCGCGCTGTCGCCGCCGGCACGCGGCCCGGGCGTGGGCGCGGCGAGAGCGCGACGAGCCGCTGGCCGACCTCTTGCGAGTCAGCCGACCGGGACGGGCTCGCGGGTCGGCTCGACGACGTCGAGCATGCCGCGCCGACGGGCCCAGCGCTCGAAGACCAGGGTGGCGAACGGTGGCACCGCGCAGGCCAGCGCCACGACGGTGGCCAGCAGGCTCCACCGGTGCACCCGGGCCACGGCCAGCACCAACACCCCGTAGGCCACGAAGAGCGCGCCGTGGACCGGCCCGAAGACCTGCACGCCCACCTCGTTGCCGGGCGGGCCGTACTTGACCGCCATACCGGCCAGCAGGCCGGCCCAGGAGATCGCCTCCGCGATCGCCGCCACCACGAACAGCCGGGTCACCTTCTCACGCACGCCGGCCATGCTACGCGGCTCACGACATTCCGGCCGGTGACGCGACCGATGTCACCGCAGGCCGAACCGGACCTTCGGGGGCTGTACCGAGTGGGCATGGACATGGGACGTTTGGGGTACCAGCGGTGACAGGGTGGTGACCATGGGCGAGCAAGTCGGCGTGCAGACCTTCAGCCGTCAGGACCGGGCCCGCTACCGGGAGAAAGTACGCCGCTGCCTCGACGTCTTCGCCGAGATGCTGCGCGAGTCCCGGTTCGACGTGGACCGGCCGATGACCGGGCTGGAGATCGAGCTCAACCTGGTCGACGAGGAGTCGATGCCGGCGATGCGCAACAGCGACGTGCTGCGCGCGGTGGCCGACCCGAGCTTCCAGACCGAGCTCGGCCAGTTCAACATCGAGATCAACGTGCCGCCCCGGCGGCTGACCGGCACCGGCACCGCCGAGTTCGAGCGGAGCGTACGGGCCAGCCTGAACGCCGCCGACGAGCGGGCCCGGACGGTCGGCACGCAGCTGGTGATGATCGGCATCCTGCCCACCGTGCGGCCCGAACACCTGACCGCGGCCACCCTGTCGGCCAACCCCCGCTACACGCTGCTCAACGAACAGATCTTCGCCGCCCGGGGTGAGGACCTACGGATCGCCGTCAACGGGGTGGAGCGGCTGTCGGTCACCGTCGACACCATCACCCCGGAGGCGGCCTGCACCAGCACCCAGTTCCACCTCCAGGTCGGCCCGAACCAGTTCGCCGACTACTGGAACGCGGCCCAGGCCATCGCCGGCATCCAGGTCGCGCTGGGCGCGAACTCGCCCTTGTTCTTCGGCCGGGAGCTGTGGCGGGAAACCCGCATCCCGCTGTTCCAGCAGGCCACCGACACCCGGCCGGAGGAGATCAAGACCCAGGGCGTACGACCCCGGGTCTGGTTCGGGGAACGCTGGATCACCACGGTGTTCGACCTGTTCGAGGAGAACGTGCGCTACTTCCCGGCGCTGCTGCCGGTCTGCCAGGCGGAGGACCCGGCCGAGACGCTCGCCGCCGGCGGGGTGCCGGACCTCGGCGAGTTGCGGCTGCACAACGGCACCGTCTACCGGTGGAACCGGCCGGTCTACGACGTGCTCCGGGGCCGCCCGCACCTGCGGGTGGAGAATCGCGTGCTGCCCGCCGGGCCGACCGTGCTGGACACCGTCGCCAACGCGGCGTTCTACTTCGGACTGGTCCGCGCGCTGGCCGAGGCGGACCGGCCGCTGTGGTCGCAGATGTCGTTCAGCGCCGCCGAGGAGAACTTCCACACCTGTGCCCGGCACGGCATCGACGCCCACGTCTTCTGGCCGGGTTTGGGCTACCTGCCGGTCACCGAGCTGGTGCTGCGCCGCCTGCTGCCGCTGGCCCACCACGGTCTGGACCGCTGGGGGCTCGACCCGAGCGAGCGGGACCGGCTGCTCGACATCATCGAGCAGCGCTGCCTGACCGGCCGCAACGGGGCAAGCTGGCAGGTGGCGACCCTGCACCGGCTGGAGTCCGCCGACCATCTCGACCGGCCGGAGGCGCTGCGCGAGGTGGTCCGGCACTACGTGGAGCTGATGAACAGCAACCGCCCCGTGCACGAATGGCCGATCCCCTGACCCACCCACCACTCCGGCCGCGAAGGAAGGGCCCCTTCTTAACACCGGTGTGTTAAGAAGGGGCCCTTCCTCTACCTCAGGCGTTAACAGGGGGCCCTTCCTTTCACCGCAGGGCGGTGAGGGCCAGTTCGGCGGCGTGGGCGAGCAGGGCGTCGTCGCGCTCGGCATCCTTGTCGGCCTTGCTGGAGAGCACGGCCAGCACGATCGGGGCCCGGTCCGGCGGCCAGATCACGGCGATGTCGTTGCGGGTGCCGTAGCCGCCGGAGCCGGTCTTGTCGCCCACCTGCCAGCCGTCCGGAGTGCCGGCCCGGATCGTCTTGTCGCCGGTGGTGTTGCCCTTGAGCCAGTCGACCAGCACCGCGCGGTCTTCGGCGGAAAGCGCGTCGTCGACGGCGTACGCCTTCAGCGAGGTGGCCAGTGCGCGGGGCGTACTGGTGTCGCGGGTGTCGCCCGGGGTCGCCTCGTTGAGTTCGGTCTCCATCCGCGACGGCTCGGTGACCTCGTCGCCGATGTCGCGCAGTGCCTGCTTGAAGCCGTCCGGGCCGTCGAGCCGGTCGAGCAGCAGGTTCCCGGCGGTGTTGTCGCTGTAGCGCACCGCCGCGTCGGCGATCGCCCGCAGCGACATGCCGGTCTGCACGTGCTGCTCGGTGATCGGCGAGTAGGTGACCAGTTCGTCGCGGGAGTAGGTGACGATCTGGTCCAGCTCCTCGGTGGAGGTGGCGGCGAGGACCGCGGCGGCGGCCAGGGCCTTGAACGTCGAGGCGTACGCGAAGCGCTCGTCGGCCCGGTACGCGACGGTGCGGCCGGTGCCGGTGTCGATCACGTACACCCCGAGCCGGGCGTCGTACTGCTTCTCCAAGGGGGTGAAGTCGACGGCCACCGGCGCGGCGGACGGCGACGGCGTAGGGGCCGGCGCGGTCGGGGTGCCGGGTGAGCATCCGGCCAGCAGGCCGAGCGCCAGCGCGGCGGCGAGGGCACTGATTCGGGTACGGCGGGTGGTGCTGGTCAAGACTGGTCCTTCCGTCGGTCGTCCCGGCGACCCGGAGACCTTCCCGGGTGGCCGGTAACCAGGCTCGCAGCGCTGGCCCATGCCGTCGAAGACGCCGAGGGCGATACTGATGCTGTTTCTGCATAGGATTCCCATGTGGATCTCGTGGCGGCCTGTCGGGCCTTCGTGTCGGTCGGCGATCACGGCAGCTTCACCGTCGGCGCGTCCGTCGCCCGCATCCCCCAGTCGGTGGCGAGCCGCCGGGTCGCCGCCCTGGAGCGGCACCTCGGCGGGCAACTGTTCGACCGGACGTCGCGCAGCGTCACACTCACCCCGTTCGGGCGGGACATGCTCCACTCCGCCCGGCGAATCGTGGACCTGGCCGAGGCGATGGAGCACGACGCCGAACGCGCCCGGCTGCGTCCGTTCCGGCTGGCCGTACCGCCGGACGAGGCCGCGTGGCGGGTACCGCTGGGCCTCGGGAGCGGCACCGACCCGGGTGTCAAGGTGGTTCACCTGGAGACGCTGCGCGCGCCGCGTGCCGACCGGCGAACCCGACGGCGTCGGGTCTGGATCTCGCCGGAGGACGACGTGCCGCACGTCCGCGACCCGCTGACCCGGCTGCGCGACGCCGTCGGGCTGCAACCGGCCCAGGTGACGGTCTCGGCGTCCATGGTCGACGCCACCGCCGAGGCGCTCGCCGGCTCCGACCTGATGCTCTGCTCGCCCGCCGAGGCTCGCGAACTCGGGCTGCACTGGCGGCCTCTCGGCGAGCTGCGGCCGGTCCGCGGCTACCAGGTGACCGCCGGCGTACGCGAGGACGCCGAGCGGCTAGGCGGTGTGCTGCGCGCCGCCATCGGCCGATGTCTCGGCGTGGAGGAGCAGGTGCCCGGGGACCGCCCGGTGCACGGCTGGCGGGATTCGGCATGACGGTCGGGCGGCTGCTCCGCGCAGCTCGGGAGACGCTACGCGAGGCCGGGCTGCGCGGCTGCGTACTGGTCCGCGACCTCGACACCGGTGACGAGCTGGGGCTCGACAGCGACGTCGTCCTCCCGGTCGCGTCGCTGGTGAAGGTGCCGCTCGCGCTGGCCACCGTGGATCGGATCGAGCGCGGCGAACTCGACGGCGCCACCCCGATCACGGTGGCGCCCGGCCGAATTCGGACACCGGGTCCGACCGGGCTGAGCCGGTTCCGGCACCCGGCCACCGTGGCAATCGACGATTTGCTCTATCTGAGCGTGGCGATCAGTGACGAGGGCGCCTCGGACGCGCTGTTCGCCCTCACTGCGCCGGCGGAGGTCACCGCCGCGCTGCGCCGGTTCGGCGTCGACGGGATCAGCGTCCGGCACCGCACCCGGGACCTCACCGACACTCCGGCCGAGCGGTTCGCCCCGGACGAGGTGCACCTCGCGCACTCCCTCGCCGCGTCCGCGACCACCGCCGGTCAGGGCCATCCGGTCCCCCAGCTCGACGTCGGCCGGGCCAACGCCGGCTCGGCCCGCGCCTTCGTCGAACTGCTGCACGCCCTGTGGCGCCCGTCGCGCATCCCGGCGCCGGTCGCCGCCCGGGTACGCGAGCTGATGGGCGACAACCTGCTGCGGCAGCGGCTCGCCCCGGACTTCAGTTCCGACGCCTCCCGCTGGTCGTCGAAGACCGGCACCCTGCTCAACCTGCGGCACGAGGTCGGCGTGGTGGAGCACGCCGACGGGCAGGCGTACGCGGTGGCCGCGCTCAGCGAGTCGACGGTGCCGGCTGCCGTGCAGCCGCAGGCGGAGGCGGCGCTGGCGCAGGTGGCGCGGGAACTGCACGACGCGCTCCGGGCCACCCACCGCTGACCCGAGGGTACGGCGGGTCGCTGGCCGCGCCAGGTCTGCGGGTTGTCGACGTCGGGGACCGGGCGGGACGGCCAGCGGCGTGGTCGCTCCCACCCGGATCGGCGGTCAGCCGCTGGCGAGCAGGTGCTTGCGCTCGTTCTCGATCGCGCCGAGGCCGGCCCGGTCCCGGGCGGCGCGCTGCGCCAGCCGGACCCGCACGTCGCCCACCAGCCGCCGGCACTGCTCGACGTGCTGCACGGCCTGCGTGATCCGCTCCCGCACCGCGAGATCGGTGAAGATGTTGTCGCACCAGATGTCGACGAACCGGGTCAGGCCGCCGACGGCCAGCCGTGGCGCGATCACGTCGACGCCCGGCACGTCGGCGAGTTCGGTGCGCAGCGCGGCCAGGCACCGCTCGGCGTGGGCGGCAGCCTGCGCCGCGTCGTCCAGGCGGGAGTGTTTCATCGCGCTGGCCACCATCCCGCCGCCGAAGAAGGTGTCGTAGGTCGACCAGCCCGAGGCGCTGTCCAGCTTGCGCCGCACCTGCTGCAGGGCCTCCTGGGCGGCGCGGGCGGCCTGATCTGCCTCGGCCACCTCACGCAGCTCGCCGGTGAGTCGTCCGCGCTGCTCGGCCAGAGCCAGCAGTCGCCCGGCGCGCGGGTCGCCGGCGCCGGTGAGGTGCCGCTCCTTCGCGTCGAGCACGGCGGCGTACGCGTCCGGGGCCCCGGCGAGCTGACCGAGCCGCGCGCACGCGGCCTGGTGCTCCCGCCGCAGCGCGTCGAGGCGGGCCGCGGCCTCGGCCGCGCGGTAGCGGGCGGCGTCGGCCTCGGCCCGTTCACGGGCCAGCAGGTCGTCCCGCGCGCCACGCAGCGAGGCCAGTACCCGGGTCAGGGAGAGGCTCTCCAGCCGGGCGACGTCCTTTTCCTCGTCCACGCACCGCTCGCGCAGTTGCGCGACCCGGCCGGCCAGTTGGTCGATCCGGACCCGCAGGTCCGCGACCCGGTGCGTGGTCACCTCGTGCTCGCGGAGCACCTCGGCCGCCACGGAAAGCCGCTGTTCGATGTCGTCAGCCACGTGGTCCATTGGACGAACCCGGCGCAAGGCACCGCTGCCGGGGCCGAGCAGCCGTCCGCAGAGGTCTCCGACTCGAATGGATGTAAAAGTTTCTAGACACGATGTCAAGGATGCCTTACTCTCGACATGTCAAGGATTTTTTACATCGGGAGCCGGTCATGACGCATGAGGAAAAGCGTGCCTGGATCATGCTGGTGGTCAGCGCGGTCGCCTACGCCTGCTACGCGGCCGTCGTCCTGAGCCGGGTCGACGGCGGGTCGCTGGCCGCGACACCCTACGCCGCCGCCCTGCTCTGGACGATCGGTGGCGCCATCGCCGCGAGCATCCTGGCCGAGATCGGGATGGCCTTGCTGAATCCGCGCGCCTCGCGGGTCAGCGACGACCGCGACCGGGAGATCGGCCGCCTCGGCGACCACGTCGGGCAGGCGTTCGTGGTGATCGGCGCGGTGTCGGCGATGCTCATGGCCCTGGCGCAGTGGCACTGGTTCTGGATCGCCAACGTGATCTACCTCTGCTTCGTGCTGTCCGCGGTGGTCGGCTCGCTCGCGAAGGTGGTCGTCTACCGCCGAGGTGTGCCGCAGTGGTGAAACCGACCCGCGTAACCAACAACATCCGGACGCTGCGCTTCGCCCGCGACGAGATGACCCAGGCCGACCTGGCCGACCGGATCGGCGTGACCCGGCAGACCGTCATCGCCATCGAGCAGGGCCGCTACTCCCCCTCGCTGGAGATGGCCTTCCGGATCGCCCGCGTGTTCGGCGTACGGCTCGACGAGGTGTTCCAGTATCCCGAGGAGGAATCGTGAAGGCCATCGTGCAGGACGCCTACGGCGCAACGGACGCCCTCAGGCTGCGTGACGTCGAACGGCCGAGCATCGGCGACGAGGAGGTGCTCGTCGCGGTGCGCGCCGCCGCGGTCGACCCCGGAGTGTTGATCTTCATCGTCGGCCGCCCCTACCTGGTGCGGCTCGCGGCCGGGCTGCGCCGCCCCCGGGTGCCGGTACGCGGCCGGGACCTGGCCGGCGTGGTGGTCGAGGTCGGTTCCCGGGTGACCCGCTTCCGGCCCGGCGACGAGGTGTACGGCACCTCCCTGCGCGGCTCGTACGCCGAATTCACCGCCACCCACGAGAAGCGGTTGGCCCGCAAGCCGGCCAACCTGTCCTTCGCGCAGGCCGCCGCCGCGCCCGTCTCCGGGATGACGGCGCTGCGCGCGGTCCGCGACAGCGGCCAGGTGCGCCCGGGCCACCGGGTCCTGGTCATCGGCGCGTCCGGCGGCGTCGGTTCCCAGGCCGTGCAGATCGCCAAGGCGTACGGGGCGACCGTGACCGGCGTCTGCGCCCCGGAGAAGACCGATTTCGTCCGCTCCCTCGGCGCCGACGACGTCCTCGACTACACCCGTGAGGAGATCGACCGGGACGGCCCGGTCCACGACGTGGTCATCGACACCGGAGGTGACCGTCCACTGTCGCTGCTGCGGCGCGCGCTCACCCCGCGTGGGACGCTGGCGCTGGTCGGCGGCGACTGGACCCGGGGTCGACTGCTCGGCGGCTACGGCCGGCAGATGTTCGGGGCGCCACTGCTGTCGACAGTCGTCGGCCAACGGCTGCGCGCCGTCAGCGCCGTGGAGCGCACCGAGGATCTCGACGATCTGGGTGACCTCATCGGGTCCAGTGCGCTGACCCCACCGGTCGACCGCAGCTATCCGCTCGCGGAGGCGGTGGACGCGCTGCGCCACTTCACCGACGGGCACCCGGCCGGCAAGGTCGTCATCACCGTCGATCCGCACGACGGCTGACCCGCAGCGTCCTGGCGGTCAGAACGCGTAGAGCACCGTCCGGAAGCCCCACAGCGCCGTGACGGCCAGCGTGGCCATCCCCACCGCGAAGGGCCACCAGCGACCGCGCGGGCGGACGACGGCGAGGGCGGCCGTGGCCAGGAGCAGCGCCGCGACGATCGCCGTCCAGAGGGCCGCGGTGGGCACCCGGTCGGCGGTCCGGCAGCCCGCGGGGGCGGGCAGCACCGCCGCGCACAGGTCGTAGCGGGGCACGGCCAGCCACCAGTAGCCCGCCCAGGCGAGCACCGCGACGCCGACGGCGGCGGCGATCCCGAGCCAGGAACCGACGCGCGCGGACCCACCCGAGCCGGAGGTTCCACTCATGCCGGTCAGTGTATTGGCCGGTTCCCGGTGGACCGCGCCCGGTCAGTCGACGCCGAACTCCATGGCGGCGCGGTCCAGGGCTTCGTCCTCCGCCGGGGCCACGCCCCGGGAGGCGATCGCCTCGGCGCCACCCTGCGGCATCGCGCCGATCAGCCCGGTCGAGGCCGCCTGCGCGGCACCGACCACCCGCTGCGGGGTGCCGCCGCCGACCATGCCGAGGCTCGCGTACTGCTCCAGCTTCGCCCGCGAGTCGGCGATGTCCAGGTTGCGCATGGTGAGCTGGCCGATCCGGTCGGACGGGCCGAACGCCGAGTCCTCGGTACGCTCCATCGACAGCTTGTCCGGGTGGTAGCTGAACGACGGACCGGTGGTGTCCAGGATCGAGTAGTCCTCGCCCCGGCGCAGCCGCAGCGTCACCTCGCCGGTGACCGCCGTGCCGACCCAGCGCTGCAACGACTCGCGCAGCATCAGCGCCTGCGGGTCCAGCCAGCGTCCCTCGTACATCAGCCGACCCAGGCGGCGGCCCTCGTTGTGGTAGTTGGCCAGGGTGTCCTCGTTGTGGATGGCGTTGACCAGCCGCTCGTACGCGGCGTGCAGCAGCGCCATGCCGGGCGCCTCGTAGATGCCCCGGCTCTTGGCCTCGATGATCCGGTTCTCGATCTGGTCGGACATGCCCAGGCCGTGCCGGCCGCCGATCGCGTTGGCTTCCAGCACCAGGTCGACCGCGCTGGCGAACTCCTTGCCGTTGATCGTCACCGGGCGGCCCTGGTCGAAGCCGATGGTGACGTCCTCGGTGGGGATCTCCACCGACAGGTCCCAGAACCGGACGCCCATGATCGGGTTGACCGTCTCGACGCCGGTGTCCAGGTGCTCCAGGGTCTTCGCCTCGTGCGTGGCGCCCCAGATGTTGGCGTCGGTGGAGTACGCCTTCTCGGTGCTGTCCCGGTACGGCAGGCCCCGCTCCAGCAGCCACTCCGACATTTCCTTGCGCCCACCCAGCTCGGTGACGAAGCTGGTGTCCAGCCACGGCTTGTAGATCCGCAGCTGCGGGTTGGCCAGCAGCCCGTAACGGTAGAACCGCTCGATGTCGTTGCCCTTGAAGGTCGAGCCGTCGCCCCAGATCTGGACGTCGTCCTCGATCATCGCCCGCACCAGCAGCGTCCCGGTGACCGCCCGCCCGAGCGGGGTGGTGTTGAAGTACATCCGCCCGCCCGAGCGGATGTGAAAGGCGCCGCAGGTCAGCGCCGCCAGCCCTTCCTCGACCAGGGCGGCCCGGCAGTCGACCAGCCGGGCCAGCTCGGCGCCGTAGTTGAGCGCGCGACCGGGCACCGAGGCGATGTCGGGCTCGTCGTACTGGCCGATGTCGGCGGTGTACGCACAGGGCACGGCGCCCTTGTCGCGCATCCACGCGACCGCGACCGAGGTGTCGAGGCCGCCGGAGAAGGCGATGCCGACACGTTCACCGGTGGGCAGGGAGGTCAGAACCTTGGACACGAGAAAGAGTATGCACCATCCCGCATACCCATGCAACTCACCGCTGAAAGGAAGGGCCCCTTTTTAACGCCTCGTGTATAGGAAGGGCCCCCTATTAACAACTCCCGGGCCACCGCTGCCCGTATCGCCATGCGGCGCCCCTGATCGCGCGGGCGCGCGCCGTCGTCTGAGGGGCAGCTCGCCGAGCATGGGCGGCGAACCGGACGGAGACGGCGGCATCGGAGGGCGGCTGGGGGCGGCGCCGCCACCAAAGTCCGTGGCCCGCGAGACGGCCGGGCGACCGGCGGCGAGCACCCAGGTGGCGGGGCGACAGGATGCCGTCGGTGACTGTTGATCTGTTGCTGGCGCGGGCACGACGTTTGTGGGTCGAGTTGGCCGGTGTACCGATGACATTTCCCATCCGGGGCGCCGACGTGGCGGTGTCGGCGGAATCGCTGATCTGCCCACCGGGCTGGACCGGGATCGTCACCCTCGGCAGGGCGGCGATCAGCACCGTGCCCACGGAGGGCCTGGAGGCAGTCGTCCGGGAGGCGCTCGACGATCTCCCCGTCGCGGCGCTGACCGACCCTGAACAGCTGGCAGCGGTGCTGCCCGTCGCGGAGGTACTCGGGCCCGCGACGCTCGCCTACTGCGACGAGCGCGCCTTCCGGTCGTACGAGAAGGGCGCTTCGGAACGGGTGCCCGCCGATCACCCGGAGATCGCCGACCTCCTGGCCTCCGTCCCGGTCGAGGACGCCGCGGAGTGCGGGCTGGCCGAGATCACCTCCCCGGCGTTCGTCGTCCGCGCGGGGAGCCGCGTGGTGGCGGCGGCGGGTTACCGGCACTGGCCGGAACGGGTGGCGCACCTCAGTGTGCTGACGGCGCCGGACCGGCGCGGGCGCGGTTTCGCCCGGGTCGTCGCCAGCGCTGCCGTGGCGGAGGGCCTGGACAACCAACTGCTTCCCCAGTGGCGGGCCCGGCCGGAACCGTCGCGGCGCGTGGCGCGGGCGCTCGGATTCCGCGAACTCGGCGTCCAAATCAGCGTCCGGATCAGTACGCCCGGAAATTGGACGGGAACCGGCATCGGATTGGGCACCGATTGAGCAAGTAAAGAGAAACGCAGCCCCGGTCGATCCGTCATCGTCAAATTTCACCCTCCGTGATGTCGAGGAGCGTTTCCGTGACCCAGATCGACCGGCGCGCCAGCCATCCATCCGCCGCTGATGAGGTTCGGCTACCGCCCGAGCCCCGTTCCACCTCCCTGTTCGTCGTCGGGCACGCGCCACGCCGACGCGGGCTGATCATTCTGCTCAGCGTGCTGGGCGGGTTCCTGCTCACCGTCGTCTGGTCGGCGGAATTCGTCGATCAGACCATCGGTGACAACGTCGCCAACACGCTGCTCGGCCACGACGCCAAGCAGACTCCGATCAGCGGGATCGTGGCGGGCGTGATCTTCGCGTTCGTCTCGGGAGTTGCCGGCACCTTCACCGCCTGCAACGTCGCCGCCTTCGGCGCCCTCGCCCCCCTGGCCGGTACGTCCGGCAGCCGGCTGGGCCGCTTCCTGGCACCGCTGCGCCCGCTGGGCTGGATGGCGGTCGGCATGATCGCGGTCTCCGCCCTCTACGGCGCGATCGTCGGCCTGGTCGGCACGTCCATGCCCCAGTTCTCCACCGCCCCGAACACTCCCGGCTCGTTGTCGCCGCGCAGCATCCAGTCCATGGTGGTCTTCGGCGCCATCGGGCTGATCATGCTCTACCTGGGGCTGGCCGCGCTGAGGGTGGTGCCGGACCCGTTCGCCCGGATCTCCCGCCGGTACCCCAACGCTCCGCTGGTCTTCATGGGCGTGCTCATCGCCGGCTTCCTGATCGGACGGCCGTTCCCGCTGTTCCGCCAGATGTTCCGCGACGCCGCGGAGAGCGGCAACCCGCTGTACGGCGCGGCCGCGTTCAGCCTTCAGTCGATCGGCAACATCGTCATCATGGCGGTGCTGTTCCTGCTGCTGGCGTGGTTCGCCGGCAGCCGGCTGCAGACCTGGTTCGCCGCCCGTCCGAGCCGCTTGGCGGCGACCATCGCGGTGGCGTTCCTCGTCGCAGGCGCCTTCACGTTCCTCTACTGGGACGTCCGCCTGCTCGCTCGCCGGGAGATCATCCCCTGGTATCCGACCGCCCCCTGGGCGTGACCGACGGCCCGTTCGTCCCGCGCCGCAGCCCGCTTCGCCGGTCCGCGCCCCTCGCGGCCAGCGTCGGCTGCGGCGTCGGCGTCCTCGCGGCCAGCGTCGGCTGCGGCGTCGGCGTAGCGGCGGGCCAACTGCGCGAAGGCGTCCCGGAGAGCGGGCGGCCCGATGACGTGGATGTCGGCGTCGAACCTGCCGATGGCGGCGGCCAGGCCCGGCCACGACCACGAGCCGAGGGTCAGCCGGCAGCGCTGCGGGCCGAGTTCCTCGACCACGCCGTCGTGAATGAACGGTGACACCCTGGCGGCGGGAAGGTCGAGGATCACCTCCCCCCGACAGGGCCAGTCATCGACGCCGTCGAAGCCGCGGAATCTGCTGGTGACGAAGAGTGCCACGGCACCCCCGGGTACTTCGCGCGGGACGAATCGAGGACCGGTGGGGCCGTGCGGGGTGATCCGGTCGGCACGGAAGATGCGCCAGTCGCCGCGATCGAGATCCCAGGCGACGAGGTACCAGCGTCCGCCCCAGGTCACGATGTGGTGGGGCTCCACCCGGCGCGGGTGGATGGGCGTACCGTCGTCGTCCCCAGGTGTAGCCCAGACGGACCCGTAGTCGAAGCGCAGCACCTCGCGGGCCTGCACGGCGGCGTTCAGCGCCAACAGCACGGCGCTGTCGGCACGCGGCGCCGCCGGCCGTTCGACGGCGGTGACCTGGAGAGTGTCGATGCGGTGGCGCAATCGCGCCGGCATGACCTGCCGTACGGTGTGCAACGCCCGCATCGCGGCCTCCTCGATGCCGGCGCCGGCGGTGGTGGCGCTGCGCAGGGCGACGGCGAGGGCGACGGCCTGTTCGTCGTCGAAGAGCAACGGAGGCAGGCGGGTGCCGGCGTCGAGCCGGTACCCGCCGTCCGGGCCCTTGGCGGCCACGATGGGATAGCCGAGTTCACGCAGGCGCTCGACGTCGCGCCGGACGGTACGCGGGCTGACGTCCAGCCGTTCGGCCAGCAGCGCCCCGGGCCAGTCCCGGCGCACCTGCAACAGGGACAGCAACGCCAGCAGTCGCGCTGAGGTCTTCGGCATGTTCCTCATCCTCGCCGAAGAAGAGGACACATCCTGACCGCTTCCAGCGCGACTGTTGCGTCGCGCCCCGCCCAGCCGTGACCCACCGGCCGGGGACCCCGACCGCGGAAGGAAACCAGCACACATGAGTGACGCGTACCCCCGGCTGCTGAGCGCCCGGGCACTCAACCGCGCGACGTTGGCCCGGCAGTTGCTGCTCGACCGCGCCGACCTGCCGGTACGCGACGCCGTCGCCCACCTCTGCGGCATGCAGGCGCAGGAACCGCAGGAGCCGTTCGTCGGGCTCTGGTCCCGGTTGCGCGCGTTCGATCCGGCTGTGCTCTCGGACCTGCTGACCCGGCGGCAGCTGGTGCGGGCGATCCTCATGCGCCGTACCATCCATCTGCTCACCGCCGAGGACGCCCTCGCCTGGCGGGCCCGGCACGACAGCATGCTGCGGCAACGGGTGCTCGGAGTCTACCGCCGCGAACTCGACGGGGTGGACCTCGACGACCTCGCGGCGGCGGGCCGGGCGGTGCTGGCCGACGGCGAACCCCGCTCGATGACCGGGCTCGCGAGGACGCTCGGCGACCGCTGGCCGGGCCCGGGACCACGGGCCCTGGGCGAGCTGCTGGTCGCCGCCCTGATCCCGACGGTCCAACTACCCCCGCGCGGGCTGTGGCGCACCACGGCGGGAGCGCGCTACCTACCGCTGGCCGCGTGGCTGGGCCGCGACATCGACCCGCCGGCCCCGGATTCGTTGCCCCGGTCCGGCTCGCCGGGCCGGGGCAACGTCGGCTCCGACCCGGTGGGTGAAACGCTGGTACGGCGTTACCTGGCCGCGTTCGGCCCCGCCGCCACGGCCGACCTGCGCGCCTGGTGCGGCCTCACCGGGCTACGCGGGGCGGTGGCCGCGATACGCGAACAGCTCGTCGCCTTCCGCGACGAGCGCGGTCGGGAGCTGCTGGACCTCCCCGACGCGCCACGACCCGACCCCGACACACCCGCCCCGGTGCGGTTCCTGCCCGCCTTCGACAACGCGATCCTCGGGTATCACGACCGGAGCCGGATCATCGACGACACCCACCGCGGCCTGTCGGTCACCGGCGCGCGCGTCGTGCTGGTCGACGGCCGGGTCGCCGCGACCTGGACCATCAAGGCCGGCACGGTGACCGTCACCCCGCTGCGCCCTCTCACCCGCGACGAGCACACCGCCGTCGCCGAACAGGGGCAGGACCTGGCGTCGTTCCTCTCGGCTGGATGATCGCTCGCTCGACACGTGCCCCTTGCGGCAGCCGGTGAGCGCGACACCGACGCGGCTGCGCTCGGCCTGGTGGAGACCCATACCCGGGCGGGGTCCGTGGCAGACTCGGACTCCATGAGGCGTTTTCGCTCCTGGGACGGCACGGAACTGGCGTACCGGGTGGTTGGCTCCGGACAACCGCTGGTGTGCGTTCCCGGTGGTCCCGGTCAGGCCGCCGAGTATCTTGGCGAGTTGGGCGGTCTCAGCGATCATCGGACGCTGTTCCTGCTCGACAATCGTGGGACCGGCGGGTCGCAAGCACCGCAGGATGCCACCACTTACCGGGTTGACCGGCTGGTCCAGGACGTCGAGGCGTTCCGCGAACACCTCAGGCTGGATCGGATGGATCTGCTCGGACACTCGGCCAGCGGCGGAACCTGTCTGCTGTACGCGGCCGAGTATCCGCACCGGGTCGATCGCCTCGTGCTCGTCGCACCGTCCCTGCGCGTCGTCGGCATTCCGTCTGACCTGGACGTTGACGCGGTGCTGGCCCGACGGGCGCACGAGCCCTGGTACGCCGATGCGGCCGCCGCTCTGCGCGCCGAGGCCACCACACCCCAGGAACTGCAGCGGTATCGCTGGCTGTCGGCGCCGCTGCTGTACGGCCGGTGGAACGCCGCCGCCCAGGCGCAGGCGGCCGCCGAGCCTGCCCAGTTCTTCCAGCCGGCGACCGACGGCTTCTACGCCGGCTTCGACCCGGATCCCGCGCTGCCGAAGCGGCTTGCGGAACTGCCGGTGCCGGCGCTGCTGATCGCTGGTGAATACGACATCTGGCCGACGTGCACGTCCGTCCGCGAGCTGGCCGATCTTCTCGCCGTGGCCGACCTCGGGGTGCTCCCGGAAGCCGGACACTTCCCGTGGGTCGACGATCCGGCCGCCTTCGTGGCCGTTGTGCAGGGTTACCTGGCGGGCCGCCAGCCGAGGAAATAGCCAACATGCGGGAAACTGTCGCCATTGCGCTGATCACGTCGCTGTCCACACTGACTGCCGCCGGGCTCACCGGACTGGTCACCGCGCTCACCGTGCGCCGCCAGGTCGCCACCGCCCGCGAGGAGCGCGCCGAGCAGCGTACGCTCCGCCGGCACCAGGCACGACGGGACACGTACGTGAATTTCCTGGCCGCTTGCGACCGCGCGTACCGGGCCTTGGACACCGGGTGGGTCGGGGCGGACACCGCACCGGCCGAGGACGCGCCGTACCCGGCGCTGCGCGCGCTCGACGAGGCGTACAACCTGGTGCTGCTGGCCGGTCCGGACCCGGTCGCCGAGGCCGCCGGGCGCACCGTGCGCAGCGTCAACGAGGAGTACGCCCAGCAGCGCCGACTCCAGCGGGAAGAGATCACGGACAGCCGCTCGCTGGCGGCCCGGCACCGTACCGAGCACCTTGCCATGATCCGGTCCCGGGCCGAGCAGCGCGACGCGTTCGTCACCGTCGCACGCGGTGCGCTGGAGGCGGGTTGAGCCGGCAGGAGGCTCGTCGAGTGAGACCCCGACCAGCGCGGCCAGGCGCCGGCCGGTGCCGGATGACCCGCCATGGTGGGATGATGGAGCCATCGATCGAAAGGGCGCTGCTGGGCCGGTCGCGAGGAGAGTCGAGTCGATGGATCTTGACAAGCTGTGGTCCGACCTGACGACAGAACTGTTGGGGGTTCTCACGGCTTACCGGTCCCGCGTGACCGAGCTGGATGTGCGGGAGAAGCCGACCACACGCTGCTCACCGAGGCCGACCTCGCGATCGAAGAACTGATTATCAGCCGGATCCGGGCCGTGGACCCGGCTGCTCGGGTGCTGGCGGAGGAGTCGGGCAGCGGTACCTGGCGGCCCGGTCTGGATGAGGAACCCGAGCGGATCTGGGTGATCGACCCGATCGACGGCACCGCCGAGTTCGTCGATCCACGCAGCGCCGAGTTCTGCTCCGTCGTCTGCCTGCTGGAGCGAAGGGAACCCGTCGCCGCACTCATCGTCGCACCCGAACTGGGAGCCGACCGCACACCGATCGTGGTGGTCGCCTCCCGGGCCGTTGGCACGATCGCCGTCAATGGCAGACCGGCGGCGTACACCAACGAGCCCTCTCGTGTCGCTTCCCTGACCCGCAGCGCTCGTTCCGAAGCCCCGCCGCACGAGACCGCCATGGTCGCTGCCGGCTACACCCTGAAGACGCGGACCACGTCACAGACGTTGGACATGCTGCGTACCGCCCTGGACCTCACCGATCTCGCGGCCGACACACCGCGTTTCGACCTTTTCTACCGCCCTCGGCAAAAGGTCTGGGACGGTCTCGCGGGGTTGTGCCTCGGCGAAATCGTCGGTCTAATGTCCGCGGACGTGAATGGAACCCGGCACCTGCCCGTGTCCATGGAAACACTCGCCCAGCCAGAGCCGACTTTCGCCAGCACCGTGATGGGTCGCCCGGAGGCCGTCAAGTGGTTCGTGGAGCTAGCCGGGGACTCCCGCACCGGAACACCGAAGTCCTCGTAGACGTCACGTCGATCATCAGCGCCGAGGATTTCGTCGTTGCGCAGAACCGTGCCACTCGGCCCGATGACCCGTTCGCCCGCCAGGCGTTCGTCGAGCTGATCCAGTCCCTGATCTTCATGGAACGGGTGTGGATAGCCCATCCGGTGCTCGCCCACCCCTCGGTCGCCGACTTCGGCGGCAAGCCGTATCTCCTTCGGGCGTTGGCCGACGCGGGACTACTGCATCCGTTGCAGTTGGATGCGGCCGAGAGGGGTCGGGTGCGAGCCGCCGAGGAGGCGGCACTACACGAATTGCAAAGCTGGCGGGGCCACCAGGTCCTCGGACAGTTCATCGGGCAGGCGGTCGCCTGCGACGACGTCCTACCTGATCAACGCAACTCGCTGTCAAAACGCATCCACGGCTGGTGTGCCTTTCAGGCGGCCAACGTACGCGTGGCGGGACATCACGCAGACCGCATCGCCACCCCCGACGGGGTGGAGGACGATCCCTTTGGCACCTGGGCACGAGCGGCCTCGATCGTGCTACGTGGCCCACTGCGATCCATGGCACCTGCTGGCGAGGAGGTCTACGTCGCGGCGACTCTGGCGCGTGGGCTGAAGTATCAGGCACGAGCGGACGCCACCCGCCTCTCCTACCAGGCCCACCCCGTCCGACGCGACTTCCTGCTGACCTTCGACCTCTCCACCGAGGGCGCGACCGAAACAGTGGTGCTCGACGTCATCAAGGCCATTCGGGGCATCCACCAGTCCCTCGCCACAGCGGCGGACGACAACGACACTCACCGCGTACAGCTTCTCGAACTCGAACTGCCGCTGCTCGGTGGCCGGCTCTGGCAGGCGGGCGAAACGGCAACTGCTGGAACGACTCGGGCTGCGCAAGGTCGCGCTCTCGCCGGTGGAGCAGGAATTGGTCAACGGGGTGGCCTCGGTGACCGAGTCGGTGCCCGGCGTACCCAAGGTCGCCGGCATGTGGATCGGAGCACGAGCGATCGGAAAACAGGTCTCCGCCACGGGTACGCCGGTGCAGCGCTTCCTCTACAAGGAGTTCTACCGCGCCTGGAAACGCGCCGGCCGCTGAAGGTCGAGCCACTCACGCCGATGCGGGACGCGCCCACACCACGCTTCCGGCGACAATCAGGTCGCCGCGCGGGAGAAGGTCGTGCGATCGTGGCCCGATGTCTCAACCGGTCCTGCGTACCGCTCGTCTGCTGCTGGTCCCGCTCGCCGATCGGCACCTCGATCTGGAGGTCCAACTGGACTCCGACCCGGAGGTGCTGCGATACCTCTATGGCCGGGCCCGCACCAGGGACGAGGTAATCGTCTCGCATGCGAACCGGATGGCGCTGGCCGGCAAGGTCGCCGGTCTGGGCTTATGGATGGCGTTCGGCACCGACGGCGGGGCGTACGGCTCGACGCCCCCGGCGGCCGAGGACGACGGCGAGTTCGTCGGGCTGATGATGCTTTCGCCGGCGCACGGCCCCGACCAACCGGACGACCCGACCGTCGCCGAGCTGGGTTACCGGATCCCCCGCCGGCACTGGCGCAAGGGCCTGGCCAGTGAGGCTTCCCGGGAACTGCTGCGGCACGCCTTCGACACGGTCGGCCAGCGCCGGGTCATCGCGCAGACCATGGCCGTGAACACCGGCTCCCGCCGTGTCATGGAGTCCGTCGGCCTGCGCTACGTCCGCACCTTCCACCCGTCCTGGGACGATCCGCTGCCCGGAACGGAGCACGGTGAGGTCGAGTACGCGATGACCCGCGAAGAGTGGCAGAGACTCCGGTACCGGTGAGCGTGGCACCCCGCCGGCAGCACCGCTGGCCCGTCACCGTCCTACCGTGCGTGCGCGGGGTGGGCGGCGTCCCGCAACGCGGCGACCGCCATCCGCGCCGCCGGTGTGTGCTCGACCGCGTCGTGCACCACCACGTGGACCGACCGGGTCGGCGTCGGGCGGACCAGTCGGACGCACGCCACGCCGTCCGGCACATCTGCCGCGCCGAGCGCGGGAAGCACCGTGAGGCCGATGCCGGCGGCGACGAAGGCGAGCGCCGTCCGGTAGTCGTGCGCCTCGACTCGGAACGCCGGGCTGAAACCGGCGGCGGTGCAGGCTTCGAGGAGGTTGGTGCGGCACCAGCCACGGGCGACGTCGTTGTCGATCCAGCGCTCGTCGGCGAGGTCGGCCAGGTCCGTCTCCTGACGGTCGGCGAGGCGGTGCCCGGCCGGCACCACGGCAACGTACGGGTCGTCGAGGAGGTGATGGGCGGTGAAGCCCGATCCGGGGTCGAAGCCGCCGCCCGCCACGACCACCTGGACGTCGGCGCGCTCCTCCCGGCTGTCCGGGATGTGTTCGCGCAGTTGCAGGTCGAGCCGCACGCCGGGGAGTTCGGTGAGGATGCGGCGCACCACGAGCGGCATCCACGCCGCACCCACCGACGCGAAGTACGCGATGGACAGTGCGCCGGTGCGGCCGGTGCGCAGGTCCGCGATGAGCGATTCGGCCGCACCGACCCGGGCGAGCACCCGATCGGCTTCGGCGGCGAGGGCGTGCCCGGCGGCCGTGGGCCGCAGGCCCCGCCCCGCTCGGGCGAGGAGGGTGAGGCCCGTCTCGCGCTGTAGCGCGGTGAGGTGCTGACTGATGGCGGAGGGGGTGTAGCCGAGGTTGGCGGCGGCGGCCTGGACCGACCCGGACGCCACGACGGAGCGGAAGACCCGGAGGCGGTGAACGTCGAGCACGGCACAACGATAAAGCTTGACTGAACAGTTGTGAAGAAACAATCACTGGTGCTAAACGTTCGGTCTACCGAGAATCGTCCCATGAGCAGTCCGTCGATCACCCGGCCCGCCGCTCCGACCAGGGCCGTCCCGGAGGACACCGGCACCGCGGCGTACACCCGGCGCGAGGAGGAGCGGCCCCGGTCCTGGCCGATTGTCGCCGCCGCCGCGACCACGGTCCTGCTGTGGGCCTCGGCGTTCGTCGGCATCCGTTTCGCCGGGCACGACTACTCCCCCGGCGCCATGGCCCTCGGGCGCATGGCGGCGGCGTCCGCCGCGCTGAGCGTGTTCGTCGCATTCACCGCCGGCGTCCGGCGGGCCCGAGCGCCGCACGCCGGGCGAAGGCCGGGCGACCTGGCGCCCCGCCGGGCCGCCCTGCCTCGCGGCGGAGTGCTGGGACTGGTCGTGCTCTGGGGCGTGGCCTGGTTCGGCGGGTACAACCTGGCGCTCAACGCCGCCGAGCGGCTGGTCGACGCCGGGACGGCGGCGCTACTCGTGGCGGTCGCACCCATCCTCGTCGCGGTGGCCGCAGTTGTCGTGCTGGGCGAGCGGCTCACCAATCGGCTCGGTGTCGGGGTGGCGGTCGCCTTCGCGGGCGTGGCGCTGATCGCGGCAAGTGGTTTCACCGGGCACGCCGACAGGCTCGGCGTCGCGCTGGCGGTGCTGTCCGCGATGCTGTACGCCTTCGGCGTACTGCTTCAGAAACGCCTCCTGGCGCGGATCGACGCCGTGCCGATGACCTGGCTCGGCGCGCTGGCCGGGACGGCGGCCCTGCTGCCGTTCGCCCCCACGCTGCTGGAAGAACTCGCCGCGGCCCCGCTGCCAGCCACCCTGGGCGTGCTGTTCCTGGGCGTCTTTCCGACCGCGATCGGCTTCCTCACCTGGGGCTACGTGCTGTCCCGCTGGACGGCGGGCCGCACCACCGCCGCCACCTACCTGGTCCCGCCGGTGACCGTCCTGCTGTCCTGGACGCTGCTGGGCGAGGTACCGGCACCGCTGGCCCTGCTTGGTGGCGCGTTCTGCCTGGCCGGCGTGGTGCTCGCGACGCGCCGCTGACGGTTCGACACACCCGACGCCGACGCCGGCCCGCAGGCGGCGACCGATCCCGACGCAGGTCCTTCCCAGATCGGTATGTCACACAGACATAATTATGTCTGTGTGACATACCGCTTCCATCGAGTAGTGCCTTTCGCCCCGGTCAGCGGGTGAGGCCGACGAGGGTGGCCAGGCGGGCCACGCCGGGCGGTGCAGGTCGACCCCGGGCAAGCTCGCCGAGGAGGGTACGCGCCAACGGCCGCGCCCGAACCTCAGCCGGCGCGACACCATCCGCCGCGACCAGCATCCGACCCGCCCCGGCCAGGTCACCGGCGAGCAGGTACGCCCGCGCGGCGTCCACCAGGTAGGCACCCCGATGCTCGGCCGGCAGCCGCCGCCACCCGTCCCGCCGGATCAGCATCTCGTGCCGGGTGACCGCCTCGGTCACATCACCACGCTCGACCGCCACCACCATCCGCGCCAGCTCCACGGCGAGCGGCCCGAAGCTCGTACGGTGTGGGTCGTCGGTGGCCTCGGCCCGGCTCGCCACGTCCGCGGCCCATTCCAGCAGCGCCTCGGCCTGCCCATGCTGGCCGCAACTCGCGGCGGCGAAGGCGGCCTGGAGCAGCAGCGTCCCAGCCACCGCTAACTCCTGCGCCCGCCGGCCCGGCGGCGACCACTCGCTGCCCGACAGCGGCCCGGACGACCCCCGCGACGATCGCTTCGCTGCACTGATGAGCCGCTGCGCGGCGGCGACGGTGGCGGCCTGCGCCAGCCGCTGCCGGCCGGCGAGCCGCAGCGCCTGCCCGAGCGAGATGGCCGCCGTACCCGCCAACAGCGCGTCCCCGCCGGCCGCCACCAGCGCCCGGTCGGCGGTCAGCCATCCGAGGTCGGCCTCGCCCAGCTTCACCAACACGGAGGAGGCGATCCGGTACGCCTGCACCGTCAACTCCGCGCGCCCCGGCTCTCCCGCCGACCCGACCTGCACGGCGTCCAGCAATCCGGGCAGCACCCGCACCACCTGCGCGTACTGCCCATGCTGGAAACTCAACCAGGCGTGCCCCACCTGCCGGCGCAGATCGCCCACCGGCACCGGGCGCATCTGCGCCTGGAACACCCCGTAGCGCGCGAGCGCCGCGCGTACCCCATCAAGCCCGTCACGTACGTCGCCACCGGCCGGCGGCGGACGCTCGCCGAGCAGCACCGCCGGATCGACCCGCAGCACCTCGGCGATATCTCCTGGATCACCGAGAACTTGTCGAGTCGGCGGGCACCCCGCTCCACCTTGTCGACCCAGCTCTTCGACTTCCCCAGCCGGTCGGCGAGCCCCTGCTGCGTCAACCGCCGCCGTACCCGCCACTGCGCCACCCGCCGCCCGATCGGCAACTCACTCCGGCCGGTCACGCCGCCACCGCCGATCCGGCACCGCCCGCGTGGTCTCCTCCACCGGTACGCGCTCCGCCTCAGCCTGCTCCAACAGCCGCCGCTTCGCCGCCTCCCGCTCAACCTCCTGAATCCGCTCACCCCGACTCATCGCCGGTTCGTCGCCCTGACCTGCCATCCCCACCTCCAGCAGCCTTGGCCGGAAAGATCGTGATCAGGAGGGGGCTGTTCACCGTCTCATCTGGCCGGAGAAGGCGACCGCCTTCCCGAACCGGACACTAGGGGATCATGGTGATTGATTGATTACCGCCAGTTATGCAGCCAGGCGGATGCCCATCCGGCCGGCAAGCAGCCGCAGGTCATCCGAGACGGCCCGCCGCCTCGCCCGGTGGGCAAGGGTCACGACCGCATCGCGAGCAAGCGGATTCAGCGCAAACGGAACGGGTGCGGCGCGCTCGGCCTGCACGAAGGCACCCAGCGCCTCCGCATCCCGACGGCCGGTATCGGCGAACGCCCGACCGAGGTCGAGCCAGTACGACATCTGGCGGTTGGTGGCCGCGAGAAGCTGCGGTCGCACCGTTCGGGACAACTCGATCACACGGCCCATCTCGCCCTGCTCGGCGGCGATGGACATCTTCCAGAGATCCACATTGGTCGGCCCGAACCCGCATCCGTTGAAGCCGCCACCGTCCGCCGGGTCCCCGAGGCTCGCCGCCTCGCGAGTCGCCTCGGCAAGGTGATCCCTCGCGACATCCACCCGGCCATCCACGGTCGAGGTCAAGGCGGCCGACAGGTGAAGCTGGCCGAGCATCTGTCGCACCCGCTCATCAGCGGCATCGTTCTGCAACTCGACCAGCGACCGGCCAGCGGCCCGGGCAGCAAGCGACGCGGACTCGATCGGCAGGCTCTGCACGTAGGCGAACCGTGCGGCACCGATCCATGCCGGATGCTCGGCCTCCTCGGCGGCTGACACGGCTACCCGAGCCGCGTTCAGCGCCAGATGGCGATACCCGAGGTGCCGCAGACACGTGGCCGCCTGGTATGCCGCTTGAGCGAGCACGGTGCTACTCACGGCAGCAGACTCCAGCAGCAGGTCGGGAAGCATCCGCGCCATCGCCGGGTAGTTACAGAGGTTGCGAAGCTGATCACTGCGGGCCAGGTCTGCCGTCAACTGATCAGCTGTGCGGGTCGACGGCCGGCGCTCGCCGTCCTCGATCTCGATCAGCGCCGACCAGATCGCCGGTACGCACTCGGCGGCGCCCTCGCGCGCCGGATCGCCCGGTTCCGTGCCCTGGCCGAGCAGGTCAGCCACCGTGACCTGGAGGGCTGCGGCGAACGACACGAGAGTGGAGCGCCGGTCGATGGTCTTCCGGCCCGACTCGATCTGAGAGACGTACGGCTGGCTGACGCCAGCAAGCCCGGCGAGGACGGCCTGAGACATCCCGCCCCGACGCATCCGCCAATAGCGGATCCTCGCCCCAACGGTGTCAGCCTTCTGGACCATGACTATCGCCCACCTCCGGGTTGCCATCGGCTGACATCAGCCAGCCGGGGCCGCAAGTTGGACGCTACCCCGCCCGTTGCCGTTAGGACTCGCGTGAGCAACGCCAAAGTTCGAGCAGCCCTCGTCACGACCTGACGTCTATCGTCTATCTACCTGGGGGTAGACGGAAGCACCGGCTAGAGGGAGGGGCAAAATGTGCGACGACCACGTGGCCGCAGGCGCCATGAACTTCATCTTCGAGGCGGGCGTCCTCAAGCGCGCAGCCCGTACCGGTTGGTGGTTCGCCGGTGTCAAGCATCCTGAGTCGATCGCCGAGCACTCGTTCCGCGCCGCGCTCATCGGCATGATGCTCGCCGCTATGGAGGGCGCAGATCCGGCCCGGGTGTCCATGCTCTGCGTCCTGCACGACACCCAGGAAACCCGGATCACCGACATCCCGCACATCGCCAAGCGCTACCTCACCGCCGTACCCAACACCGCCGTTACCGCCGACCAGGTCGCCGCCTGCCCATCCGCCGTGGCCGACGTCATCACCGCCGCCGTCGCCGAGTACGAAGCAGGCGAAACTCTCGAAGCCGTCGTGGCCCGCGATGCCGACAAGCTCGAATGCCTCGTCCAAGCCGTCGAGTACCGCCACCAAGGCATCGACAACGTCCAACGCTGGATCGACAGCTCCCGCGCCACTCTCAAGACCGCCTCCGCCCAACGCCTTGCCGACGCCGCCCTCACCGGACAACCCCTCGCCTGGCTCACTCCTGCAAGTTCCGCCGGTCCCGCTCGGTCACGCGGGGAAGTAAATCAACGGTAGGTAGCCGTCGTCGCCGTACGCCTTGAGGTCACTGGTGAGCAGGGAGGCCTCGTGTTCCAAGGCGGCCTGCAGGGCGGCGGCGCAGTCGAGGCGGCCGGTCAGGTCCCGCCAGTGCGACAGTTCCAGCCAGTCGTCACCCCGGGTCGACAGCATGGCACACGCTTCGCGCTCGAAGAGGGCCTTCAGGAGCGCCCGCTCGGTGGTGTCGGTGGTGGTCGCGAGGGTCTCGGCCGCGACGACGGACGGTATGCCGAACCGCACGCCGTCCTCGGTGACCTCGTGGACCGGCTCGGCGACGTGCATCGAGCCGGCGACGTAGGCACGAAGCGCGGACCGGTCGAGGATGAGCCGCACCGGCGGCTCGTCGCGTTCACTCATGCGGCCGATGGACGCGCGGAGGTGATGCCCTTGTCACGCGCTCCTTGGCGGGCATGTTCCCGGACGGCGGCCCGCCGTTCCGGGGTCCACTCGGCTTCCACGGCGGCGCGACGGGCACGGGCGCGGGCCACCCCCTCGGGGGTGACCGTGATGCCAAATTCCTCGTGCATGGTGGTGAGGTTCTCCAGCCGCATGCGGGCGCGGACGGTGTTGACGAGGAAGGCGCTGGTGTTGCTCTCCCGTTCCAGCCGTTCGGCCACATCCTCGGGCACGGAGATCGACAGCTTACGGAACCGCTCGGTCATACCAGAATAGTAACTCGGTATGACCGAGTCGGCCTGCCGACACACTCCGTAACGCATGAACTTGCCCGGCGGGCATCAGGCTCACTTGTGCTCGACGCGATAGGCGCCGTCGCTGGCCGCGGCGCTTTCGGTGAGAGCTTTCCATGCCGTGCCGTCGAGGTCGAAGGTGTCGAGGAGATAGGCGGAGACCGCGTCGGCGACCAGGGCTACGCGGGCGGGATCCTCGTCGCTGGTCTCGGCGACCTGCTCGCCGGCGATTCCACCGAGGGTGTGTTCACCGTCGGTGATGGTGAACAGGCTCTTGGGCGCGGGGCTGAGGTGGTAGGCGTCGGTGAACCACTCCGGCCCGCGGGTGGACAACGCCGACTGGTCCTTGCCGCCTGTGACGACGAGGGCCGGCGTGGTCATCGTGGAGTAGTCCGGCCGCATGAACGGCAGATGCTCCACCGCGAACGGGGTGAGCGAGTCGCCGGTGCCCGTCGCCGCGAGAAGCGCCCCGGCCTTGACCGAGGGATGGGAGAAGTCCTCGCCTGGCGTGCCGTCGGCGTCGAGCACACGGGCGCCGAGGAGGGTGCCGACGCTCTGACCGCCCCAGGAGTGCCCGACGGCGGCGACGCGCTCCCGGTCGATGCGGCCGGCCAGCCCGGCCTGGGTGAGGATGTCGTCGAGGTTGTCCAGGACGGCGTGCAGGTCGGCGATCCGAACGCGCCAGATGGTGCCGAATCGCGGGTCGTCGAACCCGAGGCCGTGGCGGCGGGCGTCGAGGTGGGTCGGCTGGACGACGACGAAGCCGGCGGCGGCCCACCGGTCGACGAGTGGCTCGTACCCGTCCATGGACCAGGCGTTGCCGTGGGAGAACACGATCACTGGGAGGTCGTGGCCGGACACCGGGGCGGTGACCTTGACCGCCAGGTCGATGTCGCGTCCGGTGGTGGGCACGGGGACGGGCTTGATCGCCATGATCTGCTGTGCGAGCTGGTGGAGGTGCATGCTGTTGCTGCTTCCTCTGCGCTGGGGATGGGTGTCTGCCACAATCAGGCGGAACAATGTTCCGCCAAATTTAGCGGAACAATGTTCCGCCGGCAAGGGAGGAACTGTGACCGAGTCGCCTGGGGCACGTGAGGCAGGCGTACGCCGTAACCGCGAAGCACTTCTCGCCGCTGCCGCGGCCGTGTTCGTGGAGCAGGGGGTGCAGGCGCCCATCCGCGACATCGCCGGGCGGGCCGGGGTGGGCCTCGGCACGGTCTACCGCCACTTCCCGAACCGAGCCGAGTTGGTCACCGCGGTGTACCGCCACCAGATCGAGGAGTGTGTGGCGCTGGCGTCGGCGCTGCAGCGGGAGAACATCGCGCCCGGTGAGGCGCTGACGCGCTGGATCGGGGCGTTCGTGGAGTTCCTGGTGACCAAGCACGGGCTCGGGGTCGCCCTGCAGTCGGAGGACCCGAGCCTGATCACGCTGCACGCGCTGATGCTCGAGAAGCTCGTCCCGGCATGCGCGTCGCTGATTGCCGCAGGCGTGTCCGCGGGCGAGATCGACCCCAGCGTGACCGCGTACACCCTCATGCGTGCCGTGGGGAATCTGTGCATCCTCGGCCCGGGTTACGAGCGGGCCCACGCGCAGGACATGGTGGCCCGCCTGCTCGTCGGATGTCGCAGCGCCCGGTGACGCCCCATGATCGTTGACGTCGGAGCGACTCGACACGCCGAGGAAAAGGCAGCCGAACCGTCAACGATCAGTGCGCGGCGGAGGGATGCCGGGTCAGCGGGTGATGCCGACGAGGGTGGCCAGCCGGGCCACGCCCGGCGGTGCGGGCCGTCCTCGGGCAAGCTCGCCAAGGAGGGTACGAGTCGACGGCCGCGCCCGAACCTCGGCCGGCGCGACACCATCGGCCGCGACCAGCATCCGTCCCGCCCCGGCCAGGTCACCGGCGAGCAGGTACGCCCGCGCGGCGTCCACCAGGTAGGCACCCCGATACTCGGCGGGCAGCCGACGCAACCCGTCCCGCCGGATCACCAGCTCGTGCCGACCGACCGCCTCCCCCAGGTCACCCCGCTCGACGGCCACCACCACCCGCGTCAACTCCACGGCGGTCGCCCCAAAACTCGTACGCTGCGGGTCTTCTGCGACCGCGACCTGGTCCGCGAGGCCGGCGGCCCGGTCGAGCAGCGCCTCGGCCTACTCGGGCTCGCCGCAGCTCGCAGCGGCCAGGGCGGCCTGGAGCAGTGCGTCCCACCCACCGCCAACTCCTGCGCCCGCCGCCCCGGCGGGACCGTCCCACGGTGCGGTGGCGTGGTCAGCCGCTGCGCGGCGGCGACGGTGGCCGCCAGCGCCAGCCGTTCCCGACCGGCGAGCCGCAACGCCCTCGCCAACACGCCGGCCCGCCTACCAAGAGGTCTGGCGGTCGCCGTTCAAAGTGCCACGATCGCCGCCGTCTCCGCCGGCAAATCGATCCGATCGCGCTGCACCGTCACACCCTCTCCCGTGGTCAGCAGCACTCGTCGGGCGACCCCGGGCAGCGTCACCCGCTGCGGCTTGTCGGCGAGGTTGGCGGCCACCAGGCACCCGCCCCGCCGCATCACCAGGAACCGGTCACCGTGCCGTACCTCGACGGCGAACAGGTGCGGATCCGACAACTCAGGCCGGGACTTGCGTAGCGCGATCAACCGCCGGTAGAAGTCGTACATCTGCCGGTGTTCGGGTTTGTCCAGCTCGGCCCAGTCCAACCGGGAGCGGGCGAAGGTCTGCCGGTCCTGCGGATCAGGCACGGCAGAGCCAGGCCAGCCGTGCGTGGCGAACTCCCGCCGCCGACCGGACACCACCGCAGAGGCCAACTCCGGCTCCGGATGCGACGTGAAGTACTGCCACGGCGTCGAGGCCGCGAACTCCTCCCCCATGAACAGCATCGGGGTGAAGGGGGCGGTGAGCAGCAACGTCGCCCCGACCCGCAGCAGCGCAGGCGAGACGGTAGCGGAGAGACGATCACCAACCGCGCGGTTGCCGATCTGGTCGTGGTTCTGCAGGTAGGCCACGAAGCGGTGGCCGGGGGTGCGCTGGTCGACGGGGCGGCCGTGTTGCCGGTGGCGGAAGCTGGACCAGGTGCCGGTGTGGAAGAAGGCGCCGCGCAGCACCTCGGCCAGGCATTCCATGGTGCCGAAGTCGCCGTAGTAGCCCTGTTCTTCGCCGGTGAGCAGGGTGTGCAGGGCGTGGTGGGCGTCGTCGTTCCACTGGGCGTGCAGGCCGAAGCCGCCGGCTTCGCGCGCGGTGATCAGCTGGGGGTCGTTGAGGTCGGACTCGGCGATCAGCGACAGCGGGCGGCCCAGGTGTGTCGACAGGCTTTCGACCTCGACGGCCAACTCCTCCAGCAGGTGCACCGCGCGGGTGTCGGGCATGGCGTGCACGGCGTCCAGGCGCAGGCCGTCGACGTGGTAGTCGCGCAGCCACTCCAGGACGCTGTCGATGATGAAGCGGCGTACCCCGTCGGAGTGCGGGCCGTCGAGGTTGACGGCGTTGCCCCAGGGGGTGTTGCGGTCGCTGAGGTAGGGAGCGAACAGCGGTGCGTAGGCCCCGGAGGGGCCGAAATGGTTGTAGACGACGTCGAGGATCACCCCCAGCCCGCGAGCGTGGGCGGCGTCGACCAGCCGTTTGAGGCCGTCGGGGCCGCCGTACGGCTCGTGCGGGGCGTACCAGCAGACGCCGTCGTAGCCCCAGTTGTGCTCGCCGTTGAAGGCGTTGACCGGCAGCAGCTCGATCATGTCGACGCCGAGGTCGACCAGGTGGTCGAGCTTGCCGATGATCGCCTCGAAGGTGCCTTCCGGGGTGAAGGTGCCGACGTGCAGCTCGTAGAGGGTGCTGCCGGGCAGCTGCCGGCCGGTCCAGGAGTCGTCGGTCCAGGAGAACGCCGAATGGTCGTAGACCCGGCTGACGCCGTGCACACCGAAGGGCTGCCACCTCGACCGGGGGTCGGGCAGCGGCCGGTCATCGTCGTCGAGCAGGAAGGCGTAGTCGGTGCCGGCGTGTGGCACCTCGACCTTCCACCAGCCGCCGCGGCCGGCGCGCATCTCGTGGTCGGCGCCGCCGGGCAGGCGCAGCCGCACCCGCTTCGCCTCCGGTGCCCAGACCGTGAACTCGGACATGACGCAACCTCCCGGGTCAGGTGGTGGGCACCAGCAACGCGACGGGATAGGTGGCCAGCAGATCAGTGAGGCGGACCTGGTTGTCACTGTAGACCCGCCCGGTGAACAGGCATGACATCTGATTAACGGGTAGTGACAGGGTGGTGTCGCGCCAGCCGCCGGTCGCGGCCAGGCGCAGCGGCAGCCGGGTGGCGACGGCGAGCGCGCCGCCCCGGTCGAAGGCGACGGCGTGCCGGGCGGCCGGGCCGTGCGCGATGGCCGGCTGGTAGTCGCCGAACAGTTCCGGGTGGTCGCGGCGGGCGCGCAGGGTCCGGGAGACCACGAGCAGCTTGGCCGCGCCGGTGTCGTCCACCGTCGGCTGCCAGCGGGCGTCGAGCCGGG
Organism: Micromonospora sonchi; assembly: GCF_014646235.1. GTDB lineage: Bacteria > Actinomycetota > Actinomycetes > Mycobacteriales > Micromonosporaceae > Micromonospora > Micromonospora sonchi. The sequence goes on along the minus strand of NZ_BMNB01000010.1, from coordinate 137,163 downwards.
CCAGCAGGTCCCGGCGTACGCCGAAGTCCACCGGCCGGCGATTGTCCGGGTCGACCAGGGAGTTGTCCCACAGCTCGGTGCCCTGGTAGGTGTCGGGCACCCCGGGCATGGCGAGTTGCACCAGCTTCTGGCCAAGCGAGTTGCACCAGCCGGCCGGGGTGATCTCGGCGGCGAACGCGGCCAGCTCCGCGGAGACGGCCGGGTCGTCGAACATGGCGTCGACCAGGGCGTGCATGGCCTGTTCGAAGGCCGGGTCGGGGTCGGTCCAACTGGTCGAGGCCCCGGCCTCCCGGGCGGCCTTCTCGGCGTACGCGTGCAGCCGCTCGCGTTCGATCGGCCAGGTGCCGACGGCGGTCTGCCAGAGCAGGTGGGCCAGGGCGGCGTCCGGCAGCAGCGGCACCGCGGCCATCCATCCGGTGACCAGCTCCGCCCAGCGGTGTGGCAGTTCGGCGAGGACGGCAAGGCGGGCGCGGACGTCCTCGCCGCGCTTGGTGTCGTGCGTCGACAGGGTGGTCATGCTCGCCGGCCAGCGCTGGTGGCGGGCGACGACGAAACGGTGGAACCGGCCCGGTGGGGTGCCGACGTGGGTGGGGCTGCCGCCGACCTCGTTGAGCGCGACGAACCGGGTCCACCGGTAGTAGGCGGTGTCCTCCACGCCCTTGGCCATCACCGCCCCGGTGAACTGCGGGAGGCGCCGGGCCAGCTCGTCGTCGGGGTCGCGCAGCCGGCCGGTGATCGCGTCGAGCGCGCCGGTCAGGTCGGGGCGGCGCCGGCCCGCCTCGGCGCGGGCGTTGGCCAGGTGCCGCACGCCCTCGGGCGGGTGGCCCCGGTAGACGCCGAACGCGGCGGCCAGCTCGGCCAGGGCATCGCGGGCGGTGTCGGCGTCCACCTCGGGGGCGAGCCGGGCCAGCCGGGTCAGCTCGGCGGCGAGCAGCCGGGTGGCCGCGCCGAGCTTGGTGTCGTGGGTCAGGTCGGCCCAGGAGGTGGCCCGGCCGGTGAGCCGGGTGTCCAGGGCGGTGAGGTCGGCCTCGGCGTCGCCGTCGACGAAGAGGCCGCCGACCGCCGCGAGGGCGTCGTAGCCGGTGGTGCCCTGCACCGGCCAGTCCGGCAGCTCCTCGCCGTACTCCAGGATCTTCTCCACGACCAGCCAGGCGTCGGGGGCGGCGGCGCGCAACCGGGCCAGGTAGCCGGCGGGGTCGCGGAGCCCGTCGGGGTGGTCGACCCGGATGCCGTCGATCTCGCCGGCCGCGGCCCAGGCCAGGATCAGCTCGTGGGTGGCGGCGAAGACCGCCGGATCCTCGACCCGCAGCCCGGCCAGGTCGGAGACGGCGAAGAACCGGCGGTACGTCAGCTCGGCGTCGCCGCGCCGCCAGGAGACCAGCCGGTAGTGCTGCCGGTCGTGCACCTCGCGGGGGCTGCCGTCGCCGGTGCCGTCGGCGATCGGGAAGCGGTGCTCGTGGTAGCGCAGTTCCCCGTCGGCGAGCTTGAGGTCGTCGAGCGCGTCGGGGGTGTCGGCGAGCACCGGCAGCAGCAGCGGGCCGACGTCCCAGTCGATGTCGAACCAGCCCGCGTACGCCGATTCCCGCCCCCGGCGCAGCACGTCCCACCAGGCCGGGTTGGCCGCCGGCACGGCGACCCCGGCGTGGTTGGGCACGATGTCCACGACCAGGCCGAGCCCGTGCTCGCGCAGCGCCCGCAGCAGCCGCTGCCGACCGGCCTCGCCGCCAAGTTCCGGGTTGACCCGGCGGTGGTCGACCACGTCGTAGCCGTGCGCGCTGCCCGGGGCGGCGGCCAGCAGCGGCGCGCTGTAGAGGTGGGTGACGCCGAGGTCGGCGAGGTAGCCGACGATCGCGGCGGTGGCGTCCAGGTCGAAGCCGGGGCGCACCTGCACCCGGTAGGTGGCGCCGACGGGGTGCAGGGTCATCTCAGACCACCCTCTTCAGCAACACCAGGGAGCGGTCCGGTACGCAGAGCGCGCCGCCGGCCTCGACGGTGGTGCCCTTGTCCTGGTCGGGTTCGGCGGTGCTGATCACCAGTGCCCAGCGTTGGCCGAACTCGGCCGGCGGCAGGGTGAAGTCCAGCGGCGCGTCGTGGGCGTTGAAGCAGAGCCAGAAGGAGGCGTCGTGGTGGCGTTGGCCGTACTGGCCGCGTTCCCGGATGCCGTCGCCGTTGACGAACAGCGCCACCGAGCGGCCGAAGTCGTTGCCCCAGTCCTCGCCGGTCATCTCCCGCCCGTGGGGGGTGTACCAGGCCAGGTCGGGCAGCGGCTCGTCGACCCCGCGGCCGCGTACCGGCAGGCCGGTGAAGAAGCGGCGACGCCGGAAGACCTGGTGCTGGCGGCGGAAGGTGACCAGCCGGCGGGTGAACTCCAGCAGTTCGTGGTCGACGTTGTCCCAGTCGACCCAGGTCAGCTCGCTGTCCTGGCAGTAGGCGTTGTTGTTGCCGCGTTGGGTGCGGCCCAGCTCGTCGCCGTGGACGATCATCGGCACGCCCTGCGACAGCAGCAGGGTGGCGAGGAAGTTGCGCCGCTGCCGGGCCCGCAGAGCCAGCACGCCGAGGTCGTCGGTGTCGCCCTCGACGCCGCAGTTCCAGGACCGGTTGTGGCTTTCGCCGTCCCGGTTCTCCTCGCCGTTGGCCTCGTTGTGCTTGTCGTTGTAGGACACCAGGTCGGTGAGGGTGAACCCGTCGTGGCAGGTGACGAAGTTGATGCTGTGGAAGGGGCGGCGGCCGTCGTCCTGGTAGAGGTCGGCGGAGCCGGAGATGCGGGAGGCGAACTCGGCGAGGGTGGCTGGTTCGCCGCGCCAGAAGTCGCGCACGGTGTCGCGGTACTTGCCGTTCCACTCGGTCCACTGCGGCGGGAAGTTGCCGACCTGGTAGCCGCCGGGGCCGACGTCCCACGGCTCGGCGATCAGCTTGACCCGGCCGACCACCGGGTCCTGCTGCACCACCTCGAAGAAGGTGGAGAGGCGGTCCACCTCGTAGAACTCGCGGGCCAGGGTGGCGGCCAGGTCGAAGCGGAAGCCGTCGACGTGCATCTCGGTCACCCAGTACCGCAGCGAATCCATGATCAGTTGAAGTGAGTGCGGGTTGCGCACGTTGAGGCTGTTGCCGGTGCCGGTGTAGTCCACGTAGTGGCGGCGGTCGGACTCGGACAGCCGGTAGTAGCTGGGGTTGTCGACGCCCTTGAAGCTCAGCGTCGGGCCGAGGTGGTTGCCCTCGGCGGTGTGGTTGTAGACCACGTCGAGGATGACCTCGATGCCGGCGGCGTGCAGCGCCTTGACCATGCCCCGGAACTCCTGCACCTGCTGGCCCAGGTGGCCGAGCGCGGAGTAGGCGTGATGCGGGGCGAAGAAGCCGATGGTGTTGTAGCCCCAGTAGTTGCGCAGCCCCAGGTCGGCCAGGCGGTGGTCGTCGACGAACTGGTGCACCGGCATCAGCTCGATCGCGGTGACGCCGAGCCGGGTCAGGTGCTCGATCATCGGCGGCGAGGCGATGCCGGCGTACGTGCCGCGCAGCTCGTCGGGGATGCCGGGCAGCCGCATGGTCAGCCCGCGTACGTGCGCCTCGTAGATCACCGAGTGGTGGTACGGGATGCGCGGCGGGGCGTCGTTGCCCCAGTCGAAGTACGGGTTCACCACCACCGACTTCGGCATGAACGACGCCGAGTCGGTGGTGTTCATGCGCTCCGGGTCGCCGTGGGTGTAGCCGTAGACCGCCGGGTCCCACCGCACGTCTGAGTCGATCGCCTTGGCGTACGGGTCGATGAGCAGCTTGTGCGGATTGCAGCGCAGCCCGTTGGCCGGGTCGTACGGGCCGTGCACCCGGTAGCCGTACCGCTGGCCCGGCTCGAGCCCGGGGAGGTACGCGTGCCAGACGTACGCGTCCACCTCGCGCAGCTCGATCCGGCGCTCGGTGCCGACGTCCCACTCGTCGAAGAGGCAGAGTTCGATCTTCTCGGCCACCTCGGAGAAGATCGCGAAGTTGGTGCCCAACCCGTCGTAGGTGGCACCGAGGGGATACCGCTCGCCCGGCCAGACCTGCATCTCGCTCCTTCGGCCACCTGTAGTCGGCGGTAGTGCCCCGCACGGTCCGCGTAGTCGGCGTAGTGCCCCGCACGGTCCGCCACCAATCCATCCGATCGGATGAATGCCAGGTATCCACTCGAGTGACGCCAGCTGAACCCTTGCGTGCCGTCGGTCACTGTGACCGTCTTCAACGTGCAGAACCGGCCGTGATGGAGTTTCCTTGAACGCGGGCGCGTGTCTGCGCCTGTTGATCCTCGCACCGCGGGCGCGTCCGCGCGTGTCCGAAACCCTACGTTGCCTTTCGCCGCCATCGATGTCGGCGCGTTCCCTGCTGCACGGACGGAGACTGCTGTGACCACCATGCGGGTCGGCGGGGGCACCGCCACCGCCACGGACCGGATCCACCGACCCACCCTCGCCTCGCGACCCCAGGTACCGGCGCAGTCCGGGTCGGCGCTGCCGGCCCAGACCCGGCGCATCCTGATGCTGTCCTGGGAGTACCCGCCGGTGCTCGTGGGCGGGCTGGGCCGGCACGTGCACGCCCTGTCGGTGGCCCTCGCGGCTGCCGGGCACGAGGTCACCGTCGTCACCCGGCACGCCGAGGGCGCCCCGCTGGAGGAGTACGTCGACGGCGTACGCGTGGTGCGTGCCGCCGAGGATCCGGTGACCTTCCCGCTGGCCACCGAGAGCCTGCTGGCCTGGACCATGGCGTTCAACCACACGCTGACCCGGGCCGCGCTGCGCGCCGCGGGCACCGGCGGGTACGACGTCATCCACGCGCACGACTGGCTGGTCGCGCACACCGCGATGACCCTGCGCGAGCACCTGGATCTGCCGCTGGTCAGCACCATCCACGCCACCGAGGCGGGCCGGCACCAGGGCTGGCTGCCCGGCGAGATGAACCGCACCATCCACGGTGTCGAGCACTGGCTCGGCGGCGAGTCGACGCGGGTCATCGTCTGCTCCGGCTACATGCGCGACGAGGTGACCGGGCTGTTCGGCGTACCGGCCGGCCGGGTCGACGTGGTGCCCAACGGGGTCGAGCCGCAGCGCTGGCGGGTGCCGGCCAGCACGGTCGCCCAGGCGCGGGCCCGGTTCGCCGCCGACGGTCCGCTGATCACCTTCGCCGGCCGCCTGGTCTACGAGAAGGGCGTGCAGCACCTGCTCGCCGGCCTGCCCAGGTTGCGGGAGCGGCACCCCGGGCTGCGCGCGGTAATCGTCGGCGACGGTCCGTACCGGGCCGAATTGGAGGCGGATGTGCACCGGCTGGGCCTGACCGACACGGTCAGTCTGCCCGGTTTCCTCGGCGGCACCGACCTGCCGGCGGTGCTGGCCGCCTCGGACTGCTTCGCGGTGCCCAGCATCTACGAACCGTTCGGCATGGTCGCGCTGGAGGGCGCCGCCGCCGGCGCGCCGCTCGCGGTCGCCGAGACCGGCGGGCTCGCCGAGATCGTCGAGCCGGGCGTGACCGGCATGACCTTCCGTCCGCACGACCCGGACGCCCTGGCGGACGCCGTGCACGCCCTGCTGTCCGACACCGACCGCGCCCGCAAGCTGGCCCGTCGGGCCCGCACCATGGTCGACGAGCGGTACGGCTGGGCCGCAATCGCCAGCCGCACCGCCGCCACATACGCCGCAGCCATCGCCCAGTCCCCCACTTTCGTCACCGAGCGAACCACCCACCAGCTGACCCACGGCCGCCCCCGCCCGGCGGTCCCGGAAGGAAACCTCCTGGCCGCCGCCGGCCTGCGCTGACCCCCGGTTGACCATGAGGTTGGCGGCAGTTTGAAGATCGACCACTGCCGCCAACCTCATGATCGACGGGGCGAGGTGGCTTACGCGGGGGCGCAGATCACGTCGTCGATGAGGCGGAAGGTGCGGGCGTACACGGCGAGGGCCGCCTCTTCGGTGGCGAGTTGGGTGGTCAGGGAGATGACCGCTACGCGCCTGCCGTCCGCGCTGACTCCGTTGGCGGTGCTCATGCCCGGCACGTCACCGCCGTGCGACCAGTAGCCGCCGCACCGGTTCGGGATGTACATGATGCCCAGGCCGTATCGCGCTCCCGGGATGAAGTCCTGGAACGTGTCGGCGAGCACCGAGTCGTGCAGCTGCGCCATCTGGCGCGGTTTGAGCAGCTGACCGCGGTGCAGCGCCTGCCAGAAGTGCGCCAGGTCGCTCGGCGTGGTGATCATGTCGCCGGCCGCGCCGGCCACGGTCGGGTTGAACAGGGTGGTGTCCGTGAGGGCGCCGCCCGGGGTCCACTGCTGGTAGCCCTTGGCATGCGGTGCCGGCAGGAACGGCCGGTCCCCCGGCGTCGACGTCTGTCGTAGCCCGAGCGGCTGGAGAATCCGGCTGCGCACCTCGGTGGCCCACGACCGGCCGGTCACCTTCTCGATGAGCATCCCGGCGAGGATGTAGTTGGTGTTGGAGTAGTCCCACCGGGTGCCGGGCGCGAAGCCGGGTTCGTGCTTCATCGCCAGGGCGACGAGGTCGGCGGCCTCGTGGTGGTCGAACCGGTGCGCCAGGTACCCCTCGTGGGAGGTGAGTGCCGCGATGTCGTTGGTGTAGTTGTAGATGCCGCTGGTGTGCTGGAGCAGATGACGGACGGTGATCCGACGGCCGTCGTTGCCGTTGCCGGCGACGACTCCCGGCAACCATCGCTCGACAGTGTCGTCGAGCGACAGCCTCCCCTCACCGACCAGTTGCAGGACGACGACGGAGACGAAGGTCTTGGTGTTGCTGCCCATCCGGAAGTGCCCGTCGAGCGGCACCGGCGTGCCCCGTCCGAGATCGCCGACGCCGGCTCGGGCACGGGTGGTCGTACGGTCGACGCGGGTGAGCCCCTGCACGCCGGTGATGCCGAGGTCGTGAAGATCATTGACCGCGACCTGGAGCCGCTGCCGGTCGTCGTTGACGGGTTTCGCGGCGACCGGTACCGCGCCACCGGTGACGACCAGCGCCGCTGCCAGGGCGACGGTCAGGCCCCACCGGCCGAGATGTCCTCGCATGTCATGCCCTCCCTTGGATGCGGGTGATGACCAGGAATCCGACGGTACGAGGCCGTCGACACGTTTCCATCCGGCGATCCCCCAGATCGGGTCGGGGAAACCCCGCACACCAGGCCGGCTCTTCTACGGTCACGATCTTGCATCCGTACTGGTGAACAACTGTTCACATCCGACAGACTCGCACCATTCCACGGGGGCGGCGGGTTGAGGAGGTTTGTCGGTGCGGGTGCTCCTGGTGGAAGACGATCTGCGGGTGTCGGCGGGTCTCGCCTCGGCGCTGCGGCGGCGGGGGCACGAGGTCACGCAGGCGGTCACGGCCGCGGAGGCGGTCGAGGCGGAACGGGTCGACCTCGTCCTGCTCGACATGAACCTGCCCGATCGGGACGGCCTGGAGGTGTGCCGGCGGATCCGCCAGCACGACGACGTGGTGGCCATCATCGCGGTGACCGCCCGCGGCGAGGAGCAGGACCGGGTGGCCGGGCTCCGGGCCGGCGCGGACGACTACGTGGTGAAGCCGTTCTCGATGGTCGAGTTGCAGGCGCGCATCGAGGCGGTGATGCGGCGGACCTCGCGTACCGTCCGGACGGCGACCACGTTGCAGGCCGGCCCGCTGCGCATCGACGTCGACGCCCGGCGGGTCTGGGTCGGCGAGCGGGAGGTCGGGCTCTCCCGCAAGGAGTTCGACCTGCTGGTGGCGTTGGCCCGGCAGGCGGGCTTGGTGGTGTCCCGGGAGCGGCTGCAACTGGAGGTCTGGCAGACCACCTGGGCCACCCGGCACAACCTCGACGTCCACGTCGCGGCGTTGCGCGGCAAACTCGACGACCCCGGCCTGGTGGAGACGGTACGCGGCGTCGGCTACCGCCTCCGCGTCGACTGACCGCCTGGATTGTCGCAGTTCGGCCGATGCGAGGTACGGAACAGCCGGCGGGAACCTCAAGCCATCCTCAAGAATCGCTGCTCATGGGCCCGTGGGCGGGCGTGGACGGGTGTGCTGGGCGTACCCGATCATCCCTCCTGTTTGGAGATGCCCCTTGAGATACAGACGGACAACGGCCGGTGTCTTCTCGGCCCTGCTCGCCGTCACCCTCGCGGCGACCGCACAACCCGCCCAGGCCAACGGGCAACTGTCGGCCACCACCGCCCAGCTGACCGCGGAGCCGAACCAGGTCCAGGGCCTGACCGTGGCGCAGGCCGACGGGTACGCCACCCTCGCCTGGACCCCGGTCGACGGGGCCACCGACTACCAGATCGAACGCACCCCGGTCGCCGACGACGACACCGCCACCGGCAACCCGGTGATCGTCGGCGTCTGGCGGCCGAACCGCCAGATCAACAACTCCGAGCCCACCTTCGCCGACGCCGGCTTCGTCCCCGGCAACCGGTTCCAGTGGCGCGTCCGCGCCCGCTTCGGCACCACGGCGCAGCCGTACTCGGCCCCGGTCACCGGCACCACCAACGCGCACTGGGGCGACCCGGCCACCTCCGGTCAGAACCTGCGTACGCAGTGGGAGACCACGCTGGGCGCGCAGTACACCAGCGACGTGAACGAGTACGCCTACACCTCGGCGATCGACGAGCTGAGCGAGCGGGTCCGGGTGGTGGAGATCGGCCGCACCATCCAGAACCGGCCGATCAACATGTTCGTCATCGGCTACCCCACCCCGCCGGCGACCCCGGCGGCCGTGGCCGCGACGAACCCGCTGCTGGTCAACTGCAACGTGCACGGCAACGAGCCGGGCGACCGCGAGGCCTGCTTCATCATGGCCCGGCAGCTGGCCTTCACCGACGACCCGGCCACCCTCGACCGGCTGTCGAAGACCACCATGCTGATCCTGCCGACGATCAACGGCGACGGCCGGGCGGCCAACAGCCGGGGCAACTCCACCGGTCAGGACCTGAACCGGGACTACTCGCTGATCCGCCAGCCGGAGACCCAGGCCTTCGTGGAGATGATCCGCGACTACCGGCCGATCGCCAGCTACGACGGCCACGAGTACGGCAACGCCAACACCGGTGACCTGCCGATGCTGCCGCCGCGGCACCAGAACGTGGCGCAGGGGATCTTCGACGAGTCGCAGCACATGATCGAGGGTCACATGTACGCCGAGGGCGCCAAGGACGGCTGGTGGGCCTGCCCGTACGGGTGCACCGGGGCCAACGTGGGTCTGGGTGAGGAGACCATCCTGCGCAACACCCTCGGCCTGAAGAACGTGGTCAACTCCCTGCTGGAGCTGCGCAGCTCCGGCGGCCCGACCCGGCCGGACGAGAGCAACACCGCCAACAACCGTCGGCGCAAGACGTACTCGGCGCTGTGGACCTTCAACCAGTTCCTGGCGTACCACTCGGCGCGCGTCACCGACATCACCAAGGCCCGCGCCGAGGCGATCACGTTCCAGTCCGCGAACACCGGACGGATCGTCTTCCGCGGCTCCCGCCCGATCCCGGCCCACCCCGCGCCGCACCCGGGTGACACCCCGCCGCCGCTGGACGCGCCGGGTGAGAACCAGATCCTGAACCAGCCGCCGTGCGCCTACAAGCTCACCGAGGAGCAGTACCGCGGTGCGCGTACCGACGGCCCGAGCGGACGGCAGACCACTGTGGCCCAGCGGCTCGCCGCCCACGGCTGGAAGGTGGTCAAGATCGCCGACGGTTACCTCGTCCCGCTGTCCCAGCCGGAGCGGGGTCTGGTGCCGCTGCTGCTGGACGGGCAGGCCGCCGAGGGTCTGGTCGCCGGCGAGCGGATCGCCCCCACGCTGACCGGCACCCACAACGGTCCGCTGGTGGTGTCCGGAGTGGCCTGCCTCGCCGACGCCACCGTCCGGGGCCCGGTCCGGGTCCAGCCGGGCGCCACGCTGATCGTCAACGGCAGCTCGATCAACGGCCCGGTGGACGCCTCCGGCGCGGCCGGCTTCGTGCTGACCGACAGCACCGTGCACGGTCCGGTGAACGCCAGCGGCGTCCGCGGCCCGGTGGTGCTGGTCGGCAACCGGACCAACGGCCCGGTCAACGTGGTCAACAACACCGGCGTCGCACCGCTGGTCGCCGGCAACACCGTCAACGGCCCGCTGAGCTGCACCGGCAACACCCCCGCGCCGGTCAACCTGGAGGTCGCCAACTCGGTGAGCGGTCCGAAGTCCAGCCAGTGCGGACGCTTGTGATCGGCTGAGTTTCGTACCCCTCGTACCGGCAGGCCGGATCCGCGTCCGGCCTGCCGGTACCCCCCACGGACTGGAGGAGATCGTGACCGACACCCTTGCCGCGGCCGGAACGCCGGCGCCACGGCGCACCCGGGGTGCGGTACCGCTCGCCGGGGCGACCCTGGCCCTGTTGCTCGCGGTGACCGGCTGCACCGACGCCGGCGGCAACCGTGGCGACCGTACGGCGGACGCCGCCGCGCCGCGTGCCGTCAGCGTGACCGGGCCGCTCTGCGAGCAACTGCCGGCCGGCACCGAACCGGGCAACCCGGACTCGCTGGCCGACCAGCCCGCCGATCAGGCTCTCCAGTGGATTCCCGTGCTCACCACCTTCGAGGCGGCGGTGCGGGCCTCCGGCCTGGCCGCCGAGCTGTCCGGGACGACGGAGGTGACCGTCCTCGCCCCGACCGATGACGCGTTCGCGGCCAAGTTCTCCCGGTCCAACCTCGACGAGCTGCTGCTGCACGACACCGACACGCTGCGTACGCTGCTCCGCGACCACGTGGTCACCGGCGCGCTGCCGGTGGCCGAACTGGTCGCCGCGGGCACCGTGACCACCCTCGCCGGCACCAGCCTCACCGTCACCGGCCACGATGCCGGCGCCCGCGTCGACGGCCGCGCCGACACGGTGTGCGCCGACTACCAGGCGGCCGGGGCCCGCATCCACGTCATCAACCAGGTGCTCGGCACCCTGTCCACCACCGCCGGCGACGAGGACGACCACCCGGCCCACTGATCTGCCGCGGGGCCCAACCCCCTCCCCGCGGACACCGGCGGCCGCCGACCCCTGACCGGGGGCCGGCGGCCGTCCTCGCACCTCAGCGCTGGGTGCTGTCGATGTAGTCGCGCTTGTCGGCGCCGGTGTAGACCTGCCGCGGGCGGCCGATCTTGGTCTCCGGGTCGTTGATCATTTCGCGCCACTGCGCTATCCAGCCGGGCAGCCGGCCCAGGGCGAACAGCACCGTGAACATCTTCGTCGGGAAGCCCATGGCCTTGTAGATCAGGCCGGTGTAGAAGTCCACGTTCGGGTAGAGCCGGCGGGAGACGAAGAAGTCGTCGGCGAGCGCGATCTCCTCCAGCTGCACCGCGAGCTCCAGCAGCGGGTCCGGCTTGGCCATCCGGCCGAGCACGTCCTGGGCCGCCTGCTTGACGATCGCGGCGCGCGGGTCGTAGTTCTTGTAGACCCGGTGGCCGAAGCCCATCAGCTTGACGCCGTCCTCGCGGTTCTTGACCTTGCGGACGAAGGACCGCACGTCGCCCCCGTCGGCCTGGATCCGCTCCAGCATCTCCAGCACCGACTGGTTGGCACCGCCGTGCAGCGGCCCGAACAGCGCGTTGACCCCGGCGGAGACCGAGGCGAACAGGTTGGCGTTGCTGGAGCCGACCAGCCGCACGGTGGAGGTGGAGCAGTTCTGCTCGTGGTCGGCGTGCAGGAGGAAGAGCATGTCCAGCACGCGGGCCATCACCGGGTCGACCTCGTACGGCTCCGCCGGCACGCCGAACGTCATCCGCAGGAAGTTCTCCACGTAGCTCAGCGAGTTGTCCGGGTACAGCAGCGGCTGCCCGATCGACTTCTTGTACGCGTACGAGGCGATGGTGGGCACCTTCGCCATCAGCCGGAACGTGGACATCTCCACGTGCTCGGCGTCGAACGGGTCCAGGCTGTCCTGGTAGAAGGTGGAGATGGCGCTCACCGCCGAGGAGAGCACGGCCATCGGGTGCGCGTCGCGGGGGAAACCGTCGAAGAAGCGGCGCATCTCCTCGTGCAGCAGCGAGTGCCGGCGGATTCGCTCGCTGAACCCGGAGAGCTGCTCAGGGGTCGGCAGCTCACCGTAGATCAGTAGGTAGGAGACCTCCAGGAAGGAGCTCTTCTCGGCCAACTGCTCGATCGGGTAGCCCCGGTAACGCAGGATGCCCGCGTCGCCGTCGATGTAGGTGATCGCGGACGAGCAGGCGGCGGTGTTGACGAACCCGGGGTCGTACGTCGTCAGCCCGGTTTCCTTCAGCAACTTACCGACACCGATCCCGGCGGGGCCCTCGACCGCGGAATGTACCGGCATCGACAGCTGCCCGCCGGGGTGATCGAGCTTGACTTCCGTCATGTGTTTCCTCGCTTTGCCGGCAGATCTACGTTGAATTGCCTTCGCTTCTACCGTAATTGCGGTTGCGGCGACACTGCCCCGCGTGGTTTGGCGGTGAGGTATGCGTCACCCGATTCCCGACCGTCGAGCTGGGAAACCCGGACAGCCGGGACGGAGCGCAGCGAGAAGCACACGGAGCGTGCAAAACCGCAGACAGAAAAGGGCGTGCGAGGGCTCAGCGCCGCCGGCCGGCTCGGCCGACGAAGAGGCGCCTCAGGAGATCGTCAGGTGGCGCAACCCGCCACCGGCCTGGACCAGGTACAGATCGAGGCGGTTGTCGCCGGCGCGGAAGAGCCGGTCGTCGGCGAGCAGCGCGGCGAAGCGACGACCGCCCGGATCCGACCCGACCACCGGCACCACGGTCCCGATCGTGCCGTTGACCGCCACCGCCAGCTCGGTGCCGTTCGGCACCGTCTCCGGCAGGGTGCCCCAGATCATGCCCGGGAGCACGCCCTCGTCGGGATCGACGAAGCGGAACGCGTCCTGCCCACCGATGCGGGCGGTGCCGCCGGCCGGCGCGGCGCCCACGGTGGTGCCCACCAGCGGATGCGGGGTCGGCGGCGGCATCGCTGCGGGCACCGCGCCGGGCAGCGGGATCGGTTCCCCGGGCCGGTCGTAGAAGAGCTTGCCGGGGTCGGTACGGGGGGCCTGGCGGGCGGAACGGCCGTCGACCGGCCAGGGCAGCCGGATGGCGACCTCGTCGGCGATCGTCGGCAGCAGGTCGACGTGCTGCCAGTTGCGGTCGTCGACCCGGCCGGTGCGCTGCCCCGGCGTCTTGACGAACATCGGCACCCAGGCCACCTGCTGCGGGGCGGCCCGGATGGCGTCCAGCCCCCGCCCCTGGAAGCCCTTGGTGAAGCTGACCCCGTGGTCGGCGGTGACCACCACCAACGCCTGGTCCCACAGCCCGCTCTCGCGCAGGGTGCGCAGCGTCTCGCCGATCAGCCGGTCGGTGTAGCCGAGTTGCGCCAGGTGGCGCTCGCGGGCCAGCTCCACCCACCCCTCCCCCTCGTTGGGGAAGTCCTCGGGCGCCTCGTAGCGCGCGCCCGACGGCAGGTACGCCCACGGCGGGTGCGGCATCAGCAGGTGCAGGAAGTGCAGTGTCGGCCGGGTGGCGGGGGCCAGGCCGCGCAGGAAGCTGGTGAACCGGGCCGGCTGGTTGACGGTGAGGGTGTCCCAGCGGAACTTCGGGTCGGTGGGCACGGGCTCGGCGGCGTCGATGCCCGCCTCCTCGGCGGTGCGTTCCCGGTACGAGTGCTCCGGATCGATGTGGCTGTCCCACGGCGAGGTCACCTGGCGCAGCAGCTTGCCGGTCTCGCGCACCAGCACACCGAGGCCCTGTTCCGGGGTGACCGGCTGCTCGCAGCGGCTGGGCGGGCAGAGCCGGGTGATGCTCTCCTCGGCGCGGATGTCGTACAACCCGCCGAGGGCGGTGAAGAGGTTGTCCGGATAGTGCGAGAAGTGCGGCGCGACCGGTTCCGCCGGGTAGCGGCCGGTCAGCATCGCCGGCAACGCGTACGGCGTCCAGCCGCTCACCCCGGTGGCGTTGCGGTACCAGGTCGAGGCGGCGGCGAGCTCGGCGAAGTGCGGGAACCGTTCGGCGTCGATGCCGCCCTGCGGATTCAGCAGGGAGACCAGCGGCAGCTCGTCGAGGACCAGCATGACCACCGGCGGGTGCCGGTCGCCGGTGGCCGTGCCGGCCGCCCCGCCGTCGCCGCGCGGCAGCACGACCGGTCCGGTCTGCGAGGCGAACAGGAACAGCCCGACGAAGAGCAACGGCCCGAGGGCCGCCAGGCGCAGCCCCGCGCGTAGGAACCGCCCACGCCGGTGGGCGACCGCCGCGGCGGCACCCACCATCGCGGCAACGAGCAGCAGCGGTACGCCCCGCAGCGGCGTGACGTGCCGGCCGACCTGCACCGCCAACGCGGCCGCCAGCAGACCCACCAGCAGGGTGTGGGTGGCCGCCCGGGCGGACGCTCCGGCCAGCCCGGACAGCGCGCCGAGCAGCCCGAGCGCCACCGTCGGCGGCACCACGACCAGGGCCACCAGCAGCAGGATCTCGCCCCGGTCGGCGCGGTGGAAGAGGAAGAAGTCCGGGCTGCGGCCGAGCACGTCCAGCAGCGGCTGGGTGATCACCAACCCGACCAGGCCCGCGACCTCCAGCAGCCGACCTGCCTCGGACCGCCAACCGCCGGTGGGACCGGGGCCGGCGCTGGCACGGTCAGCCACCCAGGGTCACCCGGTACAGGGTGCGGGTGCCCGAGGGCAACTCCAGCCGATCATCGACCGAGCCGTACCCGTCCAGCAGCGCCTCGAAGGTGTCCCGCCGGTAGTCGGGGAAGATCCCCTCCGGTTTGTTGGCCAGCAGCCGGAGGGCCATCGGGTCGTCGGGGTGGACGAACTCCACCACCAGCCGGCCGCCGGGCGCGGCGTACCCGGCGAGGCACGCCACCACCTCGGGCAGCGGCACGTTGCGCCCGATCGCCAGGTGATGCACCAGCGCCAGGGCGAGCACCGTGTCCGCGCCGGTCCGGGCGGCGAACGAGGCCCGCTCGACGCCCCGCCAGCCGCCACCGGGCGACGGGTCGACCAGGTCCAGCACCAGCGGCAGCACCCGCCGTTCCTCCGCCGCACGCAGGGTGCGGTAGAGCCGGTCGACCACCGCCGGGTCCTGTTCCACGGCGACGACGTAGTCGGCGTGCCGGGCGGCGAGGCGGGAGTAGTGGCCGTCGTTGGCGCCCAGGTCGAGCACGAGGCGACTGCGCTGCGCGCCGGTCAGCGCGGCGGTGACGAACCGCTCCTTGCCCGCCCGGTCAGCGCCGGAGTAGCCGCAGGTGCGCTGGTAGTCCACCCAGTGGCTGGCGGCCGGCCGATGATCGAGACGCCGCACCAGCTTCTCCATCCCGCGTACGGTGGCCAGCGCCATCTGCCGGGTGTAGCCGGCGTCGCGCAGTTGCGCCCGCACGTCGGCGGTGCTGCGGTCGGCGTTGCGCCGCTGCACGCTGCGGTGCAGGTGGACGTGGGTCAGCACGCCCGGCGACAGCCGGCGCAGGCCGCGCAGGAGGGCGCTCATCTGATCCGCCTCGATGCCGTCGATCCGGGCCCGCAGCCAGGGCTGGAAGTCCAACCCGAGGTGGGCGCCAAGCAACAGCGGGTAGAGCAGGGTCTGGCAGAACTGCCGGTAGCCGGCCCAGGGTTCGCCTTCGCGCAGCGGGGTGAAGGAGCCCACGTCGATGAAGACCGGCTGGCTGCCCCGCCATTGCAGGTTGTACGCCGAGCCGTCCTTGGTGGTGAAGCCCGCCGGCAGGGCCGTCCGGAGGATCTCCAGGTGCAGCAGCGCGGCGTCGCGCAGCATCGCGTAGGACCACTCGTACGGGTGGGAGACGAACGGGATGCGCTCGTGCCGCAGCACCGCCGCCCAGGCCGGCCACGGCTCGGCACCGCCGAGCCGGTCGGCCGCGAGCAGTTGTCGTGCCGCGCCGGGCGGCAACTCCTCGGTTCCGCAGACCTTGCCGGCGGCGACCAGGGATGGGAAGAAGGTGCTGCCGGCCAGGGCCCGCCAGTGCGCGGCGGCCGTCTCGTCGAGCGCGCGGAGCACCTCACCACCCGCGTGGAACACCTGGTTCGCCGGATCGCGGAACGAGCCGGGCTCGACGCGTGGCCCGGCGTCGGCCCCAACGGCGGGTCGCGAAGCCCGGCCGAGGTCGGGGATCACCATGCCGGACGGGTCAGCTCTGGTCGGTGGGCTGGCGGCGGAAGCGGCTGACGAGTCTGCGCCAGTAGAGCTTGGCGGCCACCGCGACGCCGGCGATCCCGCCGACCACCGCCTGCACGATCAGGCTGCCCGATCCCGCGTCCAGGTAGGCCAAGTGGTTCACCGACCGCTCCTCACATTTCAGACTTAGCTCGCGTAGTAAGACTTGTCCCACCGTACGCGTTCTCTCTTGCCCTGTCGGGTACAACGCGGACTTCGCGGGTCCGTTTCGTTCAAGACGGGGGCTCGGTGCCGCTCGTAGCCTTCCGACATGACCCCATACCTCGACATGATCGGACTCGTCACCACCGACATGGCCCGCACGCTGGAGTTCTACCGCCGGCTCGGGCTCGACATCCCGGCCGGTGCCGAGCAGGACCCGCACGTGGAGGTGACCCTGCCGGGCGGCCTGCGTCTCGCCTGGGACGACATCGCCACGGTCCGTTCCATCGACCCCGGCTGGACCCCGCCGGCCGGCAGCCCCCGGGCGGGGCTGGCCTTCCGCTGCGCCGACCCGGCCGAGGTCGACCGCTGGTACGCCGAGTTGACCGCCGCCGGTCACCACGGTCACCGGCCGCCGTGGGACGCCCCCTGGGGCCAGCGCTACGCCGTCCTGCACGATCCCGACGGCAACGCCGTCGACCTCTTCGCGCCCACCCCTGATCAGTAGTCGGCGATCGACTCAGCCGCCGAGCAGCGCCGTGGGCGGCACGCCGGCGAAAGCGCGCACGTCGCGGGTCAGGTGGGCCTGATCGGCGTAGCCGACGTGGGCGGCCACCTCGGCGAGGGGCACCCCGGCGCGGGCCAACGCCAACGCCCGGCGCATCCGCAGGATCCGGGCGAGGGTCTTCGGGCCGTACCCGAACAGGTGTCGGCTGCGCCGCAGCAGACCGCGCGGATCGAGGCCGACCTCGGCGGCGGTCGCGGCCACCGTGGTGCCGACCGCCAGCGCGGCGGCCACCCGCGTGCCGAGCAGGTCCGGACCGCCGGCGACGCGCAGCCGGTGTGCGGCCACCTCGATCAGGACGGCCGCGGCGTCGGCCTCGGCCCGGTCGGCCAGCGGCGCGGTGACCCGTGGACCCCACAGGTCCGCCAGCGGCACCCGCCGGTCACGCAGCTCCACGGCGGGCACGCCCAGCACCGCCGGGCCCACCCCGGGCGGCAGCCGCAGCCCGACCCACCGCTCCCCCGGCCCGCCGGCGCTGAGGAACGCGGTGCGGTCCGGCCCGGCCACCAGCAGCCCGGCCCGGCTGGACCAGAGCAGGTCGAGGCAGCCGTCCGGAAGCACCCGGGTCGGCACGGGGTCGGCGGGTGCGGTGCTGGTCCACAGCACCGCGCCGGCGACGCCGGCCGATCGTTCCCGGTACACGTCGCCAGCCTGCCACGCTCGTGCGACACCGGCTTGTTGCCGGGGGCCGGCGCGTCACTCGGTCACGCCCACCGGGTCGGTGCGGACGAAGCGCATCGTCCAGACGCTGTCCTCCGGGCGCTGCCGGGCGTAGAGGTGGTCGGCGGCCGGGGCGGGTGCCGCCTCGGACCGCCGCAGCACCCACAGCCGAGGCGGGGTCCCGTCCGGCCCGGCCGGCAGCGCCCGGACCGTGTCGTGGGCCGGCCCACCGATGAACCGTACGGTCACCTCACTCATCGCCCTGCTCCGCCTCCCACTGTTCCGGCACTGGCGTCCCGGCTCGCACGCTAACCCCACCAGCCCCGCTGCGAGGCCGGTTTGCCCTGATCGGACGCGGGGTACCGTGCGGACGCCGCGCGGCAGGCACGCCGGGCGGGGCAGCACGAGGGCAAGGAGCGGGCGATGAGGACGCTGGACGGGCGGTACCGGCTCGAACAGCGGGTCGGTCTCGGCGGCATGTCGGAGGTCTGGCGGGCGCACGACGAGGTGCTCGACCGCGAGGTGGCGGTGAAGCTGCTGTCGCCCGGGCAACCGGACGGTGCGGAGTCGGTGGCCCGCATCCGCGCCGAGGCCCGCTCGGCGGCCCGTCTGGTCCACCCCAACGTCGCCAGCGTGCACGACTTCGGCACCTGCGTCACGCTGCCCGGACACGAGACGCCGTACATCGTGATGGAGCTGGCCATGGGCGACACGCTCGCCGCGCACCTGCGCGCCGGCCCGCTGCACTGGCGGATCGCGGTCCGGGTGTGCGCGGAGGTGAGCGCCGCCCTGGCCGCCGCCCACGCGCACGGCATCGTGCACCGCGACGTCAAGCCGGCCAACGTGATGCTCACCCCGTCCGGGGTGAAGGTGCTCGACTTCGGCATCGCCACCCCGACCGGCGCCGCCGACCCGACGCCCGACGGGGTGGTGATCGGTACGCCGGCCTACCTCGCCCCGGAGCAGCTGCACCGGGCCCCGGCCACGCCGGCGGCCGACATGTACGCCCTCGGCGTGCTGCTCTACTACTGCCTGACCGGGCGATTGCCGTACGCCGCCGACAGCGTGACCCAGCTGCTCGGTCCGCAACGGCGGCAGCCTCCGCAACCCCTTCCCGATCTCCCCGGCCTGCCCGCCGAGGTGGCCGACCTGTGCCGCCGCCTGCTGGCCGAGGAGCCGACCCGGCGACCGAGCAGCCTGGTGGCGGCGCTGCTGCTCGCCGAGGCGGTCGACGCCCGGGTGTACGTGCCGATGCACCAGCCCCTGATGCCGCGGCCGCGACCGCCCTCGGTGAGCCCGTGGACCGACCGCGCGGCGACCGAGGTGACCGAGGCAGCGGCCGCACTCCCCGGGGCGACGGCCGAGGTGACCGGGACGGCCGAGGTGACCGAGAGTCGGCCCGGCGGGTAGTCCCGGTTTCACCCGACCGGGCTCGGGTAGCCGGGCGGGGAGTGACGGGAGGAACGCGATGCCGAGTTCCAGGCTGAACGAGGTTGCCACCGCGACCGCCGAGGGCGGTCACGTCCGCACGGATGACGGGGCGCTCTCCACCGCCCTCGCCTCGCCGCTGGCGCCGCACTGCTCCGGGTTGACCCCGGAGCAGTTGCTCGCCGCCGCCTTTGCCTCCTGCCTGCACCACGCGGCGGTGGAGGCGGCCGGCGCGATCACGGACGAGGCGCACACCGTGCAGGTACGCGCCGAGGCGACGTTGGATCGCGACGACGACGGCCGGTACCGGGCCGACGTGCACGCCTCGATCTCCTCGGTGGGCCTGACCCGGCGGCAGCTCGCCGAACTGGTCGAGCAGGCCGACCGGCTGTGGCCGTTCTCCAGCGCGGACGGCGGCCGGCACCGGCTCACCGTCACCCCGGTCGAGCACGGCCGACACTGACGCTTTCCCGCCCGAAAGTCGTGGAGGACGTCCGGCGGTGGACGTCCGGCGACCTGGACCGCGGCGGGCGCGTCGGGTGGCCCGATCGCCCGGGGCCGCCGTGACGTTCGGGTGAGCAGACCCCACCACCGTCCGGACGATGCGGCCGAGGCGGTCATCGGCCGCGGCAAGATCACCGTTAGCTACCGCATTCCATCGACATTTCCGGCATTACCGAAACAACGGATAGCTGGCTGATCTCCGCTATGGCAGCGTACGCGGCGAATAGCCCTACAGATCTCCGTAAAATGTGACTCATTCCACCGGCTAGGCCGATGGCAGCGGGCCGAGAGCTTTCTAGCCTCGGCGCCGTGCATTCCGACGACCAGATCGACCAGAAGCTGACCCCCCAGCCCCCGGCGACCCGTTCGAACGATGGAGCGTCATCCGAACAGCCGAATGATCGACCCGCCGCCGCCGAACCGGCGCGCCGCGGGGTCCGCGCCCTGCCCAGCAGGGCGCGCCGCGGGGGTCGCGCCCTGCTGGGCGCCATCCCCGTCCGGGTGGCCCTCGCCACCGCAGTGACCTGCTGCCTCGTCGCGGCAGGGGCGGCGGCCGTCGCGAGTCGCGACACCGCCGAGCCGCCCGCGCCACAGGTGGCCGAGGCCGCGACCGACCGCGCGCTGGCCGCGCAGGACGAGCCCGCCTCCCGCTCGCTGGACCGCAGCCCCTCCCCCACCCCGGCCAGCCCGAGCGCCTCGCCGACCGCCAAGGCGTCGGCCAAGCCGCCGGCCAGCCCGAAGCCGAAGAAGACGAAGACCACACCGGCACGCCCCAAGCCGGTCGCCGGGCTCACCCAGGCGCAGATGGACAACGCCAAGGTGATCGTCGACGTCGGCGTCAAGCTGAAGATCCCGCGCCAGGGCCTGGTCATCGCCGTCGCCACCGCGATGCAGGAGAGCACGCTGCTCAACTACGCCAGCGGCGTGCTGCCCGAGTCGCAGAACCACCCGCACCAGGCGATCGGCTGGGACCACGACTCGGTCGGGCTGTTCCAGCAGCGCCCCAGCAGCGGCTGGGGCAGCGTACGGGACCTGATGCGTCCGGCGTACGCGGCCCAGGCGTTCTACGCGGCGCTGCTAAAGGTACCCGGCTGGCAGCAGATGAGCGTGACGATGGCCGCCCAGGCCGTGCAGGTCTCCGCCTTTCCCTACGCGTACGCGCAGCACGAGGAGCGGGCAAGGACCATCGTGGCCGCACTGACCACCTGACCGGCACGCGGGCACCGACATTGCGCCGCCGGCGCGGGATCAGGCCCGCTTCGGCAGCACGACCACCCGGCCGAAGAACTCGTCGATGCGGTGCACGACGTCGTTGAAGTCGTCCAGGTCGATCGGCTTGGTGACGTACGCGTTGGCCTGCAGGGTGTAGCTGCTGATGATGTCGGTGTCCGCGTTCGAGGTGGTCAGCACGACGATCGGGATGGTCCGCAGATCCCGGTCGCCCTTCACCTCGCCCAGCACCTGGCGTCCGTCCATCCGGGGCATGTTCAGGTCGAGCAGGATCACGTCCGGGCGCTGGGCGCCGGTGTGCCGGCCCTCGCGGCGTAGGAACTCCATCGCCTCCTGGCCGTCACCGACCACGTCGATGACCTTCTCGACGTCCGACGTCGCCAGGGCTTCCTCGATCATGAGCACGTCGCCCGGGTCGTCGTCGACCACGAGGATGCGAACCGGGTCAAGCACACGAGCGGCCATCACTACCTGCCTCAGGTCGGAGAACGGGATCCGCCGATCCCGCATCGGCGGCAAAATCTAGCCGATCGCCGGGCGGTCCGTGGCCGCCGGGTCGGCGGTCTCGGTCCCGTACCCGAGCACCTCGGCCAGGCCGGTCAGCTTGAGGACCCGTTCCACCCGCCCGGTCGCGCCGGTGACCCGCAACCACCCGCCCTCGGCAGCCGCGCGGTTGTCACCGCGGACGAAGACGGCGATGCCGGTCGAGTCACAGAACGTGAGGTCGGTCAGGTCGACCAGGAGCCGGCGTTCGCCGGCGGCGGCCAGTCGATCGATGACGGCATTGAGCTCGGGGGCACTGCTCATGTCGAGCTCACCGGCGAGACGGAGGCGGGCTGGGCCTCCTTCGCCACGTTCGGCGTACGTGACGGTCAACGTCACGGGAAATCCCCTCTCGCCGTCCAGGCGGGAACGCTTGCGGTGGAGCAAGTATAGAGCGGGCCCCGCGGCGCGCCGTAGTCTACGCCGCTGCGGCGATTTCGATGGTTGTTACGATCCGAAACGACCCCCTGCCCGCCCGCAAGCCGCGGAAGGCGTGATCGTGCTGTCCCACGGTCGAAGGCCCGAGACGGCGCCGCTGAGCGTCCGTGTCGACCGCTCCGATTCCGACGCGCCCGTCATCCGCGTGGGCGGAGACCTCGCGTACCTGACGGCGACTCCGCTACGTGCCGAGGTCGATCGGGTCCTGCAGACCGGGCCGGCCAGCCTCGTGCTCGACTTCGCCGAGCTGACGTTCATCGACAGCACCGGGCTCGGCGTCATCGTGCACGCCTGGCGCGAGGGGCAGCGCGAGGGCGTGCTCCTGCGACTGCGCTCAGTGCCTCGGTTCCTCACGGCCATCCTGGACATGACCGGAGTCACCGGTCTGCTCGCCCGGATGGTCGGCGCCGAGCGATCAGTGGCCACCGAACCGGACGATCAACCTACGGCCACCGCCTGAACCACCCTGTCCCGCGACTACGCCGGGCCGGCGGATCGAGTGGAGACCGGCAAGAAGCGTGGAGGCCCAGGCAGGTCCAGGCGGGGTGGCCCCCGACCCTGGGACCAAGGGTCGGGGGCCGGAGGATGGCTCAAGGTCCCCTCCGGCGGTCCGCTTCGACGGCAGGCCGCTGCTCAGGTCAGCTCGATGGTCGGCGGCGTTCGGGTGAGCACCCCTCACCCCGGCGGGGTGAACCCGTCTTCGGCGGCATCGAGCAGGCGACTGCGGGCTCGGCGCCCCTCGTTTCGGGGCCGGCAGCGGCGGGAAGGCCAGCGAGGATCCGCAACAACGCGAAGCGGAGGTGTCACCATGCGCAAGCAGATGGAGGGCGACAACCAGCGCCGCCGGGCGTTGGCCCGACAGGCCCGGGAACGCGGCCGGCAGGCGGCCGACACCGGTGCCAGCCTCAGCGCCAGCAAGCAACTCACCCACCTGCAACAGAGCAACCGGGCCGGTCCCGCACCGGCCGGAGGCCGCCATAAAGCGGACACCACGCGTGGCGGACCCGCTCCGCCGCCGGCCGGCGTCCCGGAGGCCCCTCGGCCTCGTCCGCAGGCTGGCCGCGAGGCGCCGGGAGTCACCACGGTGGGGTACCGGGATCTGGTCGAGGACGTCGGCCGACGCGCCGGCGTCGACTTCCGCACCGCGAAGGTGGGGGTGGAGTCGACGGTGCTGGTGCTGGCCTCGGTGCTGGAGGCGGCCGAACGCGGGCGGCTGCTGGCCGCAGTGCCGGATTCGTTGCACGACGTCGTGCCGGTCGACGGCATCCAGCGGCACCGGGACCTGCCCGGTTTTCTGGCCGAGGTGGGTCGGATCAGCGGCCGCAGCCCGGAGCAGGCCCGTTACCAGGCCGAGGCCACCCTGGCGGCGCTCGCCGAGCACGACCATGACCTGGTCGAGTCGCTGCACGTGCCGGATGAGTTGCGGGAGCTGCTGAATCCCACACCGGTCGGCGGCGGGCTGGTCGGCGCGAGCAGCACCGCGGTGCCGCTGTCCGGCGCGCAGTTGCGTGCCGCACTGCACGACCTGCCCTACTGGGCGCATGACGGCACGTCGCTGTCGCGGGCCCTCGAGCTGCCGGCGGACAACCTCGACCGGGTCCTGGACCGGCTCGACCGGCTTCGGGAACAGACCGGCCGCGCACCCCGCATTGGCCGGGCGGACCGGACGACGGCCGTACTCGCCGTCGGCTCACGAAACGCCGGGGCGGTGACGGCGGTGGACATCGACCTCGCCCATGCCGTCGACGCCGCGATCGAGGAGGCGGGCGCCGGCCTGGCCGGCGGCTGAGCACCGTACCCGCCGGCCAACCCCGCGCCCGCCGCTCAGCGGGTGCGGGTCGGCATCTCCGGCGACGCACTCTCCAGCGGAACGGCGTTGGCCGGAACCAGTCCGAGCTGCGCGGCCGAGCGGGGCAGCGCCGCGTCGAGCAGCCAGTCGGCGCCCACCCGGGCCCGGTTGCCCGGCATCGCCAGCAGGTGGTAACCCCGGGTGACCGCCTTGGCCGGCAGGCCGGACATCGGCACCTTGAGCGGGTTCGCCGCCGCCTGCTTACCGCCCAGGTCGACCACCCAACCGAGGTCGTGGTGGCGGTACGGGCGGCGACGGCCCTGCCCGTACGAGGCGGCGATGTTGTGCGCCGCCAACTTGCCCTGCCGCTGGGCGTGTTGGGCCGTCATGGCGCAGATCTCGCCCGGTCGGGACAGGTCGGGCACGGCGGCGGCGTCGCCGCAGGCGTACACCTCGGGGAAGCCGGGGACGGTGAGGTACTCGTCGACGACCAGCCGCCCCTTCTCGGTCCGCAGGCCCAACTCCGCCACGAACGGATCAGGGCGTACGCCCACGCACCAGACCAGGGAGCAGGTGGGGATGAACTCGCCGTCGGTGAGCTTGACCCCGTCCGCGGTGGCGACCGCCACCGAAGTGCCCATCCGGACATCGACCCCGCGCTGGCGCAGCACCCGGTCCGCGGTCCGGGACATCCGTTGGTCCAGCTCGGGCAGCACCCGGGCCGCGACATCCAGCAACATCCACTTCGGCCGGATGTGCAACCGGGGACGCTGCGCGACCAGCGCGTCGGTGAACAACTGCCCCTGCGCGGCCACCTCGGTCCCGGTGTAGCCGGCCCCCACCACCACGAACGTGGCCCGGGCCTGCTGCTCGACCGGATCCTCGGCCTGCTCGGCCAGTTCGACCTGCCGGATCACGTGGTCGTGCAGGAAGAGCGCCTCCGGCAGGCCGCGGAAGCCGTGCGCGTACTCGGTCACCCCGGGGATCGGCAGCAGCTTGTTCACACTGCCGACCGCGAGGACCAGCCGGTCGTACGCCAGCCGGTTGCGGTCCCCCTCCGGCTGGGTGAAGCCGACCCAGCGGTTCTGCAGGTCGACGTGATCGGCCTCCCCGATGACCACCCGTACGCCGTGCAACGTGCCGGTCAACGGCACCGCGATCCGGCCCGGCCCCAACACCCCCGCGGCGACCTCCGGCAGGAGCGGCAGGTAGAGGAAGTAGTTGGTCGTGCTCAGCAGGACGATCTCGGCCTGGTCGCGGGCCAGCCGGCTCAGCGTCTTGGCCGCGTGGTAACCGGCGAACCCGGCCCCCACGATCACCACACGAGGTTTCGTCATTCCGGCCCGGTTCCCGCCCCCAGGCAGGGCAAACGTCCGGACGGCTCCGGGGACGCCGCAGACCGTTGCCGCGACGGCGGGTGACGCGGGCGCCGGACGGGGTGGTCAAAGGCCCGGTGGCCGGTCGAGCGGCATCGGGAACCGCAGGTACGTGGTGCCGCGCAGGTCCAACCAGGCGCGGTCGGGCGCGCGGACCATCCGCATCATCACCTCGACGCAGATCGGGCACCGCGCGACCAGTCCGGGTGCCTGCGAGTAGACCCGCAGCCCCGCCACCGGCCCGGCGGTGCCGCAGTGCGCGCAGCGGCCGGTGGCGGTGCTCAGGTCGACGGCGAACATCTCCCCCAGCGGGCCGTCGAGCATGTTGCCGTCCAGGTACGGCAGCTCGGTCATCCGCCTCTCCTCTCAACCGGTCGGGCCGAAACGTTCGGTACGCACCCGCCCGGCCGGGTGCCCCAGCCCGACGAGCAGGTCGGACACCGCCTCGACGAACCCGGTCGGGCCGCAGATGTAGGCCACGGGCTCCAGGTTCGGCGGCCAGCCGTGGGCGCTGACGTCGGCGAGTCCGACCCGGTGCGGCTCGCCGCGCCACCCCTCGGGTGTCTCGCGGGTGTAGACGTACGCCACGTCGAGCCCGGCGTCGTCGCGGACCCGATGGCGCAACTCCTCGGCGTAGAACACGTCCGACGGCGTGCGGACGGAGTAGATCAGCCGGAACGGGACCCGGTTGCCGGCCGCCCGGCGGGCCCGGATCATGGCCATCAGCGGGACCACGCCCGATCCGCCGGCGACCAGCAGCACCGGTTCGGTCTGCGCCGGCCGCCAGATGAACCAGCCGCCGATCGGGCCCCGAACCTCGACCGGGTCGCCCTCGCGGTAGCCCTCGACCAGGAACGGCGACACCTCGCCGTCGGGCACCCGCTGCACGGTCACCTCGACCCGGTCGCCGTCGGCCGGGGCCGCGAGCGAATACGACCGGGCGGCCTGGTACCCGTCGGACGCGGTGAGTCGGATGTCGACGTGCTGGCCGGGCAGGTGGGCCGCCCAGCCCGGCACCTGGAGCACCAGGGTCTGCGCGGTCGGCGTCTCGACCCGGCGATGCACCAACCGGGCCGGCTGCCAGCTCATGCGCCCGGTCAATCGCCCTGGTACCGCTGCTCACGCCACGGATCACCGTAGTCGTGGTAGCCGGCGGTCTCCCAGAACCCCGGGGTGTCCTCCAGACCCAGCCGGATGCCGCGCACCCACTTGGCCGACTTCCAGAAGTACAGGTGCGGCACCAGCAGCCGGGCCGGGCCGCCGTGTTCGGCGGGCAGGTCCGCACCGTCGTAGCTGTGCACCAGCCAGGCCTGCCCGGCGCGCAGGTCGTCCAGCGGCAGGTTGGTGGTGTACCCGCCGTAGGAGTGGGCCAGGACGTATCCGGCGGCGGTATCGACCCCGTCGAGCAGGGTGTCCAGGGACACGCCCTGCCACCTGGTGCCGAGCTTCGACCACCGGGTCACGCAGTGGATGTCGACGGTCGGCGCCTCCTGCGGCAGGGCCATCATCTGCGCCCAGCTCCACCGGTGTTCGACGCCGGTCTCGGTGGTGATGACGAACTCCCAGCTCTCCTGCGGCACCCGGGGCGTCGGGCCGGCGGAGAGGACGGGAAAGTCCGGGGTGAGGTACTGCCCGGGCGGCAGCTCCGGCGCCCCGGAACGGGGCCGGCCCGCGAAGCCCGGTGTGACGATGCCCACCGCCAATTCGTACCATGTCGGACTTCGCGGCACGCCGCTTCGGCCGAAGGTCCGTCGACGGACCGGTCGGGCGAGCGCTCACCGCCGTTCGGTGACGACTTCCTTGGAGCCCGGCACGACGTTGCGGGTGGCGCGCAGGCTGGTGATGGTGACCACGGTCAGCACGCCGACGATGACCAGAAGCGAGGCCACGGTGGGGATCTGCGGGACGCCCTCCCAGATGCCGTGCGCCCAGTGCAGGCCGAGCTTGACGCCGATGAAGGCCAGGATGATGGCCAGGCCGTAGGTGAGGTGCACCAGCCGGCTCAGCGCCGCGTGCAGCACGAAGTAGAGCGCCCGCAGGCCCAGCAGGGCGAAGGCGTTGGTGGCGAAGACGAGGTACGGATCCTCGGTGATGCCGTAGACGGCCGGCACCGAGTCGACGGCGAAGACCACGTCGGTGGCGAGCACCGCCACCACCACCAACGCCAGCGGCGTCAGCGCCCGGCGTCCGTCGACCCGGACGGTCATCCTCGTGTCGTGGTACTCGTTGACCACCGGCATGAAGCGGCGCAGCAGGCGCACCGAGCGCATGGTGCCGATGTCGACCGACTGCTCGTGACCGGTGAAGGCGTCGCGCAGCAGCTTGGCCGCGGTCAAGAGCAGGATCAGCGCGAAGATCAGGAAGGCGAAGTCGAGGGTCTGCAACGCCGCCGCGCCCAGGGCGATGAAGACACCACGCAGCACCAGCGCGCCGGTGATGCCGAACAGCAGCACCCGCTGGGCCAGCACGCTCGGCACCGCGAAGGCGGCCAGCAGCAGCATGAAGACGAAGAGGTTGTCGACCGACAGCGACTTCTCGACCAGGTACCCGGTGAGGTACTCGAAGCCCCGTTCCGAGCCGAACTCGGACCAGACCCAGGCGCCGAAGGCCAGCGGCAGGGCTATGTAGAACGCCGACCAGCCGAGCGCTTCCTTGAGTTTCACCTCGTGCGGGCGACGCGTCACCAGGAAATCCAGGACCAGCAGCGCGATCACACCGGCGATGGTGATCGCCCAGAGCGACGGCGTACCCACCGACTGCAGCCGGGCCGCGACAGTGAAATCGGACATGGAGCCTCCTCGAACACCGTGGCATGTTCGAGGTCTCCTTCACCCGCGTTTCGCGGGCAACCACCCGAGGCGCACTCCGGGCGCGCCGTACTGACCGGTATGGTTCGTGGGAAGTACTCCCCTCGTGGTGCTTAGGTTAGGGCAGCCGAATCCGGCCCGCCATGCGGGGGCGCGGGTATCGGAGAGTCGACCGCGGCACCTATGGTGCTCCCCGTGACCGCAGATCAGCCTGTCGGCCCGCTGGCCGGCGTACGCGTCGTCGAGCTGGCCGGGATCGGTCCGGGTCCGTTCGCCGCGATGATGCTGGCCGACCTCGGCGCCGACGTGATCCGGGTGGATCGGGTGACCGACGTCGCCACCGACGCCTTCGGCACGCCGCACCCGGACCTGCTGAACCGGGGTCGCCGCTCGATCGGGGTGGACCTGAAGTCGGCCGGCGGCCGGGAGGTGGTGCTGGCGCTGGTCGGCGCAGCGGACGCGCTGATCGAGGGCTTCCGGCCCGGGGTGACCGAGCGGCTCGGCCTCGGCCCGACCGACTGCCACGCGACCAACCCCGGGTTGGTCTATGGTCGGATGACCGGTTGGGGGCAGCACGGTCCATACGCGCCGCACGCCGGGCACGACGTCGACTACCTGGCCGTGACCGGTGCCCTGCACGGGATCGGGCGGGCCGGGCAACCGCCGGTCCCACCGCTGAACCTGCTCGGCGATTTCGGCGGCGGCGGGATGATGCTGGCCCTGGGCATCGTCTCCGCCCTGTACGCGGTGCGCGTGGGCGCGACCGGGCAGGTGGTCGACGCGGCGATCGTGGACGGCGTGGCGGTGCTCAGCACCCAGATCCACGCGCTGCGGCGGCTCGGCATGTGGCAGGACCCGCGCGGGGTGAACCTGCTCGACGGCGGTGCCCCGTTCTACGACACGTACGAGTGCGCCGACGGACGGTTCATCGCGGTCGGCGCGCTGGAGCCGAAGTTCTACGACGAACTGGTCCGACGCACCGGTTTCCCGCTGCCATCCGACGAGGCGCTCGATCGCACCGACCCGGCGAACTGGCCGGCGTTGCGCGCGGCCTGGGGGCGACTGTTCCGCACCCGCTCGCGCGACGAGTGGGCGGCCCTGCTCACCGAATCCGACGCCTGCGTGGCACCGGTGCTGAACTGGCAGGAGGCACCGGACGATCCGCACCTGGCCGCGCGGGGCACCTTCGTGGTCCGCGACGGCGTCGTCCAGCCGGCACCGGCACCCCGGTTCTCCCGCACCCCGGCGTCGCTGCGCCGGCCGCCACCGTGGCCCGGCGAGCACACCGACGAGGTGCTCGCCGAACTCGGCTACCACCCGGAGAAGGTGGCGGAGTTGCGGTCCGCGGGCGCGGTCGGCTGAGCTTCCTTCGGCGGTGGGCGCAAGCGCACGGCGTTCCGCCGCGTGGGCAGGTACGGCCTTCAGCGACGGCGCAACGCCGCACCGGGTGCCAGGGCCGGCTCGACCAGGTCACGGTAGTCGCGCGGTAGCCGGACCACCAGTTCGTCGAACTCGCCACCGGTGACCGCCTCGCGCAGGGTGGTGAAGACCGCGCCGGTGACGTCGCGGGCGGCGGGCTCCTCGACGCTGCTCCGAAGAGCCACCCGCGCCACGAACTCGGCCGCGCCGAACCGCTGCGCCGCCTCGGTGTCCGGCGTCGGCCGCAGTGGCGGTCGCAGCGGCTCGGGCAACTGGACCGCGAGGTCCAGCACCTCGCCGCCGGTCAGCCGCTCGGCGAGAGTCGCCAGCGTCGCCCGGATCAGTTCCACCGCCCGCTGCGACGATGTACCGGTTCGTCGGGCGACCTGGTCGACGAAGGTGTCGTAGTCCATCCCGTACCCCCTCCGGGGGCGGTTACCCGGCGCACCGGGCCGGAAACGGTGCCGGGTTTCCCGGGCCGGTGGCGCGTGACGGGTGTTTGGGTGGGTAACCGCGCCCGGTCGTGGCCGGATCGAAGCCGGGAGGAGCCGACACCATGGCGAGTTACAACGAGGTCCTGAAGTACCTGTCCAGCCTGGACTACCCCGCCGGGAAGGACGACGTGGTACGCGAGGCCGAACGTGCGCAAGCCCCGCCGGACGTGCTGCGCGCCCTGCGCAAACTGCCGCCGGTCGACTACGCCAACGGCGCCGAGGTGGCCCGGTCGGCCGGCATCGAGGCCGCCCCCGAGGTGACCGACGCGCAACACGCCGCACGAGCCCGGGACAAACGGCACCAGCGGGTGTCGGAGCACATTCGCAGCATCTGACGGGCCGGCGGCCCAGGCCAACGATGGCGGACGCCCCGGCCGCGAACCGCGACCGGGGGCGCCACTCAGCAACCACCTGCCCTGGTGGTGTGGCACCCCGAACCGGGTTGCGACCACCAGGCGGCCCACGGCCGGCCCGAACCGGGCAGCCGCTGTTACTGTGATCATCATACGACACGCCATCAGCCGAACGGCCAAGGGGTGGCAAACAAACGTCTCACCCGGTCAGTTCGGCGTACCGCCGCTCCAGATCAACGCGAGCGAGCGCGCCGACCAGCCAGGCGAGTCGCTCCGATTCGCCGCTGCCGGCCAGCCCGGCCAGGTCCTCGGCGGAGCGGCCCAGCCCGAGCCGACGGGCCGCCGCGAGCGCCCGCCGGTCGGCGACAGGGGCGACCTCCGCCCACAACGCCTGCACCTCGCGCAGGAACAGGTCGACCGACTGGCCGTCCACTCCGGGCAGCTCGGTGAGCAGCGCCCGCTCGCGGGTCGGGTCATGACCGGCCGTCGAGCGCAGCCGCCGAAGGTCGCCCCGATAGCGTTCGACCACGCAGCGGGCGAGATCGCCGAGCAGGTCGGCCAGAGCGTCGACGTCCCCGCGCTGACCGCTGTCGCGCAGCACCCGGACCCGATCGGCGTGCAGCGAACGGGACAGCCGGGCCGCGCTGTCCCAGCCGGCGTCCGGCAGGGCGTGGGCGCTGTCCAGGGCGCGTCGGTAGTCGCCCCGGCGGGCGAGCAGGACCGCGAGGCAGAGCAGTTGGAACAGGCTGGACGGGTTGTTGGTGACCCGGAAGCCGTACTGCTCGGCGAAGCCTCGGCCGCTGCCGGCGAGCCGGCGTACCAGACGCTTCCTGTCCTCAATGGTGGAGACGGCGGTGGGCATGCCGGCTACTACCCGCGTCCGGGCCGGTCACGCCTGCCGCACCGTCCGGGTCAGTCCCGCAGGCCGCCGTCCCGGTCCCGGGCCTTGAGCCGGACGGAGGGCAGGGCGGGAGCGGGCAGTGGCGGGTCGGGGTCGGCGGCGACGACGCCGAAGCGCCGTCCGGCCATCCAGTCCTCCCGGGCGACGGCGATCTCCTCGTGGCTGCGGCCGACGAAGTTCCACCACATCACCAGGGGTTCGTCGAAGGGCGCGCCGCCGAGCAGCAGCAACCGGGCGCCGGGGATGCCGCGCACGGTGACCGCGTCCCGGCCCGCGCCGAGCCAGAGCAGCGCCCCGGGCGCGACCGGCACACCGTCCACCTCGGCGGTGCCGTCGAGGGCCAGCAGCGCGTACTCGAAGTCGCGGCGCAGGGGCAGGCCGACCGGATCGGCACCCGCCAGGTCCAGCTGCGCGCCGAGCAGCGGTGTGTACACCTGGGCCGGTGAGCGCTCGCCACCGAACTCGCCCACCAGCAGGGTCACGCCGAGGTCGCCGTCGCGCCAGCGGGGCAGCTCGGCGTGGTGGGCGAAGGCCGCCGCGCCGGACCGCGCCTGATCGGGCAGCGCCACCCACAGCTGCACGCCGTGCATCAGCGGCGGGTGCTCGGCCGGGGACCGCTCGGAGTGCGCGATGCCGTGGCCGGAGGTCATCACGTTCAGCTGACCGGGACGGATCGGTTGGACGTTGCCGAGGCTGTCGCGGTGCAGGATCTCGCCGTCGAGCAGCCAGGTCACCGTCTGCAGGCCGGTGTGCGGATGCGGCGGCACCTCCATGCCCGGCCGCTCGGCCACGTCGTCCGGGCCGAAGTGGTCCACGAAGCACCAGGCGCCGACCATCCGGCGGGTCCGCTGCGGCAGCAGCCGACGCACCGTGGTGTAGCGGCCCAGCGGCACGTCGTGGCCGGGCAGCAGGACACTGCCCGGATCGGCGGTGGCCACACCCGGCGGACGGGTCTGCGCGGGCATCGACTCGGTACGCTCCACGCACCAACTCTACGCCCGCGCAGCGTTGATCATGAGGTTGGCGGCAGTGGTTGATCTCCACACTGCCGCCAACCTCATGATCAACTGGGATGAGCTGGGCGGTGCCCGCCGGATCGATCCGGCGGGCACCGCACACCCGGTGCGTGCCGGGTCCTGCCCGGCGGGCTGGGGTCAGTGGGTGCCACCCGCGCCGACGCGGTTGCGCCGACGCCACAGCCCGGTGCCGAGCAGCAGGAGCGCGCCCGCCGCGACGAGCCCGCCACCGATCTTCATCGGCGTCTCCAGGCTGGTGCCGGTCACCGGCAGGTGGTGCGGCGGCTTGTGGTGTGGCGGCTTGTGGTGCGACGGCGTGGGGTGCGGCCGGCGCAGCACCCGCAGCTCGGTGGAGGCGCTGAAACCGGATGTGCGGCCGGTGGCGGTGATGGTGTACACCCCGGCCCGCCGCGGCGTGAACGGCAGGACGAACTGGCCCCCCGAGTCGGTCCGGACGGTCAGGGTGCTGGTGTCGGAGGCGCGGTCGTCGGATCCGGGGTCCTGGTCGCCGCTCGGGGCGCCGCCGCCCGCCCCGCCGCCATCCGACGGGCGCCGTTCCATCAGCATGTCCACTGTCTCGTTCGGGCCGAAGTTGCGTCCGATGATGTCCACCGTCTCGCCGACGGAGACACTCGGGTCGCTCAGCGTCAGCGAGGCCGGACCCGGCGGGTACGGCTGTGGCGGACCGGGGAGTGTGGGTGTCGGCTGCGGCTGCGGCTGCGCCGCCACCGCTGCGGCCGGCACAGCCACCACGGCCAGTCCGACCGTGATTGCCATGATGATGCGGTTTAGCCGCATGTTCGTTCCTCCTACTGTGAACAGCTGGGTGCGGTGACAACATGGGTGGTCCATGGGGTGGCGGTCGGGGTCAGCCACAGCTCGGCCGTACCGCTGTCCGTCGGGCCGGTCAGCAGCGGGATCTCCAGGGTTCGGGATTCCCCGGGGCCGACCTCGACGTTCACCGTCGCCACCTGCCGGCGCCGCTCGGTGCCGGTGGCCACCGGCGTCCGGGCTCCGTCGAGGTGGACGTCGAGCACCGCGCCGCCGGCCGGGCCGTGGACCGAGACCAGGGTCCGGATGGTGTACGGATCCCCCGCCATCGCCAGACCGAGCACGGACCTGCTGAGCCCGGACGCCGGCGCGGTGGACCGGATGGTCACCCGGAGCCTGAGTTCCCGGCGCCGATCGCTCTGGCAGTCGCCGATCACCAGGTCGGCGGTCTGCCGTAGGTAGTAGCCGAGCTTCGCGCCGCTGCCGTCGTTGAGGAACACGCCGACCGTCGGCACGGTGTCCTGTTCCGGAAGCGTCCCGGCAATCCGGCTGTCGCCGAACGTCCGCTGTTCCTCCGGTCGGGCACTCCAGAACAGTATCCGCCGATCCTGGATAGAACGGCTTAAAGCGGTCATAAAGCCGCCAGGAGGCACCTTCCGTGTGAACAGGACGTCAAACACGGCCGCCGCCGCGGCGGCGAAGAAAGCGTCCTGCTCGGCCGGGTCCGTCACCCGCTGGTAGGTGTCGCCGAGCAGGGTCCGGACCGCGTTCTCGGCGCTCAGCGACACCCCACCGGGCACCCGCACCGGCCCGGTGGCCACCAACAGGTGCGACAGCACCACCGGGTCGACGGCGAGCACGCCGTCGACGGTCTCGCCGCTGTGCCGTCGGTACATCTCCCCGAACAGCGCCGCCGCGGTCGGGAAGTGCGGGCTGAGGTTGACATCTGCGGGATACATGCCGGGCAGCGCGCCCCAGAGGGCGCGTACCTCGGCCGGGATTGCCAGCGGATCGGTGGACATGCCGAGGCTCGCGCCGCTGCCCTGGGCGCCCATCCTGACCCGGCCCTTGTTCGCCTCGATCACGGCGTACGCGCCGAAGATGCCACCCGTGGCGCGCAACTCCGCCGAGTTCTGGGACACCAGCAGATACCGCCGCGGACCGTCCGCGCCGAGCAGCGGCGGCAGCAGCCGGCCGGCCCGCTCGGCCGTGGAGGTCATCGTGGCCAGCCGGTCGAGTTCGCCACGCAACGTCCCCAGCGCCAGCCGGACCTGCCTGAGCAGCCGGTCGGCGTCGACCGCGGCAAGCTCCGACCGGGTCCGCTGCACCGCCGCATCCACTTTGACAAGCTCGTCGCTGACGGCCCGCACTCCGGCCAGGTCCAGCCGACCGTCGCGAGGCACCAGGCTACCGAGGTCGACCCGCACCAGCGCCGGAAAGGCCTGACGGGCCAGGTCGTCGACCGCGACGGCGATCTGTCGCACCGCGGCGAGGTTGGCCCCCGCGTACGGCACCTGCCGACCCAATCGCCAGCCGGGATCCCCGGTGGCCCGGCGGGCCGCTGCGGACTGTTCCTGGAGCGCGGCGAGGACGCGCTGGGCCCGGTCGGCGTCGCCGCTGACCAGATGGGCGCTCAGCGCGCCGGCGAGTCCGGCGGCGTTGACCAGGTGGGTGCGGGCCTGCCAGCCCCGAAACCCGACCCACCCGGCGAGGCTCAACACCAGCGAGCCGACCACCAGCGAGCCGAGCAGCGCGCGACGCAGACGTACGCGCCGACGTCGGCGCGGTCGGCGGGGTGAAGTTCCGCGCTCCGTCACACCCACTCCACTTCCAACACCGGACAGAAGCCATCATTGTTCTAACACTTGATTTGGCTTTTGCGGCTCGAATAGCGCTTTAAGCAGCTATGAGAGTTTTATTCGCTGTTGATCCGGACGGGCAGCGGCCATCGACTCCCGCAGCAGCCGCTCGATCCGGCCCACCCCGGCCGGCAGCGACATCTCCCGCAGGTAGGCCTCCCGGCCGCGCCGGCCCATCTCGACGCGGGCCGGCGGGGGGATGTGCGCGGCCAGCCAGAACCGGTCGGCCAGACTCGCCCAGTCCTCCGGCGGGCAGGAGAGCCCGGCCCGGGCCCGCTCGACCAGAGCAGCGGTGTCGCCGCCGGCCGAGGCCACCACCGGCACACCGCACGACAGCACCGCCGGGAGCTTGGCCGGCACGCTGCCGCGCAGCTCCGGCAGGTCACGCAGCATCACCAACTGGTAGTCGGCCGCCGCGTACAGCTCGGGCATGTCCAGCGGGGACCGCCGCTCCACGAACCGCACGTTGTCGGCCCGCAGCTCGGCGGCGAGCCCGCGCACCCGCTGCTCGTCCGCGCCCGAACCGACCAGGACCACGTCCACGGTGTCGGAGAGGGCCGCCGCCGCCCGGACCGCCGTCACCAGCCCCTGCCGGGCGCCGATCGTGCCGGCGTACATCACCACGCACCGCTCGTCGCGGCGGACCAGCCGGCGCGCGGCCACACTGGCCGCCCTGGGCTGGAAGATCCGCTCCTCGGTCCAGTTGAGCACCAGCCGGACCCGGTCCGGGTCGACGCCGAGCGCTACGACGGCATCGCGCAACGACGGCGCGGTGACCGCTACCAGCGTGGCGGCGCGATAGGTGCGGATCATGGCCGCGCGGACCCGCGCCGCCCACCGCCCGTCGTCGGAGCCGTCCACCGCCTGCTCCGGCCACACGTCCGGCACGTGCAGAACGACCGGCACCCGACCGAGCAGACGCAGCAGCGCCGCCGTGGCGAAGGCCGCGGCCGGCGGCTGGTACACGTACAGCGCGTCGACGTCGGCGAGGAAGCGGCGCCCAACCAACGCCGCGCTCCCGGCGAAGGAGAGCCAGGACGCCATCCGGCCGCGCACGCCATCGTCGCCGGTGCTGTACCGCAGCACCCGCCGCACGGTCAGCCCTCGGTCGTGGGTCTCGTGCCGCCAGCGCTGGCGCCATCCCGGATAGGCGTGCCCGCCCGGGTAGTCGGGAAAACCGGTGAGCACCCGCACCTCGTGCCCCCGGGCGGCCAGTTCCTCGGCCAGGCTGCCGGGTATGAATGCCGGCTCCGGCGGAAAGTGGTACGTCAGAATGCCGATCCGCATCCTCGCACCCCCGTCCCGGCCGCCCGATTCGGCGCGGCGCCGGGAAGAACCGGCACCACGCCTGCGTACGATGCCGGCAACCCCTCCCGGAACGGTCGGCGGCGATCGTCCCGGATCGCGGCGCCGGCCGCGACCACGTCGTCGAAGGGGTCCCACATGGCCACCGCCGTGCTGTTCGTTTGCCACGCCAACCTGTGCCGCTCGCCGATGGCCGAGTACACCGCGCGCCGGCTGCTCGCCGGCTGGCCGGTGACCGTGGCCAGCGCCGGCACCGACGCCGTGGCCGGGCTGGCCATGCACCCGTTCGCGGCCCAGGTAGCTGCCGAGACGGGCGCGGATCCGACGGCCTTCCGCAGCCGTCGGCTGGCGCCGGAGCACCTCAAGCACGCGGTGCTGGTGCTGACCGCGACCCGGCGCCAGCGCTCCGTCTGCACCGCGCTGGCGCCGGCGGCGTTGCACCGCACGTTCACCCTGCGCCAGTTCGGCCGGCTGGCCGCGACTGTCGAGACACCGATCGAGGAACACGGTGATCCGCTGCGGGCGGCCGTGGCCGCCGCCGCGCTGGCCCGAGGGCGGCTGCAACCCGCCCTCGGGGACGCCGACGATCTGCGGGATCCGCTCACCGGCACCCCCGACGACTTCCGGCGCTGCGCCCGGGAGATCGAACGCTGCCTGCGACCGCTGGCGACGCTCATCGGGGCAGCCGGGTGAGTTCCTCGACGTGCTCGACCACGTCGTCGGCGTCGGCCCGCTCGGCATGCCGCCCGGCCGCGGTCCGGCCCGCCGGCACCGGTGGCGTTGTCGCCAACCGGTAGGCCTCGTACTGGTACGTCTCGGCCTTGCGCATCCGCGCCATGTTCAGCACGCAGCCCAGCAGCCGTACGGACACCGCGTCGAGCGCACGGGCCGCCGCGGCCACCTGCGTCCGCGCGGTACGCCCCTGCTGGCTGATCAGCAGGGCGCCGTCGGCCTGCACGGCGACCACCACGCCGTCGGTGACCGCGAGCAACGGCGCGGTGTCGATGAGGACGATGTCGGCGGACTCCCGCAGGGCCAGCAGCAGGTCGGCCATCGCCTTCGAGCCGAGCAGCTCGCTCGGGTTGGGCGGGGCCGCCCCGCTGGGCAGCACGAGCAGCGACTTGTCGCCCCAACGCTGGACCACGTCACCGACGTGCACGTCCCCGAGCAACACATCGGTCAGCCCGACCGCCGAGTCGATGCCCAGATAGTCGCCGATCTTCGATCGGCGCAGATCCGCGTCGACCAGCAGCACCCGCCAGCCCGCTTCGGCCAGGGCGATCGCCAGATTGCAGGAGAGCGTGGTCTTCCCCTCGCCCTGCAGGGCGCTCGTGACAGCGATGACCCGGGCCGGCTCGTGCGCGTCGACGAAGCGCAGGTTGGTCCGCAGCTTGCGGATCGCCTCGGCCCGGACGGAGGCCCCGGCGGCGCCGACGATCAGTGGGGCGGTCCGGGCGGCCGGGTCGAGCGGTATCTCGCCGAGCAGCGGACTGCCGGTCACCCGCCGTAGGGCGGCGGCGTCCCGCAACCGCACATCGGCCATGCCGCGCAGGAGCGCCAGGCCCGCCCCGGCCAGCAGGCCGAGCAGAGCACCGATGAGGGCGTTGCGGACCGGCTGCGGCGAGACCGGGCTCGGGCTGACCCGCGGCCCGCCGATGACCTCGATCTTGATCGGCCCGGGGGTGCCGTCCGGCCGGGTCTCGACCTCGTTGACGAGTTCGACGAACCTCGCCGAGACGGCCTCGGTGACCCGCAGCGCCCGGGCCGGATCGGTGTCGGTCACCGACGCCCGGAGCAGGACCGTGCCGGCCTCCGTCGAGGTCTTGATCCGACGCTGGATCTGCTCGGCGGTCAACCCGAGTTGGTTGTCGGTCACCACGCTCTGCGCCAGCCGGTCACTGGTCACCAGTTCCTCGTAGGACTTCACCCGCTGCTGGAGGAAGAGGCTGCCCTGGTAGGCGTCGGTGACACCCTGGCTCGGTGTGGTGACGAAGAAGGTGACCGTGGCGAGGTAACGGGGTTGGGCCCGGACGGTGACCAGGGCGGTGACGCCGAGGGACACCATGAGCGCGAGCAGAACGATCCACCAGTTTCGGCGGATCAGGCGCAATTGGCGGACCAGGTCCATCAGGCATGCCTCCGGGTCGAGTCGACGACGCCGAACAAGTTCACAAAAACCCCCAAGGTCGACCAATCTCGTGAAGCCATTAAAGCGGGTCTCTGAGGTTTGTGTCCTGGATTGTCAATTTCCTTGACGAGGAGTGCGCCCGGTAGTACCAACCGGACCATGGGTCCCTCGGAATCGCCTTGGGAACGGAAAAATGCGGACACCGGCCAGCGAGCAGAGCCGCCGCGCGGGCAGGGACCCGCGCAGCGGGCCGTTGCGCGGTGGATAGGATCACGGACGGTGTGCCGGGAAGCCTGGTCGGCGATGACACGCTGTTGCCCCCGGACCGACGAGGTGGACCCTCCCACATGACCGACCACAGTCCAGGCCCAGAGCACCGCAGCGTCCGCCGTCTCTTCGCGCGTACCTCCTGGCCGGAGGCTCGATTCCTGGCCGACATGCTGCGCACCGAGACCGTCGGCGGCGCGTTGCTGCTGTTCGGTGCCGTGATCGCGCTGCTCTGGGCGAACTCGCCCTGGAGCGACGCCTACGCCGAGCTCGGCCGATGGGTGCCCTGGCCCGGCGGCGCCGCGCTGCACCTCGACCTCGATCTGGCCACCTGGGCCGCCGACGGACTACTGGCCATCTTCTTCTTCGTGGTCGGCCTGGAACTGAAGCGCGAGTTCGTCGCCGGCGAACTGCGCGACCCGCGCCGGGCCGCCCTGCCGGTGATCGCGGCAGTCGGTGGCATGACGATGCCGGCGCTGATCTACGTGGGAGTGAACCTCGCCGCCGGCGGCGAGGGGCTACGCGGCTGGGCCATCCCGACCGCCACCGACATCGCCTTCGCGCTGGCCGTGCTGGCCGTGATCGGCGCCTACCTACCGCAGGGCCTACGCGCCTTCCTGCTCACCCTGGCGGTGGTCGACGACCTGCTCGCAATCACCATCATCGCGATCTTCTACACCGAAGACTTCAACCTCCTCCCGCTGCTCGGCGCCGTGGCGCCGATCGCGCTGTTCGGGCTGCTGGTGCAACGTCGCCGCACCTGGTGGTGGGCGCTCATCCCGCTCGCGGCCGGCGCCTGGGCGTTGGTGCACTCCTCCGGCGTGCACGCCACGGTCGCCGGCGTGCTGCTCGGCTTCACCGTCCCGGTGCTCGCCGGCAAGGGCCGCGACGGGCGCCCCGCACCCGGCCTCGCCGAGCGTCTGGAACACCGGTGGCGGCCGGTCTCGGCCGGGTTCGTCGTACCGGTCTTCGCGTTCTTCGCCGCCGGGGTGTCGCTGCGCGGCGCCGACCTGGGCGCGGTGGTCACCGATCCGGTCGTCCTCGGCGTCGTGCTCGGTCTGGTGATCGGCAAGTGCGTCGGCATTCTCGGGTCGACCTTCCTGCTGGCTCGGTTCAGCCGGGCCCGGCTCGACGAGGACATCGCCTGGTCGGACCTGCTCGGCGTGTCGTTGCTGGCGGGAATCGGCTTCACCGTCTCGCTGCTGATCGGCGAACTCGCCTTCGGCTCCGACGGCTTCGAGGGGGCCAACGTGAAGGTTGCCGTGCTGGCCGGCTCGCTGATCTCGGCGCTACTGGCCACGGTGGTGCTGTCCCGGCGCAACCGGGCCTACCGGGCGATCGCGTTGAAGGAGCAGGTCGACCTCGACCAGGACGGCGTGCCGGACGTCTACCAGCAGCCCGGCGGCTGACGGCCCCTGCCCCGACCGGCGGCCGGTCAACCGTCGGGGCCCGGACGCCGTTCCGGGTGCACCGACGGGCGCCCGGGATCCGTGCACCGCCACCACCGGTAGTCGGCGAACAGGGCACTGCGCAGCAGCACGCGCAGCACCACGATCGCAGCGACCGCGCCGAGTTCCCGCAGGCTCGCTTCGCCGACCAACCGCAGCAGGCCGGCGGCGACGAGCATGTCGAGCAGCACCCCGAGGGCCGCCGGCCAGGACCGGGTGACGACCAGCGCCACCAACGCGACGAACGCACCGAGCACGGTGACGACAGCGGACAGCGCTCCCATCATCCGAGATTTCTCGGCTCACCGATCTGCCGCTGCTCCTGCTCGATCTCCCGACGGAGGACGTAGTTCAGTACCGTCCGGATCGCGGCGATGGCGCCCAGTTGACCGATCTGGGCGAAGGTCGGCGACAACGCCGTACGCAGGATGTCCGCCGCGAGCTGGAACTCCAGCCCCAGGGTGAGGAACCGACCCAGGGTCAGCCGGATCCGGGTGAACACCGCGGCGTCGCGGTAGCGCAGCCCGTCGACCACGAACCGCAACGCCGCCCAGGCCACCCCGGCGGTGATCACCACCACCCCGACGAGTTCCACGGCGGTCACCACGACGTGGTGACCGCCGTGGAGGACCGTCTCGGCGTCCACCCCGGCGCCTTACCCGACCGCGCAACGACTAGTCCGCGCCGGGCCCGCCGCGGCACCGGCTCAACGCAGCTGCGCGACCGCCTCGATGATCAGCCAGAGGCCGCTGATGGCGAAGAGGGCGGCGGCGCCGTACTTGATGGTCCGTTCCGGCAGCTTGCGGCCGAGCAGCCGGCCGACGAGGATGGCCAGCGCGTCCGCGGCGACCATCCCGACGGTCGAGCCGACCCAGGTGCCGAACCAGCCGTACTGGGTGGCCAGCGTGATCGTCGCGAGCATCGTCTTGTCGCCGAGCTCGGCCAGGAAGAACGCGACACCGACGGTCAGCACCGCGGACTTGCCGCCCTTGGCGGCCTTGCGCTTCTCCTCCTCGGTGAGCGTGTCGCCACGCAGCGTCCACAGGCCGAAACCGATGAAGGCCAGACCCGCGAGCAGCGAGATCCAACCGGTGGGCAGGGTGGCGCCGAGGCCGTGACCGATCGCCACCGAGGCCAGGTGCACCACGGCGGTGGCGACGGTGATGCCGATCAGGATCGGCACGGTGCGATATCTGGTGCCGAAGGCCAGGGCCATGAGCTGGGACTTGTCTCCCAACTCGGCAACGAAGATCACGCCGAAGCTGACCGCCAGCGCAACGAGGAACCCGTCCATGACGTCCTTCCGGATCAGGCCGGGAAGAAGGTGTCGGGGACGCCCTCGACCCGGCTGCTACAGCCTGGGTCGAAGGTCTCGCCCGCCCCGTGGTGTCACGAGGCCGCGTGGCCGGATGCGGGACGCACCAGTATGTCGACCACGACGTTGCGGGCTACTCCCCTTCGCTGCCCGCCACCCTAGCCGATCAACAGCCCGATCGCCCCGCCGGGTGAGGTGGCCCACCCGGCATCGGCGCCCCGATCCCGGGAGCCTCGGCCGGGGTCAGTCGGCCCGGGCCAGCGTGACCCCGAACAGGCCGTCCGGGTCGGTCCAGAAACGCTCGGCGTGGAACCCGGCCGCAGCCAGTTCGGCGGCGATCCCCTCGGGTCGGAACTTCGCCGACACCTCGGTGCGCAGGTCCTCCCCCGCGGCGAAGGTGACGTCCAGGTCGAGCACCCGCACCCGCATCGGCCGCTCGGCCCGCAGCCGCATCTCGATCCATTCCTGGTCCGGGTCCCAGAGCGCGACGTGGGCGAACGCCTCCGGGTCGAAGTCGGCATCCAGCT
Organism: Micromonospora sonchi; assembly: GCF_014646235.1. GTDB lineage: Bacteria > Actinomycetota > Actinomycetes > Mycobacteriales > Micromonosporaceae > Micromonospora > Micromonospora sonchi. Next base: position 95,736 of record NZ_BMNB01000010.1, on the reverse strand, counting down.
CCCGGTTCAGCACCCGCAGCACGTTGCGGTTGAACTCGGCGGTCACTCCCGCCGCGTCGTCGTACGCGGGCACGATCACCGCCGGATCCTTGACCAGGTCGGTGCCGATCAGCAGCCAGTCGCCCATTTCCAGGGCGGCCCGCATCCGGGCCAGGAACTCTGCCCGCTCGGCCGGCAGCAGGTTGCCGATGGTGCCGCCGAGGAAGACCACCAGCCGCCGACCACCGGTGGGCAGCCGGTCGAGATCGCGGGTGAAGTCCCCGACGATGCCGCGCACCCGCAGGCCCGGATAGTCGGTGGCGAGGGCGGCGGTGGACCCGCGCAGGGCATCGACCGACACGTCCAGCGGCACGAACGTGCCCAGGCCGCCGCGCCGGGTGAAGGCGTCCAGCAGCAACCGGGTCTTCTCCGACGAGCCGGAGCCGAGCTCGATCAGGGTCTTCACGCCGGTCAACTCGGCGATCTCGGCCGCGCGCCCGGCCAGCACCGCGCGCTCGGCCCGAGTGGGGTAGTACTCGGGCAGCCGGGTGATCTCGTCGAACAGCTCGCTGCCCCGGGCGTCGTAGAACCACTTCGGGGGCAGCCACTTCGCCTCGGCGGTCAGCCCGACCCGTACGTCCCGCCGCAGACTGCGACCGATGTCCTGGTCGTCGAGATAGCTCTCGAGTAGCTCCGCGCTCATCTACTTCCCCTTTCGTCGGACTTGTCGGTGGACCGGCCGGGCTCACGGCGCCGCGAGGGCGTGCTGGCGTACCTCGGTCGCGGTGGCCTGCACCAACTGGCCGTCGGGCACCTGTCGCCAGCCCGGCTCGTCGTCGTGTGGTTCCGAGGCCAACAGCACCGAGGCCGGCGTGGCGCGCAGGGACAGCGCGTGCCCGACCGCCGTGGCGATCACCGTGCGGCCGTCGGTGAGCAGCAGGTTGAGCCGTGACCCGGGGGCGACCACGGCGACCGAGGTGACCGTCTCGGCGACCGCCCGCGCCGGTGCCACGCCCGCGCGCAGCCGGTCGCGCAGCAGCGCCCACAGCAGCGCCGAGTCGGTGGCGGCGTCGAGGGTGAGCAGGTCCCGTACGGGTAGCTCGGCGGCGAGCGGGACCACCGAGTCCGGCCAGCCGCGCACCACACCGTTGTGGCTGAACAGCCACCGCCCTTCGGCGAAGGGCGCGGCGGCGCCCTCGACGACCGCCATGCCGGTGGTGGCGGAACGCACCGCGGCCAGCACCGCGCCGCTCGAGGTGACTGCCGCGAGTTCGGCGATGGTCGGGTCACTCCAGAACGGCTGGGCGCGCCGGTACCGCACCGGCGGACCGTCGCCGGGGTACCACCCGACGCCGAACCCGTCGGCGTTGATCGTCCCCCCGCCGCGCATGTCCCGCGGCGACCAGGACTGGCGCAACAGCGAGTGCGGTGGATCGAGGAGCAACTCGCGCAGGGTCACCGGCGGCCCCAGGTAGGCAAGGTGACGGCACATCAGGCGACCGGTCCCGCGACCGTCACCGGTGGGCCTGCTCGGGACGCGCGTCGCGGGCGCAGCGGAAGCCGCTGAAGATCTGCCGCCGGATGGGATAGTCCCAGTTGCGGAAAGTGCCCCGGCAGGCGGCCCCGTCGGTGCCGAACGAGCCGCCGCGCAGCACCTGGTAGTCGTCGCCGAAGAAGACCTCGGAGTATTCCCGGTACGGGAAGGCCGCGAAGCCGGGATAGCCCCGGAAGAGGGTCGCAGTCCACTCCCAGATGTCACCGATGAGCTGGTGCACGCCCAGCGGCGAGGCGCCGGCCGGGTAGGCGCCGACCGGCGCCGGCCTCAGGTGCCGCTGCCCCAGGTTGGCGTGCGCCGAGGTGGGCTCGTCGTCACCCCAGGGGTAGCGGCGGGACCGTCCGGTGGCCGGATCCCAGCGGGCCGCCTTCTCCCACTCCGCCTCGGTGGGCAGCCGCTTGCCCGCCCACGCGGCGTACGCCTGCGCCTCGTGGAAGCAGACGTGCACCACCGGCTCGTCGTCGCGGACCCGGTCCCACCGGCCGAAGCGCTGGTACGCCCAGCCGTCGCCGTCGGGCCGCCAGTGCATCGGCGCGCTCAGCCCGACCTCCTGCCGGTGTCGCCAGCCGGGCTCGCTCCACCAACGGGGATCGTCGTACCCGCCGGCGGCGATGAAATCGCGGTACGCCCCGTTGGTCACCGGCGCGGCGTCGATGAAGTACGCGGGCAGCTGCACCCGGTGGGCGGGGCGTTCGTTGTCCAGCGCCCACGGGTCGGTGTCGGTGCCCATGACGAACGGGCCCGCGGGCACCAGCACCTCGCCGGCCACCCGCGCGGCCGGCTCGGGCGGCGGCGGCGCGTGCAGCACGGCGGGGCCGGCCCGCAGCTGGTGGGTGGCGAGCATCGTCTCGTCGTGCTGCTGCTCGTGCTGCACGATCATGCCGAAGGCGAACCCGTCGGCGACCAGCCGGCGGCTGTCGAAGGCGACCCGGTCCAGCAGGTCGTGGACCTTCTCGCGGACCGTTGCCAGGTACGCCCGCGCCTCGGCCGGCGGCAGCAGCGGCAGCGACGGGCGGTCCCGGCGGGGCTGTTTGAAGGCGTCGTACAGGTCGTCGATGTCGCACCGGACCGGTTCCCGGCCGCCGACGTCCCGGACCAACCAGAGTTCCTCCTGGTTGCCCACGTGGGCCAGGTCCCACACCAGCGGGGACATCAGCGGCGAGTGCTGGCGCACCAGGTCGGCGTCGTCCACCGCCTCGGTCAGCAGGAGGGTGCGGGCCCGGGTGCGCTCCAGTTCCGCCGCGATCCGGCTCCGCAGTTGCTCCGCGTCACCCCGGTCGGTCAAGACGTCGGTCACCGTTGCCTCCTCGTCGCGGCCTGCCGCCGCCGTCGTACACCCTGGTCGATCTCGTGGTGCAGGGCCGCCGGCAGGTCGAGCCGGGGCAGCGCCGGCAGGGCCAGGTCGAGCAAGCCGGCGGCGGCACGGGCCAGCCCGGGGTCACTCAGGCCCTGCCGGGCGGCGACGCGCCAGTTCCCGGCCACCGGCATGGTGACCGCGGTCGCCGCGTCGATCGTGTCGGCGCCGCTGAGCAGGGCGGCGAGCACCGCCAGCGGCAGCGTCCAGTCCCGCCCCGGCTGCGCGTCGAGGTAGCGCAGTTCGAGGTAGCCGCGCGGGCGTACCGGCGGGAAGAGGGTGCTCACGTGGTATTCCAGGTCGTCGGTGGTGGGCGGCCGGGGCAGCGCGCCGTCGAGCCAGTCGGCGAACGTCACGTTTCGCGGTGGGGTCCAGTCGCCGTCGTCGCGGACGCAGAGCAGCGGGGCCGCGAGCACGTACGTCGTCCACGCGGTGACCGGGTCCGCGTCGGCGCCCGGGGTCCAGACCGGGGTGGTGCGGCCCGGGTCGATGCGCCACCATGTCACCATCCGCGCCGACGCCCACCCGGTGTCGCGGCCGGCGTGCCGGCCGGCGGTGGCGAACACGGCCAGCAGCGGCGGCCCGACCGCGTGCACCAGCGCCCAGCGGGCGGCGAGTTGCTCGGGCTCGCCCGCGTCCAGACAGACCTGTAGACCGGCGGTGCTGTACATCATGGTCCGCCCGGCCGGGCCGCGCCGGTCGAAGACCTGACGCATGGCGCGGTAACGCGGTGTGTCGATCACCGGCCGGGGCGGTCGGTACGGGTCGATCCCGGCCCGGCCGAGGCGCAGACCGGCGGCTTGCAGCAGCCGGGTGAGCTGGGCTATGTCGGCCTGGGTGGCCTCGACCAGGGCGGCGACCGAGGCCTGCGGCGGGGTGGAGATCTCCAGTTGGCCGCCGGGCTCGACGGTCACCGCGCCGCCGCGGAGCAGTCGTCGGGCGGGGCTGGTCGGATCCAGTGTGGTGGGGGTGTAGGGACCCAACGCCGCAGCCAGCCGCGCGGCGTCGACGTGGCGGGCCGGGTCGACGGCGTCGTGGACCGTCCATTCGAGCTCGACACCGGTGTAGGTCGGTGGGCCGGTCTTGAAGCAGATCCGGGCGAGGTGCCGAGCGGCGGCGGCGCGATCGCGCAGCACCACGACGCGGTCCAGTTCCGGCGACATCACCATCCGACGGCCCCCTTTCCGACGCCGGTCCGGCGCTGCCACCGTAATCCGTCCCGGTGACATCTCCGGATATTGGCGGCCACCCCTCCTGTCTACCAGTAGCCACCCGCGCACCGAAGGTAATTCGCCTTCGATGTTCGGGTGAGCGGGACCGGGCTCGGGATCGGCGCAGACGTTCAGGATTCCGCGCGGTCCGTGCTCGCGTCCGGCTCGGATCCCTTCCTGGCCAGCCAGTCCGGGTCGGTCTCGGCCAGCAGTCGCCGACAGTAGGCCTCAACGTGCTCGGCGCCACCGGCCGCGGCCACGAGTTCGCGAAAGCCAGGCTTGCGTAGCGCCTTCTCCCGTTGGCGCTCGGACTTGGACAGGTACGCCTTGCAGTGTCCGGAGTTCCTCCGCCCGAGGTCGGCCGTCGCCTGAGGGCCCGGCTCGGGGGGTACGGGGCTCGCCGCCGGCGGCGGGGGAGCCACGCCGCTCGGCGTCTGCGTCGGGCCGCCGCGCCCGGCGCCGCTCGGCGTTGCCTGGGCGGCGGTGGGCGTTGCCTGGGCGGCGGTGGGCGTTGTGGGGATGCCGGTGGGCGTGGTGGCGACGTCAGTGGGCACCGGCGCGACCGTGGTGGGCACCGGAGGCGGCGGCTCCTCCCCCGTACGGTCCAATTTGACCGCTGCCAGCGCGGCGCCCGCGGTGGCGGTGGCCGCCAGGCCGGCGAGCCAGAGCACCGCGCTGGCGGTGAACCGCCGTCGACGCGGCCGGGCCGCCGGCGCCCCGGGGGCGACCTGCCGGGCCGCACGGAACGCGGCGAGCGCCGCCTCTTCGCCGGCGAGTTCCCGCGGGCGGGGCGGGGCGGCGGCGGCCCGCAGCAGCCCGGCCAGTGGGTCCACCGACGCCGCAGCTCGCGACCCGCGAGCGTCGTCGAGCAGCCGGTCGCGCTCGGCTCGGTCACCGGACCGAGCAAACCGGCGCAGGATCATTCGTATCTTCCCCATGTCAGCCGTCCACCGGTTCGGTGTGCGGCGTCTGCGGTGACGGACCGGTACGGGGACCCGGTGCCCCCCGACCGGACGACGCGGCGGCATCGGCTCGCTGGTCGAGCAGTAGCGCCAACCGCCGCAGTCCGCGGTGGGCGGCGGTGCGCACCGCCCCGGCGCGGCGACCGAGTACCCGTCCGGCGCTCTCGGCGTCGAGCCCGACGACCGCCCGCAGCAGGACCGCCTCGGCCTCCCGGGGCGGCAAGTTCGCGATCATGGCCAGGGCGGCCTCGGTGCCGAGGCTTTCTCCGGCGCGCTCGGCGGTGTCGGCGTCCCCGGCCAACTCGGCGAGTTCCTGGATCGGCACCGACACGGCCGGGCGACGGCGTTGCCGGCGCAGGTGGTCCATGGCCCGGTTCCGCCCGATGGTGACGACCCAGGCCCGGAACTCCCCACCGGTGAAGTGGGGCAGGTCGCGCGCCACCTGAAGCCAGGTCTCCGACGCGACGTCCTCGGCCTCCGCGCCGACCAGGGCGGTCAGGTAACGCAGCAGGCCGGGTTGAAGGCCACGGTAGAGAAGCCGAAAGGCATCCTCGTCACCGGCCTGGGCCGCCTCGACGGCCTGACTCAGCTCACCGGTCATGGCCCTGCCGCTTCCGTTCCACCGGCCCTCTCGTGGGACGTCCGCCGGACCGGCGCACTCGGCGCGGGCCCGGACCTTCGCGGGTCGGACCTGCTCCACCGGCCCGCCCCGTCGCCCCGTCCGCCAGCTGACTGACAGGTCGACGCCGCTGACCGGACGAGCAGACGACGGCTGCCGGCCGGACGGCGAATCGACGGTACACGACGCCGCACGGTGGGCGGCGACGCCTCCGCATGCCGACGACCACGGTTCCCCGACTCGGCACGAGCACCATGTGACACCCTGTGTCGACAGGACCACGCAGGGGCCGCGACCAGGTACGCGACGCCCCCCGAATCCCGGACCCGCGAACGCGTCGTCGGCGACCACTGTGGGTACGGTGGAACCGTGTTGTCTTCGGAGGTCGTACTCAGCGGTCGTTACCGCCTGGACGAGCGTGTCGCCACCGGCGGCATGGGGGACGTCTGGCGCGGCACCGACCTGATCCTGGGCCGGCAGGTCGCGGTCAAGGTGCTGCTGCCCTCGCTGGTCTCCGACCCCGACTTCATCGCCCGGTTCCGCGCCGAGGCCCGGATCATGGCGGCGCTGCGCCACCCGGGGATCGTTCAGGTCTTCGACTGCGGCGAGGACGAGCTGCCCGACGGAGGCCGGGCCGACTACCTGGTCATGGAGTTCGTCACCGGCGTGCCGCTGTCGAAGCGGATCGAGACCGAGGGCCGCCTGGCCGTGGGCGAGACCATGTCGGTCGTGGCACAGGCGGCGCAGGCGTTGCACGCCGCCCATCTCGGCGGGATCGTGCACCGCGACGTCAAGCCGAGCAACCTGCTGGTGCAGGAGAACGGTTCGGTCGTCCTCGTCGACTTCGGCGTCGCCCGCTCGACCAATGTGACCAGCATCACCAGCACGAACGCGGTCCCCGGCACCGCCCTCTACATGGCGCCCGAGCAGGCGGCCGGGCGCCCGGTCTCCGGAGCGACCGACCTGTACGCCCTCGGCGCGGTCGCCTACTGCTGCCTGACCGGCAGCCCACCGTTCACCGGCGACAACCCGCTCCAGGTCGCCGTCCGGCACCTCGACGACCCGCCGCCGGAACTGCCGCACGACATTCCGGAGGCGGTCCGGGTGCTGGTCGCCCAGGCCCTGGCCAAGGATCCCGCCGACCGCTTCAGCAGTGGCGCGGCGATGGCGGAGGCCGCCCGCACCGCGGTGTCGGACAGCTCGCTGCCGACGGCGATGGTTCCGGCCGGCGCGGCACTGCGCGACGCCGGGCCCGAGACCCGGGCGGACGCCACGGCGGCGGACAGCCCGCAGGCCGGCCGGCGAGGGAGGCACGGCACGCTGGTCGGCGCGCTCACCGCCGTGCTGGTCGGGCTGGTCGCACTCGGTGCCGCGCTCAGTGCCGTGACCACGGCCGACACTCCCGACGCGGTGACGGTGCCGACCACCTCGCCGAGCGCCGACACCACCGCCGACGCGGAGCCGCTGCCGAGCGAGGACCAGAGTGTGCCCGCCCAGGCGCCCCCGTACCGTACAACCGGTTCGACCGCCAGCCCGACCGGATCCCGGTCGCCGTCGCCGACCACGACGCAGCCCCGCACGCCGACCGCGCCCGAGTCGCCCGACCCGACGCCGTCCGGCGACGGTCCGACCGACGGCTCGGGTACGCCCACGACCCCGGCGCCGAGCACGCCGCCGCCGAGCACGCCGCCGCCGACCAGCGCCGCACCTCCCGGGGACGGTGGCGGGGACGGGAGCGCCGGCTCAGGCGCCGGCTAGGAACCCCCGCTCCTCGCGACATTCCCGAAATCACCGAAACGGACATCCGGCCTCACAGCACGCTCTAGGCTCCTCACCTGTAGTAATCACCGACTGTTCGGGAGTCCCGGGTGAGCGTGGAGAAGTTGGTCGTCATCGGCCAGGGTTACGTCGGCCTGCCGCTGGCGGTACGGGCCGCCGAAGCCGGCCTGGACGTGGTCGGCCTCGATGTCGACGCCGACCGGGTCAAGCGGCTCGCCTCGGGTGAGTCGTTCGTGGCGGACATCCCGGCCGATCGTCTCGGTCGGGCGCTGGGCAGTGGTCGCTACCGCCCGAGCAGCGAGTACGCCGATGCCGAAGCCTTCGACATCTGTGTGATCACCGTGCCCACGCCGCTGCGGGACGGCACGCCGGACCTCAGCTTCGTCGAGCAGGCGGGCACCGGCATCGGGCCGTATCTGCGGCCGGGCTGCACGGTGATCCTGGAGTCGACCACCTACCCCGGCACCACCGAGGAGTTGCTGCGACCGCTGCTGGAGTCGGCCAGCGGGCTGCGCAGCCCCGGCGACTTCCATCTCGGCTACAGTCCCGAACGGATCGACCCCGGCAACCAAACCTGGCGACTGGAGAACACCCCGAAGGTGGTCTCCGGAGTGGATGCCGCCTCCCTGGCCCGGGTCGACGGCTTCTACCGTCGGCTGGTGCAGCGGACCGTCCCGGTGGACTCCACCCGGGTGGCCGAGTTGACCAAGCTGATCGAGAACACCTTCCGCCAGGTCAACATCGCTCTGGTCAACGAGCTGACCATGCTCTCGCACCAGTTGGACATCGACGTCTGGCAGGCGATCGACGCGGCCGAGACGAAGCCGTTCGGTTTCATGCCGTTCCGGCCCGGCCCGGGGGTCGGTGGCCACTGCCTGCCGATCGACCCCTGCTACCTGTCCTGGCAGGTGAAGCGCCGCCTCGGTCGGCAGTTCCGGTTCATCGAGCTGGCCAACGACGTCAATCACGAGATGCCCGAGCACGTGGCACAGCGGGTGATGGCGGGGCTGAACCGGTCCGGCCGGTCGGTCAGCGGCGCTCGGCTGCTGCTGCTCGGCCTGACGTACAAGCGCAACACCGCCGACATGCGCGACTCGCCCGCCGTGGAGGTGGCCCGCCGGTTGCGGGAGCTGGGCGGCGAGGTCCGCGCGGTGGAACCGTACGCCGAGCCGCACCACCTCCCCGACGGGGTGCTGACGGTCGACCTGACCGAGCAGGAGGTACGCGCGGCAGACGCCGTGGTGGTGGTCACCGACCACGACGTCTTCGACTACGACCTGGTGGGCCGGCACGGCCGCTACGTCTTCGACACCCGCAACCGCTGCGCCGGCCCCACCGTCGAACGCCTCTAGTCCGCGAGCGCCTCCACCACCGGCACGGTCAGCGCCCGTCGGGCCGGCAGCACCGACGCCGCCAGTGCCGCCAGCACCGCCACGGCGAGGACGCCGCCGAGCTGTCCCCACGGCACCACCAGGATGAACTCGCCGCCGCCGAGGCGGGCGAGCAGCGCCATCGCCCCGGCGGCGACCCCGGCGCCCAGGGCCACCCCGAGCACCGCCCCGACCAGTGCGGTGAGCACCGCCTCGGTGGCCAGCATGGCTCGCATCCGCCCCGCGGTCAGTCCGACGGCCCGCAGCACCGCGTTCTCCCGGGTCCGCTCCACCACCGACAGGCTCAGCGTGTTCGCCACGCCGACCAGCGCGATCACCACGGCCAGGCCGAGCAGCGCGACCACGAAGGCCAGCAGCATGTCCACGGTGCCGGTGAGCATCCGCTTGTACGCCGCCTGGTCCAACAGGTTGACCGTCGGGTAGTCGGCCAGCACCTCCTCGATCGCGGCCCGGGCCGACGCGGCCGGCACCCCCGCGGCCGGGTCGACCTCGGCCAGGTAGCCCCGCACGTCGGGGAAGAGGCGGGTGAAGTCGGCGGCGACCAGATCGACCACCTGACCGGGTGGCCCCGACGCCCCCTCGCCACCGGCCCCGGTCACCACGGCCGCCACCTCGAACGGTTGTCCGCGCAGGGTGACGATGTCGCCGACCGACCAACCCCGTCGCGTCGCCAGATCCCGGTGCACCAGCACCCGGCCCGGCCCGAACCGGTCGACCCGGCCGGCCACGCCGTCGAGCCGCTGGTCGACCAGCGCCGGGTCGCTGGCGCGGAACTCGACGTCGCCGACGGTGTGCGTACGGGGCTCGTGCACCACGCCCAACTCGGGACGGGCGGCGAGCGCGTCGACCACCCCGGCGGGCAGGTCGACGCCGATCCCGGTCACCACGAAGTCCACGCCCACCTGGGCGTCCACGCTGCGCTCGATGGCGATCTTGGTGCTGTGCGCACCGACCACGAAGGTGGCAACCAGACCGATGCCGATCACCAGGGCGGTGGCGGTCGCGGCCACCCGCCGTGGATTGCGGACCGCATTGGCCACGGCGAGCGTGGCGGTGACCCCGAGGATCCGGCGGGCGGGTGCGCCGAACACCCGGACCAGCGCCGGCACCAGAACCGGGCCGAACAGGACGATGCCGAGGAAGCTCAGCACCCCGCCGAGGGCGACCAACGCGACCTGACCGGCAAGGGCCGCGCCGACCAGGGCCGCCACCCCGAGGGCGAGGACCACCGCCCCGAGAGCCAGGCGTAGCCGCCCGGCGGGACGGGTGACCTGCACGGCCGCGTCGGTCAGCGCCGCCACCGGCGCCACCCGGGTGCCGTGCCAGGCCGGCACGAGGGCCGCGCCGACGGTGAGCGCGGTGCCGGCGACGAGGCAGCCCAGCACCGTGCCGGCGGTGACGGTCAGGTCGCCGTGCAGCGGGACGGCCAGCCGTGCCATCAGCGCGGTCATCCCGGCCGCCAGCCCGACCCCGACCACCACCCCGAGCACCGAGGCGGCCAGGCCGACCAGCCCCGACTCCAGCAGGGTGGCCCGGAACACCTGCCCCCGGGTGGCGCCGACCAGGCGCAGCAGCGCGGTACGCCGGGAACGCTGGGCGAGCACGATCGTGAACGTGTTGGCGATGACGAAGGCGGCCACCACCACCGCCACCCCGGCGAAGGTGAGCAGCACCAGGTTGAACTGGCCGACATCGCGCACCGCGTCGGCGACGGCCTCGTCGAGGATCGCCTGCCGGGTGCGTACGATCGGTCCCGGTCCGACGGCCGTGGCGATCCGTTCGGCGAGCACCTGGTCGGACTCCCCCGGGTCGGCGGCCACCATGATCCGGTCGAAGCCCTCGACGCCGGAGACCGCGAGCGCGTCGGCGCCGACCAGGCCGACGAACGGCCCCCCGATGTCCCGCGCGGTGTTGGCGATATCCACCGCGCCCACCAGGGTGTACGCCCGGGCCGCTCCACTGGCACCGCCGACGCGGACCGGGGCGCCGAGGTCGAAGCCTTCCTCGGCGACGGTCCGCTCGTCGAGCACCACCTCGCCGGGGCGGGTGGGCAGCCGCCCGGCCACCAGGTCGTACGACTGGAGGGCGGGGTCGGTGGGCACGGCGGCGAGGACCCCGAAGCCGAGTACCGGTCGGCCGTCCGAGCCGACCACTCCGGCCGCGCCGGTCAGCTCGCCCTCGGCGGCGCGTACCCCGTCGACCGCGCGCACCCGCTCGACCAGTGACGCCGGAAGCGGTGCCCGATCGGCGTAGACACCGACGTCGGTGTGCCGGTCGAAGGCGGCCGCCCGGTCGTACGTGCCGGCCCGCATCCCGTCGACGAAGATCAGCGTGCCGGCGATGAAGGCCACCCCGAGCACGACGGCCAGGGCGGACATCAGCATGCGCAGCGCCTCGGCGCGCAACGAGCGCAGGGTCATCCGGAGCATGCTCACCACCCCCGCACCGGCGTGGCGACCGGGCCGGCCGGAGCGGTGGAGTCCAGGTGGCCGAGCACGTCGAGGACCCGCTCGGCGGTCGGCTCGGCCAGGTCCCGGACCAGTCGGCCGTCGGCGAGGAAGACCACCCGGTCGGCGTGGGCGGCGGCGACCGGGTCGTGGGTCACCATCACCACCGTCTGCCCGAGGGTGTCGACCGCCTCGCGCAGCAGCCGGAGCAGATCGGCGCCGGAGCGGGAGTCCAGGTTGCCGGTCGGCTCGTCGGCGAAGATCACCCACGGTTTGGTGATCAGGGCCCGGGCCACCGCGACCCGCTGCTGCTGGCCGCCGGAGAGTTCGGCCGGACGGTGCCGCAACCGGTCGCCCAGCCCGACCGCGAGGACCACCTGGCGCAGCCAGGCCGGATCGGGCCGCCGGCCGGCGATGGCCAGCGGCAGCACGATGTTCTCCTCCGCGCTGAGCGTGGGCAGCAGGTTGAACTTCTGGAACACGAAGCCGATCCGGTCGCGACGCAGCAGGGTGAGCCGCCGGTCGTCCAGGCGGCCCAGCTCGGCGTCGCCCAGCCGGACGGTGCCGGCGGTGGGCCGGTCCAGGCCGGCCAGGCAGTGCATCAGCGTCGACTTGCCGGAGCCCGACGGGCCCATGATCGCGGTGAACCGGCCGGCGGCGAAGTCGACGTCGACGCCATCGAGGGCGACGACGCCGGCCCCGCCGGTGCCGTACTGCTTGCGCAGACCCCGGGTGGTGACGGCGACGCCGGCGGTGACGTGGGCGGGTGGTGCGTGGGACACGTGCTGCTCCCGTACGACAGGTGGGCCTGGTGACCCTTCCGACGCTATGGAGGCCACGGCCCGTCGAGATCAACCCACGCGCTCGACCTTCGTCCGTCCCAGGTCGTCCGGTCCGGGCGCACCCGTACGCCTCAGGTCGTACGCCGCTCCACAGCGCCGGGGGTGACCAGGCCGCTCTCGTACGCCAGCACCACCGCCTGCACCCGGTCGCGCAGATGCAGCTTGGCCAGGATCCGGCCGACGTGCGTCTTCACCGTCGCCTCGGCGACGTGCACCCGGCCGGCGATCTCGCTGTTGGACAGGCCCTCGGCGACCAGTAGCAGGATCTCCCGTTCCCGTTCGGTGAGCTGGGCCAGCCGGGGATCCTCCGCGGGCCCGGTGCCGAGCTGGCCGGCGAACCGGTCGAGCAGCCGCCGGGTGATCGACGGGGCCACCACCGAGTCGCCCTGGGCGACGACCCGGATCGCGGCGAGCAGTTCCTCCGGCGGGACGTTCTTGAGCAGGAAACCGCTCGCCCCGGCGCGCAACGCGGCGAACGCGTCGGCCTCGGTGTCGAAGGTGGTCAGCACCAACACCCTCGGCGGCCCGGCCGGCCGGTCGGCGCAAAGTCGCCGGGTCGCCTCCACCCCGTCCATGGTCGGCATCCGGATGTCCATCACCACCACGTCGGCCTCGACCCGGTCGAGCACCCGCAGCGCGTCCGCGCCGTCGATCGCCTCGCCGACCACCTCAAGGTCGGGCTGGGAATCCAGCACCATCCGGAAGCCGGCGCGGACCAGCGCCTGATCGTCCACGATCACCACGCGCACCGTCATGCCGCGATCACCTCCGTTCCGGGAAGCGACGGTAACGGTAGTCGCGCGTGCACCTGCCAGCCGCCCGCCAGGCGGGGACCGGCGGTGAGGCTGCCGCCGTACACCGACACCCGTTCCCGCATGCCGATCAGACCGTGACCGCCCGGCGGCGTGGGGGCGACCGGCCCGCCGCCCCGGCCGTCGTCGACGACCCGCAGTTCGACGGCGCCGGCGCCGTGCGCCAGGGTCACCTCCACGCCGGCGCCCACCCCGGCGTGCTTGAGCACGTTGGTCAGTGCCTCCTGCGCGAGCCGGTAGACGGTCAGTTCCAGGGGCGCGGGCAGCGGGACCGCGCTGCCGGTCACCGTGTAGCGGACCCGCAGCCCGGCGTCGCGGAAACGGTCCAGCAGGGCGGGCAGCTCGGCCACGGCGGGACGCCGATGGGAGGGCTCGGCGGGCGGTCCCACCGCTGCCTCGGCCGGGTCGGGCGTGCGCGGCTCGCTCTCCGACTCCGGCGGGCCCGGCTCGCGCAGTACGCCCACCAGCCGGCGCATGTCCGCCAGGGCCTGCCGGCCGGTGTCCGCCACGACCTTGACCGCGTTGCGGGCCGTCTCCGGACTCTTGTCGATCATGTAGCGGGCCCCGTCCGCCTGGACGATCATGACGGCCATGCTGTGCGCCACCACGTCGTGCAGTTCCCGGGCGATCCGGGTGCGTTCCTCGGCCACCGCCGCCCGCGCCTCCGCCTCGCGTTCCCGTTCCAGGGTCGCCGCCCGCTCCTCCAGGCTGAGCACGTACAGCCGGCGGGTGCGCACGTTCAGCGCCGCCAGCCAGACCGCCCCGGCGACCAGGCCGTAGTAGATGGTGGTGAAATACCAGGGGCCCTGCGCCGGGCTCTGCAGCGCGGCGAGCACCACCCCGATCGCGGCGAGGATCCCGGCGAGCACGCCGTCACGCAGCCGGTCAGCGCACTTGACCACGCTGTAGAGGGCGATCAGCACCGCCACGTCGTACGGCATCGGCCCCCACCCGAGGGCGACCTGGACGAACGCGAGCACCGCCACGACGGCGGTCACCGCCACCGGCCGGGACCGGCGGAACAGCAGGGCCAACCCCATCGCCACACCGATGGCGCTGGACCACCAGCCGCCCGGCGCGGCAACCGCCGACGCCGCACCGAACAGCATCACCACGCCGCTGACGGCGACGTCGAACACGACGCTGTGCAGCGGCCGCCGCTGAAGTCTCCCTCTCATCGCCACCCAGGCTAGGTGTAAGGAAGGGCCCCCTGTTAACGCCTGCGGTATAGCAGGGGCCCCCTCTTAACACCGCCGGCCGACGGCCACGGCGCAGCCGACCGGCCACGGCGCAGCCGACCAGGCGCGGCAGCACGCGGTCGAGGCCGGCCGCGAGGTGGCGCAGGCCAGTCGGCTGAGCGGGCACCGTCCTCGCCGCGTTGATCAAGAAGTTTGCGTCTCTGATCCGCCCGGATCTCGACCAAAACTTCTTGATCAACGCGGTGCGAAGGGGGTGGGGTGAGGTCAGCCGGGCAGGGGGGCCTCGTCGCCGCGGTTGCGGCGGGGCGAGACCAGCCGCCGCACCATCGGGGCGGCGTTCCACCGGGCCGCGCCCACCAGGTCACGGGCGTGCTCCAGCACGGTGTAGTCCGGCCGGGCCCGGCCGGCGGCGATCGCGGCGTCCAGGTCGTTGTCGCAGCGCATCAGCACGCTGTCGAAGTCGCGGCGCACCGGCTCCAGCAGGTGGTACCCGAACGAGCGGTGCGTCCGGGCGAAGAACGGCTTGTACAACCGGGCCCGCTCGTGCAGCCCAGAGGAGTACGACATCGGATTCTTCGCCCGACGTCGAATGTAGTCGGGCAGCAGGTCGGCGAAGGCGTGGCGGACGATCCACTTCTCCTGGCCGTCACGCATCTTCAGCCCGATCGGCAGCCGCATCGCCAGCTCGACCAGGGCCAGGTCCAGGAAGGGCACCCGGGTCTCCACGCCGAAGGCCATGCTGGTCCGGTCGACCCGCTGCAACTCCGTACGGCAGAGATTTCGGATCTTGTGCAGGAACAGCCGGCGGGACGTCTCGGGCCCGACCTCGTGGTACATCGGGTAGCCGCCGAACAGCTCGTCCGAGCCGTCACCGGTGAGCGCGACCTTGACGCCCAACTCCCCCAGCCGGCGGAAGATCGGCACCGACACCACCGCGTTGATGATGTCGCCGTACTCGGTCAGCTCGGAGATCCGGATCGCCTCCCGGACGTCGGCCAGCCGGATGTCGCGCGGGCGGAGTTCGACCACCTCGTGCGGCACGCCGAGCTCCCGCGCCAACCGCCGGGCGTACGCCACATCGGGGCTCTCCGGCACCCCGACCGTGACCGCGACGCAGTCCGGGTGCAGCTGCGCCGCGTGCAACAGTGCCAGCGAGCTGTCCAGCCCGCCGGAGAGCACCACGCCCACGGTGAGGTCGGTGTCCAGCCGCACCCGGATGCTGTCGGTGAGGGTGGTACGGACGAGCAGGGCGGCCTCGTCCGGATCCTCCACCATCGGCGCCGACGCGCCGAGGGAGAGCAGATCCACGTACGGTCGCAGCTGGACCTGCCCGTCCTCGTCGACCCAGCCGTGGTGTCCCGGCGGCACCTCGACCACCGGCGCTCCCGCCTGGACCAGTGCCTTGACCTCGCTGGCCAGGTGCAGGCACCCCGGGGATCGCGACCAGTACAGCGGCTTCACCCCGAGCGGATCCCGCACCAGGTACACCCGGCGGGTGGCCCGTTCCACGATGGCGAAGGCGTACTCGCCGCGCAGCCGTCCCACCATCCGCTCGCCCCACTGGGCGAAGGCGGCGAGCACCACCTCGGTGTCACTGGCGCTACGGAACCGGTGGCCCAGGTCGCTCAGCTCCGCGCGCAGCTCGTGATGGTTGAAGACCTCGCCGTTGTAGCAGAGCAGCCAGCGTTCGTCGGCCGAGTGCCAGGGCTGCACCGCCCGTTCCCGGTCCACCACCCGCAGCCGCCGGACCCCGGCGAGCAGGCCCGTCTCGTACCGTGTCTCGGTGACCTCGCCGCGCGGGGCGAGCGTGCCGAGCATCCGCCGGAAGATCGCCGGGTCGGCCTCCGGGCCGAGGCTGAGCATGATCCCGCACATCGGTCAGCTACCCATCTCGGCTTCGTAGGCCCGGCGTAGCCGCAGGGTCGCGGCCGGGGCGAGACAGACGTGCCAGGCCTGGCCCTCGTCGACCACATTGATCTCGCCGGCCCGCTGCCGGTTCAGCAGCAGCTCGGCCAGGGCGTCCCGGGCGCCGAAGCGGCGGTACCAGGCCATCTCCACGTCCACCGCCCAACCCAGGCAGTGCCCGCTGGGCACCATCGCGGCGTACCCGAGGCGCCGCAACCGGTACTGGTGCTCGGCGCTGCGGACCAGGCTGGTCACCCAGAGCGGCCCGGTGCCCGCGGGCGCGGCGGCGGCGAACTCGCGACCGACGTCGTTGAGCAGGGCGACCACCTCCCGGCGGGCCCGACGGAAGAGCAGGCCGGCGGTACGCGGCGTGGCGTCCGGCAGCACCCGGCGGCGCAGCGCGCGTACGCCCCGACCGACGATCGTGCGGGGCTGCTCGGTGTAGCGGAAGCGCAGCAGGCTCCGACGGCGCAGCCACTCCAGGTCGACCAGTTCCGGGCTGTGGTGCACGTCCGCGTCGGTGCGGAAGGTCGCCGCGTCCCGCCACCACATCACGTCGATGCGCGACAGCAGGTAGATACGGACGAGCGCGGTCAGGTCGATGGCCGAACTACGCGCGTTGGGCCGGTACCGGGCCATCTCCAGCAGCAGGGTCTCCCGGGCGCCGACCAGCCCCTGTGCGGTGGCGTCGAGCACCGCGGCGATCGCCGGTTCCCGCAGCCGCTGGTCGATCAGCACCTGGCGGGCCTTGGCGCTGCCCGCCCCGGCCAGCGCGTTCACCTCGACCAACAGGTCGGCCACGGCGTCGCGGTAGGCGTCCAGGTCCGGTTCGGCGGCGGCGGCCAGGTGGGGCGGCCGGGACGGGGCGCGGCGGCGGGCCGGTGCAGCGTACGGAACAGAAGGGCTCGGCTGGGATCTCGGGCTACGACTGGGCACACGCATGGTCGGGTCCTCTCTCCCGTCGCGACATCACGGCGTACGTCACCCTCTGTGCCACCGTAATCACGCGGACCGGGAGGAGTCCGAACAATCTTCCTGTCTTCCCCGTAAGGGGTCAGGACGGCTCTCCGCACCGCGAGCAGCCCGCTTGCGGACACGCCGGCGGCCGTCGGCGTTCACAGCCAGCCGTGGTACCGGCTCGGGACGCGGGGCGTCACCGGCGGCCTCGCGTCACGTGTTCCGGTGGTCGCCGCATTGGGTGCGCGGGCGTGATGAAAAGCTTGACCCCATGAGTTCCACGCCCGTTGCGCCCGACCCGTCCACCGAACCACCCGCCTTCACGGATCTCGGCCTTCGCCCCGAGCTGCTCGCGGCGCTCGCCGCGCTCGGCTACGAGGAGCCGACGCCGATCCAGCGGGAAGCCATCCCTCCACTGCTGGCCGGCCGGGACCTGCTCGGGCAGGCGGCGACGGGCACGGGCAAGACGGCCGCGTTCGCGCTGCCGGTGCTGCAACGGATGCCGGACGACCGGCCTGACGGCAACCCCGTCGCGCTGGTGCTGGTGCCGACGCGCGAGCTGGCGGTGCAGGTCTCCGAGGCGTTCCACCGCTACGGCAAGGACCTGGGCACCCGGGTACTCCCGATCTACGGTGGGCAGCCGATCGGCCGGCAGCTGCGGGCCCTGGACGCCGGGATCGATGTGGTGATCGCCACCCCGGGCCGGGCACTCGACCACATCGCCCGGGGCACGCTGCGTCTGGGCGCCGTCAGCACGGTGGTGCTGGACGAAGCCGACGAGATGCTCGACATGGGCTTCGCCGAGGACATCGAAGCGATCCTGGAACACGCTCCGCAACAGCGGCAGACGGTGCTGTTCTCGGCGACCATGCCGGCCCGCATCGACGGGATGGCCCGGGCGCACCTGACCGACCCGGTACGCATCCTCATCGCCCGGGAGCAGCCGGTGGCCGGCGCGGCGCCCCTGGTGCGGCAGAGCGCGTACCTGGTGTCCCGGGCGCACAAGCCGGCCGCCCTGGGGCGGGTGCTGGACGTGGAGTCGCCGACCGCGGCGATCGTGTTCTGCCGCAGCCGGGAGGAGGTCGACCGGCTCACCGAGACGATGAACGGGCGCGGATACCGGGCCGAGGCGCTGCACGGCGGGATGAGTCAGGAACAACGCGACCGGGTGATGAGCCGGCTGCGCTCCGGCACGGCCGACCTGCTGGTCGCCACCGACGTCGCGGCCCGCGGGCTGGACGTCGAGCAGCTCAGCCACGTGGTCAACTACGACGTGCCGTCGGCCCCGGAGTCGTACGTGCACCGCATCGGCCGGGTGGGCCGGGCCGGCCGCGAGGGGGTGGCGATCACCCTCGCCGAGCCCCGGGAGCATCGGATGCTCAAGACCATCGAGCGGGTCACCGGGCAACGGATCACGATCGACAAGATTCCCACCGTGGCCGACCTGCGTACCCGCCGGCTGGAACTGACCCAGGCCGCGCTGCGGGAGAGCCTGCTCGAGGACGACCTGGACCCGTTCCGGGTGATCGTCGAGTCGCTCAGCGACGAGTTCGACCTGATGGAGGTGGCCCTCGCCGCGGTGAAGCTGGCGCACGAGGCGACCCTGCCCGGCTTCGACGAGGCCGAGGAGGAGATCCCGCAGATCGCGGTCCGCCCACCCCGGCCGGCACGTCCGGAGTACGACAGCCGCGGCGACCGCCGAGGTGGGCGACCCCGCGCCGGAGGCGTGACGCAGGTCTTCATCGGTCTGGGTCGACGCGCCGGAGTCCGTCCGCAGGACCTGGTCGGAGCCATCACCGGGGAGACCCGGGTGAGCGGGCGGGACATCGGCTCGATCGAGATCGCCGACCGCTTCTCGCTGGTGGAGGTGCCCATCGCGGTCGCGGACGAGGTGATCGCGGGCTTGCGGGACAGCACCATCAAGGGCCGCAAGGCCACCGTACGCCTCGACCGCGACAACCGCCGCTGAAGTGTGCGGAAGAGGGACGTGTTAATAGGGGGCCCCTGCTATGCAGAATGCGTTAACAAGGGCCCCCTCCTTACATCCACTCAGGCGGCGGTGAGGTGTTCGCCGCCCAGTGACGCCGGGTCGATCTCGGCCGGGCGCAGCGCCAGGGCGAGAACGTCGGCGACGTCGGCCAGCGTGTGGATGGTCAGCGCCTCGCGTACCTCGGTGGGCAGGTCGTCGAGGTCCGGCTCGTTGCGGGCCGGGATGATCACCTCGGTCAGGCCGGCCCGGTGCGCGGCGAGCAGCTTCTGCTTCACCCCGCCGATGGGCAGCACCCGGCCGGAGAGCGTCACCTCGCCGGTCATCCCGAACTCGGGGCGTACCGGCCGGCCGCTGGCCAGCGACGCCAGGGCGGTGACCATGGTGATGCCGGCGCTGGGGCCGTCCTTGGGCACCGCGCCCGCCGGCACGTGCAGGTGGATCCGCCGCCCGGCGAGGGCGTTCGGGTCCAGGCCGAGCCGGCGACCGTTGGCGCGCAGGTAGGAGAGGGCGATGTGCGCCGACTCCTTCATCACGTCGCCGAGCTGACCGGTCAGGGTCAGCCCCGGCTCACCCTCCATGCTGGTCGCCTCGATGAAGAGCACGTCACCCCCGGCACCGGTGACCGCCAGACCGGTGGCCACGCCCGGCACCGCCGTACGCTCGGCCGACTCGGGTGTGTGCTTCGGCCGGCCGAGGTAGCGGACCAGGTCGTCCGCGCCGACACGGACCGGGGCCGGGTCGGCGGTGAGGTTCACCGCGACCTTTCGCATGATCTTCGCGAGGGCGCGCTCCAGCTGCCGTACGCCGGCCTCCCGGGTGTACTCCCCCGCGATGCGGCCCAGCGCCGCGCCGTCGATGTCGATCTCGTCGGCGGTCAGCCCGGCCCGCTCCCGCTGCCGGGGCAGCAGGTGGTCCCGGGCGATAGCCACCTTCTCGTCCTCGGTGTAGCCGTCCAGGGTGACCAGTTCCATCCGGTCCAGCAGCGGGCCGGGGATGGCCTCCACCACGTTGGCGGTGGACAGGAACAGCACGTCCGACAGGTCCAGGTCGACCTCCAGGTAGTGGTCCCGGAAGGTGTGGTTCTGGGCCGGGTCGAGCACCTCCAGCAGGGCGGCGGCGGGATCGCCCGCGTACCCCACGGAGAGCTTGTCGACCTCGTCGAGCAGCACGACCGGGTTCATCGAGCCCGCCTCGCGCAGCGCCCGGACGATCCGACCGGGCAGCGCGCCGACGTAGGTGCGGCGGTGGCCCCGGATCTCGGCCTCGTCGCGGATGCCGCCGAGGGAGACCCGGACGAACCTGCGCCCGAGCGCCCGGGCGACGGATTCGCCGAGGCTGGTCTTGCCGACGCCGGGCGGTCCGGCCAGGGCCAGCACCGCGCCCGAACCGCGCCCGCCGACCACGCCGAGGTCGCGCTCGGCCCGCCGGTTGCGCACCGCGAGGTACTCCAGGATGCGGTCCTTGACGTCGGCCAGGCCGGCGTGGTCGGCGTCGAGCACGGCCCGCGCCGCGGCCAGGTCGGTGTTGTCCTCGGTACGCGTGCTCCACGGCATCTCCAACACCGTGTCGAGCCAGGTACGGATCCAGCCCGCCTCCGGCGAGGCGTCGCTGGCCTGTTCCAGCTTGCCGACCTCGCGCAGCGCCGCCTCGCGTACCTTCTCGGGCAGGTCGGCGGCCTCGACGCGGGCCCGGTAGTCGGCCGAGCCGTCCGGGGCGTCCTCGCCGAGTTCCTTGCGGATCGCGGCGAGCTGCTGACGCAGCAGGAACTCCCGCTGTGACTTCTCCAGCCCCTCGCGTACGTCGGAGTTGATCTGCTCGGTGACCTCCTGCTCGGCCAGGTGGTCCTTCACCCAGCCGACGAGCAGTTCGAGCCGGGCGGTGACGTCCGGCGCGGCCAGCAGTTCGGTCTTCTGGGCCAGGCTGAGCCAGGGCGCGTAGCCGGCGGCGTCGGCCAGCTCGGAGAGGTCGGTCATCCGTTCCATCGCGTCGATGACCTGCCAGGCGCCCCGCTGCTGAAGCACGGAGGTCATCAGGGCGCGGTATTCACGGGCGAGTTCCCGGGCCCTGCCGGCCGGGGCGGGCTCGTCGATCTCGGCCGCCTCGACCCAGAGCGCCGCGCCGGGACCGGGCACCCCGGAGCCGATGCGGGCGCGGGCGAGGCCCCGGATCACGGCCGCCGGCTCGCCGCTGGGCAGCCGGCCGACCTTCTCGATGGTGGCGATCACGCCCACGGAGCCGTACTCGCCGTCCAGGCGCGGCACGGCGAGCAGCTTGCGGTCGCCGGTGGCCCGGGCCGCGTCGACCGCGGCCTGAGTGCTCGGGTCGAGGGTCACCGGAACGACCATGCCGGGCAGCAGCACGGCGTCGGTCAGCGGAAGTACCGGAAGAGTTGCCATCGAACACCTGCTATCGCATTTGAGTTGAGCGTGTCTGACTCAAGTCACGACGACGCGCCGATGTTCCTCGTTGTGACTCAGGACACGGAACGGTCCGCGGCTGGCTGCGGCGGAGTTCCGCTGCGCCGCGATCGGGTGGCCGCACCACAGAATCGGGATTTCGATGTCGCGCAAAACGCGGGCGGCAACACATGGCTTTGTTGCGCAATTGCCGGACGATGAGTCAGAATTTGACCCACACCCCCCGAACACAAGGAGTAATGGGCGATGGCAAGAAAAGTAATCACGGTACTTACCGACGACCTCGACGGCGGAAAGGCCGACCGCACGGTGGAGTTCAGCCTGGACGGCGTGGCCTACACCATTGACGTCTCTGACGAGAACGCGGGTGTCCTGCGCAAGTCGCTGGACCCGTTTATCAATGCTGGCCGGCGGCTCGGCCGGGGCGGCGCCGACACCGCCCGCAGCCCTCGTCGCGGCGGGGGCAGCGTCACGTCGGGAATGAACCGGGAGCAGAATCGCGCCATCCGGGAATGGGCGGTCAGGAACGGCTACAAGATTTCCGAGCGGGGTCGCATCCCGGTCGAGGTGGTCGAGGCGTACAAGAACCGCTGAACAGCGGGCACGCGCAGCCGGCACCACGGGGGTCCGGCGAACGACCCGCCAGACACGCCGTGGGGCCGTCCGGAGTGAATCCCGGACGGCCCCACGGCTTTCGCGTCAGTTCACGGCCTCAGTTGACCTGGATCCGCACCGCGTCGAACGCGGGAGTCTGGTTGGCCCGCTCCGACATTGGGATGCGGTGCGAACCGTCACCGGCCCAGACCGCGCACTGTGCGGTACCCGACTCCGGCAGGCCCGGGATCTGGATGACCACGCTGTCCGGCTGGCTGCCGCCGCCACCGTCCTCGGTGGCGACGAAGAAGGCCGGCACCGGCTCCGGCGCCGGGGCCTCGTCCGTGTTGTTCAACATCCGGCAGGCGGTGTGGAAGTGGCCGCGGGTCAGCCCTTCGTCGGTGAGCAGCGAGCTCTCCAGGTAGTAACCACCCTGCCCGGCCGGCAGGAACCGGTCCCGGACGAGGTTGCGGGTGCTCACCCGGAGAGTGAAGCCCTCGTTGCGGTTGATCTGCTGCGGGAACTCGGTGATCAGCAAGGACGGGTTGTTGGGCGCGGCACCGACCTCACCAAAGGCGGTGCTGATGCAACGGTTGCCGTTCTGGAAGCCGTCGTGCGGCTGGAGCCGGCTGTTCTCGCAGTTGTTGGCCAGCACGTCGAGGCCGTTGCCACCGCCGTTGTTGCCGCCACCGTTGTTGTTGCCGCCACCGTTGTTGTTGCCACCGCCGTTGTCGCCACCACCGTTGCTGCCGCCACCGTTGTTGTTCTTGACCGGCTGGACCTGGCAGGCGGCGAGGTTGGCGAGGCCGCGCGGCCGAGGACCGAACCGGTCGATGGCGATGGTGATCCGGTCGAGGGTCGCCCGGCGCTTGGCGGTCAGTGGGCCGAGAATGGTGTTGTTGATGAACGCCTGACCCCGGTTGCCCTCGGCAGCGAGTCGCCGGTCGGCCTCGGTGATCTGCGTCTGCAGCTGGGCCAGGTTGCGGTCCACCTCCGCGCGGGCCCGGTCAGGCACCTGAGGCAGGCGGCTGACCACGTCCGGGCAGGCCACGGCCAGGGCGCCGGTGGTCGCGCCACCGGTGCCGTTGCGGGTCTCCTGGCACTCCTCCACGGTCTGCTGCCCGTCACCCCAGTGGTTGGTCACCCAACGACCGTTCTGGAAGGTACGGGTGGTGGTGGCGCCGCGAGCGGCCGGCGCGGTGGCGCCCGGGCTCGGCGCCACGCATTCGGCCGAGACCGGCCGGGTCGGCTTGTTCGGCCGTCGGTCACCGGCCGACGAGATCTGGGTCACGGCGACCACGACACCGAAGACGGCGAGCGTGGCACCGGCGGCCAGAAGTCGTTTGGTCCGCGCGTTACCGGATGGTCGGCGCGACCGGGGGGACCTGCGCATCGAATTGCTCTCCTTCTCGATCCGGTACCTGATTCGTGACTCGACGGACCGAACGGAATCGTGGTGGCACACTCGGCGGACATCCGAGCGGGCCGGTGGCACGTCGATTACCGACGATGCCCTTTCCGCACCGTCTCCCGCGCCTGCCGGTGCGGGTCGGGGAGATCCTGTCCATTCCCGGTGAGGTACGGAACCGACGTGACAGCGGTTCAAAGAAACATGACTTTTTTTCCGGCCAGCCCGGACCGGTGCACGGTGGGGCCACCGCGCAGGCGTCAGGCCTCGCAGAGGTGGTCGTAGGCGAAGTCGTCGACGAGTTCGTCCCGCCGCTGCCGCAACTGCCGGACAGCGTCGAGAAGTTCCTCGCGACGAACCAGCGCCGACGCGCCGCCGAGATCCGAGCTCCGGATCCGGTCCCCGATCGCGAAGGCGGCCAGGTCCTCGGCGAACCGAGCCGGATCGACCCCGAAGGTGAGCCGGTCCGCCTGCACCGACACCCGTTCGACCAGGCATTCACCGGGGCGTACGTCCACCCAGCTCCAGCCCTCCGCCGGGCCGTTGACCCACGAGACGTGCAGCCCACGCAGGATGGGGTCGGCCAGCCGCCGCGCCACGTACGCCTCGACCGCCTCGGCCCGGGCGAGCGCACCCAGGTCGTTCACCGCGCCGGTCCGCCCGTCGGGCAGCCGGCCCACGATGTCGCGGAACCCGATCGCCGCGACGTCCGACCCGGCAGCGCCCTCCGCGTACCGGCGGGCATCGATCACATACGAGACGATCGCCGGCCCGTGCTCGGCGGCGCGCAGGGTGGCGGAGACGATGCGTAGCACCGGCAGGCCGACGGCGGCGGTGACCGCTGCCACGACCCGCTCGGCTCGGCGGGCGGACGCGTCGGGTGCCGGGGACCGGAACTCGACGGCGAACTCCGGCCGACCGGTCTCCTCGGGGCAGACCACGAGGTCGAGAAGGCTGCGACTGGCCGTGTTCCACTGATGGCCGGTGAGCCCGGGCGGGCGGCCCCGGACCAGATCGGCCAGCCGTAGTCCGACGTGCACCCGCCGTCCCGCACGAGCCAGCACCGTGCCGCGGCCGGCCCTGGCCGGATCCATCGACAGCCAGGAATTGTCGCCACCGGTCATCGTCGTCCCCACCCAATCCTGCCACCGACCGACCGAGTCTAGGATGACGATCATGCCTGCCGGCTCCCGCGGTGGGCCGCCGAGGAGGTGGACCGCGCGCGGGTGGTGTCGTTACTGCCGGCGCTGACCGAGGCGTTCCCGAATGTCCCCTGTGCGCTGGTGTCCGGACGGCACCTGACCTGGTACGGCCCCTTCCCTGGCCGAGGCGCCCGCGGAGCTCGGCGAGGCCTTCGTCTCCGACTGACCGGCACGACGGGCACGGTGATCGCGGATCGATCCGGCCGGATGGTCCCGGGCAAGAGGGGTCCAAGGTCCCGCCCGGTCCCGGCCCGATCGGCCCTGCTGGCGTCCTGCCCCGCGGGCGTCCAATAGAGATGCCACCGGGACAGCGGTGCGAAGCAACGAAGGGACGTGGAGACCATGACCGCGATGATGGAGCGGACCACCGCCGCCACCAACACCCGGGGAACCGAGACCATCCGGGACCGGACCGACCGGATCACCGCCGCCAAGAACCCGGCGACCGAGACCATCCGGGAGCGGGCCGCCGGGATGCCGGCCGCCCGCTACCTGCTCGCCGGGCTCCGCCTGGCGCTGGGGTGGATTTTCCTCTGGGCCTTCCTGGACAAGCTGTTCGGCCTGGGGTACGCCACCGAGGCGAAGAACGCCTGGCTCAACGGGGGCAGCCCGACCAAGGGCTTCCTGACCTTCGGCGCGACCGGCCCCTTCCAGGGCTTCTACAACGGCCTGGCTGGCGCCGCCTGGGCCGACTGGTTGTTCATGACCGGTCTGGCGGCCATCGGTACCGCGCTGCTGCTCGGCATCGGGGTACGCATCGCCGCCGCGGCCGGTGGTCTGCTGCTGCTGCTGATGTGGGCGGCCGTCCTACTTCCCGCGAACAACCCCTTCATGGACGACCACCTGGTGTACGTCGGAGTGCTCGCCCTGATCGCGGTGACCAACGCGGGCAACACCTGGGGCCTGGGCCGCACCTGGGCGCGGCTGCCGATCGTCCGGCGCTTCGGCTGGCTCCGCTGACCTGATCACCCCCCCCCGCATGGCGGGCGTCACCACCGGTGGCGCCCGCCATCCCGTCCCCCACCCCTCCCTCCCACCCCTTCCTCCCACCCCTCCCCCACGCCCCTCCCCTCCCCCCTCCCCCCACGCCCCCCACCCGCCGCACTCCGCGATCTTGCACTTTTGGTCGCACCATATGAGGCCATACCGTCCATATCGGCGACCAAAAGTGCAAGATCGGCGGGGGTTGGGATCGGGTGGGCGGGCGGCGACGGGGGCTGCCGTAGCATCCGGCAGGATTGCGGTGGACGGGTAACGACGTACAGGAGAATCCACATGAACCAGGCGAGCAAGCCCGAGATCGG
Source organism: Micromonospora sonchi (assembly GCF_014646235.1). Taxonomy (GTDB): domain Bacteria; phylum Actinomycetota; class Actinomycetes; order Mycobacteriales; family Micromonosporaceae; genus Micromonospora; species Micromonospora sonchi. The sequence goes on along the minus strand of NZ_BMNB01000010.1, from coordinate 69,809 downwards.
TCCGATCGAGGGTGCCCCGCCGGCAGATCTCGTGATCGAGGACATCACCGTCGGCGAGGGGGCCGAGGCCCAGCCCGGCCAGGTGGCCCGTGTCCACTACGTCGGGGTCTCGCACTCCACCGGCGCCGAGTTCGATGCCTCCTGGAACCGCGGCCAGGCGTTCGAGTTTCCGCTCGGCGGCGGGCGGGTCATCGCCGGCTGGGACCAGGGTGTGGTGGGGATGCGGGTCGGCGGCCGGCGCAGGCTGACCATCCCGCCGCACCTCGGCTACGGCAGCCGGGGAGCCGGCGGCCTGATCAAGCCCAACGAGACCCTGGTCTTCGTGGTCGACCTGCTCGACCTCCGCTGACCCGCGTTGTCCGGCGCCGGCCCCCGTGCCCGGCGCCGGACGCTCACCCACGGATCACACCGCGGCGAGCAGCCGCTCCGGTGCCGCCCCGACGACAACCGGGATGACCCGGCGCAGGCCGGTGGCGCGCAGCACCCGCTCCACCACCGGCGACGGGTCCATCAACACCAGCTCGCCACCCTGGGCCCGCACCCGCAGTCGCGCCGCGATCAGCGCGCGCACCCCGGCGGCGGAGAGCATCAACAGCTCGGAGAGATCCACCCGCAGTTCCGGTCGTGCCGGCGCCGCCCAGAGCGCGGCGCGGAACGCGGCGACGGTGGCGACGTCGACCACGCCGGCCACCCGCACGCACACCGCCTCGTCGAAGACAGTCGTCTCGACGTGGAACCGCTCCTCGTGCTCTCGCATGAACCGAACCTATCGTCCGGCACCGACACTTCCACCCTGCGCAGCGGCGGTTCCGGGGTAATCCCAGGGCATGATTGGCCCGATCCCGGTGTCCACCCTAGGGACGATCCCCGGGGGCCGTGCGACGTAGCGGGGCTGCCGTCGCGGCCGGGCCGGTCCACGGCGGACCGGCCCGGCGTGCGTACGCTCCGGTCAGCCGCCGCTGGCGGACGGCGTCGGCTCCGGCGAGCCACCGGCCACCGCCCCCGGATCCGGTGCCTGGCTCGGCGTGGGCCGCAGCCCGGGCGGCACGGGCAGGGCGCTGCCCTTGGCGAACTCGTCCCAGCTGACGTTCCAGGCCGTCCAGCCGTTGCCCTCGTCGAGCGTCACCTCGGTGCCCTTGATGGTGACCAGGTCACCAACCTGGGTGACCCCCATCAACCAGTCGGCGTTTACCGCGGAGAGGTTGGTGCATCCGTGCGACACGTTGGTGTACCCCTGGTCCCCCTCCGACCAGGGGGCACCGTGGATGAACTCGCCACCCCAGGTGAGCCGCTGGGCGTCCTCGACGTCGACCACATAGGGATCGGCCGAGCCCCGCGTGTCGAACGTGGTGATCTCGTGCTTCTCCATGATCACCATCTTGCCGCTGGAGGTCGGCGTGCCCGGTTTGCCGAGGCTGACCGGCAGCTTGCGCAGCAGTTTGCCGTCCCGGATCACCGACATCTGCTTGGTCGCGCTGTCGATCTCCAACTCGACCTGCCGGCCGATCTTCGAGGTCGACCGCCGGTCGGCGTCGCCGACGTTCTCCTTGCCGATCGGCAGGCCCTCCAGCGCCGAGCGGACGCTGATCGTCGTGCCCGGACGCCAGAAATCGGGCGCCCGGTAATAGACCTGGCTGCCGTCGGACACCCAGGACCAGGCGCCCGGCTGGGGTGGATCCGTCTTCACAAACAATCGGCGCTGCACATCCACCCTGGCCTCTTTGGGAATTGGCGGGTCAAAGGCAACCGTTACCGGCATGGCCGTGCCGTACGTCCGGTTACCATCGAAGTAAAGGGTGCTGGTGATGGCCGGTTTCGACGATTTCGACTGCGTCGTGAAGGTTGTCTTGTGGGTGACCGTCTTTCCGCGATCGCCGGTGGCGGTCACCTCCGCGGTGTAGGTCCGCTTCGGCTGCAGGGTCTTGCTCGGCACCCAACCCGAGCCGTCCTCACGCGGCTCCGCCGCGACCGTGCCGCCCTTGTCATCGGTGATCCGTACGGCGGTGACTCGACCGTGTTTGACCTGGGTGCCGACCTCACCGCTGATCGGCACGTCCCGCGCGCCCTCGGCCGGCGTCACGGTCAACTCCGGCACGGCGGCCCGCGCCTCGTTGCCCTGCCTACGGTCGAAGGTGCATGCGCCCAACGCCAGCGGTGCCGCCGCGACGGTCACCGCCAGCAGCGTCAATCGCCCCCTCAGCGTCATAATAGAGACCCCCCCGTCTGCTCCGTCCTCCGCCACATTCTCACCGGCAGCGCGGCGTCAATTTCGCAGTTTCCCGGGAATTGCGCGAATATTGCCAGGGAATTTTTCCGGAATAGCACCAGGGCCTACCGATGAATACGTCCACGCACCGTCTGCGAGCGTTATCCGACAAATCGAGGTCCGCTGCGTCATGCCCGGACGTGTCACGCCCGTACGCCGGCGCGCCCGGCGTCCGTTGTCGGACGCCGGGCGCGGGATGGACCAGTCAGCCCGGATCGGACCCGGTCAAACGGCGGCGACCAGCAGGGCCGGCTGCTCCACGCAGTCGGCGACGTGCCGCAGGAAGCCGCCGGCCACCGCACCGTCGCAGACCCGGTGGTCGAAGGTGAGGCTGAGCTGCGTCACCTTGCGTACCGCGAGCTGCCCGTCGACCACCCACGGCTTGTCCACGATGCGCCCCACACCGAGCAACGCCGCCTCGGGATGATTGATGATCGGCGTGGAACCGTCGACCCCGAACACCCCGTAGTTGTTCAGCGTGAAGCTGCCCCCGGTCAGCCGAGCCGGCGGCAGCTCACCGGCCCGCGCCGCCGCGGTGGTCGCCGCGAGTTCGGCGGCCAGTTCCGCGGTGGTGAGCCGGTCGGCGTCGCGCAGCACCGGGACGACCAGACCACGCTCGGTCTGTGCGGCGATGCCCAGGTGCACCCCGGCGGACTGGATGATCCGCTGTCCCTCGGTGTCGACCCGGGAGTTGAGCTGGGGATAGCGGCGCAGCCCCGACAGGCAGATCCGGGCGAGCAGGGCCAGGATGCTCACCGGGGAGTCGGGACGGGCAGCGTTGATCGCGGCCCGGGTCTCGAGCAGCGCGGTGGCGTCGGCGTCGACCCAGATCGTCACCTCGGGGATCTCCCGCCGGCTGCGGGAGAGCTTGTCGGCGATCGCCCGGCGGATGCCGGTCAGCGGGATGACCACGTCCGATGCGCCGGCCGGGGCGAGCCCGACGTGCGCCGTCGGCGCTTGCGCCGGCAGGTCGGGGACGGCAGTGAGCCGACCCACGCCACCCACCGGCTCCCGGTCGGTCCCGGCACCTGACGGCGCCACGGCTCCGGCACCCGAGGCCCCGGCCACGATCGCCGCGCCGGCCGCCGCTTCCACGTCGGCGCGTCGGATCACCCCGCCGGGAGCGCTGCCGCGCAGGGTGGTCAGATCCACCCCACGCTCGCGGGCCAGCCGCCGCACGATCGGCGAGATGACCAGTGCCGGCGACCGGTCCGACACGGCAGACGAGCCGGGCAGCGGGGCCGCCGGGGGCACGATGGGCGATACCGGGGCAGGGCCGGGGCGCGGCTGCGCGGACGCCGATGAGCCGGCTGGCTCGGCACCGTTGGCGGCGGGCACTACCCGGGGTCGGCGACGTCTGCGCGAGGTGCCGTGGCCGGTGCCGTACCCGATCAGCACGTTGCCGGAGCCGGCGCGCTCCTCCTCGCGGTAGACCGCGTGCCCGACGGGCTCCGCCGACTCCATCGCCGCACCGCCAGCGACCGGCGCGGCACCAACAACGGCCGGGGCCGCCACCGTGATCAGCGGCTGGCCGACGGGACGCACCTCACCCTCCGCGCCGTGCAGGGCGACGACCCGGCCGGCGTACGGGCAGGGCACGTCCACGACGGCCTTGGCGGTCTCCACCTCGACCACGCTCTGGTCCACGGTGACGGTGTCGCCGACCGCCACCCGCCACCGCACGATCTCCGCCTCGGTGAGCCCTTCCCCGAGGTCGGGCAGAAGAAAGACTTGCGCGCTCATGCCGCGCTGCCCTCGGTCAGCCAGCGCGGGTCGGGCTGGTCGTCCCACTGCAACCGGGCCACCGCGTCCAGCACCCGGTCGACCGAGGGCAGGTGGGTGTGCTCCAGCATCGGCGCGGGGTACGGGATGTCCAGCCCGGCCACCCGCAGCACCGGCGCGTGCAGGGCGTGGAAGCAGCGTTCCTGCACCCGGGCGGCGATTTCCGCGCCGACCCCGGCGAAACCCTGCGCCTCCTGCACCACCACGCAGCGGCCGGTGCGGCGCACCGAGTCGGTCACGGTGACGTCGTCGAACGGCACGATGGTGCGTACGTCGATCACCTCCAGGTCCCAGCCCTCCTCCCGGGCGGCCTCGGCGGCCTCCAGGATCAGCGGCACCGCCGGCCCGGACGCGACCCGGGTGGCGTCGCGTCCGGGCCGGCGGACGACGGCCCGGCCGAACGGTTCGGTGCGCGCCGGCAGGTCCGCCTCGGCGCTGGCGAAGTAGAGCTTCTTCGGCTCCATGAAGACCACCGGGTCCGGGTCGTCGATCGCCTCGCGCAGCAGGGAGTACGCGTCGGCGACGGTCGCCGGCGTGACCACCTTCAGGCCCGGGGTGTGCGCGTAGTAGGCCTCGGAGGAGTCGCAGTGGTGCTCGACGCCGCCGATGCCGCCGGCGTACGGCACCCGGATCACCATCGGCACGCTCAACGCGCCCCGGGTGCGGTTGCGCAGCTTCGCCACGTGTGAGGCGATCTGCTCGAACGCCGGGTACGCGAACGCGTCGAACTGCATCTCGACCACCGGGCGCAGGCCGGACATGGCCAGCCCGACGGCGAAGCCGACGATGCCGGCCTCGGCGAGCGGGGTGTCGAAGCAGCGCTTGTCACCGAAGCGGGCCTGCAACCCGTCGGTGATCCGGAAGACCCCGCCGAGTTGCCCGACATCCTCGCCGAAGACGACGACCCGCTCGTCGTCGAGCATCGCGTCGGCGAGCGCGGCGTTGAGGGCCTTCGCCATGGTCATGGTGGCCATCAGGCGTCCCCCTCCCGCGCCGCGGCCAGCTCGGCGCGGACCTGTTCGCGCTGCTCCACCAGTTGCGGGGTGGGCTGCGCGTAGACGTGTTCGAAGAGGCTGAGCGGGTCGACCGTGGGCTGGGCGTTCATCCGCTCGCGCAGCCGCGCGGCGTACGCCTCGGCCTGCTCGGCGACCTCGGCGACGGCCGCGTCGTCCAGGACGTCCCGGGCGCGCAGGTAGCTCTCCAACCGGGCGATCGGGTCCCGGTCGCGCCACGCCTCGACCTCGTCGGCGTCGCGGTAGCGGGTCTGGTCGTCCGCGTTGGTGTGCGGCTCCATCCGGTAGGTGTGCGCCTCGACCAGGAACGGGCCCTTGCCGGCCCGGGCGTGCGCGACGGCCCGGTGCAGCACGGCCAGCACGGCCACCGGGTCGTTGCCGTCGACCTGCTCGCTGGGCACGCCGTAGCCGACGCCCTTGTAGGCCAGCGAGGGCGCGGCGGTCTGCCGGGACAGCGGGACGCTGATCGCGTACCGGTTGTTCTGCACGAAGTAGACGACGGGCGCCTTGAACACGGCGGCGAAGTTGACCCCCTCGTGGAAGTCGCCCTCGCTGGTGGCGCCGTCGCCGATGTAGACCAGCGCCACGGTGTCGCGCCCCTGGTACGACTCGCCGTAGGCGAGGCCGGCGGCGTGCACGCACTGGGTCGCGAGCGGGGTGCACTGCGGGGCGGTGCGCCGGACGGCCGGATCGTACCCGCAGTGCCAGTCGCCGCGCAGCAGGGTGAGCACCTCGACCGGGTCGATGCCGCGGGCGGTCAACGCCATCGACTCCCGGTAGGTGGGGAAGACCCAGTCGTCGTCGCGCAGCGCCAGGACGCCGCCGACCTGGCACGCCTCCTGGCCTCGCGAGGATGGGTAGACGGCCAGCCGGCCCTGCTTGGTCAGCGCGGTGGCCTGCGCGTCGAAGCGCCGTCCGACGACCATCCGCCGGTACATCTCGCGCAACGCCGCCACCGGCGGCTCGGGATAGTCGGCGCGGGCCGGTAGCGGGCTGCCGTCCGGGTTCAGCAGCCGGACCGGTTCGGCCTGGGGCAGTAGGACGGCGGACGGGTCGGGCGCTGCCGGGGTGGCCGGCCGGCGCTTCCGCGGGGATGCCCTGCGGACCGCCTGGGGGGTGCTCGTCACGGCGGAACCTCCTGGACGTGTGGTGGCCTTATGCTCCTGCGGTCGGATGATTGACTCAAGGTGCCCGATGAACACGGGACGAATGGCGCGGTCAGGGGGCAGGGATGAGTCAGGAGGCCAACCTGAGGCCGGGCCCGGAGGCCGGAATGGGACGAACGGTCGTCACGCTGGACGAGGTGGACCGACGGATCCTCGACGAACTCACCCGGGACGGTCGGATGTCGATGCGTACGCTGGCCGAACGCGTGCACGTCTCGCGCACCAACGCGTACGCCCGGTTGGAGCGGCTGCTGCGCGACGGAGTGATCACCGGGTTCGCCGCGCGGATGGCCCCGGAGGCGGCCGGGCTGGGCACCTCGGCGTACGTCGCGCTCACCATCGAGCAGAACACCTGGCGCGAGGTGTCCGCGGAGCTGGCCCAGGTGCGCTACGTCGAGCACGTGGCGCTGCTCAGCGGCGAGCACGACGTGCTCGCGCTGGTCCGGGCGCCGGACAACGCCACCCTGCGGGACGTGGTGCTGGACCGGGTGCAGCGCATCGCCGGGGTGCTCGCCACCCGCACCTGGCTGGTCTTCGACGAGTTCGACGGGGAACGCGGCCCCTGGGCGTGACCGGCGCTCAGCGCTCGGGCGGCGCCTCCAGGCCCTCCCGGTCGGCCAACGCCAGCAACGGTTCGAGGGAGAAACGCCGCTCGTCGAGGCCGGCGTGCGGGTCACCGCGCTCGGCGAACCGACCCGGCATGGTGGTGACGTCGAAGTCCTCCGGCCGGGCGTCGTCCAGCTCGGCCCAGGCGAGCGGAGCGGAGACCAGCGCGGCCGGCGTGGGCCGGATCGAGTACGCCGAGGCCATCGTGTGGTCCCGGGCCATCTGGTTGTAGTCGACGAAGACCGGCCGGTCCCGCTGCTCACGCCACCAGGTGGTGGTGACCAGATCCGGGCGACGGCGCTGCATCTCGCGCCCCAGCGCCAGCACCGCCCGCCGGCAGTCGCCGAAGCTCCACCGTGGCTCGATCGACACGTAGACGTGCAGCCCGCGCCCGCCGGTGGTCTTGGGGTAGCCGGCCAGGCCCAGCTCGTCGAGGAAGCCACGCACCTCGTGGGCCACCGGCACCACCTGGTCGAACCCCACCCCGGGCAGCGGGTCCAGGTCGATGCGCAGCTGGTCCGGCCGCTCGACATCGTCCCTGGTCACCGGCCACGGGTGGAAGCGCAACGTGCCCAGGTTGACCGCCCAGATCACCACCGCCAGCTCGCCCGGCGCGACCTCGTCAGCGGTACGGCCGCTGGGAAAGGTGATGTGCGCGGTGCCCACCCAGTCGGGCGCGCCCGCCGGCACCCGCTTCTGGTAGAACGCGTCGCCCCGGTTGTCCTGCCGGGTGGCGATGGTCGCCCCCTCGAACACACCCCGGGGCCACCGTTCCAGCATGGTCGGCCGATCCCGCAGGGCGCGCAGGATGCCGTCACCGACGGTGAGGAAATACCGCACCACGTCGAGCTTGGTCAGCCCCCGCTGAGGAAAGTACGGCTTGTCCGGGCTGGAGACGCGAACCGTCCGCCGCCCCACCTGGATCTCCTCGGCCGCGCCCGCCACGGCTCACAGGGTACGACGGGCCACCGACGCCGGTGGGCGTACGGACGGACCGGGCGGCGCAGGTCCCGCCCGGTCCACGGCGTCCGCGACGGTCAGCCGTTCTCCCGCTGCAGGCGCGACATGAGCATCTGCTTGCCCTGCTCGCCCGCCTTGCGGTTGTTCTCCTGGATCTTGCGGAACCAGGTGGCGAGTTCGTTGTCCCCCCGCGACTCGGCGTCGGCGATGTACGTCTCCATCTGCCAGATGTGTTCCAGCGACATCTGAATCGCGTGGATCAGGTCGTAGTTCTTGTCCTTTACCGGGCTGGCCGGGTGCGTCATCGTGGCCACGGTTCACCTCCAGGTAGCTCCGTCAGGTCCCGGTCGGGTACCCCCGGCTCGGGCCAGCACACCCCACCGGGGAAGTCGGGAACCAGCGGGGCGACGGGATCCGACGCGCCGGCCGGGACCGGACAGACCGGTCGTCGTCGTCCCGGCCCGGGCGGAGCGACGGCGTGGCGACGGCGGCTTGGGCGGGCGCGACGTCGTGGCGGCGGCGTACCCGGTAGGATGCCCTTCGGGCCGTGACTGGCGCATTGGAGATGGAGAACCATCGGGGAGCGGCCCCGTCACGAGGACGCATGCCGAGCGCCTGGGCCTTCCGCACGTCACCAGGAGGTCGCAGCATGCCGCGCAACGTCGAGTCCACCGCCTTCAGCAGCGCACTCGAAGTGATCGGCGGTGTCGAGCCGCGCATCGCCGACGCCATCCGCGCAGAGCTGGCCGACCAGCGCCAGTCGCTCAAGCTGATCGCCAGCGAGAACTACGCCTCGCCAGCCACCCTGTTGGCGATGGGCAACTGGCTCAGCGACAAGTACGCCGAGGGCACCATCGGCCGCCGCTTCTACGCCGGCTGCCAGAACGTCGACACCGTCGAGGCGCTCGCCGCCGAGCACGCCCGGGAGCTGTTCGGCGCCGCACACGCGTACGTGCAGCCGCACTCGGGCATCGACGCCAACCTGGTGGCGTTCTGGGCGATCCTGGCCGACCGGGTGGAGGCCCCCGCGCTGAAGCGGGCGCAGGCCCGGCACGTCAACGACCTGACCGAGGCTGACTGGTTCGCGCTGCGCCGGGAGCTGGGCGACCAGCGGATGCTCGGCATGTCGCTGGACGCCGGTGGACACCTGACCCACGGCTTCCGGCCGAACATCTCCGGCAAGATGTTCGACCAGCGCAGCTACGGCACCGACCCGACCACCGGCCTGGTCGACTACGACAAGGTGGCCGAGGCGGCCCGCGAGTTCCGGCCGCTGGTGCTGGTCGCCGGCTACTCGGCGTACCCCCGGAAGGTGAACTTCCGGATCATGCGGGAGATCGCCGACTCCGTCGGCGCGACCTTCATGGTGGACATGGCCCACTTCGCCGGGCTGGTCGCCGGCAAGGTCTTCACCGGCGACTTCGACCCGGTGCCACACGCGCACATCGTCACCACCACCACCCACAAGTCGCTGCGCGGCCCGCGCGGCGGCATGGTGCTCTGCGGCCCGGAGCTGGCCGACCAGGTGGACCGGGGCTGCCCGATGGTGCTCGGCGGTCCGCTGCCGCACGTGATGGCCGCCAAGGCGGTCGCGCTGGCCGAGGCGCGTCGCCCCGACTTCGCCGACTACGCCCGGCGCATCGTCGACAACGCCCAGGCGCTGGCCGAGGGCCTGCTGCGCCGGGGCGCGAAGCTGGTCACCGGCGGCACCGACAACCACCTGGTGCTCATCGACGTCACCGGCTACGGGCTGACCGGCCGGCAGGCCGAGCAGGCGTTGCTGGACTCGGGCATCGTCACCAACCGCAACGCGGTGCCGCAGGACCCTAACGGGGCCTGGTACACCTCCGGCATCCGAATCGGCACGCCGGCACTGACCACCCGTGGGCTGGGCCTGGCGGACATGGACGCCACCGCCGAGCTGATCCATACCGTGCTCAGCCAGACCACCGCCGGCACCGGCCCGGACGGCACGGCTTCCAAGGCAAAATACGTGCTGGACCCGGCCCTAGCCGACAAGGTCAGCCGCCAGGCCACCGACCTGCTCGCCAACTTCCCGCTCTACCCCCACGTCGACCTGACCTGACCGGCCCACCAGCCCACCGGCCCACCGCCCCACCGGCCCACCACCCCCTCGCGTTGATCATGAGGTTAGCGGCAGTTTGAAGATCAACCACTGCCGCCAACCTCATGATCAACGGGGCCGGGCCGGCCGGCCGGGGGGGGGCGGGCCGGCCGGGGGGGGCGGGGGCGGGGCGGTTCAGTTGAGTGGGCGCTTGAGGTGGTAGCGGTGCACCTCGGTGCTGCCCTGGACGTTGTTCACGTCCTCGGCCGCCGTGACGAGTTCCCAGCCCTCCCGACCGACCCGGTTGAGATGCGCGACCGCCGTGTCGCCGTACGCCGTGACGTCCTTGCGGGACCCGTCTGGCCCGTACCAGACGAAGGTGACGTGAAAATTCCGGCCCTGTCCCTGGTAACGGCGGACCAGCAGGGCGTACTCCCAGGCAATCATGCCGCCCATTATGACCGTCCAACCAGGACGACGGCAGGACGACCGTCACAGGTTGCCAGGCGGTGAACACGGTGAGTCGATCCTGCCACTCAGTCGATCGCGACGGTACGCAGCTCGCGTGCGGCGGCCGGATCCGCGCAACCGGCGAGGGCCAACGCGTGGCGCAACTCGTCGGCGAGCAGCGCCAACCCGGCGCTCGCCCCGGCCTCTCCCCCGGCCGCCAGCGCCCAGAGCATCGGCCGGCCGACCAGCACCCCGTGCGCCCCCAGCGCCAGCGCCCGCAGCACGTCGAGGCCGCCCCGAATCCCGCTGTCCAGCAGCACCTCGCACCGGTCACCCACCTCGGCGACCACCTCGGGCAGCATGATGGCGCTGGCCGGCACCCCGTCGAGCTGCCGTCCACCGTGATTGGACACCACCACCGCACGCGCACCGGCGTCGACCGCCCGTACCGCGTCGGCCGGGTCCAGGATGCCCTTGACCACCAGCGGTAGCTCACAGTGCTCACCCAGCCACCGCAGGTCCTGCCAGCTCAGCGCCGGGGCGAAGGCCGCGCCGCTGGTCGCCGCGACCGGCGTGACGCCCGGCGTACCGCCGTGGGCCAGGTCGTTCCGACCGCCCGGCAGGTTCGCCGCGACCAACTCCGGCGGCAGCCGAAAGGCGTTGCGCAGATCCCGGTAGCGCCGGCCGAGCACCGGCACGTCCACGGTCACCACCAACGCCCGGCAGCCGGCGTCGCGCACCCGGGCCAGCAGCTCCGTCACCAGTGCACGGTCGCGCAGCCAGTACAGCTGGAACCACACCTCGGCGCCCGTCGCGGTGACCTGCTCGATCGGGGTGCTGCCCAGGATGCTGGCCAGGTAGGGCACCCCAGCGGCCCGGGCCGCGCCGGCCAGGCCGACCTCGCCGTCGGGGTGCACCAGCCGCTGGTACGCCATCGGTGCCACACCGACCGGCATCGCGTACTCCCGACCGAGCAGCCGGGCCCGCAAACTGGCGGTGGCCACCCCGGCCAGCACCCGGGGCAGCACACCCACCCGATCGAGCGCCCGTCGATTCGCCCCGAGGGTGATCTCGGTGCCGCTGCCACCGTCCAGGTAGTCCCACACCTCCGGCGGCAGCACCCCTCGGGCCCGCTCCGCGAAATCAGCCAGACATACCGGCATCTCGATCTGCATGAGCACACCTTAGGGAAGAAAGGAAGGGCCCCCTATTAACGCCTCGTGCATAGGAAGGGCCCCTTTTTAACAAACGCCGGGGCGTATCGTCGGGCGATGGCCAGTTGGGAAGACGTACGCCGGATCGCGCTGAGCCTGCCGGAGACCGGCGAGCGACCTTCGTACGACGGGCTGCCCGCGTGGAAGGTGCGGGACAAGTCCTTCGTCTGGGAACGCCCATTGCGCCGGGGCGAGCTCGATGCGCTCGGTCCGGCGGCACCGGACGGGCCGATCCTCGGCGTACGGGTGGCCGACCTCGGCGTCAAGGAGGCGCTCCTCGCCGACGATCCTGGTCGCTACTTCACCACGCCGCACTTCGACGGCTATCCGATCGTGCTGGTGCGGCTGGACCGGATCGACGTCGACGAGCTGACTGAGCTGATCGTGGAGGCCTGGTACGCCCGCGCCCCGAAGCGACTCGCCGCCGCCTATCGAGCCGAGACGGCACCGCCGCGCACCTGAGCCGTGGGCTCGGGAGCGCGCCCGGCGGCAGCCGAGCGCGCTCCCGTCACGGTACGGTGGCCGAGGCCAGCGCCGGGTCGCGCGAACGAAGGCGGCCCAGACGGTGGGAGAGAAGGCCAGAACCGGACCGGCCGAATCCTTGCTGTCCCGTACGGCGACAAGGCCCGGCAGGTTGTCCGCGACCTCGACACAGTTGCCGCCGTTGTCACCGCTGCGGGTGCTCTTGAGCCAGCGCACACCGGTCAAATGACCCGGAGGAGAACTGCCTCGGAGAGGACCACCTCAAACTTCGGTGCGGGTGGGAAGGCGACGTTCCAGGAGCGATTGACGTTGTAACCGGACCTCGACCAGCCGCTCCCGTTCGTCTTTTGAGATGCGCGAGCGATTCTGATAGACGCCATGGGCATAGCACCTCTTCTGGAGCAGCCCGGGATTCTGCCGATTGAACTGCATCGCCTCGTTGGCGCCGGCTATCTGGGGTGGCGGCGGCTGAGGATCACCACGTACCGGCAGGGGCGGTCGGTGACGTTGTGGTAGGAGCAGGGTGCCGGTTCGCCGAGTTCGAGGCAGTCGCCGGCAGGCAGGTCGTGTTCGACGTCGCCCTCCCGGAAGCGCAGGCGGCTTCCCGACGCGGGCCTCCGGCCGAGCCCAGGTGAGCCGCCACGTTCCGGGCTGCGTACGCCCGGGCGGTGATGGGACACTCCAGTGTGCTCAGACCCTCCTCGCGCCGTGGTTTGACCTACGCCGACGCCGTGCGGTTGCTCGGCGCCGGAGACAGCCCGTTCATCTCCGCTCTCGGCCGGCTCGCCGGCGCGGGCGGCACGGCGCTGAGCGTCGCCACGCTCGGCGCGATCGATCTCTTCGCCGTCCGCGACGAGATCGTCAACTACGGCAACCAGGCGGTACGCGGCATCCGTGAACGCCTCTCCGGCCTCGGCCGGTACGACCGCACCCAACGCCTGGTCGCCGCACACACCGTGCTCGTGATCAGCTCGTTCTTCGAGGCGTTCGACGAGACCCTGACCGCGATCGGCGTCGACCCCGCCGAGCTGGAGATCACCCTCGCCGAGCAGGTCGCCCTGGGCGCCCGCACCAACGCCGAGTTCGAACGGCTCGGGGTGCTGAACGCCCTCGTCGACCACCAGGTACCGCTGCCCTCGCCCCTCGTACCGTTCGAGGTGCTCACCGCCCAGCTCAATGACTACTTCCGCGACCTGATGGGATCGGTCGTGGTCTTCGTCAGCAAGCTCGTCGGCGGTGAGAACGCCATCCGGGGCATCGAGTTGTACTTCAACGAGGACGAGCCGCAGCGTGGCATCGCGGCCACCGCACTGCGCCGGTACGAGATCGGCTACCGGTCGCTCGCCGCCGAGGTGCCGGAGTTCGTCATCTGGGCGGCGATGACGGACGCGGCCGCCAGCCGGGCCACCACCCGACGGATCGGTACCGAACTCGCCCGGCAGTTCGCCGAGCTGACCACGGGCCTGGCCGGCATCCGTGCACTGCTGGCGGATCTCGCGGCCGGAAACGCCGCCACCAGCCGGATCGATCTCGCGGCTCGGTACCGCCGTGAACTCCACAGTCCCGTCCTCGCCATCGGCGACCTGCCCGATGGCGTCACTCTGCCCACCACCGCCGCTCTCTACGTCAACCCGCGGGCCCGGGTAGGCGCGGCCGAGTCGGACGCGCGGGTGGCCACCGAGGCGTGGTGGGCCGACGCGATCGTCGTTGCGGACCTACAGCCGTTCCTGGCCGGCTATCTCACCGGCCCGGAGGCGGTCACCGGGCCACTGCTGGTGCTCGGCCAGCCCGGCTCGGGCAAGTCGCTGCTGAGCCGGATCCTCGCCGCGAACCTCCCGCCGACGGACTTCCTGTGCGTACGGGTGGAGCTGCGCTCAGTCGCCGCGGACGCGTCGGTTCAGGAACAGATCGAGAGCGCTGTCTACCAGAGCGTCGGGGAGCGGTTGGCCTGGCCGGAGCTGGTGCGTTCGGCAGGGGGCGCGCTGCCCGTGGTGCTGCTCGACGGCTACGACGAGCTGCTTCAAGCGTCCGGGGTCAACCGCGCCAACTATCTGGAGCAGGTCCGCGACTTCCAGCGACGGGAGGCGGAACTGGGCCGCCCGCTGGCGGTGCTGGTGACCTCCCGGACCGTCGTCGCCGACCGGGCCCGGGTACCGGAGGGCAGCATCGTGCTGCGCCTGGAGCCGTTCGACGAGCCACAGATCGACCGCTGGCTAAGCGTGTGGGCCGCCACCAACAAAGCCGGCCTCGCCCGCCGCTCGCTCGTACCGCTGACCACCCCGGTGGCGCTGCGCTACCGCGAGCTGGCGGAGCAGCCGCTCCTGCTGCTGATGCTGTCGTTGTACGACGCCTGGGACAACGCACTGCAAGCCACGGCCGGTGGACTCGACCGCGCCGAGTTGTACGAGCGGCTGTTCACCGACTTCGCCCGCCGCGAGATCGGCAAGCGGGAACCCGCAACCCCCGCCGGCAGTGACCGGGCGGCAGTCGGCCGGGAGATCCGCCGGCTGGAGTTGATCGCCCTGGCGATGTTCAATCGCGGCGCCCAGCTCATCACCGAGGCGCAACTCGACGCCGACCTGGACCAACTGTTGGGCGAGGACCGGGTGGAGCCGGCCCGACCCGACGGGTACGACCGCCCACTCACCGCGGCCCAACTGCTGGTGGGACGGTTCTTCTTCATTCACGAGTCGACGGCTCGGGAGGGTACCGACGCCCCGCAACGCAGCTTCGAGTTCCTGCACGCGACCTTCGGGGAATTCCTGGTGGCCCGCCGCGTGGTGGGCACCCTCGCCGAGTTGGCCGAGGAACGGGCACACCAGCAGCGGCGAGACTTCCCGGGCACGCTGGACGCCGGGCCGCTGTACGCCTGGCTGTCGTTCGCGGTGCTGGCGGGCCGCGCCCCGGTCATCGAGTTCTGTCGCGTGCTGCTGGCGCGGTTCTCTTCGGACCTGCACCAGCAGTGCCGCGCCCTGCTGTACGCCCTGCTCCGGGACGCCGGACACCCCCAGCCGACGTGGTCGCTGGCGAACTACCGGCCGGTGCGGCAGGCAGTGTCGGCCCGGCACGCCGCCTTCACCGCGAACCTGGTCACCCTCATGGTGCTGCTCAGCCCGGACGGGATCGACTCGGACGACCTCTTCCCACCCGCTCAGGGATCGTCGTGGCGTTCACACGCGCTGCTCTGGGAGAGCCAACTGCCGAGCGACGGGTGGTACAGCCTGTGGCAAACCGTGCGGATGACGTACCGGTTTCCCGAGGGCATCAGCGTGCTGGACCTGCACAAGGCCCGGCCCGAAGGTCATCTCGTGTTGGAAGACGGCGCAGCGGTCACTCTCGCCGGGTCGCTGCCGCTCGGCCCGACGAGAACGGACCTCGGCAACAGCGACGCGTTCCGCGACTACAGCGACGCGTTCCGCGACTACAGCGTCGCCGCTGCCAGTCCGGTCGGCGGGTGGCTACGGGAAGCTGCGTTCCGGTCGGACGGCTACTTCACCCGCATCCTCGCTCACAGCTTCACGCCCTTCTGGCGGTACGTCGCACTCGACCAGGTCCGGATCTATGCCGCCGGCCCGCCCGGCACCGACGCGGCAACTCTGCTGGAGCTCCTGCTCGCCCCCGAGCCCTTCGACGACGACTCACTGCGGCGGCGGATCGAGGCGTACACCCTGTGTGTTGACGCTCTCCATGACAACGAGGCGATGCCGGCGCTGGTCATGCGCGCCCTCGCGGCGGACGCCGCGCGCATCGCCCCGGCCACCGTCCTCGAGGTGCTGTCGATGATTCTCACGACGCCCTCAGCCAACCGCCCCAACCACTTGATCCGTCACGGGAAAAGAGTCGCGGAGATCCTGGCGCGGGTGCACGTCAGGGGAGGTGCCCCACATCTGATCCGCTCTGTCTACATGACGTACGAGAAAGCCGTCCGGTAGGTCAGCGGGCCGTTCGAGGTCACGGCGAGGTCGGTGTTCGAGCGGCTCGGCATCCCCTTCCCCGAATACCTCAGCCGGTAGGCCGCTCGGCGGGGTCGGCGTCCCGCAGGGCGGCGGGCAGCGCCGCGTGGTGCAGGACGACCAGGGTCGCGACGGCTCGGGTGAGTACGACGTACAGACGGTTCATGCCGCGCGGCTCGGCGGCCACGATCTCGGTCGGCTCCACGACGATGACGTGGTCGTACTCCAGGCCCTTGACCAGGCTGGCCGGGACCACCACGACGTCGGGCGCGTCGACGAGCCCGGCGAGGGTCTCGGCCCGGTCGTCGGCGGCGATGACGGCGACGGTCGCGTCGCGCGGGGCCTGCCGTACCGCGTCGCGGAGCGCGGTGTGCAGGTCGTCGACCTGCCGTACGGAGAGCGTGCCGCCGGGCCGGTACGACCGGGTGGGCGCGCTCCCGGGGGCGAGGGCCCGTGCCGCGTAGTCCGCGATGACCTGCGGCACCCGGTAGCCGGTGCGCAGCTCCAGGGTGCGGATCTGGCGCTTGCCGATCCGGGCGAGCAACTGCGGCCAGGTGTCGGCCGCCAGTGGATGGGTGGCCTGCCCGAGGTCACCGACGACGGTCATCGAGGCGTACTCGACGCGCCGGGCGATCATCCGGCACTCCATCGGGGACAGATCCTGGGCCTCGTCGAGGATGACGTGCAGGTACGGCTCGTCGGCGGCGGAGTCGTCGTCGGGTTCCTCGACCGGCAGCGGCTCGGCCAGCACCGGCACGTAGCCCTCCTCGCCGTGCGGGTCGAAACCGTCGGTCCAGCCGACGACGTGGTGCCCTTCGCGGAGGATGACCGCCTCGGCCCAGCGCTGCGCGGCGCCGATCGCGTCGTTGTCGATGGTCGGTCCGGCGAGGGCGAACGGGGTCGCCAGGTTGGGGGCGTACAGCTCCCATCCTTCCCGCAGCCCGCAGCTGAGCACGAAGGTCGCCACCGTCCGGGTGCCGGTGGTCAGCTCGCGCAGCCGCCACTCGGGCTCGGGCGCGCGCGGTGCGGCGGGTGGCTCGCCGAGCAGCTCGGCCAGTTCGTCCAGGAGCGGCACGTCGTCCACGGACCAGTCGGTGCGGCTGCGGTACGTCGCGGCCAGCGTCTCGGCGGCCTCGGGGTCCAGGCCGATCACCCGGTTGGCGTCGCCGAGCCAGCCGAGCACCTCGGTCGGGGTCAGCGTGGGCCACCAGGCCCGCCGGAAGCTGTGCAGCTCGTCGCGATCGCCGACCTCCTCGGCGAACAGCTTCCGGTCGAGGTGCCGGCCCTCCACCTGCTGCCACAGGGCGTCCACCAGCACGGCGGCGGCGGTCGGGCCGGCGGCGTTGGGCCCGGTGCCGCTCGCCTCGCAGCCGACGCGGACCCGACGGCGGGCCGCCGCCAGCTCCGCCGCGTCGAGCGTGAGCACCTGGCCCGCGTACACCAGTCGCAGCCGGCGTGGTGCGCTCGGCGGCGACTGCCAGCCCAGCTCGACCAGCACGTCCCGCATGCGCTCGTCGCCCTTGATCCGCGCGACGTACGCGCGGTCCCGGCGGGTGGCGGTCACCCCCTCCACCAACTCGCCGAGGGACCGCAGGTGCACGCTCTCCTCGCCGAGCGAGGGCAGGACCCGGCTGATGTAGCGGGTGAAGACCGTGGAGGGACCGACCACCAGGATGCGGCCGTCGGTGAATCGGCCCCGGTTGGTGTAGAGCAGGTACGCGGCCCGGTGCAGCGCGACCTGGGTCTTGCCGGTGCCCGGTCCGCCACTGATCAGGGTGACGCCGGGGGCGGGTGCCCGGATGGCCTCGTCCTGTTCCCGCTGGATGGTGCTGACGATGTCGCGCATGTGCGGCCCACGCGAGCGGCGCAGCGCGGCCAGCAGCGCCCCCTCGCCGAGCACGCGCAGGTCACCGGCCCGCTCCGGGGAGAGCACGTCGTCGTCGAGGTCGATCACCTTCGGGCCGCGGCAGATGATGACCCGGCGGCGCACCACGCCGAGCGGCTCCCCCGACGTCGCCCGGTAGAACGCCGCAGCGGCCGGCGCCCGCCAGTCGACCAGGAGCGGTTCCAGACCGTCGCGTACGCCCAGCCGGCCGATGTGGAAGCTCTCGCCGTCGTCGAAGTCGAGCCGGCCGAAGACGATGCCCTCCGCCTCGACGTCCAACGCCCGCAGCCGCACCGTGGCCTGGTGCACCATCGCGTCCCGTTCGACCAGGCCGGTGGCCGGGCCGCCGGCCGCCCGCCGGTGGCCCTCACCGGCGAGGTCGTTCGCCCGCGCGCGCATCCCCTCCAGCAGGTCGTAGACCCGGTCCACGACCTGCTGCTCCGCAGCGATCTCCCGGCCCCTGACATCAGACACGATGGCCCCCCGAACGCGTGGCTTGACTGTCCGGCGAAGCGTATGACCAGCTCAGGGGCGGAAAAATCAGTCTTCGCGACGATCCGAAGGGCGATTTCGCCCCCTACAATGAAAGTGGCACCGGAAGACAGATCACTTCGCGCCGGGGCGATCCCGCGCCACGCCGGGCTGCGACGGCGTCGCGATCGTCTGGGTCTCGCTTCGCCTCGTCCGGGCACCGGCCCGACCCGATCGCAACGCCACCTGACGGGTCGCCGGTGGGGCGGGCGGAGGGGCGATCCGGTGCCGAGGATCGGCGGGTTCGGCCGGACAGTGCAGCGGGCCGGTCATGGAATTGCCACCCCCACGTCGGTGCGCGCGGGTACGGCCCGCGGGTTCTGCCTGCTAAACCCTATGGCAGTACGCATTCACGTTGCCAGATGCAAATGGCTGACCGAAACGGCCGACTGGCGGGATTGCCGACGTGGTTCCCGAGGAGGCAGGATCGGTTCTGTCTGCCGACGCTCAGTGAGCAACGGATGACACAGGCGATCAGGCCGGGACCGGGGTCTGGGCGTGGACGTGAAAGCGCAGCGAACGGGCGTCGGTGAAGCACTCCCGCATGGGCCGGACCAGGTCGCGGTGCTCGGGGCTGCGTTCCCACGCCTCGAAGTCGGCCAGGCTGTCCCACTCGCTGGTGATCAGCCACTGTTCCGGGTCGGTCGACGAGCGGCACACCTGGTCGACCAGGTGGCCCGGTACGCCGTCGGCGACCAGGTGCCGGACCGCCTCGTACGCCCGCAGGAAGTCCTCGGTGCGTTCGGCCGGCACCCGGACCAGGAAGACCACTCGTCCTCGCGTCATCGTCGATCCTCTCCGGCCGGTGCCGCCCCGCGCAGCACCAGCGCGCTGTTGAATCCGTCGAAGCCCCGCGCGCAGACCAGCGCCACCCGGGCACGCGGACGCCGGTGCTGGCGCAGGAAGTCCAGCTCACAGCCGTCGGCGACGGTCTCCGGGCCGGCCGACGCGGGCAGCGTGTCGTGCCGGTAGGCGAGCAGGGCGGTGGCCACGTCCAGCGCCGACCCGCCCTGGTGCGCTCGCCCGGTCAACGCCTTGTGGGTGCTCACGGGCGCCGCGTCGCCGAAGACCGCCCGCAGCGCGGTGGCTTCGGCGCGGTCGTAGCGGGGCACCCCGAGCGCGTCGGGGACCACCACGTCCACCTCGGCCGGCTCGGCCTCGGCCCGGCCCAGCGCCAGCCGCATCGCCCGGGCGTACTGGTGTGGGTCGCCGGCCGAGGTGGCTGAGGTGTGCACGGCGTCGTGGGTGGCGCCCCAGCCGGCCACCTCGCCGTAGATCCGGGCACCGCGGGCCGCCGCGTGGCCGTACTCCTCGAGCACGAAGACCGCACCGCCCTCCGCCGGCAGGTAGCCGCAGGCCGCGGCGTCGAACGGCCGGTAGGCCCGCTCCGGGTCGGCCGCCTCGCTGAGCAGCCCGGAACTCAGCTGACAGGCCAGCGCGTACGGGCTCAGCGGGCACTCGGTCGCCCCGGCCAGCACCACGGAGGCGCCGCGCCGGATCGTGCGTACGGCGTGGGCGAGGCTGTCCAGCCCGCCGGCCGACTCCGTCACCAGCACCCCGCACGGCCCCTTGGCCTGGTGCCGGATGGACAGCTGCCCGACGCTGGCCGCGTAGAACCAGGCGATCGACTGGTACGCGCCGACCGTGCGCGCCGGAGACGACCAGAGTCGTTGCAGTTCCCGCTGACCGAACAGGTTGCCGCCGGAGGAGCTGGCCAGGGTGACCGCCCAGCCGTACGGGTCGGGTGCCTGCTCGGGCAGACCGGCGTCGGCCAGCGCCAGCCGGGTGGCCGCGAACCCGAGGTGGGTCCAGCGGTCGGTCTGCACCAGGGTGCGGTTGTCGATGTGGCGGGCCGGGTCGAAGTCCGCCACCTCGCCGCCCAGCCGGGTCGGGTATCCGCTGGCGTCGAAGAGGGTGATCGGCCCGGTGCGGCGCTGGCCAGAGAGCACGGTACGCCAGTGCTGCTCCGCGCCCACGCCGCTGGGGGCGACCACCCCGATCCCGGTCACCACCGCCCGACGCCGCCGCTCCGTCACGCCGACACCTCCCGGGCGAGCCGGCGGAACAGCATCGCCGACTGGAAGCCGCCGAAGCCGCTGCCGACCGAGAGCGCCACGTCGACCGGCACCTCCCGGGCGGTGTTCGGCACGTAGTCCAGGTCGCACTCCGGGTCCCGGGTGGCCCAGTTGGCCGTCGGCGGCACCACACCGAACTCGATCGCGAGGGCGCAGGCGGCCATCTCGATCGAGCCGATGGCGCCCAGTGAGTGCCCGACCATCGACTTGATCGAGCTGATCGGCACCCGGTACGCGGCCGGGCCGAGGGCCCGCTTGAACGCCGCCGTCTCGTGCCGGTCGTTCTGCCGGGTGCCGGAGCCGTGTGCGCTGATGTAGGAGACGTCCTCGGGACAGAGCCGGGCCTGGCGCAGCGCGTCGGTGATGGCCAACCCCATCTCCTGGCCGTCCGGGCGCAACCCGGTCATGTGGTAGCCGTTGCTACGGCTGGCGTAGCCGGCGACCTCGCAGTAGACGTGCGCGCCGCGCCGGCGGGCGTGACCGGCCTCCTCCAGCACCAGCACCGCAGCCCCCTCGGCCAGCACGAAGCCCCGCCGGTCGGCGTCGAAGGGCCGCGAGGCGTGCGCCGGATCGTCGTTGTCCGGGCTGGTGGCCTTGATGGCGTCGAAGGAGGCGACGGTGACCGGGGAGATCGGCGAATCGGCGGCGCCGGCGAGCAGGATGTCCGCCTCACCGTCCGCGATGAGCTGGTGGGCGTACCCGATGGCGTCGATGCCCGAGGTGCAGCCGGTGGAGACGACCTGCGCCGGGCCGTGCAGCCCGTACCGGCAGGCCACGTCGGCGGCCAGGGTGCTGGGCACCAGTGCCGAATAGAGGTACGGGCCGCCGAGCGCGGCGTCGACCAGCCAGTGCCGGCCACGGTCGCTGACCGTGACGTACTCCTGTTCCAGGGCCATGGTGCCGCCGACGGCGGTGCCGAGCACGACCCCGGCCCGGTCACGCTCGGCGTCGGTCAGCTCCAGGCCGCTGTCGGCGACCGCCTCCGCGGCGCAGGCCAGCGCGAACTGCACGTACCGGTCGGCGCGTCGTTGCTGCTCGGCGGTCAGCCCGGCGGCGTACGCGTCGAAGTCGCACTCGGCGGCGATCTGGGAGCGGAACGGCGACGGGTCGAAGAAGCTGATCCGCCGGGTCGCCGTACGTCCCTCGGTGAGGTTCTTCCAGAACCGGTCCCGGGTGACGCCGCCGGGCGCGACCACTCCGATGCCGGTGACCACGCTGCGACGGCTGGTCACGATGCTTCCCGCTGCTCAGCCGGCTCGGTGTCGACGTGACCGAGTTCCGGCCGGGGGGCCAGCGGTCCGAGGTGGAAGACCACCTCGGCGGGCAGGTGGCCGGTGTTGCGCAGCCGGTGTCGGACGTTGCGGGCCACGAACAGCGCCTCGCCGGCGGCCAGCGGCACCGGTTCGTCGTCCAGGTCGACGGTGATCGAGCCGCGTACGACGTAGAGGAATTCCTCGCTGTAGGGGTGGTAGTGCTCGGCGATGCGCTCCCCCGGCGCCATGGTGGCCACGCCCATGAAGCCGGAGGTGCTGCCGACGGTACGGGGGCCGAGCAGGACCCGCAGCTCGCCGCCGCGACGGCGGTCGGCGGGCACGTCCCGGGCGGCGACCATGGCCAGGTCAGTCATCGTCGTCCCCCGTCCCGGCGCCGCGCTCCCCCGCCAGCCGCTCGATACGCTCCTTGATCACCGTCAGCTGCACCACGCTGTTGGTGTTGATCCGCTCGGTCATTTCGGCGTTGTTCACCGGTGCGGTCGGCTTCATCGCGAAGTCCTGCGTCCAGGTCATTCGGACGCCCTCCGGTTCCTGGCGGTAGGTCCAGTGGATGTGCATGTGCTCGAAGGGGCCGGTCTCCACCCGGCGGGCCCGCACCTGCCAGGTCGTCGGATCGGGGGTACGCTCGCTGACCCAGCTCCACACCACCCCGTTCTCGTCGGGATGCATGGTCAGCCGGAACCGGACGGTGTCACCGTCGCGGCCGAGGATCTCGGCCTTCGCGTACTCGGTGAACAGGTTGGGCCAGCCGGCGACGTCGTTGGTGACCGACCAGACCAGCTCGAGCGGCGCGACGATGAGGATGCTGTTCTCGGTGTGCCCGGGCGGGTCGTCGGACGCCGGATCGGCGGGCGCGGGCGGGCCGCCGGAGATCGTCGGGTCGGCACGCCCGGCGACCAGGTCGGCCACGGCGGGGATGCTCAGCTGGGCGGCCTGCTCGGGAATGGTCACCCGCCACCGGTCGGCGACGACCGCGGCGAGTTCGAGCAGCGCGAGGGAGTCCATCCCCAACTCCTCAAGGGAGGCGGCCGGCGCGCGGGCAGCGGCGTCCGGGTCCAGGCCGCAGTTGGTCACCAGGATGTCGGTTATCTCGCCGGTCAGCGAGCGGCCGTCGGTGACGGTCATGGTCTCCTCCTCGGGTGTACGGGGCTAACCGCGCGCGCGGTGGCGGTCACGAGCACCGTCCGTCGAAGCGGTAGAAGCAGCGGGCCATGGCGTCCCGGGGCGAACGCCAGTCGGGCAGGTAGGGCGTGATGAAGGGGCGCAGCCGGGCGCTGACCCGCTCGAACTCGGGATGTTCCCGGGCCGCCGCCACCGCGCCGTCGCCCGGCGAATCGGTCTCCAGCAGGTGCACGTACAGGTCGTGCAGCCGGTACAGCGACCGGTGCCGGACACCCACCAGGTGGGGCAGTTCGGTCGTGTCGGACTCGGCGAAGATCTCGGCCACCGCGTCCTGGGCGCTCGGTACCACCTTCGCGATGATCACCGTTCGATCCATGCCGGTCCTCCCCGTGGTGCGGTGGCGACGCCTCCCGGCGTCCTGACGACTTCCGACACCATGCGGAGGCCGACGTCACCCGAGCGTCATCGAGACGAAGCGACACGACCGTCCATGGTGACGCTACGTTGACGCAACCTGTGAATAGGCTGAAAGCGCCCGACCGCATGATCGGCAAGGTTGTTCCAGTTCAGAGCCGACTTCACGGATGGCAAAAGGTCAGCTTGTCGACATCGATGTTGACTCAGAGTAACTGTTATTGATAATCTTCGCGACGGTCTGACCCAGCTCCGCACGCATCCGCGCGCGGCCCAGCTAGTCGACGGTGGCGTCCCGGCGACCGTGCCGGGATCCGACCGAGACCCGCAGCCGACGTGTTTCTCAGGGGGTGCCGACGTGGCCGCCGATCCGCCCGCCCGAGAACACCGGAACGTCAAGGTGGAGCTGCACCTGCTCGGCGGCTTCCGTCTCACGCACCGCGGCACGCCGGTGCTGGTGCCCCGGGGCCTGCAACGGGTCATCGCGCTGATCGGGCTGCGGCCCGGCGCGACCCGTACCCATCTCGCCGGGTTGCTGTGGCCGGAGGCCACCGAGGAACGGGCGCTGTCGTCGCTGCGGACCGCGCTGTGGCGGCTGCGCCAGGACCCGTACTGCCCGCTGATCATCACCGCCGACACCGTCCGTCTCGACCCGGCGGTACGGGTCGACGTCGACGATCTGGAAGTCACCGCCGCCCGGGTACGCGACGGCCAGGCGCCGGACGACGCCGCGCGGGCGCTCACCGCCGGCCGCCACGACCTGCTCCCCGGCTGGTACGACGACTGGGTGCTGACCAACCGCGAACGGCTACGCCAGCTCCGGCTGCACATGCTCGAACAGGTCGCCGGCCAGCACCTGGCCGCCGGGCGGCACGGCGAAGCCCTCGAGGCCGCACTGGAGGCGATGGCCGCCGAACCGCTGCGGGAGACGCCGCACCGGCTGGTCGTCCGCATCCATCTCGCCGAGGGCAACGCCTTCGAGGCGGTGCACGCCTTCTACGTCTACCGGGATCTGCTGCTCCGGGAGCTGCGCCTGGAGCCCTCCCCCGCGATGACCGCGCTGCTCGACGAGACCCTCGAACCGATCCGCCGGGCCAGCCGGCCGGCACCTCGACCACCGCGGCACCCGAACACCCGGCCGACGTTCCAGGCCCGCTGACCGCCGTCACCGCAGCACCCGGGCCCGTTGACGGGCAGGTGACAGTCCTGGATACAGGGTGAGCGGATCGTGGCCCGGCGACGAGTCCGGGCACGACCACCGGTGAGAGGGGTCCGATGAGCCGTCTAGTCATCGTCAGCAGGATCACCCCGGGCGCGGAGGATCGGGTGGGACAGATCTTCTCCGAGTCCGACTCGACCGAGTTGCCCGGTCTGACCGGGGTACGCCACCGCTCGCTGTACTGCCTGCACGACCTGTTCGTACACCTGATGGAGACCGACGAGGTCGGCCCGGACGCCCTCGCGGCGGCCCGCAACCACCCGCTCTATCTCCAGGTCAACAAGCGGCTCTCCACGCACACCTCGCCGTACCTGCCCACCTGGCGCTCGCCGCGCGACGCGATCGCCAACTGCTTCTACCGATGGGACGCCGCCGATGTTCCCGCGCCGCGCGCCGCCGGCTGACCAGGCGAGATCGTGGCGACCCGAACCCCGCACGTACTGATCATCGGCGCCGGCACGGGCGGTCTCTGCCTGGCGCACGGGCTGCGCCGGGCCGGCATCGGTGTCGCCGTCTACGAGCGACACCGCACCCGTGCGGACGGGCTGCTCGGCTACCGGGTGGGCATCGGCCCGACCGGCAGCCGGGCGCTGCGCGACTGTCTGCCGCCAGAGCTGTTCAAGACCTACCTCGCCACCTGCGCCCGCTCGCCGCGCTACTTCAACGTGCTGAATCAGAAGCTGCGCCACACGGCGTCGTTCCCGCTGCGGCCGGACAGCCATCCGGTCGACACCGAACGGTCGGTGGCCCGGATGACGCTGCGTCAGGTGCTGCTGACCGGGCTCACGGACGTGGTCCACTTCGACCGCACCTTCACCCGGTACGCCCAGCACGACGACGGCACCGTCACGGCCCACTTCGCCGACGGCACCACGGCCACCGGCGACCTGCTGGTGGCGGCGGACGGTACGCATTCGGCGGTCCGCCGCCAGCATCTGCCGCACGCGGTGATCCGGGACGCCGGCACCATCAACATCGCCACCCGGATCCCGCTGACCGAGCACACCCGGTCGCTACTTCCGCCGACCGTGCAGCGAGGCATCTCGCTGATCTTCGGCACCGGCGGCGTGATGGGCGTGCTGCACGTGATGGAGTTCAAGTGGGACGCCCACGGCCGGCTCAAGCCGGACGTCTCCCCGGCCGACGCGGCGTTGCTCGCCGACTGGCCCGGGCTGCGCCACGACACCACCCGGGACAACATCAACCTGGTGGTCTGGAGCACCGCCCGCCGCTTCCCCGCCGACGTGATGAGCCGCCGCGGCGCGGAGCTGATCCAGGTGGCCCTGGACCTGACCGCCAACTGGCACCCGCGCCTGCGGGAGTTGCTGAGCCGGGCCGACCCGGGCAGCGCCCTACCGATCCGGGTCTCCACCTCGGAGCCGGTGCCGGCGTGGAAGAGCAGCACCGTCACCCTGCTCGGCGACGCGATCCACACCATGACACCCGGACGCGGAGTGGGTGCCAACACCGCGCTGCGCGACGCGAACCTGCTGCGACGTCAGCTGATCCTGGCCGCCGCCGACGCGAAGACCCTGGTGCAGGCGGTCGCCGACTACGAGGCCGCGATGCTGCCGTACGGCTTCGCCCGGGTGGCCGACTCGTTGAACCGCAGCGGAACCAACGGCGACGACCGGATGTACCGGCCGGTCTTCGGTCGGCTCGCCCTGCTCGGCGCCCGCGGGTACTTCCGGGTCACCAGCCGGGTGCCGCCGCTGCGTCGCAAGTTCGTCGACGACTTCTACACCTACCGGGGCGAGCAGGACTGAACCGCCTCCACCGCGCCCGTCACGTCGCCCCGGGTGAAGAATCACCGCTGGCCGCGCAGGGGCGGTTGTCACCAGGCACGTCATGTCACAGGGACATTTTTATGTCTCTGTGACATGACGACTGGTCGATGATGCGCCCTTCGTGGCGACGCTCCTACGGCGACCAGCGCCCGCCCGCTCATCCCTGTCGATCAACCCCACACTGTCCGTTTCGTACCGGCCACCTGCGGTAGCCCTCCGTGCGTCCGCACGGACTGTTACCGAGGCTGGCTGTTGCCTCCGCCACGCGTGTGCGAAGCTGCGGCGAGCTTTTCTCGCGACGATCCGGACGTGAACTTCAGGGAGGTTTGCCGTGGGCGAGTCCTTCGGTAACTGGCTGATACTGCTCGTGGTGCTGCTGGCCGGGCTGGCCGGCGGCTGGCTGCTGCTGCGCGGCCGACGCAACGATGCGCCCGCGCGGACGAGCGGCGCCACCACGGAGGCGACCGAGCCGGCACCAGCCACGACCACTGACACCCAACAATCGAGCACCACCGCAGCACCCGCCGAAGCGGCCACCAACGAGCCGGCCGCCGCCGAACCGGCTACTGAGCCGGCCGTCACCGAACCGGCCGTCACCGAACCGGCTACTGAGCCGGCCATCACCGAACCAGCGCCGGCGGTGGTCGCCGAACCCGCCCCGGCCGCTGCGACCTCGGACACCACCACGCCGGAGCCGGCTACGGCCGACCCGGTCACCGCGCCCACCCCCGACCCGGTCACCGCACCCGTGGCGGACACCGAACCCCAACCGGCGGACGCGGAGCCCCAACCGGCGGGCGCCCTGGAGGAACCGACCGTGGCACCCGTCGAGGAGGTGGCCGCGCCGACGACCGTTGCCGGCTCGTCGCCGCGACGCAAGGCGACCGCCAAGCGGGCTCCGGCCGCCAAGAAGATTCCCGCCACCACTGTCGAGGATGCCGACGACGACTTCCGGCGCATCCAGGGTGTCGGGCCGAAGATGGCCGCCGCCCTGCACGGCGCAGGAATCCGGACCTTCCGCCAACTGGCGGAGCTGGACGAGGCGGCGCTACGGGAAACGATCCGGGGTGCCGGGCTGCGGGCCACGGCCAGCGTGGCCACCTGGCCCCAGCAGGCGAAGATTCTGGCTGCCCAGGCCGGCAGCGACGCCTGACAACCGTCGCTGAGCCGCCGTCGGCATCCGCTGGCCGGCCGGCACAGGCACGACCCCGAGCAACATCGGGGAAAGTGTTGCCTCCGGTCGGGGTGGGTACAAGGCCGGTCACCTCGTACCCGCCCCGAGTGGAGGAGAGCCATGCGTGGCACGTCGATATTCGGAGTCCTCGTCGTGATCTGGTTGATCATCGGCGCAGTCGCCGCCGGCCAGCGCGGCTACTACACCGACGAGGAGACCAACTGCGCCGAACTCGGCACCATCCTGGTCACCATCGTCGCCGGACCGTTGAACTACGTCGGCGCCAACCCGAAAGTCGACTGCGAGCTGCCCCAGCCCTCGCAGTGACGGCGGTGCGGGGATCGACCACGCGGTTCCGCCCGCCTCCGGTCACCGGGACCGGCGGCGGGCGGAGTGACGCCCTCAGCGGAAGCAGTGCGAGATCGGCACCTTGCTGCCGAGACAGTTGGTCGGATCGTTCTCGATGACGACGCTCTCCTCGTCGATGTGGACCTGGGCCCGCTCGGCGTGGATGCCGCCCCCCTTCACGGTGGCGCGGTTGCCGGTCACGCGGCTGTCGTACAGCTTGGCGGATCCGGCGGCGACGAACAGCCCGGCGCCCCGGGACTGCCGACCCACGGCGGCGTTGCCGGTCACGTCGCTGGTGCGCACCAGCAGGTTGGACTTCTCCGCGTAGATGCCGCCGCCGCGGCCGCGGGTGGTGTTGCCGCTGACCACACTGTCGTCCATCGGCAGCAGGCCCTGCACGGTCGAGATGCCGCCGCCGGAGACGGCGGCGAGATTGTCCCGGACCGTCAACTGTCGCAGCACCAGCACCGCGTCGGAGTTGGCCAGCCCACCGCCGATCTGCGCGCTGTTCTCCGCGACCAGGCTGTCGACGACCTTGGTACGGGCGGAGAAGCTGGCCAGGCCGCCGCCCTGCTCAGCGGTGTTCTGGACGAAGGTGGAGGAGTAGACGTCCCCGGCCGCCCGGTAGTTGGCCAGGCCGCCGCCGTAGCTGTTCGCGTTGTTGTGCCGGAACTCGGTCCGGTGCATGACCATCACGCCCCCGTTGAGCAGGCCCCCGCCCTTGCCCTGGGTGCCGGCGGCGCGGTTGCCGACCAGCGTGCTGTCGGTGATCTGGAGGTTGCCGTCGTTGAAGATGCCCCCGCCACCACCCTCCGCCGACAGGGAGGTGCTGTCGGCGACCGTGACCCGTTCGAGCACAGCGGTCGCGCCGTGCACGATGTGGACGCTGCCACCGTCCGCAGCCGATCGACCGTTGCGCAGGGTCAACTCGCGCAGGGTCAACTCGCCGCCGTCGCGGACGGTGAAGAACCGGAAGTTCTTCGCGCCCGCCGCCCGGGCGATGGTGGCGCCGGAGCCCTCGATGGTGATCCCGTGGTAGATCACGGGTAGACCGGCCGTGTCGTCGGCGGGGTTCGTCGGTGGCGCCTCCGCATCGCCGGGGGTCTCGGCGGCGTCGGCGGCCTCCCGCGCGTCGCGGATCCCGCCGTCGTACTCGTCGACCTGGCGGAACGCGTGCGTCAGGCGATAGGTGCACCCCTGGGCCAGGCGCAGCGTGGCACCGCCCTTGGCGTTGGCCTGGACCAGCGCGGCGATGAGCCGGGCCGAGTCGCAGGGCACCTGCACCGCCGCTCGACTCGGCGGGCGTCCGTTGCGCGCGCTTTCCGGATCGGTCGCCTGGTCACCGTCCTCGTCCCGGTCCCACCCGGGTGCCTGCTCCCGCTTGCCCTCCGGCGCCCGGTCCGCCCCAAGCACGTCGGTTTCGACCAGGGCCTGTCCGGACGGTGGCGGCGCCGGTTGGTCGCGGTCAGCGGCCGAGGCGGCGACGGTGAGGCCCGCCGCGCCAGCCACCAGGCTGCCCGCCACCAGGCCGCCGGCCAGCACCCAACGGGACCGCCGTCTGGGCGTGGCGGGCCCTCGGCTCCCTTCGTACGTGGACATCAGCTTTCTGCCTTTCGTGCGAAACACGGCCGCACCGGTATCGGGCGCGGAGCGGCTGATGTCGCCTCAGCCACCAGAGGCACCGTATGGCGCAGGAAGGCAGATAACCGGCATACATGAATGATTAAGCCATTCGCGCTCATGTCCTCGGAGCGCACCGAGCCACGCGCTCCCCCGGCCGGGTGCAACGGCGCGGGGTGGCGGGGCGGGGTCCGGGCCGTGCGGCGGGACGGCGCCGGGGCACAGCGGTCATGGCCGGGGGCGTACCCGGTGAGGGCCGGCCGACACCCCCCCCGGAGCCGGCCGGCCCTCTGATCCCCCGTGGTCCCCCCTGGTCCCCCGTGGTCCCCCCTTGCCCCCGTGGTCCGATCCGGGCGACGCCGCCCGGCGGGTCGGACCGCCCCCGCGCTCCACGCGCAGCAGAGCGCGGGGACCCCCCGTCCCGGCTACTGCAGAAGCGCCCCGAGAGGCGACAGCAGCAACCGACCGAGCGCCGCGGCCGCATTGTCGAGTCGCTTGCGCTCGCGTTCGTGTCGGTCCGGGTCGTGCCGGCACCGCCAGATACGTTGTGCGTTACGCCAGGCGACATCGCGCGTGTACCCGATCAGCTCACCCTGATACCAGTCGTCGATGTTGCCGTTGAGCATGTCGATGAGCAGTTGCCACCGATCCAGGTAGCCCCGACGCAGGTCGGGGATCTTGTCGGCGAAGATCTTGTTGATCTCCAGATAGTCGTGGTGTTGGTCGCTGCCGTTGACCGGCTCGGACTCCAGGTGGGCGAAGGTGGTCACCAGCGCGAACGGCAGATCGAAGTTGATGTGCGCGTTCACGCCGGCCGCCGCCGAGGGCAGCGGGCGCGCGTCCGGGCCACACATCCGCTCGAACAGGCACGCCCAGGCCTTCGGCGTGCCGGGGCTGCGGTCGCTCCACAGCCGCAGCGCGTCGAAGTAACGCGCGGCGAACTCCACGTCCAGCCGGGACAGGAAGACCGGATCGACGAACCGATCGGCGTAGAGGCCGTCCAGCACGCTGCTGGTGATGACGAGGTACAGCCGGTTGAAGTCGGCCAGTGGACAGCTCTCCATCAGCGGAGGCAGCCGGACCAGCAGCTTCTGCAACTCGGTCAGATGCTCGACCACGGCGGGCACGTCGGCCGGGTGATCGGCGAGCAGGTCGACGATGTCCCGGTGCACCGGCCCCCAGACCGGTTCGATCGTGCCGGCCTCGCCCTCCGCGCCGCCGTGAAACACCACCGCACCGAAGCCGGTGACTCGCTCACCCATGCCTTCTTCTCCGCCCTGGTCGCCGGCGCCGCCGTACCTCGCCGGCACCGCGCTCAGCCTGTCAGCCAGGCGGAGCGGCGACATCAGTAGAACGACGTATCCGACCCCTACCGGCGGCTGTGCAGGAAGATGGCGCTTGCCTGGACCCGGGTACGCACGTGCAGCTTGTCGAAGATGTGCGAGACATGGACGCCGATGGTCCGCTCGCTGATGAACAGCCGCTGGCCGATCTCCTTGTTGGTCAGGCCCTCGGCCACCGCGGCCAGCACCTCGCGCTCGCGGGCGGTGAGCGCGGCGAGTTCCTCGCCGCCCGGCCCGGCCGGCGGCGCCGCGCTCTCCGCGCGTTCCTCCAGCCCGATCCGGGCCCGGCCGGCGAGGGTACGCATCTCCTCGGCCAGCGGCACCGCGCCGAGTCCCTGCGCCGTCTGGTACGCCTGCCGCAGCAGCTTGCCGGCGGTGGCGGTCTGGCGTCGGCGGGCCAGCAGCGCCTCCGCCTGCCGCAGCCGCGAGTAGGCCGCCGGATACGGGTGGTTACGACGGTCCCACTCGGCGGCGGCCCGCGCCCACAGCTCCGGGTCCGCTCCGTCGAGGCGGCTCACCTCGGCCGCGCAGAGCGCCAGGTACCCGTCGACGACGTCGCGTACCGGCCGGGCCGCCCGCTCGCTCTTGCGGGCCACCCGGTCGGCGATCTCCCGCAGTCGGCGCACCGCGGTGTCGTCGACCGCGACCGTGCGGCCGGCGTACGCCTCGGCCTCGGCGCGCAGACCGTGCCAGACGAGCACGGCGAGAATGACCAGGTCGTCGGAGCGGGTCTCGGTGAGGCCGCGCTGCACCGCGTGCCGGGCCAGGTCGTGACGCCGCTGCCACATCGCCAGCCCGGCGCGCAGGGTGAGCAGGGGGATGACGTGCCGGGCCCCGCCGTCGGCGAGCATGGTGGCCGCCGCGTCGAGATCCCGGTCGGCGGCCTCGGTGTCGCCGTAGCCGACCGAGAGCCGGCACCGGGCCAGCAGCAGCTCGACCGCGTCCGCGCCGGAGGGCCGGTGCCGCAGCGCCGCCGCGACGACCTTCTCCGCCTCGGACCACTGCCCCACCCGAAACAGGCCGTTGGCGGCGATGGCCAGCAGCCGGGTCCCGTAGCTGCGGCCCAACCCCAGTTCGGTCACCCGCTCGGCGCCCCGGCGGGCCACCACCACCCCCTCTTCGAGGATGTTCAGCGGGCCGGTGAGCAGCTCCGCCAAGTGCAGGTAGGCCAGGGCCACGTCCTCCGGGCGGCCCGCGCGCTCGGCGGTCGCCAGCGCCCGGCGCAGCACGGCCAACCCGGCGTTCGGATCCTGACGGTACGCCTCGGAGAAGCCCAGCGCCATGCTGGCCAGCACCACCTCGGTGGTGGCCCCGTCGGCCTGCTCCGCGAGGGCCAGCGCCTCCCGCGCCCGCTGGCCGGCGTCGGCGTACCGGCCCAGGTGCAGCAGCAGCTCCGCCAGGCGGGCGGCGGCGGTGGCCCGCTGCCGGGGCGTGCAGTCGGCGGCGTCCAGCGCGTGCTGGTACTCCGCCTCGGCCAGCGCCGAACGGCCCGCGGCGGCGAGATAACGGGCCCGGCGGATGTGCAGCTCGCAGGCCGGGAGATCGGTGTCGGCGTCGGCCAGTTCCTCCAGCAGGGACAGTGCCCGGGCGTACTCACCGCAGTGGTGGGCGGCCTCGGCCGCGTGCCCGAGCAGGGCGGTGTGGTCCACGTCGGGCAGGCCCCCGGCCAGTTCGACCGCGACCGACCAGTGCCGGTGCGCCTCGGCGTAGCCGTACAGTCGCTCGGCCTCCCGGGCGGCGGCCAACGCCGCCGGCAGCGCCCGCGCCGGCTCGCCGGCCAGCCGCCAGTGATGCGCCAGCCGGGCCTGGTGCAGCTCGCCCGGCGCCGAGGTCAACGCCTCGGCGTAGCGGCGCTGCAGCACGGCTCGCTCGGCGGGCAGCAGCTCGTCCGCCAGCACCTCCGCGACCAGCCGGTGGCGCAGTCGGTAGCCGTCGTCGGAACCGACCAGCAGCCGGTGTGCGACCGCCGCGCGGACGGCGTCCAGCAGGTCGTGCTCGGGCAACCCGACGACCTGGGCGAGCAGCCAGTGCTCGACCGGTTCCACCCCGGCGGCGACCGCGTGCACGGCCCGGTGCGCCGGCCCCGGCAGGGCGTCCACCCTGGCCAGGAAGACCTCACGCAGGGTGTCGGAGAGACCGTCCCGGCCGTCACGCAGATCCCGGGAGAGTTCCTCGACGACGAACGGGTTGCCGCCGCTGCGCCGCCACAGTTGCTCGGCCGCCTCGGGCGCCAGCGGACGGCGCACCACCGCCGCGGCGAGCTGCTCGGTCGCGGCCCGGTCCAGCGGGGCCAGGTCGATCACCCGTACCGACCGCAGCCGGCGCAGCTCGGTGAGCACCCGGCGCAGCGGATGCGCGCCCTGGAGGGACTCCGAACGCACCGCCGCGAGCACCGACAACTGGAGGTCACCCAGGCCGGCGAGCAGGTAGAGCAGCAGCTGGCGGGTGGTCCGGTCGAGCCACTGCAGATCGTCCAGCACGAGCACCACGGGGCGTCCCGCCGCGATCACGCTCAGCCCCCGGGAGACCCGCTCCAGCAGCGCGCCCGCGCCGTCCGGACCGGTCGCTTCCTCGGTGAACACCGCCAGCAGCGCACGGACCGAGGCAGCGTCGGGCGGGGCCAGGTCGGCGTCGAGTCGGCGTAGTGCCTGGCGCAGCGGGTGCAACGGCGAGGCGTCGCCGATGTCCAGACAGGAGCCGGTGAGCACCAGGGCATCCCCGTCGCGCAGCCGCTCACCGACCTCGCGCAGCAACCGGGTCTTGCCCACGCCACTCTCGCCGGTGAGGAAGACGGCGGCGGTGTTTCCCGGCGCCACCGCGTCGAGCAGCGCGGCACGCACCGTCGCCACCAGTTCGGCCCGACCGACGAGCGGTGTGGTGTCCACGTCGCTGGCCATGGCTCGCAGCCTAGCCACCGGCCCCCTTCTCGCTCTACTGCCGCCTGGCCGCACTCCTACGCCTCGCGTCGACATCGCGCCCAGTGGTGGGGGTCGGGCGGACGAAGGTGATCTCACCGCTGGCGGCGACGGTGACCGGGCCGTGGCTGTTGCACGCCAGCGCGAAGGCCGTGTCGGCCAACAGGAACACGAACCCGCCGTGGGCTATCCGGTGGCCGTTGACCATGTCGGCGGTGATCCTCATCCGGGCGACCGCCACGCCGCCGCCGGCGCTGACCAGCTCGATGCCGAGCCGGTTGGACGCGACATCGGCATCGAACATCTCGTGCGCGGCGGTGCGCTGCGGATCCACGCTGGCTCCCGGGTCCCGATCGGCCGGGCGGTCCTCGCCCGGTGGGACATCATGTCATCGCCGGGTCGCCGCCCGTACGCACCCGGAGAGGGGTGTGGGGCCGACCGGCATCACCGTCGACCCCACGATCATCACTTTGCCATTAAACCGACGGGCGGTCCATCGCCGTCCGCCAGGCCGGGCCGTTCTAGCAATTGCAAAACTGTGGCAATAGTTCTGGACAGCGCCGACACCCGTAACTAGCGTGATCGAGATGAGTCCTTACATCGCCGACGTCGACGCGTGGCAGGAAAGCTGGGATCGGCAGCAGGAGGCGTACCTGCCGGACCGGGAGCACCGCTTCACCGCCATGCTCGACGCGGTCGACGCCATCCGCGACACCGCACCGCCGCGGCTGCTCGATCTGGCCGGCGGCACCGGCACGATCTCGCTGCGGGCGCTGCGCCGCTTCCCCGACGCCGAGCTGACCCTGGTCGATCTCGACCCCGCCCTGCTCGCCCTCGCCGCCGCCGCGCTGCGCGACCGGGTCACCATCGTCACCGCCGACCTGGGCCGCACCGACTGGCACACCACCCTGCCGCATCGTGGGTACGACGCGGTGCTCACCGCCACCGCACTGCACTGGCTGCCCGCCGACCGGCTGGCCACCCTCTACGGCGAGGTTCACGACCTGCTGCGGCCGGGCGGCCTGCTGGTCAACGCCGACCACATGCCGGACGACACCCTGCCGAAGCTGACCGAACGCCTGCTGGACCGGGCCCGGGAGCGACGGCAGGCCCGGTACGCCGCTGGCGCCGCCCTGTCCTGGTCCCAGTGGTGGGAGCAGGCAGAACGGGACGAGGCGCTGGGCCCCCTGGTGCGGCAACGGCACGCCATCTACCCCGCCGGCCACAGCCCGGAGTGGAACCCGCCGATCTCCTGGCACCTCGCCGCCCTCACCAAGGCCGGCTTCACCGAGGTGGGCACCCTCTGGCGCGGTGGTCCCGACGCCGCCGTCGTCGCCGTCCGCTGACCACCCGACACCCTCAAGATCCGCACAACATCAGGGAAGATGTTGCCTCATCAGCCGGCGAGGCAGCATCTTCCCCGAAAGTGCTGCCGAGGGCCGAGTACGCGGAAAAGGGGGTGGTGGCGTGGTCGAGTTTCAGCAACTCGCGGGACGGGTCTGGGTTTGTGCGGGGGACCCGGATCCGGATTTCGTGCAGGCCGGTGTCGCGCTGGTCGCCGACGAGCGCGGGAGCGTCCTGATCGACGCCGGGCAGAGCCCGTCGCATGCCCGGGAGATCCAGCTGGCGTTGGCCGCCGCCGGTCTGCCGACGCCTCGCTGGCTGGTCTACACCCACCACCACTGGGACCACGTCTGGGGTGCCTGCGCCTGGCCGGACGTGGAGATCGTCGGTCACGTCACGGGCGCCGAGTTGCTGCGCGCCGAGGCGGCCCGGCCGTGGAGCATCCCGTACCTGCGTGCGGAGGTGCTCTGCAACCGGCGGCTGGGGCCGAGCTTCCCGGCGTACTGGTACGCCACGTCTCCAGCCACAGCCCGCCGATGACCCTCGCGGCAGCCCGCGCGGCGATCGTCCGCTGATCCGCCAACGGGGCTGGTTGGCGAGCCGGTCCTCGGGCCGTCGGTCGGTCACGCGTCCGGGGTCGGTGCGCCCGCCCGCGCCGGCACCCCGGTGCCGGCGGGCGGACGGGCCGCACGGACCAGCAACAGCGTCGGCAACAGCAGCAGCGGTACGACCACCAGCGCCCGCAGCGTGCCCACGTGATCGCCGAGCAGGCCGAGCAACGGGGGCCCGGCGAGGAACGCGGTGTAACCGATCACCGCGACCACGCTGACCCGGACGTGGGCGTGTTCCTCCTCGTCGGCGGCGGCGCTCATGCCGACCGGGAAGCCGAGCGAGGCGCCGATGCCCCACAGCGCGACGCCGACCACCGCGACCGGGCCGGAGCCGGCGAGCACCGCCAGGCCGGCGCCGACGATCGCGAGCACGATGGTCGTGGCGAGCACCGGTCCCCGCCCCCACCGATCCAGCGCCACCGTGCCGAGGGTGCGGCCCAGCGTCATGCCGACCACGAAGACGCCGAAGACCGCCGCGCCGGCCGCCTCGCTGAAGCCGTACCCGTCGATGAAGGCCACCGCGAGCCAGTCGTTGGCGCTGCCCTCGGCGAACGCCGCGGCCAGCACCAGCAGGCCGATGAGCAGGGTCCGCGGCTCACGCCAGGCGGCGAGCAGCCGCCTGCGCCGGCCGGCCGCGGTGCCGGGATCGGCGTCGGGCTCGGCCGGTAGGAACGCCCGCGCCCCGAGCAGGGTGCCGGCGAGCACCAGCACGGCCAGCACGCCGAGGTGCGGGCCGACCGGTACGCCCAGCCGGGCGGCGCCCGCGCCGAGGCCGGCGCCGGCCACCGAGCCGAGGCTCCACGCGGCGTGGAACCGGGGCATCACGGTCCAGCCGAGCCGGCGCTCGACGGCGGCGCCCTCGATGTTCATCGCCACGTCGCAGCTGCCGGAGCCGTAGCCGACGGCGAACAGTCCCAGCGCCACCCCGGGCAGCGCCCCGAAGACGCCGGCCGACACGCCGGCGACGGTCAGCCCGAGCGCCAGGATTCCGGTGGCCAGCGCCACCGCGCGGGCCGCGCCGAGGCGCTGGGTGACCAGGCCGGCGGTGGGCATGGCGAGAATCGCGCCGGCGGACATGGCGAGCAGCACCAGGCCGAGCCGGCCGGGGCTGAGGCCCAACTCGTCGCGGATCGCCGGTACCCGGGAGAACCAGGTCGCCACGGCCAATCCGTTGAGCGCGAACACCACCGCGACGCCGTTGCGGGCGGCCAGCACGGCGCGGGACGGTCCCGGGCTGGGCGGGGGTGTCACGACGGGGGTGGTGACGGCGGGGTCCACGTACGTTCCGGTCCTCTCCTCGGCAAGGTGCTGGTAAGGATCACACACCTGGAAGCGCTACCAGCACAATCGGCTCCAGGTGCTTACCCGGCCGACCGGGGGCGCGGCATGATGCGGGTGGGCGCCCGCACCATCGGGCGGATGAGCGGCAACAGGGAGTACATCATGATCACGGCAGGCCGGCCGGCCACCCTCGACGACGTCGCCCGTGCCGCCGGGGTGTC
The DNA here is from genome assembly GCF_014646235.1 of Micromonospora sonchi. Lineage (GTDB taxonomy): Bacteria > Actinomycetota > Actinomycetes > Mycobacteriales > Micromonosporaceae > Micromonospora > Micromonospora sonchi. The sequence goes on along the minus strand of NZ_BMNB01000010.1, from coordinate 32,687 downwards.
CCGGTCGACGGCGTCGCGGGTCATCGCGGGTACCGGGTTCGCCTCGCCGGTCGCCCGCGAGCGGGTGCGAACCGCCGCCGACCGGCTCGGTTACGTACCCAACACGGCGGCCCGGGCACTGGTGCGTGGCGGTGGCGTACGCCTGCTGGTGGCCGTGGCCGGCACCAGCCCGGCGGTTCTCGACGACAGCTACGTCGACCAGGTGGTGAGCGCCGCCGCCCGGGTCTGCGCGCCGCACGGTCTGGGCGTGACGGTGCAGTGGCTGCCGCTGGACGCGCCGGGGCTGCTGACCCGGCTCACCGCCGACCGGGCCGTGGCCGGCCTAGTGCTGGTCAACACCACCAGCGCACTGCTCGATCTGGTGCCGCTCCGGCTGCGGGGGCGGGCGGTGTCGATCGGCATCGGCTCGGCCACCGTGCCGTCGGTGGACATCGACAACGCCGGCGGCACGGGCTCGCTCGTGCGTCATCTGTACGCCGGCGGTCGCCGCCGGATCGCGATGGTCACCGGCCCCCGCTGGCTGGCCTGCGCCGACCGCTCGGTTCAGGCGTACCGGCGGCTGCTGGGCGACGCCGGCCTGCCGACCCGGGAGGTGGTGGGTGACTTCAGCGCGGCCCGGGGCCGGGCGGCCGCCCGGGAGGTGCTGCGCCGCTGGCCGGACACCGACGCGATCGTCGGGATCAGCGACGCGACCGCGCTGGGGGTGATCAGCCAACTGCGCGCCGACAGCGTGCGGGTGCCCGACGACGTCGCGGTGACCGGGTTCGACGACATCCCGTTGGCCTCGGCGACCGCGCTGACCACGGCGAGCCATCCGGTCCGGCGGATCGCCACGGCGGCGGCGACCATGGTGCTGGAGCAGCGCCCGAAGCCGGACCGCACGCTGTTCCCGTCGGCACCGGTGCTCCGCGAGAGCGCCTGACCGGCGTCGGCGCGACGGGCGGGCTAGCCGGAAGCTGGTCTGGTTCAGGTGGTGACGGCGCGCAGCAGGTCGCGGACGGCGGCGGTCAGATCGGCACGGCTGGCCGGGGTGCCGGGCGGCGGCGCGTCGAGCGCCCCGGCGCCGACCAGCCGGTCGAACAGCAGCCCGTCGACGAACGCGACGAACTGGTGCCCCTGCCGTCGGGGATCCGGGGCGCCCGCCCGGGCGAGCAGGTCCACCGCCTGTGTGCGGAGTACCGTGCCGTGCTCCAGGATCGTCCGCAGCTGCGGCCGATGGACCGCCTCCAGCAGGCAGGCGTACCGGGCCAGGGTCCGGTGCCGGCCGGCGGAGAGCCAGTGGTCCAGCACACCGGCGATGCCGGCGGCGAGCTGGTCCAGGTCGGCCGGGGAGAGCCGCGGGCCGGGTTGCCCGGACGGCGCCGTGGTGGGTAGCTGACGGTCGCCGAGGTCGGCCCGGTCCAGGTCGGCCAGCCGCTGGACGACCGCCTCGACGAGCGCCTGCCGGGTCCGCAGGTAGGCGGAGGTGGTGCCCGCGGGCATGCCGGCCCGGACGTCCACCGCCCGGTGGGTCAACCCCCGCATGCCGCTCTCGGCCAGCAGCGCGATGGCCGCATCGGCCAGCACTGCCACCCGCTTCGTCCGTCTGGTCAATCCGTCCGCCTCCGGTCCGTTTCTACGCATGTAGTATGCCCTTCTACAGGCGTAGAAAGGTGTGGTTCATGACGGACAGGCACGCGGTGGTGGCCGGAGCGGGCATCGGCGGACTGGCCGCCGCCCTCGCGCTGCATCGACGCGGCTGGCGGGTCACCGTGCTGGAGCGGGCCCCCAAGCCGCGTGAGGTCGGTGCCGGGATCACCCTGATGGCGAACGGCGTCCGCGGGCTGGACGCGCTCGGACTCGGCACGCCGGTGCGCCGGATCGGGCGGGCCGACGGCCCCGGTGGGCTGCGCGACCGGACCGGCCGCTGGCTGTCGCGGGTGGACGCCGACGAGATGAACCGCCTGCTCGGCACCACCGCGCTCGGCGTACACCGGGCCGCCCTGCACCGGACCCTGCGCGAGGCGCTGCCACCGCAGGCGCTCTGGACCGGCTGCGCGGTGCAGGACGCGGACCCGGACACCGGCGTGGTGCGCTACCACCGCGACGGCGCACCGGCGCAGCTGCGCGCCGATCTGGTGGTCGGCGCCGACGGGCTGCGCAGCGTGCTGCGCGGTCTGCTCTGGCCGCAGCTTCCGCCCCCGACGTACAGCGGCTCGACAGCCTGGCGGGCCGCCATCGCCTACGACGGGCCGCTGGCCACGACGGCCAGTTGGGGGCCCGCCGCCGAGTTCGGCATGGTGCCGCTCGGCGACGGCCAGGTCTACTGGTACGGGGTGGTCGGCGCGCCGGCCGGCCAGACCGCCCCGGACGAGCTGACGGCGGTACGCGAGCACTTCGGCCACTGGCACGACCCGATCCCGACGCTGCTCGCCGCCACCCCGCCGGACGCCGTGCTGCGCAACGATCTCCACCACCTGGCCACCCCGTTGCCCAGCTTCGTGCGCGGTCGGGTGGCGCTGCTCGGCGACGCCGCACACGGCATGCTGCCCCACCTCGGGCAGGGTGGCTGCCAGGCGATCGAGGACGCGGTGACGCTCGGCGCCCTCGCCGACCCGGCCGCCGACGTGCCGGCGGCGCTGCGCGCGTACGACCGGGCGCGCCGGCCCCGCAGCCAGCGCATCGCCCGCGCGGCGGCGCAGCTGGCGCGGCTCGGCCAGCAGCTGCGTCACCCGGCGGCGATCGCGGTACGCGACACGATCCTGCGGTTGACGCCGGGCCGGATAGCGCTGCGCGGCATGGCCCGCCACGCCGACTGGCACCCACCACGGGTCGGCTGAGCCGCCTGGCGTCGCTCAGTCGGCGGGGTTCAGTCGGCGGCGGCCAACGAGGTGAGTTCGGCGTACTCCGGCGAGGCCAGGAAGCGGGTCAACAGCTGCGCCGTACCCGGGGTGTAGGGTCGCCCGTCCAGGATCTCGTCGGCGGAGAGGAAGACGAGGGCGGCACCCTCACCGAGCACGATGTCCTGCTGCCGGGCCCGGGTGGGCGCGCAGAAGTAGTGCTTGACGCGGTCCTGGTCGGGCAACTCCTGGCGGGCGTACCACCGCAGTCCCTCCGTCACCCGCAGCCCGGTCTCCTCCCGCAACTCCCGGCGGGCGGTCGTCTCCGGGGTCTCCCCCGGCTCCCCGTGCCCGCCCGGCAGGCCCCACACGTTCGGGTGGTACGGGGCGTACGCGTCGCGCAGCTGCATCAGCAGCCGGCCGCGCCGGTCCACCAGCAGGACGCAGGAGATCGGAATCATCGCCCCAAACTAGACGAGCAGCCCCGGGTTGCACCCTGCCGGCTATGGTTGTGGCTGTGATCGGGCTCGGCGTGCTCTGGTACCTCGTCGGTGTGTTGGCCGACGTCGGTGCGTCGAGCATGCTCTCCGGCACGGCCGCGGCGACCGGCGTTCTGTTGACCGTCCTGCTCGCCGCCGCGAATCTGCTGCACCGGGTGGTCGCCGACCCCGACCTGCGGATCACCCGCCGGATGCTGCGCGAACGCGCCGGACGCACCGGCATACCCCGCCATCGCGACCCCGACGCCGCCGGCCGGGCCCGGCCCAGGGCCCCGACGACGCCCCTCGCGGTCGTCTGAGCCTTTTCCTGCCCGCTCCCCGACGACCGCGACTGACTGTTCCATCACCTGTTCGTCAGTCTTCAGTCGCACTTCGAGGGGTGCTTCATGTCCATGATCTACGCGTCCATCTCGGCAATCCTGCTGTTCTGGCACGCCGCCTGGCAGTTGCTGTTCGGGGACACGGCCGTGCTCGGCACCAGCTGGTCGTGGGTGCTCGGCATCGTGTTCCTGGTGCTCACCGTCCGGACCATCCTGTTCCCGGTCTTCGTCAAACAGATCAAGTCACAGCGGGCGATGCAGGCGCTGCAGCCTCGGATCAAGGAACTTCAGGAAAAGCACAAGAACGACCGGGAAACCCTGCAGCGGGAGCTCGTCGAGCTCTACCGGACGGAGCAGGCCAACCCGCTGATGGGCTGCCTGCCGATGCTGGTGCAGATCCCGGTCTTCCTGGGCCTGTTCCACGTGCTGCGGCATCTCAAACCGACCATGCCGGAACACCTCAAGACGCTGTACGGCTGGACGGTCACCCAGTTCGACAGCGCGTCGTCGGCGAAGCTGTTCGGCGCGCCCGTCGCGGCCAGCTTCCGCTCCACCGCGGCGGAGCTGGACCTGCTCGGCGCCGACGGTGTCACGGTCAAGGCGGTCGCCGCGATCCTGATCGTCGCGATGATCGCGACGACCTACCTGAGCAGCCGGCAGTTGATCCTGCGCACGGGGTGGGCCGAGGACCCGCAGCAGCGGATGGTGCAGCGGCTGATGCTCTACGGCATCCCGCTCTCGCTGCTCGTCTCGGGCCTGATCTTCCCGATCGGCGTGATCATCTACTGGGTGACCACGAACCTGTTCAGCCTCGGCCAGCAGACCTGGGTCCTCCGCAAGTACCCACCCCCGTCCACCAAAACGGCGCCGCACCCCGCACCCGCCCCGGTCCCCTGAACCGAGATCCTGGTACGTCACGTCGGCCGTGACGTACCAGGATCCGCAGTGGGGTCAGTGGTGCAGCGTGGTGGTGGTCCAGCGGGGAGAGGCGCTGGTGACGGGGGTCGGATCGCCGGTGAGGGTGATCCGGGTCTGGGCGTGACGGTGGGCGCTGGTGCCGACCCAGAGCTCGACGTCGCCGGGCTCCACGATCCGGGTGAGGGAGCGGTCGGAGAAGGCCAGCCGGGTGGTGGGCACCGCCAGTTCGACCGTGACCGACTGGCCCGGCTCCAGTTGGACCCGCTGGTACCCGAGCAGCTGTGCCACCGGCCGGGTCACCGAGGCCACCAGGTCGTGACCGTAGAGCTGGACCACCTCGGCACCGGCGCGGGTGCCGGTGTTCGTGACGCGTACGGTCACCGGGATCGTCCCGTCGGTCGGCACCGTGGCGGGCACCGACAGGTCGGCGTACTCGAACGTCGTGTAGGACAGTCCGTGGCCGAAGGGCGCCGCGGGCGTCGTGGACAGGTTGGTCACCTCGCTGCCCTCGCCGAGGGCCGGATGCAGGTAGGAGTACGGCTGCGCGCCGGCCGAACCGGGCAGGCTGACCGGCATCCTGCCGGACGGGTTGACCCGCCCCGAGAGCACTCCCGCGATCGCTCCGGCGCCCTCCTCACCGGGGAAGAACGCCTGCACCACCGCCGCACACCGGGCCAGCGCCCAGCCGACCGCGTACGGCCGGCCGGTGAGCAGCACCAGGACCACCGGTCGACCGGTGGCCAACACCCGCTCGACGAGTTCCCGCTGGACACCGGGCAGCTCCAGGTCGTCCCGGTCACAGCCCTCGCCGACCGTGCCGCGCCCGAACAGGCCGGCGTGGTCGCCGACGACCAGTACGGCGACATCCGCGCCGGACGCCGCCGCGACGGCCTCGCCGAATCCGGACCGGTCGTCGCTGTCCACGTCGCAGCCCCGCGCCCAGCTGACCCGCTCGGCGCCGAACTCGACCCGCATCGCGTCGAGCACCGTCGGCGCCTCGACGCCGCTCTCCACGTCGGGATGCTGGGCGAGCACGTGGTTGAGGAAGGAGTAGCACCCGAAGAGCGCTTCCTGCCGATCGGCGTTCGGGCCGATGACCGCCACCCGCCGGTCCGCAGGGAGCGGAAGCGCCTCCTGGTTGCTGACCAGGATGATCGACTCCTCCGCGAGGCGGCGGGCGATCGCCCGGTGCTCGGGCGAGTCGAGGTCGATCGACCGGACCGGCTCGTCGGTGAAGGTGGCGTCGAGCAGCCCGAGCTCCAGCTTCTGGCGCAACACCCGCAACACCGACCGGTCGATGACCGCCTCGTCGAGCCGGCCGGAACGCACCGTCTCCACCAGGGTCAGGTAGGCGTCGCCGGTCGGGAGCTCGATGTCGACGCCGGCGGTGAGTGCCTGCACCGCTGCCTCCGCGTGGTCGCCCGCGACGTGGTGCAACAGGTTCAGGAACGCCACGCCGAAGTAGTCGGCCACCACGGTGCCGTCGAAGCCCCACCGGTCCCGCAGCACTCCGGTGAGCATCGTGGGGTCGGCGGCGACGGGCACGCCGTCGATCTCGGCGTAGGAGTGCATGACCGAACGCGCATCGCCGTCGAGGATCGCCATCTCGAACGGCAGGAGCAGCACGTCGGCGAGTTCGCGCGGACCTGCGTGCACCGGGGCGAAGTTGCGTCCGGCCCGCGAGGCGGAGTACCCGACGAAGTGCTTGAGCGCGGCGTGCACTCCCTGGGACTGCAGGCCCCGCACGTACGACGTGCCGAGCGTGCCGACCACGTACGGATCCTCGGAGATGCACTCGTCGACCCGGCCCCAACGCGGATCCCGGATCACGTCGAGCACAGGGGAGAGGCCCTGGTGCACGCCCAGGGCCCGCATCGACGCCCCGATCGCCGCCGCCATCTCGCCGACGAGGTCGGGGTCGAAGGCCGCGCCCCAGGCCAACGGGGTGGGGAAGGTGGCCGCCTTCCACGCCGAGAGCCCGGTCAGGCACTCCTCGTGGACGATCGCCGGGATGCCGAGCCGGGTGCCCGTCACCAGATCCGCCTGGAACTTCCACAGCCAGGACGCGCGGGCGACGGCGTCGACGGGGCGGGTGCCATAGGCCCGGGTGAGATGGCCCAGCCCGTGCCGGGAGGCGTCCTCCAGCCTGCCGACGCCGCTGAACTCGCCCTGCAAGGGCGCGACCGCCTCGCCGTCCTCCTTCTCCCAGAATCCGACCAGCTGCGCGACCTTCTCCTCGATCGTCATCCGGCCGAGTAGCTCGCGTACCCGCGTCTCCCCCGCCGCTCGGTCGGAGCGGTCGTGGCGCGGTTGCGGCTGGGTCGGTGTTGTCGCCGGCGCGCCCACTACCCCGTGGACCTCAGTCATGCTGTGTATCCCCTTTGTTGCTCGTGCCGCTGTCGCTCAGCCCTTGACCGCGCCCTGCAGGCCACCGACGATCTGTTTCTCGGCGAATGTGAAGAAGAGTAGTGCCGGCAACATCGCCAGCGACGTGAAGGCGAGGATTCCCGCCGTGTCGGAGGTGTACTGGCTGGAGAAGTTCTGCACCCCCAAGGGCAGGGTGTGCAGGCTGGCGTCGCCGAGGACCAGCAGTGGCAGCAGGAACGCGTTCCAACTCGCCACGAACGCGAGGATCCCGACGGTGACGAGCGCGGGCCGCGACAGCGGCAGCACGATGCGCCAGAGGAAGCCGATCCGTCCGGTGCCGTCGATCGCGGCGGCATCCTCCAGTTCGCGGGGGATGGCGGACAGGAAGGGTCGCAGGATCACGACGGTCAGTGGCAACTGGAAGGCGACCTGCGGCAGGATCACCGCGTAGTACGAATTGATCAGGTTCAGGTCGCGCAGCATGAGGTAGAGCGGCAGGATCGCCGCCCCGGCCGGGAAGAGCAGACCGAGGGTGAAGAAGGTGTACAGCACCTCGCGTCCCCGGAAGGTGTACCGGGCGAGCACGAACGCGGCACTGACCCCGAGCAGCACGACGCCGAGCGTGGTGCCCAGGGCGATCACCCCGCTGTTGAACGTCTGCTGCCAGAAGTTGCTCTGCGTCAGCACCCTGGCGTAGTTGTCCCAGACCCACGGACTGGGCAGCCCGGCCGGGTCCGCGACGATCTGCGGGGTGGTACGGAAACCACCGATGACCACGTAGACCACCGGGGTGATCGACACGGCGGCGACCGCGAGCGCCAACGCGTAGGTCAGCGGGCTGCTCCACGTGATGGGTCGGCGGTTGACGGACGAGGACTGCATGGCGTTCGCGGTCATGGTCACTTCGCCCTTCCGGTGACGGCGCCCTGGATGTCACGACGCAGCAGGAAGCGCTGGAAGATCAGCGCCGCGACGAAGGAGATGACGAACAGGATCACGGCCACCGCGTTGCCGTAGCCCCACAGCCGGGCGAAGAACCCGTTGTCCACCATGTACGTCGCCATGGTGGCCGACGCGCCCAGCGACCGTACCGCGGGCACCGAGGTGACCCAGATGATGTCGAAGACCTGCAACGAACCGATCATCGACAGGAACATCCAGATCCGGATCGTCGGGCCCAGCAGCGGCAGCGTGATGTGGCGCTGGGTCTGCCACCAGCTCGCCCCGTCGATCGCAGCCGCCTCGTTCAGCTCCTGCGGCACATTGGACAGACCGGCGAGCAGGAGGATGATGGCGAAGCCGACGTACTTCCAGGTGAGGACGAACAGCAGTGTCCAGATGACGATGTCGAGGTCGGCGAGCCACGCCTGCACCAGACCGCCCAGGCCCACCGCCTCCATCAGCGCGTTGAGCGTGCCGGCGTCGGAGAGCAGCAGCTTCCACATGATGCCGACGGTGACCTCGGCCAGCACGTACGGCACGAACGCCAGCAGCCGGAACAGGGTGCGCCCGCGGAAGCTGCGGTTGAGCAGCAGGGCCACGCCCAGGGCGATGGGGCCCTGGATCAGCAACGACCCGAAGACGATGATGGCGTTGTTGCGCAGCGCGTCCAGGAAGATCGGGTCCTGGAAGGCGAGGACGTAGTTGTCGAAGCCGACGTAGTCGGTGGGCGGCCCGACGCCACGCCAACGGAAGAGGCTGTAGTAAAAGGCGAAGCCGATCGGCACCAGTACGAACATCACATACACGATGACCGCTGGCGTGGTGAGACCGATGATCTCGTACCACTTGCGTCGGGTCTCGGCCGCGCGGTAGGACGACCGCTTCGCGGGCCGGCGCCCCGCCGGCGGCGCGGTCGCGCCGCCGGCGAGGTCCAGGGTGGGGTTGGTGGAGGTCACTTGCGTGCGGCCGCCTTCATCGCTTCGACGACCTTCTCGGGCGTGCCGTTACCGGCGAAGATGGCGACGATCGCGTCGTTCATCGCGTTGCCGACCGTGCTGCCGAACGCGGTGTCCAGCCAGAGCTGCACGTAGGTCGCCTCGGTGGTGGCTTCCAGGATCGACTTCAGCGCGGGGTCCGCGACCCCGGCCTCGGCGCCCTTGGCCACCGGCAGGCCGGTGCCGGTCTCGGCGTAGCCCTTCTGCACCTCGGGGCTGACGATGTACTTGAGGAACTCGACGCACTCCGCCGGGGCGTTCTTGGCGCAGGCGAAGCCGTCGCCGCCGCCCAGGGCCGCCTTCGGGTCACCCGGGGAACCGGCGATCGCCGGCACCGGGAACCAGCCGATGAACTTGCTGAGCGCCTCCTTGTCGGCGGCGACCGTGTCCAGCGTGCCCTTGTTCCAGTCGCCCATCAGCTCCATCGCGGCCTTGCCGTTGGCGAGCAGACCGTTGGCGCTGGTCGGGTCGTTCTGCCCCGGCGTGGCGATGAAGTTGGGCTGGAACGGCTTGGTGTCGATGAACGCCTTCAGGTCCTGGCCGGCCTTGACGAAGCACTGGTCGTCGAAGTTCAGCTCCAGGGAGGCCTTCTTCAGCGTGTCGACCGAGCAGGCGCGCAGCGCGAAGTTGTACCACCAGTGCGCGGCGGGCCACTTGTCACCCGCGCCGACGGCGATCGGGACGACGTTGATCGCCTTGAGCTTGGTGACCGCCTCGTTGAGCTCGTCGAACGTGGTCGGCGGCGCCGCGATGCCCGCCTTGGCGAACATCTCCTTGTTGTACCAGATGCCCTCGATGCCCATCCGGAACGGCAGGCCGTACTGCTTGCCGTCCACCTGCCAGATCCCGGCCGCGCCGCCGATGTTGGCAACCTCGTCCTTGGCCTGGTCGGTGATGTCCTTGAGGTAGTCGGCCTCGACCTGCTCACGGATCTCGCCGCCGCCCCAGGACTGGAAGATGTCCGGCGGGTCGTTGCTGAGCAGCGCGGCGGGAAGCCGGGTGCGCTGGAGCTGGTTGGTCTCGATGCCCTCGATCTCGATCGTGACCGTGGGGTGGAGCGTGTTGAAGTCCTTGGCGACCTTCTCCCAGTAGGTCTTGCCGGGCCCGTCCTGCGAGGCGTTGTGCCACCAGGTCAGGGTCACCGGATTCTTGAACAGCTCATCCTTGGATGGAGCCTCGCTCTCGCCGCCGCCGCCACATCCGGCGGCAAGCAGAGCGGTGGTGATGGACAGCGCTAGGACGCTGCTTGCGCGGCGCTTTATAGCCACGGTGTCTCCTCGACTAGTCAGTCGCGGTGTTTCGGCCTGCGGGGGAGTTTTTCAGCCCCGTCATGGAGTGTCAATCGGTGTCGATAACGTTTTCGACTCGGCTGCGGAGGGCCATGATCTGCCCTCTATCATCATCAACGTGGCGTTCCCGCAGCGTGTGAACATGTCGGACGTGGCCCGTGCGGCCGGCGTCTCAGTGGCTACCGTATCCAAGGTCGTGAACGGCCGGTACGGCGTGGCACGCGCGACCGTGGAGCGGGTCCAGCAGGTCATCCAGCAGCTCGGTTACGAGGCCAGCCTGGGGGCGCAGAGCCTGCGCAGTCACCGTACGAACGTGCTGGGCATCCTGGTCGCCGAGTTCGAGCCCTTCTCCACCGAACTGCTCAAGGGCGCATCCACGGCGGTGGCCGGCACGGGCTACCAGTTGCTGGCCTACTCCAGCGGCGACGGCGCCGGCACGGCCATCGGCTGGGAGAGACGTTCCCTCGCGCGCCTGTCCGGAACGCTCATCGACGGCGCGGTGATCGTCACGCCGACGGTGGTGGAGACCAAGCAGGGCTTCCACGTCGTCGCCGTCGACCCGCACACCGGCCCATCGGGCCCGCCCACGGTCGACTCCGACAACTTCGCCGGCGCCGTGCTCGCGACCGACCACCTGCTGTCGCTGGGTCACCGCCGGATCGGGCACATCAGCGGACGCCCCGACCTCGAGTCGTCACGATTGCGGGAGGCCGGCTTCCGGAAGGCCATGGCCGATGCCGGCGTGACCGTCGACGAGCGGCTGGTACGCGTCGGCGGGTTCCGGATCGAGAGCGCCGCCGGCACCGCCGGCGAACTGCTCGCCCTCCCCGACCGGCCGACCGCGGTCTTCGCAGGGAACGACCTCTCCGCCATCTCCACGATGAACGTCGCCCGGGAGATGGGTCTCGCCGTGCCCGACGACCTGTCCGTGATCGGCTTCGACAACATCCCGGAGTCCGCCCTGGTCAACCCGCCACTGACGACGATAATGCAACCGCTGCAGCAGATGGGCGCCGAGGCGCTGCGCCTGCTCGTCGACCTGATCGCCGGCGTGGAACGCGACATCCACATCCGGCTTCCCACCGAGTTGGTGGTCCGCGCCTCCTGCCGGGCGCTGCCGGTCTGACCGGGAACGGCTCGGGCGAATTTGCCGGTCCTCGCGCCATCTGACAGCGCGGCGATCCGCCGACGGTATTTCCGGGCCCCCGGCCGGCTCCTCAAAGACGAAACCGCGCCGACACGGTACGGAAACACCCGCCGGGTCGGCCCAGTCCCCGTCGATGGGAGAAACCTGTCATGAACAGTGCAGGGAGACGTGTCCGCAGAGCCGCCCTGGTGGTCCTCGCGGGCGCGGCGCTGACCGGTCTGCTGTCGGTCACCGCAGCCACCGCCGCGCCCATCGGGGCGCCGGAGCGGGCTGCCGCGGCGGCCCGCACCGATGTCTACATCTCCGACGTCGCCGCCGACGTCGGGATCGAGCCGCACTCGCTCAATCCGCTGTGGACCAGCCCCGACATCAAGGTCTGCCCGACCGCCGTGGAGTGCGCCGTCAGCCAGAACCCGATCGTCGGAGCGACCAACTACGTCTTCGTCAAGCTGCGCAATCCCGGGCCGTACGGCTCGGGCACCAGCAGCGGCGTGCTCCGGGTCTACCGGACGACGCCCGGTGGCGGCGCGGTCTGGCCGACCCACTGGACGCAGATCGGGGCGGCCAACGTCACCGCCTACGCGGGCGTCACGACGGTCACCATCCCGTGGACCGGCGTGCCCGGGCCGGGTCACTTCTGCCTGATCGCCCGCTGGGTCTCCGGCTCGGACCCGATGACCTTCGAGGGTCCGGACATCAGCACCAACACCCGCCACAACAACAACATCGCGTGGCGCAACGTGGACTCCGTCCGGCTCACCGTCGGCGCGAATCCGGTCGTGCGGCCCTTCGCCATCGGCAACTCGCTGACCGTACCGTCCAGGAACGACCTGGTCTTCGCGGCGGCCGAGCCGCTACAGGCCATGGGCGGTCGGGTGGTCGTCGACCTCGGTCCGGAACTCTTCGAGCGCTGGCGGGCCGGCGGCGCGGTCGGCACCGGCGTACGCCCGGTCGGCCGGACCCAGGTGGAAATCGTGGAGCCCGCCAAGGCCAGCCTGGGCAACCTGCTGCTGAACCCCGGTGAGCGGGTGGAGTTCTCGCTGCTCTTCTCGGCTCAGGCCGCGTCCGACAAGGAGATCGCGCTCAACGTGACCCAGTTCGGGCCGGACACCAGCGGGGCCAGGTGGACCGACCTCGGTGGCGTGCAGTATCTGATCAGCGCCGACAAGCGATAGCCGAGCACCCTCGCGGGGGCCGCGGGCCGGACGGCCCGCGGCCCCCGTCAGCGTAGGCAGACCCAGTCGGTGACCACCGCGTGTCCGCCCACGTCGGCGCGGAGCTGGATCGGACCGGGCGGCGGCACGCCCAGCGAGAAGAGACCCACCGCGTCGACCGGGGCCTCGTCGTAGGTGCCGCTGGTCGTGCGGGCACTGACCCGACCGCCGCCGGCCGGGGAGAGCTGGCCGACGATCCCGGCGTCGGTCACCTCGATCTCCACCACGACCGGGCCACCGCCGAAGGAGAGGGTCCGCGCGGAACCCGCCGAACGGGTCAGCCCGACCAGCTGCGCCTGGCTCGCCGAGTCGAAGGTCAGCTCGGCCAGGGTCAGCTCGGCGTCCACCGTCCGCCAGGCGAACGCCGCCCGCGCCGCCGTCAGGTATTCCTGAGGAACTCCCCCGGCGTCCCACAGGGCCGACGCCAGCTCCGCCGTCAACCGGTCGTCATCGACCGGCGGCCACGGCTCCATCGCGTTCGCCCCCCTTCCTTCCGGCGCCGCCAAGGCCAAGGTACGGCGCGAGGGCCGGAGAGTCGCGCAGCCGGCGCAGGCAACGGCCCTGGGTCGGCCCGATGCTGCCGATCGGTACGCCCAGCCGGTCGGCGGCTTCCCGGTAGCTCAGCGGCGGATCGGCCGTCAGCAACGACAGCAGTTCCTGGCAACGTGGCGGAAGCTGGGCGAAGCCCTCCCGCAGCGCCTGTCGCCGCTCGGCACGCAACAGGTCCTCGTCCGGCGCCACGGCATCCGCCCAGGTCCCGTGGCACGCCTCGAGTGCGGCGTCGGACGGGTCGACCGGCTGGGTACGCCGGCCGAGGCGGGACATCCGGTAACACTCGCGCCGGGTCGTGACGGCCAGCCAGGCGCCCAGCGCCTCCGGGTCGCGTACCTGATCCAGGTGTTCCACCAGCCGCAGCCAGACGGTCTGGTTGACGTCGGCCGCGTCCGCGCCGACCAGGTCATGGGAGCGGATCACCGAGTACACCAGCGGGGTGTACCGGCGCACCAGCTCGGTCCACGCCGCCTCGTCCCCGCGCGCCGCGTCGGAAACCAGAACGGTCGCGCTCCGACCGGTCACCACGGCACCGCCGTTGCGGCGCTCATCCGACGAACACGCCGTAGTCGGGATGCCAGCGCGGCGCCGCGAGCAGGGCCAGCCGCGCCGCGTCGGCGCTCTGCCCGCTGGCGGTCATCAGGGCGGCGAGCCGGCCGGCGACGTGTGCCGCGGCGAACGAGGTCCCCGCCCAGGTGGCGAACCCGTGGAACAGCCGGGTCGGCCGGCCCGGCAGCGGCAGTTTACCTGCGACGTACGTGCTGTCGCGCCGACCGAGGGCGCAGGCGTCGACCCACGGTCCGAAATTGCTGTAGGTCGCCGGCAGCACACCGTTGGGGCCGGTATCGACCGCCGCGACCGCCAGGACCCGGTCCAGGGCGGCCGGCCAGAGCGGTCGGTTGATTCCGGCGTTGCCTACCGCCGCCACCACGGCGGTGGTCGGCGGCAGTCCGGCCACGGCGTTGGCCAGCGGCAGCGAGGGCTGATCGTCGAGGGTGAAACCACCCAGCGAAAGATTCACCACGGACACCTCCGGCGCGAGCCGGCCCAGGGCGGCCACCAGCATCGCCTCGTCACCGACGCCGGTGGGGTCCAGTGCCGACTCCGGGTCGACGCGTACGCCTGGCGCGGCCTGCCGGACCACTCCGGCGACGAACGTGCCGTGGCCGCCCTGCGGGGCGAGCACGTCGGCGTGCACGTAGAGCGGGTCCTCGTCGTCGGGCTCCGGCAGGTACGCGCCGCCGAGCCACTCCGGGTGAACGGCACCGGCCTGCCGCCAGATGCCGGTGTCGCAGATGCCGACCGTCACCCCCGCCCCCTCGCCGAGCCGAGCCGGATCCGGCGGTGGCAGGGCGGCGACCGCTCTGGGCGGCCCGCTCGGGTTGCCCATGATGTTGCCCAGGCCGAGCAGCACGTGGTGCGGTTGGACCGCGGGCACCCGCTGGCCGGGCCACTGCCGGGGGTCGCGCAGCTTCGTCACGACTGCGGGGATGTCGGTCTCCCCGGCGAACAGCAACCGGGTGACCCCGGCGAACCGGTCGGCGATGGTCGCCGGAAAGCCGGCGTTCCTCAGCCAGGCGGCAACCCGCTGGGCGTCGGCGTCGGCGGCGAGCAGTTGCCGGGGGCGGTAGAGGATCTCCCGGCCCGCAGCGGTGTGCCGCCGCACGTCGCGATCGGCGTTGAGCGCTTCGGCGAACGCGATCTGGTAGGCCCTGTCGTCGTCGGTGTCGCCGAGCGCCCGTGCCGGACGCAGCCCGACGCCGAGCGGCACCGCGGCCACGGTCAGGGCGGACGCCGCCAGGAGCCACCGTCGGGACAGGCCATGATCGGGACAGGGCGCGATGGGGTGATCAGGAAGCACGGGGTCCTCCAAGGATCGTCCGGGCAGCGGCACGCGCCGCTGGTGGCCGGCGCGTGCCGCTACCAGCGGCGCGTGCGGCGAATTTCCCGGACCTCACCGATTCTTTCAAATGATCGGTGAATGTCAATCGGCTGAGTGACGGATCCGTCACGTGGAGTCCGGTGTCGATGTTGACGCGCCGCCATGGATGGTGAACTCTTTGTCCATGCCGGACAGCACCGATGCCGGTGCCGGGAACGCCCAGGCGGCGCTCGACACCGTCCAGCGTTGTCCGCGCGACGCGATCACGGCCGCCCAGCGGGTGCTCGCCGCCGGACCCGCCGACGACGAACGCTCCACCGCCCACCGGGCCATCGGCCTGGCCCTGCGGGAGCTCAACGATCTGCCCGGCGCGCTGCGCCACCTGCGACGGGCGGTACGGACCGCCGGCACCGCCCGGGCCGCCGCGCTGGCGCGGATGAGCCTCGGTTACGTACTGGCCAACGCCGGCCGTACCGCGGCGGCGCTGCGGGCGGTGACCGCCGCGCTGCCCGAGCTGACCGGCACGGACGCCGGGCGGGCCCGGATGCAGCGGGGGGTGGTGCTGCACTACCGCGGCCGCTACGACGAGGCGGTGCGCGACTACGGCCACGCCATCGACATCGCCCAACGCGACGGTGACCTGCTGCTGGAGGCACGGGCCCGCAACAACCGGGGCCTGCTCAACGCCCACCGGGGCACCGCCGGTGGCGCCGACGACCTCTCCCGGGCCGCGGCCGTCTTCCGCGAACTCGGGCTCGACCTCGCGGCCGCCGACGCCCGCTGGAACGGCGGTATCGCGGCCGGCCAGCGCGGTGACATCGCGGCGGCGTTGCGGTGTTTCGCCGCCGTCGGCGAGGAGTACCGGCGACTCGCCGTGCCCCGGCCGGCGTTGCTGCTGGACCGCGTCGAGTTGCTGCTGTCGGTGCCGCTGGTCGACGAGGCGGTGCAGGTGGCCGCCGTGGCGATCCGGGAACTGCGCCGCCGCGGGATGGCCTCCGACCTCGCCGAGGCACTGCTGGCCCAGGCCCGGGCCGCGTTGCTCGCCGGTGACCTGGACACCGCGACCGCAGCCGCGGCGGCGGCCCGGACCCGGTTCCGGCGCCAGGGTCGCCGGACCTGGGCCGCATTCGCCCGGCACGTCGAGCTACGCGCCGAGTTCCGCCGGGGTACCCGCACGCCGGCCCTGTTCAGGGCGATGGTGCGGACCGCCGACCAGCTCGACGCCACCGGATGGCGAGATCCGGCGCTGATCACCCGCATCGACGCCGGCCTGCTGGCCGCAGCCGCGGGCCGCACCGATCGCGCCAGGGACCTGTTCGCCACGGCCGCCCGGACGCGCGGTCGGGGCACCGCCCCACGACGGGCACAGGGCTGGTACGCCCTGGCGCTGTGGCGCCAGTTGGACGGTGACGAATCCGGTGCGGCCCGCGCCCTCCGTCGCGGCCTGGCCGTGCTCGACCGGCACCGCACGTCACTCGGCGCCACCGAACTGCGGGCCCACAGCGGGGCGTACGGGCAGGAGCTGGCCGCCGAGGGTCTGGACATCGCCGTCCGGGCCGGCGCACCGGCCCGGGTCCTCGCCTGGGCGGAGCGGTGGCGCGCCAACACGCTACGGATGCGCTCGGCACTCCCGCCCGACGACCCCGACCTGGTCGCCGCCCTCGCCGAGCTGAGGATGGTCAGCGGTCTGCTGGGGGACGCGGTGCTGGCCGACCGGCCGGTGCGTGCCCTGCGCGGCCGGCAGGCCCGACTCGAGCACCGCATCCGCGACCTGGCCCGGCGGGTGCCCGGAGGAAGCGGAGTGCTGGCCCCGCCCACCGTGGATGCCCTGGCCGAGCGGCTCGGCCCGCGTGTGCTGGTCGAACTCGTGGCGCACGGCGATCGGCTCCGGGCGGTGCTGGTCCGCGACGGCCGGGCCAGCCTGCACGACCTGGGCCCGCTCACCGAGGCGGCGAGGCTGGCCCGCTGGCACCGCTTCGGGCTGCGCCGGCTGATCACCACCGGCGACTCGGCCGCCGCGCGGGCCGGTGCCGCACACGCCGCCACCGCGCTCGACAGTCAGCTCTTCGATCCGTTGCGGCGACGCCTGGCCGACCGCGCCCTGGTGATCGTTCCGGTCGGGGTGCTGCACGGCGTCGGCTGGGCCGGGTTGCCGACCTGCGCCGGTCGCGCCGTCACGGTCGCCCCGTCGGCCACGGTCTGGCTCGCGGCGGATCAGCGAGAGGCGGCGGTCGGACCGCCAGTCCTGGCCAGCGGCCCGCGCCTGCCGGCCGGGCAGGCCGAGGTCCGCCGGCTGGCCCGGGTGCTGCCGGGATCCCGGCTGCTCACCGGAGCGGACGCCACCGCCGACGCGCTGACCACGGCCCTGGACGGCGCCGGGATGGTGCACATCGCGGCCCACGGCACGTTCCGCGCGGACAATCCCCAGTTCTCCACCCTGGAGCTCGCCGGCGGGCCGCTGTTCGCGTACGAGTGGGAACGCGTCGCCCGTCCGCCCGGCTGCGTGGTGCTCTCCGCCTGCGAGTCGGGGCTGACCGGCCTCCGTCCCGGCGACGAGATCATGGGTTTCGCGGCGGTGCTGCTGGCCCTGGGCACCCGGTGCCTGATCGCCACGGTGTTGCCGGTGCCGGCCGAACCGACCACCGCGCTCATGCTGGACCTGCATCGACGGATGCGGGCCGGCGCCCAGCCGGCACCGGCCCTCGCCGACGCCCAGCGGGCGTTCGTCGCCTCCGGCGACGGCACCGCCCGGGCCACCGCAGCGGCGTTCGTCTGCCTGGGCGCCGGCTGACGGGTCCGACTACGGGTTTAGTCAGGCGGGGACGGACACACGACCGACTCCGTTTCGGCGGAATGGCGGTCACCCGCCCACCCAGATACCGCCATTCCGCCGAAACGGCTGCCCCGGTCACTGAGTCAGAATGGCGGCGGTGCGGCGATCGAGTCTGCCGTCGGCGACGACGACGCGGTAGTGGCTGTGCCGGCTGGTGTCGGCGGGGATGGTCGTGGTCTGCTCGAAGGCGAAGGCCACACAGACCCCGGGATACATCGTGGTCCGGACGAACCACCGGTCGCCCGGCCCGAGACCGCTGAAGACCAGGGTGTACGCCCCACCCTCCGGCGCCCGCCCGGTCATCGCCACCCACGGCTCGGCACACCCGTTGACCGCCTCCTCGCCATCGAGCGAAGCGGTGAACACCTCGGGCGGCTCGGCGGCCACCGCCCGCCAGAAGAATCCGCCGTAGCCGGCCCCGCCGGGGCGGCCGTTGGTGGCCGGGCTGCCCAGCACGACGTCCCGGTGGGCGGGGGCGGTGAGGATGCTGCTCACCTCCAACCGCCAGGCGCCGCCGGGACCGGGCACCCGCGAGGCGGTGAGGGTGCGGCGCTCGGTGAGCAGGACGTCGCCGGCCGGGTCGCACCAGTGCAGCCGGTGGTCGAGCCGGTCGGCCGACCGGTGCTCCCATCCGGTGTGCACGATCCGGCCGTGGTCGGCCCGCCAGGTGTAGCCGAGGTCGCGCACGTAGGTGCGCCCGCCCCAGAGGTTGGTGCCGTTCACGTCCTGCACCGCCAGGGAGGCGCCGAGGTGCCAGACGTGGTCGGCGGGCAGCGCGTCGCTGACCGGGGCGCCGGCCAGCGTACGCACCGGGTGCAGGAAGGGCCGGGGGCCGTGCCGGGCGTCGAGGTCGGGGGCGAGCACGTACCGGGCGACCGGCGTCCCGTCGACGAACAGATACGGGTCGTCGCCGGCAGCTGGCGTACCGTCGAGCGGCAGGTCCCGGCCGGCGGCGTCGGCGTCGGTGGTCACGACAGCTCCGTGCGGGTGACCGGCCGACGACGGGCGACGGCGTGCACGGCGGCCAGCGCGTACCCGGCGAGGATCGGCACCGCGACCGGGCTGACCAGCACCCCGAGCAGCGCTGCGACCACACCGGTGCCGGCCAGCCCGGCCCAGGTCGCGGGGTGGTCGAGGCAGGCGCGGGCGGCGCGGATGGCCGCCGACCGCCACCCGGTGCCGCCGGTGCGGCCCACCTCGACCACGATCGCGGCGGCGTACCCGAGCAGGGCCGCCGCGACCGCTGTGGTCAGGCTCAGCGCCACCGCGCCGCCCGGCACCCGACCACTGGCCAACGCGACCAGGTCGGCGACGAGCAGGCCGACGGCGGTGAGCCCGAGCAGGGCCACCGGCAGGCCCGGCAGCAGGCCCCGGCCGAACCGGGACAGGGTGCGCCGGGCGATGGGCCAGGTGCCGGTGGTGAGCCGGTCGTGCACGGCCGCGCTGGCGGTGCCGACCGCGGCGCCGGCGGTCAGCACCGGTGCCGCGGCCAGCACGGTCAGGATGCCCAGCAGCGCCAGATCGGCGGCGTCGCTGACCGTGTCGCGCCAGTCGCGGCGCTGCTCAGCCCTTGATTCCACTGGTGTTGATCCCCTCGACGAGCATCCGCTGGAACGCGACGAAGAACACGAAGACCGGCAGCAGGGACAGCACCGCCATGGCGAACATCGGGCCGACCGCGCTCTGGCTGGTCGAGTCGATGAACAGGGTCAGCGCCACCGGCACGGTGTAGTCGCTCAGGTTGGACAGGTAGACCAGTTGCCGGAAGAACTCGTTCCAGGTCCAGATGAACGAGAAGATCGCCGTGGTTACCAGCGCGGGCCGGCTCAGCGGCAGGATGACGTGCCGGAAGATGCCGAACGCACCGGCGCCGTCGATCCGCGCCGCCTCGTCCAGTTCGCGCGGGATGCCCCGCATGAACTGCACCATGAGGAAGACGAAGAACGCCTCGGTGGCGAGGAACTGCGGGATCAGCAGCGGCAGGTACGGCCAGTCGCCGCCGACCAGGCCGAAGCTGCGGAAGAGGATGTACTGCGGCACGATCAGCACGTGACTCGGCAGCAGCAGGGTGCCGATCATGACGGCGAACCACACCTTGCGCAGCCGGAACCTCAACCGGGCGAAGGCGTACGCGGCCAGCAGGCAGCTCACCGCGTTGCCGACCACGGTGAGCAGGCTGACCATCGCACTGTTGAGGAAGAACCGACCGAAGCTGACGTCGAAGTTGCTCCAGCCGTCGGTGTAGTTTCCCGGGGTGAAGTGCTCCGGCAGCAGCCCGATGTTGTTGACGATCTCCTGCTGCGACTTGACCGAGGTGCCGATCATCCAGATCAGCGGGTAGAGCACGACCGCGACGATGACCAGCAGGACGACCAGCCGCAGCCAGGAGCGGGTGCGCGGGCGCCGCGCCACGGGCGGGGCAACGATGCTCGCCACCATCAGCGGTCCTCCCCGTCGGAGTAGTGCACCCAGAACCGACCGGTGCTGAAGAAGATCACCGTGATGATCGCGATGGCGATGAGGAAGACCCAGGCCATCGCGGAGGCATAACCCATCTCCAGATCGGTGAAGCCGGTGATGTAGAGGTTGAGCGTGTACATCAGGGTCGAGTCGACCGGCCCGCCGGTGCCGTTGCTGAGTACGAACGCGGCGGTGAAGCCCTGGAAGCCGTTGATGGTCTCCAGCACCAGGTTGAAGAAGATCACCGGGGAGAGCATCGGCAGGGTCACGTTGACGAACTGCCGGAACGTGCTGGCCCCGTCCACCGCGGCGGCCTCGTACAGCTCGGTCGGCACCTGCTTGAGCCCGGCCAGGAAGATCACCATCGGCGCGCCGAACTGCCAGATGGCCAGCACCATCAGCGTCTCCAGGGCCCAGTCCGGGTCGTTGACCCAGGGCTTGCCCTCGATGCCGAACAGGGCGAGGAAGGAGTTGAACGCCCCCTCGCGGTTGAACATGCTCACCCAGACGATGGCCAGCGCCACGCTGCCGCCGAGCAACGACGGCAGGTAGAACAGGCCACGGAACAGCCCGACGCCGCGCCAGGCCCGGTTGAGCAGCAGGGCCACCCCGAGTGCCGCGGCCAGCTTCAACGGTACGGCGATCAGGGCGAAGCTGAGCGTCACGCGTACCGAGTGCCACCACGACGGATCACTGGTGAACATCCGCTCGTAGTTGGCCAGCCCGACCCACTCCACCTCGGACCACGGGGTGAGAATGTCGTAGTTGGTGAAGCTGAGGTAGAGCGACAACAGCATGGGGATCGCCGTGATGCCCATCAGGCCGATGAGCCAGGGCGACAGGAAGACGTAGCCGGCCAGACCTTCCCCGTGCCGGATCCGTCCGGTCCCACGCCGGGTGGCGGGGGGTCGGACGGATCCGGTGCCGCGGCGGGTCGGGTCGGGTGCCGTGGTCAGGGCCACGAACTGCTCCTCTCCGAGGTACCGCGGCGGGTCAGGAGGCGATCGCCGCCTTGGAGGCCTCGACGAACTGGGCGGCGGCCTCGGCGGGCGTGGCCCGGCCGTACTGGGCGTTCTCGCCAGCCTTGACCAGCTCGGCCTTGACCTTGCTGTGGCCCTTGATGGGCACCTGCGGCGACTCGCCGAACTTCTCGGCCAGCTCGCTCTCGACCGCGATGGACTGCTTCATCGCCGGGTCGGTGGCGTCGTCGCTGACCACCCGGCGCAGGTCCAGGTTGGACGACAGGCCCCGGTCGGTGCCGAGCAGCTTGACCGCCTCCGGGTCGTTGACCAGGAAGTTGATCACGTCGGCCGCGATGTCGGCGTGCTTGCTGCCCCGGAACACCGACCAGTACATCGAGGCGCGGGCCCACTGGGCGCTCGGGTCACCGGGGTAGGCGATGACGCCCAGTTCGTCGGCGGTGTTCTTCTTCAGCTCCGGCATCTGGTTCACCCAGACCCAGGAGGTCGCGGCCTTGCCGGTCACCACGAGCTGCTTGGTGATGTCGGTGGCGTTGCCCTCGTGGATGACGTCCGGCGGCGGGGTGGCGCCCCGGTCGCGGGCACCCTTCCACAGCTCGAACCACCTCGTCACGTCCTCGGCGGTGAAGCCCAGGTCGCTGCCGGCGTAGAGGTCCTTGCCCTGCTGGCGCAGCCAGACCCAGAACGCCTTGTAGTCGGCGCTGGGGTCCTGGGTGCCGGGGACGCCGGTCTTCTTGCTGACCTGTTCGGCCCAGGCGACGTGCTCCTCCCAGCTCATCCCGGTGGTCGGCTCGGGCAGCCCGTTCTTGGTCAGCAGGGTCTTGTTGTAGACCAGGCCCTGGGTGTTCTCCCCGGCGGCCACGCCGGCGAGCTTGCCGTCGACCACGCCGTACTGGAGCAGGCTGGGCGGGAACTTGCTGGTGTCGAGGTCGCCGGAGTCCTGGTACTTGTTGAGGTCCAGCGTGGTGTTGCGGGCGGCGTACTCGGCGAGGAAGTTGTCGTCGATCTGGAAGATGTCCGGCGGGTTGCCGCCGGCGGTGAGGGTGGCCAGCTTGTCGAAGTAGCCCTGGTTGGCCTGCCAGGTCTTCTCGAAGGTGACGTCCGGGTTCTTCTTGGTGTAGAGGTCGAGGGCCTGCTCGGTGAGCTGGGCCCGGGCCTCGCCGCCCCACCAGAAGATGGAGAGCTTGACCTTTCCGTCGGACGCGGCGTCGTCGCCGCAGGCCGCGGCCGCGCCGACCAGCGGCAGAGCCACCGCGGCGGCGAGCAGGCCGCGCAGGAATCGGCGGCGCAACAGGGGGGTACGGTAGGTGCGCCCGTCGGGGACGCTGGTGGGGGTTGCGGGGTGCATTGCGCTCACTCCTTGGCGTTAGGAGGCGACGACGTCACCGGCGACCACGCTCGGGGTGCCCGGGTCCGCACGGCGATGCGGGCCCGGGCCTGCGGCAGTGGCACCGGGACCGTCCCGGCCGGCGTAGGGGCCCGGCGCGGTGGAGTCGCGGATGACCAACTCGGTCTGGAGCATTACCTGTGCGGTGGTACGACGGGCGCCGACCGCCACGGCGGCACCGCCTCCCCGCCCGGTGCGCGGGAACTCGGTGTCGTGTTGCAGCAGCATGTCGACGGCCGTCCGGCCGGCGGCCGCGGTCGGCGTGGCCACCGTCGTCAGTTTGGGTCGGGTGAGCCGGCTCAGGGTGATGTCGTCGACCCCGACGACACTGACCTCCTGCGGCACCCGGACCCCGAGCGCGTCGAGCCCTTCGAGCAGGCCGATCGCCATCAGGTCGTTGTAGGCGAGCACGGCGGTGACGCCAGCGCGACGGACCTGCTCCGCCTGGGCCAGGCCGCCGGCCTCGGTGGGTGGGTTCGGGCCGAGCACGGTCAGCTCGGCCCCGGCGGCCCGCGCCGCCGCGCCGGCGGCCCGCCGCAGCTCCCGGCTGGTCCAGGAGCCGCGTGGCCCGGCGAGCAGGGCGATCTCCCGGTGCCCCAGCCCGGCCAGGTGCTCGATGGCCGACCGGGCGCCCTGCCCGACGTCCATCAGGACGCACGGTAGGCCGGCCAACTGGCGGTTGACCACCACCAGCGGGACTTCCCGGCTGAGCTGCTCGATCAGGCTGTTGCTCATCCGGGGGCTGCACAGCAGCACCCCGTCGACCTGCTTGGCCAGCGCGTGGACCAGTTCCTCCTCGGCGGCGGCGTCCTCGTTGGTGTCGGCCACGAAGACGTGGTAGTCGCGGTGGCGGGCCTGGCTCTCCGCCGCCTTGATCAGTGGCGGGAAGAACGGGTTCGCGATGTCCGCGATGATCAGCCCGATGTTGTGCGTACGCCCGGTGATCAGCGCCCGGGCGGCCCGGTTGGGCCGGTAGCCCAGATCCTCGGCGCATGCCAGCACCCGCACCCGGGTCTCCGGGTTCACCAGGTGCGGCGCGGAGAAGGTGCGGGAGACGGTGGAGATGTGCACGCCGGAGGCCCGTGCCACGTCCCGGATGGTGACTGGCATCCAGGCCCCCTTCGTCGATGTGTCGGCGGTCACGGTGCCGCCAATTAATGCAAACGGTTGCTCCACTGTCAACGGCGGTTGGTCACAGCTGTGTTGCGACACCGCTACCCCTTCCGGCCGCCAACGGGCACCAATTTGGACATACGGCGCGGATCCACGTCGCCGTATTGACGGGCAGGGATCGATCGTGGTTACTTCACTGCAAAGGTTTGCAAAGAGATCGAGGAGGATCGGTCCGTGTCACCGCAACCCGGCCGGCCGGCCCGGCACGCCGTCGTCGGCACCGGCGCCCGCGCCGAGATGTTCGTCCGGGCACTGGTCCGCGACCACGCCGACACCGCCGAACTGGTCGCGTTCGCCGACGTCAACCAGGTGCGGATGGACGCCCACAACCGGTGGCTCGGCGAGCTGGGACACCCGCCGGTGCCGACGTACCACGCACGTGACTTCGCCGCCATGCTGGCCAAGGAACGAGTCGACATGGTCCTGGTGACCTCGGTGGACGTCACCCACGACGAGTACGTGGTGGCCGCGCTGGATGCCGGCTGCGACGTGGTCACCGAGAAGCCGATGACCACCGACGCGCCGCGCTGCCAACGCATCCTCGACGCGGTACGGCGCACCGGCCGACGGGTGACCGTGGCCTTCAACTACCGCTACAACCCGCTGCACGAGCAGGTGCGGCGGCTGCTCGCCGAGGGCGCGGTCGGCGAGATCGGTTCGGTGCACTTCGAGTGGCTGCTCGACGTGCGCCACGGCGCCGACTACTTCCGCCGCTGGCACCGCGACAAGGCCAGCTCCGGCGGGCTGATGGTGCACAAGGCCAGCCACCACTTCGACCTGGTCAACTGGTGGCTGGACGCCACACCCGTGCAAGTGTACGCCGCCGGCCGGCTGTTCTTCTACGGCGAAAACGGTCGCCGGCACGGCTACGCCCGCGACTACGAGCGAGCGCACGATGCCCCCGCCGCCGACGACGACCCGTTCGCGCTGCACCTGGCCGAGCACCCCCGGCTGCGCGAGCTGTACCTGGACGCCGAACGCTCCGACGGCTACCACCGGGACCGCAACGTCTTCGCCCCGGGGGTGAGCATCGAGGACGACATGGCGGTGCTGGCCACCTACTCCACCGGCGCGACCATGACCTACCACCTCACCGCGTACGCCCCGTGGGAGGGCTACCGGGTGATGGTCAACGGCAGTCGTGGTCGCCTCGAGCTGGAGGTCTGCGAGAGCGAGTTCGTCAGCCCCGCCGCGGCCGGCGCGCTCAAGGGCGCCGCGTTGCACGGCGCCGAGGCCGCCGCCGAGGGCGGCGGAGCCACGCTGACCCTGCGTCCCTTCTGGTCGCCGCCGCAGCGCATCGAGGTCGAGGGGTACACCCGGCACGGTCACGGCGGCGCGGATGCCCGGATGACCCAGGTGCTGTTCGGCGGCGTACCGGATCCGCTGCACCGCGCGGCCAGCGCCCGCGACGGCGCGCTGGCCCTGCTCACCGGCCTGGCCGCCAACCGGTCCTTCGACACCGGCGCACCCGTGCGGGTCGCCGACCTGCTCACCCTCGACTGACCTCGACCACAGGAGCCGCACCCCGTGCCCACCTCGAACCGTCCCGACCTGCTCCTCCCCGCCGAACCGGGCCAACGCGCGCTGGCCCGGGAGCTGTACGCGCTGGTGGAACGGCTGCCCATCATCTCCCCGCACGGGCACGTCGACCCGGCGCTGCTGGCCGAGGACCAGCCATTCGGTGACCCCGCCCAGCTGCTCATCGTGCCGGACCACTACCTGACCCGGATGCTGCTCAGCCAGGGCGTCGCCCCGGGCGAGCTGGGCGTGCCCAGCCGCGACGGCAGCCCGGTGGAAACCGACGGACGCAGGATCTGGCGGCGCTTCGCCGAGCACTGGCACCTGTTCCGGGGCACCCCGTCGCGGCTCTGGCTGGAGCAGACCTTCACCGAGGTCTTCGCCGTCGACACCCGGCTGTCGCCGCAGACCGCCGACGAGATGTACGACGCGCTCGCCGCCAGGCTCGCCGAGCCCGACTTCCGGCCCCGGGCACTGTTCGAACGGTTCAACATCGAGGTGCTCGCCACCACCGAGTCGCCCCTGGACGACCTGGGCCGGCACGCCAAGCTCGCCGCCGACGGCTGGGGCGGGCCCGGCGGGCGGGTGGTCACCACCTTCCGCCCGGACAACGTGGTGGACCTGGAGTTCGAGGACTGGTCGGCCAACGTCGACCGGCTCGGCGAGATCACCGGCGAGGACACCGGCACGTACGCCGGCTACCTGGCCGCCCTGCGGTCGCGCCGGGAGGCGTTCATCGCCGCCGGCGCCACCTCCTCCGACCACGGGCACCGCACCGCCCGCACCCTCGACCTCGGCGCGGACGCGGCGGCGCTGTTCGACCGGGCCCGCCGGGGCCGGGCCGAGCCGGGCGACACCGAGGCGTTCGGGGCGCACATGCTGCTGGAGTTCGCCCGGATGTCGCTCGACGACGGGCTGGTCATGCAGCTGCACCCCGGCGCGGTGCGCAACCACAACCGGTGGCTGTACGCCCGGCACGGCCGCGACGTCGGCGGCGACGTCCCGCAGGTCACCGAATACGTGCACGCCCTGACCCCGCTGCTGGACGCGTACGGCAACGACCCCCGGCTACGGGTGGTGCTCTACACCCTCGACGAGGACACCTTCACCCGCGAGCTGGCGCCCCTCGCGGGCGGATACGCCGCCCTGCTGCTCGGCGCGCCCTGGTGGTTTTTGGACTCCCCCGAGGTGCTGCGCCGGTTCCGGGAGACCGTCACCGAGACCGCCGGCTTCTACAACACCGCCGGGTTCGTCGACGACACCCGCGCGTTCTGCTCCATCCCGGTCCGGCACGACGTGGCGCGCCGCGTCGACGCCGGCTTCCTGGCCCGGCTCGTCGCCGAGCACCGGCTGCCCATGGACGAGGCCGCCGAGACCATCGTCGACCTGGCGTACCGGCTGCCCAAGCGGGTCTTCAAGTTCGGAGCGAGCGCATGACCACCATCACCGACGTAACCGTGCACGACGTGCGGTTCCCCACCGCCGCCAGCGGCGACGGCTCCGACGCGATCAACCGGGGCGACTACTCGGCCACCTATGTGGAGCTGAGCACCGACGGCGGGCCGACCGGTGCCGGGTTCACCTTCACCAACGGCCGCGGCAACGAGATCACCTGTGCCGCCGTACGCGCCCTCGCCCACCACGTCGTCGGCCGCACCGTCGCCGAGATCACCGCCGAGCCGGTGGCCTTCTGGCGCTCGCTCGTCGCCGACGTGCAGCTGCGCTGGCTAGGCCCGGAGAAGGGGGTCATCCACATGGCCACCGGCGCGCTGGTCAACGCGGTGTGGGACCTGCGGGCCAAGCTCGCCGGCAAGCCGATGTGGCGCTACCTCGCCGAGCTGCCCACCGACGAACTGGTCGCCAACGTCGACTTCAAGCACATCAGCGACGCGCTCACCCCCGACGAGGCCGCCGCCCTGCTCGACAAGGGATTAGTCGGAGGGGTGGAACGGCTCGCGGTGCTCGAGGAGAGTGGTTTCCCTTCGTACACCACATCGGTCGGCTGGCTCGGCTACCCGGACGACAAGGTCCGGGCGCTGACCCGGGCGGCGTACGCGGCCGGGTGGCGGGCGATGAAGATGAAGGTCGGCGGACCGCCCGCCGACGACCTGCGCCGGGCCCGCATCATCCGCGCCGAGATCGGCCCGGACGCGCTGCTGATGATGGACGCCAACCAGGTGTGGGACGTCGACGAGGCGATCACCAACATGGCCGCGCTGGCCGAGGTCGATCCGTACTGGATCGAGGAGCCGACGCACGCCGACGACATCCTCGGCCACGCCCGCATCGCCCGCGCGGTCACCGAGCTGACCGGTGGCCGGTGCCGGGTCGCCACCGGCGAGGTGGCCGCCAACAAGGTCATCTTCAAGCAGTTGCTCCAGGCCGAGGCGATCGGCGTGATGCAGATCGACGCCTGCCGGGTCGGCGGCGTCAACGAGGTGCTCGCCGAGATCCTGCTGGCCGCCAGGTTCGGCGTGCCGATCTGCCCGCACGCCGGTGGGGTCGGGCTCTGCGAGTACGTCCAGCACCTGGCGATCTTCGACTACCTGCGCGTCGGCACCAGCCTGGACGGCCGGATGGTGGAGTACGTCGACCACCTGCACGAGCACTTCGTCGACCCGGTCCGCACCCGCGGCGGGCGGTACCTGCTGCCGACCGCGCCGGGCTACAGCGCCACCATGCACCCCGAGTCGATCGCCACCTTCCGCTTCCCGGACGGCCCGACGTGGCGGTGACCGTGGGCGCGTCCCGGCTCGACCTCGGCGCGCTGCGCCGGCTGCCGATCGACGCCCGCCCACTGGTCCGGCCCGGCACCGTGGCCGCCGGCGTGCTGCACCTGGGGCTCGGCGCGTTCCACCGCGCCCATCAGGCCGTCTACACCGAGCAGGCGATGGCCCTGGCCGGCGGCGACTGGGGCATCGTCGGCGTCGCCCCGCGCAACGCCGACCTGGTGCGGATCCTGGCCGCGCAGGACAACCTGTTCAGCGTGAGCACCCTGTCGGCTGCCGACCGGCACACCCGGGTGGTCGGGGCGTTGGCCGACGTCCGGCTGGCCGCCGCCGACCCGCGCGCGGTGGTGGCGCTGCTGGCCGACCCGGCGATCCGGGTGGTCACGCTGACGGTGACCGAGAAGGCGTACCAACTCGACCCGGCCGGTGGCACGCTGCGTCCGGATCCGGCGCTGGTCGCCGACCTGACCACCGACCGGCCGCCGGCCACCGTGCCGGGGCTGCTGGTGCGCGGCCTGCTGGCCCGGCACGCCGCCGACGCCGGGCCGATCTCGCTGGTCAGCTGCGACAACCTGCCCGCCAACGGTCGCCGGCTACGCGGCCTGGTCAGCCAGGCCCTGGCGTACGCGGGCACGCCGCAGGCGGTGGTCGACTGGGTCGACGCCCAGGTCGGGTTCCCGGGCACCATGGTGGACCGGATCGTCCCGGCCAGCACCCCGGACACCCTGGCGGCGGCCCGCCACGCGCTCGGCGTCGAGGACCTGGCCGCGGTGGCGGCCGAGCCGTACACCCAGTGGGTGATCGAGGACGACTTCCCCGGCGGCCGACCCGCCTGGGAGCGGGCCGGCGCGGTGCTCTGCGTCGACGCCGGGCCGTGGGAGCGGCTGAAGCTGCGCGCGCTCAACGGGGTGCACTCGGCCGCCGCCTACCTCGGCGCGCTCGCCGGGTGCGAGACCATCGCCGACGCCCTCGCCCTGCCGCACCTGGCCACCGTGCTGCGCCGGCTGCTCGCCGAGGACGTGGCGGCCAGCTTCACCCCGCCCGACGGCGTCGACGTGGTCGACTACGGCGAGCAGGTGCTGGCCCGCTTCGGCAATCCGGCGATCCGGCACCGCACGTTGCAGGTGGCGATGGACGGGTCGCAGAAACTGCCGCAGCGGATCCTGCACACCATCGCCGACCTGCGCGCGGCCGGTCGCCCGGCGCGCTGGGCCGCGCTGGTGCTCGCCGCCTGGATCCGGTTCGCCCAGGGCAGCGCCGACGACGGCCGCCCCCTCCCCCTGGACGACCCCCTCGCCGACCGCATCCGCACCGCCCTGGCCGCGGTGCCGCCCACCCCGGCCGGCGCCGTCGACGCGGTCCTCGCCCTCGACGAGATCGTCCCACCCGAGACAGCCGCGGACGCCCAACTCCGCACCGACGTCACCGCCTGGCTCACCGACCTCACCCACCACGGCGTCCCCCCCACCCTGGCCGGTGCGGCATGAGTGCAAGGAAGGGCCCCTTATTAACGCCTGGTGCAGAGGAAGGGCCCCTTATTAACACGCCTACCGCACCGGGCACGCCGGGCACGCCTACCGCGCCGGGCACGCCGGGCACGCCTACCGCGCCGGGCACCGCGAGCACGCCTAACGCGCCGGGCACCGCGGGCAGGCCGCGGGTGGCGCTGGTCGGGGCGAACGGGCACGGCCGCTGGCATCGGCGGGTGATCGGCCCGCTGCACGACGCGGGGCGGTTGCGGCTGGCCGCGCTGGTGGACACCCGGCCGATCGAGCCGGATCCCGCCGCACCGGTGCCGACCGGTACGCGGATCTTCACCGATCACCGTGCGATGCTCGCCGAGGTCGCGCCGGACGTGGTGGTGATCTGCACCCCGCCGCACACCCACCTGCCGATCGCCCGCGACGCGGTGACCGCCGGCGCTGACCTGCTGCTGGAGAAGCCACCGGTGCTCTGCACCGCCGAGCACGAGGAACTGGCCGGGTTGTTGGCCGCCACCGGCCGGGTGGCCCAGGTCGGTTTCCAGGCGCTCGGCTCGGCGGCGCTGACCGCGTTGACCGACGCGGTGGTGACGGGCCGGCTGGGTACGGTCACCGGGATCGCCACCGTCGCCGCCTGGCAGCGTCCGGACGCCTACTACGCCCGGGCCCCATGGGCCGGGCGGCGCCTCCTCGACGGCCGCCCGGTGCTCGACGGCGCGCTGGCCAACCCGCTGGCGCACGCGGTGATGCAGTGCCTGGCGGTGGCCGAGGCGGTCGCGGGCGAACCGGTCGAGCCGGCCGCCATCGAGGTGGAGCGGTACCGGGTCCGCCCGATCGAGGTCGACGACACGGCGGTGCTGCGGGTGCGGCCGCGCCACGGTCCGCCGATCGTGGCCGCGGTGACGCTCGCCGGGGAGGACTTCATCCCGGGAGAGGTGATCGTCACCGGCGACGCCGGCCGGGCCGTGCTGGAGTACCCGACCGATCGGCTGCTGCTGCCCGGCGGCGGCGCTGCCCGCGAGGTGCCGGGTCGCCGGGGACTGCTGGAGAACCTGCTGGACCACCGAGCCGATCCCGGGGTGCCGCTGATCGCTCCCCTGGCCCGTACCGCTGCCTTCACCGCCGTACTGACCGCCCTGCGGGCGGCGCCCGACCCCATCCTGCTCGACGGCGACCTGGTCGACGCCGTCGGCGCGGGCCCGCACCGGGTGCTGCGCGTCCGAGGCGTCAACGCCGTGCTGCGGCGGGCCGCCGAGAATGGCGTGCTGCCGTCGGAGGCGGGCGTGCGATGGGCGGTCCGACCGTGGCGGGCGGTGACGCCCCCGCTATTCCCGCTACCGGAGACGACGGAATAGGAGACGCCGCAAAGCCACTGCAAACAACCGGTCGACCCGTGACCGACGCCAACGCGATGAACAGCGGTTCCCGACCCGAAAAGGTCGGGCAAATCCCGGCCGAAATGAATTACTGCAACAAAGCTGCACATCCTTTATATTGACCTGGATCAAACAATAACCGTAGCCTTCGTGACAAACGAGAAACACGACGAAGGAACGGTACGAGTCAATGCGTACAATCGCTGTGGGCGCGGCATTGATCACGCTCACCCTGACCGTTGCTCCCGCCCCGGCAGCGGTCCACCCGCCGACCGGCGCAGGCGGCCCGGCGGCGTTGTCCCCGGCGGCGTTGGCCCCAGCGGTGTTGTCCCCGCTGGCCCGGCAGTTCGCCCGGCAGCCCCTGCCGACCGGCGACGGCTGGGCCGCCGCCGGGCCGGGCACCACCGGCGGCGCGGTGGCCACCGCCGACCAGGTCCATGTGGTCACCAGCCGCGCCGAGCTGGTCGCCGCGCTCGGTGGGGACAACCCCAAAATTGTGTACGTCAAGGGCACGATCGACGGGTTCGAGGGAGCCGACGGCCGACTGCTCGACTGCACGCAGCTGGCCGATCCCGGGTACTCGCTCGACGCCTACCTGGCCGCGTACGACCCGGCGGTGTGGGGTCGAACGGCGCCCACCGGGGCGCTGGAGGAGGCGCGGGTACGGTCGGTGACCAACCAGACCCGGCACACCCAGGTCAACGTCGGCTCGAACACCACCATCGTCGGGCTGCGCGGCGCACGGCTGACCGGCCTGACCCTGATGATCGACCGGGTCTCGAACGTCATCGTCCGCAACATCACCTTCGACGACGCCCGGGACTGCTTCCCGGCCTGGTCCCCCACCGACGGTGAGACCGGCAACTGGAACTCGCAGTACGACCAGGTCTCGGTACGCCGCAGCGAGAACGTCTGGATCGACCACAACACCTTCACCGACGGCACCAACCCCGACCGTGCCCAGCCGAGCTACTTCGGCCGCCCCTACCAGGTGCACGACGGGTCGCTGGACATCACCCACACCGCCAGCCTGGTCACCGCCTCCTGGAACCGGTTCGACGGGCGGGACAAGCTGATGCTGATCGGCTCCTCCAACACCGTCGGGCCGGACGTCGACCGGCTCAAGGTCACCCTGCACCACAACCTGTTCGACCGGTCGCTACAGCGGCTGCCCCGGGTCCGCTTCGGCCAGGTCGACGTCTACAACAACGCCTACCGGCTCGGCGGCGAGGGCTTCGAGTACGCCATCGGCGTCGGCGTGCAGTCCGCCGTGTACGCCGAGAACAACCACTTCACCCTCGGTGCCGGCATCGGCGCCGCCGATCTGCTCTACGACTGGGGCGGCACCGCGATCACCACCCGGGGCAACTGGGTCAGGCCGGCGGGCGGGGCGGCGCGTCCGGTCGACCTGGTGGCCGCGTACAACGCCGTACGCGATCCCGACCTGTCGCCCGACGCCGGCTGGGCTCCGGCGCTGCGCCACGGCCCGGTGCTGCCGGCCCCGCTGGTGCCGCTCGTGGTCGGCCCGCTCGCCGGCGCCGACCGCCTGCCGCTGTAGCCCGCCCGTTCTGCGGCACGGCACGTCGCCGCGGACCGAGCGGCCGGCCCACCACCGCACCGCTGTTAATAAGGGGCCCTTTCTCTACACCAGGCGTTAATAAGGGGCCCTTCCTTTCATCTAGTACGGCAGCCGCCATTGGCGGTCTGACCTGCCGGGATGTGGTGGGGGCGTGCAACGTGGACGCAGCCGCCTGTTGATCATGTGTTTGTGAGGACAACAAAATCGAAGGCGGCTGCTGCTGCCA